>NZ_LT635451.1:539847-684045 GCF_900120005.1 Holdemania sp. Marseille-P2844
GTCAATTTCGCGCATCAGAGATGGAAAGCAAACCCATTTTTTGAAGTCCTGATCATTCAGGTCATCTTCAAATTTAAGAAGGAGTTTCCAATAGCGTTTGAGCTTATTGTAATGAGGCTTACTCTGATTCATGAAATTGACGCGGGTCTTATTGAGAGCGCGGCTGAGCAGCTGAACGATGTGGAAGCGGTCAAGAATGATCTTGGCGTGAGGGAAACAGTGGTGAACGACAGAGAAGTAAGGGGAATACATATCCATACAAACGGTTTTAACGGCTTCGCGGGCTTTCCTGGAATAGCTCATGAAATAGCGGATGAGAGCGGGCATTCTGCGATCAGGAAGGATATTGAGGATCTGACCGGATTCTGCGTTAAGAAAGAGAAAAGACATTGAAGCATCAACCCCTTTGACAGAGCGAAACTCGTCAAAACAGAGATGAGGGGGAAGAAAATTCCGCTGGACTTTAAAATCCTGATAGAGCTGTTGAAGAAGGGAATTCACCGTGGCATGAGAAACAGAGTGACGGAAAGCGATATCTTTTTCAGAAGTCTTCATCTTGGCGTCGAGGGCAATGGAGAGACGAGTGTTATTGGAAATGAAACAATGAGGGAGAACGATGGAAGTCGAAGCCGTAAAAGTATGGCCGCAATGTTTACAAAGGAAGCGTTGTTTTTTGAGGCGGAGATAAGCGGGGCGGCGGGAAACGGAAGGCAGGGTGATGAGGGAGGATTTCGTACCATGTTTGATGATAGCCGAGCCGGGGTTGGAGGACCCGCAGAGAGGACAGGAAGAGGGAGGGTCATAAGAAAGCGAGCCGGAAAAGACAAGGGAGTCAACACCACGAATCGACTGAGAAGAGACACAATCCTCAGAGAAATGAAGATGAGGGTCTTTTAAATTGAGAACAGATACGATAGAATGAGTAATGGACATAGTGAGATTTCCTTTCTATATTGTGTGGTAACTTTATTGTAACGGAAATTCTTACCTATGTCTCTTTTTTTTATGCTCAAGAAAAAAAAGCGTTGGTTTCTACCAACACCAAAATTTATAGAACCGATTTTAATCCATCCATGATTTTAATGAAAAACGTTTCTTACTTGAGTCCTGGCTTCAACCGGACCCGATTTAAGAAACGTTTTTTCTGTAACAGCGGAAAGATCGGGAATCCGTCTTCTTCTCTGATCTTCTGCTCCGCTTTTCGTATTTCAATGTAGGCCTTCCTTGCACCGCAAGTCTTTCTTTTACCGAATCAAATCAATGCTAACAAATTTTCATTCTTTGCCCCGGAAGGAAAGGGTCTTCGACACTTTAAGCTAATCCGAATTCCCTCCAGACGGATAAAATTGTAGTGTGACTGTGACCGGTTAATCGGCCGGCCTCTCTGGCAGACAGAAGCGGATGATCCTGTTTCATCTGGCAGATTGTCTGAATATCACAATCTTTGATTCTCTTCTTCGACATGGAAATTTTGAAATTTTTGTTCTGTTTCTCCGCTTGCTCATCGTAGAGCCCGCTTTGTTTCAAAATCCGGTAAACCGCATGACGCTCCATGCCGACAAGCTCGGCAATCTCCTGAGTGGAGGCTTGCGGACGGTCCTTTTTCATCTGGCAGATCTTTTCATTCCGCGCTTGGGTCCGATGATGATAACGCACTTGTTGTCGCTTTACGCCCAGCTTTCGTTCCTTCTGACTGTCATAAATTCCGGCGTTAATCTGGACTTCTTTTACTAAATCCCGGCTGACGCCGAAGTGTTCCGCCAGGGCCCGCACTGACAGTTCAGGATTTTTAACGCTCATTTCCAGGATGTTCAGTTTTTCCGATTTCCACGCAACTTTTGTGAGTTCGACCCAATCCAGCTCGGCCAGATCACATTTCAGGATTTGAGACAGTGAGGAGCGAAGCAAATTGGCTTTAATTACTTCGGTCTCGCTTTTCTTACAGTTAATTTCAAGATAGCGCTCAGCGGCGATGCCATGGTCCAGGGCCAGCTTTCTTTTTTGCGCGTCGTTCGCTTTGTTTTTCTTTAACGTATTCTTAAAATAACCAGTGCCTTCCTCATAATGCTGCTTTCCATGCGCTTCCAGGATCACGCCGAAATCCGGCAGATAGAAATCATAGGAAAACGACTGCGCCCAAGGCAGCTCTTTTCTGGAAGCTTCCTGAATATAATGAATTTCAAGATGATCCAGCACGGATTTGATCAGCCGGTGCGGAAAGGAGCGCCCGACAGACCAGGAACAGGCGCAGCCGATGGAATGCGTATGATGCAGCGTCGCAATCGCAATCGCTTTTTCGCGCACGTTGCCGCAATAGGGACAACGGAAGCGAAGCTTTTTGTTTTGCCCGCGGGTGTATTGTCGGGCTTCGGCTTCACCGCCGGGAAAGAAGAGGATCATCCAGCGATCGGTTTGGGCGATGGAACGCTTGCCGGACAGAGGCGAATACCGGCAGCGACCGCAGGCACAGCTTTTTGGCGGCAGGACCCGTTCTTCCGCCATCCAGGTTTTAGCGCCGCACTGCGAACACAGGATCAGAACTTCGCGCTGTGTCATCCGAGGATTGGATTTTAAACGCCCGCGGCGCTGATCTATAATCGTATAATCCCGCCGGGCGTCCGCAAACCGCTGCCCCAGCGACGTAACAAAATCGAAATGGCGCGTTTGAAGGATCCTGCCTAAAATACAATGCTTGACGGAGCTGGCCGGCACCGCGGGAATAATCCTACCGGCATACCGGATATCCAGCACCGCTTCGCCATGATTTCCTTTTCCAGCCCGCAGGATCGTCAGCAGGCCCTGATGATCATCATACTGAAAGGGAACGTCAAAGCCTTCCGACTGATTCCAGGCTATGAAATGACGCGCATCGCGGGGAAGTCCGGATAAATCAATAGAGCGCATGGGATCACCTCACTTTTATCCAACGGATTGTTTCTGAGATAGAACTTAACTGTAAGTAAAAAGAGAATTAAGGAACAGTCTGCGCTTAAAATCCTGATGAAAGCGGGATGCGGAAAGCAAAGCAATGGGGGGGGGAAGGGCGGCCGCACTGTTTCTTTAGGAATGTATCTTTTTTGCCGGAAGAACGGTCTTCAACAGGAAGAAAAGCGGCTGTTCTGCGCCGCTTGCTTATCCTCTGTAAAAATCTGTTAAACAAGCGATCGGGGCCTTTAAAACATGAATTCAGAATACTTTAAACAACCTCCGAGCGCCGCAAATTCTGCTTGATTTTCTTAAATGCCGCGTCAATCCCGAAATCTCTAACCCATTCCAAATACTGCTGAAGCAGCGCTGCGGTATGCGGATGCATGAACTGCTTGTCGCTGCCCTGAAGGAAATACTCGATCGGCGAAGCGTTTGTATACTTCTCTTTCTGATACGTCTGACACGCTGCGATCCGGTCGCAGACCATCTCCGCGACATACCGCTTCGGCATTTCCACGCAAAATAAGCCCTGACATTGCTTGTTCCGGTCAATCCAATACTCCCAATGGTGCTTGTTATGCCCTTTGTGATGCAGCCAGCCCTCGGAATAGCCTTTGGCTTCTTTTTCGGCGTCAATCGGCGAGCGGTAGCCTTGGAAATAACGCACTCCCGCCCAGAATTCAACCGGGCTGTATTTCGACAGATCATGAAGCAGACCCTGCTTGATCAAGCCCATTTTAAAGCACAGCCGTGTCACCCGCAGCTTGTGCAGTGTAATCGTCTTTAAATGTCCCCAGAAACGTAAGGGGAATGAGGAAGAACGCATATCGATCCTTCTTTCTGTTCTGTTTTTCATTCTATAGGAATGTTAAAAAAAAGGCAAATCAAAAGTCCGCAAAAAGGCATGAGAAAGAGTTTCACCAAACCGTTTTTCATGCTAAAATAATACAATGAGCGGAGGGTTAACATGAACCGACATAGTTGTAGAGAAAAAGCGATGATCTGTTTGTATCAGCATCGTCTGCTGAACAAACCGATGGATGAAATCATTGAGGAAGTCATGGAGATGAAAACCGGAGAGCTGGATGATTTCAGCCGGATTCTGATCCTGGATACCTTGGACAATGAAAACCGATATATCCAATACATTAACGAAACCTTAAAGGATTGGAGCTTCGAGCGCTTAGGCGTTCTCGAACAGGCGATTCTGCTGATGGCGTGCAGCGAACTGGATCACCAGACGGCCTCGGCAGCGATCATCATTGATGAAGCCGTGCGGTTAGCGAAAGATTACTGCGACGACGAAGCCTACCGATTGATCAACGGCGTTCTGGACAGAATATGAGAAACCGGCAGCTGAGCGTCAGCGCCTTAGTCCGGTATCTGAAAGGCAAGCTGGATCAGGATCCGCTGATTCAGCGTGTGATCGTTGCAGGCGAGATTTCCAATTTCACAGCGCATCGCAGCGGTCATTGGTATTTTACATTAAAGGATGAGAAATCACGCATCAGCTGTGTGATGTTTGCTTCCAATGCGGCCCGCTGCAAGTTTATTCCCAAGGAAGGCGACTCCGTGCTGGTGCAGGCCAACACGTCGATCTTTGAAGCCAGCGGACAGCTTCAGCTTTATGTTACGGCGATGAAGCCGACCGGTTTAGGCGATCTGTATTTAAAATATGAAGAATTGAAACGCAGGCTGCATGAGGAAGGTCTGTTCGATCCGGCCCGGAAAAAACCGCTGCCCCAGTATCCGATGCGGATAGTCGTCATCACTGGAAAAAACACCGCGGCGCGCCAAGACGTTGTTACGACGCTGGCCCGGCGGTGGCCGATTGCCCAGGTGAGCGAAATTCCTGTGCTGGTGCAGGGCGAAGGTGCGGCCGCACAGATCTGTGCGGCACTGCGGCAGGCGGACACGTTAGGTTTTGACGTCATGATCTTAGCCCGCGGGGGCGGATCGATTGAAGATCTGTGGTCGTTCAATGAAGAAAGCGTAGCCCGGACGATGGCCGGTTTGCAAACACCGGTAATCTGCGGCGTCGGTCATGAAGTCGACGTCACGATTGCCGATCTGGTCGCTGACCGGCGGGCTCCGACGCCCACCGGCGCGGCTGAGATGGCAACGCCGCAGTTGGCAGAGGTGCAGAGCCATTGTCTGCGCCAGCGGCAGCAGCTGATCTATCTGATGAATCAGAAACTGCGTCAGCAGCGCCAGCGTTATCAGCAGCAGGTTGAAAGCCGGATCTTTCAGGATCCGATGAGTCTGCTTCAGCCGCTTCAGATGCGGCTGGATTACGACAGCTCACGGCTGCAGAACACAACCCAGCGGCTCCGCAGTCAGCGGGCCCGGCTGGATCAGCTGAGCGCAGTTTTATTAAACCAGACCTCGCGTCAGGTCCATCTTCAGCAGCAGCGCTTGGGACAGCTGCGGCTGAATCTGAATCACCATGAGAAACAACAGCTGATGCTTCGCCAGCAGCAGCTGAAAGAAAAGATCCGGCTGCTGGACGCCTATTCCCCGTTAAAGATTCTGGGGCGCGGCTACGGTCTGATCGCTCAGAACGGGCATTTGGTCCGTTCTATCCAGGAAGTTAATGTCAACGAGGAGCTGCGGATCCGGCTGCATGACGGTCAGATCCAGGCCCATGTCAAGGAAAAGGAGGAACAAGCATGAGTGAAAAGCCGACGTTTGAACAGTCAATGGACCGGCTGGATCAGATCGTTTCGCTGTTGGAACGCAATGAAATCGCGTTGGAACAAGCGATCGGATTGTTTGAGGAGGGTCTGAATCTAGTTCAGGATCTCGATACCCAGCTGCAGGGATATGAAAATAAGGTACAGGAACTGATGCTGCGGCATCAGCCGAAAGAAAGTCAGGACGAAAACTTATGATGAACGAATTTGAAGTATTCATGCAGCGCCAGTGCCGGCTGCTGAAACGTTCCGAGGTTAGCGAAGCGATGGAATATTCGCTGATGGGCAAGGGAAAACGGCTCCGCCCGCAGCTGTTGTTCGCGGTCGCGGAGGGTTATGGACTATCAGCACAGGACGGTTTTATGGCCGCCGGAGCACTGGAAATGATGCATACATATTCCCTGATTCACGACGATCTGCCGGCAATGGATAACGACGATTACCGCCGGGGCCGCAAGACGTGTCATAAACAGTTTAACGAGGCGACGGCAATTCTGGCCGGCGACGGTTTGCTGACGCAGGCCTTTGCCTTAGCCGCCAACAGCAGCGACGACCCGGTCAAAGCGTTAAAAATCGTAAAGGAGCTGGCCTCGGCCGGCGGAGCGGAAGGCATGATCTTAGGCCAGATTAAGGATCTGGAGGCGGAAAACAGCCCGGCTGTAACGCTGGAACAGCTCAAAGAAGTCCATTTGTATAAAACCGGCTGTCTGTTTACTGCGCCGCTGGTCATGGGCGCGATTCTGGCCGGTCAGGACGCGGCCATTTCGCAATGGCGAAGGATCGGCGCACTCATGGGTTTGGCCTTTCAGATTCAGGACGATATCCTGGACGTCACCAAGAGCAGCAAGGAGCTGGGAAAATCAGCCAGCGATCTGGATAACAAAAAATCGACTTATGTCACTTTATTGGGGTTAGGTCAGGCGCAGGATGCGATGACCGAGGTTTACCGTCAGACGCGCGATGCGATCCGTCAGATGAATCTGGATACGCAGCGGCTGATCGCGATTCTGGACGCGATGGAATTTCGTCAGTATTAAGTGAAGATAAGGAGGTTAGCGGAAATGGATTTAACCGATATACACGATCCCGCGTTTTTAAAACAGCTGGATCAGCGGCAGCTTAAAGCGCTGGCGCAACAGATTCGGGAATTCCTGATCGATCATGTCAGCAAGACCGGCGGACATCTGTCCAGCAATCTGGGCGTCGTCGAGCTGACGATCGCTTTGCATAAGGTGTTTGATTCGCCGCAGGATAAAATCTTTTTTGACGTTGGACATCAATGCTATACGCATAAAATTTTAACCGGACGGGCCGGCCAGTTTGATACGCTTCGTCAGTATGAGGGGTTGTCCGGCTTTCAGAAACGAGCCGAAAGTGAGCATGACGTCTGGGAGGCGGGACATTCCTCGACCTCGTTGTCAGCGGCGTTAGGTATGGCGGTTGCCCGGGATCTCAACCATGAACATTACCACATCGTGCCGGTTATCGGCGATGGCGCCCTGGGAGGCGGGATGGCACTGGAAGCGCTGAATCAAATCGGCAGCGAACAGCGCAACATCATCATCATTTTCAATGACAACAACATGTCGATTTCAGAGAATGTCGGTGTTTTGACGCAGAACTTTGCCAAGCTGCGCGCATCCAAGCCGTACAATGCGTTGAAGAATGATCTCAAGACGGCGCTGAATCGAAACAATGTCGGTCAGGTGGTGCTGACCGGCCTGCAAAACATGAAGGACGCGGTGAAAAAAGGCGTGATTGATACCGGCGTGTTCGGTGAATTCGGATTGGAATATCTCGGACCGGTCGACGGCCATGACATCAAGAGCCTGATTCAGATCCTGAAGGTTGCAAAATCCCATCAAGGGCCGGTCGTCGTGCATGTGCTGACGAAAAAGGGCAAGGGTTATTCCTATTGCGAGGAAGATAAAGAAGGTGTCTGGCATGGCGTCGGACCGTTCAATCCCCAGACAGGAAAACCATTGTCGGCCACGCCGGCGGGCTATCTTTCATGGTCTTCAGTTATCAGCGAAACACTGGTTCGTTTAGCGAAGGACAACAAAGATATCGTCGCGGTGACGCCGGCAATGATCACCGGCAGTAAGCTGGAAAAATTCTTCGCGGTTTACCCGGAGCGTGCGTTTGACTGCGGGATTGCCGAAGAACATGCGGCGACGTTCTGTGCGGGACTGGCGATCAGCGGGAAACGGCCGTTTATCTCGTTGTATTCCTCATTCCTGCAGCGCTGTTATGATCAGATCAATCATGATATCTGCCGGATGGATCTTCCGGTCGTGATTGGTATTGACCGGGCCGGACTGGTAGGGGAAGACGGCGATACACATCACGGCGTCTTCGATATCGCGATCCTGCGTTCCTTGCCGAATCTGATTTTAGCGCAGCCTAAAGATGCCGGGGAAGCCCAGCAGCTGATGGCAACGGCGTTTGCCCAGCCGCATCCGATGGCGATCCGCTATCCGCGCGGGACTGCGCTGTATAACGAGCTGGCGCAGGTTGAACCGATTCCGGTCGGCAGCTGGACGCTCGTCAATACGGAACCTGATCATCAATGCACCGTCGTGACCTATGGCCCGGATGTCGATAAAGTCGTATCCAAAGTGCTGACCAATTCGCTGCCGGTTCAGGTTGTCAATGCCCGGTTCTTCAAGCCGCTGGACGAAGTCATGCTGCAGCGGCTGGCGGAGGAAGGCAAGCCAGTTATCGTGTATGAAACAGATATGCTGGCGGGCGGTCTTTCCAGCGCGATTCTGGAATGGGCTGCCGATCATCAGGCGGCGATGACCATCCGGCGCGTCGGCATCGGCGATACTTACGTACCGCAGGGTTCGCTGAATAAAATTCGGCGGCTGGAAGCGATTGATATCCTGAGTTTGTTCGATGTGATTAAAGAATACTGCGAAGCTTAAATCATTCCGGAAGGAGGAAGCTGATGCTTAAACATCTGTATGTCAAAAACTTCATTCTGATCGATGAGGCCGATTTGGATTTTGATGCGGGCTTCAGCGTGTTCACCGGAGAAACCGGCGCGGGCAAGTCGATTTTGATCGACGCGATCAGTTTGCTTTGCGGGCAGCGCGCCCAGGCGGGATTCGTTAAACAAGGCGAAAATAAGGCACTGATTGAAGGCGTCTTTGATTTCTCCACGAATCCGCGGGTGCTGGCATTATTGCAGGAAGCTGGCTTCGATGGGGATGAGGACGTCGTCATTAACCGGGAGATCAGCGCGGAAGGCAAAAGTCAGATGCGTCTGAATCACCGCGTGACCACGGCGAACTTCATTCGCGAGCTGCTGGGACATGAAATTGACATTCATTCCCAACATGATACGCAATATTTATTAAACCGCAATTCGTTTTTAAATCTTTTGGATCAATATCTGGATGACGAAGCGTTATTAGCCAGCGTCAGAACTCAGTTTAAAGCTTACCGACAACTGAATGATCAGCTTGAGGAAGCACGCAGCCCGAAGGCTGAGCAGGACTTGGAATTCCTGCGGTTTCAGCTGAATGAAATTGAACAAGCGCAGCTGAAGCCGGGCGAGGATGAGGAGCTGGAAGCGATCGAACGGCGGATTGCGGCCCGCGAGAAAATCTATCAGCGGGTAGCGGAAAGTCTGGAAATTCTGGATGGTGAACAAAGCGCGGTTCCGCAGCTGTACGAGGCGGCGCGGCTGACCGGCGGATTTCCGGAAGAAACGGAACTGGCAGAAATCAGCGAAGCGTTGAATGAGCACTATTATGGCCTGCAGGATTTGAAAGAACGGCTGCAGCGTTATTTTGAGTCGCTGGAATTCAGCGAGGAACAAATCAACGAAGTTCAGAGCCGATTGTTTGAAATCAATCGTTTAAAGCGAAAATACGGCCGCAGTCTGGATGAAATTCTGGAAAAGGGAGAAAGTTTCCGGCAGCAGTTAAATCAACAGGAGCACCGTCAGGAATACTTGCAAGAGCTGCAGAAACATGTGCAGACCGCCTACAAGCAATTTGAAGAAAGCGCGCTGAAACTGCGCCAGATCCGGCAGCAGAAAGCCCTGGCGCTGCAGAAGGAAGTTGAAATTCATCTGCACGATTTAATGCTTCCGCATGCGCGGTTCATTTTGCAGCTGAAAGACGCCAAGCCGTCGGCGCATGGCCTGGACGAAGCGGACTTCATGATTTCCATGAACCCCGGCGAGCCGGTCCGCTCACTGACGCAGGTTGCCAGCGGCGGTGAATTAAGCCGTTTAATGTTGGGGCTGAAAACGATCTTTACCCGGCTGGAGGGGATTCAGACCGTCATCTTTGACGAGATTGATACCGGTGTCAGCGGCCAGGTCGCAACTGCGATCGGCTTGAAGATGAGTTTATTAGCTCGTGACGCGCAGGTCTTCTCAGTCACGCATCTGGCGCAGGTTGCGGCATGCGCGGATCAACATTACCATGTTACCAAGCGTCAGGGACAGGATTTCACGGAAACCCAAATCCAGTGTTTGAGCAAAGAGGAACGGATTGACCAGCTGGCCCTGATCTCGCAGGGCGAATTGTCCGATACGGCCCGGCAGGCAGCCCAGGAGTTATATCAACGCAATCAAAAGAAAGTGAATGAAGCACGGTCAGTTTGATCGTGCTTTTACTTTCTTCAAAGACTGGCAGGGGCATTCCGCGCTGGAAAAGACTGCGATCCCTTGGACAGCCGCTATTTTCGTTGGAAATATTTTAAAGTTAAATAAATTCCTCGTCTTATTCCAACGGTTATATGCGACGTTTTCCCAGTTGAAACAAAGCCTTGGTAAGATTTTCTGGATATAGTTGAAGCCTGGAAGCGCCATACTATCAGTACTGCGAGGTGAGGCCATGAAAAGAATTTTCGGTTTGACGGCCTTCCTATTGACGTTAACGCTTTTACCCGTTCAGGCCCAGGAGAAAACCGTCATTCTGGGCGGCGATACGATTGCGATCACAGTCAATTACGAAGGCGTTTATGTCAGCGGTATGTATGATTTCCAAGTCAATGGGGAAACGCTGTCGGCAGCGAAGGAAGGGACAGTGCAGGTAGGGGACCGGATTATTGAATCCAATGGCCGGACCGTGTCGACACTGGAGGAACTGTTTGCGAATCTGAAAACGTTGCAGAAAGAGCGGAATCAGGTTCCGGTGACCGTCATCCGCAATGGGCAGCGGGAAGCGGCTTCATTGTTTGTCTGTTATCTGGAAGCAGAAAAGGTATTCAAGACGGGATTGTATGTGAAGGATAAGATCAAGGGTGTCGGGACAATGACGTATTATGATCCGGCGACCAAAACCTTCGCTGCTCTGGGGCATGAAATCGCGGAGGAAGGGCAAAGCCGGCCTGCCGATGTCACAATGGGACAGATCTTTGAAGCGACCGTCGTTTCCGTCCGGCGCTCAACCTCCGGAAATCCTGGTGAGAAAATCTGTCAGTCGGAGAGTCTGGTTCCTATTGGTACGGTCAGGAAAAACACGATCTATGGCTTGTACGGCAAAGTCCAGACACTGCCTTCCGCCGCGCAGAGCGTACCTGTCGCTTCGCGCGAAGAAGTTACCGTGGGCCCGGCGGAAATTTATACCGTCGTGCAGGGAACGACGCCAAAGCGCTACGCAATCCAGATTACCGAGGTGCGCAAACAGAACGGTCAGGCCGTGAAAGGAATCCGCTTTCAAGTTACCGATTCCGCACTGCTCAACCAAACCGGCGGCATTATTCAGGGAATGAGCGGATCGCCAATTCTTCAAAATGGGAAACTTATCGGCGCGGTAACGCATATGGTTACCAGCCAGCCCGACAGCGGTTATGGGATTTACATCGACTGGATGTTGGAGGAAGCCCGGCACGATTAACAGACACAAACTAAGGAAATGCCTGAAATTCAGGCATTTCTTTTGGCTTGAGTTCAAAAACAGGCAAAAAAGCAGAAACTTTTCCATGGACTTCGACCTGTTTCGACTTCTTTTTCAGTTCAAATTCCATAAAATGGAAACATCGAACAGAGGAGTGAACAAGATGAAACAGATCAGAATCCTGTTGTGTGAATCCAACAGCGAGATCAGAGAACAAATGGAACAGGAACTGCGGAAGAAAAACGATTGGCTGCTTTTACCCAGCTGCAAAGATGGTCAGGAGTGTCTGGAACGGATAAGGATGAGCCATCCTGACGTTCTTGTCCTTGACTGCATTATGCCTAAACTCGACGGGATGGAAGTCCTCAGCACATTGAGCCGGGAGGGGATCCGGATAGGAAAAATTTTATGTACATCCAGCTTTATCAACGACTTTATGGTGACGGAAATGCAGAAATATCAGGTCGATTATTTTCTGATGAAACCGGTGGATCCCAAGACGGTCAGCGAGAAAATCGCTCAGGTCTGCAGCTATCAGAAAGTCTCTGCTCCAACCCCATCCACTGCGCCGGCCAACGCCAATGAAAATCAGGATGATGAACGAATGATGCGCCTGCAGCTGGAACGGGAGATCACGGAGATCTTACATGAAATCGGTATTCCTGCCCATATCAAAGGATATATGTACCTGCGCACTGCGATTCTGGAAACTTACTTAAACGTCGATTACCTCGGTCAGATCACCAAGGTGCTCTACCCGGAAATTGCCCGCCGCTATATGACGACCAGCTCCCGCGTGGAACGGGCAATCCGGCATGCAATCGAAGTCGCCTGGAACCGCGGCAACATTGACGCGATTGACGAAATCTTTGCCTATACGATCAGTGCTTCCAAAGCCAAGCCGACCAATTCAGAGTTTATTGCCATGATCGCCGATAAGCTGCGGCTGGAGCATCGGCTGAAGAACAATACCAGCAGCTACGCTAAAATTGGATAACATGATCATCTTTGCACGGAGGAGAAATCTTCCGTTTTTTCTGGTCTGAAAGATGAAAGTTGTTCAAGTCCGTGCTATAATAAATCACGATAGGTTAAAAGCAAAGCTGGGCCATCTGCTTGAATCCTGCGGTGAACCGGAATATTTGACTTGAAACAGGATTGGTTTCTGAAGAAGCAATCAACAAATCTGTTCAATATAAAAGAAAGAAAGGGGGAACGCCGCGTGGGCCGGGTTATTTATCATATTGATTTAAATGCTTTTTTTGCCAGCGCGGAAATTCTCCTTGACCCCCCGCTGGAAGGAAAACCGGTCGTCGTCAGCGGTCTGACCAAGCGCAGCGTCGTGTCCACCGCCTCCTATGAAGCCCGGCAGTTCGGCGTTCACTCGGCGATGCCGATCAACGAAGCCTTGAAATTATGCCCGCAGTTAGTCGTCGTGAAAGGACATCACGGCTATTATGAACAGCTTTCCGAACAGTTCATCTCCTATGTAAAGAAATACACTGACCTTGTTGAACAGGCCAGTATTGACGAATGCTATGCCGATATGAGTCAGGCAATTCATCGTTTCCCGCGGCCGTTGGATTTAGCGTGGCAGCTGCAGCAGGAATTGCTGAGCGACCTGCATTTAAAATGCTCCATCGGCGTCGCCCCGAATAAATTTCTGGCCAAAATGGCCAGCGACATGAAAAAACCGATGGGGATCACCGTCCTGCGGAAACAGGAGGTTCCGGTGAAGCTGTGGCCGCTGCCGATTGAAGACATGCGCGGAATTGGCAAGAAAACCGCGCCGCAGATGAAAGCATTAGGCATTAAGACAATCGGCGATCTGGCTGCGGCCGATCCAGAACAGCTGCGGCCGCTGCTGGGAAAAAATACGATGACCTACATTCAGCGGGCAAATGGCGAGGATGACCGCGAAATCATCAGCGATGCCGAAATCAAATCCATGAGTCAGTCAACAACGCTGAATTATGATTTCTCTACTGAAGAAGAAGTGCGGACACTGTTTCGCAAGCTGGCGAATAAGCTCAGCGAACGCATGATCGAAGAAGATAAAATGGGGACGATCGTTTCCATTTCCATCCGCTATTTCGACTTTAACACCAACGTCCGTTCACGAAAGCTGGATCATCCGGTGTACCGCAGCGAAGACTTGTTTGAGCTGGCGATGGAACTGTTCGATGAAAACTATGAAGATCAGCCAATGCGCCATTTAGGCATTGGCGTCGGTTCGCTCAGCAGCATCCATGATCAGAAAATTCAGATGAATCTGTTTGAAGCGCCGCCCGTCGATCCGGCCTGCGCAACGCTCGATCTCATCAGTCAGCTGAATCAACAGCTTACTTCCGGCGGCAAGCTGACGACCGCCGCGGCGCTGATCAAAAAACCGGTTGATACCCAACACAAGAAATAAGTCTAATCTGTCCTGGCTGTCATACATTGATACCAGGAGGGAAACATGAAAACAATACAACCCCAGTTGAAGAATTTTTCCAATAAGCATAAAAACTCCATCAACTTCTTATTAATTCTGTTAATTTTCGGCATGATTACCGGTGTCCTGCTTTCCCGCTGGATCAGCAGCGCCGACGTTGAGCGTTTGTCCTCTTACTTGTTGACGACGGTGATCACCAGCGTAGAACCGCAGTCGTTTTTTACAAGTCAGTTTGTCACCAACATTTTATTCATGCTTGCGATCTTTTTTCTCGGCTTCTCCTTGGCCGGGATTCCGCTGATCGGGTTTATCGTCTTTACCAAGGGCGTCCAGATTGGATTTTCCTGCGTTTTATACGTTCTGACCTATCAGTTGAAAGGGGTCCTGGGGATCCTGTTAACGCTGATTCCGCAGATTCTGTTCGATTTGATCGCCTTGTTTCTCGTCTCGGTGATCAGCACGGAAATCTCCTATGCCTTGATTCAGCGTTGTCTGGGCTACAGCCGCAGTGATTTTTCGTTGATCCAGCTGATCAACGGCCGCTTAAACGTTTTGATCGTTTCCTTGCTGCTGATCTTCTTTTCCGCCTGGATTAAATCGACGCTGGTCATCCGCTTGATGGAAATTTTCGCCATGATGGAATAACTCTGGTATAATAAAGCTGGAAAGCAGGGAGAATATGACGCTAGAGGAAGCCTTCCGGCAATATCTGATTTACATCTCAATTCAGTTTCCAAAATCAGAAAAAACGATTGCCGGCTATCGCAATGATCTCAGCCGGTATTTTCAGTTTCTTGCGCAGAAAGAAATCGATCGGATCGATCAGATTGATTCGGCGATGCTGGAGGAATATGTGCGGGTTCTGGCGCGGGATCACGCCGCCGCTTCTGTTAATCACGCAATCACCGCAATCCGTGGATTCCATCAGTTTTTAGCCTTTCGCTTTGACGAACTGGACCCAGCGGAATATCTGGAGCAGCTGCAGCGGACGCAGTCCTTGCCGGTCTACTGCACGCGGGATGAAATTGAGAAGATCATGGCACAGTTCGGACATAGCCCGGAGGATATCCGCTGGCACGCGATTGCCGAGCTTCTCTATGGATGCGGGCTGCGCGTCATCGAATGCGCGGCGCTGACAATGAATCAGGTGGATCTGGAATTGGGGATGCTGCGGATCTGGGGCAAAGGGAATAAGGAGCGGTTAGTGCCGATGCCAAAGCAGACGATAAAAATTGTACGCGAATATGTCGACACCGTCCGGCCGTTATATCAGAAAAAACCGACGTCCTGGCTGTTTATTACACGACTGGGCAAGAAAACGACTACTGCTTCCATCGAAAGTATGATAAAATCAGTGTGTATCCAGGCTGGGATTCAGAAGCCGATCACGCCGCATAAGCTCCGCCACACCTATGCCACGCACATGCTGGAAGGGGGTGCGGATCTGCGCAGCGTTCAGGAATTATTAGGTCATTCCGATATCACGACGACGCAGATCTATACGCACATCGACCGCAACCGGCTGCGGACGGCTTATGATGAAGGGCTCGGAAAATTGATGGATCAAGAAGGAGAAAATGACGATGAAATATAAACGGATATTTACAATTGTAATGGATTCTGTCGGCTGCGGTGAAATGCCGGATGCCGAACATTATGGGGACCACGGTGCAGATACGATCGGTCATATCGCAAAAACGGTCGGCGGCTTGGCAATGCCGGCAATGGAAAAGCTGGGCTATGGCAACCTGCATTCAATCCTGGGCGTAGAACCGCAACGTGATCCGCAGGGGTATTACACAAAAATGTTGGAAGCTTCGGTCGGCAAGGACACTATGACCGGCCATTGGGAAATGATGGGCTTATACATTGATAAACCATTTCAGACGTTTACGGACACCGGATTTCCGCAGGAATTGATCGACGAGTTGGAAAAACGCACGGGCTATAAGATTGTCGGCAACAAATCAGCCAGCGGGACGGAGATTCTGGATGAACTGGGTGAGCATCACATGAAGACCAAGGATATGATCGTCTATACATCGGCGGATTCCGTGCTGCAAATCGCGGCCCATGAAGAAGTCTTCGGCTTAGAAGAACTGTATCGCTGCTGCGAGATTGCGCGTGAGCTGACGATGAAGGATGAATGGAAGGTGGGACGCGTCATCGCCCGGCCGTTTGTCGGTGAAGGCAAGGGCCATTTCACTCGTACCAGCAATCGTCATGACCTGGCATTGAAGCCGTTTGGCCGCACCGTGTTGAACGAGCTGAAGGATAAGGGTTATGATGTGATCAGCGTTGGCAAGATTAAAGATATCTTTGACGGCGAAGGGATTACGGAAGCGTATAAGTCGACAAGCAGTCATCACGGTATGGAGCAGACGATTGAACTGACGCAGAAGGATTTCACCGGCCTGTGCTTTGTGAATCTGGTTGATTTTGACGCAAAGTGGGGACATCGCCGCAACCCGCAGGGTTATGCGCAGGAATTGGAGGATTATGATCAGCTGTTAACCACGTTCCTGGGACAACTGCGGGAAGAGGATCTGGTGATCATTACCGCCGATCACGGCAACGATCCTTGTCATACGGGAACAGATCATACGCGTGAAATGGTGCCTTTGATTCTGTACTCGCCATCGCATCAAGGTTCCGGTTTGTTGCCGCTGGCGAATACGTTTGCCAATCTGGGCGCAACGGTGGCCGAGAATTTTGAGGTGTCGATGCCGGAATATGGCGAATCGTATTTATCATATTTGAAATAAAACCAGTGACGCCGCAGACGGGAGTGTTCTCTCTGCGGCGTTTATTTTCGATATCACAACGATTGAATTGCTTATTCCAAATATAAAAATTGGATAAGATACATTATGCGAAGCTATGTAGATGAATCATATTTCCCAGATTTACTCATACGTTTCTGCTTCCAGCGGATAAATGAATAACAGATGATCCCGTTTACGAGTAAACCAAAGATCGCGATAATCCATTCAGAGATGGAAAAATAATAAACGAAAAGAATCTGAAATGCTTTGAATATCAGGACCTCAATATTTATGATTCTTGCATATTCGACTAAGCAGCTGACTCGCTGCTTCTTATTTAAATCATTCATCTGGGGATTAAGAATTAACAAAAGACAGACGAGGACGTCTGTTAACCCATAAAAAGCAGAAAACAATAAAATTATGAAAACGTCCCATTGATGGAAACAATTTAAATGATTGATCAGTAAGTTGCTTATTCCCGACACAATCAAAACAAGTAGCAATCCAATAAGAAATGAAACCCGGAAATAAAAATCACAGTGAATCCATGTAAAAATACTCTTTAAGTAATCCATATTCTATACCTTTGTTAAAGTGAAGATGACTCCCCTTCATCCTTGCTAGTTACAATTATAACAAGCCGACATAGGAAACCCAAGCATTATTCCATTCTTAACTGTAATCTAAAAAGTCCGTTTATCCGGACTTTTTCTTATACTGCTTACCACGTTAGATTTCAGGCCGTTAAAACATGCAGGCAGGCGATTAGTTTCTGCCACAGCCCTGCCCTCTTGGATACTTCCACAACAACTGTATCCGGATTGGAACGTCTTTCCTTTACCGCTTCCTGCAGCTTATGCAGCGGTAGCTTTTCCATCCGTTCTTCCATCTTCTTGAACTTTCGGTACTGCTTGTAATAATTACAGGCGTAGAGCCCGGCTCCTGCCACAGCGACAACGCCAACAACTTTCAACGCTTTTTTCATGATCTTTCCTTTCCGGACGACGGTCCTGATTCTGTTTTCTGATTCTATTATACCCTTGTCCCGCCGATCCGACAATCGTCGTTTTTTGGTCAGATTCATAAATCTGTCGTAAAGCGAACTTACAGATTGCGCATGCGATAGAAATATTTGTCGATAATGGCGAAGTTATGCTCACCCAACGCCGGATTGTTAACCCGTAAGGAGCCGTTATAATAGACATCCGGAATAAAGCCTTCCTTTACGCACAAATCCACCGCTTCCGCCAGAATCGCGTTGATCAGGAAGAGAAATGGTATGGAGGACGTCGATCCCACCTTCATCGGCAGTCCTTCAATCGCCACCGCGGCATCGCCAAGGGCAGAACAATTTGAAATCACAACGTCGCCAAAATCCATCAAATGCTTGCCGCTGGAATGTCTTGGTTTCAATGTTGCGGAATATTCGGTATTCGTCAGAACAATGACCGGAAAGCCCCTTTCCTTACAGATCTTCGCAAATTCCAGCGTGACGGCATTGTTGCCGGAATTGGAAATGCAGATCACAGCGTCGTTTGGTTCAAAGCGGTAGTAATCAATGATCTTCTCAGCATAGCCTTCCATTTTTTCCAGGAATCCTGATTTAGTAATCTGGGTATTTCCAGTCACAGCTTCTTCCAAAACGGCCTGAACGTTGCCCAAGGTGGCAGAACGATAGAAGACATCATCTGCGATCAGATGCGAATGACCGCAGCCGAAAACCCGGATTATTCCGTCGTTCTTCGTGCAGTCGGCCAGAATCCGCGCGGCTTGTTCAATCGCAGTCGTCTGGGTCCTTTCAATCCGGCGTAAAGCATTGATTTCCTCCTCAAGATATTGCTGCCAAACTTTCATAAAAACGCCTCCTTTTTCTCAAGTATACCACACCGCTGCTCAAGATAAAGAAAAACTCACAGCTGTTTTATAGCTGTGAGCATCGCTGCAGTATGGAATCTAATCCCGGTTCCGGTTGAAGATCAGAAGCAGCCGCAGGATCTGCAGCACTGAGGAAATTAACGATGCGATATAAGTAAACGCAGCCGCGCTCAGCATCGCTTTGACATCTTTCCGCTCTTCCTGAACGACAAATCCTTCCTCATAGACCAGCGCCATGGCCCGCTTGGAAGCATCAAGTTCTACCGGCAGCGTCACTAACTGAAAGACGGCGACGCAGCTCAACATCAGAATGCCGGTGTAAAACAGGCCAGTGGAGCTGAACAACAGTCCCAAGATCAAGACAAGCCAGGAAAGCTGACTGGATACCATCGCAAAGGGAAGAATGGAGTTCCGCAAAGCGATGAATCCATAATTCTCTGCATGCTGGATCGCATGGCCGCATTCGTGCGCCGCCACCGCCACAGAAGCGATACTGGAATTGGCGTAAATGTCTTCGGACAGCCGGACAACATTCGCTTTTGGATCGTAATGATCAGACAATGCCCCGCCAGGAGCGGGTTCGACCTGAACATGCTGCAGACCATGATCGTCTAGAATCCGCCGAGCCACCTGGGCCCCAGTATAACCGCGCAGCGTCATCACCTGCCGGTAACGCGCATAGGCGCCCTGAACCTTGATCTGAGAGAACATAACCAGGAATAAAGCCGCTAAGTAAAGGATCCAATCCATCTTCATCACTCCTTCTATTCTCTAGTATAACCCAAATTGGCAGGAACATGTGAGTCTGCTGCTGCGCTGATCTTGAGTTTTTGTTATTCTACCATAGAATATCCGAATTGGCGAATGAATTGCTTCACGCAGAATTCCTGTTGATCAAGCGATCTTATTGAATTATCAGTCTCTCCTCATTTCATCCTTGTTTCAGCCTTTGAGAGAGTCTCGGCACGGATTCACCCTTTTTCACAAAAAAAGAAGCGCAAGGCTTCTTATTTTACAGCGTCTTTTAAGGCTTTAGCAGCTTTGAATCCTGGAACCTTTGTCGCAGGCACGGTGATCTTTTCCTTTGTTGCAGGATTGATGCCTGTTCTTTCAGCTCTTGTCTTCACTTCGAATTTGCCGAAGCCGCTGATATCGACTTTGCCGCCGTCTTTCAGCGTTGAAGTAATTTCATCAAAGATCAGATCGACAGTTTCGCCTGCCGCTTTCTTTGTCATTCCCATCTGATTCGCAACAGTATCTACTAATGCTTTTTTGTTTAACAATTCACTCATACTTATTACCTCCGGTACTCGTATATGATACCATCTTTCGTTTCAGAGTTCAACAGAAACTAATCTTAAATTTTGCTTTATTTCAGGCGTTTTTGCTTATTCGTAATCCATTTCCAAATTGTCAAAACGACTTCCGGCAACCGTGTTGCCGACAGTATCCAGATACTCGATCATGACGTTTTGACCCGCCTGGGTGAGTGTCAGCTCCGCACTGATGTCCAGAGAGAGTACATACAGATGCACATCGTTCTCCAGCGTGAGATAATAATGCGTTGTGCCTTCCTGCACGGCAGAAGCGATCGCAGCCACCTTTCCCGTGACCGTTTTCATTTCCGCCACTTCACCGCTGATCTGCTTGTTCGCAGTTTTCAGCTTTCGCAGATAATCGTCATGCGCCGTCTGCATCGTTTCACCGATCCCGACAATGGAGTAGTCCGTAACGTCGACGAAGGAATACATTTTGACCAGCCCTTCGGAATCTTTCAAGGAGATGAAATATGTCGGCTCATCCGCGATATTCAACAGAATCGGGAAGGTTGCGCGATAGTTCAGATGCTGAACCTGCCCTTCCGCGGAAGCCATCGCCGAAACCTCGTCAGCGCCGCCGACTTTGATATAGCTGGCTTCCTTGGTGCGCAGATTGATCAAGGCAAAGCCGTTGATCGAATGATCCGCCGCGACGGAAGTCAGGCCGGAAAAGACATAGGTTTGCCCGTCGATATTGACAAAATTGTAGCCGTCGGTCGTTTGAATCATATCCTTCTGACCAAACAGCGTGTTGAAGAAACCATGGACGTAATAGCCCCAGTTGTCAATCTGATTCCATGCCAGCTCCGCCGGCTGGACACGATCCACCCAGGCTGGAATTTCATCCATAGCGTATTTGTTCATCTCACCGGTCATTGGATCGACGATGATCACGCCCTGAGCGCTTAATCCGCCGTAGTAACCGATTTCCGGTGCGACGACGGAAACAACCCAATACGGATGACCTTCGTCATCCAGCTCAAATGAATAATCGGAAAGCAGCTCTGTGCGATAACGGAAGCGGATGTGCCGGAACAGATTTTGATTGAACCAGGCCGACGGGGAATACTTAATCCCTTCCTGAAGCATGACCATATCGACGTCGTTGGGATCGTTCACATTGACCTGGATAAAGCCCGGGATTCCAGTGCCGTTGTTCTGGAACCATTTGATGAAATCCCGGTATTCCAGCGGCGATACACGGTATAAATGCTGATCAGAGCTGATCAGCGTGTAGGTCTGATCGATCTGATACTGCGAACCCAGACCAGCCTGCTTGCCGATCTGTTTGTCGCCTAACAATGCCGCAGTCTGCTGATCAACGACCGGAATCCGCTCGGTTGAAATCGCCTGGAACTGTGAGCTGAAATCAGACACGTCTTTTATCGCGATCTGATCGCGGTATTTCTCAGCATTGAGCAGCTCGCTGCCTAAAAACATCAGTAGCAGCATCGCGGCAAACAGGAATCCTGCCCCGAAAATGCAGCATTTCTGGATCAGCGCCCACTTGCCGGACAGCACAAAATCGCTGATTCCAAAGACGACAAGCAGAAAGACCACGAGCATAACGGTCGAGGGACTGTGCAGATTCCAGGCCGGCAGCGTCACATAGTCAATCAGAATGGCCAGCGCCAGCGTGATCACCAGAGCTGTCAGATGAGCTTTCCCCGGCTTCATTTTCGGTTTGCGCGGTGTCTTGAATTGGTTGAAGGCGTTGGGATCAAAGTTAAAATGGAATTGAGTCATGCTTGATTCTCCTTTAAGCGCCGGCGCAGATCAGCGATCAGTGCGTTCAGACTGGCATCGTCCAGACATTTGCAGCCAGCCGCGTTCTTATGCCCGCCGCCGCGGTAATTCATCGCGATGTCGTTGACCGGCAGCGTCTTGGAACGCAGCGAACCAGCCCACCAGGTGTTTCCCTGATCGTCGTGATCGTTGGCAAAGACCGCCCAGATCTCAATTTCGCGGATTCCACCGAACTGATAGACTTGATCCTTTGCCTGGGAAGCTGTCATGGACCAGCGGTCTAAGAAGGCCTGATCGATAACGGAAATCATCAGATGATCATCCAGAATTTGAGCTTCAGCCCGGATCGCGCTGGCAAATTCATATTCTTTAAGCGGAACGTCGAACAGATCACGGTTGATCTGCGGAATATTCAAGCCGCTCTGAGCCAGATAGGAAGCCATCGCGAGCGTATGTTCCGTTGTATTGCTCGTCTTGAAGCTCAGTGTATCCGTCAGTAAACCGCGGTACAGATATTCCGCGACCTCCGCTTCCAGCGGTTCCTGATCAACGTTGCTGAAAAATTCCGCAAGAATTTCACAGGTCGCCGCGTAGTGATCGATGACATATTCGAGATCGGCGAAATGCTCGATCTGCGGATGATGGTCGAGATGGATGATCTGCCGGGCGCTTTGCCAGCGCTCGTCGTCAATCCGCCGCACGTTCGCCGTGTCCAGCACGATCGCCAGCGACTGCCGGATGGTTTCGTCATCAATTTCATCGCTGTCCGGAAACAAGCCGTTGGTCATTTTCTGATGTCCGAGCACAATCACCCTTTTTAAAGGAAAGCGATGCTTTAACCAGGTGGCAAGCCCCCATTGGCTCCCTAAAGCATCGCAGTCCGGATTGATATGTCGGTAAAGTGTAATGACCTCAGACTGCTCCAGTGCGGAATACAGTCCTTCAAACATGCTTATAACCCTAACAGACGAACAGTGTCGCGGGCGATGACGAGTTCTTCGTTGGTCGGTACGATATAGACCTGAACCTTGCTTTCCGGATTGGAAATGCAGACTTCCTTGCCGCGGGTCTTATCGTTGAGTTCATAGTTGATGGACAAGCCCAGGCATTCTTCCATCTTCTCGAGGATCTGATGGCGCAGGTTCGTGTCGTTTTCACCTAAGCCGGCCGTAAAGGCGATCGCATCGACGCCGCCCATCTGCATGACGTAGCCGCCGACCACATTGATCACGCGGTTGACATAGACAGCCTGGGTCAGAATAGCGCGTTCGTTGCCCTGCTTCACTGCATCTTCAATATCACGGGCATCGCTGGAAATGCCGCTGACGCCCAGCATGCCGGATTTCTTATTTAAGATCGTGTCCATTTCCTTCGGGGAAATACCCTTCTTATCCATGATATGGCAGATGACGGATGGATCGATGTCGCCGCAGCGGCCGCCCATCATGATGCCGCCTAACGGTGTGAAGCCCATCGACGTGTTGACGCACTTGCCGCCCTTGACCGCCGTGATCGAAGCGCCGTTGCCTAAGTGGCAGGTGATGATGCGGGTATCCGCAATGTCCTTGCCCATCAATTCCGCGGTGCGCTGGGAAACATACTGGTGGCTGGTGCCGTGAGCGCCGTAGCGGCGGACCTTATCTTCCGTGTACCATTCGTACGGAACCGGGAAGATGTAGGATTCCGGTGTCATCGTCTGATGGAACGCCGTATCAAAGACGAACACGTGACCGATTTTCGGCAGCGCTTCGCAGAACGCGCGGTAACAAATCAAATGCGCTGGATTGTGCAGCGGCGCCAACGGCGCCAGTTCTTCAACTTTATCGACGACGTCCGCGTCGACCTTGACGGACTGATCGAAGTATGCGCCGCCCTGAACAATGCGGTGGCCGGCAGCGGAAATCTCATCCAGCGTTTCGACGATGTGATATTTAACCAGAGCTTCCAAAAGCAGTTCGACCGCGACCTTGTGGTCCTTGATCGGCAGGTTCTGGGTATGTTTTTCCCCGTTGACCTTGATCGTGAAGATGCCTTCGTCCAGACCGATCCGTTCTGCCACACCGGAAGTCAGAACTTCCTCCTCTGGCATGTTGAACAGCTGGAACTTAAGGGATGAACTGCCTGCGTTGACTGAAATAACTTTACTCATATGTACCTCCATTTATTCTGTCTGCATACAGACCTCGACCAGCGCGTCGACTTCGGCAATGTGCAGCGCTTTCAGCTTTTCATATTGCGCGATGCGGACCTGATAGTGACGCAGCAGGTGAAGTTTCGATTCATAGTCTTCCAAAATCTTTTCACAGCGTTTCAGAAGATCGTACACGGCGCTGCGGCTGGTTTGCTGCAGCTCGGCGATTTCCGAGAGCGAATAATCCTCTTGAAAGTAGTAATCCAGGATCGTGCGCTGCTTTTCTGTCAGCAGCGTACCATAGAAATCGATCAAAAGATTCATCCGTTCGGTTTGAGCTAATTCTTTATCCGACATCCCGGATGCCTTCCGAAATGCTGTAAAGATACAGATCGAGATCAAACGGCTTGAGGTCGTCTTCCCTTTCGCCTAAGCCCAGATAATAGACCGGAATGTGCAGCACATCCTTGATCGCCAGCACGATGCCGCCCTTGGCGGTGCCGTCCATTTTGGTCAGGATGATGCCGGTCACATCCGTGACCTCCTGGAAGATCTTGGCCTGGGATAAGCCGTTCTGGCCGGTTGTGGAATCGAGCACCAGCCATACATGATGGGGCGCGCCTTCGATTTCACGGCCGATGACCTTGCGCATCTTGGCCAGCTCGTTCATCAGATTGACCTTGTTCTGCAGGCGCCCGGCAGTGTCGCACAACAGGATATCCAGATTGTGTTCCTTGGCATAGCGGCAGCCGTCGACCAGCACGCTGCTGGGATCGCCGTTCTCACGGCCTTTGATGCACGGGACGCCGAGCTTATCAGCCCAGCGCGCCAGCTGCTCGATCGCCCCGGCCCTAAACGTGTCCGCGGCCACGACGCCGACTTTTTTGCCCTGACTCTGATACAGCTTGGTCAGCTTGGCGCACGTCGTGGTTTTGCCGCTGCCGTTGACGCCGACCATCAAGATCACGGTCGGGCCGTTCTCATTCATCACGATCGGCGCGTCGGCGCTTTCCAGATAGATATTCTGCATGATCTCCATCAGAAAGGCCATGACGTCCTTGAACGTAACGTAGCGGTATTGATCGACCGTCGTTTTCAGCTGATCGCAGATCTTCTCCGCGGTCTGAATGCCGACGTCGCTCTCCAACAGCACGATCATCAGTTCTTCGAGGAAATCCTCGGTGACGCCGTTAAAGCCGAACGCCATCTTGTTGAGCTTTTTGCCCATCGTGTCGCTTGTTTTGTTGAAACCGCTCAGATAGCGGTCGCCGTCTTTTTTCTTGGAAAATTTATCTTTCAGCGTATCAAAGAAACTCATGCCGGCTGCACCTCCTTGGTTTCGGCCATTTCAATCGCGTCGGTCAGTTCGACCTTCAGCATCTGCGAAACGCCCTGCTTCTGCATCGTGACGCCGTAGAGGACCTCGCACTGCCCCATCGTTCCGGGACGATGGGTGACGACGATGAACTGCGTCCGTTCGCTGAAATTCTTGATGTAGCGGGCGAACCGTTCGACGTTGCCCTGATCCAGCGCTGCCTCGACTTCGTCGAAGATACATAACGGAACCGGCCGGGCCTTGAGAATCGCAAACAGCACGCTGATCGCGATCAGGCTCTTTTCGCCGCCGGAGAACAGCCGGATATTTTGAACCGACTTGCCCGGGGGCTGGACGTCGATATCAATGCCGGTGTTTAACAAATCCGTCGGATCCTCCAAGATCAGGCGGGCCTTGCCGCCGCCGAACAACGCGCGGAACGTATCGCCCAGCTCCTCGTTGATCTTATCGAACATGTCCTTGAACTGCCGGACCATGACTTCGTCCATCTCGTCGATCGCCGACAGGATTTTATCACGGCTGGCGATCAGATCGTCCACCTGCTTGCGCATGAATTCGTACCGGTCGTTGACCTCAGTGTATTCTTCCGGCGCGTTCATGTTGATGTTGCCGAGCGCTTCAATTTCCGAGCGCAGCTGCAGCACTTCCTCGCGCGCATTTTCAATGTGGCTTTCCTCAACCTTGGTGCGGGCGTATTCATAGGTCAGCTGATATTCGCTGGTCAGCCGCGCCAGATTGTTTTCCAGGCGCGTTTCAATCTTCGCCTTGTCGAGCTGAATCGCGTGCGAGCTGGCGGTCGCCGTTTCCAGTTCCCGGCGGATCTGCCGGATCTGCTGCTCACGCCGTTCGATGTCGGCGGTCAGCTTCATCTTCTGCTGTCGCTTCTGGGACAGGGACGTCGTGATTTCATCCCGGCGGGAATAGGCCTGGTTAAGCGATGTGATCAGCGAATCCGCAAACGTTTCCTGCTCGCCGTCTACCGCTTCCGGCGCTAACAGCTCGTAATCGTTTTTCAAGCGTTCAAATTTGGCGCGCTTAGCGTCGACGACCGGTTCCAGCTGAGCGCTGGCGATCCGTTTCTCCGTCAGCGACCGCTCCAGCTCAGAGCGCTGGCGTCCGGACTGATCCAGCGCCTTCTGCGCCAACTGGCATTTCGCCTGCTGCGATTGAATCGTTCCCGTGATTTCTTCCAGTTCGCGCTGAACCGTCATTAAGGACGAACTGTTGCGGGCCTTGCCGCCGGTCATCGAACCGCCGCGGTGGATGACGTCGCCGTCCAGCGTTACGATTTTATAACTGAACTTTAATAAATCGGCCAGGTTGTTGCCATGTTCCAGCGTATCGCAGACCAATACGTTCTGCAGTAACGACTGACTGACTAAATCAAACTGCGGATCACAGTGGATGAACTCGCTGGCGACGCCTAAGAAGCCTTCGGTGTTCTGCGCCACGATGCGGTGATCCTGCGCGATCCAGCGGGGTTTTAAGACCCGGATCGGCAGAAACGTCGCGCGCCCGCTCTGGTTCTTTTTCAAAAAGCTGATCGCCTGACGGGCGCTGGCCTCGTCGGTGGTCACGATGTTGTACATCGCGCCGCCTAAGGCAACCGAAATCGCTTCCTCATAGCCTTTTTCCGGTTCCAGCACTTTCGCCACGACGCCTAAGACGCCGGGCAGAAACGCCTGGGAATCCATGACAGCCTTGACGCCGGCTTGTGAATTGAACGGCTGACGGGCCAGGTTTTCCAGCACTTCCCTGCGGTTCTGCAGCCGCCGCAGAATGCCGGCGGCCTCGTCGTTTTTCTGCGAGTTTTCAGCCAGCTCCATCGCGGTCTGCGACAGCTGTTGGGAAAGCAGCGCCACATCCCGCTGCAGCTGATCCAGCCGCTGCTGCCGGTCTTCGTATTCAAAGCGCGCTTCTTCCAATAACGACTGCATCTGCTTTGCTTTTTCCTCGCGCGTGCCGACCTCAATTGCGTATTTCCGCTTTTCATCCAGCTCGATCTTGCGGGTTTCCAGCGTTTGGATTTCATTGATGACGTGCATCAATTCTTCCTGCAGCTTGTTGATTTCAACTTCCAGCCCGTTGGAATCCTTCTTGGCCTCCAGATTGGCCGTTTCATGAACCTGAATCGTCGTCTGCTGCATCGTCGTCGAATTCTCGATATCGAACAGTGTCTTAACGGCTTCGTCGATCTGCTGGTTAAGATGCGTGATCTCCTCGACTAAGACGGCGATCTCGATTTCCTGCAGCTGTGCTTTCTTTTCCCTGTAAATCTCAGCCTTGCGGGCCTGGCGTTTCAACGGCGAAACCTGCCGCTCCAATTCGCTTAAGATATCCTGGGTGCGGTCGAGGTTTTCCTTGGTCCGCTCCAGCTTGGACAGCGATTCAAGCTTGCGTTTCTTGTACTTGCTGACGCCGGCGGCATCCTCAAAGATCGCCCGCCGTTCGATCGGCTTCGCTTCCGCGAATGAACTGATATTGCCCTGAGAAATCATCGACAGGGAATCTTTTCCCAGGCCGCTGTCCAGAATCAGATCCACAACGTCCTTTAACCGGACCGGGTTGCGGTTGATCAAATACTGGGCTTCACCGTTATTGCGGTAAAGCCGGCGTGTGACTTCTATTTCATCCAGCTCGCTGTTGAGATCCCGGCGGCTGTTGTCAAAGACAAGGGTAACCTCAGCCATGTTGACCATTCGGCGGTCGGCGCTGCCCGCAAAGATGACGTCGGTCATCGCGTTGCCGCGCAGAGACTTCACGGACTGTTCGCCCAGAACCCAGCGGATCGCGTCGGTAATATTGCTTTTCCCGCAGCCGTTGGGGCCTACGATCCCGGTGACGTCGTGATCAAACTGAATCACGACCTTATCGGCGAAAGATTTAAAGCCCTGCATTTCTATTCGTTTTAGAAACATGGCATCCTCCTTCTCACTCCATCTATGTATTATAACAAACCAGCGTTTAAATTTAAAGGAAACCCAGGACGAAAAGCGGTGCTTTCGCATGTTTTTTAAGCAATTCCGCACATCCGTGATCACTTTGATAAAAATTGCTCAAGGAATGCGCTTCCATTCAAAAATCCCGGTTGCGCCGGGGTTTTATTTCCGGTATACTGGTAACGATCTTTTTAAAGCGAGGTTCTTTTCCCCTATGAAAATTTTAAAACAAATCACGATTGTGTTTCTGTTATGCTGGCTGGGCGAGGTGATCAGCGCCCTGCTGCCGTTTGCTTTTCCCGGCAGTATCGTGGCGATGCTGCTGTTATTAGGCTGTCTGTCGACGTCGCTGCTGCGGATCGAGGATATTTCCGGATTCGCCGGGTTTCTCCTGGCCAACATGGCGTTCTTTTTCATTCCGGCGGGCGTGTCGATTCTGGACAGCTTCGGGGCGATCCAAAATGATCTGCTTCCGATCCTGGCGGTGATCGTGCTCAGCACCCTGATCACCGCGGCGGTAACTTGCGGCAGCATCCTTTTGATCACGAAATTACAGAAGCGGGGGTCGGCGCGATGAACGAGCTGCTCAACGGTCCGTTTTTCTTCACGGGTCTGTGCCTGATCGTTTATCTTCTGGCCTGCCGGCTGCAGCGGATCACGCGGAAGACATGGCTGAATCCGTTGTTGGTTTCGATTCTGATTCTGATTGGGATTCTGTTAGTTCTGCGGATTCCCTATGCTCATTTTAAGGAAGGCAGCAGCGTCATCGCCATGATGCTGACGCCGGCGACGTGTGTCCTGGCGATTCCCATGTACAATCAGCGGAAAATCCTGAAGCAGAACCTGACGGCGATTCTGATCGGAACGTTTCTGGGAGCGCTCAGCTCGATCCTTTCCGTCACACTCCTATGCCGGATCTTTGGCTTAAACGAGCTGATCACCCGCTCGCTGCTGCCGAAGTCAGTAACGACGCCGATTGCGGTCAGCGTGTGTGAGGTCAGCGGCGGCCTGCCCGCGATCACCGTAGCGGCGGTGATCCTGACCGGAATTCTCGGTTCGATCGTGATCCCCCTGTTGTTCACTAAACTGAAGATTAAAAACAGCGTGGCGCTGGGCATTACCCTGGGCACAGCGTCGCATGCGATGGGCACGTCCAAGGCGATTGAGATCGGCGAACAGGAAGGCGGCCTGTCCGGACTGGCGATCGGGATCACCGGCATCTTTACGGTCATCCTGTCGCTGCTGTGAACATTCAAACCAAAATAAAGGCATATCGTTCAGCGCAGAAACTGACGATATGCTTTTTTTGACTTTATTAGAAAATCGGGGCATGGCGGGCGCACAGTTTTGTTTCAAGCGCATGGGCAGCGGTGATCAACGTTTCTTCGCTCCAGGCCGTAGAAATAAACAAGACGGAACACGGCGTCCCCTGGTCCGGACTTTGCGCGCAGACCGCGGCGCAGGGATATCCGGCAATCGGCGCATAACCGGTGATTTTAACCGTCATCAGACAATCCAGCTGATATTCCTTCAACAGCCGGTCGATTCCTTCTGTGCGTGTTTGACGGGTCAACGCTAAGCGCTGCCGGAGATAGTCGGCTTCCCGCAGCGTGCCGGAGGTGCGGTTGCTGCTTTCCAGAAGATCCTGTCCGTAACGCAGGCAGGTTTGCGCATACCGGCGGTTATACGCTAGGATATCGTCCAGCGTACGCATCGCGGTGCAGCCGCGGACAGACCCCAGCCAGGCGTTGATTCCATTTTTGAATTCATGCTCTAGCACCGGCATATTGTTCAGCCGGCCCTGCGGGAGGGAAACCGGCACCAGCGTTGCGCCCTGCTGTACCAGAATCTGCCGCGCCTGCTCCAGAATCGTGTTTTCAAGCTCATCCTGCGGTGCGTCGTCAAACGTCAGAACGCCGATCCGGAAGCCTGCGACCCCGCGGTTCAGCGCACCGGCGAAATCGAAGTGATCCGGGCACGCCAGCGTCGCCGGGTCCAGTTCATCCTTGCCCCATAACGCATCCAGGACGACGGCGCAGTCCGCGATCGTCTTGCCCATCGGTCCAGCCGTATCCTGCATCGAGGAGATCGGAATGATGCCGCTGCGGGAAATCAGCCCCACCGTCGGCTTGATCGTCGCCACGGCGTTGTTGCGGGCTGGGGAAACAAGCGAACCGTTGGTTTCCGTACCGATGGAAAACGGTACAAGCTGAGCGGCGACGACCACGGCGGAGCCGGAGCTGCTTCCGGACGGATCCAGCTGCGGATCATAGGGATTGACGACCTGACCGCTGCGCGAGCTGAACCCTGACGGCATCTTCCGCTTCCGGGCTACCCAATACGCGAATTCAGAAAGACAGGCTTTACCGAGAATGACGGCTCCCGCCTGCTTCAGCCGGTGCACGACTTCGGCGTCCTGCGGTGCGTAAAAATCAGCCAGTGCCGCCGAACCGGCCGTGGTGTGCATCTTGCCGGCTGTGCTGATATTATCTTTCACGACGACCGGCAGCCCATGCAGCGGTCCGCGCGGTCCTGTTTCCCGCAGCTCGCGGTCGAGCGCGTCCGCAATCCAAAGCGCATCCGGATTCACCTCGGCAATCGCGTTCAAGCCCGGTCCGGACTGGTCGATCTCCGCGATACGGCGCAGTGCTTCCTCGGTTAAACTCCGGCTGGTCCAGCGGCCGGTCCGCAAGCCTTCCGCCAGTTCTGAAATTGAAGCTTCAAACATGAAAATTCCCCCTTTTTGTTAGTGTAGCATAATTGAAAACGTTAAACCAGCTCATCCCGCTTCCGAAACGGAACTTTTGATTTTCATATCGAAACATAGTAAAACCGCGGCGTTTCGCCGCGGTGGAAGTGTACGATCTTGTTTTCTTTTCAACCAACAGTTCCTTATTCTCCCTGAATCCGGTTGCGGATACGAAGGAAACGTTCAACGATCTGCCGGCTGGCAGCGCCGTCTTCCAGCGTCAGCCGGATCTTCCACGCAGAATGTGGATCCAGCTCGCCGGCTTTGAGCTCAAACGGCGTTTTTTCAAGACAATGACTGTAACAGGCGGCGTCGCCGAAAACGGGGTAGAGTTCACCTTTTTTATTTTTCAGCGCATAGGCCTGCTGATGACATAGCTGACAGTTCCGCTTCGTCCCGTCTTTCAACAATCGGTTGACCGGGCAAGCCTTAGACACCATCAGATCGCGATAACCGTAGACGTACTGCACGGTCGGCGCGGAAAATCCGTATTGTTCTTTAAACGCTTCACGAATCGCACTCTGCTGCATTGGATTAATTTCCAGTGAAAACTCCACACCTGCTACCGAAGTCTGGCTGAGCAGCAGCGCCAGCGCTTCGCTGTTGGTCACATTGAAGCCGCTCGTACAGATCAACCGCGTCGTTGTCCGGGTCAGCGTTCCGATTTCCTCGGTCTGTAGCCATTCCGTTTCGCAGCGGGCCGGATGCTCCTGGACCCGCAGCGTTGAGGGCATGATCTGCGGATACGCCTGAATCAGGGCCGGCACGCTGCTGATCAGCTGCACTGGAAGCTCAGCCAACGCTTCCGCCTGTTCGCGGGTTTCAATCTGCACGATCAATCCCGGCAGCGGCTGTTTTTCTTGGATCGTTAAAGGCTGAACAGCCTGACGCTGAAGCTGAGCCCGCTCAGGATAGCGGACAGCTCGCCGCTGCGCAAGTTGATCAAGCGCCTGGCGGCGGGCTTCGTTAATTTGCTGAACTGGCAGAAACAACGCCCCTTCCAGCTGATTGTCGACGCTTTCCAGCTGAAACGGCGTATCGTTCAGCTTGCCCAGCTGCTGGGTTAACCGCCCCGTGTCCAACGGTGCTTTCTGCGCGGGCTGCAGAACTTGTTCCGTCCGGGCCTGCGCCTGAAATCCCATTTCGTCGCAGACGTCCACCTGCATCGGTTCGCCAGCCCGGCCTCGGATCGTAAACCGCACGGCCGTCCGGCGCGCCGGCTGGGCAGACTGCGCCTGGATTTCCTTCATCAGCTCGCTGTCAGTCGTCTGAAGCAAAGCAGCCTCCGGCCGGACTTTCTCCCGCACCGGCAGCTCAATGATCTCGCCCGGCTGTCCCTGGGCGCATAACAAATCATGCTTATAGATGTAATTGGCAATGAAGCCGATATCTTCGCCGTTTTCACGTAAAATCCGCAGTCCGTCGCCCTGATGCAGCGGCGCGGTTAATTTTACCTGGACACGGCCGTTGCGTTGGCTGAGCACCGTGCCGATGCGGATTCCAACGTGATTGGGGCGCAGCGGATTCATCAACGCCGGTCCGCTTTGATGAAACAGATAGCCGGTGGTGAAGCCGCGGTTGAACAACTTCTTTAACCGGATCTGTTCCTCTTCCTCAGAAGCCGGCCGCATTCCGGCCAGAACCGCGTCGATTTTCTCACGGTAAGCCCGCACGACCGCACCGACATATTCCGGCCGCTTCATCCGGCCTTCAATTTTAAAGCTCGTCGCTCCGCTGCGGATCAACTCCTCAACCTGGTCAAGGGTATTGAGATCCATCGGACTTAATAAGTATTCCCCCGGAGCTTCGATGACCCGGCCGCTGTCCCTTTCAACCAGTTGATACGGCAGCCGGCAGGGCTGTGCGCACTGGCCGCGGTTGCCGCTGCGGCCGCCGTTGATGCTGGACATCAGGCATTCGCCGCTGTAACAGACGCACAAGGCGCCGTAGACGAAAATCTCCAGATCCAGCCCTTCCTCAGCGCACTCCCTGACCAGTTCGACCGGGGTTTCCCGCGCCAGCACAGCGCGCTTCATCCCCAGCTGTCTGACCCAGCGCACACCCTCCCGGTTATGGATGTGCATCTGCGTCGAAGCATGCAGCTCAAAATCCGGATAAGCCCGGCGGATCCAGGAAACCAAGCCGAGATCCTGTACGATCAGAGCGTCGACGTCGGTGTGATACAGAAAATCAATCAACGCCTTGGCATCGTCCAGCTCGTTTTCAAAAATCAGCGTGTTGACGGTGACATAGACCTTCACCTCGTGTTGATGACAATAGTGCACCGCCTGACGCAGCTGCTGCTCGTCGAAATTGCCGGCATAGGCCCGCGCGCCGAAGCGCGTCGATCCCAGATAGACCGCGTCCGCCCCGTTGTTGACGGCGGCGATCAGCGCGTCCATGCTGCCCGCCGGCGCTAAAAGTTCCGGGCGTTTCATCCCAGAACTCCTTTAATGATCAGCGAAATCCCTAATATAGCTAACGGAATGCCCAGCCACAGACCGATCAGCGTCGCGCACAGCATCAAACCCAGCGCGCAGACGGCTAACCCCAAAATGATGGTGATCAGCTTGCCGCATAAGGACAATACCAGTCCTGTCAGCCAGAATACCAGTTTAAACGGCCATAATAAAATTCCCATGCCATGTCCTCCTTTGGAACTTCAATTTTTCTCTAAAGCTCAAACAGAAACCGATAGGCTTCGATCAGCTGCTCGAACGACACCGCGGCGTTGGCGGGCGAGGTGGAAGGCAGCACGATCGCTTCGATGCCGGTTTTCGGCTGAGCGTATTTCTGATAGCAGCGGCCGGCGGTCTTGCCGGTCGTCACAATGGTTTTGATTTCCGTTTCCGCAAGCAGCCGGTTGAAATCGTTGGCGGTGACGTCGCGGATACTGGCGTCGCTGCTGCCGGTAATCGTGCAGCTGGCGATCACATCCCACAACGCGAAGTGCCGGCGGTGCAGAAAGGCCACGCGCTGCGCCGTGGTATCCAGCGGACTTCCGTCCAGCGCCGCCATGACCGGCCAGAACCGGTTGCGCGGATGAGCGTAATAGAACGCCTGCTGACGCGAGGCGACCGAAGGCAGCGATCCGAGAATCAGCACCCGGCTGTGCGCGTCGTAGATCGGCGCGAACGGATGCACGACGGTCTGCGCCGCGTTGTTCATAGATCGAACCGGATCGGCGAAGCCAGCACGTCGTTTTCCATGACGGCTTCCTCAACGATCAGATGACCGTCCAGACAGGAAGGATGTTCCTCAGGTACAATCTGCACCTCTTTGGCTAAGCCGCCAAGCGAGGTTTCCTTAAGTTCAATCGGCAGATGTTTGCCGGTATAGTTCATCGTTTTGACAACGACGTCGAAGCTGACGCGGTTCTTTTTAATCCGGCTCATCGTGCGAGCAAGCGACATCGCGTCCAAGGCGCGCAGGACTGCGACAGCGTTGCGTTCGATGCACGGAATGATGACATAGCCGCCAACCGGATCACACGTTAATCCAAGGTGGTGCTCCATGCCGATTTCCGCGGCGTATTCGATCTGACCGCAGTTCATGCCGTTAAGATAGGCGGCTGCGGCCGCAGCCATCGCGCAGGCTGCGCCGATCTCTGCCTGACAGCCGCCGACCGCACCGGAAATCGTGGCGTTGGTTTTGATCAGATCCCCGAACAAACCCGCCACTGCCAGCGCTTTGACCAGCTTGCCGCGGGTGATCTGCTGATCGTTATAATAGTAATACATCAAGGCCGCCATGACGCCGCAGGAGCCCAATGTCGGCGCAGTGACGACGGTGCCGGCCGAAGCGTTCTGTTCGCTGGCCGCATAGGCATAGGCCGCCAGCTTCATCTTCGTCCGTTCCGCTTCATCCTCGATCGTTCCCGCCTGTAAAAGCATTGCCTTCGCTGCGCGTTCCATCTTCAACCGTCCCGGCAAAACGCCGCTGGCCTGCAGACCTTCCTTTACGGATGCGAGCATCGCGGTCAGAATCTTATCCAGATACGGCTCCAGTCCGGCTTCCGCCCGCAGCGCGTATTCCGCAAAACCGATCTTTTCTTTGTCGCAGATTTCACGGATCGCCTGCATCGTATTTTCCGGATAAACGTTTTCGCCCGTTTCCAGATGCTTTTCTAAAATCTTAATCGAACCGCCGCCGACGGAGAACACCGTCCATTTTGCCAGCAGCTGATGATCCCGGTTGTAGCCGCGGATATAAAAACCGTTGGGAAAGCTTTCCTTCCAGTCCTTTAAAAAGAAGATTGTCGTCTTCGCCGGCTCAAAGGTCTTGCGGATGATATAATCTGTCAGATGACCTTTGCCGGTTAACGACAGCGAGCCGTACAGCTCAACTTCGACGTGGTGCAGCTGCTCGCCGTATTCTGCCTTATACAGCTGGCAGGCCCGCTGCGGCCCCAGCGTATGCGAACTGCTGGGACCCGGACCGATTTTATAAAGTTCCTTTAATGAATCCATCGTAACACTCCCTTTATTCTTTCAGCGTATGAAAACACGCGGATTCTGACTGTTTCTCTGGTGATTTCACAGATTTTTTAGTGCGCGGCTTTGATTAAGAACATTTCAAAGCCCAGCCTGCGGTCCAGCGTCCCGCTTTTAAACCGTTGATCAAGCTCGGCTAAATCGTTCAGAATTTCCAATAACCGTTCGGAATTCAGCCGGGCTACGGCTTCATGCGCTTTCTTGACGCGGAAAGGATGAACCTTCAGCTGCTGGGCGATCATCGATTCGCTCATCCGCCGATCGCTGAGCATGCGCACCTGCGCCATCAGGCGAAACTGCGAAGCCAGCAGGGCGACGAGGTAAATCGGATCCTTGTTCAGGAAATCCAGATCGTGCCAAAGATGCATCGCCTGTTTTAAATCATGCGTGATGACGGCGTTGACCAGATGAAACACATCCTCGTCCAACGGCCGGCTGACCAGATGCACGATGTCGTCGCGGCTGATCTTCGTTCCAAACAGCGTCAGCTTGATCAGCTCCTGATGGAAGTTTTCCAAATCAAGCGGCAGCCGCTGCATCAGCTCGTCCATCGCATCGCGCGACAGGATCAGCTGGTGCGCCGATAACTGCTGATTGACATACGAACGAAACTCGCGTTCATCAAGCCGCTTCATCGTGAACACCCGGCACGTTTTTACAGCCAGCTTGACCAGCTTCTTGCGCTGATCCAGATTTTCAAACTCACCGCAGAAAATTAAATCAGTGCTCGGGCAGCTGTGATTGAGGTAATCCTCCAGCGCTTTGCCGTCCTTCTCGTTTAACGATCCGCTTGTCGTTAAAAAGACCGGATTGCGCACGACGACGGTTTTCTTTTCCGCAAAGAACGGAATTGTCCAGGCGTCTTCCAGAACCGCACGAAGCTGAAAATCGGCGTTGCCTGCTTCGTAGACCACCGTGTTCATGCCCGTGTTTTCCGGATCGTTCGCTTTCAGCAGCTCGTCCAGTTTTTTCTTCAGCCGATACGTTTCCGACCCGTACAATAAATAGTTCATCGAATCACCTACCCTATTATAGCAAATCCCCGGCGCGCGGTAAAAAGGAAATTACAAATCGGCGTTACGATAATCCGGATATCGCCTTCCTGCTTCGTATCGAACATCCCGATCCGGCAGTCTTCCAGGCGCTGCATGACCTCGGGATGGGGATGTTGGTAGCGGTTATTGCGGCCGCTGGAATTCAGCGCCACAATCGGTCTCAGCATTTGCAGCCAGCGCGCGCAGCTGGACGTGCGGCTGCCGTGATGCCCGAGCTTGACGATATCCGCGCGCAGGCCGGGAATCTGATCCAGAATTTTCTGCTCAATTTCAGCCGGGGCGTCCCCGCCCAGAATCATCGTCAGATCCTGCATCCGCAAAAGCAGCACCAGCGATCCCTCGTTCCCCTGCCGCGTTTCACTGTCAGGATTCAGATTGAAAATCGTTAAGCCGTGCAGGGTCAGCGGTTCGGTCATCGTCTCGATCACCTGCGCAGGTTGATAGGCTTCGATTAAAGCCTCCTTGTTGCCGCTGTGATCATCGTCCTCATGCGTTAAGATCAGCGCGTCCAGCCGCCGCACGCCCTCGCCTTGAAGCATTGCTTCAACCTGATCCAGCGCCGCCGGCTTGCCGGTATCGATCAGAAGATTCCCCTGATTGTACGGCAGGCGGATCAGGATGCTGTCGCCCTGACCGACGTCGATCAGCGTCAGACTGGCCCACGGATGCCACCAGCCCAACAGCGTCCAGCCCCCGATCAGCACGCAGAAAAGAATCATCCGCACGCGCTTGGGGAACACCCCGGCAACCCCGGCCAGAATCACAATCAGCCACGACAGCTGCCCCGGCAGCTCCCTACCCCAGCTTAACACCCGATCCAACAGACCGGCGAGGCTCACACTGAAGGACAGAAACGGCGTAAAGACAAGCCCGGCCAGAGAACCCAGCGTACACAACGCCAAGCCCCAGCGCAACACGCGCATCCCAAGCACCATCATGGGATTCACGGTATGAAACAGGAAGCTTTGCATTGCCCAGCTCAGCGTAAAACGGGCGGTCCGCAGCGCTGAGCGAGCAGGAAACATAGCGAGCAGCGCAAACGCGAACGGAAGCAGAAAGGCCGCTGTCGCGACCCTTCGCGGCGCTAACAGCGCCAATAACAGCCATTTGGTTTTAAACGTTTCGATTTTATCGCGATGGGGATTCAGCCGGAAGCCTTCGCTGAGCACCAGACGAACCAGAGGATAGGGAAAATGCAGTATCGCGGCGATGCCCAGCACGGTCCCAAAGCGGATCCTCCGCACGCTCCGGTCCGTCCAGAACCAGCCGCAGATCATTCCCAGGCCCTGGATCAGCACGCTGATTTGAAATCCGCAGCGAAGCAAGATCGCCAGTCCGCCTTCTTCCTCATTCACACCCAGAATCAGCTTGCCTGCCAGCGCCCGGGCAGCCGGATCGCGGATCGCTTCAATGCGGCGGTAAAGAAAAGCCCGCGGTGTTTTCCCGGCGCTTACGATCTTAACGGTTTTGGCAAACATGCGGCCGTTAAGCTTTTCCCGCAGCGACCAGGCTTTCGCGTCAAAACCATAGAACGAATAATTTTCCTCAAACGCACTGCTTTCCCCTTCGACCTCGACCTGATCGTCTAACCCGGGGCGATTTTCGCTGATCACCTGAAAGCGGCCTTGAGAATTTTCGAGGATAAAGCTGTTGGCGGAAACCGCGCTCACCGTGCCGCTGATCCGTGGTGCAGTGAGCGCCGGCGACGGTTTCAGCTGCCAGAACAGAATGACAAGAACCGAGGACAGCCAGAAAAACAGAAACTTCCGCTGCTTCGGGCGGGCGGAGACCAGCACGAAGACCAGGCTGAAAAGCAGGCCGGTTTTCTGCACAGGGAGCGGCAGACACAGACTGATCACGACGCAAACCAGCCACCGCAGCGCGTCAGTGTCGTTTATAAGCATATAAACTCCTTCAGCGCTTCCCATTTCTTCTGCTTGATGCCCGGCACCTGCATCAGATCTTCCAACGTTTGAAACAAACCATGCTCCGCGCGGTAAGCCACGATCTTTTCCGCCGTCGCCTGCCCCACTCCCGGCAGCTGCGTCAGCTGCTCGGCGGATGCGGTGTTGATCGAAATCCGCGGCGTTTCCTGGAAATGGGGAATCTGGATCACGTCGTGATCCTTGACGATCATCGTCATTGAAAACGGCGAGAGGTCCGCGTCGTCCAACAGCGTCACCTGGTCCAGCAATTCGCCCAGCTCGGTGTAGGGCGGACATTCCAGGGTGACCGGCTCCCGCACAGCCCCCTCGATCGTCACGGTAATCGGCTGCCCGCGCATAGCCTCCAAATCGACGACGCGCTGCGGAATCAGCGGCAGAAGCAGAAAAACGAAACAAAAAATAAGCAGGAACTCTTTTCTCATAAGATCACCTGCTTATTCTATTGCGCAAATTGTTAAAAATCCTGTTTTTTTACCGAATCTCTAAAATCTTTACCTGATACGGCTCGTCGACCAGAACTTCAACGGTCTGACCAACTTTGTGTTCCAGAATTGCTTCCGCCAGCGGCGTGACGTTGGACAGCTTGCCGTTGAGCGGATCCGCTTCTACGGAACCCACGATTGTGAACTCGTCAATCTGATGCGTGTCGAGTTCTTCGATCTTAACGGTTGAGCCGATTTTCGCAACCCGTACCGAGCCCTGCTTATCGTCGATGATTTCGATATTGTTAAGCATGACTTCCAGCTCGCGGATCCGGGCTTCAACCTGAGCCTGACGATCCCGCGCGGCATCGTAGTCGGCGTTTTCAGACAAGTCGCCCTGCGCCCGGGCGGCCTTTAAATCTTCAATGACTTCCTGACGAACGACATGGATCAGGTTTTCCTGTTCCTTTTTTAATTCTTCAAGACCTTCTTGAGTTACATAAATTTTATCATCTGCCATTGGTTTTCTCACTCCTTAGCTCGGCTATTATAGCATATTTGGACTGATGATGCTACTGATTTTTGTCTTCAGCAGATCGATCGCAACGACGTTGCTTCCGCCCTCGGGGATGATCACGTCGGCATACCGTTTGGACGGTTCGATAAACTGCTCGTGCATCACCCGCACGGTTTCTGTGTATTGATTAACGACCGACTGCAGTGTTCTTCCGCGTTCCTCGACATCCCGCAAAAGCCGCCGGATAAAGCGGATATCGGCATCGGTATCGACGTACACCTTGATGTTTAAGCGCTTGCGCAGCTCCGGCTCCTCCAGCACAAACAGCCCCTCAAGCACGACGACATCGCACGGCTCGATCACTTCCGTAACAGTGCTGCGGGTATGCTGGACAAAGTCGTAAACCGGCTTCTCAATCGCTTGCCCGGCTAACAGGGCGTCGATCTGTTCGATCATCAGCGCGTGATCGAAGGCAAACGGATGATCATAATTCGTTTTTACCCGCTCCGCCATCGTTTTCTGCGACTGGTCTTTGTAATAATCGTCCTCGCGGATGATCACGACCGACCGCGTCTGTTCAAATTCTTCCTTCAGACACTGGGCAATCGTCGTTTTGCCCGACGCGCTGCCGCCGGCGATGCCGATCAATAACGGCTTCATCTTCCCTCACCTCTTCCTGACTGACGTTTATTTTAAATACTTGCGGACATTGGCCTGATGCTCGGCGTAGGTCTTGGCGTAATACACCGTGCCGTCACCCTTCACATCGGCCATGAAATACAGGTAATCGCTGGCCTGCGGCTGCAGGACCGCCTGAATCGCATCGCGTCCCGGATTGAGAATCGGGCCGGGCGGCAAACCTTCGACGCGGTAGGTGTTATACGGGGAATCAAAGTCCGGATTGACCTCGCACGCCATCCAGTCGTCGTCTTTTTCCTTATCTATCGCATAGCACACGGTGACGCTCGACTGCAGCTTCATGCCGGCGGCCAGACGGTTGTAGAACACGCCCGCGACCAGCTGCATATCGCTCGGCTTGGCCGCTTCATACTGAACAATCGAAGCCAGCGTAAACAGCTGGTGCACGCTCAGCTGCGACTGCGCGAACTGATCCGCAAACTCATTGTAAACCTTCAGCGTCTGATCCAGTATCTTGCGGGTAATCTGATCGGCGTCGGCGTCGACAAAGAAATTGTAGGTTTCCGGAAACAGATAGCCTTCTAATAAAATCCGGCTGTCCGCGTTGAAGATTTCCTCGGTTAAAAACGGATAATCACTCATCAGCGAACGAACATAGCTTTCATCGTTCCACAGCGCCAACATTTCATCCTTGCTGCAGCGCGTCGTCTCGCCGATTTTTTCAGCGATATGCTTCGCCCAGTCGCCCTCGATGAACGTTAAGCGCGTGTCGTTAACGACCGCCCCGTGGGAATCGTTGAGCACTTCAAAAATCTCCCGGACTTCCCAGCTCGGATCCAAGATGTACGTGCCGGCTTTGATGTTCGTCAGCTTCGCCAGCTTGACACTGATCTTCGCCGCCCAGCCGCTGCGGATCACGCCCTGATCTTCCAGGTTCTTAATGACCCGGTTGAGCGATTCGCCCTGACTGACGGTAAAGGTGATCTGTTCGCTTTCCGAAGCGGCCGGCTTCAGCTGACCGTTGTAAAAGAAAATCCCGCCCAGAACCAGGCCGGCGCATACGACCAGCACGATCAGTACGGCGGCCAGTCCGTTATTCTTTTTGCGCCGTTTATTCTTCGACTTCGGCATCGTCTAATTCCTCGACAAAAGCCCCGAAGACTTCCTCGATCATGCTCCACTCCTCGGGATCCTCAACCGGTTCCATTTCGCCCTCGTCGGTGTAGCTGCAGGCGAAAACCTCGCCTTCCTCATCCTTCGGATCGGTGAACAGCACATAGCTTTTGCTGCGGCTGTCGTCGTCGAAGGTGAACAGGATTTCCATTTCTGTTTCCGTGCCGTCTTCTTCCGTAATTAAAATTTTATTTGATTCCAACATCGCTTTTTCCTCCTTTTTGCGATTCAAATGAAAGAGTGCATTGCTGCACTCTTAGCGCTTCTGATCTAAATAACTCTGCAGGATTTGCACTGCCGCCATCTGATCGATCACCGCTTTGCGCTTTTTGCGGGAAACGTCCGCAGAGATTAAGATTCGCTCGGCCGCCGCCGTCGTCAGCCGTTCATCCTGCAAGATGACCGGCAGGCCGCAGGCTGCTTCCAGCTTCGCCTTGAAATCCAGCGATATCTGGCCGCGGATCCCGACATCGCCGTTCATGTGCTTCGGCAGGCCCAGTACAAACTTCACTGCACCCAGCTCCTTCGCCAGCTGCACCGCCCGGGCGCAGGCCGCGTCGTAATCGTCATCCGCAAACCGGAACGTTTCCACGGTCCGGGCAATCATGCCCAGGGGATCGGAAACCGCGATGCCCAGCGTGCGGCTGCCCAGGTCCAGCCCCATGATCCGTTCCATTACTTTTCTTCCAGGTAGGAACGCACCAGTTCCTCGATGATTTCGTAACGCTCGACCGACTGAATGATGCTGCGGGCGTTGTGATGCGAGGAAATGTAGGCCGGATCATTGGAAATCAGATACCCTGCCAGCTGGTTCACTGCATTGTAGCCTCGTTCTTCGAGCGCTTCTTTTGTCAGCCGGAGCACCTGCTTGATGTTATCTCTGCGGATCTCCTCTGACTTAAAAGACATCGTTTCGGTAATTTGTTTTGACATGGATATCCCTCCTTGAATTCATTTTAGCGTAAACTGCGGAAATTGGAAAGGGATTTTCAAAGTTTTGAGCGAATCAGCGCAAAGACTTCGTCCACTTTGGAACCATCCTTGCCGCCCGACTGCGCCATGTCCGGCCGGCCGCCGCCGTTGCCCTGGCTCATCTGGGCCGCCATTTTCACGAAATCTCCGGCTTTTATGCCCTTGGCGATCGCTTCCTTGCTGCAGGCGCAGACATAGGTGACCTTGCCTTCCGAAGGATTGGCTAAGAAGATGAAAGATTTTTCACACTTATTGCGCAGCGTTTCCGCCAGATTCTTCATCGCCTGTCCGTCAAGTCCGGAAACCTCTTCCAGAATGATATTCAGACCGTTGACCGCTTCCGCATGATTGACCATGTCGTCTGCTTTTAAGACCATCATTTTCTGGTTCAGCTGCCCGATTTCTTTTTTCAGCGCCGCGTTTTCTTCCAGCACGCCCGCAACCTTTTCACTGACGCCGTTAAGGCTGTTCATCTTCAGCTGCGCGGCAATCGTTTTTAACACGTCCTGCTCGCTGACAAACTCCTGATAAGCCGCATAGCCAGTCTTGGCGGTGATCCGGCGAATGCCGGAGCCGATGCTTTCTTCGCTGACGATTTTGAACACACCGATATCCTGCGTATTGTGGACATGCGTGCCGGCGCACAGTTCCTTGGAAACCTCGCCCATGGATACGACGCGGACTTCATCGCCGTATTTTTCATCAAACAGCGCGATCGCGCCGGAATGTTTGGCTTCTTCAATCGCCATGACTTCGGTATGGACCGGAAATTTCGCCATGACAAATTCGTTGACCAGCGCTTCGACTTCCTTTAACTGCTGATCGCTGACCTTTTCAAAATGCGTGAAGTCGAACCGCGCGTAATCCTGGCAGACATAAGAGCCGGCCTGGGCGATGTGATTGCCGACGATCTTCTTCAGCGCGCTCTGCATCAGATGGACGCAGGAATGGTTGGCCATCGTGCGGATCCGGCGCTGGACGTCGACCTGCAGCTGCAGCTTCATGCCTTCCTTCAGCACGCCGTCGACGACTTTCACATGATGCATAAACTGCTTGTGCGGCGCTTTCTTGACGTCGAGCACTTCGCAATCCGCTTCGTCGCAGCGCATCGTGCCGCCGTCGGCCACCTGTCCGCCGCTTTCGGCGTAGAAGCAGGAACGGTCGAGGATGACCTCGCCCTCGTCTTCCAGTATCGCGACGCGCACGCCGTTTTTAAACAATCCGGTGATCGTTCCGGTATCGCTCATTGTTTCATAGCCCGTGAATTCAAACGGCGCCGTGAAATCCATCAGATCCGCCGACTGGCTGGCCATCGACTGCGCGTCTTCACGCGCGGCCCGGGCACGTTCACGCTGCTTCGCCATCTGCGCCTCAAAGCCTTCCTCGTCGATCGTATAACCGCGCTCGCCGGCGATTTCTTTCGTCAGCTCCAGCGGGAAGCCGTAGGTATCGTACAGCTTGAAGACGACCTCGCCGCTCAAGGTTTTCGCCGCTTCGGCTTTGGCCAGCTCCTCATTGAGCAGCTTTTCACCGTTGGCCAGCGTCGAGTGGAACGCTTCTTCCTCATTCTTAACCAGCTTGGCGACAAATTCCGACTTTTCTAACAGATACGGATAAAAATCCTTCATGTTGTCGGCGACGACGTCGACCAGCTTGTACATAAACGCGCCGTTAATGCCTAATTTAATACCGTAGCGAACCGCCCGGCGCAGCACCCGGCGCAGCACGTAGCCGCGGCCCTCGTTGGAGAACATCGCGCCGTCGCTCAGCGCGAAGGTCACGGTGCGGATATGGTCGGCAATGACGCGGTACGCCATTTTATATTCACCTTCATACGGATGCTTGGCGAGCTTTTCCGCCGCGCGGATGATCGGCAGGAACAGGTCGGTATCAAAGTTCGTTTCCCCTTCCTGGATGATCGAAACTAACCGTTCCAGTCCCATGCCGGTATCAATGTTCTTGTGCGGCAGCTCTTTATACAGCTTGCGGTCCGTTCCCGGCCGGCAGTCAAACTGACTGAACACGACGTTCCAGACTTCGATGTAGCGGTCGTTCTCCATTTCTTCAAAGAACAGCTTTTCGCCTAACCCCTCCGGGTCATACTTTTCGCCGCGGTCATAGAAAATCTCGCTGTCCGGTCCGCCCGGCCCTTCGCCGATCTCCCAGAAGTTATCTTCGGTTTTTAAGATATGGCTTGGATCGACGCCGCACACCTCGGTCCAGATGCGGTAAGCTTCCTCATCGTCCGGATAGACAGTGACATACAGCTTGTTTTTGTCAAAGCCGATCCACTTTGGCGAGGTTAAAAATTCCCAGGCGAACGGGATCGCGTCCGCTTTGAAGTAATCGCCGATCGAGAAGTTGCCGAGCATCTCAAAGAACGTATGATGCCGGGCAGTCTTGCCAACGTTTTCGATATCGTTGGTGCGGATCGACTTCTGCGCGTTGGCGATCCGGTTGCAGGCCGGCTTCTCGCTGCCGTCGAAATATTTTTTCAGCGCCGCGACGCCCGCATTGATCCACAACAGCGTCGGATCGTTATGCGGGATCAGCGAAGCTCCCGGTTCAATCATGTGACCTTTGGATTGGAAGTAGTCCAGAAACATCTGGCGTACCTGGTTGCCTGTTAATTCTTTCATGTTTGTTTCTTCCTTTCTTTGTCTGATGCGTCTGCCAAAATAAAAAGCGCCCTGAAACTCCAGGAACGCTTTACTCACGCGGTACCATCCTGATTCATTTCTTTTCTTCAAAAGAAATGCCCTCATTTCTCTTTAACGCAGAGCACACGTTGCTTTGGGCAAACTCGGAAGCGGCTTCGATCAGATTCCATGAAAACTTGCACCGCCGTTTTCTCTCTGCAATGGAACAGCCTGATCTACTCTTCTTCGTCATCGTTTTCAAAACTATCGAAATTATACCACACTGTTTCCCACGTGCCAACTGTTTCCGTGCATTTTGCGAAAAGATAGCTGCGGTAGGCCAGCTGTACAATCGCGGCCAGGATCGGCGCCAGAATGATCCCGATCATGCCGAAGAAACAACCCCCGGCCAATAGCGCGATCAGCGTATAAACCGGCCGCAGGTTCATGACCTTTTTGAAGATCAGCGGCTGCACCCAGTTGGCTTCAATCTGCTGGATCAGCCACAACAAGACACCCAATACCCACGGGATCTGACCGGTTGCGAAATATTGCGCAAGCAGGATCACGATCTGACCGACCGTTGCGCCCAGATAGGGAATCAGATTGAACAGCGCAAGCATGATCGCGTAGAATACGGCGTTGGGTACGCTGAAGATCAACAACAGCACCGACACGGTGATCATTAAAAACAACAAATCCAGCGCCAAGCCGCGCAGATAGTGGTAGACGACGCGCGAGCTGGTTTTGTAGAAAAGCAGCCAGTGCTGATAGGACGGAAGCCGTTTTTTGAGAATGCGCCCGAAGGCTTCCATGTCCAGCGCAATGAAATACGCACCTAAAAAGCTGACGCCGAAAAACGACAGCCGGTCGACGGCGCTGCGGGTCGCGCTCATCGCCGCCTCATAGCCGGCCGTGAATACGCCATGCCAATCCAGCTGCCCGGCCCAGTGAAAGAACTCGGTCGCCGCCAGCTGTTCTCTTAACCGGCCCGCTTCGCCCAGCAGCTGCGACCCCTGCTCCATCACTAACGGCACCATCATGCCGATGCCCAGAACCAACAGCCCGAGGAAACCGAAGTACACCAGCGAACAGCTGATCCCCCGGGGAAACGGCAGTTTCTCGACAAACGGCTCAAACAGAAACACGATCAGACAGGAGAACAACAGCGGCGACAGCGCATGGAAGACGGCCATCAGCACAACATCCCAGCCTAACATTCTGAGCACGATCATCACGATCAGCACGCAGCCAAACAGCTGCAGCCAGCGTTTCCAATCCGTTCGTTCAAACAGGTCTTTCATAAAAGAGAAACCCCGCAACGACGGGGTTAGTGTTCAAGATCCATCTGGTGCATTTTGCGGATCAGCTTCTTTTTACATTTGCAGGCCTTGTAATAAGCGTCGTCGAGTTCATCTTCATTCGCAAACGCGACCACCATGCCGGCAGCCATACCGGCCATGAAACCGAATAACCATTTTTTCATACGTTCCACTCCTTTTGGTGTTAGTATGTCCGCAAGCGGATAAACTTATGCTTAAAATTCCGGATTCAGCATCGCCGCGATCCGCCGGGTAAGCGTCGTTGAGCGCAAATGATGTTCCTGGCTGGCAATCCCGCGGATCAACGCGTCCTTCTCGCCTAAGAGAACCAGTGATTTTTTAGCGCGGGTGACGCCGGTATAGATCAGCCGCCGCTGAAGCATGATCCCATAATCACGCACGACCGGCATGATGACGATCGGATATTCGCTGCCCTGGGATTTATGCACGGAAATGCAGTAGGCGTGCGAAATGTTGAGCAGGTTATCCGAGGTGTATTCAACGAGAATTCCTTCGAAGTCGACGATCAGCCGGTTTTTGCCGGCTTCGTCCTCATTGGCGTAAACGATTTCCACGAGCATGCCGATATCGCCATTGTAGACGTCGTCATCCGGCTGGTTTTTTAATTGTAAAATTTTGTCGCCCTCGCGGAAGGTGCGGTAGCCCACCTTCCATTCACGCTTGCCCTTCTCCGGCGGATTCAGGCATTGCTGCAAAGCGGCGTTCAGCCGGTCGATCCCGGCCGGTCCGTTGTATTTGCTGGCCAGCACCTGAATGTCCTGAATATCGTAGCCCTTGTTGAGCGCCGACTGAACGACGTTGATGACCTGATCCTTGATCTCGTAAAGTCCGACCGGGAAAAACGCCACGTCGCCATGACAGTCCAGTTCCTCCGTCTGGCCCTGACGGATCTGATGCGCCAGCGTGATCACGTCGCTGCCCTCGCTCTGGCGGAAGATCCGTTCCAGCCGGACTAACGGAAACAGCTCGGAGGTGATTAAATCCTTCAAGACGCAGCCGCAGCGGACCGAAGGCAGCTGATCCTCGTCGCCGATGATGCACAGCTTCTTGACATGCACCGAGGCTTTGCACAGCGCCGCGAACAGCCAGCTGTCGACCATGGAAAATTCGTCGATGATCAACAGATCGACGATCAGCGGATCCTGTTCCGTCTTGGTAAACGTATTCGATTCCAGATCCCAGCCCAACAAACTGTGGATCGTAAACGTATCGGTTTCCGTCAGCTCAGCCAGCCGTTTCGCTGCCCGTCCGGTCGGGGCGCAGCAGGCGATCCGCTGGTACGGATACAGTTTTTTAAACAACGCGGTCAACGCCCGCACAACGGTTGTCTTGCCCGTTCCCGGGCCGCCGGTCAGGATCATCGCGTCATGTTCAAAAAACGTGTGGATCGCCTCCAGCTGCGCTTGATCGTAGGTGATCGCCAGCTTTTCCTGCAGCGCATCCAGCTCAAACTGCAGCGTTTCGGGATCGACCGGTTCCAGTTCTTCAAACGGAAACAGCGTCAGAAACTGCGCGATCTGGACCTCCGCGTCATATTGATCGACATGATAGATCCGCCCTTCTTCTTCCACTAACCGTCTTTGTAAAAGCAGCGATTCCAGCAGTTCGTCAAAATCATAGGTCAGACCGGCGCACTGACGTTTCATCTGATGCGCCAGTCCTTCGCGGCTGACAAACGTATCGCCGCTCTGCATGTTCATCTGATCGACCAGCGCCACCATCGCCGCTTCCAGCCGGCGCGGATCCTCCAGCTCAAAGCCCAGCGACATCGCGACCTTGTCCGCCGTCGCAAACCCGATGCCGTCGACCTCATCGACCATCCGATACGGATTTTCCTGGATTTTCTCAACCGCTTCCTTACCGTAGATCCGCTCCAGCTTCATGACGTTGCGCATCCCCAGACCATGAGCGACAAAGAACTGGATCAGATTTTCCAGATCGTCGTCGCTTTCTTTTAACCCTTCCAGAATCGCTGTCCGGCGCTTGCTCGTCATTTTCGGCACGCTGTCCAGCACAGTTGGGTCGTTTTTAATCCGATGAATCGCGTCTTTACCAAGGGCCGCCACAATCGTTTCGGCATATTTTTTGCCGATGCCCTCAAATAACGGACCGGACAGAAAACGAATCAGGGAATCCTCGTCGTCCGGCATGACGCGATGGAAGGTCTCAACCTGAAACTGCATTCCATAGCGGGGATGATCGACATAGCTGCCGCTTAACTCCATCAGCGCATCCTCGCTGAACACCGGCAGATACCCGGTGATCGTCACCTGCCGCTGCTGCAGATCATCAACGATAAAACGAGCGACAGTGTAGCCGTTGTCGTCGTTGCGGAAGACGATCTGCTTCAGTTTGCCGCGGATGACGTCGCGTTCCTCACTCATTTCCCTCATTCCTTTCTCACAGCAGGATCAGCATCACGCTGATCAGATTGTTCAGCCCGTGCATCAGCAGCGGACTGACGATCGTCTGATTTTCTTCCTCGGCTGCGCACAACAGATAGCCCATCGTGCCGTAAACGAGGATAAAGATCCCGTCGCTGAAATTGCCGCTCAGCAACGACGTGAACACATGCAGAAGACCGAACAGAAACCCGCTGACCAGCGCGGCGGTGCGAAAGCTGCCCCGCTGGCGCAGCGGCGTAAAGACGGCCCCGCGGAAGACGGTTTCCTCGACGACCGGCGCAAACAGACAGGTGACCAGAATGATCTGCAGCGGCGACTGGGTCAGCTGCTGGACGACGGTATCCTGATTCTGGCTGCTTGACAGCCCGGTGATCAGAATGATCGCCAGATTCATCCCATACATCACCAGCCACATCTGAACATAGCGCGTCAGCGTCGATTTGACAATCGCCCGCCGGTTTTGCCGAAAGCGCTCAAGGTGTTCCTTCAACAGCGGCCAGGCTGCGCCGACCGTCACCGCGAAAACCAGGATATAGACCAGATTTTCCAGCATCCGGTCAAGATTGGGGATCTCTAAGGGTGCAAACAGCCGGAAAAGCACCCCGATCAACAGGGGATAAAGAAACAGGTAGCCCGCGAAATAATTGAACAGGATGACCTGCACCCGGCGCTTTGACAGCATGACTCGGTTCATGGTTCAAAGCTGCGGATCCGGTCCGTCAGCGATTGTCCGCGATGCCAGACTTCCTCGATCACGCCCCCGCCCAGGCACTGCTCGCCCAGATAGAAGACCGCCTGCTGCCCCGGGGTCACCGAAGCGACCTGTTGGGGATAGGTCAGTCTGACAGTCGTTTCATCGAGAAATTCCAACGTCACCGGATTATCCTTCTGACGATAGCGGAACTTCGCGCAGCAGGACAGCGCGCCCTGCGGTTTTGTCCTGGCCAGCCAGTTGACGCCGCTGACCAGACAGGTATCGCTTAAGAGCCAGTCGTTGCTTTCGCCGCTGGCCACCAGCAGCTCGTTATGGACGACGTCCTTGCCGACGACAAACCACGGTCCGCCCTCACCGCCGATCCCCAAGCCTTTGCGCTGACCGATAGTGTAATACAGCACGCCCTCATGGTCGCCTAAGACGCGGCGGCTGATCACGTCGACGATCTTGCCGGATTTGGCCGGCAGGTAGTTCTTCAGAAATTCCCGAAAGTTGCGCTCGCCGATAAAACAGATTCCGGTCGAATCCTTTTTCTCCGCGATCGACAGCCGCAGTTCCTTCGCGATCCGCCGCACTTCCGGCTTTTCAATTTCGCCTAACGGAAACAACGTATGCCGCAGCGCATCGGACGCAACCTGGCAAAGGAAATAGCTCTGATCCTTATTCAGGTCGTGCGCCTTGTATAAACCGCTGAAGTCTGCTTCGTGCCGCACACGCGCATAATGGCCGGTCGCCAGCGTATCGAAGCCGCGGCTGCGGGCGAAATCGAGAAAGCTGGAAAACTTGATGTATTTGTTGCACAAAATATCGGGATTCGGCGTCCGCCCCTTCTTGTATTCCTGCAGGAAGTTAGAGAAAACGTTATCCCAATATTCCTTGACAAAATCCACGCGCAGCAGTTCTAATCCCAGACTGTCGGCGACGCTTTTAGCGTCCATCCAGTCCTTTTCCTGCGGGCATACGTCGTCGTCCGCATTCGGATTGCCTAAGAAATCATTGTTGGCCATTGAATCCCAGTTGCGCATGAACGCGCAGGTCACGTCCAGCCCCTGTTGTTTTAAAAGATACGCCGCGACGGCGGAATCAACGCCGCCGGACAAACCGACTAAGATTTTCATCATTCATCCTCCCTTTGTTTCTTTTGGATTTGAGGAAAAAAACAAGCATCCGCAGATGCTTGTCAGGCTTCTTCCCGGATCTTGCCGCAGCCGGCGTAATTCGGACAGCTGGCGTTGCAGGACAGCCGGGCCAGAGAGCGCAGCTGCTGCGGGACGAACGCGTCGATCTCCTCCTCGTCGTAGCCGACCTGGAAGTTCCGTTCATTCAGGATGATCGGCCGTTTCAGCACGGATGGATTTTCCTGGATGAAATGCACCAGCTCGCTGATCGTCATGTCGTCCAGGTCGATCGCGTTCTGCTGGATGATTTTTGAGCGCTTGGAGATGATATCCTCCGAGCCGTTTTCACTGCGCATCAACAAATGCCGGATCTCCGTTTCGTTGAGCAGCGTCGTAAAAATGTTCTTTTCTATATACGGCAGATTCCGCTCTTTCAGCCATTGTTTGACCTTTCGGCAGGAAGCACAGCCGGGTGAAGTATACACTACGATCATAAATTGCACCGCCATTTCTATTGCGCACAGCCGGGCTGAAATCAAGCTCAACGCCGTTGTGAGTTCTTTTGAGCTTTTATCATACAATGAAACAGCCGGAAATTCAATCCGGCCCTGCCGATTCTCGGATGAATTTCATGATTTTTTATGACCGTGCAGTTCGCTGCTGCGTCTCGGATTGACAAGATCCAGTCCGATCCGGCTTGCATGTTCGATCGGTTTGTGCTTAAATTAAGAAAAGCAACGAAGAAAAAGCAGTAGCGGGATTTTGTGACATCCAGAGAGATGAGGAACGGTGCGACTCATCCGCAGAAATCTTTCGTGAATTGGGTTTTTGGAGCCTTGGAAAGCGTCAGTTTTCCAACGGAACAGGCCGTTATCCTGCATGAGCGGTTTTTCAGGCGTCTGGAAAACAAGCTGGGTGGTACCACGCGGAAGCGTCCCGGTGATCGGGACGTTTTTATTTTAGGAGGAGAAATGATGGAAAACACTGAAAAAAGAAAAGTCATGCTCAGCGGAATCAAGCCGAGCGGACAGTTGACGCTGGGCAACTATATCGGCGCCCTGCGCAATTTCGTCAAGTATCAGGATGAATACGAAATGCTTGTGTTCATCGCCAACCTGCACTGCATCACGGTTTATCAGGATCCCAAAGAACTGAAAAAGAATCTGAAGGACGCGGTGGCGCTGTATCTGGCGTGCGGTCTGGATCCGCAGCGGGCGACGATTTTCTTACAGTCCGACGTCAAGGAGCATGCGCAGCTGGGCTTTATTATGAACTGCAACAGCTATCAGGGCGAGCTGAACCGGATGACGCAGTATAAGGATAAGGTCGCAAAAGGCGAAACAAACCTGACGGTCGGCCTGTACACTTATCCGTGCTTAATGGCGGCCGATATTCTGATCTATGACGCGGATTACGTTCCCGTCGGCGAGGATCAGAAGCAGCATGTCGAGCTGACCCGCGATATTGCCAACCGCTTCAACAACCGCTATGGCGAAACGTTCCGGATTCCGGAGCCGGTTGTTCCAAAGGTGGGCGCGCGGATCATGTCGCTCAGCGATCCGTCAAAGAAAATGTCCAAATCCGACAAAGGCGACAAGGGCTGCATCTATCTGCTGGAAGATCTCAAATCGGCCCGCAAGAAAATCATGTCGGCCGTGACAGACAACGAAGCGTGTGTGCGCTTTGATCCTGAAAATCAGCCGGGCATCGCCAACCTGCTGACGATTATGTCTTCGCTCTCAGGTGAAGCGATCGAAACGATCGTCGAGCGTTTCGCGGGCAAAGGCTATGGGGAATTCAAAAGCGCCGTGGCGGACGTCGTCTGCGCCGAGCTGGAAAGAATTCAGGCCCGCTACAACGAGATCATCAATTCGACCTTGATCGAGGAAACGCTGGCCGAGGGCGCCGTCAAGGCGCAGCGGCTGGCCAGCCGCAAGCTGGAAAAGGTCCAGCGCAAAATCGGTCTTGAGTTCCGCAAACGATAAACGGACAGCCTCAGCTGTCCGCAGCCTGGGATGATGGTAGTCCCAGGTTTTTTTTATCCGCGTGCTTCCACCCCACGCTTTGCCAGTAGCGCTGCAGCCGGCTTTCCTGGCGGGTTTTCGGCTGGATGACATTGTCCGCCAGATCCAGCTTTCGCTGCAGTTCAGGATCGTTAACCTGATAGTCCATGTGCTTCGCCCCTTCCGTTAAGCTCAGCATACCCGCTTAAAAGCGCAAAGCTTGTTTAACTTCGTCGAAAAGCGGAAAAAAAGACGTTCTGATGAAAGAACGTCTCAGGCTGGGTTAGTCCAGCGGTTTCTGATAATAGTTGCCGATGATTTTATCGGTTTTGGACACGTTGATGAACACCTTCGGATCGACCAGGCGGATTGCTTCGATCAAGCCGTGAACCTGATAGGCGTTGACCGTCATGAACAACAGACACCGCGGCGTATGCGAGAAGCCCCCTTCGCCCCACAGCTTGGTGATGCCGTGACGGCAGTAATGAAACACCGCGTCGCAGACTTCTTCCGGCTTCTCCGTGATGATAAACAAGGAATTCAGCTTGTAGCGCAGATGCATCGTCTGTACGACCTGGGTGCTGCAGAACTGATAAATAATTGAATACAGCGCCTGTTCCCAACCGAACAGAATGCCTGCCAGCACCAACATCGCGGCGTTGAAATACATGACGTAGGACCAGGTCGGCGCGTTGTATTTCGTCGAGGCGTAAATCGCGATGAAATCGGTGCCGCCGCTGCTGGCATCCGCACGCAGCGCGATTGAGATTGCCAGACCGCCCAAGATACCGCCGAACACGGCGATCAAAAGCATGTCGCTGGTGATCGGAAAGGTCGGAAGCAACTCTGTAAACAAGCTGGTTAACGAGTATTGCAGCACGGAAAAGATCGTGAAACGGTGGCCGACATATTTGTAGACTAACAACGTCGGCGGAATGTTCAGCAGGAAGTAGAAGACGCTGAACGGAATCGTAATCCCGCCGAATTTTGACAGCGACATGCTGAACATGCGGGACAGGCCGGCGAAGCCGCCCGGGAACAGATTGCCGGTCTCGACAAAAGCTTTCATCGCCAGCGCGTAGACAAAGGCGGAAATAATGACTGCAATCAGTGTTTTACAGTCCTTTTTGGCTTGGTTTGACATAAAATCTCCTCTTTTTTTCCATTCCTCATTTTATCATCTTTATTTTGTCTTTCAAGCCAAAAAGACAGGAATCTGAAATCCTAGAATTCGATTCGGATCTGGTAGCGGCGCAGCCACAGTTCCAGCTGAATAAAATACGCCAGCAGCTGCGGTCCCATCATCAGCTGACCGAACCACGGTTTGGCAAAACTGCCGCCGTCGGTGTCGATCAATTCCTGCAATCCCGCCGGCTCCAGCAGCTCGCACAAACGGCACTCAGGATCGTTGATCAGTGCCTGCAGACGGTCCTTGACACGCTGGGTATATTCCGGATGATAGGTCTTCGGATACGGGTTTTTCTTGCGGTGCGCGACCTTGGCCGGCAGGATGTCTTCAAACGCCAGCCGCAAAAGTCCCTTCTCCTCGCCTTTATAAAATTTCATCGACCACGGCACGTTATACAGATATTGGTAGAGCTTCGCGTCGCAGAACGGCGCCCGCACGGTCAAGCCTGTCAGAGCCGCCATCGCTTCCTGGCGCTGCACCAGCGTCTGCATAAACCAATGCACAGTCAGATACGTCATGAGCTTGGCCCGCTGATCCTGTTCGCTGTCAAATGGATCCTTCGGAGCTCGTTGAACGGTCGCCCAGTAAGCGGAACGCATCGCGCCCTCATAGTCCAGCTCGTTCATCGGCGCGCGCAGCAGCTTCACGCGCTGCGGCAACGACTGCAGCCATGGAAAAGACTTCAGGCTGACCAGATCGCTGCGGTAAAACCACGGATACCCGCCGAACAGCTCGTCCGAGCATTCGCCCGTCAACACCGAACCGTTCTGTTCCCTGACCTTGCCATACATCCATAACAGGCTGGAATCGACATCCGCCATGCCGGGACCATCACGGCCGATCATCGCCGGTTCCAGCAAGTCCGCGCATTTGCGCTGGGCGATGACTAGCGGATGGTGGTCGAACGCATACCGTTCGATCATCGCGTCGATATACTCGTTGTCGCGCGTCGTCTGATACGCGTAGCCCTTGAAATACTGCGCGTTGCCCTCATAATCCAGCGAATACGTCGTTAATGGTCCGCGCTTTGACGCCAGCGCGCACAGAATGCTGCTGTCTAAACCACCGGAAAGAAACGCCGCGTGCACGTCCGAGGCTGCGCACTGGCGGTTCAGCGAATCGCTGACCATCTGCCGGACATGCGCCGCCGTCGCGGCCAGATCCTCGTTGTGCCGGTGCACGTTCAGCTCAAAGTATTCGTGCAGGCTTTCCTTGCGGTCGCGGATCAGCAGCGCATACCCCATCGGCAGCTCCGCGATGTTCTTATAAAACGTCTGCCCTTCGGTATGCGACGGCCCTAACGCAAACAGCTCCAGAAGCGCGGTCCGGTTGACGACCGGCATGCGGCTGCCCTCGGCAAACAACCCTTTGATCTGATCGGAGAACAGCCATTCCCCATCCGGCTTGCGCGTATAATACAACGTTTTCACGCCCATCGGATCGCGCACGATATGCAGCTGATGCCCCTGGACAAACACGATCACGAAACAGCCGTCGAGCTTTTCAAACAGCTTCTCACTTAAAATTTCATACAGCTGCGCCAACATTTTCGCACTGTTGCCTGTGCTTTGCGGCCGGTACTGAGCCCATAACGACCGCAGCTCGTCCTCGTTATCAAGGACGCCCGACCAGAAGCAGCCGCACTTGCGCTGGCTGTCGTAGTAAATTTGATCTGGTTGTGCCGAAGCGAGAAGATGCTCGTCGCTGACGATCGCCAGTTCGTCTTTCAGCCCCATTCGTTCAAGCCGGGACTGTTCTTTTTGAATATTCCGATTTTCGTTGAATATCAGATTGATCTTCGTCATAATTTCCTCCTCATCGTTTCATTCTATGACAAACATCATCGTCTGATTCATCGCAGGCCGTTCAACATTTCCAAATATTGCAGGCTGCGGTTGCGCTGCTGACGCAGACTGCGGGCGCAGACCGGTATCCGGTAAACAACGCCGGTATCAAAACAAACCACGGCGATCCCGTCATCGCTCATAATCTTGCGAATGCGGTCAGCCCGCAGGTAAAGACAGTCATCGCGCTCCATGGACACGGTCGGAATAAAGATCTGGGGCGGATAGCCGCCGATATAAAGCGCCGGTTTCTGGATGATTCCCATTTTCTTACGGTAACCATCCAGCCGCCCTTCCAGGCTGCTTCCCGCCTCGACGCACCAGCGGCGCAGCCATTTTACCGGTTTGTCCGGCAGTGCGCTGATTGTCCCATCGAAATGGACCGCAATCGTGCAGCAGTTTGCTGAATCGTAGTAAAGTAGTAATAAGTCTCTCATAAATTCCCCTTTTTAATGCTTTGGTGAGTGATCCGTCACTAGTAATCATTGCAGAAAATTTAAAAAATCCTGTTTTTTTCTCGTTCTTCGTAAATATTTCTGTTACACACTGGGCAGGCAAATTTTTATTTTATTCGCATAATTCATACAAACCCGTCAGCTCTATTTATACCCGGCTGGCAGTTTTAACATTCTATTTTCAATTTATTCTTACCACTTGAAAAAAACATAAAAAAACTCCCGCAAAGCGAGAGTAAAAACCGGAATTTCTGCTGCAATTTCCCTGTTTTTTGATTGTTCAAAGACAAAACAATCCTTATAGAGAAGCCTCAGTCCAATTTTTGTGTTAGGTTATTCTCCGCAGCAGTCGCCGCCGCAGCAGCCGCCTTCATCCGAGGAGCAGCCCCCGCCGCAGCCTCCGCAGCCGCCCTGCATCTGGCGTTCATAGACGAGCGTGTCGATGACCAGGCATTCGATCTCAACCTTCGCGCCTTTCGGCAGCGCGCCGACCTGCACTGTGGAACGGGCTGGATACGGCCGGTCAAAATACGTAGCGTAAATCTCGTTCATCGCGTTGAATTCGCCCAGGTCGGTCATGAAGACCGTCGTCTTGACGATGTGGCGCATTTCCAGATTCATCTCCGCCAACAGCGCTTCGATATTCTTTAATACCTGGTGAGTCTGTTCCTGGATGCCGCCCGCGACGATTTCGCCGCTGGCCGGATCCACCGGAATCTGGCCGGACATATAAACAAAGTCGCCCAGCTTCACCGCCGGGGTGTACGGGCCAATCGCTTTCGGCGCATTGGCAGATGTAATTTCCTGAATCAGCATGTTTACCTCCTGTACGTTTGCCGTTTTGAGTCTGATTTTATGATCGGATTCCTATTCGTCTTCTTCAAAATCCTGGATATAGTAATCCCGCTCCAGATCCATAATCCGCCGCGCGTGGCGCGAGCTGAAATGCTTGACGACCTGAAACGCCGCAATGATTAAAAGAAGCGCGAGAAAGGCAACAGATAAGAAGTCATTGACGTTTTCGATCATTTTCCATCACCTCTGACGCCTATTATACTGGACTTCAGGTTAATTTTCAAATAGAGAACCCTCGGCGATGAAAAAAACCGGCGTCGTCAGGATCAGCGCCTTCCCCTGCGGCCGGATCCAGAACCGTCCGCCCTCGCACAACGCTAACGCCGGACCGGAAAGCAGTCCGTCTTTCCGCAGGCAGGCATAGGCGCACAGCGCCCCTTCCGCACTGCCGCAGATTCGTCCCTGCACCGGCACGCTGGAATCCAGATAAAAGGACTGCGCGTCGATCAGCCGCCAGCGATGCACCGCATGATCCGGCGGATCCCAGGGCAGAATCCCCTCCCCGCGGCATTCATGCTGACCATAATAGCCGATGAAGTCGTTGGTGGCCTGCGGACGCGGCAGGCACAGCGCGATTCCATTTTTCTCGATAAACCAGCTGATCCAGCGGTCCGGCGTCCGAATCGTGCCCTGAGCTTGATTCTGCATGCGTTTCTGCCAGGCTGCCTTGGCCAGCACCGCGGACAAGAGCGAGGGGCCGTCATTGCCCTGCGCATCGAGCAGAACGCTTCCTTCTTCAGCCTGTTCGCCAACGCCCGCCAGCTGATCGCCGCCGATGCCCAGCCCCCCGCTCAGAATCCGGGACGCCGATTCGGCATGGGGCGGCTGATCGATCAGTACTGTCGACAAATCCGCAGCCGCAAATTTCCAGAATTTCACAATATCACCTCAAGTATATTTATGCTGACCGGGCTCAGAATAATGTCAGGAGGCGATAAATATGGCAAGAAAAAACGAGAAAACTGAATCCGGCAAAGAACGTTTCGTCGCTGTTCGTAAGAACAACGAAGGAAACCTGTGTGAATTCAAGTCCAACACAGGCAAGGTCTATGACTATGAGATGGCGATCGAAGCTATCGAACAGGGCAAGATCGAAGGCGCGATGCTGTTTACAGGCCGTGACGGAAAGCAGCACATCCGTTCTAAGAACGATGGCGATCCGAACACGAAGTTCTCTAACCTGAAAGAGTTCTAAGTTTTCCTCCTTAACTCTAAATCAGGACTGCCGGATTCTCTCCGGTACTGAAAAAAGCAGGGAAAAATCCCTGCTTTTTTCTATTTTTCCACGCAGAACAAAATTAATCACCAATGCCGCGGAAAGGATCGTCGCCAACCTTGCCGCTTTTTAAGTGAATCAGCCGAACCGGGCCAGATCCTGTTTCTGGAAAACCGCCTGAAGCAGCTCCGGCAGCCGCTGGGGCGTGCAGGCAAAACAGGGAATCGCGAGATTGGCCACGCGCTGCGCCATATCCTGGCTGTAATACGGCTTGCCGCCATCCTGAATCGCCAACAGGCAGATCACGGTCACACCGCTTTCCTTCATCGCCTGCAGCCGGTGAAGCAGTCCGGCGTGATTGCCGCCTTCATCCAGATCGGAAATCAAGAAAAAAATTGTTTTGTTCGGCTCCTCAATCAGCTGTTCACAATATTTTACCGATTTATGGATATCGGTTCCCCCGCCCAGCTGGAAACCGTAAAGCAGCTCGACCGGATCGCTGCACAGCTCGCTGAGATCCACAATCGTCGTATCGAATGCCACGACGTGCGTGCGCACTGCGTTCATACTCGCCAAGATGCAGGCTGTGACGGAGGAATAGAGGATCGAGCTGGACATGGAACCGCTCTGATCAATATCCAGAATCACATGCCAGCGGTTGCTTTTCTGCTTGCGGTCAAAAAAATAGACGCGTTCCGGTACGATCGTCTGCAGCGCAGGCGAATAGTGCTTCAGATTTTTGCGCACGGTATAAGGAAAATCAATCGCCGCGGCGCTGGGCAGCGGGGAATGCTCCTGCTTCGCCAGGGCGGCATGCACGCACCGCTGCAGCTGTGAGGCCAGCTGACGGTTGATCAGCTCGACAATTTTACGGATGTAGGCGCGCGCCTGATCCTTCGACTTCGCCGGGATCAGATCTTTTAACGTAAGCAATACGCTGGCCATTTCCAAATCCGGTTCCAGCTGTTCCAGCAGCTCCGGCTCCATCAACAGCTGCTTCCAGCCTTTCCGTTCGATCGCATCCTGCTGAATGACTTTGACCAGATCCGGATCAAACAGCGAGCGGATGTCTTTGAGCCACTTTGTAATCTGCGGATGGCTGGGGCCCAGGCCGGCTCCGCCGCCCGCAGCTTCCCCGATTCCGCCATACACCGCCGCCAGCGCGGCATCCAGCGCCAGACCGCGGCGGTCCAGCTTAAAATCGGGATCCAGCTTCTGAAATTCAGACTCTGTTTGAGCGCCGAGGATTAACCGCCAGCGCGTTAGTTTTTGTTGAGTATCCATCAGAATTCACCAAAATCAAAATCTTCCAGTTCGCTCAGAAGATCTTGTTCCTCTTGTTTTAACTCGTCGTTGAGCACTTCCGCAACGCTGTCTTCATCCAGCTGCCACAGACTGCCCAGATTCTGCGCGACCGCTTGCTTTTCCGCGGCGCTGTATGTGCCGAACGCCCGCCGCAAAACCAGCAGAATACGCTGGAAATCGGGATCGGGCAGACTGGCGATGTATTCGTCGAGCTGCCGCCACAGATACGCGCGGGCGATCAGGGCGTAGTGATTGCGCAGCATCAGGCCCTCAAAGCTGGCCGCCGCGATTTCCGCGGGCACCCCCGGCGACAGCCGGTAGCTTATCCACTGCTCCAACTCCGCTTCCGCTAACAGTCCCCGTTCCAGCCGGATCGCCGCCGCATAGCCGCCTAACAGCGGATGGACGTCGTCGCGGCCGGACAATTCCGTTAAGACGTCCAGCCAGGTTTCCTCCATGTAATGGTCGTGCAGGATCGACAGCTCATTGATGGAACCCAGCGCTTCCATTACGCCGCGGGCGGCTTTGCCATCGCACTGGCAGCTGCCCGGACAGAGCAGCAGCGCGCGGTAAAACAGCTGGTGAAACAACGGCTCAATCGCCGTACTGTCCATCCGCCGCAGCGAACCAAACCGCAGCAGCGTGCTCAGCCGGCGCGCCGTCCTGACGATTTCCTCCAGCGCTGAGGAATCGATCGCCAGCGCCTGCACCGCTTTTAACGCATCGTCAAGACTTTCCTGCAAGCCGCAGAGAAACGCTTCTTCCATGACCGCCGCGCATTCGCTGAGCTGCTGCGCCTGAGTCAATTGCCGGCGCAGCACAAACTGAGCGGCGGAGGCGACGCTGTCGCCGGAAAGCGATGCTTCAATCAACGTGATCTCCGCCGTGCTGCTCCACTTCAAATCCCAGCTTTCCTTCCAATCGCCGCGGGCCTGAGTTCCCGGCCGCAGCGTGCCAAACGGAACGCCGAGTATCCGCAGCCGATGCAGAAACATCGACCGGCGCAGATCGAGAAACGCGGACGCTTCCGTCTTCACCGTGGTCTTCTCCCGCAGATCCAGCTCCAGTAAATTCGCCGTCAGCGTGTTGTAGCGCTGCAGCTTCAACGTCCGCAGCGCATGATAAAAATCATTCTGAATCGCCGTCTGCGACAGACCCTGAGGCAGACTTCCGATCGCTGTGCCGATCTCCGTATCGACAAACGCTTCCATTAAAACCGCCGGCCGGCCCTCACCCATACAGGCCATCGCGGCATCCTTTAAATCCTGCAAAGAAGGCGTCGCTTCCTGCCGCAGCGCGGCCAGACTCTGGGCCAGCTGCAGCGCTTCGATGACCTGGGCGGTGGAACAAGGATAGCCATGTTTACGTTGATAAAACGATAATTGCGACAAGTAAGCCGCGGCCGCCTGATCAGGGTGCCCCTTGCGTCCATACTGCCAGAGTTGTTCATAGTAGGCCGGCGCTTTGTTGCCGGCGCCATACCCTGAGAGCGAGGCCAGCCGGAAATAGGAATACGGCATGAGCGTTCGCCGGACGGACAGCGCTGGAAGCTTTTCTGCTTGTTCTGAGGCCGCCGGTGTTTCAAGACCTTCGCCATGGTACGCGCCGCAGATCACCGCAATTCGTTCTTCGTCGATTCCGCTTTCAATATAATGATCAATGACCCCGCGCATAAACGCCTCACGGCGCAGCGTCAGCGCAACCGGCGGCTGAAGCTGGCGCAGATGATGCGCGAACAGCGCCAGCGCTTCGGCAAACTTCGCCCCGTCCGTTTCATGCTCAAACATCCGTTCCCAACGATCCTCTTCATCCAGCTTCAAATCCATGGCCTGATCCTGCGCCTGATCGTTTTCCTGCGGTTTGTCCGGCGTATCATTCTCCAGAAACGCCGCGGCAGGCAGATCCATAAATGCGCACGGTACCTGATGGGCATGCGCCCATTGCATCGCGACATACTCTGGCGAATAGCACGCAAACGGATATAAAACCGAGCGGACCGGCGTTGAGTCGGTATACGCCATGATCGCAAACGGCGGCGTCAGTTCGGCGCTGACGATCGCTTCGATGAAATCGCTGCAGTCACTCGGACCTTCGATCAGGACGACCTGGGGCTGAAGCTGATCAAGAAACGCGCTGAGATGGAGCGAACAGGCCGGCGAGAGATGACGGACGCCGAAAACCGCAGCCATTATTTATTCAGCTCCATGCATGCGTGATAGAGCTCATAATAGGCCAGGCCTTTCTTCTTCAGAATATTTTCCAGATAGTCCTTCCACGCCACGCCGTCTTTCGCTTCATCCTTGACGATCGCTCCCTGCAAGCCCGCGGCCACATCCGCGGCGCGGATTTTTCCATCCCCAAAGCTCGCCGCCAGCGCCATACTGTTCGCCAAGAGCGAAATCGCCTCGGCAGAGGACAAGACACCGGAGGTCGTTTTCACCTTCAGCTTACCATCCAGCGTCGCCCCGCCCCGCAGCTCGCGGAAGATCGTGACGACCTGTTCGACAATGTCCTGATCCGGCATTTTCGCCTGCAGGCCCAGCGATCCCGACAGCTGGCCAACCCGCTGGGTGACGATGTCCATCTCCGTCTTCAAATCGCCCGGCGCCGGCAGCACAACGATGTTAAACCGCCGTTTTAAAGCCGCTGACATCTCGTTGACGCCCTTATCGCGGGTATTCGCGGTGGCGATCAAAGAGAACCCTTTCTGCGCCGGAATTTCCAGATTCAGCTCCGGCACCGACACCCGTTTTTCCGACAGGATCGAGATCAGCGCATCCTGGACCTCGCTGGCGCAGCGGCTGATTTCCTCAAAGCGCACAAGACTGCCGCTTTCCATCGCGTGCAGCAGTGGACTTTTGACCAGGGCTTCCTCGCTGGGACCCTTGGCGATCAGCATCGCGTAGTTCCACGAATAGCGGATTGCTTCCTCGCTGGTGCCGGCGGTGCCCTGGATCACCTTTGTCGAATCGCCGTTGATCGCCGCGCACAGATGCTCGCTTAACCACGACTTCGCCGTGCCCGGCTCGCCGATCAAAAGCAGCGCCCGGTCGGTGACCAGCGTCGCAATCGCGATTTCGACTAAGCGCGGATTGCCGATATATTTCGGCGTGATCTCGAGCTTGCCGCTGCGCCCGCCGCAGATATAGGTGAAGACGGAACGGGGCGACATGTTCCAGCCGGGCGGAACCGGGTATTGTTCGTTGGCGATTAACGTATCCAGTTCCGTTTGATACAAGATCTCGGCCGGCAGCCGTTGAAATTTCTGATTTTCCATTATTCATCCTCGCTTTCTTCACATTGCGTGATCGCACTTTCCAGCACGTAGAACTCCCACAACTGGGCGTTCGGCCGTTTCTTCTTCCAATAGTCCTGCAGCTCGTTTAAGACCGGAATTGCTTCGCGCGGGCGGCAGAAAGCACGCGTCATCATCGCCATCTGTCCCGGGCCGAAAGCGCTGTGTTTTAAATAGGCAAGCAGCTCTTCCTGCAGCGGCAGTCCGTAAACTTGTTTAAAATACAAGTGCCCTGCCGTCTGGCGGCGTTGATCAAAATAATCGAAAAGCTTCTGCTTCAGGAGGGCATTTTCCGGATCGGCCAGATGCACCAGCACACTGCTGCCTAACGGATCCTCCGCCCCGTAAACCGTGGCCATGGTTTTCTTGAACAGTCCCTTCTCCACGTTCCGCTGTCCCGTTAACAGGTCGATCCAGCGCAGATCGAATGTCTTCCCTAACGGAATAACTGCCGTGTCTTCCTGAAGTGGATTGGCGATCAAGGCGCTGCGGTAAACGTATTGCTTTAAAGCCTCATCGTATTCCACACAGGCCCAGAGCTGATTGAAAAAGGAACGCGGCTGACCGGCAAACGCTTCCGTCAATTCCTCGTATGCCTGCTCAAAGTTCTGAATCAGACGCATCCGGGCGTACAGCGCGGCGGTTTTGTCCGGCCAGCGCTGAACAAGCGTCTTGATCAATGCTTCGGCCGCGTCGTTTTGATCCGCCAGCCAGCTGGTGAACACGATTTCCAAAACGGTTTCACTCAACGTCCGCTCGCAGCTGCCGGCGACCAGATAGGCTAACGGCTTGACCCGCGCAAAGCGGATATGCGTGCGGAATGGCTTTTTTTGATGATCGCGGACCGCGCTGAACGCAGCGTCCTGATCGAGAATCCAGCTCACCAGCTCCGTGATGGCCGGATCGGTTTTATAGGCGAGAAGCTTCAAGGATTCGATCAGCGCCTTTTCCGCATCGAGCGTAGGCAGCGCCTGAGCTTCCAGCACAGACTGCAGCTGTTCCTTCACGCTGGCGCAGACCAGCGCGGTGATCTCAGGATCGTTGGTATAGCCGGCATAGTGCAGAAAACGGCTGTTTTTACGGATCTTTTCCAACAAAAACGCGTCGACCTTCGGATCGCGGATGCGTGTCAGGGCGTACAGCGCAGTTTCTTTCAGCTTCCCCTTTTCGTTATTGGCAATCTGCATCAACAGATCACAGTTGTCCGGATCGCAGGCCAGTCCCCGGATGATTTCCTTCAAAATCGCCGGCTGGGCCAGCGGAACCATCGTCCGGTAGAATGCATTTTCCCGGTTTCCCGCCAGATCGACGATCAGCCGGATCCGCCGCAGCATCGCCTTCTTGCCGGCGGGATCGAAGCCTTCCTTTAAAAACGGAACGATCCCCGCCCCGCAAGAACGCAGAATCTGTTCGTTAAGTTCAGCCAGTTCGCCATACGCGTCGTCCAGGTCCGCGATCAGCGCCGGCAGCACGCGGTAGTCCGCGAACCGTTCAGGATGATGCTGATACGTTTTTTCAATAATTTCGTAGCGTCCGCTTCCGGTTGTCGTCAAAGCCTGAATCAACGGTTTCAGCTGGGAATAGCGGATGTCGGTATAGGCTTTTTCTGCCGGCAGAACGATCGCTTCACCGGCGGCTTCCGTTTTCCAATCCGCCTGGGTGATCAGCAGCGCTTCCAACAGCGACAACGTTTCCAACAGCCGGTCCGCGAACAACTCGGGATCGTCCGCCAGACTTTGAAGCAAATTGTAAAGCCGCTGGAACACTGGGGATTTCGCGGCGAGCACGCCGACCTTTTTCTGTAATTCTGGCAGCCGCGGGTCGCTGAGCAGAATCATGCCGCCCGCCGCCAGTCCCGTCCGCAGCCGGGTTTGCAGATCAAATAAAAGTTGCAGAATCATTTCCGCCACCTCCTAGTACAACAGCCGGACGATGTGTTCGGCGCTGATTAAACTCATCGGCTTCGCGATGAGCCGGTGGGTTTGGGCTTCGTAGGAAAACAAGAGAAGCGCGCATTGGTCTGCCAACAATTTCTGTTCAGGCAGTGCCGTCAGCGCCATCAACGACATTCCCTCCAGCGGCGAAAGCGCAAGCGCCTCGCCCTGCCGGTCCAACATCACAAACTCCTCGTCCTGGCGGCGGATCTCGGCATACGCGACAAGCGCCGCGACTTCATTTTTAACGAAGGGGTTTTTCAGCTTGTTTTTAACGTCCTTGATCACCGTTTCCAGCGTTTCGCCGGCGGCTTGCCGGATCCGGGCATAATCGTCCCCGTTCAGCGGCTCGGTTGTCCTTGTTTCTTCATAGCGCAGCCGGCGGTTGCCGGCGCCGGGGTACAGGTAGACCGTGGGCGCCTTGATTTTCATCAATACGCTGTCTTCTTCCCGGATGTATTTCTCCGCCTTTTTCGGCCGGATATGAATTGTTTTATGAATTTCATTGAGCGGATGGACAAACCAGAACCCTTCCTCCACGGTTTCCAGATGCGCTGAATCATAACGCACGCGGAAGCCGAGCTGAATCAGAGACTGTTCCCCAATCTCAAAGCCTTGTTCCTTCAAGTCGCTGAGATTCCAAATCGTGCCGAGTCCCTCTTCTATTCCCTTTTCTTCGGGAGTCACCGGCTGATCCTGAAGCTTCTTGTTCAGATACTGCCGGCCCTGCTTTACCGTCTGATTCAGCCGCAAAAGTTCGGTAAACACCGCGTCGTAAGTTCCCTCTGAAGTCTGAGCGGTGCGCGCTGCCGCGATCAGCGTCACAAGCTGGCGCTGAATGCCGGGCAGATAATAATCGTTCATCTGCTTCGCCAGCGCTTCGTAATCCTTAAGCGAATTGTTGACAAACGCGCTTACGCCGCTGCGCACGAGATCCCGCAGCATTCTGTCGCAGACGTCCAGTCCCTCCATCTGCTTCAGCCAGCGTTTTTTATTCGCCGTCTTCTTCGTTTTCTTCGGCTTTGCCTGCGGCGGCTCGGCATCCGTTTCCGGCTGGGTGCTCCGCTTCGCCAGCCGCTCGCGCTTTCTGAGGATATCCTCCGGAATCGCGCACGTTTCAAACGCCGCTTTCTGGGCTATCGCGTACAACAAGCCGAGGCTGTGCTTGCACGGAAACTGCCGGCTCGGACAGCTGCACCGGAATACCGGATGCGCCGGGTCCAGAAAATCGGCGGACGTCGTATAATTAGAGCTGCCGCTGCCCTGGCATTCTCCCCTATAAAAAGTATCGTCCTCGCTGCGAACCAGCCTGACAAATTTGCCGCTCTGAACAAGCGCTTTCGCATTCTTCAGTGCGTTCGCGTTGACAGCCTGTTCCGCGATCCAGCTTTCTTTGATCTCCATACCGTTCCTCCTGACTTTGTGATGCTTTAATTTTACCATAGATGAGGAAGAACGCAGTAAGAGATCGTCCGATTTACGAAATTCTTCATCGTTAGAATCCCGCCCCAGTTTCCCCCGCCCTGCTCAACGATTGCCGGATACGGAGATTGTAGGATAAAGAATAAAAAAAAGCCCGAAAGCAAAGCAGCGAACCGGCTTAAGGACTTCTTGAATTTCTTATGATCTATGCGAATTGTTTTTCGCTGGAACTCACTATGACTTCACATTCTCCGGCGCCAGAAAATCGCGGTAGAGCGCTAAGGGAATCTGAATCAGCGCCAGCATCAGCTGCAGCGTTGCCAACGACCCCACGGCGATTCCGGCATAGGCAAACTGCTGGATCGCTTTGAGCGTAGTGAGGGAAAAATAGCTGCGCGTTACAAAAAAACCGCCGGCGATCACCATGACCAGCTCGCATCCGATCAAGCAGCCTAAGCCCCTACGTTTACGTCGGAGATTCTTATCCTTGCCGCGCTGGGTGAAAAACATCGCGGCGACCAGGAGAAAGCCGATCTGCGGCCAGGCCAGCGCCGTTACCGCACTGCTCAGCCAGTCGGAAAAGGCCAGCGGCGTCGCCAACAGATTCAGGATCGTCCGCCCCAGCCACGTTCCCTCTACCCAGGGATGGTGCGTCAGCGCCAGCACATCCTCAATGCTGCGCAGCTGGACTAACAAATACCCCATCCGGGCGTTGGCGAAGGCAAACACAGCCGCGCACGCACAGCCGGTGCAGAACAAAATACAGATCCGGCGTTTTTCGGTTTGAAGCAGACGGTTGAACAACGTGATCATACCAACAGCCAATCCTCTCCCTTGATGTGCTCCGTTTTGCTTAAGCCCGGATAATCGAGCTGGCGCAGCACTTCATAAACGCAGATCGCGACGCAGTTGCTTAAGTTCAGGCTGCGGGCGTCGGCAACCATCGGCAGCCGCGCGCAGCGGTCGAGATGATCGCGCAGGATCGCCTTGGGAATACCTGTGCTTTCGCGGCCGAACACCAGATAAATATCCTTTTCCGTCCGGGTATAGTCGAAACTGGCCGGCGGCTGCTTGCCATAGCGGGTTAAGAAGTAAAACTCCCCGTCCGGATTTTGCGCGCAGAACGCCGCCCAATCCGGATAGACGCTCATCTGCAGCTTTTCCCGGTAATCCATCCCGGAACGGCGGATCTTCTGTTCGTCTAACGAAAAACCCAGCGGCTCGATTAAATGCAGCCGGCAGTTCGCCGCGACGCAGGTCCGCATGATATTGCCGGTATTCTGCGGAATCTCCGGCTCATATAAAACAACGTGAATCACGCTTGAACACCTCCTTTGCTTTCAAACCAGGCCAAGCCCAGGCAGACCAGATAGCCCAGCCCGAACCCGCCGAGAATCCGGAATACCAGATTGAAGAAAAAGGTTTCCGGAACCATCATGATCAAGACGTCGGTATTGGGATCGAGCAGCCACAGGTCATTGCGGAAAAAGATATGATGGAACATCGTCCAGAATTCATTGAAATCGAGAAACGCGTAAAACGCCAGCGCCCCCGCCAGGCCCATCAGCACCGCCGAGGTTTTTAAAAACATCTTCGCCGTCTGCCGCCGCAGCGCCTTATCCTTTTTCATCACCAACAGACCCAATCCCACGATCACGATCGCCGCCGCCAAGTTCCGCACGCTCATCGCGTTGAGATAGAGTGCCTGAACGTCGACCATGTGGTCTTTTTCCCGCTGATTGAAAACCTCCTGCACCTGACCGTTGATGACAGCCTGTACGTCGAGATTTTCACGCTTGCCCTGGGTGTAGTCCAACAGCACGTCGGTCGTTAAATCTAGATCTTCCTCGCTCATGCCGATCGTCTGCGCGGTGTTCAGCTGGCGGTATTGATCGGCGTAAAACGGCCGGCTGAAGCAGTTGAGATCAACCGACGTCAAAATCAGCACGGCGATGAGTGCCACCGACCAGACCGCCTGCAGCGCCTTGACGAGAAACGAATCAGTTTTCTTCATGATGTAAATACTCCATTAACAAGCGCATCGCCTTGCCGCGGTGACTGACCTGATTCTTTTCTTCCTCACTTGCCTCAGCAAGTGTTTTGCACAGCGGCGGATAATAGAAAATCGGATCGTAGCCAAAGCCCTTACCCCCGGCGGGCTGGAACGCAACCGTTCCTTCGACCGTCCCCTCAAACACCTCGGTCGGCCTGTCCGGGCGCGCCAAGGCGATCGCGCAGACAAACCGGCAGGTGCGGTCCGCCTGGCCGCTGACGCGCTCGATCAGATTCCGGTTCTTGATTTCATAGCTTGTATCATGGCCCAAATATCGGGCTGAATACACGCCGGGTTCCTTGTTTAACGCGTCGATTTCCAATCCGGAATCATCGGAAATCACAGTGCAGCCCAGCTGCGCGCACAGCGCTTCGGCTTTGATTACGGCGTTGGCCGCAAATGTCGTTCCGGTTTCCTCCGGCTCGGCAAACGTGCCGCATTCCTTCATGCCGATCACGGTGATCCCCAGCGGCGCAAACAGCGTGCGGAATTCCTCAATCTTATGTTGATTGCCCGACGCAATTACGATTTTATCCATTCTTGTTGTTCCTCCTCACTGAGCCAGATCCGCCGCACCGGCTGTCCGGGAACGGCCAGCACGATCTGAATCTGAATCCCGCCGGCCTGCCAGCCGACGTCAATTTGGGTATAATTATAAACCTGCTGCTCGTCAAAATCCATCCGCTGAACTAAATTCCTGCGGATTTCCTTGCGCTCCTCGGCGCTGAGATGCCGGATCGCCAGCGGCTTCTGGCGATGGGCAGACTGCATCAGATAATCGGTATTGACCCGCGCCTGCGCTTCCGATTCTCCCAGCAGCGGCGTTAACACCTCGATCAGCAGCTCATAGAGATCTTTCAGCTGATACGGATGGGGCAGCGCTTGCAGCCGCGCCCCGGCCTGCGCCATCAGGGCATAAGCGCTCAACTGGGGATGCTCCGCAAAGACGCTCTGTAAACAAGCCCGGCAGCGGCCGCTGTTGAGCAGCTTTTCCGTCGCCAGATGCACGCACTCTACTTCCGCCAGATCCGCTTCGCTCAGCCACGCTGTCTTCGTCACGGTATACGGCGTCTGCGCTTCAAATTCCATACCCCAGCCCGGTGCGCGTGCGATCATCGCGGTCCCCTTCAATAATTTCAGGATGCCGACCTGCAGCTCGCTGGGACACACGGCGAACAACCCGTTGTAGGATTGTTCAAAACTGGCCCGATCCTCATATGGCAGCCCCGCGATCAGATCCAGATGACAGATGTAGCCGCGCTTTAACAGCCGGCTTGTGACCTCAAGCAGACGCTGGTTGTCCTGCCGCCGGTCCACCGCTTCCAGGGTTTTGGAATTCAGCGACTGCACGCCGATTTCAAAACGGTAGCGGGCCGGATCGGCTTCCTGTTCAAAGAAATCCAGCATCGCTTCGCTGATCGTATCGGCGACAACCTCAAACTGGAAGTTGATCGAAGGCGGCAGCGTTTCAATAAACCGTGCGATCCGCAGCGCCCGCTCGGGCATCACGTTGTACGTCCGGTCTAAAAACTTCACCTGCTTGACCGTCCGCTCTGCCAGCGGCGCCAGCTGCCGCAGGACATACGCTTCCGAAAACATCCGCACACGGTTGTCCGCCGAGGACAGGCAGTACGCACAATGATACGGACAACCCCGCGAGGTTTCAAGATAGAGGTAGCGATGCGCCATTGCTTCCTCGTCCATCGCCAGCCAGTAAGGACTTTCCAACGTTTCCAGCCAGTTCAGGTCCACTCGTGCGTAAGCAACCGGACTGACGTAATCGCGGCTGACTAACCCGTCGATATCCGCTTCCCGGCGCACCGCCTGCCAGAACGTCTTCTCGCCCTCGCCCCGCAGCACCGCTTCAATCCCGGTGTCCAGCCAGTCTTCGCATTGATAGGAAACCTCCGGCCCGCCGATCAGAATTCGGACATGGGGCAGCTTGCGCTTGAGAATCGCAATCCATTTCCGGGTCAAATCCGCATTCCAGATATAGACCGAAATTCCGATCACCTCCGGCTGCCGCGAAGCGATCAGATCGCTGATCCGTTCCAAATCATCCTTGATCACAAACTCCATCAGCTCGACATCCGCCTCCGGAATCCGGCTGACATACAGCCAGCGCAGCGCCAGATTTTTATGGATATATTTGGCGTTGAGCGTGGTTAGCACAACTTTCATGTTTTATCACCTTTGCTATTCTAGCAGAAATCCCCTCGCTTTTCTATCCCCGGATCCCGCCGCAAACCGGTTTCGACAGAAAAAAAACTTTCCTTATGCCCAAGCCTAAGGAAAGTGCAATTTCAAGCGTTCAGTTCTTCTTCAATCCATTGAATCGCCGGGTTTTCGCTCAGTATCTGATCGATCAGCCGGTTCATCTCGTCGACGCTGCGGCCGCTGTTGTGCGCGGAAACCAACGTGACCCAGCGGTCCGGTTCGTCACTGCGCTGCGCCTGCAGCAGCATCATCGGCATCTGGAAACTCTCAAACCGACGCCGGCAGCGCAGCCGCAGGATCGGCGCCAACGTCTGGAAATGGAGCGTTTTCCCGGTCTCCAGCAGCACGCCGTGATGGACGATCAGCTTGAACGAAGGATAATAAGCCGCCTGTTCAAAGTCGTCCGCCAGGCGATCGTACAGGCCTTTTTCTTCGGCTTCTTCCAGCTGCTGACGAGCGGTTTTCTTGTTATAGCGGCCGCTTAAGATCAGCAGCACGCCGGCCCCGCCCAGACCGATCAAGATCAGAACGTTAGCTAAGGGAAAGGAATGCTGCGCACCCTCGACTAACATCAGCGAACCGATTTCATCCTGCAGCGTCGTCGGATCAGCGTTCTCGTCGATCAGTATCTGCACGACTTCCAGCGCATATTCCTGCAGCTGTTCGGGAATCGCCGCGCTTAAGCCTTCGACCACTAACGGCAGCGGCGCAATGTCCGTATCACCGTAGCTGTAATCGATGATCGGCCCGCAGCGCTTCGCCGTCGCTTCGCTCAGCATCACAATCCGCCAGGATAACCCGTCGGACGCTAAATAATAATGATTGGTCTTGTAGCCGTCGCTGCTGCTGGCAAACTCCTCGGTGCACAGCTGGATCTCATATTTCGCCTGTTCGTTGATCAGCGACGTTTCCGTTAACGGCTTCGGCCCGGAGGGCTTAAATATCGTATTGATGAGGATCGGATAAAGCACCGCGCCCGCAAGCAGAACCGCGCCCAGAAGCATCCGCAGATGATTGCGCTTAAAGACCGCGTCGACCGGTCCCAGCGTTCTCCATGGGGATTCCATTACAAACCGTCCACGTCAGCCGCGCTTACGGTATCGACAACGGCTTTCGCTAACGCCACTGCGGCTTCCACATCCGCCAGACAGGCGATGCCGTGATGTGAATGAATGTAGCGGACCGGAATCCCCAAGACGACCGTCGGAATGCCGCGCTGACTTAACTGAATCATCGCGCCGTTATTTCCGCCGCCGCTGCGTACCGATTCCTGAACCGGAATACCGCGGTCATGAGCCAAGTTCAAAACCTGGCGCATCCAGCGGGGATTGGCAATGATCGAGCGATCCATGTGCCGCAGCATCGGCCCTTTTCCCATCGCCGTCTGGCAGAGCCAGTCTTCCGTAAACGTATCGTCCGCCGGACAGCCCTCGAACACGATCGCTACGTCCGCCTCCAGCTGATGCAGCGCCGTCTGGATACCGCGGTCGCCGACTTCCTCCTGACTAGACAGACAGGCTGCGACATGATTGCGGTGAACGGCTGGATCGATTTGATCCAGCGTTTCCAATAGCGCCGCCACGCCGATCCGGCAGTCCAGCGCCTTGCCGATAATCAAGCCCTTCTCCCTCTGGATTTCGCATGTCACATCCGGCACGACCGGCGCACCGATATCAATTTGAAATACATCGCGGGTTTCTTCCAGCGAATGCGATCCGACGTCGATCACCATCGCACTGATCTCAGACGGCGCCCGCCGCTCGCTCTCGCTCATAAAATGCACCGGCTTGGCCGCGACCACGCCGCTGATATACTCTCCCCTGCGGTTTCTGACCTTAACCTTATGCGCCGGCACGGTATTCGCCGCCCAGCCGCCTAAGGGCAGAAACGTCAGCGTGCCATTCGGTTTGATCGCCTGGACCATAAACCCCAGCTCGTCGCTGTGAGCGTCCAGCAGGATCCGGACTTCCCCATCCGCCGCCTTGGGCTGGATGATCAAATTGCGCATGTGATCCTCGCATACCGCATAGCGTGTTTCGTCGATCCAGCGCCGGGCTTCCGCCGCCGCCAGATCCTCAAAGCCGGACACGCCGTAAGCGTCGCTGAGCCGCCGGATCATCGTCAGCCGTTGTTCTGTATTCATAAAATCCCCTCACTTCTTTATCCATTGTAATCAGGAAGCGAATTTTTTGTCAATCAGGGATTCTAAAACTTTCCAGAAAAAGAAAAATTTTCAGGGTTGACTTTCTTTGAAAAAAGGGTAGAATATAAAAGCACCAAGTCATTGGGATGTAGCCAAGCGGTAAGGCTGTGGACTCTGAATCCACCATGCAAAGGTTCGAATCCTTTCATCCCAGCCATAAAAAATAGAAACCATCCAGCCGGATGGTTTTTTTGTCGCTGATGGAAAAGCTGACTGAGGAAAGGATTGACCCGCAGTTTGGCTTCTCTTTATAATAAATAAACAGAAGATAAATAACCAAACGATAAATAAACAGAAGAAAAAATGATGAATCCGATAAAACAGAAGCAATCCCTGCCTCTCTTCTTCAGGGGTTAAAAAGAATGCGAAAAGACCGGGAGGATGAACTGATGAATAAAGAAGAACGCCAACGCCGCATGAAAGATCGAATCCGTTCCTGCAAATCAGCCCTTCCCGTGCTGGCTCAGGCACTCAAAGATCCGAACACACCGAAGCGGGCGCGGTGGCTTTGCGCTCTGGCCGTCGGCTATGCCTTGTCTCCCCTTGATCTGATCCCCGATTTTATTCCCGTTTTGGGCGCGTTGGACGATCTGTTTCTGCTGCTGCCGCTCATCACGCTGGCAGTCAAATGTATTCCTGCCGAGGTCTGGCAGAAATGTCAGGCGCAGGCCCAGGCTCTGCCGCCCAAAGACGGGCGCTATGCTTTAGGCGTCGTGTTGTTTTGGCTTATTATTTTATTGTTGATTTTGAAAGGAATCGATTTGCTTTAGCCAAGCGGTTCATCTTGAATGCCCCTTCATCTCCAGCCCTCCTCGTTTTACTATAACAAGACATAAAAAAACTCATCTTTTACAGATGAGAAGTTTGTTTTATGGCTGGGATGAAAGGATTCGAACCTTTGCATGGTGGATTCAGAGTCCACAGCCTTACCGCTTGGCTACATCCCAATTTGGCTTGCTCTTATATTCTACGCTTTTTCATAAAAAAGTCAACCAGAATTTTCAAAATTTTATCAGATTTCCTTCCCCAGCGATCACGAAGTTCTCCCTTTTGATCCTTCATTTTATGTGCGTTCCGCTTTGTCGCTTCTTTTCTTATTTTGTTCGGATTCAGATTGAATGATCCCATTGAATGATCGCACGTGCTGTTCCTCATTTTATCTGACTAAGCCTCACTGGCAAAAATCCCTGCTTTACTTTTTGTACGGAAATTCTGGATCAAATCCAAACCGGGATGATGTTTATTCAGAACTGCTGCCAGCGGATTCTGCGTAAGGAATCCTGTTTGGAAATTGAAAAAAGGTTCATTTTTCAGTTTCGTTCCTCCCATAATCCCCGAAGCGTGTCCAACGCAGAAAATTCGACTGAAAAGTGTGCTAAAAAACGCCGTTTTCTGGAAAGATAAAATTGCACTTAGGGTTAACTTAAGGTACAATAAGAAAGGTTTTAGAAAAGGAAGCGTGAAAATGGAAAAAGTTAGAACTAGATTTGCACCCAGCCCAACCGGCTACATGCATATCGGAAATCTTCGCACAGCTCTTTACGAATATCTGGTCGCAAAAAAGGATGACGGAACCTTCATCCTGCGGATTGAAGACACCGACCAGGAACGTCTTGTCGAAGGTGCTGTCGATCTGATTTACACGACATTAAAGGAATGTGGTCTGGACCATGACGAAGGACCGGACGTCGGCGGCGATTATGGCTCGTATGTCCAGTCGGAACGCATGGCTTCCGGTATTTATAAAGAATATGCGGAAAAGCTGATCGAACTGGGCGGCGCGCATTACTGCTTCTGCAGCGAGGACGATATTCATCGTCAGAAGGAAGAAGCCGAAGCCAAAGGCGTCTCCTTCAAGTACAATGATCCCTGCCACAATATGACGCTGGAAGAAGCGCGGCAGCGGATTGCCAATGGCGAGAAATACGTTGTCCGGCAGAACATCCCGCTGACCGGCACCACTTCGTTTGACGATGAAGTTTACGGTCACATCGAAGTTGAAAACAGCATTCTGGATGAAAGCATCCTGTTAAAATCCGACGGATTCCCAACGTACAACTTCGCCAACATCATCGACGATCACATGATGAACATCACCCACGTCGTGCGCGGCAATGAGTATCTGTCGTCGACGCCGAAGTACAATCTGGTCTACCAGGCGTTTGGCTGGAACATCCCGAAATACATCCACCTGCCGCCGGTCATGAAAGATGAGCATCACAAATTAAGCAAGCGCAACGGCGACGCGTCGTTTCAGGATCTGGTAGCCAAAGGCTATCTGCCGGCCGCGATCCTCAACTACATCGCGCTGTTGGGCTGGTCGCCGGAAACGGAACAGGAAATCTACACCCTGGATGAATTGAAAAAAGCGTTCTCCGTCGAGCGCATCAGCAAATCGCCGGCGATCTTCGATATTGAAAAGCTGACGTGGATGAACGGCATGTACATCCGCAATCTGACGCTGGAGCAGTTCCATCAGCTGGCGCTGCCGCATCTGAAGAACGCCGTCAAGGGCGACTTTGACCTCGTAGAGATCAGCAAGATCCTGCAGCCGCGGGTGTCCACGCTCAATGAGATTGACGAAATGGTCGATTTCTTCAACGTTCTGCCGGAATATGACATCGCGATGTACACGCACAAAAAGATGAAGACCAATGCTGAAATTGCTCTGACTTCCCTGAAGCAGGCCCGCGAAGTGCTGGCAGCGCTGCCGCAGTGGAGCGAAGAAGCAATTCACGATTCCCTGATGAATCTGATTCAGGAATTGGGCATTAAGAATGGTCAGATGCTGTGGCCGGTTCGCACGGCCGTCAGCGGCAAGCAGTTCACCCCGGGCGGGGCGATTGAAATTGCTCACATTCTGGGCCAGGCGGAAACACTGCGCCGGATTGACACCGGCATTGCCAAACTGAGCGAACAGGCATAAGCCTTGTTTGTCTCTCCCCTGCCGCATCATAACCAAATCCCATAGTAAAGAAAGGTTGGAATACAATTATGGCTGGATATGTCGTCGTCGGATCCCAATGGGGTGATGAAGGAAAAGGAAAAATCGTTGACGTTTTGGGAGATAAAATGGACATGGTCGTCCGCTTCCAGGGCGGCAACAATGCCGGACACACCGTGGTCGTCGAAGGCGAGAAAACGGTTCTGCACTTACTGCCCTCGGGCGTTCTGCATCAGGACGCGCTGTGCGTCATCGGCCCGGGCGTCGTTGTCGATCCGTTTGTACTGCTGAAAGAGATCGACGAACTGGAGTCCCGCGGCGTAAACACGGAGCACGTGAAGATCAGCGGCCGCGCGCATCTGATCATGCCGTATCACGTCAAGCTGGACGAGCTGCAGGAAACGCGGCTGGCCGGCAACAAAATCGGCACGACCAAGCGCGGCATCGGTCCTTGCTACGCGGACAAATACACCCGCATCGGCTTACGTGCCTGCGATCTCGTTGATTTCGATAACTTCAAATCCAAGCTGGCTACGACCCTTTCGATCAAAAACGAACAGATCGTCAAGCTGTACGAGGAAGAACCGTTTGATTACGACGCGCTGGTTGAACAGTTCCGGGAAGTTCGGGAACGCCTGCTTCCGCGGATCATCGACGCGGTCACCACGGTCAACGACGCTTTGGATCAGAACCAGAATGTTCTGTTTGAAGGCGCTCAGGCGAACATGCTCGATATCAACTACGGTACCTACCCGTATGTCACTTCCTCCAGCCCGACAGCCGCGGGTGTTTGTGAAGGCGCCGGCGTCAGCCCGTTCAAGCTGGATCATGTCATCGGTGTTGTCAAAGCGTACTCGACCCGCGTAGGCGAAGGCCCGTTTGTCACCGAGCTGCTCGATGAAGTCGGCGAAGAACTGCGTCAGGCCGGCAACGAATACGGCGCGACAACGGGGCGTCCGCGCCGCTGCGGCTGGCTCGATCTGTGCGTCGTCAAACAGGCGGCCCGGATCAATGGATTAACGGATCTCGTTATCACAAAAATTGACGTGCTGTCCCAATTTAAAACGCTGCCAGTCTGTGTCGGCTATGAGCTGGATGGCAAGGTTACCACTTCCATTCCGGCATCGCTGGAAGAATACGCAAAAGCCAAACCGGTCTACCGCATGATGGATGGCTGGGAAGAAGATATCACCGGCATCCGCCAGTTTGAAGAACTGCCGGAGAACTGCCGCAAGTATCTCGCCCTGATCGAAGAAATCACCGGTACCCGGATCTCGCTGGTTTCCGTCGGACCGGATCGTGAAAATAACATCATTATCCACGATCTGACAAAATAACAAAATTCGATACAACAAATAAGCTCAGTCCGCATCAAGCAGGCTGAGCCTTTTTTATTCTGTTTCCGACCTTCGCTTATTCCCGATGCCGTTTGTTTTTGTTGACCGTCCTTTCCTTACTCCTGTTGAGAAACTATTGGCGGTTAAAGAATTGGAATTCCTATCTGGATATCGCTTAGTCCTTGATCGTTGGTAGATTCGCCATATCGGACAAGATCATACCGCGCATTTTCATTCAGCTGACACGAAGCTGAGGGAAACCATTGATTATAGATCAACTCGATTACCGGCTCCAGAGAATCCTGGCATCGGCCTTGATATTCAAATACCACGTAGCGGCTGGCCGGCAGCGTTAGCCGGCGCATGCCCTTGGGGACAGACTGAGCTTGATCAGCCAGAAGTTCCACCTGAGCCCCAGCCCAATAGGTAAACATCGGCCCCTTTTGGGAATTTGAGAACTCCGTATAATCATGAACGCCGATCAGGAAATCCGGATCGCAGCGTCCGGGGATTGAAGATTTATTTTGATGCAGTTTCCGCCAGGTCCGACCGATCACCCCAAATCCATGCCGGAGTTCGGCACAGTAACCGACAAGCGCTATCGCGCCTTCATCCCGAATTTGAATTTTGAAATTGCGCAGCGCATCCGGTTGACTATTCTGCAATTCCAATCGGGGCTGCAGCGGCAGGTACAGCTTTCTGCGCCAATACGTTTTTGGGCTGCAGTGATAAACCGCCTGAAACTGGCGGGAAAATGAACGCTGCGTCTGATAACCCGAATCCAATGCGATCCTCAGGATCGGATCAGCAGTAAACACAAGCCGCCGCGCCGCTTCACTCATCCGCCGGCGCTGAATATAACGATGCACCGGCACGCCGGTCAATGCGGTAAACAACCGGTGCCAGTGATATTTGGAATAGCCGACGGCAGCGGTCACCGCGTTGAGATCCAGGGTTTCATCCTGCAGATGCGCCTCAATGTAATCGACAGCACGGCTAATTTGTTCTCGATTGTCATTCATGCTTTCGCCTCCTGGTTCAAGCATACCCGAATCTGATTTCAGTTTTATCACCATTCTTGCGGCATTGGGAAATTGTCACGATTTTCCTGACTCTCCCTCGAAGCTCTGTGTTTTATCCCCCTGGCTTTCTTCTCCCTCCTCTTCACGGTTTAAGCGTTCGGAAGGCATCGGAATATAACGCTTGAGGAAAGCTTCCAGAATCAGCGCCACGATCAGCAGCAGACCCCAGTCGAGCAGCGGCAGCGAAGGAAATTCAAACTTCAGATTGATTGACGAGAAGGCCAGCGCGTCAATTTCCGTAATTGGAAAGAACTGGATCGCCGCCGCCTGAATCAACGGTTCGATCAGCCGCACAGCGCAGAAACCGGCCAACAGCCGATTCCCCCGACAGCATTGTTTAACGAGGTCCGGCGATCGATCTCCGCGGACTGCCAACCCCAGCAGTTGTCGGTAACAAAAACCGAAACCCAATAACAAAGCCATTTCCAAGACGCTCATTAGGCCGATAACAACCAAATTTACCACGAACAGCCGGGAATGGCTTAACCCAAACTGCTGCATCGTAAACAACAGGCCGGCGATCATAACGACGTTAACGGCGATCACCGCAGCCATTCCCCAGCTCAATAACCGTGCCAAGAGCAGCATTCGTCCGCGGCTATCTTTACGATAATAAATCACAGCCAGCACAATCACCAGGCCTGCCAATAAAACCTGCATCCCCAAACCAGCCCGAAACCAGACCATAGCCTCTTGCATCCTTGATTTCCTCCTTTATTCATCCCACAAATCCAGCCGCAGCAGATAAGCATAATTTTCAAATGACCGCGGCGTCAGCTCTGCAAACCCCAGCTTCAGCTAGACCGCAGGTTTTTCCAGAATCATCCGGATCAGGAAATGATACGCATCATCCGCCGGAGCCTCCATTTCCACAATGTAATAACCAAATAGGGTCTTCCGGCTCCAATATTGCGCCAAAGGCAGCTGCACGCGCTGGCAGTTGCTCCACATACTCGTCGTATCCAGCTGAGAATTGCCTGGATAAGTGGTATTCAGAGGATCCAGTGAATAGGCTGAGGCGTTTTTAGTCTGATAAAAATGCTTCTGTTCCACCAGCTGCATCGCGTAAGTTGGAGAAGGCTTCTTTTTTGCGCTGTCCTCATCAAACAGATACAACCTCCGGCTGACAGCAGCTACCGCATCCTGCTGAACATAGTTAACGAAAAGCGTCAGTTTCCCCTGCGGATTTTTAAACAGCCGGGCAATCGCGAAATGATCTTTTGTGCGATCTGAACCGCTGGTCAGATAGTGGAGCTGGTGTTCTTTAACATACTGATTTTGTTCTTCCGTCAAATTCATCGGATTAACTGAAACTGTTTCTCCTTTTGTACGGCTTTGACTTACGCTGCATGTCAGCAGCACGCCCAGAATGATCAGTACTGCAAATCCGCGTTTCATCGTTTCATCCCCTTTTTTAATTATTTCCCCTGCGCTGCCAGAAAAGCCCCAGCGCTATGCTTATTTCTATTATAAAAGAAGCGGGGCTGAAAAACCAACACCGCGTCAAGAATGTCATGAATTTGTAAGAGATGAGGATCGTCAGAATAATGAAATCTGCTGCGGCCCACGGCTGAAGCGATAAGCCTCAATGATCGCTTTCATCTGGGTTAAAAGTCCCAGCTGCCGGCATTCCGTTTCGATCATCGCCTTCAGCTCAACCGGTTTGCGGCAGGCACAGCTGTATCGGTTGCCATAACGACGAACATACTTTTCTTTTAATCCCGGAAACTGTTCGTCCAGGCATTGATAGTAATACTCCCGCTGGCGATCCCGCATCGTCATGCCATAGCTGCAGTAAACAAACTGTGCCCCAGCTTCCTTCGCGCGGATCAAAATCTGACGGATGTTTTCCCGATCGTCCGTGATTCCCGGCAAAACCGGCATTAACAGAACACCGGTAAACAACCCCGCCTTCGACAGCTTTGCCATCGCTTCAAATCGCCGGGTACTCGACGGAGCATGAGGTTCAATTTTTCTTGCCAGCGCATCGTCCGCCGCCGTGATCGTAAACTTGCACAACACTGGCGAATGCTGATGAATCCGGCATAACAGGTCGATATCTCTTACCGCCAGAATTCCCTTGGTCGCAAACCCGACGCCGAAGCCATACCGATCCAGTAAGGCTAACGATCCACGCGTCACTTCCAGCTGTTTTTCAAAGGGATTGTACGGATCGGTCATCGCGCCGTTCATGACGACGCCGGTGCGTCGTTTGCTTTTTAATTCTTTTTCTAGCAGCATCAGCACGTCTTTTTTCACCATCACCGTGTCAAACTGGTCATTGCCATAGCATTCGCTGCGCGAATCACAGTAAATGCAGCCATGGCAACAACCACGATATAAATTCATATTGTAATCTCCGCCAAACCACCATTGGGCGTTTTTCATCGGGGTTAACAGCGTCCTGGCGCTGATTTCAGGTACAATGCTCATCGACTGCTCCCTGCTTTCTGCTTGTTTATCTTGCTTTTCCACCCTTTTGCCTCCATCCTTTATCCATCAAATTACCACAATGACGGGTTTGGATTTTTTATTGATCCGCTGTTATTTTACCAGGGATTACCTGACAACAGGATGTCAGGTTCTGCGTATTTGTTTCTCTGTTATTGTATAGCTCAGCCAAAACATTGATCCGCTGCCGCATTTTCTCCCGCAGGTCGGCAGGCGCCAGCACCTCAGTGCAATCGGCCATCGACAACAGATAACTCAGCAGCCATTCACCATCGGGGCAGGTAAACTGGACCGTCGTCATTTCCGGCGTCTGCTTCAATTCTATCTGCTGAAAATCATCCATCAGCCGCGCGATCCCCTGCGGCTGGACCTTCATCGTAATCGTCACGCATCTCTCGCTGACCGGCAGCGGCATCAGGATCTTTTCCGGCAGCGGGCGCGGCTCAAAGCTCTCGTCCAGTTCCGTCACTTCGCGCATCCGCACGATTTTAAAAAAGCGTTCTTCTTCCCGCAGCGCGCACCAGCCATAACAATACCACGCCTGCGCTTTAAACACCAGCCGCAGCGGTTCAACGATACGATGCGTCGCCTCCCGGTTCAGTCCGTAATAATCAAATTGGATACGTTTGCGGTTTAAAATCGCATGGCGCAGAAGACTGAATAAATCCGGCTGCTCAGCCGTCTTGGACCACAGTGAAAAATCCGCTTCGATCCAGGCCTGCCGCGGTTGTCCCAGCAAGGCAGATACTTTTTGCAAGACCTGTGTTTCTTCCTGCACGCCGGTGGACCGCAAACCTTCCAGCAACGCCGTCAGCTCCTGCTTTTCCGCTTCTGAGAAAACGGTCTTATTCAAGACAAACGTATCCCACAGTTCGATCCCGCCGTCCTTTCCCCTGCGGGCATAAATCGGAATTCCCGCCCGGGAGAGAAAATCAAGATCCCGATAGATCGTCCGTACGGACACCTCGAAACGGTCCGCCAGTTCCTGAGCCGTGATTTTCCTGCGTTCTAAAAGCAGGTAAACAATTTCAAAGCATCGGTTCATCTGCATTATCGAATCCTCGCTTTCCTGCAAATCTGAAGTCTCTGTTCTGATTATAACAGAACCAGACTTGCGCGCAAACAGAAAAACAATGCCGTCTGGGCATTGTGATTGAATTACTGACGTTGTAAAAAAGCCTGAACTTCTTCAAGGTAATGATAGCCTGGATAAATCTTTCCCTGAGGAAATTGTTCCTGCAGTCCGGCCCAGGCTTGACGAAGCTCATCCAGCGACGCATCATGATAGGTGTTGTTGGATTCCAGACCATGCTTACCCGGAGCGATAAATTCATAAATGGCAATCAACGTTTTGTGGCTGTGTTGGGTATATTCCACTTCCCTGGCCAGCTGGCCGGCTTCGTCATGGCGGTTGTAATTCATGATTGCCGCCTGGTCGCAGGCCTCGCTGATCAACTGTTCAAGCGGTTCGGCATAGTCTTGATCATACCAGTATGGCAGGCAGATCACAACCTCCAGATTCAGCGCCTTCGCCTGCTTGTAATAAATCACCATCTGATCGGCATAGTCCTGCAATAAAGTCAGCCGGTCTTCCGTGTCCCATTGCGGCAGAAGATAGGGCTCAATATCCAGCACCACGCCGCGCAGCCGCTGAGATGCGGAACTTGTTTCATTGTAATCAGCGACTAAGGTAAGCCGTGACAACACCTCCTCTGCCTGTTCGTGCAGTGCCCATGTGGCATCCCCCATCAATGCGTAACAGTCGATCCCCTGGGTGTGCAGCTGGCTGACAAAGCGCTGGACTTCGGTTTTCTCACGCAGCATTTCCAACGGAAATTCCTGAAACAGCTGAGTCAGCGGAAGCTGCTCGTTAACCGTCAGCACCGCCTCGATTCCTTCTGCACTCACAGCCGTGCGGTTCCAGGAGAATAAGCTGCCGGCCTTGGGGCGAGTATGCGATGATTGCAGTCCCAAGGCCGCCAGAGTAAGCGCCAGTCCTGCAACTAACAATATTCCTGTTTTCCGTTTCATTATTTTTCGCTGCCTTCCTTGACGGTGACGGCCGGATTATTCGCAGTCCGGGTAATTGCTTCCCAATGATTCTTTCGCTTGCGGTAGCTGAATAAGGCCAGCATCCGCACAGTTGACAAATACAGGCGTAAGAAAATGATTTCAAACAAGCATAAGCCGATCGCTTTGATCACGTCCAAAAGCGAAATTGTTAAATTTTGCGTATGAATCCGACTGAAAAATGCCACCAGCGTCAAGACGCCGCTGAAGCAGGCGTAGACGAGATAAAAATAAACGACAAAGGGATAATTGATCAGATTGGTGACCCATGCCAAAGCGATCGTCAACAAACCGAACAGCTCGATATAAGGTGAAAACAATTCGTAAAGCAGATAGTAGAAATAGGAAATCAAGCTGACAAAACCATATTTGACATTCAGGAACAGCCGGCGATATTTTGTCAGGCTCTGGAACAGACCAATATGCCAGCGGCGGCGCTGCTTCGTCAGATCGAGCAGGGTCGAAGGCGCCTGGCTCCAGCAGATCGCATCCGGCGCATAGCGAATTGCGTAGGGAATATCATGTGCCCGGCAGAACACATGCAGCTTGGTCACCAATTCCATATCCTCCCCCATCGTATTCCGGTCATAGCCGCCGACCGTGATGACCAGATCTTTCTTAAATAAACCAAACGCACCGGAGATGATCAAATTTCCGTTGTATTGATCCATCAGGATCCGGGAAGTCAGAAATGACCGGTCATACTCCAGAATTTGCATGCATATCAGCGGATTGGACGGCAGGTGATAATGTTTTACCTTGCCATTTTCCAGCGTTACGCCGTTGGAAATACGCACCAGTCCGCCGACGGCGATCACCTCGTCGCTTTCCAGCAACGGCCGCACCGCATATTCCAGGGAATCTCGCTGAAGCATCGAATCGGCGTCCATACAGACAAAATACGGGAAACGGGAGGCGTTGATGCCCATGTTCAGCGCATCAGCCTTGCCGCCGTTTTCCTTGACGATCAGAGTCACGCGAATGCCGTGGATTTCCCGTTCGTAGATTGCTTTCTGTTTCTTGCAAGGCACCTGACGACGGATTGGGCGTTGGGTTTCGATTAAATTAAAGGCTTCAATCAGCCGCTGGCTTGTCTGGTCGGTCGACCCGTCGTCAACGACTAAAACTTCATATAACTTATAATCCAGCTGCAGCAGGGAACACACCGTATCGACGACTGTGACTTCCTCGTTGTGCGCCGGAACGATTACGGATACCGGCACATAATAATCGTGCTTCAGCTCGTTTTTCATTTTTTCTAGATAGCGGTTGCGGTAAAGCACGCTGGCGCCAACGACTACGGAGATAAACAGGAAGGTGCTGTAGCCGATCAGATAGAACACGAAGAAGAATTCGACGTTCGCAAGAAAATCTTTAATCAGATCCATCATCCGGCAGTGCCCTCCCTTCCTTCATTTTCTTTCAGCTTGTATTCGAGAATCTCACGCGCATACCGATCCGGGCCCGTCAGGATATCCTGCATCTGCGCTAACGGCACATGCAGATTCAGCAGGGCCTGAGCGCTGTTATACCGGACATGCCAGAAACGTGAATGCAGCCCCTGCTTTAAACATTCGATCGTCTGTGAGCCGGGATAGCTGTCCAGCGCCGAGGCGGCCAGAGCTGCGTATTCCCAACTCCGGCTTTCATCCTGCAGCAATTCCAGGAGCAGCGGATACGCCTGGGGATCCGGCCAGCGGCGCAGATAACGCAGTACGGCGAAATGAATTTCCGGATCTTGACGCGGATCGTTCAGCCGGGCGAACAAGAGCTCGGCAAATTGCGGACCGACCATTCGAAAATAATTGATCAGCGCGCATTGATAGACCGGCGTCAGCTCATCCATGCGCTGCCAAAGCTGCTGAGCAAGCGCGTTCTGGTCGCCTGGAAACCGCAGCAGATCATCGCTGATCAACTTCTGGCTGTGCTGGATTTCATTGCGCGAAAGCAAAAGTACAGCCTGCGTTACCGATTGCGGATTGCCCGAAGCCACCAATGCCTGAAAGGCATTCTCCCGGCAATACACTGAATTGTGCAGCAGAATTTGTAAAACCAGCCGCGTCAGCTCGTCTTCAAAGCCGGCGTTAAGCAAACGAAACTGTCCGATCACATATACCACATAAGCTTGCGTTACCAGGTCTTTGCGGGTTAACTGAAACGCGACTTGGACAAAACAATCGCGATATTGTTTTAAATACGCGTAAAGTTCCTCCGGCTGATGGACTTGCAGCTCGGCGGCTGCTTGTTGATAGGCGATCAGCTCGACCAGATAACGCAGCTTCCGGTTCAACAGCCGGCGATGCTGTTCCTTTTTGTCCCGGGAACAATCCTGACAGGCCAGCTGTTGTTCAATGCGTGTCAGCCATTGCCGGCGGCGCTTTTCAATGAATCGCTCCCGCACATGATTCTTGCCGATCGCGAATAAATTGAAGAGCAATATGCTGAAGCAGATGACCATATAAACAAAGACCAGCGCTTCTGCCCGAATATGAATTCTCATGGTATCCGCTCCTTACTTCGGCGCCCAGACCTGCTGCATCCGCCAGTATGCTTCTTTTAATCGTTCGTGACAGGTCACCTTGCGGCCCCATCCTTTTAACGGGATTCTGCCCATTGCAACTTCTCCCTGATATTTTGTCGTCGCACCGATCTGGATTGAGGAAATCGTCAGATTTTCGACGCCGTATTTTTCGTAGTAATCATCGTGAATCTGCATTTCGCTCGGATTGGAAAAATTCAACAGCTCCCACGGAAGCCGCAGTTCCACCGCGTGTTCCGCAAAGCAATAATCTGTCAGGGAATTAAAATCCGCAGCTTCCGGATTGCCGTTGCCGCGCTTCAAAATTCCCGTTGGATCGGTTGCCGGCATTTCCCGGACCTTGCTTAAGCCAAGTTGATAGCGGGATACATCCTGCAGAATAAGTTGGATCGGCTTAAAAACCGGACTGTCCTTAGCCGGCGGGTCCAGAAACGGATCTTCCCCATAAACCAGGGATCCAGAAACAGCGTTGAGGACTTCATAGCGTTCCTGAACCTGAATCTCGGCCTGATCTCCCCGGATCATCAGATAAAAATCAACCGGCTGATCAAAGTTCAGCGCTGTGCCAAGCACAGTGGAACTGCCGGATTTCGGCGTAATATCCAATCCCAGCGATAACCGGTCTGCGACGGGGTTATAATTTTCACCTTCGATCATCAGATACAAATACTTTTCATCATATTGCGCGTACAGCCGCAGCGCATCTGCTTCCAAAACAGGCTCCATGTCCTGCCATTCTTCCAGATCGCCATCCGGATAACTGACGCTGCGCTCCTTCCCCGGATCAAACGCCAACAGGCCGAAAAACTGTTCGTTCGTCTGAACATCGCTCCAGAATGGCGTTTTTGTCAGATCGACATGCGCCATGGTGTTCCAGGTCCGCTTGAACCATTCATCCTGCCAGCTGAATACAATCGAGCCGGCACAGCCGGAAGCCATGATATCTTCATAGCATGAAACCAGAGCTTCCGCCTGTTCTGTTTCATTCAGTCCGCCCTGACTGCGGCCCCGGCTTTCTTTTTTTGCCTGCCCCCGCGAGCTGGGAACGCCGAACTCGGCAATGACCACCGGCATCGTATGATAAGTCCGCCAGCTGTTTTAAATAAGCATAATAAGAATTTTGTTCACCCCTTTGGTCCGTGATATCCATGGCGTCGCCGATTTCATAGCGGTTCATCACGCCCAGGTAATCCGGAAAGTAGGGATAGACATGATAGGAAGCGAATTGTCCGGCCTGAAAGGCAGGCTGGACCGCAATGTGTTCGACGTTGACCGAAGCAAATTTCTCAAACATTTTCTTCATCAGATCCGGATAGTCAAAGGGATCGGTCGTCGGCCAGTTGGAAAACGCGATCATCTTCTGACAATGGAAGCGCTGATCCTCATAGCGGGCCAGCGTATCGCCGACCTGCGCCAGCATTGCTTCAAACGCGTTTGCTTCAGGCGTTGTGCTGAAATATTCTCCATGATAAGCCATATCCGGATACCGCTGGTTTGTAAACGCCACGGTTGTAGGCTCCCATTCCACCCCGAGGATATAGCCGATCACCCAGGGCGAAACATCATGATGATAAGAACCGGAACCCGTGCCATATCCCAGAGAGAACATCTGCCTGCCATGCAGGATATTGATCAAAGTTCGGGCATCTTCTAAAAAGGTTCCTAAAAAAGCCTGATCATAAGCATCCCGGTGAGAAAATTGCACATAATCATTGACCCACAGTCCGTGAATCAGATATAACGGTTCTTCCCGCCCCTGATTGTATTCATAGAACGCGTTGTAGAAATCGGAATTCAGGATTGTATAAACCCGGATCGTATTGGCGCCCATCTGCTGAATTAAATCAAACCAGCGCAGATAGGTTTCCTTATCTACCTTGTAATCCGTTGCAAAATAACCGGGAATTCCCGCACCCAGGTCAACGCCGCGAATCTCAAATGGCTCATATCCTTCCGATTCCCGGATTAAAATCTGCCGCCCCGCCGTCTTCGCTATAATCTCAGCCGGCCGCTCTGAGGTTTGCCAGTTCAACCCGTAACGGTAATCGAACCATTGGAAAGCCAGAAACAGACAAAGCAGGACGCTGACGGTAATAATAAACTTTTTCATCGGACAGCCTCCTTTTTAATGGTTGTATTTTTTATTGACGGATTCATGCGCATAATGACGCAGACTGTCGATATGTTCGTCCAGCCATGTTCCTCTTGCGATTAAATAAGCTTTCATATGCGCGACAGCTTCTTCGTAGTCATGTGGATTCCGTAACAACGGACGCAGATAATTGCGGTCGATCTCATTCAGAATCGCGCCTGCCTGATCGCCGGTCTGCCAATTTTGATCCGCTTCCAACTGATGCGGACGGTCAAACGTATAACCCCAGACTTCAAAATTTCGATCAATCGCCGGGCCCAGATATTGCTGCGTTTCGTCGATGAACGTCAATAACGATTCTTCACTTAACACCGACTGCCGCAGCAGTTTATACCGCTGAATCACACGCTCAATAAAATCCTCATCCTTGCACAGCATAAAAAACCAGGTCTTATCCGGCATGGAAAAACCGTCGACAGGCAATTCGATATCCTGATAATTATCCAGCATGTTGTTGAAATCCCAGACGCAGATTCCTACCTTGCCGCCCAGACTGCGATACAAATACGTCGAATAACTGCCGGCGTCGATATTGCGGAAAAATTCGTTGATGATGAAATAATCGACAAATGAATCTACGTCCAATAATTGCCGATAGCCAAATTCCCGGGAATCGTAATCAAACGAATACAACGCTTTTTCGACTTCCCCGAGATCCCGCTCAATATAAGCTCTCAACGGTTCTGTCAGTTTTCCGATACCGGGATATTTCACGTCCATCGCCTGGCTGATGTCCAGAATATAGGTATAATCAGTAAACACGTCAAGCTGCTTCGGATCCGCATTTTCACGGTCCAGCCGCACGATATACCCTGTTTTCTGCAATTTTTCATTGATTTCTGTCACATTAATCCGATCTTTCGAGCGGCTGATTTGTTCCATCAAGAGATAGACGCCCTGATACTCATCGTCAACGAACAACTCGCAATAACGGACGTTAGGCGCATAGTCCATAATCTGTCCGGCAATGTTCATCGCAATATAATTGCGCATCAGCGTCTTGTCCAGAAACGGACCGTTCAGCACCCATTCCTGGTCCGCCGCCATGCCTAAGAGCGAACGTTTCTTCTTTTTGCTATCGTCGTTCATGGTGACGATGGAATAAGACTTTTTATCAAAATGCAAACTGGAATTGCCGCGGTAACGAATCGCTGCCAGGGTTGACAACGTCGGCTCGTCGCTCAGCCGGTTACCGTCGCTTCCATCCCAGACTGTCAGTTCCGCCAGAATCCGTTCATGACTGTGATCTTCCCCTGGAACCGCCTGCGCCCGCGTGCTTAACTTCAGTATTGGCAAATGCGTACAAAACTCCGTGGATGCGGTTCCTTCGCACACCTGGGAGGAAGCCGCAGACTGGCGGTGCTGTATAATTCGGACCTTATTTTCCGGCGTCAGCGTCTGCACCGTTAAGGCAACCGCGACGATCAGAAAACACAATCCCAGCAGGAATAATTTCCGCTTCATCGCTGAGGCCTCGGCTAACTGCTGATATCGTCATCCTGAGCGACGACGTTCACATATTCAATGTGTTCAACCTGATACAGAGCGTCAGTCACACTGATCTCTTTTTTCAACGATTGCCGGTAACTGCTGCGCGGCAGTTCATAGATCAATTCCAGCGTATCCGGTGTTGTGTTTTTAACCCGCAGAATTGCTTTCTGATTAAAGTAGTTAAAAACCACGCCTTCGATCTGCCGTTCTGTTGAACGCGCACCGCGGATGATCAAAAGCATCCGGTTGTCATTTTTAATCCGGCCCAGCGCTAAAAGCACGATGAAAACAATCGCGCTGCCGATCGCACTGGTTACATAATCGCCCACGCCGCAGCCCAATCCTGCGACAATCGTCCAGAAAATGTAGACCGTATCGCGGCTGTCCTTGATCGCAGTTCTGAAACGCACGATTGACAATGCACCGACCATCCCTAACGACAACGCGATGTTGTTGCCAATGATCGCCATGACGGTCGCCGTCAGGATTGTCAGCGTTACTAACGAAACGTTGAATTTTTTACTGTAAATCGTTCCTGTGTGCGACAGCCAGTAGGACAGATAGATCACCAGGCCGATCAGCGCGCTCATCGCAATATGTAGAAACAACGCAAACAGACTGATCTGATCCACCTGTGAAATCAGGTCGTACAAAAACTGATTCATAAACTCTCCCCTTTTCTTTTGTTGACTAAAAAACGACGGAATGGCTGATTCGCCGGGCCAGCGCATACTTGCTGACGGCCAGTTCGCTGCGATCGCAGACCTGGATCACCCGTTGAATATAGGAGGGAAGAAAGTGATTAAATTTCACCTCCAGCACCGCCTGCGCCATCGGAAAAACCGGAACCAGGCTCAGCTTTGGATCAAACAGATGGAAACATCCTTCCGTTGCCCGAATCTGATGGTCAAAAGTAATCCGGATATTGTTCTCCGAACCAATCAACGCCAGCCGCTGATATTCAACGATCGTCTTCGGCCGATAAAGCTGAACCCGGATCATTCCATAGCACTCCGCGGCAAAAGGATCGGAACATGCCAACAACGCTTCCGGATACCCCTGGATCAAAGCTTCGGCCTGGCTTCGCGTCAGCTTCATCGAGCGTTTGCGTTGGTAAGCGCCTTCCTTCTGCTTGATTTCCAGCAATGCAAAATCTCCTTGAGGATCGTAAACACGTAAGCGCAGCTTCCGCCGCCGTTCCACGCCATCCTCTTTTTCCTGAAAATCACGGTCGTTAAGCGTGTCAAAATACAGCGAACGCACCCGGTAGCCTTCTGTCCCGTTATGCGGATCGGGTTTGATCATCGCGCTGAACTGATGCTGCAGTTGGATCCGCTGACTCTGCGTGATCAGATATTTTTTCTCCTGCCGGATAACTTCTGCCATTGATTCGCCCCTCCTGTCATCCTTATATTTAAAACAGCCAAGGTTTATTATAGTCATTTACGCGTTCAATTTCTACTCTCTTTTCTTAATCTTCCGAACAATTTCGGTAACTTTTACTTACCTTGCGCAGATATAGCGCAGACTTTCACAAGTTGAAAGCTGTGGAATAATAAAACGACTGCACCGAAGAGATTTTTTGTGTTTCGCAAGAAAAACCTCCGTTCACAAAAGAACCGAGGTTGATCTAAAATTGATTTCCCGCTGACTTTCAGGATTGGCCCATTCCCCGCTTATGATTCAGGTAGGCGCGATTATGCAGATAAGAAGCGTCGGCTGGCTTCAGGGCGCCCGCCTTCTCGTTAGCCTGCCAGGCTTCATCCCATTTCTGCATCTGATCATAGCAGCAGCACAGCCAGATCCAGGGAATATAGCCATAGCAGTCGAGATTCACAAAACCACCCCGATCCAAGGGCAAAGGTAGTGTTGTTGCCAGCTTGTACCAGAAAACAGCACATTCCCAATTTTTTTCCAGATAGAAATAACGTCCCAGTCCGCAGCAGATTTCTCCGCGCGGAGGTGCATAACGCAGGGCCTGGATCAGACTTGAAAATTCTTTTTGCCTTTGCTTTAAGGCGTGCCAGCAGCGGGCCATGCTCAAACAGGCGTCAATCTTATTTTCTGACCAGCCGGCAGGATCGTTCAGGAACATTTCGTATTCTGCCAAAGCTTCTTCATAGCGCTGATGATCAGCCAGTTCCCGCGCGTAATAGTACCGCTGGCGGATATCCAACGTGCCCGCCTGTTTTAATTTTTCCAAAATCCGCAGATTACGCTGCGGATCTGCACAATGCACCTTATGATGTTCGATGGCGATATCACTGACATAACGACGAGGAACAAAGGGGATTGTTTCATGCACCGCGCCTTGCCAACGCAGATGTGCACCGCGCCGGATCAGGCGTTCCCGAGGAAAGCTGAACGTGGGCCGGCCTTCGCTGTCAAAGGCTGTCCGATACTGCATGACGACCATATCGCAGCGCTCGTCTAGCGTTTGTTTCAGCGCAAGCAGTTTTTCAAGCTGATCCGCAGGCACGATGTCATCCGCATCCAGCCAGAGAATAAAATCCTGACTGGCCTGATCAAAGGAATAATTCCGGGCTGCCGCAAAATCATCTATCCAGGGAAAATCATAAATTTCTGCCTGATGACGAGCGGCAATCGCACGGGTTTGATCGGTCGAGCCTGTATCCACAATAATCATTTCATCCACGGCTTTTGCAACGCTGCTTAAACAGCGATCCAAAACGTCTTCTTCATTTTTAACGATCATACACAAACTGATTGTAATCATACCTGATCTCCTTTTCTATCCTCACTCTCCTACCCCATGTCATTCGCAGCGCGTTGTGGTTCAACATGAACGCAACGGACAAGGGGTGTCGGCCTTTGTGCGTCAGCTTTGAGTTCTGCGTAATTTTACAATGGTCATTGTCAGCGTGCATTCCGTGACGGTTTGGGCAGCGTTGAACGTCAGCGTAAATGAAGTTGAGGCCGGGACGTCGATGATCATGGATACCGCGCCGAAAGCACTGGATCGTTCGAGGGCCGTCATAAAATAAATACCGAATTCAATGTGTGCCGCATTGTTATAAAACGGAGTTACCTGGATAAAAGTCGGCGCCATCGTCAACGCTGAAACTTGATAATCAATTTTATAAAAACCGGCGGCCAGCGTCACCCGTGTCGGTTCGCTCAACGTAATGTTGCCGGTCGGATCCGCGATCGACTGACTCATTGGAATCAGCGCACCGTTAGCAAACTGCGCACCGAAGTTTACAAACGAAGCAAAAATATCATCGGGAATAGGCCCTGCCGGACCAGTAGGGCCGGGATTTCCGGTTGCGCCAGTTTCGCCGGGAGCCCCTGTTGGTCCTGTGGGACCTGGTATTCCCTGAGGACCTGTCGGCCCCGTCGCTCCCGTTACTCCGGAGAGACCTTGCGGACCCGTTATTCCAGGATTGCCCATCGGTCCCTGAATACCCTGAGGACCGGCAGGACCCGTTGGGCCGGGTAGACCGACAGGCCCTGGATTGCCTTGAGGACCCGTCGGGCCTGTATTTCCCATTGCACCGGCTGGGCCAGGAATTCCCTGCGGTCCGGGATTCCCTGTTGGTCCTGTTGCCCCGGTAAGTCCTTGTATCCCCTGAGGACCCGTTGGGCTGGGTAGACCGACAGGCCCTGGATTGCCTTGAGGACCCGTCGGGCCTGTATTTCCCATTGCACCGGCTTGGCCAGGAATTCCCTGCGGTCCGGGATTCCCTGTTGGTCCTGTTGCCCCGGTAAGTCCTTGTATCCCTTGAGGGCCTGTCGGGCCAGGAATTCCCTGCGGTCCGGGATTGCCAGTCGGTCCTGTTGCCCCGATAAGCCCTTGTATCCCCTGAGGGCCTGTCGGGCCGGGAATACCCTGTGGGCCAAGAGGGCCTTGAGGACCTGCAGGTCCCGGTCTTCCCGGAATACCTTGTTCTCCCTGCGGACCGGCTGGACCTCTTTCTCCTTCCGGTCCCGGCATTCCCGGATATCCCTGCGGTCCACGTTCACCGCGCGGACCGACGGGACCCGGACATCCCCGCGGCCCCCTAGGTCCTCGAGGCCCCGGGCAGCAGCCGGAACATTCGCAAGAATGATTCTGATTATCCCAATCCAGAGATGAAGCATAATCTCTGTTTTTCATTTGCGTCACCTTCTTTCGATCACCGTCATTCTATGTTTTTAATGCGGAACCGGCTTTGTGTCAGCCTAACACAAATCTGTTTTTTCAAAAAAACAGCCGGCTGTCAGTGAAGGCTGACAGACCGGTTGTTTATAAAGCACCTGAAATCAAATTTATCTTCCCGTTTTATTCTTCAAGCAAAAGCTTAACGATACTCAAAACTTATTATTTATTCTTCTTCTACAAAGTCCAAATCCAGTTTCTTTACGGTTAACGTCGCCGCTACGCCAACGCCCAGCGTCAAATTTAAAGCATAAGGCGCATAAACGATCAGTTCCAGGACATCCCCGGCAAACAGTTGCTCAATGACGCTGCCAGAATAAATGGATTCTACCCCAACAGCCAATAAATGCGTTACCTCCGTACTGTCAATCGGAGCTCCATTTCGTCTTACTTCAAGCGAAACTTCAGTACCTAAAGAAGAAGAGCCATTGAACATATAGTTGATCTCATAAATACCTGAATGTTCGATTGTTAAGCTATCCGCCATTCCGGTTCCCACACCATTGATCGGCATCAGCAGAGGGAGCGGAATTCTTTCAGGCACATTCGGATTTAAGAATAATGTCTGTTCCGTCTTGTTATAGCGTCCGCCATAATAAAGCAGACCGCCGCCCCCGCCTGCACCGGTGGCACCCGTTGGACCGGTTGGACCCATTTCCCCATCGGCCCCAGTTGGACCGGTTGGACCCATCGCCCCATCTGCGCCCGTTGGACCGATTGGACCAGGTTCTCCTGCTAATCCCTGAGCACCATCAGCGCCAGTTGCACCGGTAGCTCCAGTTGCGCCTGTAGCTCCCGTAGCGCCAGTCGGACCCGTTGGACCCGTCGCACCGGTTGGACCTGTAGGGCCGATTGGACCCGTAGCGCCTGTCGCACCGCCGGCTCCGATATTGCCAGTGGCCCCAGTTGGACCGATTGGGCCCGTCGGACCGGTGATGCCTTGAATACCTGAAGGACCCGTAGCACCTGTGGCTCCCGTAGCACCGGTCGGACCCGTTGGGCCGATTGGACCGGTTGGTCCCGTCGGCCCTGTAATACCTTGAATACCAGAAGGACCTGTCACGCCAGTAGCTCCCGTAGCGCCAGTCGGACCCGTTGGGCCGATTGGACCGATCGGACCGGTGACGCCAATAAATCCTTGTGGTCCCTGCGGACCGGTGGCGCCAACAGGACCTGCGACGCCTTGCGGACCCGTGGCACCGGTAACGCCGGCAAACCCTTGCGGACCTTGCGGACCGGTTGCCCCCGTCGGGCCGATTGGGCCGGTTGGACCTGTCGCACCGGTAACGCCTGCGAGACCCTGAGGACCTTGTGGTCCTTGCGGGCCTTGAGCTCCGGTATTTCCCATCGGGCCTTGAATTCCCTGCGGGCCTTGCGGACCCGTGGCTCCGGCGGCTCCGGTTGGACCGGTTGGACCCACAGGCCCCTGAATTCCCGGATTTCCCATTGGACCTTGCGGCCCTGTCGGACCGGTTGCCCCGGTAAATCCTCGCGGACCCTGAGGACCCATGGGGCCAGTTGCCCCCGTATCCCCAGGAATTCCCTGCGGACCTTGGGCGCCGATCGGGCCCTGAGCTCCTGTCGATCCCCGCGATCCTGTCGGGCCTGGAATTCCCTGGAATCCCCGTGGACCCTGAGGACCGGTTGCTCCTGTATTGCCAGGGCGTCCCATCGGTCCCGGCTCTCCCTGCGGACCCTGAGGACCCGGATATCCCCGCGGACCGATCGGACCTCGGGCTCCGGTTACCCCTTGAGGACCGATTGGCCCAGGTTCACCTTGCGGACCTTCTGGTCCCCGGCAGCCACGAGGGCCCTGCGGACCCTGGGGACCCGGACAGCCCCGCGGACCCATCGGGCCCTGTTCGCCACGACAGCCTCGCGGACCTTGCGGACCGGTTGGGCCGGTGCAGCAGCACCCCGGACGCGGCGGACGGCAGGAACGAGCATCTTCTTCCTCCTGCCAGTCGATTGGGCTTGAGGCATAATGTCTTCGATCATCGTTCATCATCTTCACCTGCTTTCAGAATGAGAGTTCTCATTCAACCCATACTATGGCAATTCTTTCCCGTTCCTTTGACGCCGGCCCAGCCGAAGCTGGAAATTCGATATCTTTTTTCTAACAGTGTGCCGATTTAGGCTAAAAACGCAGGTTCATTCCCTATGAAAAATATTCAGTTTATTTCGCAGACATAACCACATGCTTATAAGCTTTCCTGCATCCACCTTCAGTTTGTTGCGGGTAAATCTGCTTGATATTTTAAAACGATAAGGATGGAATTTACTTTTTCCATGTTGTCTACAATAAACGGCTTCCGTCATTGATCTGACAATTTTTTCTCTATATTGCCGCTGGCTGTCGGGCCTCCTTTCTATATTGGAGAGGATTTACCAACACTTTAAACTCTGCAGCTGCGCGCAGGGGACAGAGTATAAAAAAACCTGGATTCTCTGTTTTCAAGATCCAGGTTTCAAATTCAATTCATTTTCACTACAAGCTTAAAGCAGACCGACACGTTTGAAAATATCATCGACATGTTTCAGATGATAGGCCGGATTGAAGCAGTCGTCAATTTCAGCCTTGCTTAACAACGCCGTTACCCGCGGTTCCGCTTCCATTAACGAACGAAAATCAATTTTCTCATTCCAGGATTTATTCGCGTTCGGCTGGACCAGGTCATAAGCCTCCTCCCGCGACATTCCCTTTTCAATCAACGTCAGCATAAACCGCTGTGAGAAGATCACGCCGTAGGTCTTATAAATGTTCTCGCGCATGTTGTCTTCAAACACCGTCAGCGTGTCAATGATCCGCGTAAACCGGTTGAGCATGTAGTCGAGCAGTTCCGTTGCATCCGGCGCGATGATCCGCTCGGCGCTGGAATGCGAGATATCCCGCTCATGCCACAATGCGACATCCTCGTAGCTGCTGATCATGTAACCGCGTAAAATCCGGGCACAGCCGCACATGTTTTCCGAACCGATCGGATTGTGCTTATGCGGCATCGCACTGGAGCCCTTCTGTCCCTTGTTGAAGTATTCCTCCACTTCACGGACTTCCGTGCGCTGCAAATGCCGGATCTCCGTCGCCATTTTCTCGATCGAGGTTGCGATCAGAGCCAGCGTCGCAAAATACTGCGCATGCCGATCGCGCTGCAGCACCTGTGTCGAAATTTTCGCCGAATGAATCCCCAGCTTTTCACAGACATAATCCTGAACAAACGGCGGGGTGTTGGCAAACGTACCGACGGCGCCGGAAATCTTCCCGGTTTCCACCATTGCCGCCGCTTCCTCAAACCGCTGCAGGTTGCGGTTCATTTCTTCAAACCAGAGCGCGAATTTCAAGCCGAAAGTCGTAATTTCCGCATGGACGCCATGGGTTCGGCCCATCATGATCGTATCCTTATATCGCAGCGCTTTTTCCTTCAGAACATCCTGAAACCGATGCAGATCTTTCCGCAGAATTTCATTGGCCTGTTTATACAGATAGCCATAAGCGGTGTCGACGACGTCGGTGGAGGTCAGCCCGTAATGTACCCACTTCCGTTCCTCACCCAGCGATTCGGAAACCGCCCGAGTAAACGCCACGACGTCATGTTTGGTTTCACTTTCAATTTCATAGATCCGGTCGATGTCAAACGAGGCGTTCTGCCACAGCTTCGCCACGTCCTCCGCCGGGATTTCACCCAGCTGACTCCAGGCCTCGCATGCCAGCAGCTCGACTTTCAGCCACGCGCCGAACTTGCTCTCCTCATTCCAGATCGCCCGCATTTCAGGACGGGAATAACGGTCTAACATAACACTCCTCCTTTTATTTCTGCTTAATCACTTTTTGGAAACTGAACAGCGCGGTCGGATACTGGCCGCTGAAGCATGAGACGCACAGATCCCGCGTCGGGATGGCCTCGCGCATCTGTTCAATCGTCATGAATTTCAGCGAATCGGCATTGATGTAAGTACACAGCTCGTCCACATTCATCCGCGCGCTGATCAATTCTTCATACGTCGAAGTGTCGACGCCGTAGAAGCATGGACTGCTGAAAGGCGCGGAGGCGATCCGCACATGCACTTCCGTTGCCCCGGCATCCTTTAACAGCTGGACAATCCGGCGGGATGTCGTACCGCGCACGATCGAATCGTCGACCATGACGACACGCTTGCCGCTGACGATGCTGCTGATCGCACTCAGCTTCATGCGCACGCCGCGTTCACGCTGTTTCTGGGTCGGCTGAATGAAGGTCCGGCCAACATACCGGTTTTTGATCAAACCGATTTCATACGGCAGACCGCTGGCTTCGCTGTAGCCGATCGCGGCCGAGAGGCTGGAATCCGGCACACCGATGACGATATCCGCTTCGACGTCATCGCTCTTGGCCAGAAGCATCCCCGCGTGACGGCGGCTGGTATGGACGTTGATGCCCTCGATGCTGCTGTCCGGACGGGCGAAATAAATGTATTCCATCGCGCACATTTTGTGCTGAACTTGATCTGTATAATGAAAGCTCTTAACGCCGTCGCTGGCGATTCTTACGACTTCGCCCGGTTCGATATCGCGGATGAATTTCGCGCCGACGATATCAAATGCGCAGGTTTCCGAGCTGATGCAGTAGCCATCCTCAAGGAATGCCAGCGACAGCGGCCGCAGACCGTTCTTGTCGCGGACCGCATACATGCAGTCCTTGGTCATGATGATGAACGCGAACGCCCCTTCCATCTTGCGGCAGGCGCCCATGATCTTCTCAACGAACGTTCCCGCTTCCCGCTGGATCAGATGCAGCATGATCTCGCTGTCGCTGCTGCCCTGGAAGATGCTGCCCAGATTTTCCAGTTCTTCTTTCAATTCGCTGGCGTTGACAATCTGCCCGTTATGCACGGCCCCGAAATGCCCGGTATGTGCGCGGACCATGATCGGCTGCACGTTTTCGATCTCATTGCCGCCGTCGGTCGAATACCGGACATGGCCGATCGCATGGATGCCGTCCATCTTGTTGATCGTTTCAGTGTTGAACACTTCCGTGATCAGGCCCTTGCCCTTGATGCACTTGATGTTCTGTCCGTCGCTGGTCGCAATCCCGGCCGCTTCCTGACCGCGATGCTGCAGCGCGTGCAGGCCAAAGTAGGACAGCGAGGCGGCCGAGCTGACATGATATACGCCGAACACGCCGCATTCCTCATGGATCTTACCGTTTAAAAAATATTCGTTTTCCATTTTCATTTTGTCTTCACCCACTGGCTCAAACGGCCGTATATCTCCTCATAAGCGCCGATGACGTCGCCCATATCTCTTCTGAAACGATCCTTATCCAGTTTTCTGTCCGTGCCTTTTTCCCAGAACCGGCAGGTATCCGGCGAAATTTCATCCGCCAGCAATATCCGTCCTTCGCTGTCCTTGCCGAATTCCAGTTTGAAGTCGATCAAGCGGACGTTGATCTGATCGAAAATTTCTTTCAGAACTTCGTTGACCTGCGCGGTGATCGCATAGATCTGGTCCAGCTCCCCGCGCGTCGCAAAACCCAGACCGACGGCATGGGTATCGTTGATCATCGGATCACCCAGCTCGTCGTTTTTATAACAGATTTCATAGACCGGCGTTTTCAGCACAGTCCCCTCTTCAATTCCAAATTTCTTTGCCATACTTCCGGCAACGACGTTGCGGACGATGACTTCCAGCGGAACGATACTGACTTTCTTACACAGCTGATCCCGATCGTTCAGCGTTTCTACCCAATGCGTCGCAATTCCACGGTGATTCAGTTCGCGAAACAAGATCGTCGTGATTTTGTTGTTGAGCACGCCTTTGTTGCTGATGCTGTCCTTCTTCAATCCGTTAAACGCTGTCGCGTCATCCTTGTAATGGATGATCACCCGCTCTGGATCATCGGTAGCATAGACCTGCTTGGCCTTGCCTTCGTACATCATTTCCTGCTTTTCCATGCAATATCCTTCCTTTTCTCTCAATTACCCTCGCCAAAATAAAAAACATATTGTATCCACAATATGCACTGAAAAACTCCTAAAATGAAGTCTGCGCCTGATTCGGTCCTTTCTTCATAAAGAGTTCCTCCTTTAGGGTCAACCTCGGCATTCACCTTGACTGCTCATTTATAAAAATGGGGGAAAAGGTTACTTGTAGTCCACACATAGGCCAGTGGGTAGATACGTGTCAGCCGAAATTTGACACCTATACAAGTAATGCAAACCTGACTGCTATCAGATTTACAGGTATATAATACACTTCTTCCCCTTGCTTGACAATGATTTTTTAAGCTTTTTTTTAAGGATTTCAGGATAGTTTTTCACTCAGCTCCATCCACCGCTCAGTTTTGCTTTCCAGCTCGCTTTCCGCCGCCTCCCGCTGCTCGCCCAACGTCTTGAGCTGAGCATAGTCTGCCGTCTGCCCCAGCTTGACGTCCAGCGCCTGAATTTCCTGTTCCAGCACCGGCAGCCGGGCTTCAATTTCCTCCAGCTCTTTCTTTTCCATATAGGTCAGCCGGTTGACTTTCGGCTTGACGCGGACCGTCGTTTCCCGCGGCTTAGCCTGTTCCGCTTCCGTCTGCTGCTCCAGATAATCGGTATAGCTCAGGTTGCTGAAGCTCAGCCGTCCCTGGCCTTCGTAGATCAACAACCGGTCGCAGGTGCGGTCGAGGAAATAGCGATCATGACTGACGGAAAGCACCGCCCCGCCGAAATCGTCGAGATATTCTTCCAGAAGCATCAGTGTCGGAATATCCAGATCGTTAGTCGGTTCGTCCAAAAGCAGAACGTTCGGCGCTTTCATCAGAATCCCCAATAAGCCCAGCCGGCGTTTCTGACCGCCGGAGCATTTGCCGATCGGCTGCCATTGCTGCTTCGGATCAAATAAGAATCGCTGCAGCATCTGCGAAGCGCTCACCTGCCCGTCCGGCGTGTCGATCACCTCGCCGATCGAACGGACATAATCAATGATCCGCTGATCGGGATCCATTTCCTCCAGCTCCTGGGAAAAATAGCCGATCCGCACTGTTTCGCCGACGATGATTTTCCCGGCGTCGGGCTGCAGCTGACCTGCAAGCAGCTTCATCAGCGTGCTTTTTCCGCAGCCGTTAGGGCCGATAATGCCTAAGCGCTCATGCCGGCGGACAATGTAGCTGAAATCCGTGATCAGCGGCTGACCATTGATCGCCTTGGACAGATTGCAGATCTCGATCGTCGTATTGCCCAATCGGGAACTCAGCGAGCCGAGCTTGAGCTGATCAGGATCCTGAATCCGTTCAATCGCGCTAAGCTTTTCAAAACGTTCGATACGCTCCCGGCTTTTGGTTGAACGGGCCATCGCCCCGCGCTGAATCCACTGGGCTTCTTTGCGCAGATACGCCAGCCGCTTGCGCTCGCTGGCCCGGGCCATTTCCTCACGCTGCGCTTTCAGCTGCAGAAAGCCGGAATAATTTGTCTGATAGGCATAAACATGTCCAGCCTCCACCTCCAAGATCGCATTGGTGACACGGTCGAGGAAATAACGGTCATGCGTGACCATCAGCATCGCTTTATTCGACTTGATCAGCCGCTTTTCCAGCCACAGAATCATCTGTTGATCAAGATGGTTGGTCGGCTCGTCCAGGATCAACAGGTCGCACGGCCGGATCAAGGCGCAGGCCAGCGCCACACGGCGGCGCTGACCGCCGGAACACGTGCCCACCTTCTGACTCATGTCGTTCATTTTTAACTGGGTCAGGATCGACTTGGCTTCATATTCCTGAACCTCATCTTTTTTCTCCGCGCTCTCCAGCACGGTTTCCAAGACGGTTTTCTCCGGATCCAGCTGCGGCTGCTGTACCAGACAGGAAATCCTTTTGCCCGGCACCAGCGTGACCGTTCCGTCATCCGGCGCTTCCAGCCCGGCGATCAAACGCAGCAGCGTTGATTTCCCAGCCCCGTTAACACCAACGATGCCCCATTTTTCTTTTTCATTGATAACCAGGCTGACATGATCCAGAACCGGATCCGCGCCGTAATTTTTAACCAGATTGTCTGCCGAACAAATCAATCGCTCCGCCTCCCTTCTTTATTCCAGACCTGCGCTGCACACCGCATCAGCCTGTTCGCCGACGACGACCGCAAACACCGCGATCTGATCAGCGCGGGTATCCGCCGCCATTTTCATCTTTTGATCGAGCACTTCGTCCGGAGCGAAGAAATAAAACGCGTCGATCTGATCGGCGTCGACGTCGACCAGCGTTTGTTCAGGATCCGCTTTCCGGCTCAGCTGTTCCATCACTTCCGCCACGCTCTTCGCGTTCGGCTTGGCCGGGCTTTGACAGCCTGTGATCATCAGCGCCGTCAAGATCAATACACTCCATTTTTTCATTGTTCTTTCCTTCCTCCACATGCGTTTTCATATAGTCCTTATAGATGGCGAACCCTTCGGTGTTCAAATGCACGCCGTCGGCCGTCAGTTCTTCCCGCAGCTCGCCGTTTTCATCCATCAGCAGCGGGGCCGGATCAAGCAGATAGATCTGCTTTTCCTGTGCCAGCTCAGTGAAGATCGCGTTATATTCGGCGATTCTTTCGGGCGCGACGTCTTTTTCCCGGGCATAGCCCTTGGCGCTGCAGGGATAAATTTTCTGAAGCAGCAGCGTAGCGTCCGGCTGGACTTCGCGCAATCCGTCGATCAAACTGCCCAGTTTCTGTTTAAAAACCGAGCTGTATTCCCACCCCAGTTCATTGTAGCCGACGATCAGAACCAACCGCCGGTAAGTTTTATTCTCCAGAGCCTCCCATACGGTCTGTTTCTCTTTTCCTTCCCCGATCACCTTTTTGATCTGCCACTGATTGATCGACAAGCCGATCGACGCCAGCACGTCCGACTGCGGAAAAACCTCGTAGTCAAAAACGCCGACAGCCCGCGAATCGCCTAAAAACGCAGTGTCGGAAAAGAAGTCGTCCGAGACCGGCGCGGTTTCAGCCAGTGGCTGGCTGTAATCAAAATCCGTGATGGTTCTATAACAAAGACACCCTTTCGGCGTCGTGTTTTCCTTCATAAGGGCGGAAGAATCCACCGGCTGCCCAGCGCAGCCGGCCAAACACAACGACAGGAGCAAACCTAAGCTTTTTTTCATCGCATTCACCTGCCTTCTTTATTTTACAACCTTTTGACCGAAGTGCAATTCCTCTTTCATGAAAGAATGTTGAATTCGCCTGATTTTCCCAAAAGGAAAGATTTTCCGAGGTGATTTTCCGGCAGTTTAATTTCAAGCTGCGAAAACGGCACGGTTTAAACTAAAAAGGTTTAAAGATGAAAAAAGGATCTATTCAAACAGATCCTCGCTTTCGCTTTCCGTATAATCCGGCAGTTCCGGCAGCTCGTTCAGACTGACCAGCTTGAAGCTGTCCATAAATTCCTCCGTTACCTCAAACAAAATCGGCCGTCCCGGAGCTTCCGAACGTCCCGCTTCCCGAATCAGCCCCCGCGCCTGCAGCTTGCGCAGCATCATATCGCAGCCCACGCCGCGGATTTCTTCAATTTCCACGCGGGTGATCGGCTGCTTGTAGGCAACGATTGCCAGGGTTTCCAGCGCTGATTGAGAAAGGGCCGTACTCTTGGCATTCGCAAACAGCTTCTGCGCATAGGGATGAATCGAAGCTTTGGAGACAAATTTGAACACTCCGCCATAATCGACAACCTCAATCCCCCGCTGATCATCCGCATACATCCGCTGCAAATCCTCCAGCACCAGCCGCGCCTCGCTTTCGCTGACATCCAGCACCGCCGCGCACTGCGGCAGCGTCAGCCCTTCGTCGCCAACGATAAACAACAAGCCCTCGACGATTGTCATCGCCTGATTTTCCATGATTAAGCCCCCCTCCTAAACCAGATCGTATCCGCATCATCCACTGTAAAATACAACTGATGCGAATGCGCCATATCCAGAATCGCCAGAAATGTGACGATCGTTTCATGAATTTCATGACAGTCTTCCAGCAAGCGTTCAAAGCTGAACGTTTCCGGCAAATCCGCCAGCCGCGCCGTGATCTGCAGGATCCGGTCCTCAACGGAAATTTCCTTCGCCGTATATTTCGTTTCAATCGGCCTTAACAGCTGCATCCGCCGTAGACATCGCGTCATCGCTTTTGCCAGCTCATACGGACTGCCTTGAACCGGTTGATTGTCGTTGGCTTTGATCCATTCCTCCGATTCGATCGAGACCGGCTTGCTTAGCTGACACTGACGGTCCAGATACAGCTGCTTCAGCTGCTCGCTGATTTCCTTAAACTGTTGATATTCCAATAACCGGCGGACCAGACGGTCCTTCGGATCTTCCTCATAGGCGTCGTTAAGTTCCGCTTCCTGCTTCGGCAAAAGCTTCTTGCTTTTGTATTCGATCAGCGTCGCCAGTTCGACAAGATATTCGCTGCACACTTCCAAATGCATTTCTTCCATCTTATTCAGATACAAAAGATACTGTTCCGTCAGGACATGGATATCCAGATCAAACAGATCCAGCTCCTTCTCCTTGATCAGATGCAGCATCAGATCGAGCGGTCCCTCAAACTGATTCACAGCGACTGTAAACGACACAAAAAACCACCTCTTGTTTCTCATTATAACAAAAAGTGGCTTTCAGCACTAGATTTTATTTCTTATCCATCGTGAAGTTGCCGAAGAACAGCCGTTTGAATTCCCTGGCGTTAAACGGAATGAGCGGATAGAGATAAGGAAACGGGCCGACCTGGGTTTGTAAAAGCAGAATCAGATGAATCAGGATCCCGATTAGAAAACCCGGATAACCGCCGATCACAACCAGCACGATCAGCGCCAGGCGCACGATCTTATTCGCCATCGACAGCTCATAGCCGGCGGTCACAAAATTACCGATGTTGACGATTGCCGTCATAATCAGGATCTCCTGCGTATAGGCGCCATACGCAATCGGCGCGTCGCCCAGCACAAACACCGCGACGATGCCCAGAAGACTGGAAAGCATCAACGGCGAATGAATCAGGGAGAGCCGGATCCACTCGATCAAAAGATCCGCGATCAAGACCTGCACGCCAAACGTAATCGGTCCGGGGATTTCCGGCAGCGGCAGGTTCAGGCGCGTCGGATTGTGCTGCATGACCAGCACCATCCACAACGGCAGCAGATAGATCGAACAGAACACCCCGGCCAGCCGGATCGCCCGCATGACCAGCGAGATCACAGGTGTCTGGGTGTATTCCTCGATCTGCTTGGTCTGTTCAAAAAAGGTCGTCGGCATGATAACCGCCGAAGGACAGTTATCGACCAGCACGATCAACGAACCCTGAAGCAGATGGATCGCCGCGATATCCGGACGCTCGGTATAGCGCACGTGCGGATAAGGATTCCACGTCTGGCCATACATCAGCTCGCACAGCTGGCGTTCGCTGGTCACCTCCGCGTTGGTCGGCAGATGGTCGATCCGATTCTGGAAATCGTGCAGGATCGAGGGATGAATCAGATCGCTGATGTATAAGACAAAGATATCGGTCTTCGTCCGGCTGCCCTTCTGATAAGCCTTTGTCACCAGCTTGGGATCGCGGATCCGCCGGCGCACCATGCCCAAATCCAGCATGATATGTTCAATGAAGCCATCGCGCGCGCCGCGGATACTTTTCTCGACCGTCGGCTCGCTCGGCCCGCGGGTTGGGTAGGAGCGGGTATCGACGATAAACGCATAGGCACTGCCTTCCAGAATGACCAAAGTCTGGCCTTGCAGGATCTTGTCGAGCGCATCCTCCAGACTGCCCGCCTGCGTCACCGTGGCTGGAAAGAATGCCAGATTGCCTTTGTCGAAGACCAGACTTTCAACGATCGGTTCGATTGAAGTCGTACCGGTAACCCCGCCGACAAACACCAGCAGGCATTGCCGGTCGTTGACGTTGACTGAACGGATCGTCAGGTCGAAGCAGTCGGTCGCCTGCCGCAGCCAGTCAACGTTCTTCCAGGCTTCCGCTGAAAACGGGGTCTTCTCGGTCATAGCTTCGGCTTAAAGATCAGCGCCGCTAAAAACGCAAAGTAGATCGCGCTGGTAATCCCGGCTGCCGTCAGATCCAGCATCCCCAGCGGAATCCCTAATAAGCCTTGCTGCGCCACTCCGTCCATAACGGAATGCATCAGCGAATGGCCAAAGCTGGTGATCGGCAGCAGCGCGCCGGCATGGCCGAATTCGACCAGCTTGTCATAGAGATTGAAAAAGTCAAGGAACGCACCGAGCACAACGAACAAGCTTGTAATGTGCCCGGGCGTCAGATTGGTATTATCATAAATCAGCTGTCCGGCCAGACAAATTAAGCCGCACACAACAAACGCGCCAAAATATTCCATCATTCACCGACCGTCCCTTCATATACAACCGCATGCGCAATGCACGGGATCGATTCCTTCTGCTGCACGATCACCGTCGAAAGCAGCGCGCCGGTCGCGACGACCATGATCTTATGCAGCGCTTTGGTTCTTAACAGATCGAACAAATACGCGATCGTCACCACCGCGCTGCAGGCGCAGCCGCTGCCGCCGGCGAACACTTCCTGATGTTCGCGGTCATAGATCAGAAGTCCGCAGTCGATCAGCTTGTCGTGCGGATCCATGCCCTTTTGCTTGAACAGATCGATCAGCATGCTTCGGCCGATTTTGGATAAATCCCCGGTGACGATCAGATCGTAGTCGTCAAAACTCGTCCCGGTGTTCTCAAAATGCCGGCAAATCGTATCGAAAGCCGCCGGAGCCATCGCGCTGCCCATGTCATTGGGATTGGTGAACTGCCAGTCGAGAATCCGGCCCAGCGTGGCCTGTGTCAAACGGATCGGCGTCTTTTCATGTTGGAAGATCATCGCGCCCGCCCCCGTAACCGTGTAGGTCGTTGTTTCCGGCTTCTGTACGCCATATTCATTCGGATAGCGGAACTGCCGTTCCGCCGTCGCGTTGTGCGAGCTGGTTAGACCCAGCACCCGTTCGGCGTGACCGCTGTCGATCCACATCGCAGCATTGGCGGCGATCAGCGTGGAATTGGAACAGGCGCCATACAAACCGATAAACGGAATATCAAGATCGCGCGCGAAATAGTGGCTGGTCCCCAGCTGGTTGAGCAGATCACCGCCCAGGATCAGATCGAGATCGCTGGTTTTGCATCCCTGCGCGCGCAGCGCATGATCGCAGGCTTCGGACATCAGCCGCCGCTCTGCCTGTTCATAGGTTTTCTCTTCGCAATAAATGTCGTCGAACAGCTTGTCAATTTTATCCTTTAACGGACCCTGAGCTTCCATCGGACCCGCCGCCGTCCCGCAGCCGCCGACAAAGACGGATTGAAAATGCAGCGTCTTCATAGCAGCGACACCACCCATCGCAGCAGGCCCAGCGTATACGCCGCGGCGATGCCATAGGTTAAAACAGATCCCGCCAGCTTGAACATTGTGCTGCCGATTCCGTAAATTGGTCCTTCGCTGCGGCCTTCCATTGCGCAGGCTGTCAGCGAGTTGGCGAAGCCGGAAATTGGAATGAACAGCCCGGCTCCGCATTTCTGCGCAAGCTTATCATAAATGCCCAGTCCTGTCAGCAGCGCCGTGACAAACACGACGGTGATGACCATCGGACCCGCTGCGGCCTTAGCGTCTAAGCCCAGCAGCTGTTGATACATCGTCAAAAGACCCTGACCGATGATTCCCATCACCCCGCCGCTGACAAACGCCCACAACGCCTTGCCTAACGTTCCCTTTTTGGGCGCGGTCCGCTTGGACGCTTCTTTATAGCCTTGTGTACTCATCACGATTCCTCCTGTCTATCCGCTAGTATGGACAGGATTTTCCCGAACAAACATCAAGACCGCAAAAACCCGACAGACTTCTTTATTCAGCTAAAAACGAGGAAAAGATAGAAAAGGCGGCAAACGCCGCCATATTTTCTTTTCGATGATATCAGTCGCTTGCAAGGTGCGATTGCTCTGAGTAGTCCTCAGTCTGGCTGAAACCGGAAACGATTTCCTTTTTTAACTGTTCCAGTTGTTGAAGACTGATCTTGGTGCAGAGCTGGATGAGCTGATCATTACAATGATTTCTTAGCATTTCCTTTGCGGTTTCTAATCGTTGCTTTTCGATGCCTTGCTCAACACCTTGTTTGATGCCTTTCTCAATGCCTTCTGCCAAGCCTTCCCGTTTACCCTCATAGCGCAGCTGCGCCATGTCCATCATCCGCCGGTTATGCTCAAACGCCGCATCCCGCATTGCCGGATCACTGCTCATTCTCTTCATTACGCTGTCCGCCTCCTTAAAGATTTCATCTTCTTCCACTAACCGGGCTGCCACCGAATCGCTGTGTTCCTCGTCATACCGTTCAAGAAACCAGCACCACTTTTCCGCCCGGCTCAGCTCTTCATAACTGTGATTCATCTGAATTATCTTCTTCATCTCTATGATAACCACCGAGATCAGATTTGTCAAGATGTCATGATCCAGGATCTCCGCTAACTGATAGACATGTATCGCTTTCTCCGGCTGATCTGCCTTCGCCGGAAAGTCGAAGTCCAGCAGAAACAGCTGATCCACCGGCGTCAGCGCAGTATACGCCACGCCTTTGTTGTCCGGCCGGTTGACAAGCGTCGCGGCGTAATAAGCGCTGCGGTTGGGAATCTCCATCTTATTGGAGCCGCACTGCATCTCAAAATCGATCAGCCGATCCGGCGTTAAGCGGGCGCAGATATCCAGACGGATATCCTTGGCCTGGAAGCCTTCGGTCAACAGCTCTGTGGAAGTCAGATCGACCTTGTCCACGACATAATCCCGGATACTTTCGGTCAGATCCTTCACCAGCCGTTTCCCAATCTTCGGATCATAAGTCATCAGGGATTTGAACACAAAGTCATTCGTACAGCGCAGCTTGTAGTTGGATGGAGCCTGAGGCTTGGAACGTTGCTTTTTCGCTTTTATTAAAGTCATAGGTTTTATCCCTCCCTTATACCTATTGCGCTTTTTTGCGAAAAGCCCCGCTATTTCTTCATTTTTCATCATTTCATCACAATTAAGCCCGCAGTTTCTCCAATAAAAAAGGAGCGTCTGCTCCTCATGCGTCCTCTGTCAGTTTACATTTCAGCTTGTTCAGAATTTTCTTTTCCAGCCGCGACACCTGAACCTGCGAGATTCCCATTTTTTTAGCGATCGCTTCCTGATTATATTCCAATTCATAGCGCAGGTATATCAGATACTGTTCGCGCTGTTCCAGATGCCCGATCTCCTTTTTCAGCGCCAGCTTCATCGGCACATCTTCGCCATGCCGGTCTTCGACCTTGTCTTCCAGCTTAATCGTCGAACCGTCTTTTTGATAAAACGCCTCGTCCATTGAAGCCAGAAACTGATTCGCTTCCATCGCTAACATGACGTCGTTTTCCTCCACGTCTAAATCCTCGCCGATCTCCCGGTATGTCGGTTCCCGCTGCAGCTTCTGCGCCAGCCGTTCGCGGCTTTTCTGAACCTGCAGGTAACGTTCTTTCAGCGATCGGGAAATTTTCATCTGGCCTTCGTCGCGGAAATAGCGCTTGATCTCGCCGAGAATAATCGGCACGGCATAGGTTGAGAACATCACATTATAGCTGGTATCGAAGTTGTTGATCGCCTTCATTAAGCCCAGGCATCCGATTTGAAACAAGTCCTGGGCCGAGGAGTGCGTCTTGAAGCGGTTGACGATCGACCAGACCAGTCCGACGTTGCGCAGCACACACTGTTCCCGGGCCTGTTCGTCGCCCTGCTGGGCCTGATGCAGAAGATCGAAGAATTCCTGCTGATCATTCATGAAATTGGAGCTGCTTGACAAGCCGGACGGTTGTGCCTTCGCCAGGATGAGAACAGATTTCAAATTCGTCGGAGAAGCTCTCCATAATTGTCATCCCCATTCCGGATCGTTCCAGATCCGCCCGCGTCGTGTATAATGGCTGACGGGCCAGCGTAATGTCTTCGATCCCGATGCCTGAATCCTGGACTTCGATCGTAACCCGATGGGTTTCATCATACGATACGCTGACCTGGACCTGACCTTCCTCCCGACCCTGATAACCATGAATCATACAGTTGACGACCGCTTCGGCCAGGATGGTTTTGATCTCCATGATCTCATCCACAGTCGGATTGAGCGGCATCAGAAAAGCCACGGCGCTGGTGCGGGCAAACGCCTCGTTTTCCAGCTTGGCGTCAAAGCTCAATGTCATCCGGTTCATACATGTACCTCTTTTCTATCGTTCTCCTTTTCCACCCGCATGATCTGAAAGATCCCCGACAAAGCGAACAGCCGGCGGATAGCGGGTGAGATGTTCTTTAAAATCAGCTCGCCCTGGTAGCTTTGAACCTGATTGTAGCGGGCTAATAAAAAACCGATACCGGTGCTGTCGATAAAGGTCACGTCCTTGAAATCAAATTTCACCACGGGTGCCTGGACCCGATCTATTTCACGGATTACGTCGGCCTTGATCTTGAGAATCGACAAATTGTCCAGATCCCCGCAGAAGGCGAAGATCAAAGCATCGTCCTGTTGAATGCACTTCATACTGCATCCTCCTTTCCTCTTCATTGTAATGGAAGCCCTTTTTGTTGTGGAAATATCCGCTAAAACAAGTGTTTTTACGACATTCTTTTCATAGTGCGCCGGGGTACAGGTAAATGTTTTCCAACGTAAAAAAGCCGCTGAGAAAGCAGCGGCTTCATCGGGATAGTTCATCATTTTTGCGCGTTTATCCCGGACTACGGGTCGTGTCGCGAATTGTCAGAACAACAGTTTTTTCCAGGTTTTCAAAAGAATATCAATGAAATCCAGCGGCATGATCGCCTCTTCCGCCACCAGATCCTGACCGATCTGCGTCCCATCCTCAAAATGCAGGATTACCCGGCCGACGGTTTCGCCAGCCTGAATCGGTGCTTTTTTCTTGTCCAGCACAATCTCGGTATTGATCAAGGCAGACTGAGCGCCTTTGGCGACGATGTGGCCGATCGCCTCTTTGGTGACCAGACGGACCTCGTCCGGCTTGCCGTTATCGACCTTGATCGTTGTTACCGGCGTGCCTTTTTCCATTTCGATCTGATAGCCGTAGGTGCTGAATCCATAATCCAAAAGCGCGGAAGCTTCGCTGTTGCGGACATCGCGCGTCGGCTCGCCCATCGCGACGCCGATCAGACGCAGACCGTCGCGTTTGGCCGTCACCGTGATACAGTACATCGACTGAGTCGTGTAGCCGGTCTTCAGGCCGTCCATCCCCTGATAGGTGCGAATCAGCTTGTTCGTGTTGACCAGCCAGAATTTGTTTTCCGTATCGGCCCGGATATAGTCGTCATACGTCGAGGTAAAGCGCAGGATATCGTCCTGACCTTCCTGAATCAGCGCCCGGCCGATCGCCGCCATATCCTTGGCGCAGGAGTAATGGTTATCGTCGTGCAGGCCGGTGGCATTGACGAAATGGGTTTGTTCCAAGCCCAGCTGTTCCGCTTTTTCATTCATCATTGCGGCAAAGTTCTCCTCGCTGCCGCCGACCTTTTCCGCCAGCGCGACGATCGCGTCGTTGGCGCTGGCGACCGTCGAAGCCTTATACAGGTCTTCCACCGTCATGACCTCGCCGGTTTCCAGGAAAATCTGCGAGCCACCCATCGAGGAAGCATGCGCGGAAGCCGTCACTTCGGTATCCCAGCTCAGCTTGCCGTTATGGATCGCCTCCACCACCAGAAGCAAGCTCATCATTTTGGTCATCGACGCCGGATACAGCTTCGCAGACGAATTTTTTTCATACAAAATCTGCCCAGTTTCATAGTCAATCAAGATCGCCGCTTTTGCCGACGGCGTTAAATCGACGCCCTGCGAGGTCGTCGCATGGACGGAAACGAGAAATAAGGACAGCGCAATTACGATACTGGCAAGTTTTTTCATATCGACACCTCATTAACAGTGTATGGAGAAGCGCCCAAAATATGAAAAAAGGCAGCTTGTTTTCTGCCTGATTTCTATGATTTGTTTTCTGTTGCCGGCTTGCACCAGCGATCCATCCAAGCGGTAATCTCATAAAGTCGACGTACGCGGTGGGACGGCTTGCCGATCCGGCTCAGGCCGTGGCTTTCTCCCTTAAACAGGCACATCCGGGCTTCAACGCCGTGATGCACCAGCGCGTTGTACATCTGCATGCCCTCCTGAAGCAGACAGCGGTAGTCTTCAAACGAATGGATGAACAGCGTCGGCGTTTTGGCCTTATCCGCAAACTGCAGCGGCGACTGATCCCAGACCTTCTGCACGTCGCTCCACGGGTCGGCCCCCATCTGATCATTGTCAAAGGTAAAACCGATGTCAGCATAACAGATTAAGGAAACCCAGTTGGCGATACTGCGCTGACTGGCCGCGGCCGCAAAGCGGTCCGTATGGCCGATCATCCAGTTGGTCATGTAGCCGCCGTAGCTGCCGCCGGTTACGCCGATTCGTTCAGCGTCAATCGCCGGATACGCCGCCAGAACGGCGTCGGTAAAGTTCATCAGATCGTTGTAATCGATCGTTCCATACAGCCCACGCAGCTCGGCAAACGCATTGCCCTTGCCGTTGGAGCCGCGGGGATTGCAGAACATCACGAAATATCCCTCGCTGGCCCAGAACTGCATCTCATGGAAAAATACCGGGCCATAGGCAGCCTTTGGTCCGCCGTGGATATTGAGGATTGCCGGATATTTTTGATTGGGATCATAGTCCTTCGGCTTCAGCACCCAGCCGTCAACCTGGAACTCACCCGCCGGAATGCTCAGCGGCTCCGGTTCTGCGACGTAACAATCCTTCAGCACCGCTTCGTTAAAAGCGCTCATTAGACGCAGCTCATTTGTTTTCAGATCGAAACAAACCAGCTCCGGCAGCTTCTGCCCCAGCATCGCGATCAGCCACAGCTTTTCGTCAGTCACGGCCAGCGCCTGAATGGAGCCGTCCAGCTGCATGATTGTGCGCCAGGTACCATCCGCTTTCAGACAGCGGACTTCATCGAAGGCTCCAAGCGTATGCACCATGAACAGTCCGTCCGGGCGCATCTGCGTCTGTTTTCCCGAACCGTATTGACAATCACTGCCCAGCGCGCTGCCCAAGCTTTCTTCATTTTCCGCCAACAGTTCCCGTTTTCCGGTGTGGGCGTCAAGCGTGTAGAAGAACGGATTTTCAACTGCCCCATAGCGTTTCTGATCGCTCATCGCCGCCAGAATCTGCGTACCGGACAGCCATTGAATCTCGGCAATGCTGAACTGTCCCGGCTCCAACAGGCAATGAGATTCCAGCGTGTCCAAATCCATCCGGTACAGCCCTTCCTTCGGCTGCCGGACTTTAACAAACGGCGCGCCGGAAATCACTAAATGGCCATGATCCGGGCTGATAACCGCGCGGGAAACATGAAACTGCGGCTCACACAGCGGTTTTAATTCATCCTGAGCTTCGTCATAGAGAAACAGCCGGCTGCGCAGACCGTTGGTATAACCGGCGCCGTCCTGATAGTACGGCTGTTCGCTGACGATCTGATAGTCTGCTTCCGCTTTGCGCCGCTGATGCACGGCTTCGCGATCCGCCTCGCTCATTTTCCAATAATCCGCCGCCGTCAGATCAATCTGGGCAGTCAAAACATAAAGTCCCTTTTTGACCGGAACGATCTGCCGGACTTTCAGAGGCAGCGTGAAGGCTTTGACCGCCTCCCCGCCGTCGATACGGATCCGATAAAACGACGTGGACTCCGCTTCCGGCTGCGGCTTTTCACCGCGGCTGGAAATAAACAGAAGCGTCTTTTCATCGTCCCAGACAAACAGGCTCTCATTGCCGGAGGTCAGCTGTTTCGGCTGGTCATGATCGAGCACAAACAGCTGGCCGGTATACGCATCATTTTCAATCCGCGTCCGCACCCAGGCCGGCTGACCGGCCGGCGACAGCGCCAGTGCGGAAAGAAACTGCACGCGCTGAAAATGGTCAATCGTAATTTTATTCATGCGCGTTCTCCTTTAAATAATGATCGAACCAATCGGTCATCTCGCGCAGCCGGCGCACGCGGTGATGGCGCTTGCCGATCCGGCTCAGGCCGTGGCTTTCGCCTTTAAACAGGCACATCCGCGCTTCCACCCCATGATGGACGATCGCGTTGTACATCTGCATGCCCTCCTGAATCGGACAACTGTAATCTTCAAAGGAATGGATAAAGACCGTCGGCGTTTTCACTTTATCCGCAAACTGCAGCGGCGACTGATCCCAGATTTTTAACATGCCCTTCCATGGATCGGCGTCCATCTGATCGGTATCGAAGGTGAAGCCGCAGTCGTCCGTGCCGATCATCGACACCCAGTTGGCGATGCTGCGCTGACTGGCCGCCGCCGCGAAGCGGTCGGTATGGCCGATGATCCAGTTGGTCATGTAGCCGCCGTAGCTGCCGCCGGTCACGCCCAAGCGCCGCGTATCGATCTGCGGCACACGGTCTAACACGGCGTCGGTAAAGGCCATCAGATCTTCATAGTCGATCTGCCCATAGCGGCCGCGCAGATCGGCAAACCGGTCACCCTTACCATCAGACCCAGTGGGATTGCAGAAAAAGACGATATAGCCCTGTGCCACCCAAAACTGCATTTCATGGAAGAACACCTCGCCATACGCCGTTTTCGGTCCGCCATGAATATCCAGAATCGCGGGGTAGGTGCGTTTCTCATCAAAGTCTGCCGGCTTCAGAATCCAGCCGTCCAGCTCATAACTGCCGCGGCTGACCATAAAATGCTCCGGCTTGGCGATCTCGGTTTCTGTCAACAGTTCGTCATGAAAATGCGTGAGCTGCCGGGCCGTTTTCGTTTCCGGATCCCAGCTGTAAAGCTCCTGCAGCTTCTGATCCTGTAAGCCGATCAGCCACAGCTGACCCTTGACCGTTTCAATCGCCTGAATCGCTCCCGGCCAGCTTAGTACCGCTTCGCTGCCGTGTTTATCAATCCGTAAAACCTCGTCCGCATAACGGTCCGTGTGCACGGCCAGCACGCTCTCGTCGGAAAACAGTACCTGCCGGCCGGAACCATAAATGACGTCCGTCATGACCGCGCTGGAGCCGATGTGGTTTTCCGTATCCAGCAGACAACGGATTTCACCTGTCTCAATATCCAGCTGATAGAGCTTCGGGTTTTCCGTCGTTCCAAACGTTTTATTTTCGGACGCGAAGAAAACCGCTTGCCCCTGACGCCAGCCGATCTGGCGAATCCGCATCCGCCCCTGCTCGATCAGGCATCGGCGCTGATTTGCGGCCAGATCCAGGCAGACTAAGCCATCCTGTTCCCCACGCACAACCTCAAATTTTTTCACGCTCATTAAAACCCGGCCGTCTGCAACGGTGAACTGGCTGACGGATTCGAGCGGTTCGCTCAGAGCTTCTATTTTCCCATCACACAAATTAACGCGAAACAGGCGGCTGCGGGTGCCCTCGATAAAGCCGCTGCCATCCAGCACAAACGGTGACTCCGTGACAACCTGATAGTCTTTCTCCGCCTTGCGCCGGTCCATAACGTCCTGACGTTCTTTTTCTGTCAATAACGCAAAATCTGGGCAGTCCTTGCGCACCTCCGCCGTCACTAATAGCTCCTGTTCGTTCAGCTTCTCCATCTGTTCAATCGCCAGCGGCAGACTGATCAGCGGACGGGCTTCCCCACCCCGGATATCAATCCGGTACAGATCGGTCTGTTCGCCATACGGCGAGCTGTCCTTCTGCCCCATCCGGCGCCGGGCGGAAAACAGAATCGTCTGATCATCCTCCCAAACATAATCCAAGACGCCTTCGCTGGTTAACCGTGCGGTGTGATGGCCATCGCAGAGATACAGACTTTTCGCATAGCCCTCATCGCGGCACTGACATTCAAGAAAGGCAGCGCGGCATCCATCAGGAGCTGCTTTCAGGTTCGATAAGAAATGCGCCTGATCAAAAAAATCAATCGTTACTTTATTCATAGGATTATTTCTCCTCCTGCTTACAGAAGCGGTTCATCCAGTCGGTAATTTCCTGCAGCCGGCGGATCCGGTGCAGCGGCTTGCCGCCGCGGCTGAGACCATGGCTTTCGCCTTTGAACAGGCACATCCGGGCTTCCACTCCATGATGGACAATCGCGTTGTACATCTGCATGCCCTCCTGAATCGGACAGCGGTAGTCTTCAAACGAATGGATAAACAGCGTCGGGGTAACGCATTGATCCGCGGCCTTCAACGGCGACTGGTCCCAGATCTTATTCACATCGCTCCACGGCGTGGCATCCATCTGATCGTTGCCGAAGGAGAAGCCGATGTCGGACACCATGTTTTCCGAGACCCAGTTGGAAATCGAACGCTGCGAAGCTGCGCACGCAAATCGGTTCGTATGACCGATGATCCAGTTGGTCATGTAGCCGCCGTAGCTTCCGCCGGTCACGCCTAAACGTTTCGGATCGATCTGCGGATAGGCTTTCAGCACGGCATCGGTAAACTGCATAAAATCGTCGAAATCGATCGTTCCGAATTTTCCGCGCAGATCGGCGAACGCGTCGCCGCGGCCATCAGAGCCATGGACGTTGCAGAAGAAGACGAAGTAGCCCTCGTTGGCCCACAGCTGCATTTCATGATAGAAGACCGGTCCATAGGAGCCGCGCGGCCCGCCGTGAATATCCAGAATCGCCGGATATTTTTTCGAGGGATCATAGTCCTTCGGCTCCAGCACCCAGCCCCAAAGCGGATTCGGCGTCTGCGCATAGTCGAGCCGTTTCGGCATCGCTACATAACATTCAGCCAGCGCCGCGTCGTTAAAATGCGAGCGCTGCACGCATTCCCCCGTCTTTAAGTTTGCTTCGTAAATTTCCTGCAGCTTCATGTCTTTCATCGCGATCAAATAGGCCGTATCTCCCTGCAGATCAAAACCGAAGATCGCGCCGTCAAACGGCAGCGCCTCCGTCCGGCGTCCCTGACTGTCAAAGCGAAACAGCGGCGTATGATCAGCATCGGTCATCACGGCATAGAAATCCGTGCCCGCAATCTTCTTCATCGCGCTGCCGCCAAACGCGCAGTCCGTGCCGACAGCATTGCCAAACGTCGCGTCGTTGTCGTTAAACAGCGTTCGGGCCTTGGTCTGCGGATCAATTAAATATAGTTTCGGCGTTTCACCCGCGCCATATTTTTCACCATCGCTCATTGCAGCCAGAATCGCACCGCAGTACCCCTGGGTGAAGCTGATCTTCATCTGGCCCGGTTCGATCAGGCAGTCGATCGTTTTCGTCGTGAGATCCAGCCGGTACAGCCCGTCCTTCACTTCTTTGACCGTCGTGAAATCCGCGCCCCAGAAAACAACCTGATTGGTTTCCGCTTCCAGCTCCAGTCCGGAAACCGCAAAGGTCGGCGAGGTTAGGAAATCCACGGTTCCCCGTTTCGGATCCCAGACTGCCAGGCGGCTGCGCAGTCCGTTAGTAAATCCGGCGCCGTCAAAATAATACGGTGCTTCGCTCACAATCTGATAATCCTGTTCTTCTTTTTTCTTCTTTAACAACGCCTGCTTTTCCTGTTCCGGCAGCTCAGCCATGCGGGAATAGTCAAGATGATAGCGGATCGTCAGAAGCAGCCGGCTGTCCTTCATCCGTTTAAAACCGGTGACCGTATAAGGAATCGTCATCACCTTCCGCGCTTCGCCCTGATGAATATTCAGCCGGTAAAAAACCGTGCGCTCCTCGCCCGCAGCCAGCGCTTCTTTATCCTTCGAATCCCGCAGGGAAGCAAACAACAGCGTTTCCTCATCTTCCCAGATAAAATTGGATTCGTTAAATGAAGTCAGCTGCCGGACCTGCCCGTCCTCCAGCAGCCACAGATGGTTGTCATACCCGTTGTCGCCGTTGGCCTGCGTCACCACGAAGGCCGCGGTGTTGGGTTTCGGTCCGGCTTGAAGATTAGAACAAAAGCGATATTCCGTGAATTGATCTAAGCGGATTTTTTTCATGTTTTTACCCCCAAAATATGGTATTAGTATAGCATGTTTGAGTTCGATTTTCCGCTGGTTTTCACTTTTTCTTCATTCTCTTTCAAATTCTTTCATTTTGTTACATCAACATATCAAGATTCATTCTTGATTTTTCCTCATCTTCTTCGTCTATATAAAAAACGCCGCAGAAGAGTCAGGTTCCTCACTTTCTGATGGGTAACATAAGCTCTCAGCACCGCAGCCGGTCCGACTAATTTCCAAATCAAGCAAAAAAAGACTAAGCCACAGGTCTTATTTCAAGATCCTTCCGGTTCAGTCTTCCATTTCATTAATGAGTCCTATCGCTGAATCCGCCACCCTGTTTGTTCGTCATAATGTCAGCCGCGATTTATTTTGACGTCTGCGGATGCAGATGTGTCAGGGAGCGGTCTAAATAGAGTTTCGCTTGTTGACTGTCACCTTTGTTCTCAAACATCTTGGAGATCAGAAATTCTGCTTTCGCTTTTTCTTCGCCCTCCAGCTGATCCAGTTTAGCCAGATCTTCATCCAGATCCGCGTACGAATGATCGATCATCACGGCGTAATATTTCTGTGTTTCAGCTTTTAATGCTTCCGAACAGGTCGCTAAATTCAAAAGCCGGTTGCCGTACAGCCTGACCTTCGCAATATCCGAGCGTGCGACATAATAATAGAACGCGTTGTAATATACCGCTTCCTTTTGCTTGTCATTCAGCCTGCATTGATCAAAATCAGCGAACCGCCGGTCAATCTCAGCCGGATCCTGCTTAACCAGTGCCGCGTTTAATTTCATGAAGTCAATATTAAACGGATCGAAGACAAACTGCACCGACCGTTTTTCAATTAACCGGTCAAATCGATCAAAATCCCGTGTCATCAGACAGCTTGACAGTTCTCCGGCCAGCCGGCTGCGGAGCCGTTTCGGGATGACAATGGACAATGCGAACAAAATCAGAATGACAAGGATAATCCATACTTCAAACATGACTTTTCCCGGCAAAAGAAGCTCGCTTTTGCTTTTCCTTTCCCATGAAGATCTCACGGATCAACGATCGTGACAAAATTACCGCCGTCAGCACCGTAATCCAATCGGCACCAGGCTGCGCGTAAAAAACACCGGTCTCACCCAGCGTCCTGGAAAGCAGAAGCAGCAGCGGAACATAGATGATTCCCTGTCGGAACAGCGACAGAATCATTGACTCCCGCCCCTTTCCGGCCGCCTGCAGCGTAATCGTGAAAATATAATAAATCGAATACACTGGCAGCGACCAATTATACGCCTTCAGATACTGAGCGCCATAACTCTGCGCCGCCTGCCCGGTTGTAAAAACCGAAACAAACGCCGGGGCAAACAGCGCTACTAATCCGATTGCGATCAGGCTATAGCCCGTCAACACCTTGAGATTCCAGATGATCGCGTCCCACAGCCGCTGGTAGTCCTTTGCGCCATACGTAAATGAGGCCAGCGGCAGATAGCCGTTCGCTACGCCCTGAATAAAGAAATTGACGAAATACATCGTAAACTTCCCGACGTTGCAGCCGGCGGCGAAGTCGACGCCGTAAGTGAACACGACCTTGGTAAAAACCAGAATCGCCGCGCTGGACATCAGGTTGCGCACATAGACCGCAAAGCCGACGGAGAAGATCTCGCGGATGATCGGCCAGTCGATGTGAAAATCAAACAGCTTCCAATGCAGTGCCGTCTGTTTCGACGATAACCGCCGCAGGCATAGCGCCAACGCCGCAAACTGTGCCGCTGCACTGGCGATCGCCGCGCCCACAACGCCAAGACCCAGGCCGAAATCAAACATTAAAAATGGATCGAGAAGGATATTCAGAAGCACGCTGAGGGCCATGACCACCATCGGATACTTCACATCGCCGACAGCCCGGAACAACTGGATGCACGCGGTATATAACGAGGTACAGACCGCGAACAGAATCATGATCAGTCCATATGCCTGCCCATAGTCAAGCACGGCCGGATCCTGAGTCTGCCAGCGGAGATATGGATTCAGAAGTAACAGTGCCGCTATAGTGAACAAAATTGAAAACAGTGTTGTAAACGTGATCGTCGTACGGACGATTTCGGCCGCTACATTTTCCTGCTTCGCGCCTAACTGCCGGCCCAGATAGCTCGCCGCACCGATGCCGGCCGCTTCGCCGATCTTGGAAATCAGCAGTGTCAGCGTTGCCGACAGCGAAATGGATGCCAGCATCGCCGTGTTGTTCAGCCGGCCGATAAAAAAAGAATTGATCAGCTCGTAAATCAGCGAGATAACAGAAACCATGACCGCCGGAACGGCGAGCTTGATCATCGCCGTTCCGATCTTTTCATGGGCCAGTAAATAGGTGTCAGCTTTCATGCGATCGCCTGTTTTTTCCTGCTTTCAGGCTAAGCGACCCGGTGCGTTTTCAGGAATTCCTGATTGAACACGTCGCCTTCCTTCTGCCGGTCATAAACGCAGCGGCCCTCGCTGAACGTGTACAGACAACGGTATTGATCGTCGATCACGATCAGATCCGCATCCTTTCCGGCTTCCAGCACGCCCTTGTCAGGATAGCCGTAAACCAGCGCCGGGTTGCGGCTGGCCATCCGCGCCGCATATTTCATTCCGATTCCGACGTTTTCAACCAGATTCTCAATTCCTTTCAGCACCGGCATTGTCGATCCGCACAACCGCCCGGTATCCGAAAGGCAATAGCCGTCCGGCGTGATATTGACGTCCGGGAAGCCTTCCATCATCCGGAATTTTCCAACCGGCGCGCCCGACAGATTCGAGCAGTCCGACACCATCAGGAAGTGATTAAACGGATCACGCTTCATCCTGAACATCAATTCCAGCATCGCATTGCAGATATGCTTGCCATCGCAGATCACTTCATTATAAAGCTCGTCGTTCAGCAGACAGGCGCCCAATCCGCCCATGTTGCGGTGATGGATCCCGCTCATGACGTTCGCAGTGTGCGTCGAAACGGTGATGCCCCAGCTGAACGCTTCGTTGGCTTCCTCCAGCATCATATTGCTATGAGCGAAAGCTACCCGCACGCCCTCGCCGGTCAAATACTCGATGGCTTCGCGGGCCTTAGGCAATTCCGGCGCGATTGCGAACAATTTCAGCTTGCCGCGCGCTTTCGCGACGTTTTGTTTCAGCTCGTCCAGATCGATATCCGGATGTCCCGTATCCACGCCCTTTTCACCGACGCGGTTGAGGTATGGACCTTCGGAATGAATACCCAGCACCTTTGCGCCGTCCACGTCTTCCTCCGCAAGCTTCGCGACCGTTTCAAAGCCGGCGAAATCCGTTGTCGGCAGCACGCCGGTCACGCCCTGGGAGGCCAGTCCCTTTAAATATCCGCGCAGCTCCTTTTCGATGTCGCCCTCAAAGCCCATCGCGCCATAGCCCAGTGTTCCATGGTTATGTGTATCAATAATTCCCGGCAAAATCCGATTGTCCTGAACGTCCAAATCGACCGTAACAGGACTGTGAACATCCAGAAGCTCAACAATCTTTCCCTGCTCCAGATGCAGGATTCCGCTGACGCAGCCCTGCGGCGTAACGATTCTCGTCGATTGAATATACATAATTTTCTCCCTTCTAAAACACCGTTCTCTATTTTTCAGCGTTTTTGATCAAGCCCTGCTTCATGGCTTCCGCCACGTCGTAATAGTCGATGAGTTCGACATGATTTTCTGCAACGAATGCTTTCATCAGCGGCGAAGTGACGAATTCCAGATCCTTGCACCGCTCGATCGACAACGAGGTCTGGCTGAACAGGTCGGCGTCGACATATCCCGGATGCCCCCCAGCCAGAACATACTCGTGTTTTAAAAGCTCGTCTTTATATTTCAGGAATTTTCCTAACGGATCTTTTTTCAGCTGCGCTTGAGGGTCAAAGACTTTCGATACCGATGCGTTGGTTTTCTCCTCTTCCTCCTCCGGCAGTGAGAAGGTCGTAAACGCCATCTGCATAAAATCAAAGGCAAATGGCAGATCTTCATCCTCAGCAATCTTGCGCATCGCTTTAAGCATTGTTTCCGCTACAATCGAATGGCCGTTTAAATAGCCTGGTTTGCGTCCGGTCAGCGCGATAAAGCAATCGTACTGCGCTTTGATCTCCGTATAGACTTCATCGTAAGGGAATAATTCCGCGCGGCCTTCCTCACTTTGCCAGCGGGGATCATGAATCCGAATATTCGAGCGGATCAGGCGTCCGTTTTCATCGACGAGATGCGGAATTTTCTCAGCCGGTGCACAGGATGGCCCGGCAACGAGATTGAAGTCGATCCCGAAGCAGAAATCAGGTCTTTCCTTGATGAACTGCGCGGCCCACGGCGCAATTTCCATATTGGTAAACATCCCGGTGCATGTCAGGATGCCGTTGTCGATCGCTTCAATAATGCCGTAGGTTACGCCTTTGGTAAAACCGTAATCGTCGCCCTGAACTAATAATTTCATCGTTTTCTTCCTCCTAAATTAAATCAGCATAGCTGATCAGTTCAACCTTGTGTTCTTCGATCCATTGCTTCAACACCGGCGAAAGAATCATTTCCAGATCCCGGCAGCGCTCGATTGACAGCGAGGTCTGGCTGAACAGCGCAGCATCAACATAGCCCGGATGACCGCCCGCAAACACATATTCATGCTTCAGATAGTCATCGGCGTGCTCCATAAAATACTGCAGCGGATTGCGGTTAACCTGAGCGGCCGGATCAAAGATTTTCTTCGTCGTCGCTTCGTTTCCGCCGATATCCACGGCCCAGGCAAAATGAAACTGTTCGAGAATATCGTTGGTATACGGAAGCGCTTCTTCCCTGGCCAGCTGCCGGATCGCCGACGTCAAATTTTCATGATTGATCGAATGGCCGTTGAGATAGCCTGGCTTTTTCCCAACCAACTTTACATAGCGATCAAACTGCGCGCGGATTTCCAAATAACATTCTTCAAACGGAAACATCGCGCGCCGTCCCGCTTCACTTTGCCAGCGGGGATCCCGAACCGTTATGCTGGAGCGGATGAAGTTTCCGGCAGCGTCGACAAAATGCGGGATTTGGCGCGGATCCGCACAGCACGGACCAGTCACCAGATTGAAGTCGATGCCCCAGCAGAAATCCGGCCGGGCACGCATCTGCGCGGCTGCCCATTCCGCATCCGGCATATTGGCAAATAAGCCGCTGCAGGTTAATACGCCGTGGTCGATGCCCTCCAGCATCCCCAACGTCACGCCTTTGGTGAAACCATAATCGTCGCCTTGAACAAGTAATTTCATAAGGCTAGGCCTCCTTTTCTTCTATTGTAAATCCAAGTCATTTAAAATCCGAGCTGAACTGCAAACAATTTTCTGTTTTTCACAGTTATAGCGGCGTTAAAGAAAACAACAGAGCGGCTGGGAAAATCGCGAATTGTCCATTCCTTTTTCCGCGGCGCGCTCCGTTATGCCAACTTAAAAGATATGAATTAAAGCGCCGACTAAACCGATGACCATCGTCAATAAAATCAGGTTGATCGGTTTCCAGCCTTTTTTGATCAGCGCGACATAGCCGAATAACAGCGCGATGCTCATAAAGCCCGGGAAAATCGCATCGAGCACCGGCGCGACTTCCAACGTTGCCGGGCCGATATGCAGGATCAGGTTCAGCGGAACATACACCATCTGTGCCGTCATCGCACCGACCATCATAATCCCTAAAATTGAAGCCGCCTTGGTAAAGCTGGCCATTAAGCCGGTGCTGAACATCATGTCGATAAACGCCGTACCATAGGTGTAGCCCAGCCGGCAGAACCACATTTTAACTATCGACTGCGGCACGCCGTAAATCAGGATAAACATTACCATGCCCAGAATATTCCCCTGCTGAGCCAAGCCGATGCCGATACCGGCGGCGATGATGCGCAGGCAGTTGAAGAACAAGTTGTCAAACATCCCCGCGGTCGGTCCCATCAGCGCGGACTTGACGCTGGAGATCGTTTCTCCGTCGACCGAGCCTTTTTCCTTCTTTTCCTTTTCCATCGCCCAGGCCAGGCCGACGATGAAGGAGAACGGGACGGCGTGGGTGTTAAAGAACTGTTGATGACGGGTATAGGCTTCCTTTTTCCCTTCCGGATCATCTTTATAAATTTCTTCGATCGCCGGAATTAACGAGAATGTAAAACCATTGCCTTCCATATTGACCATCGTAGCGGCCAAGAAGCACGTATGTGAGCGGATCTCCACCTTGCGGAGCAGCTTTTTTTCATCAGCGCTGATCATCATGTTTTTCATCAGAAAAATTCCTCCTCCTCTTTGCTTTCCGGTTTTCCTTTATTTTCAATAATTTTCTTTTCCAGCAGGAAAATCGTAATCGCCACAGCGGCGCCGATTACGGCGACAGCCACGGTATCCAGATTGACGTATTTGACTAAAACAAAGCCGACGAAAAACCAGATGACCGTCTCTTTATTCATGATCTGCGACGTCAGGATCGCAAAGCCAACCGCCAGCGCCATCGAGCTGACCGCGCCCAAGCCGGTCATGACCCATGCCGGCAGCGAAGCAATCGCCAGCTGCAGCGCATCGACGCCGAAGTAAATGCAGCCGAACAGAATGACCGTGTTGATCAATGGCGAAATAAACGTAAAGACCCAGACTGCGATTTCATACTGCTTGATTTTATTATCCTGCAGCAGTTTTGTAAAAAAGCCCTGAATCGGTGAGAACAACCCGTACGGAAGCATCGTGACAGACGCTAAGACCGTACCGATCGGCATCGCGATCGCCACGGCTGATTCGATATCGGCGCCGGTCAGAATGACGAACGCCGTAGCGACATAGCTGGTCGTCGTCGCGTCGGCCGGAATCGAACCGCCGATTGCCGAAATGCCCATGAACAACGATTCCAGCGAAGCGCCAAGAATACAGCCGGTCGTCACATCGCCTAAAAGAATGCCGACCAGCGGACAGACGACGATTGGCCGCGTCAGAGCCTGCCAGCCCAGCGCCGCAGTATCTAAAATTCCTAAAAGCCAGTAAAGAAGGCTGAGTTTTAATGCAGCGATTAACATTATAATTGATTCCCCTTTTCTATTTTTTCAAAATTGACGAAACCTTGATCGCGGAAACGTCCGGCGTTACCTGCAGAACGAAATCCTCGACTTTCTCGTTGACTTTCGCAAGAATCGCTTTTTCATCTTCCGATAACGCGACAAACTGAGAGACCATTTCCCGCTGCTTGCCATCGCTGGCTTCCAGCAAACCCCAGTTTCCGATATTCACGCGATGAATCCCCTCGACCTGTTCCACGACGGTAAGCAGATCCTGAGGATTGGCGACAATCAACAGGATATCGTGAGCGGACGCCTTCGGATTGTGCAGCAGCTCGACCGCGTCCTTAACCGTTTTCACGGCGACTTTGATATTGCCCGGCGCGGCCATCAACAGCGATTTGGCGATAATCGGATTGGAACCGGCCTGATCGTTGGCGACGATAATCCGGTCAACAGGAACCACCCGCGACCATTTCGTCACAATCTGTCCATGAATCATCCGATCATCCAGACGGCATAATTTAATCATTGTTCTTCCTCTTTTCTTTCAAAAAAATTCTCCTTCATCCCCAGCCGGAACTCCCTCGTCTTGGTCATAGAGCACGACGCGCTGCATCTGCCGGGATTGTTCCGTTAATGCCCGCAAAGAGTTCAGCGTCACGTCTTCCTGCATGCACAGCTCCAGCACCAGCGCCAGATTTACGCCCGCGATCAAAAACGTATGCGGCCGGTCTAAGTATAAATACATCTTTTGATTGACGCTGCCGCCGTATAAATCGGAAAGCATGACGACGGTTTCTCCCTCCGGCACTAAAGCAAAATACGCCTTGAGCTCCTCGTCGATATTCCGGCCGTCCACATAGGCGTCCAATACCGTCAGCGAAGTCTGGGGCCCCGCCAGAATTTCAATAGCTGTGGCCATCCCGCTGGCCAGATGTCCGTGCGATCCCAATAATAACCGCAATGAATCCACTCCTCTCACTCGAAAATGTAAGCGCTTAACGTTTCCTGAATTCATTCTACTTTTCCATTACTCCGGATGCCATCCGTTCTTTTTCACATAGTTAATGGAAATTTCAGTTTTTCCATTATAAATACTGGAAAAAATTAACACGGAAAAGGTTACAGCATGTTCGCTATAATGGATAAGAATACAAGTGCGGATCCATTTCAATGATCAGGGTTAACCTGCGCTTGAGGTGAAAGGGCGGAATTATGAATAATCGTCAGTTAAGAATACTTTATTATTTTTTCAGCAATGCCGCGCCCTGTAAATCCGGCGACATCGCCCGGGAATTGAAATTAAGCTCGCGCACGATCCGCGACACCATCAAAGAAATGCAGCCGGCCTGTCAGGAAAACGGTTTTTCCATTCATTCGCGCAGAAACTACGGATTCGAGATTCAGATCGAGGATGAACAACTCTATCAAGCGTTCGCCGATCAGATCAACGTTACCTGCACGGTGCTCAACCAGATTAAATACAACGAAAATGAAAGCTTTCTCTTTATCGCGCGAAAGCTGGCGTCGATCGACGATTGGATTAAAATCGACGATCTGGCGGAAGAACTCAATTTTTCCCGCAGCGCTTTAAGCCCGGTTATCTCAGATATCACAACGTATTTCCGAAATCATCAGCTGACGATCCTGCATAAAAAAGGCAAAGGCATCAAGCTGACTGGATCGGAAATCAACTACCGTATGGCAATCATCCAGCTGATCGGGCCACTGCATCACCAGACCCTAATTCAAAAAGATGAAACGGCGTATAACCAATTCGTCTATTGCGATCGGGATTTATTTTTAGCGATCCGCCGGGAATTCAAAATTTTTATTTCCGGCAGCGGAATCCACTTTACCGACGCAATGTTTATCTGGCTGTCATTTTATCTGATTGTACTCATGAATCGGCGCAAGCATGGTTATTCGATTGAGGCCAGTCCGGCCTTTGATTTTTTGAATCAAACGGCGTTTTTCCAGCCGGCTGCCGCGCTTTTTGAGCATCTCAGTCAAAGCTTTCCCAGCGATTTCAATGTGGATATCAACGAAGTTTATCAGTTTGCGGCATTGATGATGAGCAGAGCGGATATCAGCGACGCCCGCCGTTTTTTACGCTCAGTCGAAGCTTCGCCAATCGCTGAAACTTTTAGACAGATCAGCGAAGATTGCCACCGCTTTTTAATTCGTCAATTTAATCTGCGGCTGACAGACAATCCAACTTTCTGCAATGAATTTCAACTCCATTTAGCGCAGATCATGATTAAACATTATTTCCATTTTGAAACAAAAATTACCTTCGGCGGCGTCATCACCAATAAATTTTCCCTCGTTTCCCCTTTAGTCACTTATCTTGGTTTTGAAGTTGCTTCACATCTGGAAAGTAAATGGCGCTTATCGCTATCCGGTGACGATTATTTTCGATTTATTAACTTCTTCATGACCTTACTGGCGTCGATTCCGGTTCCCATTCGAAAGAAACGCCTTCTGATCACCTCTGGCGCGGGGTTATCCTATTCCAGGTTTATCGGAAAACTGATCACAAATGAATTCGGTGCGTATATTGAAACTATCCGAGTATGCGAGTTTTATGAAATCCGGCATCTGAACTCTGCTGACTATGATATGATCATTACGAACTTTGATTTCAGTACCCTGCCGCAGTTTTATTCCTATGATCTGCCCTATTATCGGGTTAATTTTGAAGAAAGAGACGCCGAAACCCAGCTGAATTTAACTCAGGCATTTTCCGATATTTTTTTGATTGATGATTATTTCATCCGGGATGAAACCATTGCCTTCTATGAAACCATTCAATTTTCCAGTCTCTTGCAGATTTATCAGTTCATCGTTTATAAAAATTGCCGCACACCTAAAAAATTTCAGCGATTGATCGACGAATTTCAAAAAATAGAGACCACGATCGATTTCAAGATTGTCAACGGTACGTTGTTATTAATGGGAAATAAGAAAGATTATGGCCGAGAAGGCATCGACGTCTTTCTTTCCGACGGCAAACTCAGCCACAAAGGGAATAAAATTTCTGCCGTCATTTTCTGCACACTGGATTTTTCATCCTTGCTGAAGCTTCGGATTGCCGAGATCTATTTGATGCAGCTGCTGAGCCATTGCGACATTGGGACGCTGAAAAAAGAAAAGAATGCCTATCTGAAAAAGTTGACCTGCGAGATCTTGATTCGATTCCGGTCGATTTAAGGAAATGCCTCCTTGGATTGTGACTAAACCGGGAATATTCCATCTTTTCCAAAAGAAAACCGAGGAATTTCTCCCTCGGCAGTTTCCTTTATTTCTCTGTCTTCCGATTCATTCTATCCCATTCTTCCAGCACAAAACCGTCTTCCCGGGTTTGCTTGCGGCAATCCCATTCCTGCGGATCCCACGTTGGAAAGAACGTATCACAGTTATAGCAGCCAGCCATCCGGCTTAACCGCAAATGAGCGGCATAGGGCAGCCACAAAGCGTAGATTTCCCCCCCCCCGCCGATCACCAGCTCGTCATATTCCGGGTGTGCCTCCATCCAGGCCAGCGCTTCTTTAACCGAACGAACGATGGGAAAGTCCGGATCCTCCATTACTCGGCTTTGGATGATCAGCTGCCGTCCCGCAAGCTTGCGGCGCAGCGGCTCGGCCGTCTTCCGGCCCATCAGCAGCGGTTTTCCCATCGTATACGCCTGAAACTGCCGCAGATCCGCCGGGCAATGCCACGGCATTCGGCCAGCTTTACCCAAGCCGCCAGCTTCATCCAGTGCGGCGATCATCGTGATTTTCATGCCCGTTCCTCCCTTTTCTTGAATGCCTGTTCCACTCTGTACGCATTAGCATGCCTCATAAAGAAAGCCAGGTTCATTGACAGGCCTGGCTTTGTTATTCCATTAATTTGCGACGATGTTGACGACCTTACCCTTGATCACAATGATCTTGCGGATCGTCTTCCCTTCGATAAACGGCTGAACGTTCTCGACCGCTAACGCCTTTTCTTTCAGCTCGTCTTCCCCGGCGTCCACCGACGTCATGAACTTGCCGCGCAGCTTGCCGTTGACCTGAACGACGACTTCCGTTTCATTTTTCACCAACTTCGCTTCGTCATAGGTCGGCCAGCTTTCATAAGCGATCGTTTCCGCGCCGGTTAAGTGCTGGTACATTTCCTCGCCGATGTGCGGCACAAACGGGCTCAGCAGCTTGATGAAGCCTAAAAGCATTTCGCGGTTGATCTTGTCGGCGCGGTAGCATTCGTTGATAAAAATCATCATCTGCGAAATCGCCGTATTGAAGTTCAGCGTTTCAATGTCCTCTGTGACCTTTTTCACGGTAAAGTGGTAGGCGTAGTCCAGCTGCGGCGTCGGTTCATCCGTGACTTTCTCCGACTGTTCCATGACTAAACGCCAGACGCGTTCCAGCCATTTGCGCGAAGCGTCGACGCCCTTTTCGCTCCATGGCTTACTGGCCTCTAACGGTCCCATAAACATTTCGTACAGCCGCAGCGTATCCGCACCGTACTTCTCGACGATGACATTCGGATCGACGACATATTCCGGGAATCTTTTACCCATTTTAATGCCGTTGGAGCCGAGAATCATGCCCTGATGGACAAGCTTGTGGAACGGCTCCTTGACCGGGACCACGCCCTTATCATACAGGAAATTATTCCACATCCGGCTGTAAAGCAGATGCCCGACCGCATGCTCCGGTCCGCCGATATACAGATCGACCGGCATCCAGTGTTTTAACAGCTCGGGATCAGCCAGTTCCTTCTCATTGTGCGGATCAATATAACGCAGGAAATACCAGCTGCTGCCGGCGCTGCCCGGCATCGTGCTCGTTTCGCGGCGGCCCTTGACGCCGTTTATTTCCACATTCACCCAATCCGGTGCTTTCTCCAGCGGCGAAGCGCCGGTTTTTGACGGGCTGTAATCGTTGAGGTCCGGCAGTAACAGCGGCAGCTGATCATCGCTTAACGCGACGGTATCGCCGTTGTCCAAATGGACGATCGGAATCGGCTCGCCCCAGTATCGCTGACGGGCGAAAATCCATTCGCGCAGCCGGTAATTGACTTTTTTCTGGCCGCAGTGATGCTCGCTCAGCCACTGGATCATTGCATCAATCGCATCCTGCTTGTTCATGCCGTTTAAGAATTCCGAGTTGATATGCACGCCGTCCTGAGTCCAGGCTTCCTTAGCGACGTTGCCGCCTTCCAGGACCGGAATGATTTCCAAACCAAACTTCTTGGCGAAGGCATAGTCGCGGTCGTCGTGAGCCGGTACCGCCATGATCGCCCCCGTGCCGTAGGTAGCCAGAACGTAATCGGAAATCCAGATTGGGATCTGCTTGCCGTTGACCGGATTGATCGCATACGCACCGGTGAAGACGCCGGTCTTCTCCTTGTTTAATTCCGTACGTTCCAGATCCGATTTTGTCGCACACTGCCGCTTGTACTCCTCGACCGCCGCTTTCTGCGACGGCGTCGTGATCTGATCAACCAGCGCATGCTCCGGCGCTAAAACGCAGTAGGTCGCGCCGAACAGCGTGTCGCAGCGGGTTGTGAAAACCGTGAATTGCTCCGCATGTCCAGCAACCTGGAAATCCACCAGCGCGCCGATTGATTTGCCGATCCAGTTGCGCTGCATTTCCTTTGTGGATTCCGGCCAGTCCACCTCGTCCAGCCCTTCCAAAAGCCGTTCGGCATACTGCACGATGTCGATGACCCACTGGCGCATGTTCTTGCGCACAACCGGATAACCGCCGCGTTCGCTCTTGCCGTCGATGACCTCGTCGTTGGCCAGAACCGTGCCCAATTCCTCACACCAGTTAACCGGCATCTCAACGCATTTTGCCAGGCCGCTTTCAAACAGCTGCTTGAAAATCCACTGCGTCCATTTGTAGAACGAAGGATCGCACGTCGATACCTCGCGGTCCCAGTCGTAGCTGAAGCCCAGCATTTTCAGCTGACGCTTAAATGTTTCGATATTTTTCAGCGTGAAGCCGTTGGGATTGTTGCCGGTCTGGATCGCATACTGCTCCGCCGGCAGACCGAAGCTGTCAAAGCCCATTGGATGAAGCACGTTGTAGCCCTGCATGCGCTTCATGCGGCTGACGATGTCGGTCGCCGTGTAGCCCTCCGGATGGCCGGCATGCAGACCGACCCCGGATGGGTACGGGAACATATCCAACGCGTAAAACTTCGGCTTGGAAAAGTCCCAGGCATCGGTTGCGAACGTCTTGTTCTCCTCCCATACCTTCTGCCATTTTGTCTCAATACTCTTGTGATCGTAGCTCATAAAATTCATCCTTTCTCAAACAAATAAAAAACGCCCTTCATCTAAGGACGTCAGCGCGCGGTACCACCTTAGTTCACAGAAAGATCCCTTCTGTGCCCCTCTTTTTCCTTTAACGCAGGAAGTCACGGAATCCTTTTTTTCAGATTCAGCTCCAAGGTCAGTTCGTTCAGGTCTGCCGCCGGTTTGCACCTGCCACCGGCTCTCTGATCGGTCAGACGGTAGAATTACTATTCCTTTTCATCGCTTATTCAAGAATAACAAAATCCCCGTTTTAAGTCAATCAAATCTTGCCTGAAAAACAAGGGTTTTCATCGTTGTTTCTTTTTTATGAAACGTTTTCCTGAACCCTCTTTTTTCTGCCTGTGATCCCGCTAAAAAAATGCCGGAAAGGCTTTTCAATTCTTGTCAAAACGACTACAATAAGAAAATGAATAAGGGAATAAGCATACGCTTAGACAAAAACCAAGATTTGTAGTTGAAGTTCCTCGCCAATATGATATGATATTTATATGATCTAGTTTTGATAACTAGATCAAAAAGGAGCTGATAGTATGTTTCGTTGGTTTAAGAATGTTCAGGATCCGATCAGCAGCTACACCCATTTTCTCGGCGCCTGCTTCGGCGTGATCGCCACGTTGGTGTTTATCGCCGCCGGAGTTGCGAACCAACGTCCGCTTAAAACGATTCTGGCCTGCTGCGTGTTCAGCGCTTCGATGATCGCGTTGTACAGCGCATCCAGCTATTATCACACACTGAGCTGGGATCATCCGCATCACACGTTGTTCCGCAAGCTGGACCATTCGATGATCTATGTGCTGATCGCCGGCACGTACACCCCGCTGTGTCTGACCTATCTGCCGGGGCGGGAGGGAATTACGTTTGCGGTTGTGATCTGGACGATCGCACTGGCCGGCATCATCGCGAAGATCTGCTGGCTGAGTGCGCCGCGGATTCTGTATACGCTGTTGTATCTGGCGATGGGCTGGGCCGTACTGTTTGACTGGAGCGGTTTCTCGCAGATGCCTTCCGGCTGCCTGATGCTGATCGCGCTGGGTGGAATCGCGTACACGATCGGCGCCGTGATCTATATGATCAAAAAGCCGGATCTGTCGAAGCAATGGGGATTTCACGAACTGTTCCATCTGTTCATTCTGCTGGGATCGTTCTTTCACTTCATCGCAGTGCTGAGCTACATTCTGCTTTAGCGCATCCCGTTCCCTAATCCATTTAAAAGTAAAGAAAGAGAGTTCAACTATGATTCGATTAATTTCTGATTCCTCCACGCTTTATTCCATTGAAGAAGGCAAGGCGCTGCCCTGCGACATCACGCCGCTGTGTGTTACGATCAACGGCAAGACTTACCGCGAATTTGAAGAAATCGACGCCGAGACGTTTCTGGGCTTGATCAAAGCCGGCTACATTCCTTCCTCGTCGCAGCCTTCGATGGGCGAGCTGATCGAGCTGTTTGAAAAATATCCGGATGATGAAATTCTCGTCATTTCCATGGCGGACGGCTTGTCAGGAACGTATCAGACGGCGGAAGCGGCGCGGCAGCACACGGAGCATCCGGAACGGATTCACGTAGTCAATTCCCAAACGCTGTGCGGACCGCATCGGTATCTGGTGGACCTGGCGGCGCGGCTGATTCGCGACGGGCGGCAGATCGAAGATATTCTGGAAACACTTCGGAATAAAATTGCGACGAGCCTGTCGTTCTTACTGCCGCAGGATTTCAGCTATCTCAAGCGCGGCGGCCGGTGCACGCCGATGGCGGCGGCAATGGGCGGCCTGTTGAAATTACAGCCGATCATGATTCAGGCCGAAGAAGGCCGGCGGCTGGAAAAGTTCGGCGTCGGCCGCAGCTTTGACGCCGCGGTCAAATCGGTCTTAGGCAAGCTGGAGGAACACGTCCGCAACGCCCGCGTTCAGATCAGCGTATCCCATGCGTTCAGTAAGGAACAGGCTGAAAAGGTTCTGGCCAGAGTTAAGGAGCGGTTTCCGGAAGCTGAATGCGTTCTCTACGATCTGTCCTGCGCGTTTATTACTCAGGGCGGACCGCGGTGTATTGCGATCCAGTCAATCGAATTGTAATCGGAACTGATTTTATCAACGGACGGCGCGCAGAAAATGCGCCGTTTTTTACTTTATTTTCGAATTCTTTGCCCCTGCCCGATCCTGCTTGTTTACCAGCTTGATCAAAGTGGTTATGATCTGTGCATGTTGAGGAAACTGTGCGCGAATTCTTTTCACCGGACAGTTTAAAGTCAGCTCAGTTGATTCCCTTGTATATTTAATGAGGAGAAACCCCACTTTCATTTCAATCTGCCTGTCGCCCAGACCCGTCAAAACATAGCCTGCTCTCTTTTGAATTCTTTCAAATCGTCGAAAACAGGACAAAAGATTGCGCTTTCAAACCAGTCGTTTTATAATTAATTTTGAAATGAGGGATATCACGTGAAAATTGGTTACAATCAAGTCTGCATCAATCCTACCTTCAGCTGTCTGCCGGTCGGATTTCTGACGCAGGCCGAGCCGCTGAATAAAATTCGCGGTGATTTATATGCCCGCTGTCTGCGGATGGTAGACGATGGTCGGGAAGTGATCTTGATCACATTTGATTCGCTGGGAATTTCGCAGGACGTTCAGGAGCGGATGGAGGAATCGCTGCGCCAGGCCGTCGGCGAAGACGCGCTGATCATTTTCAGCTGTTCCCATACGCATTATGCCCCTTCTTTATGCAACGCGCTGGGTTTTATTGAAGAAAATACCCCTTATCTTGAGAGTCTGGATATCAAGCTGCTCAATCTGGTCAGAAACTGCCGGATGAGCGAAGACGCGCAGCTGACGGTTTCCTATCAGGTGCGCAATTTCACCGGTGTCGGCCGCTGCCGGCTGTCCCAAGGCAGCGATCAATTTGTTCTGGCCGGAGTTCTGAGCTTTTTCAAAGAGGGTCTACGGATTGGCAATTTCTTGATCTATAACTGCCACCCGACGATCTCCGCCGAGGATGCCGATTACCTGTCCTCCGATTATCCGGGCTCGGCGCTGGATATTCTGAAGCAGCGTTACCCGAAGGAATTCTTCCTGTTCTTACAGGGACCGTGCGGCGACGTTTCGACACGGTTCACCCGTCAGGCCAAGAATTACGACGAAGTCATCCGGCTGGCCAATGAAATCGTGTCGGCTTGGGAAAAGATGATGAAGCTGACCCCGCGGATGCAGCCGCTGAAGCTGGATTGGAACGATCAGACGCTGCCGATTCACAAAGGCTTGAAAACGTTTGACATCAATCAGATGGATACGGCAAGCTTGAGCGAGAAAGAAATCCGCGAGCTGCATACGGGAGCGAAAATGGTCGAACAATACCGCGGCATGTTGGCGATGCTGCCCAATGAAGTACGATTCACGCGCGTCAGCCTGGGACCGTTCCGGCTGATCTTTAATCCGTTTGAGCTGTTCTCCGGTTATATGCAGAATCTGGATCCGAAAAAAGACGTGCTCGTCTGTTATTCGCAAGGCTATCTGGGCTATCTGAGCTGCCCGGACAATCAGGAAATCTCGTACGAAACGATGATCGAAATTTGTTCCAACGACGATAAAAAAGCAGTCGCCGAACTCATTCGCAGCTGTTAGAGAAAACAAAGAATCAACCCCATCCGGATCAGTTAAAAGGATCCGGATTTTTCTTTACGCCGGCCAGCAATCATCCTTCTGCGGCAATAAACAAATTGTTTTTCGATAATTATTTATTTTAATACGATAAATTTATATTGATTTTCAAGATTTTCTTGTTATAATCAAAGATGAAAAGAGGTTGATGTTATGAACAATAAAAAATTGGCGTTTCTGCTTAAACTGTTCGTCGTTATTCTGGCGGCGCTGGGACTTGTTTTATTCGGGCTTTGCATTCCGAGTCTGCTTCATGAGTTGATTTTATTCTACCGCCGGACGCTGAATGAAGAACTGCCGCTGCAGCTGTTGTCCGCAACGGCAGCCGTGATCCTGTATATCGCGCTGATCTTATTCTGGCGGATCTGCACGCGGATCGGCCGAAATCGTTCGTTCTGCCATGAAAATGCCGAAGGTCTGCGCTGGATCTGCAAGCTGGCGTTCTTTGACACCGCGCTGTGCTTGATCGGCTGTCTTTACGCGCTATTCCTCAACATCCTGCATCCGGTTTTGATGTTAAGCGGATTGGGAATCATGGCTTTGGGCGGGTTGATCGCCGTGGCCGCCTACACGCTCGCCTATCTGGTCACGATCGCCGAACAGATCCAGACGGAAAACGAATTGATGGTGTAAGCCTATGGAAATCAATGTAACGTTAGACGTCATGCTGGCAAAGCGCAAGATGAGCGTGACCGAATTATCCGAGCGGATCGGCATCACAATGGCGAATGTGTCGATCTTGAAAAATGGCAAAGCGAAAGGCATCAAATTTGAGACGCTATGCAAGATCTGCGACGTGCTGGATTGTCAGCCGGGCGATCTGCTGGAATTCAGGCGGGAGGCAGGCAAATGAGCGAAAGCCGGCCGGTAAGCGGCGCGACTGAAAAGACGGCCATGAGATTCTCCTGGTCTGCCGCGGCGATCTTCAGCTTCCCCATGGCGTTTCTGTACGTCGGTTATGCGATGGGCTTTGAAGACTTCCGTCTGATGACCTATCGCAACCCGGCCGTGGTCATCTTCACGCTGCTCTATTTGTTCCTGGTCAGTCACGGCGCAAACCGTTTAGACCGACCGGCCAGCCGCGAAAGCAGACTCTGGGCGGGATGCCTGCTGACGACTGCGCTCTCCTTATGCTTCTATCAGCCGACGAGCTTCTTCGCCCTGTTGCAGATTCTGGCGCTTCATCTGGAAGCGGTCTACTGGACACTGTGCCGAACCCGCATCTTAATCCACAACCGGACCAGCGGCAGCTTTCCGTTTGAACTGGCCTGGGGTTTCTGTGTTCTGCCGCTGCGTCATTTTCTACTACGAATCAAGGTACTGAGCAGTGCGCTGCGCGATTATCTGGCCGATCGCAGCCGCGGCGCGCACAGTCCGGCATGGATCGGCTTCTCGCTGCTTTTAGCCGGCGGAATCGGAATGACGGCCTGGAGCTTGCTGAGCAGCGCCGATCCGTTCTTCGCTGAAGTCGCAAAGCAGATCGGAGCCGGATTGTTCGGCTGGCTTTCACCGCAGACGCTGCTTACCGTGATTCTCTCGCTGCCGGTCGGCGCGTGGCTCTTTGGTTTAGCCGGCGGAAGCTTGTACCAGGCCGAACCAGCTGTCCCGCTTTGGCGATGGCAGGCAGCGCTGGCCCGGATGCAGGTTTTGCCAGGCTTCACGACGGCACTGGTAATCGGCGTGCTGGGCGGAATTTACGGCTTGTTTTTCGCGGTGGAGGCTTACGCCTATCTCACGCAGTTGATCGCCGGCGCCATCACCGTGACGCTGGCTTGTCAGTACGCCGTTCAGGGCTTCTGGCAGCTCTGCGGCATTGTGTTGTTAAATCTCAGCGTGCTGGCGGTCCTGCACACGCTCAGTGAAACTTCCCTGCTCGCTCCCGGCCGCCTGCGTTCGCTGGCGAAGCTGTTAAGCGTCTGTACGATCGCGTTTGTCCTGTTAGCCGGATTAAAGCTGGGCGTGTACGCGCTTGTTTACGGCTGGACGCTGCGCCGGATTCTGGCGGTCTGGGCCTTGAGCGTGTTGGCGGTCGGCGCAGGTTTAGCCTGGGTACGCTTAAAACGGATCATCCCGGCCGCCCGCTGGGGCATTCTGTATGCGCTGATCAGCTTCACGCTGCTGGGCTGCTTCCCGTTAGAACACTGGACACAGCTTCTTCCTTAATTTGCATTAAATGAAAACAAAATCCAGATCATCCGGGAAATGAAAAAGAGTTCTCGTTTGAGAACTCCCGAAGAAACCGCACGCGCGGTTTCTTTTCGTTCATGCAAAATACCAGCCTGCCGCTTTCAGGATTCATTGCTTCTGATAGGGTGTAAGGCGTCTTTCGTCCTGATGCTTCGACCGGCTTTCAAGGCTCTGACCGGCGCCGTCATCTCGCTTTATTCCCCATTTTGAAAGTCCAGCGTTATCGTGCCGTCGGCATTCATCCGTACTGCTTCCTTATCCAGGAAACGCCGCCGGGCATCCTCCAGATAAGCCTTCTGCGACGGATACAGCGGCTTGAACTGAGCGACGATCTGGTTCGCCTTTTCGGCGTTGTTGCCTAACAGCTCATCGGCGATAAAGACCAGCGCCTTCGCCGGTTTGACATAGGCTTTATCTTCGTCGGCAATCTGGAAATCCTTGCCATGATAAGCCCCGATCGATCCGCTGGAGCCCGGCTGAATCGTCGGCAGCACCGCCGACAGATCGCCCATGTCCGTGCAGCCCGTTCCCCAATGGGTCTGAATCAAAATTTCATCTTCGCTGACAATCCGTTTCATCGCCGCCAGCGCAACTTCGTTCATCGCTTCGTCATCATGCATCGGACAATACCCCGGCCGATCCTGCAGCGTGACCGTCGCGCCCATCGCCGCGACCGACGCCGCGATCGCGCGGTTGATCCGGCGGTTGGCCTGATCTATGGCTTCTAACGAAGCCCCGCGGACATAGCTTTCAATCTTAACTTCCTCCGGGATCGCGTTGACCGCCTGTCCGCCTTCGGTGATGATCGGATGAAAGCGGATATGTTCATCGTCACGGAACGTTTCGCGCAGAGCGTTGACCGCCTGCAGCGCCTGCATGGCGGCATACAGCGCGTTGATGCCCTTGTCCGGCGAACCGCCGGCATGTGAGGCCAGGCCATGAACCGTGATGTTTTTCACGATACAGCCGTTGTTGCCCCGCGCCAGCTGGTAAACATGCTTCATCCCCGGATCGTCGAAGGTATGGATCAGCACGCACAGATCGACGTCCTCAAAATAACCGCGCCGCATGAACTCCACCTTGCCGCCGAAAAATTCAATCTTGCCTTCGGCGCGCAGCTGTTCGCGGTAACCCACTTCGATCAGCTCCTCCGCCGGCACCGCCATCAGCCGGATGGAGCCGCACAGCCCGTCCAACACGCCCGGCTGCTTCAGCGCCGCCGCTGCGCCGACCAACCCCGCTGCCTGCGCGTGATGGCCGCAGGCATGCACCGCCTTCGTTACCGGATCACAATCCGGATGCTCCGCGCAGATCAGAGAATCCAGCTCGCCCATCAGACACAGCTTCGGGCCGGGCCGGCCGGTGTCCAGATCGGTGTAAAAGCCAGGTATCCCCTCCGGTTTGACCAGCTTATAGCCCAGATCGGTAAAAATTTGTTCCAGATACGCGCTTGTCTTCCATTCCTTAAAGCCCGTTTCCGGGTGCTTCCAGATCACTTCCGCAGTTTTACAGATGAGCGGCGCTTGTTCGTCCACCGCCGCGTTTAAGATCGCGTCTCGATTCATCAGGTTTCTCCCCCATTCTTTTCTCTATTATACCGCTTCCTGCGCGCGCAAAGAAGCCGCAATCGTCAACTGAGTTGAAAAAAACAGCCGGATCGCTTACACTAATCAAGAGATAAGGAGAGATTCGCTTATGTTTAGTATTGAAACAAGCTGGCCTGACGTTCAGGCTTATTTTAAAACGAACGACAGCGTGATGATCATCACCGGCAGTCTGGAATGCCACGGCGTCCACAATCCGTTAGGCGTCGATACACTGGTTCCCGAGGCGCTGGCGCAGCGGATTGAAAAGCAGACGGAAATCCTTGTGCTGCCGGCGCTGCCGTTTGGTTCATGCGACTATCTGCGGGGATTTCCCGGCACCGTCAGTCTCAGCACGGAAACGCTGCGGCGTGTCCTGCAGGAGATCGTCGACAGTATGCGGACTCATGGCGCGCGGCGGTTTCTGTTTCTGAACGGCCATGGCGGCAATCTGCCGGCGCTGGAACAGGTCGCTTTGAAATTGAACAGCCAGGGCGATCTTGGGATCATTGCCAACTGGTGGCAGATGGCCAAAGAAATCGATCCGGCCTGGGGCGGCGGCCATGGCGGCGGGGAAGAAACGGCAACGATGCTTGCGATCTGTCCGCAAGCCGTCCATTTTGAGCGCTGCCGTGAATCCACGCTGAAGCCGCTCAGTGAGAACATCACGACAACCAGTTTTAAAACCGTTCAGTTCAAGGGGGTAACACTGACGATGCCCCAACCCATCGCCGTGATCTGCGACAACGGCTGGACCGGGCCTGATCAGCCGGCTACGGCTTCCGCTTCGTGGGGCGAAGCGATGCTCGAAGCGATCAGCCAGCTTCTGATCCAGCTGATCGACGAATTGAAACACATCCCGTTAGGAGAAGCTCATGAAGTCCGTTAATCCTTTCCCGTTTTCCGATGATAACAAACGTTATCATACCTGGAATTATTATCTGCGCCATCGTTTTGGCAAAAAAATCGCCAAAGTTCCGTTGGACGGTGGGTTCACCTGCCCCAATCGCGACGGCACCCGCGGCTACGGCGGCTGTACGTTCTGCACCAGCTCAGGCAGCGGGGAATTTGCCGGAGACCGGGCTGAACCACTGTTAGACCAGTATATCAAAGGCCAGGCCGTCATGCGCCATAAATGGCCGGACGCCGACTTTATTCCCTATTTTCAAGCCTATACCAACACCTATGGTCCGCTTTCTAAAATCCAGGCCTGCGTGAAACCCTTTTTAGACCGTCCGGAAGTCGCGGCGATTGCGATCGCGACCCGCGCCGACTGCCTGGAACCGGAAAAGATCGCCTGGCTGGCATCCTGCTGCGCAAGCAAGGAAATCTGGCTGGAGCTGGGCGTGCAGAGCGTTCACGACGCCACCGCGCAGACGATCAACCGCGGTCACAGTTATGCCGAGGTGGTCGAAACCGTTCAGCGCCTGGCGTTGACTCCGTTAAAAATCTGCGTTCATCTGATCAATGGTCTGCCGAGTGAAGATGAAGAAATGATGTTGGAAACCGTGCGGCAGATCAACCTGCTGCCCATCCACGCCGTCAAGCTTCACATGCTTCATTTAATGCGGGATACGCAGCTGGCCCGCAGCTATGCCGAACAGCCCTTCCCGCTGTTGTCGCGCGAGGAATATGTCGATCTGGTCGTGCGCCAGCTGGAATTGTTAAGACCGGAAATCATCATTCAGCGGCTGACTGGCGACGGCGCCTCGGATGCGCTGATCGCGCCGCAGTGGACTCAAAAGAAGACGATTGTCCTCAATGAGATCGACAAGCTTATGGCCCGGGAGAAGACATGGCAGGGCAAGCGGGCAGCGCATGGCTGAGAATATCAATACCGTTAATCACCGCTGGATCCGGGAAACATTCGAGCATGTCAACCTGGCCGTCGACGCCACCTGCGGCGGAGGCAACGACACCGTTTTCCTCGCCGGTCTGGCCGACAAGGTGCTGGCGCTGGACATCCAGCTCGAAGCGGTGAGAAAAACGCAGAAAAAAACTGCCGGCTTCTCCAACGTAACGGTCATTCAGGCCGATCATGCCGAACTGGCGCGCTGGCTGACGCAGCCGGCCCAGATCATCGTCTTTAACCTGGGGTATCTCCCCTATTCTTCCAGCCCGCTGATCACGACGCCTAAAACAACCCTGCCGGCACTGGACGCCGCTGTTTCCCATCTGACGCCGGATGGCTTGTTGGCGCTGGCCTGTTACCGCGGCCATGCGGGCGGCATGGAAGAATGGCAGGCCGTCGTCGGCTGGATCGAGCAACTAGGCTCAGCCTGGAGCGTACGGTCCTATACCGACGGCCGGCCGGCAGCGCCGATTCTGTACCACCTGTGCCGGAGCTGACCGTCAGAAAAAGCATGAAATAAGAAACGCAAACAGATAAACTGATCTTTCAAAAAGAATCCCCATCTGAGGATTCTTTTTCTTAAGGGATCTGACGACGGCGCACCGCTTCCTGCCAGGCGCAGAAATCCCGCCGGGCGATCAACAGTCCGATGCCCTGGTTATTTTCCGGATTCAGCCGCCGTTCCACTTCTTCCGGACACAGCCACACCGGCTCCGCCATCATCCGCCGCTCCCTGGCCGACAACGCGCGGGGATGCAATCCCGGTTCACAATGCGCGACGAAGAACGTGCTGTGATTGCGCCGCTGCAGCCGATGATATTCGTCTTCTATCCAGCCCAGTTCAATCCAATCCGTCAGCACCGCGCCCAATTCCTCCCGCGCTTCCCGGATCGCAGCCTGACTCGCACTCTCCCCGGCCTCAATCCCGCCGCCGCAGCTTTCCAGATGATCGCGCAGGCCGAATTCATCTTGTCCCAACACATGAATCATCCCGATCCGCCCCTGCGGATTGATCACAAATACGCGAGCGGTTTTCCGCAGCGTGAGAATCGGCTGATCGGGATCTACGGTATCTTCAAAAATACCTAAGCATGCCATAAGCTTTCCTCCTTCTCCCATCTAAGACAAATGAAAATGTTCATCCAAACAACCTTGTTTTTCTCGATGAAATCTGAGAACCTCAGCGCCGGACATAACAGACTTGCGATTCAAAAAACCAGAAGAAATCAAAAAAAGAACATCCGAAGATGTCCTCTTATCAGAATTGATTCTATCTCTTGGGGGGGATCTATTATTGTTTGAATGGGTGGGGGAAAAACAATAACAGATGAATCAATCCAGGTCCTATGACCTGATAGAATATTACTGAATTTATGGTTTCTTGTCAATACAAATTCTAAAAAAAGGCTTAACTAAACGGTTTTTGTAGACACTTTACGGAATTTGTCTAATTTTATTTCTGGCATTGGCGAACAAATGTTTCAAAGATCGCACGGTGGCCTGGATCCGCAGTTAAGCGTTCCGGATGCCACTGCACGGCCAGAATTTTGTCCTTTTCTATCGCTTCCGCCAGTCCGTCCTCGCTCCAGGAAGAAACGACGAAGCCGTCGGCAACTCTGTCGATGTTTTGATGATGAAAGCTGTTGACCGCATGCCGCGGACCGAACAGTTCATACAGCAGCGTCCCCTCCACAAAGGTATTGTCATGAAACGGTGCGTCCATCGCCGGCTTCGGCTCGGCTTTGTGCTGTTGGTGTCCGGCAGGGCGCATGGCCGGATACTGGGTGTTGAGATCCTGAATCAGCGTGCCGCCGAACACCACGTTGATGCTTTGGATGCCCCGGCAGATGCCTAAGATTGGTTTTCCTTTCGCCGCGAAGCGCCGGATCAGCTCAAGATCCAGCGTGTCCATGCGCGGATCGGTAAGCTCGACGGATGGATGAGCGCTCTGATGGAATAACGCCGGATCCAGATCCTCGCCGCCGGTCACTAACAATCCGTCGAAACGTTCGGCAATCGCTTCATAATCCTCGTCGCTGCCGTAATTCACAAGCACCGGAATGCCGCCGCCCAGCGCAACCGCGTCAAAGTACGTCTGATTATCAAAAATCCGGTTCTGTCCCTGGAATTCGCCGATGCGGGCAGTTAGGGCAATCATGGGTTTCTTCATTCTCTTTCCTCATTTCTATGTTCCTGTTTCATTATAATCAAAGTTTTTAAGAAAATCACACATTTTAACACAATTTCGACATATTTCGCCTATACTTCTCTGGTATATTATAGTCAGCAAGAGCGAGAAGACCTCTTGCCTGTACGATAACCTCTTCTCCTACGAACTAACATAATATCCCCTTTAAAAAAATTATCGTACAGAAACATTCTATCCCCTTATAAACAAGGAAAAAGGCCCTTTGGAACGGAGGCCTTTTTTCTTGGCTTCATCCGTCGCTGCGCGCCCAGCGCAATAACAGCCATGCGACCATGACTAATGAAATCACCGTGCCCCAGCGCTCGATATCGACGACATAGCCCAGTGTCCGAATACACCAGCCGACAAGCACGCTCCGCAATAACCGCGCCGTACCATCGCTTAGCAGAAATGGGATCAGGGCCATCTGCGTCATGCCGGCCAGATAGGCCAGCAGGAAATCCGGAATCGGGGTGACGCCGCCGATAAACACCGCCAGCACGCCGTAGCGATCCATCAGCTGCCTGCCTGATGCGATCTCCTGCTCGCTGGCAAATTTGCGCAGCACGGCCTGCTGGGCCCGCCTTGCGATCTGATAGCCGATCCAGCCGCCGATTGCCGTGCCGAGGGCCCCTTCCATCGCGTACAGCAGCCAGCCGTCCTGATTTTTAAGAATCAGCGGAATCAGCACCACCTCCAGCGACGGCAGCGGCAGAAACGCCTTAAGACAGGCGTAGAGAACCAGCCCGCCTTGTTGAATTGCTTCCAGCGTGCCGATAGGCATCCTCCTCCTTAGTCCATGAGTTCCCTCAGGTCTTCAATTATATGATCCGGAGCGAAGGAATATGCCGCAGCCGCCTGCCGGTCATGCACGCCTGTCGTCACTAAAATCGTTTCAATTCCCGCCTGAACGCCGCACAGAATATCCGTTTCCATGTTATCGCCGACAATCACCACCTCATCTTTGCCCAAGCCCAGATAGGCCAGTGCGCCTTCAATGATCGCGGCATGCGGTTTGCCTATCTTGACCGCCTCGCGCGAGCTGGCATATTCCATCAGCGCCACCGTCGATCCGTTGCCGCAGTTGGCTCCCGCTTCGCTGAGCAAGATCCGATCGTTGTTGGTACCGACCAGAATCGCCCCGGCCAGCACCTGCCGCAGCGCCAGTGAATACTTCTCCCAGGTTCCTTCCTTATCCAGGCCGATAAACACCAGATCAGCCTGGTCGTTCACCAGCTCATAGCCATTGTTCAGCAGCGCTTCGCGCAGCCCTTCATCCCCGACCATGTACGCCCGCTTCTTGTCGGGAAACCGCCGGATCATCGTATCGCTCGCCGCCATCGCCGAGGTGTAGAAGTGCTTCGGCTCAATTCCCCGGTAACCAATCTTCAGCATGTGATCCGCAGCCTGGCGCGGCGTGCGTCCGGAATTATTCGTTAGAAACAAGAACGGCAGCTGTTCCTTCAAGCAGTAATCAATAAAGACCTTCGCGCCCTCGATGATCGCCGTTCCGCGGTACATCGTGCCGTCCAGATCCAACAGGTAGCATTTTTTTGTCATCGTCTTTGGCTCCTTTTCTTTACCCTGCGATAGCGTAACACAAAGCCAAATCGCTTTCAAGTAAAAGAAAAGCCGGTCATTCACCGGCAAATCGAATTCTGGGATTTTTTTTGAAGTGGTCCGCGGGCTTTTTTAAACATCAAAATCAAAACGATCGCAGGCGCCGCAAATCCGGCGACGACAAGCAGCGCCGGATCGCATCCGATCGCCTCGGACAGCCAGCTGCAAAACACGGGCATGATCAATAACGACAAGCCCATATACACGCTCATCGCCGCCATCTGACCGCTGGATTTGAGCTTTTCCGAAATGATTTCGTCAATCATCAGCTTGGAGCTGATAATGATGATCGGAAACGTGACCATCTGGAAGACCGCCGCGGCGATCATCCACCACGGATTCTGAATCAGGCTGTAAACGACAAAGCGCACGCCGAACAGAACGGAAGCCCCCAGCATCAGGTTGGCTGGATCGTATTTCTTCATCAGCTTGTCCCCGACTAACAGAATCGGAATTTCCATCAGCGACTGCAGGCCCCACTTCGCTCCGACATGAAAGCTGGTTCCCCCGATCGCCATCACCTTGTCGACGACGATATACATGTCCGCCGTCCCCATCCCAAACAGGACGAGCAGAATCAGCACCAACAGGATATAGGCTTTATTTTTTACCAGTTCCTTTAAGTCCGCTACCTTGACGACCTTGCCGCTGGCGCGCTGAGCATCCTGTTGCTTCCACGCGAAGTACAGCGTCGCGCAGCTGGTCAGAAACACGAGCACGGCGATGACTGGGAAATCCAGCCAGTTTAATAAAATCGCCGCAGTCCAGCTGCCGATCGCCCAGCCAAACGCACCCCAGGCATGGATCCGGCTGTAAACCGGCTTGGTCTCATCAATCTGCAGCACCCATGTATCTTCTAATCCCTGCCACGTCCGGGCAATGCCGCCGGTCAGCGAGATCATCGCCAACAGGTACCAGAACTGCGGCCAGCGGAAGCCGAACAGCACGACGTCGCCGATGAAAAAGACGCCGAAGCTGATCAGGAAAAACCAGCGGCAGCCCTTGAATTTATCCGACAGATAGCCGAACAAAAACTGCGTGATGAGCGTCGAGATCGCCATTCCGGACAAAATAATCCCCTTCTGCGTGCCTTCAAAGCCCATCGAGACCAGATAGGGAATCGTCTGGGTCGTACCGATCGCGCCGGCCGCATACGAAAACAGAAACAGCCCGTTAAAACGGACGGCAGTTGATTTTTTCTTCATAGTCCACCTCGCAGTTAGTGTTCCCTGCCGGAGCGTCCGTCATTCATTACCGGTCTGTGAATTCCGCAGATTTCGCGATTCTTTTTGGCTCTTTCAAAAATAGTGTTGGTGAGAGAAAAACCGAAACAAGAAAGACGCAGATGAGTTCCAGAAATGGGGCTCATTTTTAATTGAGAAAATGGCAGGGAACTAAGGTGTTAGAAATAAGTAAA
>NZ_LT635452.1 GCF_900120005.1 Holdemania sp. Marseille-P2844
GGCTTAGTCAATCCTTTAGAGTACTATCTAAGTTATTCGTGACAGCAATACATATGTAGCGCCGTATACGAGATCCGTACGTACGGTGCAATGGGAGGGGCGAAATTTATTTTCCCTCTACCCTATTCGATCCGGCTTTGACGTCATGGCCTTGATCAGGGGCGTTCGCGATCTGAGATGTCCCATGCCAAAGATCCGGATTTTCCGACAGCCGGCGCTTCTGATTGCCGTGAGCTGTTGGAAATCGTGAAGAAAATCGGGTTTCTAACCATTCTTTTGCATTTTCAGCGCATAGTCCTCCCTATTTTCGGCAATCCTGTTACAATAAAGATAGAGAAGGGCAGAAGACCCTGGAAAAGGAGCGGAATTCTTATGAAGGACAGAAAAATCGTCTTGGTCGGCACAGGCTTCGTCGGAATGAGCATGGCTTATTCATTTCTAACAACAGGCGGAATTGATGAACTTGTCCTGGTGGACGTCGATGAGGAAAAAGCGATTGGAGAAACCATGGATTTGCAGCACGGCTTACCTTATGCCCGCAATAAGCTGGTCATCAAAGCCGGCGGCTATGAAGAGTGCGCGGATGCGGAAATGGTCGTCATCACGGCCGGAACAGCCCAGAGGCCTGGCCAGACCCGTCTGGATATGACGGCGGTCAACACGAAAATCATGAAAAGCATTACAGAAAACATCATGGCTTCCGGCTTCAACGGAATTCTGTTAATCGCGTCCAACCCGGTCGATCTGATGACCTATGTCGCTCAGCAGGTTTCCGGCCTGCCGAAAAACCGCGTCATCGGCTCTGGAACCATTCTGGACACGGCCCGGCTGCGCTATTTAATGAGCGAATATCTGGGCATATCGACAAGCAACATCCACGCCTATATCATGGGCGAGCATGGGGATTCCAGTTTTGTGCCATGGACGCACGCCTACATCGGATGCAAAAATCTGCTGGAAATGCTCGATGAAAATCATCGCGACCTGCAGGATCTCAACGAGATCTATCATCAGGTTCAGCAGGCTGCCTACGAGATCATCAATCGTAAGAAATCCACCTATTACGGCATCGGCCTGTCTTTGAACCGGTTAGTCCGGGCAATTCTGGATGACGAGCACGTCATTCTGACCGTTTCCTGTTATCAGAATCAGGAATATGGCCAGGAAGGACTGTATATCGGCGTGCCGGCGATCATCACGCGTGCCGGCGTGGAAACGATCATCAAGCTGAAACTGAACGAAGTTGATCAGGGCAAATTCGACGCCAGCTGCGAAACGTTAAAAGAAATTATCAATTCGACGATTACGCCGATCCTGGGCTGATCAACGAAGCCGCAGCGCGGTGAATTCAGACAAGAAAAAGTCAGCTGCAAAAAGAAAATATGGGAGCTACTGGCCCATATTTCTTATTTTAACGGCATCGGCTTTGATATTTTAACAGGAAGGGCAGGGCTGTCAAAAGCACGACTTATCAATTCAAAACGAAGGGCGGGAGTACATGAAATCAGCGGTATTGGCAGGATTGAGAACTCGGGAAACGGATCAAAGCTGGGCGCAGAAACTGGATGAAGCGGCGCTGCTTTGTGAGGCTTGCGGGATTGAGGTCAAAGCGCGGCTGACGCAGAAAGCGCTGAAAGGACATCCGCGGACCTTGATCGGTTCGGGAAAAGCGGCGGAACTGAAGCAAAGCTGCGAAGCGCAGAGCGCGGAGGGCGCAGTGTTTGTCAACGAACTGACAGGGATTCAGACGCGGAATCTGGAACAGGAAATCGGCTTGCCGGTCATGGATCGCAGCGCGCTGATCCTGGAAATCTTTGCACGGCGTGCCCGCACGCGCCAGGCTCATCTGCAGGTGGAGGCAGCGCGGCTGGCCTATCAGCTGCCGCGCCTGATCGAAGGTCAGATCCATGCCGATCAGCAGCAGGGCGGGGGCGTCCGCAACCGCGGGGCTGGCGAAACCCGGCTGGAACGCTCACGCCGGACGATTGAAAAACAAATTCGGGATATCCGCGTGGAACTGGAGCAGCTGAAGCTTCAGCAAGCTGTCCAGAGCCGTCGGCGCCGTTTGAGCGGCTTGCCGCGGGTGTGTTTGATCGGTTATTCCAACGCCGGGAAATCTTCGCTGATGAATGCGCTGTTGTCCGTGCGGTCTGTGGCGCCGGCAAAGCAGGTCGCAGCCGTCGATCAGCTGTTTGCGACGCTGGATTCCGCGACCCGAAGGATTAAGCTGGCAGGCCGGGCAGAGATTTTGCTCAGTGATACCGTCGGTTTTGTCCGCGATCTGCCGGATTTTCTGCTTGATGCTTTTGAATCCACGCTGCAGGAAATTCAGGAAGCGGATCTCTTAATCGAAGTGATCGACGCTTCCGATCCGCAATGGGAGATTCAGCATGAAATTGTCACGCAGACGCTGCGCCGTCTGCATGCCCTGTCTATCGAACGGCTTACAGTTTACAACAAGGCGGATCAAATCCCGCAATGGGAACGGCAAGACGGCATTCTGTTGAGCTGTCTTACCGGTCAGGGTATGGATGCCTTGATCGGCGAACTGCTTGTCCGGCTGAATCTGAGCGCGTCGCTCAGCCCGGAAATAGGGGATGAATTTTCAGCGCAAGTAGGCTATAATGAGGACGAAAGAGGAGAGTAAACCATGGTGAATGAAAAAAAACTGGAAGCGTTAAAACAATATTTACAACAGTGCGTGGAAGAGGGCATCTTCCCGGGCTGCAACTGCGCCGTGATCACGAAGGATGACAAGTGGACATGCAGCGTCGGTTATAAACAATTAGTCCCGGAAAAAGAAGCGAATGGTCTGGACACGATCTACGATCTGGCGTCGATATCCAAGGTGCTCGTCACGACGACCTGCATTCTCAAGCTGATTGAGGAAGGCACGATCACTTTGAAAACCAAGATTGCAGACATCCTGCCGCAGTTCGGCCAGAAAGAGCTGACGATCAAGGACTGCATTACCCATAGTTCAGGCTTGCCGGCAGATATCAACGGCTATAAGCAGATGAAGGACGATGCGGAAATGATCGAAGCGGTGTGGAAGATGGAACTGGAATATCCAACCGGAACGCAGGTGAAATATTCCGACGTCAACTTCATTCTGCTGGGCTTAGTCATCGCCAAGCTGAAGGGCAGTCTGGACGGCTATGCGAAGCAGGTCATGTTTGATCCGCTGGAAATGAGCGAAACGGGTTACCGGCCGGACGCTTCCCTGCGTTCGCGCTGCTGTGCGGAAGAAGTGATGGAAAGCCGCGGCGGCGTAGTGCGGGGCGTCGTGCATGACGGCAAGGCGTTCAAGCTGGGCGGCGTCAGCGGCCATGCGGGCGTGTTCTCGACGCTGGAAGATATTTCGCATTATATCACTATGCTGCTCAACGACGGCGTTTACAAGGGAAAGCGGTTTTTCAGCAAACGCACGATAGAATTGCTTCAGAAATGCCAGACCGTGGGATTGAACGAAAAACGCTCAATCGGCTGGGTGCTCTCCGATCCGAATTATGCGTTGGGCGATTACGCCAGCGATGCCTGTCTGTATCACACCGGATTCTCCGGGCCCTCGATCATCGTCGATTTCAAATTGGGCATCGGCGTCGTGACGCTGACCAACCGTGTTCATCCGTCCCGTTCCAACACTAAAATCCTGACTGCCCGGAACAATATTCATAATCTGGCGCTGCAGGCGACCGACGACATTTTGTGATGTGATGTGAAAATCGCGCAGAGTTAAAAATTCACGGTATAATAAGGATGTTGGAAAAAGAAAGGAAGCTCTTCTGTGAAATCAAAGGTGCTGAAAATTCGCAATCTGCCGCAAGAGATGCAGGTGCTCAACGAAGTCAAGGTCAAACCGATCGGATCCCTGTTGGCGTTGATGCTGGTTTCCGGAGTTTTCATCATTTCCGGATCTTCCATCGCGATTGTGGGTGTCGTCCTGCTTGCGATTTCTTCGTATGCCCTGATCGTGATGCCGGACCGGATTTTAATGCAGTTTACCGATGAGTTTCTGGTTCTTTACAATCGGAAAAATCGTGATGAATGTATGTTGATTTATTGGGAAGAAATTCTGCTTTGGCAATATCAGAAACATAACAACGAAGATCAGCTGTGGCTGCAGCTGACCGACGGCCAGACGGAAACGATCGAATGCTTTAACCGCAATAAGATCGTACCGTATTTTAAAATCTATGCGAAAGGAAAAGAACGGCAGCTGAAGCCGGCGCGGCGCCGGCGCTCTGCTGTCAGTTCCCGGCAGAAAATATGAAATTTACGTTTAATCATTTTAACTTCAACGTGCTGAACATGCAGCGCTCGCTGGAATTTTACGAAAAGGCGCTCGGCCTGCACATCGCGCGCCGGCATACGGCGGCGGACGGCAGCTTCCAGCTGATCTATCTGGAGGATGACCTGGGGCATTTTCAGTTGGAATTGACGGAATTGAAAGACAGAAAAGAAAAATATGATTTGGGAGAAGGGGAGTTCCACCTCGCCTTCACAACGGATCACTTTGAAGAAGCCCATCGTGAACATCAGGAAATGGGCGTGATTTGCTTTGAAAATCCAGGCATGGGAATTTATTTTATTGAAGATCCGGATGGCTACTGGATCGAAATTGTACCGGCTAAAAGATAAACGTCTCTCTTTTAGCAACGTGGGGAAAACTCTGTTTCACGGGACGATTGAACCTCTGGAATAAAGATTGGACTTCGCCGTAAACCACAGAGAGAAAGACCGTTTTTTCGAAAGTCATCAGCGCCGTTAAGCGGATGATCGAAGAAAGCGGTCTTTTTTGTCCAGACAATTTAGAACGTTTAAAACGGCTTGAAATGCTAAAAGATTTTTGAAATTGCAAAGGATTAAAGAGGGGGAAACAGAAGAGCGGGAGGGCGCTGAACTTTTCTTTTCAGGCTGATCCGGAAGCGGAAACCGCCTGAGTTACCCGTAAGTAAGCGGAATGTGATATAATAATTCCAATGGTGGTGAAGCGCATGGAGAAGGAAGAACTGCAGGAAAAAATCGTCCATCCCGAAATCGTCGCGGAAGTGGAGAAAAAAATGCTCAGCGAAAGTGAATTTGAGGATCTGGCTTTATTGTTCAAAATGTTTGCCGATCCGACCCGTTTAAAAGTACTGAAAGCCTTGTTTGAACGGGAAATGTGCGTGGGCGATCTGGCGGTGCTGCTCAAGATGACGCATTCCGCAGTGTCGCATCAGCTGGCTTCGCTGAAGAAAACGCGGTTGGTCCGCAGCCGCAAGGATGGCAAAGTGGTGTACTACTCGCTGGATGACGATCACATAGAAGAAATATTCCAGAAAGCTCTGGATCACGTTCGCGAATAATGAAGTGGGCAGCGATTGACTTCGAAACCGCGAATCCCTCGTCGATGAGCGCCTGCGCTGTGGGACTGACGGTGTTCGATGAGGGGGAGATGGTGTTCAGCGGGAGCTGGCTGATCCGGCCGCATCCTTACTACGACGAGTTCTATCCTTCATTTATTGAGATTCATGGCATCACACCTGATCAGGTGGCGGACGCTCCCTTTTTTCCTAAGGTTTATGAGCAGCTGAAACCGTGGCTGGACGGCGGCGTGTTGTGCGCGCATAATGCCGGTTTTGATATGAAGGTGCTGGCCAGCTGCTGTTCGCTGTACCGGCTGGAGCTGCCGGATGCACCGTATTTCTGTACGGTGAAGTTAAGCCGTAAGGTTTATCCCTATCTGAAACATCACCGGCTCAACGACGTCTGCGATTATATGGGAATTCAGCTTGATCACCACGACGCCGGCAGCGACGCCCGCGGCTGTGCGCTGATCGTTGCGAATACGATGAATCTGATGCAGATCTATGAGCCGCTAAAGCTGGCCGAGGCATGTCAGATTCCAGTTGCTAAAATTCTCGATTAGTCTGTCTGAGCCTGGGGACAGACTTTTTTCATTGACCGCCGGATCTGTTGCCGCAGGAATTTTAGAGAAAGGTGAAAAATAAATGGATTATCCAAAACAAGCGCTGGGCTTTATGCTCAGACAAAACCGGCTTGACCAGAATCTGTCGCTGCGTTCCCTCGCTGAGCGGACAGGAATTTCGGCCATGTATTTAAGCGATGTGGAAAACGGCGTGCAGCGGCCGGCAGAGTACACGCTGCGCAAGTTGTTCAGTGAATTGGCACTGCCCTATGATCCGGCATTGGTCTGGCTTCCGGATTTCAGTCTGGCGCCGCTTTATCAGGCGATTCTGGATTACCGAATGGACCGGCGCGACGTGGTCTTTGAAGATTTATGCAGGAAGCGCGAAACTTTATCAGCCAGCTGTCATTATGCTCAGCTGCTGTTGGCGGAATGGATCGTCCGGATCAGCCGGGGTGAAAACCGGACTGGGGAAGTCTTTGCCTTGCGGGAGGTGCTGGAAAAGGCCGGTTCAGCTCTGACGCTTCAGGATCAACAATGGTATCGGCTTTACCGCGGCATTCATCATAAAGCCCTGGATGAGGTGGAAGCCGCGCAGTCGTGGTTGATCCGTGCTGAAGCTCTGGGGCAGGATGAAGGCGCGCAGGCGTTGATCCGCTACCATGAAGCCGACTGTCTGATGCGTCTGCAGCGGCCGCAAAGCGCGCTGTTGATGAATCAGCGGGCGCTGGATCAGTTTTCACGCAATGGCTATTTTGTCCGGGCAATCCATACCCGGATTCATCAGGCCGATCTGTTTTTAAATGATGAACCGGAAACTGCGCAGACGTTGGCGCTGCGGGTTCGTCAGGAAGCCGAGCGATTTCAATGCCCGGAAGTTCAGCTGATGGCTGAGGAACGCCTCGCCCTGGCAGCTTTGCTTCTGGATCAGCCGGAAGCAGCGCTGGCGCATGCCCAGGCTTGTGCGGCGGTGATTCATCGACCGCCGTTATTGATTGCCGGTGCGGTGGCCGCCTGGCTTTGTCATCAACAGGAAGCGTGTCTGTTCTTTTTAAGACGGATGAAGGAAGAAGTTGAGCGCAAGCATCAATCAGACGCTACGCTGCGCTGGCTCACGGCGCTGATCAATGAGGACGCAAAGCAGCTCGTGGAGCTCAGCTTACAGCCTGATCCGCTGGCCGGAGTGCTGCAGAAAAAACTGGTGCAGCTGCGGTTTCAGGCATTGGTCAGATTGCAAGAGCACGATCTGGCCTGTCAGCTGATTCAGCAAGCGTGTCTGTAAGCTGACGCCGCCGGCTGGCTTTCCTTCCGGAACTTTGAAATAATGAACGCAGACGAATGGTCAGGGAGGGATACAGAATGATTCGATGCGTCATGCTTGATCTGGACGGGACGCTGCTGCGGAAGCAGGGCCAGAAAACCGCAGGGATCAGTGAGGAAAATGAGCTTGCTTTACAGCGCTGGCAGGATGCCGGCGGCTTGGCGGGGATTGCGACCTCGCGTTCGGCCGGGTATATTCAAAATTACAGTTTACGAAGATGGGCCGCCGTCGTTGGCTGGAATGGAGCGGTAATCGAGGTGGGAAACAGCCGCCGGCTGCATCTTTTGCCAAAGCAGGATGAAAGTCAGCTGTGGAAAATTTCAGGGGGTGACCAACGGGAAAATCGGGTGGCCATGGTCACGCCGGACAACGACTGGCTCGTTTACGATGAACAGTTGCCGCTGGTTCGCGAATATTGCGCAAATCCACGGGGCTGGATTCAGGATCATCGTCGAGTTCGTTTATGGGATCCGCAGCGCCCTGATGCAAAGCTTGCCATGATTCTGGCGGTGTATCCTGATGCATTGGCGGCCCAGGCTGTGCGACTGCGGGTGTTGGCGGTGAACCGGGGGCTTAACGTCATTGAAACCAGTGCCCGCACCTTGATGATGGTCAGCGCGGGCGTGGATAAAGCCCGGGGAATTCTGGAGGCTTGCGGGGAATTGGGCTTACGGCGGGAAGAAGTGGCGGTGATCGGTGATGACCGCAACGATCTGCCGTGTTTCCAGACCTTTCCTTACAGCTTCTGTATGGCTGGGGCGGAACGTGAAATCCGCAAACAGGCCCGCTGGACCGTGGAATCGGCAGCGGAAGCGCTGTCGGTGATCCGGATGGAGAACCAGCATAGCCTCTGAGTCTGGCTTGCAGGCGGCGGAAGGAATCGTTTCGCGTTATTGCCATTATGCTCCCTTTGTTTTTGACTCTGTATTCTGTAAGCGGCACAGGACATTGCCGCTGCAGGCGAATTCTGTCAAATATCGCTTGTCTTCATCCCGCCGGACTCTTATAATGAAGAACAGGGAAAGGGGTTGGCAGAAATGACCTTAGAAGAAATCATTCAGGAAGCAAAGAAAAAATCGCCGAAGTGTCGGGTTTGTCCGGTATGCAACGGCCTGGCCTGCAAGGGGGAAATCCCGGGCCTGGGCGGGAAAGGCAGCGGAAGCACGTTTATCCGCAATGTGGAAAAGTTAAAATCCGTACGGATTCAGATGGACGTGTTAGTGGAAAACAAAGAAATTGACACGACGTCAACGTTGTTCGGTAATACCGTGGCGCTGCCAGTGTATTGCGCGCCGGTGGCCGGAATTAAGAATAACTATGGCGCTGAGATGACGGAGGAAGAATACAACAAAGCGACGGTCGAAGGGTGTCTGGAAGCGGGAACGCTGGCCTTTACGGGCGATGGTATCGACATCGACAATCTGTTCGCCAAGCCGCTGCAGGCGGTGCTGGATCACGACGGCATGGGCATCCCGACGATCAAGCCGTGGTGCGAGGAAGGCGTGCAGGCGCGGATCGAGCGGTTCAAGGGACATCAGGTCTTCGCGTTAGCGACCGATGTCGACGCGGCCGGTTTGGTGCTGCTGCGCAAAGGAACGACGCCGGTGGTCAACAAGAGCGTGGCGGACTTGAAGAAAATGAAGGAAATGGCGGGCGGCATTCCGCTGATCGTCAAGGGCGTGCTGACTGTGGAAGGGGCGCGCAAGTGTGTCGAAGCCGGAGCGGATGCGATCGTTGTCAGCAATCATGGCGGACGGGTGCTGGACGACGCGTTAGCGACGATTGAAGTCCTGCCGGAAATTGCGGCTGCGGTTAAGGGTCAGATCACGATTCTGGTCGACGGCGGTTTCCGGTCAGGATTGGATGTGTTTAAAGCGCTGGCCCTGGGGGCAGACGGCGTGCTGATCGGCCGGCCGCTGGCCTTGGCCGCCGTTGGCGGCGGTAAAGAAGGCGTACGCTTAACGTTGGAGAAGATCCGCAGCGAGCTGCGCGAAACGATGATCATGTCGGGATGCAGCACGATTGCCGAGATTACCCGCAGTCATGTCCATGTTGATTAAGAAAACCCATTAAATAATTTTCATAAAAGGCTGTAAAAAAGCCTCAAACTGACTTGTAAAGAATGATTAATGATTTACAAGTCTTTTCATTTTCGATATAATACTAAAGAGATAGGAGATTTATCAATGGACAATTATGAAAACAATGCGTTCTTTTGGCAGAAGATAGATACTCTCGTATTTTCCAGTAAATTCGTTTTAAGTCGGAAAAAAGGAGAACAGCATCCGGAATATAAGAATTTGATCTATCCGGTGGACTACGGTCATTACGTCGATCTGGCGGCCGAATCGAACGAAGGGGGAATTGCAGTGTACCGCGGCAGCGAAAAATCCTCCATGGTCAAAACCGCGGTCGTGGCTGCGGATATCCTGCAGAAGGAAATTGAGGTAAAGCTGTTGGTCGGCTGCACAAAAGCGGAAGAAGATCTGATCCTGCGGTTTCTGAATCAGACGGATTTCCAGAAAACGATTCTGATTCGCCGCGGCAACGAAATCCCGGAATGGGGCTTAACTGATTAATGAATGAAAAGAGGACAGCGGTCGCTGTTTTTCTTTTTGCCCGAAAAGGAAATCAAAAACGCCCGGAAGCGGACGCGAAAGAAACAAAGTGAAGCAGAATGCCGGCGGATTGGCTAAAGGAACTAACCGCCGACAGGAAACCGGGTTGCGGGTGAATAAGGATAATCCACCGATGAACCGCGGATGTCAGCCAGCTTGTCCATGAAAACGCCGACGTCCTGACTGCTGGCATAATAAACAGATTCTTTGAAGTTTAACGTCTGATCTTTGATCGAGAATTTGTAGATGATCAAAAGCGGCTGATGCTTGTATGTTTTCCCGGCTTCGCATAGTCGGTAGAGCTGTTGACCATTGAAGAGAATGACGCCTTCCGGATCCAGACTCGTTGGGACATAAAGGCCCGCGCTCTGATTGAAATCATCCTCTGCACCGGTCGGAGCTGGCGCAGGAAAGTCAGAATCTCAGCGGTTTCCTCATCCGTGGGCTGCCAGACAAGATGTAAAAAATCGTCGGGATATTCCTGCTGCAGGGCGTTGTTTTTGATTCCTGCGGTATAGCCGGTGAAATCATGCCTGGCAACATTTTCGCGAGTATAAGGCACAAAGGTCCAGGACAACAGAAAGACCAGAAACAGGGATAACGCAAGGAACGGCAGCGTTTTCCCGACAGCTTTTTGTATTCGTTTTTTCATCTTCATCCCACCCTGTATTCAGTTTATCATTTTTCAGCAAGCTAAAATAGCCTGCGGCGTCAGATTTCATCGCTGTGGAAAAGGGAAGGCCAGGATGGGGATGCTTTTTGGTCTGATCGCAAGAGGGCTGGTGAAAAAAGGGAAGGGGAAGAAATGAAAAAGCAATGAAACGAAAGGGGTTAGGAAAAAGTCAAGAAATCGAAAGAAACAGGGGATAGTTTTTTAAACGGGCTTTTGATATAATTCTCATACGATCCGGGGTATACCTGCGATCAACAAGGGGCATGCTAATGCCACGGAGGGATTTGAAAATGAAAAAATTAATCATAGCTTGTGTAGCCGTCGGCTGTTTGATGCTGACGGGATGTTCGAAAAAGAATCCGCAGCCGTCGCCAACGCCGAGCGCGACGCCGTCGGCTGAACCGACGATGACGCCAAGTGCTTCGCCGGAAACCGCGGAAGGGTTAAAAGGCATTATGGAAGCGATTCGCCGCAACGACGAATATCAGCTGCCGATGTCGATGGACGTCGATGATACGGTCTTAGTCGATATGTATGGCTTGTCGAGCGATCTGGTTAAGGATTACGCGATTTTCATGCCGGCGATGAACGTGCATGCGACGGAAATCATTCTGGTCGAGGCGCAGGACGGCAAGCTGGACGAAGTCAGGAAAGCGCTGGACAAACGAATGGAAACTGTGGAACAAACCTGGTCGACCTATCTTCCGGAACAGTATGAGCTGGTTAAAAACCGCAAGACGCTGGAGGAAGGCAACGTGATCGCGATCGTCATCGCCGATCAGGCCGACGCGATTCTGCAGGAGATTTCCGACAGCCTGAACGCGGCCGCGCAGTAACATGGTTTTCAGCAGTCTGCCATTTCTATTTGGTTATCTTCCTGTCGTGCTGGCGGTGCTTAAATTGGCGCCGCTGCATGCCAGGAATTTTTGTCTTTTTCTCGTTTCATTGATTTTTTACGGCTGGTCGGAGCCGGTCTATATCGTAATCATGCTGATCTCCACCTTTGTCGACTATTACAACGGCCGGATGGTGGATAAGTATTGTGACGACCGGAGAAAAGCGAAGCGGTTTGTCTGGTTCTCGGTCATCTTTAATTTAAGTCTGTTAGGCTTTTTCAAATATGCTGATTTTTTCATTCACAATCTGCAGGCGCTGGGCTTGCCGCTCAGTCCGCTGCACTTATCCCTGCCGGTGGGTATTTCCTTCTATACCTTTCAGACGATGTCCTATCCGATCGACGTGTACCGCAGGCAGGCGCCAGTCCAAAAGAGCGTCGTTTCCTTCGGCGCTTACGTGACGCTGTTTCCGCAGTTAATCGCCGGGCCGATCGTGCGCTACAAGGATATCGCTGAACAGCTGGATCACCGTCAGGAAACGGCGGATCAATTTGCCTTGGGCGTACAGCGGTTTGTCGCGGGTCTGGCCAAAAAAGTGCTGCTTGCCAATTCCATCGGCGCATTGTGGGATACGATCTCCGCACTGCCGGCCAGTGAGATGAGTGTGGCCGCGGCCTGGTTAGGCATCATCGCCTTCGCTTTCCAGATCTATTTCGATTTCAGCGGTTACAGCGACATGGCGATCGGTTTAGGCAAAATGCTGGGCTTTGAGTTTCTGGAAAACTTCAACTATCCATATATCTCCCGTTCGATTACAGAGTTCTGGCGGCGCTGGCATATATCACTAAGCACATGGTTCCGCGATTATGTCTATATCCCTTTAGGCGGCAGCCGGCACGGCCGGGGAAAGCAGATTTGCAACCTGATGATCGTCTGGCTGCTGACGGGTTTCTGGCATGGCGCAAGCTGGAATTTCATGCTTTGGGGAATCTACTTCGGCGTGATTTTGATACTGGAAAAGTTTGTTCTCAAGCCGATCTTGGAGCGGCTTCCGAAAGTGCTTCAGCATGGCTACGCGCTGGTCCTGATTCTGTTAGGCTGGGTGCTGTTCGCCTTTACCGATCTGGATGCCGGGTTAGCCTATCTGAAGATGATGTTCGGCTGGGGGGCGGTGAGTCTGATCAACGCCCGGACGTTGTTCTATCTGCGGGACTACGGCTTGCTTTTGGTCATCATGATTCTGGCCAGCACGCCGCTGGGTCATCAGCTTTACGAAACGAAGATCCGCGGGCGTTGCTGGGAAGGCGTGATGCCGCTGTTGATCGGGGCGGGATTAATTCTCTGCACGGCGTATCTGGTCGACGCTTCGTACAATCCGTTCTTATATTTCCGGTTTTAGAAAGGAGAAAACAGTAATGAAAAAAGGAACACGGACAGCGATGATCGTTATTTTCTGTGGTTTTCTGGGCTGTTTCACAATTTTAAATCTGTTTTCTCCCCAGCGGACCTTCTCGGACGCGGAAAACCGGGTGCTGGCGCAGTTTCCCGAGTTCAGCTGGAAACGGTTTTTCTTTGATGATTACACGACGGATCTGGAGGAGTGGTTTACAGATCAGTTTATCGCCCGGGATCTGTGGATCGGCGTGAAAGCGGCAGGGGAGCGCGCACTGGGCAAAATAGAAAATCAAAATGTTTACTTTGGCAGCGAGGACTGGCTGATCGGCCAGGTGGATGTTTTGGACAGGACACAAAGCACGAAGAACATCGCCAAGATCAACGCCTTTGCCGCACAGTCGGAGATTCCAATCAGCGTCATGCTGGTGCCGACCGCGGCGCTGATGGAAAAGGAGAATCTGCCGCCGGGAGCGTACAATACCGATCAGGACGTGTTGATCGACACGCTGGAAAGTCAGCTGACGGGCGTTCAAATTGTCGACGTCCGCGCCGCGCTGCAAGCCAGGAAAACACAGCTGAATGCGGATGAAACCTTGTATTTTAAAACCGACCATCACTGGACGGCGCAGGGGGCCTGGGCTGGCTATGAAGCGTTGATGACGGCTTGGAATGAGGAACCGCTGAAGCCCGGCGAAGATTTCATCTATCAGCGAGCGGCCGAGGGGTTCAAGGGGACGCAGTATTCCCGCTCCGGAGCATTCTGGCATCCGGGCGATCCAATCTGGACGTGGACCTATACTTTTCCTTTCGACGTGCAGGTCGTTTATGATCAAAGCGGCGAAGCGCAGACTTCGCTGTTCAGCGATCAACGGTTGAATGAAAAAGACAAGTACATGACCTATCTTGACGGCAACCACGCTTTAGTTGAAATCGAAACCTCGAGCGCATCCGCAGAGAAATTGCTCGTGATCAAGGATTCCTACGCGCATGTGCTGACGCCATATCTGGCGCCGCATTTCAGTCAGATCACGATGGCCGATCTGCGTTACTACCGGATGCCGATGTCGCAGCTGGCGGGGCAGATGGGGGCTGACCGGATCCTGATTCTTTACAGTGTGGATAACTTCTGTACGGATACCAATTTAAGTCTGTTGAAATAGGCAAACTTGCCCTGTGAGACATGGGGAATCAAGAAGCATACGAAAGGGAGTCAGGCCCATTTGGAGTCTGGCTTTCTTTTCAGGGAAATGGCTGTTCGTTTGACGGCGGCGATGGTAAAATAGAGGGAAGATCGGATAAAGGAGAACGCGATGAAAAAGATCCTGCAGGTTTATGAAATGTTTACTTCGTATGACGGCACGACATTCGTTTACGCGCTGTCGTATTCGCTGTTATTGGCGCTCGCGCCGCTGACAGCGCTGCTGGTCGTGTTTTTCCGTCGTTCCCCAGAGGGTCTGGCAAGTATTCTTGATTTTGCCGAACAGTATATCCCGCAGGATCTGCTGAGTCCGTTCATTGATTTTTTCTTAGGCAATTCGCCGGTGGAACTGATTCCGCTGATCTTTTTTATCGTCGTTTCTTTGTGGGTGGCGTCGCGGGCGATTTATTCCTTCCTGATGATTTCCGCTCATCTGGATGAAGTGGCGCTGCCGCAGTGGTTCATGCGCGGTGTATCGTTGGTCGATTTCGTTGTGCTGCTGGCCAGCCTGGGGCTGATGGTCTTCGTTCTCCAGCAATTTCCATTTACCGGATTGCTGACGCAGATTGCCGTGTTGTTCGTGGGGTTCTGTATCTTTTACCGGCTGTTGTCGTTTCGTAATTACCAATGGCGCGCGGTGGCCCCGGGAGCTTTGTTTACGACGGTCTGCATGTCGGTGTTGGGTACGTTTTTCTTTTTTGTCATCAATCATTTCACCCATTACGAATCAATTTACGGCCCGTTGTCGTCCATGGTGATTTTGTTTCTGAGCGTCTATATCATCGCCTCGATCATCTATCTGGGGTTCTGCGTCAATCAGGTGTTTGTGGAAAAAGATATGGTTCAGCCGCTGAAGCATTATGTGACAGCGGTTAAAATTCTGGAAAAGATATTTCCGTTTTCATTATTAAAATAGAGGGAGGCTATCATTATGGAGAAGCATCGAGACCGCACCGTGACGGTGACGGCGAAAAAGATCGGGATCAACGGCGAGGGGATCGCTTATCTTGAAGGAAAGCCGGTGTTCGTCGATCAGCTGCTGCCGGGGGAGGCGGCCGAGATTGTTCTCCTCGACTCGCAGCCGCGGTATGCGAAAGGACAGGTTGTCAAAAGACTGAATGATAGTCCGCAGCGGGTAAAACCGCAGTGTCCGGTGCAGGGGCGCTGTTCGGGATGTCCATTCATGATTCTGAAACCGGAAGCCCAGCTGCAGGTAAAGCGGGAGCTGGTGCAGGAAGCGCTGATCAAGTATGCGGGCCTTCCCCGCGGTAAGGTGCAGCCGGTCATCGCCAGTCCGTCTGGATTGGGCTACCGCAATCAATGCAAGCTGCCGATCCGGGAAGAACGGGGCAGACTGGTGAACGGTCTGTTTGAAGAAGGAAGCAACCGCGTGATGCCGATCGCTCATTGTCTCATTCATGATCCGGATCTGGAAGCGTTGCGCAAGCAGGTTCTGGCGTTGGCCAATCAGTTCCGGCTCAAGGCGTATGATCCAAAAAGGGGAACAGGATTGCGCACGTTGGTATTGCGGGGATTTGACGGGCAGTACCAGTGCGTGCTGGTGAGTGGGGAGGATTCCCTGCCTAAGGAGTTCATAGAAAAGCTCAAGGCGATTGAGGGGATGACCTGCATCATGCAGAATATCAATCCGGATAAACGGACACGCCAGTTATTTTCCAATCGGTGGTTGCTGCTGGCAGGGGAAGACCGGCTGCCGGTGCAGTTCGGCGATGTGCGGCTGTCGCTTTCCTGCGCTTCTTTCTTTCAGCTGAACCGGCCGCAGGCATTGCAGATGATGCGGATGGCCGCGTCGCTGATCGAACCGTGCGATACGCTAGTCGAGGCCTACAGCGGCGTCGGCGGCATTTCGCTGATGTTGAAAGAGAAGGCGAAAACGATCATCGGAATCGAGTTTGTTCCGGAAGCGGTGGAGAACGCGAAGGAAAACGCCCGGCTGAATCAGGCGGAGAACGTGCGGTTTGTATGCGGCGATGCGGCGAAGGAAATGAAGAAGCTGATCCGCCGGACGAAAATTGACGCAGTTGTCGTCGATCCGCCGCGGACGGGACTGGACGGCGCGATGATCGAAAGTTTGCGGCAGTGTCAGCCAAAGCAGATTGTGTATATTTCCTGCAACCCGGCGACGCTGGGGAAAAACTTGAAGGAATTGATGGATTTGTATGAAGTGAAAACCGTGATTCCGTTTGACATGTTTCCCAACACGCCGCATGTAGAGACGGTGATTAAGATGACATATTGTGGCAGTAAGAAGAAATTGAGAGGTTAGGCCATAAGATGCTGTGGCAAGACTGGTTAGTGGAAAGTAATTGAGTAAGAATTTATAGCGAAGATTAAAATGAAATAAGCCTTTTGAAATCCCGATCACACTCTCAAGCCACATTGCGTGCGTTGTCTTGATGTTAAAAATACAGAAGTGGAAATACGGAAAAAGGCTTAATAAGCACTTTTTGAGAGTGGAAGCATGAATTTTTTTTGCTGAAGAGATGCGGTATAAGTCTGTTAGAAAACATATCAACGGTTAAAAACATACAATGATGAATCGATGTTCTAAGATAAAGCGAAGGATCGTGTACTCATATCGAAAAAGCCAATAAAAGAAACAAGACACGGCAAAAGAATGGATATAGACATTTATGTAATAAATTTTAAATTCGAATTTATTTTTACTGACAAAAATTGCAGAAGATTGAGATTTTTGCAAGCTTGGGAAGATGGGCATAATCCAGATTCTAACGGAGTAATTCGAGACTGGAGAAATGAGGCAGGATTAATCGTTTTGGGATGGCGTAAACAACGCAGGCTGCATCAATGAAGAGTGAATCCAAACTCCAAAATGGAATTGATCAGATTTATAATGTTTTACAAATACCGGAAGTTTGGAAGTGAGAAACAGGAACGATCCTAATCAGGATGATCGTTATTTCTTATTTTTATGCCATTCCTTTTGTTAGAAACCAGCCTGGAAATTTCTAAGAATCCCTTAAGAAAAGCCATTTTGCCTTGTAACTTAGTTTGAATTCGTGTACAATGGCAATGCTGTAAATAACGAAAAGAATTGGAGTGCTGAATGTGTTAAAAAAATATTTTCTTGTCTTTCTGATATCCATGGTACCCCTGATTGAGCTGCGCGGCGCCATCCCATATTCTCAGGCGTTTGGCATGCCGCTGTGGTCCTCTTATATTGTTGCGATTGTCGGCAATATGATTCCTGTACCGTTTATCTATCTATTTGCCCGGAAGGTTCTGATCTGGGGCGCGGATAAGCCGGTTATCGGCAAGTTCTTTACTTACTGTCTGGACAAAGGTGAAAAAGGCGGCAAAAAGCTTCAGGAAAAAGCTGGCCGCGGTCTGTTTGTTGCACTGCTGCTGTTCGTCGGCATCCCGCTGCCGGGCACCGGCGCCTGGACGGGAACGTTGGCGGCAAGCTTTCTGGACATGGATTTTAAGTCCAGTGTCTTAGCCGTGATGGGCGGCGTCTTACTGGCCGGCGTCATTATGGGCTTAGCCAGCGCAGGACTGTTTGGCGCACTGAACCACTTTATCCTGGGATAATAAAACAGCGTCGCTTTGGAGCGGGATAGGCATGTCCCCTCTCAGGTAGAGAAGGCAAATAACCAACTCTGCCGGGGAGGTCTCATACCATAATGCTCGCATTCCAAAGTTCCGCTGTTTTAATTTGTTTTTTTCGCCGGATCAAGAAAGCGCTGAGACCAAAGAACACCTGAAAAATTTCATAAAAGTAAGACAATGTTATTAGTAAAAATACTGGAATTATAATATAATTAATGAGAGATTAAAAATTCTGGGAGGCAGACGAATGAATAGAATTAAAATTCAGATGCTTGGCGGTTTTATCTTAAAAACAAACGACCAGACGATCGATCTTGTTGCGTTGCTGGGCAAGCAGACAGCGGCGTTTCTCGCCTGCCTTTGCCTCAATCACGGAACTCTGGTAACCAAAGAACGACTGATCGAATTGTTTTGGGAAGACTCCAAAAATCCCCTCAATGCCATGAAATTTACAGTCCACAGGCTGCGGAAATGTCTGGAGGAGCTAACGGTGACGGGAGCGGCCGATTGGATTGTGACGCAGCGGGGCGGTTACAGCTTTGCCTGTTCCGAGCTGACGCTGGATATTGATGAGCTGAATAAACCGCTGGATCCTTTGACGATTGACTCCGATTATGCGCAAGCGCTGGCAGAATTATATCCGGGCGAGTTTCTGCCCGGCTTGGACCAGAGCTGGATCTATACCTATCGTGAGCAATACTGGCAGCTGTATCTGCAGCGGGTCCAGGCCGCAGCCCAGTCGCTGGCCGACCTTCACCATGAAGCTCAGGCGGAAACCCTGCTGCTGAAAGCCCTCCAGCAGGATTTATATCAGGATCAACTCAATTACCTCTATCTGAAAATTCTTCTTGATCAAAAGAAATATGCCCGCGCCATTCAACATTATGAAAAGATTTCCGATTCTTTCTACAAGGAATTCGGAATGGAGTTTCAGGGGAAGAGTCAGTCGCTGGTTTACTTCATTAAAGCGGATAACGAGGATAAGGAACTGACGCCGCTGGATTATCTGTCGGAACTGGAAGGAACCAGCGAGCCTGCGGCGTTCTATTGCGAGCGGCCGGTTTTTGCCAAGCTGGTCCAAAACAAACGTCTGGAAGCCCGGCGCAGCACGGCGCCGATCGTGCTGGTAATTACGCATCTGAAAGTCACGGACGCTGAATTGTCCGCGCAGGACTGCGGCGATCTGCTCAACCGCATCATCCGCTCCGGTTTGCGGGCTAATGACGTTTATACCCGCTTCAGCAAGACGCAGTTCGGAATTCTGATGACTGTAAAAGAAAAGAGCGATATTGCATTGGTGATGGATCGGCTGACCCGGCGGTTTTATAAAAAAATCGCGTCTTCCCGCTGCCGTCTCCATTATGACTTTGAGCTATTGAACGAGAAAACACCCGCAAATTGACACAAAGTAAAATAATTCTCTGAAAACCGCGTTATCTAACGGATTTCTAACCCACTTCCCGCATAATAAAGAAAAAAGAAAGGGTGGCCTGCCGTGATGATGCACAGATTGTTGACTATGATGAGTTTTGCCGGATTCGAAAGCAGTTGCCTGGCGCTGCCATCAAACGGTTCAGGCATGCGCGGAATCCTTTTTACGTCTGTTTCTCATTCCAATCCGACATGGAACATCGGCTGGGGATGGCTGTTAGGCTGGGGCATTCTAGCCGTCGGACTGGCCGCGGTCCTGCGGGTGATGGTGAAGAAAGATAAGGTTGTGCTGAAATTGGGAAGCGTGGAAGAAAACCAGGACGGCACGATGACGGTTGTCTGCACCGGCTATCAAAACAAGAAGCCGCTGCCGCTGGACTTATCCCATGTCCGTATTCACAAAGGCTCCGCCTTGATATTCCGGCAGTCGCTGACCAGCGATCTTGACGATGTTCAGCTGACGATCGTCCTGGATCCTCTGGCGGAATTAACCGTCGAAGTGGGCGAAGCCCGGCTTACCGTCAGTCAGAACCGACTGCGTGCAAATCGTTAGAATATCCGAACTTTTCAACCGCATACGCCGTCGATATGCGGATTTTGTTTTTCTTCCATTCCACGCGCAAACTCCGCCGTTTGGGAAGGGGTTGGATTGTGCTATAATGAAACAGGAAAAAGGAGGAGTGCCGATTTTGAAAATACGCAGATGGCTCGTTTTGGCGTTACTGCTGTCGGCCTGCAGCTCCTCCGGCAAGCCTTCTTCAACGCAGGAATACCCGACGCCGATCGAGGAAACCCCCGCTCCCACCCTCGCGGGAATTCATCTTCCGGAAGCTTCCGGAAACGTGATTTTGGGCGACGATTTGATCCAGATTGACGCCAGTCACACCGATCAGGGCTACATTATGGTGAAAACCCTGCGTTTTGATCATCGCCGCTTAAAGTTAAAAATCATCAAAGACGGTGAGGAATATCCCTATGATATTGATCAGGATGGAAATTACATCACCTACCCTCTGACCCTGGGCAGCGGACAATACGAAATCCGGGGGTATGAGAATATCGAAGGCTCAAGATATGCCGTCTTGTTCAAGCAGACGTTCGACGTCAGACTGAGTGAGGAGACCCTGCCGTTTCTTTATCCCAACCAGATTGTAAACTACTCGCCGCAGTCGGCGAGCGTTCTGAAATCGTTCGATTTGACGCAGGATTGCCGGACTGAGCTGGAACGGGTGCTGACAATTTACAACTTTGTGGTCAAGCATGTCAGCTACGATTGGGACAAGGCCGAGGAAGTCAAAGATCAGTATGTCCTGCCGGTTGTCGACGACACGCTGTCCCAGGGCAAAGGCATCTGTTTCGACTACGCCGCCCTGATGAGCACGATGCTGCGTGTCCAGCAGATTCCGACCCGCCTGATCACCGGCTATGTCGACGAGGGTTACCATGCCTGGGTCGAGGTGTATGTCCGCGGGGCCGGCTGGATCAATCCGGAAATCTATTTTGAAAAAGAAACCTGGACGCGAATGGATCCGACCTACGCGTCAACGCAGATGAAATACACTGGACAGTATCAGGATAAATATCGCTATTAAAGGGGGAAAAAACATGAAAAAAATCTCCGGGAATGAATGCGCGCTGTTGTGCCAGCAGCTGGCGATGATGATCAGCTCGGGCTTATCGGCAGAAGACGGATTAGGTGTGGTGGCGAACGATCAGCCAGACGTCGGTCTGCATGACGCGCTGTTAAAAATCAAAAATGAAATAGAGCTGGGCGAAACGTTGGCGGACAGTCTAAAACGGACGGAAGCGTTTGACTCCTACATGGTCCGGATGGTGCGGATCGGGGAACAGACCGGCTATCTGGATCAGGTGCTGGAAGCGCTGGCGCAGTATTATCAGCGCATGGAAAAGATCCGGATTAATTTGAAGAACGCGCTGACTTACCCGCTGATCCTTCTGATCATGGTGATGGTCGTCGTTGGCGTGATCTTATTTAAGGTGCTGCCGGTCTTTGATGAAGTGCTGCGCAATCTCGGTATTTCGCTGCCGGTATCGGCACAGGTGCTGATGCGGGCAGGGTCAGGCTTAATCATCGCGGCAGCGGTGATTTCCGGGCTGGCCTTGATCGGTGCGGCGGTGATTGCCATACGCCATTTTCGCAATCCGCAGCTGTCGTTGACGGCGCTGTTTGCCCGTGTTCCGCTGATCAGCGGTGTGTGCCGCGAGCTGTCGCTGGCGCAGGCGGCGTTCGCGTTGTCCTTGTTTACCCGCAGCGGTGTAGAGATCAGCGAAGCGCTGCAGGGATTGGAAACGCTGATCGAGCATCCGGGAGTGCAAAAACAGATTCGCGCCTGTATGCAGAAAATGGACGAGGGCGAAAACTTCGACCGGGCCTTGCTGGATTGTGGATTGTTTAAAGAAGCTTATGCCCGGATGATCGGCATCGGCCTGCGGGCTGGGCGGGGCGATGAGATGATCGCGCAGGTAGCCGAGCGCTATGACGACGATACCGAAACCGCCGTAAACCAGTTCTTAAATACGATCGAACCGCTGATGATCGTGCTGCTTTCGGTGATCGTCGGGGCGATTCTGCTTTCCGTGATGCTGCCGCTGATGAACATCATGTCCAGCATTGGGTAACCCGATGAAGAAGCTGGGAAAAATCACAGCCATTATTCTGATCTTCGCGGCGCTTTTCTGGGGGATCGTTCGTTCTCTGAACCAGACCTCGGGACAGATCCGGAATGAAGAAGCGCAGCTGATCGAGCAGCGGATCGAACAGGCGGCGGTGCTGTGCTATGCGTTGGAGGGAAGTTATCCTGAGGACGTGAGTTATCTGGAACAAAACTATGGAGTCGTCATCGACCATGGGAAATACAATGTGTTTTATCAATCGCTCGGCTCCAATATGAAGCCGGACGTCGCGGTTTACCGGAAGGGGGCGGCGCGATGAAGCGGTCTGTGACGGAAATGGTCTTTATGCTTCTGTTATTGACGTTGTTTGTCGGCTGTTCGTTTGTGACGATCGAGCGGTGCGCTTCCTTTTATCAGCGGATGCTGCGGGAACAGCGGCAGGATGACCAGGTGCAGCTGCCCTATCTGGTGTTGTTCAATCGGCTGCAGGGCGTCCGCGGCGATCAGGTGCGCGTGCAGCGGATCGGAGATCAGGAGTGTCTCATGATCCGGGAAGAAATTGACGGACGGACGTATGAAACGGTGTTCTATGTTCAGGAGGGTCAGCTGATGGAACTGCTGATGGGCGCCAACAGGCCGCTGGATTTGAGCGCCGGGGAGAAATTGGCGGCTTCGGCGCCGATTCGCTTTGAGCTGCAGGGATCGTCGCTGCAGGTGCAATGGCAGGGCGAATCGGGAATCGCCACGCTGAGCCTTGAGCTGAAGGAGGATGCGGAATGAAAATACGACAGCGTTCCAGCTCGTTTTATTTCCTCAGCGAGCTGTTGTTTGTGATTCTCTGCTTTGCCCTGGGTTCTGTGCTGTGCGTACGCTTGTTCGCGCTGGCCAGCGCCAGGCATCATTTAGCGCTGGATCAGAATCAGGCGCTGCGGTTGGCCCAGCCGCTGGCCGAACAGCTGCGGACTCATTCCGATGTATCACTGACCACGCTGTGGCCGCAGCAATGTGAACCCGAGGCCTGTCTGTGGCAGAGCGACGAGAGTGGAAAACTGCAGGAAAACGGCGTTTATCAGATTGAAATTGAACGATCGGTCCACAATGAAGAAAAAGCCGCCGTCCTGCGTGTCGTGCGGGTGAAGGATGGCCGGATTCTGGTGGAAATCGGTCCGATCACAGGAGGCGGGAAGTCATGAGTCATCGTCAGGAAACCCAAACCGCGGTGCATATCGGCACGGGGATCGCACCGTTATTGATGTTATTCTGCCTGTTGTGCATGACAACCTTCGCGGTATTGTCCTATGTTCAGGCTAACGCGCAGCTGCAGCTGAGCGATAAAGCGATCAGCCGGGTGCAGGCGCATTACAGTGAAACGAAAATGGAAAAGGAGGAACGCTGATGGACTGTCCAACGATATTGCGGCAGGCGGTCGACCGCCGGGCTTCGGATATTTTTATTGTCGCCGGGACACCGCTGACGATAAAAATTAACGGTGAAATGATTCAGCTGGATGATCAGCGGCTGACGCCGGCGATGACCGAAGCGTTGATTCAGGAAATTTTTAAATTGAGCCAGAATCGGACGATGGACCGGCTGCATCAGACGGGCGAGGATGATTTTTCCTTTTCGCTTTCCCAGATGGGGCGCTTCCGCGTCAATGTTTATCGTCAGCGCGGATCGTTAGCGGCGGTGCTGCGGGTCGTGCGGTTCGTTTTGCCGGATGCGAATGAGCTGCATATCGGACCGGAAATCCTGGCGTTTTCCGAATTGAAAAAGGGGCTGGTGCTGATTACCGGGGCGGCCGGCAGCGGCAAATCCACGACGCTGGCCTGTCTGATCGACGCAATCAACCATAGCCGAAGCGGGCATATCATCACGATTGAGGATCCGATTGAAGTGCTCCACCGGCATCAGAAAAGCATTGTCAGCCAGCGTGAAATTGGTCAGGATACGCCCGATTATATCCACGCTCTGACCGCGGCGCTGCGGGAAGCGCCGGATGTGATTCTGGTCGGGGAAATGCGCGAACTGGAAACGATGCAGACGGTGTTGTCAGCGGCGGAAACAGGGCATCTGGTCTTTTCCTCGCTGCACACAACCGGCGCGGCGAATACGATCAACCGGATTATTGACGTGTTCCCGGCCGAGAAGCAGCAACAGATCCGCGTGCAGCTGTCGATGGTGCTGCAGGCGATCGTGTCCCAGCAGCTGATTCCGGCGGTTGGGGGCGGCTTGATACCGGCCTTTGAGATCATGAAGGTCAACAATGCCGTCCAGACGCAGATTCGCGAGAATAAGATCCATCAGATCGACAACACGATTCAGGCTAACGCCCGGGAGGGCATGATCACGATGGACGCCAGTCTGTTGAATTTGTTGAAGGCCGGCCGGATCACAAAGGAGACCGCGTTATTGGCCTGTACGGATCCGGATTTAATGCGCAAACGCCTGACGGCGGCCAATATGGGGTAAGCTGGTTGAAGGGAAAATAAAAGGAAGAAACTTGCTGAAATCAACAAAAATCAGAGACATGAGAATCAGACGATTCCCTGGAGAACGGGCGATCCGCTAAAAAAACGCGGATCGTTTCTTGTTTTATCCCGTGACGCTAGCTTCATTTCCAGCTTTAAACAGCACGATGGGTTTTCAGTATCCTTGATGATTTCATCTTCTTTCATTTCTTTCAGCAAGTTATTTCAGAATTCTGGTATTTTTGCCGCTTAATCAATTTAAAAAAACGTTCGATTCTGCTACAATGAAACTTGAACAAAGGTGGGGAATATCCATGAATTTTATTTTTATATCGCCGAACTTTCCCAAGACGTATTGGAACTTTTGCCGTTGTCTGAAACAGAACGGCGTCCGTGTGCTGGGAATCGGGGATGCTCCATACGAGCAGCTTGAAGACAACCTCAAGCAGAACTTACAGGAATACTACAAAGTTTCAAGTCTGGAAAACTATGAAGAGGTGTACAAAGCCTGCGCTTTTTTTGCGTTCCGCTATGGCAAGATCGACTGGATCGAATCCAACAACGAATACTGGTTGATGCAGGACGCCCGGCTGCGCACGGATTTCAACGTAACCAGCGGCGTGCGCAACGAGGCGATTTCCTTCATTAAATACAAGAGCCAGATGAAGGCGCTGTATGAAAAGGCCGGAGTCCGCACGGCACGCTGGCATCTGGTGTCCGAGCGGGAAGCCGGACTGGCATTTGTCGCGCAGACGGGTTATCCGGTTGTCGTCAAACCGGATAACGGCGTGGGCGCCAACGCGACCTACAAGCTGGAAAACCAAGCGCAGCTGCATGAATTCTACGATCATCTGCCGGAAACGCAGTACATCATGGAAGAATACGTGCCGGGCTCGATTGAATCCTATGACGGCATCGCCAACCGCGAGCGCGAGCCGATCTTTGAGACGTCGCATGTGTTTCCGCGGCCGATCATGGAAATCGTCAATCATGAGGAGGACATCTATTATTATTCCGTGCGCCAAATCCCGGAAGATCTCAAGGATGCCGGACGGCGCGTGATCGCCGCCTTCCCGACCCAGAGCCGGTTTTTTCATTGCGAGTTTTTCCGCCTGACTGAAGATAAGGAAGGACTGGGCAAGCGGGGCGATCTGATCGGCCTGGAAGTCAACATGCGTCCGCCGGGAGGCTATACCCCGGATATGATGAACTATGCCAACGATATCGACGTCTATAAAATCTGGGCGAACATGGTCGCGTATGATCATGGGTATTTCGATCCTTCGCACCGGCCGTATTATTGCGTTTATACGGGCCGCCGTCACCGTCTGGCTTACCGTCATACTCTCGCTGAGGTGCATGAGCGCTACGGCAGCGCGATCGTGATGGCGGAAACGATGCCGGAGGTCTTAGCCCCGGCGATGGGCAACGACATGATCACCGCTCGTTTCGCGGATGTTGACGACATGATGGAATTCGTCAGCTTTACCATGACCAAGGAGTAGAAAACATGCATACAGCGTATTATAACGAATACAGTTATCATCTTGACCGGATGATGGAATTCAAGGTTTACGGTCATGCCGGACGGCCCTGTCTGGTATTTCCGGCGCAGAGCGGCCGGTTCTATGATTTTGAAAATTTCGGGATGGTCGGGGCCGTGCAGGATCTGCTTGAACAGGGCCGGCTGCAGCTGTTTACCTGCGACAGCATCGACTGGGAGACCTGGGCGGCCTTCGACCGCGAATGCCGCGGCCGGATCGAGCGCCACGAGGCTTATGCCCGCTATATTGTGGAAGAGCTGGCGCCGCGGATCCTCGAGATTAACCAGTGGTCCAACGACGGCCGGCGGGCCGGCGGGATTCTGACGACCGGCTGCAGTCTGGGGGCGCTTCACGCTGTGAATTTCATGTTCCGCTGGCCGGATCTGTTCAACGGCACGATCGGCTTAAGCGGCATTTATTCCAGTAAGTGGTACTTCGGCGGCTACATGGACGATCTGGTTTACAACAACTCCACGATCGACTATCTCGATCAGATGCCGGCTGATCATCCGTATGTGGAAAAATACCGGCATTGCGACATCGTGCTGTGCTGCGGTCAGGGCGATTGGGAACAGGAAGCTCAGCAGGACACCCGCCGGATGCAGGAACTGTTAGGCTATAAAAATATCCCGGCCTGGATCGATTACTGGGGCGGCGACGCGGTTCACGACTGGCCGTGGTGGCGCAAACAGTTCCCGTATTTTATCAGCCGTCTTTGTTAAATACTTCAGAATCTGACCGCCGGGCTGTGTCCGGCGGTTTCTGATTCTTTCCCTCGGTTTTCAGACTTGCGCTCGGACTGAAAATTCACTACAATGAAAATGTCAGGCTGGGAATTCCCGGCTAGAAAAGAGGATCACAGAGATGCTTATTCAACAGGAAACATGGATTACGCCGCTGGACGAAGCGCGGACGCTCCATCTGTATATTCCCGACGGACTGACGCCGGGCCAAAAGGTACCGGTGCTGTATATGTTTGACGGTCACAATCTGTTTGTCGACGAGGAAGCGACCTATGGCAAAAGCTGGGGATTGAAGGATTACCTCGAGCTAACCCGGCTGCCATTAGTCGTCGTCGGTCTTGAATGCAACCATGAAGGCAATCGCCGGCTGTGGGAGTTTTCACCTTACGATTTCGCCGATCCCGTCTGGGGCGAGGTACAGGGACAGGGCGAGCTGCTGCTGGACTGGATGAGCGGCGAGTTAAAAGAATGGGTAGACGAGAACCTGCCGGTGCTGACCGATCGGGAGCATACGTTTATCGGCGGCAGCTCGATGGGTGGTCTGATGGCCTTGTACGCCGGCGGCCGCTACAGCTCGGTTTACAGCCGGGCTGCCTGCCTGTCGCCGTATCTGGGATTGGTCATGGAGCCATTGTGCGAGGATCTTGACGAAGCCTGGATTGAGGAAGACACGCAGTTTTATATCAGCTGGGGCGGCCTGGAAACCGGCACCCAGGAAGAACTGGCGCAGGTCACGACCGACAACCTGACGATCCAGCGGATTTTAGAGGATAAAGCGTCGGTATATCTGCATTGCTACCCGGAAGGGACGCATTGCGAGGCGTGCTGGGAAGAAGAAACACCGGTCTGGATGGAAGAATTAGGCATCCTGCAGCGGTGTTGGGAGGAAACAGAATGATAAATTTCGTATTGATCTCACCGCATTTCCCATCCAATTACTGGCTGTTTGCACGGGCTTTGAAAAATCGCGGCGTGCGCGTGCTGGGGATTGTCGACACCCCGGTGGAATCCTTGCCGGAAACACTGCGGGCAGTGCTGGACGATGTGGTCTGCGTCTATTCGATGACCGATCGGGACGCGATGATCCGGACCTGCGGTTATTTCACATGGAAGTACGGCAAGATCGACTGGATCGAATCGAATAACGAATACTGGCTGAATCTGGACGCCGAGCTGCGCGAGCTGTTTCACGTCACGACCGGCATGTTTCCCAAGCAGCTTCACGTCTGTCAGCACAAGTCGCTGATGAAGGCAAAATATGCCGAAGCGGGTGTGCCGGCTGCGCGCTGGCTGATCAGTGAGGATAAAGCCGAGATCCGCGAGTTTGCCAAAAAGGTGAACTATTCCTTAGTCGCCAAGCCGGACCGCGGCGTCGGGGCGAGCGACACGATGCGGATCCACAACGCGGAGGAGCTCGAGCAGATGTTAAAAACGATGCACTCCGGAATGATCGTCGAGGAATTTGTCCACGGCACGGTCTGCACGTTCGATGGGATTATCAACAACCAGGGCAAGGTCGTCTTTGCGACCAGTCATGTCTACCTCGGTTCAGTCATGGATTCGGTCAACGAGAAGCAGCCGATCGGCTGTTATTCGCTGAAAACGGTGCCGGACGATCTGCGCAGCGCAGGCGAGCGGACATTGCAGGCCTTCGGCGTGCGCGACCGGTTTTTCCACCTGGAATTCTTCCGTCTGGACTGCGATCAGGAGGGGCTGGGACGGCAGGGCGACATCATCGGCCTGGAAGTCAATATGCGCCCGCCGGGAGGATTTCTGCCGGACATGATCGACTATGCCAACGATATCGACATCTATCAGATCTGGGCCGATACCCTGATCGATCACGAGCCTTGCTACAACCCGGAACGCCCGTATTCCAGCGTGTTTGTCGGACGGCGTAAGGAACAAGCGTATCAGCATTCGATGGAATGGATCATCGAACGGTATCAAGGCGCGATCATCCAGCGGATCGCGATGGATCCAGCGCTGGCGGAAGCGATGGGCGACGAAGTTCTGATCGCCCGGTTCCCGACTGAGCAGCAGGTGTTTGATTTCTATGCTGACTGCGTCCGCTAAGTTAAAGCGAACGCTTGCGATCAAAGAAAAAGCAAAGATTTCCTGATCATTGCATAAGGCTTCGGCCTGTCAGGAAGTCGGTTGAGTGAAAGCAATAGTAAAAAGCGAGGAGAAGATCATGACGATTCAATGGAATGAAGAAGCGCAGCGCTTAAGCGAGCTTTGCATCAATCTGCGCCGTCAGCTGCACCGCCATCCGGAATTAAGCTCACACGAGGAACAGACGGTCGCACTGATCGATCAGTTCTTACAAGCGCAGGGCATCCGCACGCAGATCGTTGAGCACGGTGGGGTGCTGGGGTGGATCGAGGGCGGCAAGCCGGGCCGGACCGTCATGTTAAGGGCGGATATCGACGCGCTGCCGATCCAGGAAGAAAAGACCAACGGCGGCGGATCGCAGAAAGCGTGCGTCAGCGAGATCCCCGGCGTCCAGCATGCCTGCGGCCACGACGGTCATACCGCGATGTTATTGACGGCGGCCAAGCTGCTTCAGGCACACCGGGAGGCTCTGGAAGGCACGGTACTGTTGTGTTTTGAACGCGGCGAAGAAGCGACGATGAATATTTATCATCTCATGAAGGCGTTGGAAAAAGCGGGCATCGAACCGGACAGCGTGTTTGGTCTGCATGTTTCCCCGCATACTCCGGCCGGGACGCTGCAAATTCAGGCCGGGCCGCTGATGGCGGGGATGTTTTCCTTCCATGTGCGGCTGCAGGGACGCGGCGGGCATGGCTCCCGCCCGGATTTGTGCGTCAATCCGATTGATTGTTATGCGGCGATCGGTCAGGCGCTGAACGCGCTGCGGATGCGCACGGTCAGTCCGTTTGAGCCGCTGACGATTTCCACGGGTCTGGTTCAATCCGGAACGAAATCCAACATTCTGCCGGATACCTGCGTATTTAAGGGCACGGTGCGGTTTTATAACCGGGAAGTGGGACTGGCGTTTCAGGCCAAGCTGCGCCATGTTGTCGAACACATCGCCGAAGCCTACGACTGCACGGCAAGTTTTGATAAGCTGAACGCGCCGGGCTTCCCGCTGAACAATGACGCGGACTACGCGAAAACCGCGGCCGAGGTCTGCGGCGAAATGTTGGGAAAAGAAGCGGTAATCCAGGCCGAGCCGTGGATGGGCACGGACAGCTTCCCGCTGTATTTGCAGCGGATGCCGGGAGTTTACGCCTTCTTAGGCATGCGCAATGAGGAAAAAGGCATCATTGCCGACGTGCATACCAGCCGGCATGATCTGGACGAAAGCGTACTGTGGAAAGGGGCAGCCGCGCACGCGGCCTGCGCCGAGGCGTTCTTAAAGCAAGCGCGGCCGCAGGCATGGAAGCCGAACCCGCTCGATCTGGACACGCTGTTTGAGCAGGCGGGCTATCTGTTTCCGGAAGGCCGGGAATGATGCCCTTGCGGATTGATGTCCCCTGGCTGCGGTTTTCCATCCCGGCACAAGCCGAAGGCCAGACGATCGCGGAATTGCTTGCGCCGTGGGGATGTTCCAAGGCTGCGCGCTACAAGCTGGAAATTGAACGAAAAATTACGTTGAATGGTCAGCCGGTTCGACAGCGTGCGAAGGTAAAGGTCGGCGACGAGCTGGCGCTGAAGGTGTTTCAGCAGGAGGAGCCGGATTTTGTTCCGTGGACAATCCCGATCAGGATTTTGTATGAAGACGAGCTGATCTTGGCGGTGTCCAAGCCGGCCGGCATGATCGTCCATCCGGATGATAAAGGGAAGACCGGCACACTGGCCAACGCGGTGGCAGCGTATTATCTGCAAACCGGCCAGCATTGCACTGTCCGGCCGATTCACCGGCTGGACGAAGGCACCAGCGGGATCGTGCTTTTCAGCAAGTGTCCGTTCTTTCAGCCGAAGCTGGATCAGGCTTTGGCCCAGAAGCAGATCGCCCGCACGTATCTGGCGGTGGTCAGCGGCGTCATGAAGCCGAAGGACAGATTGACGCTTGATAAACCGATCGGCCGTGACCGGCATAACGCGAAGGCCTATCGGATTTCCCCGACCGGCAAGCCGGCGGTGACCCATGTCGAAGTGCTGCGCTGCCGGCAGAAGGAGAAACAGACGCTGGTCCGCTGTCAGCTGGAAACCGGACGCACACATCAAATCCGCGTCCATCTGGCGTCAATTCAGCGGCCGGTCGTCAACGACCCGCTGTATAATCCCCGGCCGGTTCAGGGCCGGATGAAACTGCACGCGTGGAAATGCGCCTGGACAGATCTTGTCAGCGGCCGGCGGGTGGAAATCACGGATGAGCCGGAAAATGAATTTTGGTAATTCTGTCCTGCTTATTTTACAATCTTAAAAAATTAAGAAATGCTGGAATCAATGCGATTTTCAGCATTTTTATTACGTTTATGCTTTATAATGAAATCAACAAAATTAAAAAGAGGAAAGAGTGCAGGTGGCATACATGAAGGTCAATGAGTTTGCCCGTCAGCTGGGGATTGTCAGCAGTAAGGTTCGTTATTATGACCGGATGGGCTTGATTCAGGGAGAACGGCAGGATAACAATTACCGGAATTTTACACCGCAGGACGCCCTGAATATTTATCATGCGCAGATGCTGCGCAGCTTTGACATGAGCATTCAGGAATCGCTGAACGCGAAAAATGAGGAGTTGGAAGCGATTGATCAATGGGTCGGCGCACACGCTGAGTCACTGGAAGAACAAATCCGCTGGCAGGAAATTAAACTGCTGCGGTTAAAGGAAATGCAGGCCTATTTTCAGATGATCAAAGAGGGACGGGAACGCGTGGCTCCACTGTTTCGTGACAACAGCTATAATGTCTGGAATTTTGGAACTGGGGCCGTCAGGACTCCGGGGGTGCAGAAGGCCGTTGAGATTCTGTCTGAGAATATGCCCTTCTCCTACATTGCGATCAAAATCGGCGTGCAGAGCGTGATCAAGGAGCGTCGGCCGCTGGACGTCAGTATCGGCCTGGGTATTCTGGAACGCAATAAAAAGAAGCTGAATCTGAAACTTCCTGCCGAAGTGGAACGAAAAGAAGGCGGCGAGATTCTGCAGTACATGTTGGAGGTTTCCGATCCGTTTCAGCTCACCTGCCAGGATCTAAAACCGCTGCTGGACGAATGTCGGCGGCGCGGGAAACCGATCTGTACGGATATAATCGGCCGGATTTATTTAAGTTACATGAGAAACGGCGTTTTTGTTCATGGAATCGGTTTGGCGGGTGAAATATAAGCGGAGAAAGATGAGGTCATCTTTCCCAACGTCAAACGTCTTCGAGAACCTTGACGAAGAAGACTGCATATACGCCGAAAAGTCGCCGGGATAAACCTGAAAACCAGACTATTTTGCCGGTAAACGGATCTTACGAGGGATCCGTTTTCATGTGTTCTGTTTGTTCGTTCACAAACTTGTTGACCTGTAAGCGGCTAACAGGTTTATAATGTTTACGATTCATAACAGGAGGGAAAGTCATGAAGAAATTTTGTCTTTCTGTGATTCTGGCTCTGGCGATGACGATGAGTCTGACCGGCTGTTCACAGACACCAAAACAGGAACCGGCGAAAACCGGGGACACGATGTCCGGGGTGTTCACAGGCACATCAACGGGCATGCAGGGACCGGTCAGCGTCCAGCTGACAGTGGAAGAAGGAAAGATCACCAAGGCCGAAGTGACAGAATGTCATGAAACCGCAGGTCTGTCCGATGTGGCGCTGGAACGCATTCCATCACAGATCGTTGAACATCAGACCTTTGATTTAGACACCGTTACCGGTGCGACGCTTTGCAGCAACGCATTGATGCGGGCGGCTGAAGAGGCGGCGACCAACGCCGGCATGGATCTCAGCGCGTTGAAGGCAAACGCTTATCACGCGGCAGCGGGCGAGGCGGAAACATTATCTGCGGACGTCGTCGTTGTCGGCGGCGGCGGAGCGGGCCTGAGTGCTTCGATCGCGGCAGCGCAGGAAGGCTCAAAGGTCATCCTGATTGAAAAAAGCTCGTTCCTGGGCGGCGATACAATGATGGCCGGCGGCGCGTTCAACGCGGTTGACCCGGAAGCGCAGGCGGAACGCGTTTTATCGGAAGCACAGAAAAATACGCTGGATTCCTATCTGGCGCTGTCGACAACCGACGCGGATCTGCATCTGGATCAATTCCCGGAATGGGCGGAAGTCCTGACCACGCTGCAGAGCGATATTCAGGCTTTCTATAAGGCGAATGCCGGCAAGACGGCAGGCAAGGATATGCCGGGCTTCGATTCAATTTCTTTGCACATGTGGCATATTTATACGGGCGGACTGCGGCAGATGAACGACGGCCGCTGGATCGCTTCGAACATTGATCTGGCCCGCACCTTAGCGGAAAGCGCGCTGAATTCTTATGACTGGGCGGGTTCAATCGGCGTTGGCACAGCTTCTCACGCAGGCGCCGGGGATTCGCTGTACACCGTATTAGGCGCAATGTGGCCGAGAACCCATGCTTACACCGCAGGTCTGCCGTTAATTCAGGTACTGCAGAGCGCGGCTGAAAAAGAAGGCGTAACCATTTATACGGAAACTGCGGCGAAGTCGTTGATCGTCGATGACAACGGCCGCGTTACCGGCGTTAAGGCTGAAAAAGCCGACGGTACGGAAGTCACATTAGAAGCGGGACACGGCGTTGTGCTGGCCAGCGGCGGTTATTGCGCAAATCCGGCGATGGTCAAGCAGTATGATGAATACTGGGGCGATGATCTGACCGACCGCACCTTGACGACCAATGTCGGCACCAACACTGGCGACGGCATCGTCATGGCGATGGAAATCGGCGCGGATACGACGGGTCTGGGTGTTTCCCAGCTGATGCCTTCCTCTTCCCCGATCAAGGGCACAATGACCGACGGCATCTGGGCTGACGCTTCAGAACAGATCTGGATCAACGGTCAGGGTGAACGCTTTGTCGACGAATACGCGGAACGTGACGTTCTGGCGAAGGCTTCGCTGACGCTGGATAACGGCATCTTCTATATCATTTATGCCGGCAGCGGCCTGAAGGAAGCCGACGGTCTGTGCAAGGGTGCTTCACTGGAAGAAGGGCTGTTCGGCACGACTGTTCAGTCGATGGTCGACAACGGTCATGTCTGGTATGGTTCGACCTTAGCGGAACTGGCGGAAGCGTCCAAGACCGCAGCGGGCGGCGCGACTCCGGCATTTACGGAAGAACAGCTGCGCACGGTCATTGAAAAATACAACAGCTATGTTGAAAATCAGAGCGATCCGGATTTCGGCAAGGAAGTCCTGGCCGGCGCGATCGATCTGGAAGCGATCGAGAACGATCCGAACGTCGGTATCGTCATCTCACCGCGGAAGGCTTCGCTGCACCACACGATGGGCGGCGTGGTCATCAACACCTCGGCGGAAGTCTTGAACGCGGAAGGCCAGCCGATCGAAGGCTTATGGGCAGCCGGCGAAGTCACCGGCGGTATCCATGCGGGCAACCGTCTGGGCGGCAACGCGATCGCCGATATCTTCACCTTCGGTATGATTGCCGGTCAGAACGCGGGCAAGGCTCAGTAACTTTTTTCTCCCATGAAGCTCTCTGGAATTCTTCCGGGGAGCTTTTTATTCAAGGTTCAGGCTGAAGCCTTTAGCGAGGGGCAGGAAATGGGATTACTTAAAGAAGTTTGATCTGATGAAACTATTTTCAAGTTGTCTGAAAATAAAAATGCGCTATAATGAAAGATAAGAAAACAAATGAGGGGGAGTAATCAATGAAAAAATTCTGGATTCATGCCGGAACGCTGATCGACGGCACTGGCGCTGAACCAAAAAAGAACCAGGCCATCTGCGTTGAAAACGGACGGATTGCCGCGATCGAAGATTTCCACGGGAAGAACGAGGAAGAATGGGTGGATTTAAGCGAAATGACCGTCATGCCGGGCATGATCAACTGTCATGTTCACTCTTTGTCTCCAGTGGGCATCAGCGATGAGGAAGAAAACGCGCTGACGACCATGGAAAAAGCCTGGTGGGGGATGAAGAACGCACACGATTATATCGACAGCGGCGTGACGTTTGTCCGTTCGCTGGGGTCTGAACAATATTACGATCTGGAAATGAAAAAATGCATCGAAGAAGGAAAAGTCGTTGGACCGCACATGGCCTGTGCCGGCCGGGTGATTACGATGACCGGCGGCCATGGCTGGAAAAGCGGACTGGAATCCGACGGCGCAGACGAATGCCGCAAGCATGCCCGCGAGCTGTTGAAGCACGGCGTGGATCTGATCAAGATCATGGCGACCGGCGGCGTAATGACCCCGGGTGTGGAACCGGGCAGTGCGCAGCTGACGATGGAAGAAATGAAGGCGGCGATCGACGAGGCGCACAAGGCTGACCGCAAAACCGCGACGCATGCCCAGGGCACCCAGGGAATCAAGAATGCCCTGCACGCCGGCATCGACTCCATCGAGCATGGCATTTTCCTGGATGATGAATGCATCGACTGGATGGTCGAACATGGAACATACCTGGTTCCAACGTTAGCCGCGCCGCGCTGCATTCTGGACGCCGGTGTGGAAAAAGGCATGAAGGATTATGTTTTGCGCAAAGCGAATCTGGTTGTCGACGCGCATATTGAAAGCTTTAAGAAAGCCTATCAGCGTGGTGTGAAGATCGCGATGGGCACGGATGCCGGCACGCCTTATAACTTCCATAACAATTCGGCGTTTGAGCTGGAACTGATGGTGGCCAACGGGATGAAGCCGATGGATGCGATCGTGGCTTCTACGCGCAACGGGGCCGACTGCATCGGCGTGCTGAAGGACTACGGCACGATTGAAGCAGGAAAAGTCGCGGATATCATCGCGATAGAAGGCGATCCGCTGCAGGATATTTCCTGTGTCCGCAAGGTCCGCACTGTTTATAAAACGGGTGAAAAGCTGAAAGGCTGAAAACGGTGCTGTCTTGGATAATAAAAACAGCCGCGCTGATCGGATTGAAAAGTCTGATCAACGCGGTTTTCTTTTGGATAGGAAGTTTTATAAAAACGTTTAAAGGTGAAGCACTTCTGTTTCGGCAACCTGCCGGACAAAGCGTAAAAATTCTCGGACGGCCGGACTGGGATTCTTGGCATAATGGAACCCATAGGCCAGCGAATAATTCCAGTCGCAGGGAATCGTCACCAGATCAGGATGGATATCCTTCCAGCACAACGGCGTCTGCAAGCAATCCTGCCGGACAATGCAGCGGCTGAAAACGGAGAGATCATAGCGCGGCACCTCGACGACGTGAACGCCGAGCGCTTTGGCTTCCTGCTGAAGACGATCCAGTTCATCGGACATGTGGGAACGGATCGTGACCAGTGTATAAGGCCGCATGTCCGCAAGCGTTAAACACGTTTTGGCCGCTAACGGATGATCCCGCGCGACCGCAACGGCGATCGGGACACGAAACAAATTCAGGAAGCTGCGGCCGCGCTGCCAGGGTTCGCCATCATCAATTCCTTCTATAAGATCGGCTTTGTATGCTTCCGTATTCAACGCAAGGTCAAGAAGTTCAACGGGGATCTGATCGGATACTTCCTTTTGAAACCGCGTCCACAGCGGATAAAAAACACGGCATTTCATCAACAGACTTGTGCCGATCGTAATTTTCTGCTGATCCTGGCGATGAATCAGGATCAGATTTTCCTCAATTTCCCGGCAGGTCTGAATCAGCGGCCCGGCTTGTTGAAAAAGATAGTCGCCGGCCGGGGTGAGCTGAGTTCCGTGGCGTGTCCGCTTGAACAAAGTCACCTGAAGCTCCTGTTCCAGATTGTTGATCTGCTGAATCACGGCGCTGGGCGTGATGTAGAGCTTCTCGGCTGCTTTGGAAAAACTGCCGTTTTCGGCAACCTGAATAAACGTTGCCAGCTGATGATTAAGCATCCTTGATTCCTCCCGTTTCAGTATCGAAATCTTTTGATCTTGTTATAAGGTTTTCCTACAAACCATCATAAGGAATTCAGACTTCTTTTGCAAGTTGTTATGTGAAATAATGAACACAACGAGAGAAAAGGGAGGAAAAAACATGAGTTCTAAGAACATAACCCGCCGGGATTTCCTGAAGGGCGCGGCGGCAGGCGCGCTCGGCCTGGCGGCTGTCAGCCTGAGCGGATGTGCTGTTAACGACGCTCCGGCCGCAAGCAAGGGAATCTATACGCCGGGGACGTATTCCGCAAGCGTCAAAGGTTATTCCAGCTATATTCAGGTAGAGATGACATTCACAGCGGATAAGATTACCGATTGTACTATCGCTGCTGACGGAGAAACGGAATCGATCGGAAAGGCGGCAGCGGACGAGCTGGCAAAACTGATCGTCGAGAAACAATCCGTGGATGTGGAAACAGCCGCGACGGCGGATATCACCATTCCGGCGATTAAGAAAGCGGTTGGCAACTGTATCGCCCAGGCTCAGGGGCTGGCCGCCGCTCTGAATGAAAACACAGACAGCGATTTTGAAGACTGGCTGGGTGAAGCTCCGGAGATCGCGGATTCGCAGATTACTTCCACATTGGATACCAGCCTGTTGATCATCGGCGCGGGCAACGGCGGGATGATGGCCGCGGCGACCGCGGCGGACGCCAAGATGGATTTCATCCTGTGCGAACAGAATGAAACGCTCGGCGATACGCGGCACTGGATCGGTGCGCTGGACACCGAAGCGATGAAAAAGGCCGGGGTCACGGTGCAGAAAGATCGGCTGTTGAATGAAATCGCCCGCTACGCTTCCTATAAGTGCGATATGGATGTCATCAAAATGTGGATGAACAACAGCGCAGAGATGATCCGTTATCTGGAAAGCCTGGGGTTAAGCGCGTCGGTCAACATCGCGCATGAGAATCATGTCGGCGGCAACCATATGGAATACTATGTACCGTCGATCTGGCATACAATCAGCGCGCCGGAGGGCAGCGAATTCGCTGGAGCGATGGGCTGTGAGCGCAATCGCTTTCTGGAGAAGCATATTCAGGATTTAGGCTATCAGGTAAATTATTCGATGACACTCGTACGGCTGAATCAGAATGAAAGCGGCAAAGTCACCGGAGCGATCTTCACCGACGCAAAGGGGGCCTATGTAAAAATCAATGCTGAAAACGTCATCCTGGCGACCGGCGGATATCCGGGCAATCCGAAAATGGTGAAAGCGCTGGCGCCAATTGTCAACGAATGCGTCACCGCCAACAGCTACTATGGTCCGGATACCGGCATGGGCATCCGCGCCGGGATCTGGGCTGGCGCGAAGATGGACACGACCGACGCGCCGATGATCTTTGACCGTGGTTTGGTCGCGCCGGGCGTCAAGGCCGGTTATGTCGATGATGGGCAGGGCAACCTCGCTTTCCCAGGCACGGTCTATCAGTTTAACCCGGGCACGCAGCCGCATTTAAAGGTCAATAAAGAAGGCTTCCGGTTCGCAAATGAATCCTGCCCGTATGATTTTCTGAATTACGCGGCATCTTTACAAACCGACGGTGTGTATGCGGCGATTATGGACGCCAATATCACCGACGCAATCCTGGCCTACGATCAATACGGCTGTGCTCAGATCTCCGTCAATATTGCAAAGAACGACGGAATTGTGCCGATGATCGAAAGCTATGTCGAACAGGGCCTGGTCTTCAAAGCGGATACGATTGAGGAACTGGCGGAGAAGCTGGGAATTCCGGCGGATAATCTGAAAGCGACAGTCGAGCGGTACAATGAATTGTGCGCGAAGGGCGTCGATGAGGATTTTGGCAAAGAGGCGTACCGGATGCGGCCGATCGCGGCCGCGCCGTATTACGGCTGCTTCCTGGGCGGCAGTCTGCTGACCACCTGCGAAGGCCTGCGAATCAACCGCAAGTGTCAGGTTTATGATACGAACCATCAAATTATTGAAGGCTTGTATTCAATCGGCGATTGCTCAGGCAGCTTCTTTGCGGGCAATTATCCGGAATACTTCGTCGGCGTTGCGGTCGGCCGCACGATGACGCAGGGCCGGGTTGCCGTGAAGACGATCCTCGGCGAAGAATTGTAAGCTGAATCGGAAAAAGGAAAAGAATCAGGATTTCTGCTTTGCAAGCTGAACCTGATTCTTTTTTCGCTGAGAAAAAAAGTGGGGATCAACCACTTGTCTGGGAAAGAAAAAGAAAAAAACATCAATTCCATCATTTTTGTGTTCATATCTGGAGAAAATTCGCTCATTTTTGTGTAATTGAGAATGAGAAAATCGCTATTTTTTGTGTTGCAAACCATGGATAAATCCCTCAAAATTATGTATAATCTTAATAAGGGAGGTGCGCTATGCTTTATTTAAAGAGGAAAATCGACGACTATCTGATAGCGTGGAAAGAAGAGGCTGATCATAAACCACTGATTGTAAAAGGACCGCGGCAAGTGGGAAAGACGGAGTCCATTCTGCGGTTTGCCAAGGCAGCGTATGAAAGTGTTGTAGTCATTAATTTTGTTGAGGAACCTAAATATCGCTTAATCACAGAGGATGGATATAAACCATCAGAGATTATTAAGAATATTTCGAGAATGGATCCGTCAAAACGTTTTATTCCTGGGAAAACTTTGATTTTTTTTGATGAGCTGCAAGCGCATCCTGATATTGCTACTGCATTAAAATTTTTTAAGATTGACGGGCGTTTCGACGTTATCTGCAGCGGTTCTTTATTGGGAATTAACTATAAGCAAATTGAAAGCAACAGTGTAGGATATAAAACGGATTACACCTTATTTTCATTGGATTTTGAAGAATTTTTATGGGCTAAAGGATATTCTGAATCCATCGCAGAGGAATTGCTGAACCACCTTATCAATCAAAAACCATTTAATTTAATTGAAATGGAAACGTATAGCAGCTTGTTCCTTGACTTTTGCATTTTAGGCGGAATGCCTGCGGTAGTGCGGACTTATGTTGAAAGAGGAACGTTTGAAGGAACACTGGATCTTCAGCGGCAGCTCATTGAAGACTATAAGGAAGACATTCGGAAATATGCCGTCGGTCTGGACCAGACGCGAATATTAAATGTTTTCAACCATATTCCTTCCCAATTAGCAAAAGAAAATAAAAAATTTCAATTATCTAAAGTTGAACGAGGCGCCCGGTTTAAAGACTACCGTGGATGCATTGAATGGCTTTGTGATTCAGGAATCGTTAATTGTTGTACCTGTCTGCAATTTCCTGAACTTCCATTAAAGGGGAATAGCGACGATAGTAAATTTAAGCTTTATTTTGCGGATACTGGACTGTTAATCGGCATGCTGGACGATGAATCCCAGGAAGATTTGCGGGTGAATAAGAATTTAGGTGTATATAAAGGCGCACTTTATGAGAATATTGTTGCGGAAGCACTGACCAAATGTTCGATTCCTCTTTATTATTATCGTCGGGAAGACTCTACATTAGAACAGGATTTCTTTGTCCGCACGCAGCATAGTTTGCTTCCATTAGAAGTCAAGGCAAAGCACGGAACAGCGAAATCATTACGGACGCTGATCATCTCTGACCGGTATCCTGATATCCGCTATGGTTTAAAGCTTAGTGCTGGAAACATCGGGGTCAGCGATCAAATTTACAGCTTTCCTTATTTCTGTGCGTTTTTGTTGAAACGATTTTTAAGACAAGCTGAATTTTGAAGCTAGGGCAAAGACCTTGTTTCTTTTAGCATAATATAAGGATTAAGAAAAGACCGCGAAGCTGCGGTCTTTTATCAGAGATCCAGTTTGATCCCTTCATCCAGGTTTTCCGGCCGGGGGGAGCCGTTTTTCTTTCTCTGTTTGACGCATTCCGTCAACAGATATTCAATCTGTCCGTTTAAAGATCGGAAATCATCTTCGGCCCAGGCTGCGATCTGTGCATAGAGCTTACTGGAAATCCGCAGCGGAACCTGCTTCTTTTCCTGATCTGCCACTAATATAAGCTTCCTGAATTGACGATCGGCTGCGCGTCTTTATTGCCGCACAGGACGACGAGCAGATTGGATACCATGGCGGCTTTTCGTTCTTCATCCAGCTCGACCATGCCCCCTTCGTTCAGTTTGTTCAGCGCCATTTCCACCATGCCGACGGCGCCGTCGACGATCATCTTGCGGGCGTCGATAATCGCGGAAGCCTGCTGCCGCTGAAGCATAACGGCGGCGATTTCCGGAGCGTAGGCCAGATAGGTGATCCGGGCTTCCAGAATTTCCAAGCCCGCGTCCTGAACCCGGTTTTGGATTTCTTTGCGGATTCGGCTGGCTACGATTTCACTGGAACCGCGCAGCGAGCCTTCATCCGGTTCGCCATCGCCCGTCGTATCGACATTCTGAGCGACGTCGTAAGGATACAGCCGCACGATATCACGCAGCGCGGCGTCGCACTGCAGCGACAGGAATTCCTTATAGTTATCTACCGCGAAGACCGCTTTGGCCGTATCGTTAACGCGCCAGATGACGGCGATTCCGATTTCCACCGGATTGCCCAGGCAGTCGTTGATTTTCTGCTTGTTGTTATTTAACGTCATCACTTTCAGCGAGATTTTCTTTGTCGGCACAACCTGATTCTGCGTGCCGTTATTCGTCGTGATCGTCCGTTCTGAGGAATTGACGTCGCCGCTCTGCCGCAGTGTTGTCCGGCTGGCCGGGTTCACCGCGGATACAAACGGATTCACATAGTAAATTCCTTCTTCTTTTAACGTTCCGACATATTTGCCAAACAGCGTCAGCACCAACGCTTCCTGCGGCTTCAGCACTTTAACGCCCATGCACGGAATCCATCCTAAAGTCAGCCAGACCATGGAAATGGCGATCAGTATGCCGCCCAGCGTATTGGTTTCAACCAGGCTGATGCCAACGATCAAGGCGACGACCGATAAGGCAAACGCAGCGACCAGCAGCATCAGCGGCATTAACCCTTTCCTGGCGTTTAAAATTTTTTCTTCCATCTTTCACGACCTCCTCTTGATGATATCATTTTGATATCATTTCAATTTCTTGTCAAGTGTTTTCGTCAAGCAGCGAAAAAATCTTCCGAAATTCAAAATCCAATTATCCTTTTGTGGTAAGGAGAGGCCGCGGAATAACTCAGCACCGTCGATCCGACTTCTATGATTTGTTTTCCTTACGTGCAGGATTGATCGACAATCGTGGATTGTTGCCGCTTATCTTCTGACTTCAATCTAAAACCACGGAATAAAATGGGAACTTGAAAGAATAAAAGATCGTTATCAAAGAATAAAGAATTGTTCTTTCTTCGCCGATATTGTTCTTTTATTCTGTATATTGTTCCTCTTCCAGTTTTTCTGTTTATTTGAAAAAGATGAAGACGCAGTCTGACGAATATGAAAAAAAGATAAACCTTGCTTTCGCAATGCGTTTATCCTTTTCTTCGTTAGAGCGTTCGGCAGCTCCGCAGGACAATCCGTCCGGGAGCTTCCCTGCTTTTAAAATCTTTGCATACAGAATTCTTTGTCTTTCAGATTAACGCGGCAGCGGGTACCGATCCGGATCCAGCGGCCGCTGCAGCGTGACAAGGTAGCCACGCTGAAACAGATCGCTGCTGTAACCGGCGGCAGCCACCTGCCAGCCTTTTCGTCCCCATTGGTTCAATTCTTCTTCCGCTTTGTCTAAATCATCGAAGACCAGAATCTTAAATTCCCACTGCATAGCTGTGCGCTAGGCGATGACGCCGAAATGCCGCAAGGCTTTGGCCACACCGTCTTCATCAACGGAAGGCGCGATGTAATCCGCCGCCGCTTTGACGTTATCCTTCGCGTTGGCTACCGCGACGCCGACGCCGGCCTTGACCAACATCGGGATATCGTTCTCCCCATCGCCGAAGGCCATGGTTTCCGCCCAGGAAATGCCCAGACGCTTCAGAACGGATTCGATTGTGGTCGTCTTATCGTTGCCGGTGCTGTAAATATCATAGCCCTGCGGATAACTCCAGGTAAAGGTCAGCTCCGGGAACTGATCGGTAATCGATTCGACCTTCGCTTCATCACCAATGATAAACAGCCCCATCGGCAGGCCGTGCGTCTTCTGATAATTCTGTTCGGCCGTATCGTCGATCAACAAATTCCCGACGTCCTTTCCTTTCAGATAACCCCAGTGGAATTGATGGAAGTGCGACTGGCAGACGACCGATTCGTCAAACTTATAGCCGACGCCCAATTCCAGCTCGTCGCACAGCTTGTTCAGGCGGATCATTGTGTCTTCCTGAATTTCATGCTTTTCAATAATTCCCTTGCCGGTTTCAATCAGACACTGCCCGTTGATCGTGACGTAATAATCCGGTTTCAGCGTGTCGTGGACGTCCTGCTGAATGAAGTAATAAGCCCGGCCGGTGGCGATCAACAGCTTGATCCCCTGACGCTGCGCCTGATGCAGCGCTTCGACGCCCGCAGGCCGGATCGTTTCCGAGCCGCGGGCGATCAGGGTACCGTCGATATCCAGAATCAACATTTTTACATTTTCCATAATTGTTTTTGTACTCTCCTCTGTCAGTTATCATACCGTGATTTTCATCGGGTGAAAAGAGCTTTTGAAGATTTTATTCGTAAAAATTAGACATTGGATGAAATAATGTTTCAATGTTTCAACGCGTGATCCCGACCGGCGGATGACAGCCCGGAGAAATCCTTGGATTTTCTTTTATGAGGGGGCAGGACTGCAATTACGGATGTTCTTATAGCGTTTGAGAGGCTACGGGAAACGGACAGCGTATCGGGGATGCGGCAGGGAAATCAGTCGTGAAAGAATTAATTAACTGTAAGGGCTTTCATTTTTGTTCCGCTTCTTCTATAATGGAATTAACTTGGTCTGACCAGTTAGGGGTGAACTATGGAAAATCAGGAAAAGAATTCGCAGATGATCGTCGACGATGTGATCGGTCAGATCGGCAGCGGACGGCTGAAAATCAGCGAAGCTCTGCCCTCGGAGCGGGAGATGACGCAGCTCTATCACGTCAGCCGCAGCTGCGTGCGGGAAGCGATGCAGGTGCTGGCGCTGTTAGGCATCGTGCGGATCCGTCCGAAGGAAAAGACCCGCGTCCAGGCCTTTCAAATCGAACCATTCATCCAGCGGATTTCCCCGCTGTTGTTCGCACAGATGGGCTGTGAACAGGACATCGCCCAGTTTCGCTTAGCCGTTGAGATCAAAGCGGCGCAGCTGGCGGCTGAAAAAGGGGCGGATGAAGGACTGATGGAGCTGGTGGCGGCGATGCGAAGGTGCGAGGATGAAGCGCAGGCAGCGCAGCTGGATCTGCAATTCCACAAGGCGTTGGTGCACAACAGCGGCAACAGCCTGCTGAAAATTGCGCTGGACAGCGTCGGCAGTCTGATGGAATATTCCGTCGCGCATAACCGCCGGCAGATATCCACGCACAGCTCGCTGGCGATTCTGATCGACCAGCACGAACAGCTGACCCGGACGATCGCGGCCAGACAGACGGAAAAAGCGGCGGAGCTGATGAAACGGCATCTGCGGCTGGAAGAAAACAGGGAGGAAATAGAGAAGTGAACATTGTCGTATGCGTAAAACAGGTTCCGGCGACGCAGAAGGTCGAAGTCGATCCGGTTACCGGCGTCTTAAAGCGGGACGGTATTGAAACGAAGATGAATCCATATGATCTGTACGCGATGGAAACTGCGCTGCAGATCAGAAAGAAAACCGGTGCGAAGATCCATGTGATCACGATGGGGCCGCCGGCTGCCAAAGCGGTACTGCAGGAAGCATTCGCGCTGGGCGCCGACGAGGGCTGGCTGTTGACGGACCGGAAGTTTGCCGGGGCCGACGTGTTGGCGACCTCGTATACGATCGCCTCTGGAATCCGCCAGATCGATCATGTCGATCTGATTCTGTGCGGCAAGCAGACGACCGACGGCGACACGGCTCAGGTTGGACCGGAAATGGCCGAGGTGCTGGGAATTCCGCATATCAGCTGGGTTACGGAGCTGATCGACGCCGACGATCAGGCCTTGATTGTTAAGCAGGATCTGACCGAGGTTGAAGCGGTGGCCCGGATTCCTTATCCATGCCTGATCACGGTGGAAAAAGGAATTTTCCAGCCGAATCTGCCGTCCTATAAACGCGCGAAGGAAGCCGCGGACAACCCGATTCACACGCTGAGCGCGGCGCAGTGCCGGACCTTGGATCCATCCCGAATCGGTCTGTCAGGCTCGCCGACCCAGGTCGAGCGGATTTTCACGCCGACCCATGATGTGAAGACGATGCGGCTGGACGGGCCGGAAGCGGAAAGCGCGGCCAAGCTGGTCGCAATCCTGAAAGAAGATAAAATGTGGGAGGAGGAAAACGCATGAGCGGCTTAGTGATTGATCCTAAAAAATGTACGCGCTGCGGTTTATGCATCACTCAATGTCCGTTTAACGCCATGGCGATGGTCGACGGTCAGGTTCAGATCAACGCCGCCTGCAAGATGTGCCGGATGTGTCTGCGCAACTGTCCAAGTCAGGCGATCAGCGAACAGGTGGACGCGCCGCAGCCGCAGATCGACAAATCCCAATGGCATGATATTCTCGTCTACGTTGAACACAGCGACGGCCGGATTCATCCGGTGACGCTGGAATTGATCGGGAAGGCGCACGAGCTGGCCCGGGTTATCGGGCAACAGGTCAACTGTCTGATGATCGGCGATCACATTGAACAGGCGGCGGATTCCCTGCTGGATTATGGCGTCGCCAACGTCTATCTCTATGAAGATGCGCGGCTCCAGTATTTCCGTGCGGATAATTATACCGAAGTGTTTGAGGACTGCATTCAGCGCAGTCATCCGGCGGTTGTTCTGGTCGGTGCAACGGTCAGCGGACGTTCGCTCGCTCCGCGCACCGCGGCCCGCTTCCGCACCGGCTTAACGGCCGACTGTACGGTTCTGGAAATGCGGGAGAATACCGATCTGGTGCAGATCCGGCCTGCTTTCGGCGGCAACATCATGGCTCAGATTCTGAACACCAATCATCGTCCGCAGTTTGCGACGGTGCGCTATAAAGTGATGGATCCGGCGGTGAAGCAGGCCCGGATCGGAAAGGTGGTGTCCTGTCCGATCGATCCGGCCAAGCTGGATTCCAAGATTGAATGGCTGAAAATTGAAAACAAGGAACAGGAGGTCAGCATTTCCGACGCTGAAGTGCTCGTCGCTGTCGGACGGGGCGTTAAGGATGAAAAGACGCTGGCGCTGATCGAAGCATTAGCGCAGAAGCTGCATGCCCAGATGGCCTGCAGCCGGCCGGTTGTGGAAAGCGGGCGCTACGACGTCCGCCGTCAGATCGGTTTGTCCGGACGAACGGTGAAGCCGAAGCTGATCCTGACCTTCGGCATCAGCGGAGCGATCCAGTTTACCGCCGGGATGAAGGGGGCGGAGAAAATCATCGCCGTCAACACCGATCCGCAGGCTCCGATCTTTGATCTGGCGCATGTCGCGGTCGTCGGCGACGCCGGGCAAATCGCTGAAAATATGCTTAAAGAAATGGAGGGAGAGACCGTATGTTCCGCAAACTAGAAACCCGGGATATCGAAGCGCTGAGCGCGATCACCGGACGGGATTATGTCAGTGTCCGTGATGAAATTCATCCCGATTATACGCATGACGAAATGACCCACTACGGCTGTTTTGACCCGGAGCTGGTCATCCAGCCGGGCTGCACGGAGGAAGTTTCACAGATTCTGGCCTATGCCGATCAAGAACATCTGCCGGTTACGACCCGCGGCGCGGGCACCGGTTTATGCGGGGGCTGCGTGCCGATTTACGGCGGCATCGTGCTGTCGATGATGCGCATGAACAAGATTCTGGAAATTGACGAACAGACGATGAACGCCGTGCTGCAGCCGGGCGTGCTGCTGATGGAAATCATTGAGGAAGCAGCGAATCATAATCTGTTGTACGCGCCGGATCCAGGCGAAAAGAGCGCGTCGGTCGGCGGCAACGTCATGACCAACGCCGGCGGCATGCGGGCGGTGAAATACGGCGTGACCCGTGATTATGTGCGCGGCCTGGAAGTCGTGCTGGCGGACGGCAGTGTGCTGACGCTGGGCGGCAAGACCTCCAAGAACAGCTCCGGCTATTCCTTAAAGGACCTGATCGTCGGTTCCGAAGGCACGCTGGCCGTCGTCACGAAGATCACGATGAAGCTGCTGCCGAAGCCGCGCGCGATGACCTCGCTGTTGATTCCGTTTACGACGCTGAAGGACGCGCTGACGCTGGTGCCGAAAATCATGCGGCTGCCAGCGGTGGCGACGACGATTGAATTCATGGAAAAGGAAGTCATTCAGGACGCTCAGGATTACCTCGGCAAGGACTTCCCGAACAAGGAATTCAACGCTTACCTGATCGTTTCTTACAGCGCCAACACGCCGGAAGAAATGCAGGCGATGATCCACGACTGCGCCGAGCTGGCCTTGCAGGAAGGGGCGGAGGACGTCTTCATCTCCGATACCGAAGAACGCCAGAGCAGCATCTGGGATGCCCGCGGCGCGTTTCTGGAAGCGATTAAGAACTCAACGACGCAGATGGACGAATGCGACGTCGTCGTGGATATCGACAAGGTCGCCGACTTCTGTCAGTTTGCCCGCGATCTCTCAATTCAGGAAAACATCCGTATCCGCAGCTTCGGTCATGCCGGCGACGGCAACCTGCATATCTATGTGCTGAAAGATGCGCTGTCGGAAGAAGAATGGCAGAAGAAGGTCGTGCGCTGCATGGACGCGCTGTACGCGAAAGCCGCGGCGATGAAGGGCCAGGTTTCCGGCGAACACGGCATCGGTCATGCCAAGCGCGACTATCTGAAACAGTCGCTGGATCCGGAACAGATCGAGCTGATGAAACGAATCAAGGCCGCCTTTGACCCGAACGGAATTCTCAATCCGGGCAAAGTCATCGGCTGAGAAACAGCGAAAAGCGCTGCTCAGCAGCCCCGGCGGTACTCTCTTTCAACCTGAATCCGCAATGAAGGAAAATCAGACCCGGCTTTAAATCAAGACCCTGGAATACCCCGGGGTCTTTTTATGTTCGGAGTTTTGTTTTTCACTCAGGAAAAACAAGCAAAAACAAGCGGATTGTCTGAAAAAGCGTTGACCTGTCCCCTGGGGACTGTGTTATGCTCACAGCGAGGTGAGCGGAATGCTGCTGAAAGAAGTCATGCAAAAGAGCGGGCTGACCCGCAAACAAATTGAAATACTTCAACAGAAGGGATTGATTCATCCGACCCGGGAAGAAAACGGATACCGCAATTATACCGAGCAGGATCTGAAAATGCTGAAGCAGGTCAACTTTCTTAAGAAATTTGAGTTTACGCTGAACGAGTGCCATGCCCTGTTGATCGAAGGCGACGCAGCCGTACTGGATCAGAAACGGGAACAGCTGCTGTCCCAACGCTACCGGCTGGATACCGCGCTGCAGTATCTGGATCATCTCAAGGATCCCGATACCCAGCAGATCGAGCTGGAATCGGTGGAACAAACGTTTGATCTCTACGATCAGATCAGCGCTGGTCAGCGCGGGCAGAAAATCATCCAGATGGAAAATGAAATCGTCAAAGCGCAGATATCGTTTAATAGTTTAATCGAATACACGATCGGCATCGGTTTTTCGATGACGGCGATACTGCCCCGGCTGAATCAACGCCTGACGGTTTTGATCGTGACTATGCTGCTGGTGCAGGGAATGAAGTCGTCGACGCGGTTCCGCTGGCTGATCCTGCGGGTCGGTCAGTTTTTAAGAATTATTTAGCGCAGAGTGAACGCGGAGAGGGCCGCTGAAACTCCGCGTTTTTTTTAGAATGGGAATGTGACAAAATCGTTAGTTCCCTGCAAGCCAGATCCATGGTGAAGAGAAGCCGCAGCGCGTACAATGAACAAGGAAAGTCAGTGAATCAGTGGAAAAAAACGCTTGCTTTCTGTGAAAATCAGAATATAATATGACTCAAGAAAGAAAAATAAGAAAAAAAAGAAATGGGAGGCAAGATAAAAAAGATCAGAATTTTTAAGGGAAAGGATTGACAAATTCAACGATGTGTATTATTGTATTACTGTTCTAATACAAAAATCTTATGAAGTTCTTTAGGAATCCTTTCGATGGGTTTAAGCCTTGGACTTTATAATGAAAAACGATTTACGCATGACAGGGAGGGAAGTTCATGTCCGAAGCTTTAATCGAGATCAGAGATCTCTGTAAAATATACAATCCGGGCGAGGTGGAGGTCCGCGCGCTGGATCATGTCAGTCTGACGATCAACCGCGGCGAACTGGTTGCGATCATCGGACAGTCGGGTTCCGGCAAATCCACGCTGATGAATCAGCTGGGCTGTCTGGATGTTCCGACTTCCGGTGATTATTTCCTGAGCGGTCAGAACGTCGCCAAGCTCAGCGATAACGAATTATCGGATATCCGTAACCGGGAGATCGGCTTTATTTTTCAGGGATTCAACTTAATTCCCAATCTGACAGCTGTGGAGAATGTCGAGGTTCCGCTGATTTACCGCGGGATCGGCAAGCGTGAACGGCGTCAGCTGGCGATATCGTCGCTGGAAAAGGTCGGACTGGGTCACCGGCTTGATCACAAGCCGTCGCAGATGTCCGGCGGTCAGCAGCAGCGCGTTGCGATTGCGCGGGCCATCGCCGCCGCTCCGCCGTTGATTCTGGCGGACGAACCGACCGGCAACCTGGATTCCGCGTCAAGCAAGGAAATCCTGCAAATTTTAAAACAGATGCACGCCAGCGGGCGCACGGTCATCCTGATTACGCATGACAACGAGATCGCCGCGCAGGCCAGGCGGATCATTCATATCCGCGACGGAAAGATTGATTCCGATACACTCAACGAGGGAGGAAAATAACGATGGACGAAAAGCAAGTGGAACTGATTGAAGTTGAAACGCTGAAACCGGAAAAGAAACCGGAGAAAAAGAAACAAAAACGGAAATTGACGATGCCGAAGAAGAAAACATTCATTCTCGGCGCGGTTGGACTGTTAGTCCTGTATATCGTCGTTTCCAATCTGACGCGCAAGCCCCCGCTGCCTGCCGTCGCGGTGACGCCGGTGACGCGGGGCAATATTGAACAGACGCTGGATACCAGCGGTCTGGTTTCCTCCTTATCGGAGAAGACGTATTTTTCGCCGGTCAGCGCCAACATCGCAAAGCTTCCGGTCGCGGTCGGCGATAATGTCAGCGCAGGCGATCTGATCGTCGGCTACGATCTGGATTCGATTCAGGAACAGGTGCAGAAAGCCAATCTGGAGCTGACGGCCGCCCGCAGCGGATATCACGACAGTCTGAACAAAAGCAACGAAAAGGCCGACGAATACAGCCAGGCCAAGCACGACGCTGAAAAGCTTTATGCCGAGGCTAACGATCTGCGCAGCAAGGTGGCCGGACTGAAGGATCAGCTGGCCCAGGCGCAGAAGGAACAAGCCGGGCAGGAAGCCAACAATGCGGTCAACCAGCAGAAAATTGCCGAGCTGCAGAAGGAAGCGGCTGATCTGGAAACGGAGCAAGCCCAGCTGGAGCCGCAGATCGCCGAGAAGCAGCGGCAGATTGCCGAGAAACAGGAAAAGCTGGATGCGCTTGTCAATCAGCCGGAAACGGATTCTTCAGCCAGTCCTGCGCCGACTGAGGATCACAGCGCTGAAATTGAGCGGCTGAAACAGGAAATCAGTACACTGCAGAGTGAACTGGACGCGTTGAACAAGACGCAGGCCGATAACGATCAGCGTCAGAAACAGATTGCCGACGAGATCCAGCAGCTTCAAAGCGCCGGCGGCGCGGCGGCGGCCAAGGTCGTCCAGCTGCAGGCCGATCTGGAAAAAGCGTCGACGGAATTAAGTCAGAAGGAAGCGGAACTGGCCAAGCGGGAGAGCGTCCGCGATTCCGCGCAGGCTTCGATTCTGTCTGATGAAATGAAAACGCAGCTGCAGGCGAACACAAACCTGAGCGAGCTGGCCGCGATGAGCACCAACGAATTGCTGCAGCTGGCCCGCGCCGGCATCAAGGCGGAATTCTCCGGCATCGTCACCAAGGTCAACACCAAGGAAGGCGCCGCGACCGCCGAAGGCACAGAGCTGATTACTGTCGCTTCCAACCGCGAGGTTATGGTTGAAATTTCAATCACGAAATACGACCTGGAAAAAATCGCAGTCGGACAAAAAGCAGAAATTACTTTAGCCGGTCATCAATACACCGGCACAGTTGAAAAAATCAGCAGGGTGGCCGAGACTAACGCTCAGGGCACGCCGGTGATTCATGCCCAGGTTCGTTTCGACAATCCGGACGACAACATCTTCTTGGGCGTGGAAGCCAAGGTTTCCGTCAACACCGCGAAAGCGGAGAACACGCTGCTGGTACCGGTGGAAGCGATCAATACCGACCGTCAGGGCAGCTTCGTCTACGCTGTGGAAAACGGGCTGTTGATCCACAAAGCAGTTGAGACAGGCGTGACTTCCGACGCCGCCGCGGAAATCAAATCCGGCCTCAGCGAAGGTGATCTGATCGTGCTGAGCGCCGCCGCAGGACTGCAGGAGGGAATGCAGGTTACGCCTGTCCAGCAGTAAAGGAGGCCGCAGATGACGCAGCTATTTGAATATATAAAGATGGCGGTCAAGAATATCCGGGCCAACAAGGGCCGGTCGATTCTGACGATGCTGGGCATTATTATCGGCATCTCCTCCGTTATCATGATTATGGCGATCGGCAACGGCGCCAAGGGAACGATCAGCGACGAACTCAACAGTATCGCCGGGGGTCAGATCTATATTTACGCAAGTCAGAACTACACCGCCGGGGAACCGGTGGCGATTACGGAGAAAGACATCGACACGATCAAAACGAAGATCGACCATATCAAGGGTGTGACCCCGACGCTGGGCGCCTGGGGCAGCGCGCTGACGCAGAAAGGAACCTTTGATTTGTCGATCAGCGGCGGCAATCCGGATCTGGGCGCGATGTCAGTGCAGCCGATGCTGCACGGCCGTTATTTTGATCAGTCAGATTTTGAAGGCGGCCGCCTGGTCGGCGTGATCGGCGAGTCGGATGCCAAAAAGCTGTTTGGGACGGCGGATATCGTCGGCATGGCGATCGAAGCCTCGATCATGAACGTCACCAAGGATATCCGGATCATCGGCGTACGCAAGGACGTCGAGGGCACCTTTGTATCCTCAACCTATGAAGGTGCGCCCATCTCGATGGAAATGCCCCATACCGCGCTGCAGGCGTTTGATATCGGTACGGAGGATTTCGGAAGCATTTACATTATTTCCGAGGGCAACGAATATTCCGCAGCCGTCGCCCAATCGGCGCTGAGCCTGCTTGACAGCCGTCATCAGACTCAGGGCAAGGGCGCGTTTCTGATGCAGGAATTCAATGAACAGATGGGGCAGATCAACGAAGTGCTGAACATGATCACGACGTTCATCTCCTTTGTCGCGGCGATCAGTCTTTTAGTCGGCGGGATCGGCGTTATGAACATCATGTTGGTATCCGTCACGGAAAGAACCCGGGAGATCGGCATCCGCAAAGGTCTGGGCGCGCGGACAAGCTCGATCCTGTGGCAGTTTCTGGCTGAATCGGCGATCATCACGGCGATCGGCGGCATCATCGGGATTGTTTTGGGAATCGGCGGGGCAGAGCTGTTGTGCCTGGTGATGCCGCTGACTCCGCGCATCAGCCTGTCCACAATCCTGATCGCGACGCTGTTCTCCTCGGCCATTGGGATTTTCTTCGGAATCATGCCGGCCCGCAAAGCGGCGAATCTTTCGCCGATTGAAGCGCTCCGCCGCGATTAACGAAAATCGCTGCGCTTGGTTTCTCAAGGAAAATCAACCGCGAATAATTCTCAAACCGGAACGGAAGGCTTTATGCCGGCAGCTCCGGTTTTTCTTCGGGCGCTTCAAGGAGAGCGGGCAGAGTCTGTCAATTTCCTTAAAAAGGGCAGCTGTGAAGTTTCGGCATGGTATAATAAAAAAAGAAATGGGGGAATCGGATTGAATGACACTTTAGCGCAGCTGAATCACCGGCGGGAAAGGATCATGGCGGTAACCTTGCTGGGCTACACCCTGATGGTGCTGGGAGTTCTTCTGTTATTTTCCAGCGTTTCTTTCGGAATATTGACCGGGATTGTCGGGGGCGGTTTGATTCTGGCGATCAACCTGACAGAAAAGCCGAAGTATGTCCGGGCGTATAAAAATCAGATCGTGCTGGCGGTATTACGGGAAATGTTTGAGGATGTTCATTTAAATCTCGACGCCGGGTTTAATCAGGAATGGGTTGAGGACGCTCATTTCATCCCGACGGGCAATCGTTTCTTCAGCGATGATCAGATATCGGGCAGCTGCCGCGGCTGTCTGTTCCGCCGCAGCGATGTTCTCACTCAGCAGGTGACGCATACCGGAAAAACAACAACCGTTACGACCTTGTTTGAAGGACCGTGGATGGTGTTTGAATTCCCGAAAAGCTTTGGGCATTATCTGCTGGTGCGGGAAAAAGAATTTCTGTCTAATGGCAAGCCGGGCGGCTGGTTCAGTGGTTTGAAAACCGAACGTATCGCCATGGAAAGCGAAGAATTCAATGAGAAGTTTGAGGTCTATGCTGAGGATGAACATGAAGCGTTTTACCTGCTGACACCGCAGTTTATGGAAAAACTGGAACAGGCGGAACGTGAAATCGCCGGCCGGATGTATTATGGTTTTTTCGATCATGAATTCCACGTGGCGGTGGATAACCGGCAGAACAGCTTTGAGCCGCCGGTATTTACGCCGATCACCCCGGCGCAGCTGGAAGAGATCCGGACGGAAGCACGGTTAGTGTGCGAGCTGATCGATCTGCTTCACCTCGCGGACAGAGAAGGTGGGCAACGGCCAAAGCCTTAAGCTCAAATTGTTACAAAACAAGCGGATTTCATTTCATAAATTACAGAAATAAACCAGATAAGAAAGGCGGGGAGGAATGATGACGATTTTGTTGATCGGGGCGATCGCATTGATCGTATATGGCATACTTCTTTACAATCAATTAGTCAGGTGTCGGATTAAATGTGAAGAAGCGCTGTCGGGAATTGACGTCGCATTGGTCAAACGCTATGATACGCTGACCAATATTCAGGAAACGGTGAAAGGGTATGTCAAGCATGAACAGACGACGCTGGTCGAATTGACGAGACTGCGCGCGACGATGACGCTGGCGGAAAAAGCAGAGCTGGCGGATCAGTATGCTCAGGCTCAGAAACGGCTGATGATGTTGGCGGAAGGCTATCCGCAGCTGCAGGCGTCCGCGAATTTTCTGCAGCTGCAGGAAACGATCGCTGATGTTGAGGAACACCTGCAGGCAGCTCGTCGGGCGTATAACGCCAATGTGGCGCGGTACAACGAGAAGCTTCAGATGTTTCCGTCCAGTCTGATCGCCGGCCTGATTCATGCGGAAGCCAAAGCCTTTTTCCAGGCCGAGCTGGATCAGCGTGATAATGTGAATGTTTCATTTTAAAGGAAAAAAGCAATCGGAGAGCTGTAGCACAAACGTTACAGCTTTTTAAATAGAAAGAAGAGCACAAAAGATCGGAAAAGGAAATTGAAAACAAAACGGTATTGAGTTATAATGAGCTTAGAAAGATTAACTCAAAAAAGTATTTTTACAAATTTCAATTCTTTTAGGGGGCTTTTCCTGATTTTCCGCAATATTAATATTAGGAGGCTTCTGAATATGAAACAAAATAACTTACTTCTCAACATTTCCGATCAACAATTACAGCAGGCGGGACTGACCCGCGCTCAGGCTAGAAAAAGTCTGGCCGCTCTTGATTATCGGGATAACGACGTGTTCCGTCATGTGATGAACGCGGAGAATCCGGTTTCCCGAAAGATTCTGACGATGTATCTCTCGGATTTGCTTCATCGGCGGATTGTGTGGATAGGATCGGAAGCGACAGAACCGGTGAAGGCAAACTTCCGGGAGAAAGGGGTCCGCTACGACGTCATGGTGAGGATCCGGGATGATCAGGGAAAGCCGATGCTGGTAAATTTAGAAATGCAGAATTATCGGATGGCGGAATCGTTATCGCTGCGGTCGCAGGGCTATGCTTCACGGATGGTTTCCGATCAAATTGAAGTGGGCGGCAGCTTTGATTTTATTCCTGTGCTTCAGATCATGATTACCAAGCGGATGCCGGAGATGAAAGCGAGTCGTGAATACCTGCATTACCACCGGTATACCAATGAAAAAACAAGCAAACGGATGCCGAAGGAACGCTGCCGGACGCTTTGGATCGAGATGGAAAAAACACAGGCGTTGGAGAGGATTCCGACAGAACAATGGCGGATTTCAGACAAGATCACATATATGCTTCGATACAGCCGGGATCCGAAAAAGCAGAAGATCATTCATGAATTGATAGAGAAAGAGGAGGTTATTCGAATGATGGAAGAAAAGCGGATGGATTTTTTAAAGGATACCAGTTATGCGATCGCCAAGATGCGGATGAAATATGACGAGATGGATGAGAAGACGGTGTATAAAAAAGGCATAAAAAAAGGGATGCGGAAAGGTGTAAAGAAAGGCGTGAAACAAGGGAAAATATCCTTGTTGAAGGAGTTACTGCGGCAGAAATGGGAATTAACGGAAAGCGATGAGAAAGTCTTAGATGATTTAAACGAAGCGAAAGTGAATCAGATCGTCCAAGTTTTGAATAGAATAAATACCTCGGAAGACCTCCATCATCAGCTTAAAAAACTTTCTGATTCAAAGCATGAAGCTGAGAACATAACTCAGCTGTTCTATACTCATGACTAAGTGGATCTGGACTTCGAAGGATCGGATTCAGGATAACGTGAAGTTGGGAAAAAGTTCGTTAGAGTCAAATCATGGAGATGAAAATGGAAAGGATAGAATCGGATGACGAGCAGGAGTCACAACTCACAATTCCAACTATGAAAAACCCCCTCGATTCGAAGATCAGAGAGGGTTTAAGAAACTGATTTTAAGCTGTGGTGGAATATCAGGGACACTTTTTTAAAGACAGACGCTGTGCGATAACCATTTTTGCAGAGCTACCATATCCTGGCGGAACTGCGCCGGCTGATCCTCTTTGACAAATTCCAGAATCAGCGGAATTTCGCGGGGAATGAAAGTCAGCCAGTGCTTCCAGGCTGCTTCCTGAGCTGCGAGCGGCAGCCGCGTGTTGTCGGGCAACCAGCTGAACACATGGACGCGCGTCAGCCAGGGCAGGATCGCCTCTAATTCCCGACTGTTTTCTTCCACGGTGAGCTCGGGATTAGGCTGCCAGTAGGTCTTGCAATTTGAGCGGTTAACGGCCTTAAGCAGCTTCACGGCGGAAGCGCTGTTATCCGTCAGCGATTTGCGATGATATTCAAACGCGACGTCTATCTCAACTTTGGCCGCCAGTTCGCAGCATCGCTGCGTTTCCGCAACAGCCCGCTGGAAAAAATCGTCGTCGGCTTGCGCGGAGGCTGTGCGCCCGGCCCAGATCCGCACACACGGCGCTCCCAGCTTAACGGCCGTATCAAGATAAGCCTGAAAATCAATGTCCGGATTAAGACCTTGATTCAGTTTGTAATAACTGCCATAAGAGAACACCGCCAGCTGGTTTTGACGGCAGGCTTCCGCAGCTCTGGCTGCCAGATCCAGCCGATTTGCGGGCACGTGGACGTCGCTGCCCCATTCGATTCCGGTACAGCCGGTTTCCCTAGCCAGCGTGATGATCTGATCGGCGGTCAGCTGACGGAAGGTGACTGAGGTCAGCCCGACCGGCCTCATGAATGCTTCTCCTGTTTGCCATACCGCAGCGAGATGAGCTTGCGTTTTACCCGACGGCGGAAGCGATCCGCCTTTTTCCAGCGGGCAGTGCGCGCCGGCTTGCGGATATAGTCGAATTCGCCGATCCGTTCCGTATAAACGGAACCAAACGAACGCTTGTAATCATACAATCCATAATGCGGATCAGACTTGTCCGTCACTCCGGAGAATCCGCACATGTCGTAATGCAGGACGCCGTGGTTTTTCATGTCTTCGACGGCGAACCGGTGCAGGTTATCCACGGCCTTGATAAAGTTGAAATCCTTGTGGTTATAGGTGTAAAGATCCCAGGATTGCGCGCCGAATCGCAGGAACAATCCGGCGGCAATCGCCGGATTTGCGCCGTATTGCGCTTTTAGCGCAGCGGCTTTTTCTTTTTCTTTTAACTTGGACTGCAGCGCTTCGGGGTCTTTGTGATATTTACCGCTGTCAATTTCCTGCTGGATACCGTTGATCATCTGATCAAGGTCAATTTCAGTGACATACAGTACGGCGTGATCGCCAAAGGCATCCAACAGCGCTTCAAAGAAGGACTGCGGATGCGGCTTAAAGCCCTGAATCTGGGAAAGCTGCCGTTCAAATTCGCACAGCTGCGGCAAATCGTCTTTGGTACCTAAGCGGGTTGTCACGCCGATCACGGCATGCCGGCGCAGACTGTTCTGGCGCGCCTTGGAAAAATGCCTGACGATTTCTTCGATGGAAGGCGTCAGGTCGATAATCAGCGTGTAGCGGTTGACCCAGCTGCCATTGTAGGCATAGCCGTATCCCTTATGCACAAACCCCAGCGATGTCAGCAGTGCTGTTATTACTTCGTGATTTTCACCGCCTTCGATCGGATTGCCCTTGATATCCCGCTCCATCCGCAAGACGTTCGGATCCACCCGCAGAAAGTCCACTTTGGCGTTTTCCGCCAGCTGAATCAATCCCCGCAGGCATTGTTCGCACAGTTGGGGATCGTCATAATTCAGGCAAGGTCCCCAGGGAACATAATAGTAGTGAATACCTGGCGACTTCCGCTCCAGAATCATCGCTGTGCCTTTCAGCTGTGCCTGCTCGTAGAAGCCGATAAAATGCGGCTGATCCTGCTTCTGCAGCTTCGCCCACAGCGAAGTTTTCATGTAATGTCCGTAGGGATGAGCGCTGACAAAGGCGTCCAGCTGCACATCTGAAATTTGTTTACAGGTGATCAATGCGATTCCCTCCTTAACCATTGCCGGCGTAATTCCTTAACCTTGGGCAAAAGCTGGGTCCAGATCGGATACAGCAGCGGCTTGCATGGCAGACTGAATTCGCCGAGATAGACGTCGATTTCAGGTGAAAACGACGACTTGAAGATGAACAGCCCGTCGTCCAGCGTGCCTTCCACGCCGCCGAAGTTAAACCGCGTGCAGCCTTGTTCAAAGGCCCATTGAATGCCGCGGCAGCGCAGTGCGTAAGCAGCCAGATAGCGGCGGTATTTCTCGTTTAAGCCGGAATACAACAGCTCGCAGGTCGTGCCGTCGTGAACTAACAACAACGCACTGACCAAAATGTCGCGGCCGTCTTCCTGAGCCTGCTGGCGCAGCCTGAGCTTTTCAGCGTCGAGATCGGCAATTTGTTTTTCCAGCTGTACGCGTTTTTTATTCGCTTTTTCGTCCAGCTCGTTTCGATGCTGACAAAGACCGCGTTGCTTTTCTTCGACCAGTGCCAGCGCATGATCATAATCCAGATGAGCGGCCAGAATGCAGGCATGATCGCCGAAGTTTTCCATGATCGTGCGGAAATAATCCTCATTGCGCAGGTGGATATTTTTACGCTGTTCCGTATATTTGATCATTTCGGCTAATTCGTGGACATGCTCAATCCCCCAAATTTCGATCTGAATGCCTTTGGCAAAACTGTTATGAATTTTCTCACGGGTCTTCTTCGGAAAGCAGGCTTCCCAGTTTTCCTGATGGGAAAAGCAAAGCTGAAAGCGCGGCTGCACCGTTTCGCTGATCAGCTTCGTATAGCCCGCAAAATGGGTTTTTGCCTTCGCCAGCTGTTGCGGAATCGGACTGCGGGCGTTCCAGGCGGCTTCTTTTTGATCCAAGTCAAAGCTGCCGATGATGAGATAGGGATCAAATTTGCATTCCACCGCACCCTGCTTCGCGCAGAAACGCCGGATCGCAGTTAAGAAGAACGCAGTCTGTTGGGGATCATCGTAGTCCATGATCGGTCCGCGGGGAATATAGGCCAGCTTCATGCCCAGCGGCAGTTTGCGGAACAGAATCATCGCTGCTCCGCACAGCTGCCCGTCGCAGGTCATGCCGACAAATTTTGAAGTCCATTCCTTCTTGACGTTGGCCCAGGCTTCAGTCTGATATATATTATTGCATCGGCTGGCACGGGTGAAATCGTCCAGCTGCTTCCCTGTAATTGACTCGCAAAACTGCAAATTCATAATGAGTTCGCCTCCAATGCTTTATTATAGCATACCCGCCCTTAACTTTCTCCAGTCGTTTTAAAATCCCGGCCAGGATCCATCCTGATCAGGGGAGAAAAAGGGAAAAAGGGGAGGCTGCAGGATGTTCCTTTTTTGACATTTTCAGTAAAAAAAGGGTTGCGGTTTTTAAGGATCAATGGTAATATATTAAAGCACCGGACGCTTAGCTCAGTTGGGAGAGCACTTCCTTGACGTGGAAGGGGTCAGGGGTTCGAGTCCCTTAGCGTCCACCATGATTAATCAGTAAAGCTGTCATCAAGACAGCTTTTTTCGTCTTTCTCCTTTCCCTTTCTCCGCTTGAGGAAACCGTGCCGTGAGCGACACAGCCGGCATAAGGAAGAGACAGGAAGACCCAAGTGCTTAAAACCGGAGGGTTTCAGGATGTTGATTTTAATAAACAATCTTGTGATATAATACACATAAAGCTTGTTTTGGAAATAAAGGAAAAAAACTGTGGAGGGAGTATGGCTTACAAGATTGGAGAAGTTGCGAAACTTTTGGGAATTTCTTCTGAAACCGTCCGTTATTATGAGCGGGAAGGCGTGATTCAATCGCAGAAAATTGATCAGGGAAGCGGCTACCGGTACTATGAAGCGCTGGATATCAATGCTTTGATGCGGGTTCGGATGTACCGTAATTATGGTTTTACCTTACAGGAAGCGAAGGAAATGTTGAACTTTTGCACCTTGGAGGACATCGCTAAACGATTGGAGGATAAAAAGCGGGAGCTGCAGGCGGCGGTGGATTGGAACAAACGGCTGTTGGCGTGCGCTGATCGGATGATTAACATTCATCGCTCCGCTTCGGAGATGCTTTGGAAATGCCAGATTGAAGAAAGTCCCGCGATGTACCGGTTTTGTTATCAGATTCAGGATCAGCTGATCGGTGATCCTGAAATACAAAAGCGCGTCCAGACATGGACGGAAAAGATGCCGGTTGTGATGCCAACGCCTTTATTTGCGAAGGACGATATTCTTGCAGGGAATAAGAACTTTGCGTTAGGGCTGTGCGTTATGGAGGAAGACGCTGATTTTCTGCGTTTGGATCCTCAGGCGAGGGGGATGGAATACGTTCCTTCCCAACGATGTATTTATACGGCAATTTCTGCTCAGGCTGGCGAACTGCTGCACTGCGGTTTATTTCAGCATGTTCTGCAATACATGGACGCACATCAGCTGGAATTGGCCGGCGACGCAATCGGACGCACGGTTTCCACGCTTCATCGAAGTACGACACAGGAGCGGATTCATCAGGTCTGGCTGCCCTTTTCAAAGAAAACATCAGATTTCAGCAGCGGGGGATTGACTCTAAAGGCCCTTTAACGTGTACTCTGATAGCAGGGAAAGATAACGCTTTCACACAGGGAGGGTAAGATGAGAAAATCAAATCTTAAGAGAATCGTTGTTTTGTTTCTCAGCGTGCTGCTGGCAGTTGGACTGACCGGCTGCACAGCGGCACCGAGCAATAATCCGAAGGGAACGGATGTCGGCTACACGTCCGGCACCTACACAGGGACAGGCGCCGGGCGCAATGGCGAGCTGAAAGTCGAGGTCACATTCACAGACAAAGAAATTACGAAAATCGAAGTCATTGAACATTCGGAAACCGAAGGAATTTCCGACTTGCCGCTGCAGCGGATTCCGGAAGAAATCGTGAAGAATCAGTCGCTGGCAGTCGATGCCGTTGCGACAGCGACCTTGACCAGCAACGCGATCATCGAAGCGGTCGCTGATGCAGTTACCCAGGCCGGCGGGGACGCGGAAGCACTGAAAAATGTGAAAGTCGAAGAGGAAACAGCCGGAGATTTAGTCCAGCGGGAAGCGGACGTCATCGTTTTAGGCGGCGGCGGAGCCGGTGTTGCGGCTGCGTACGCGGCGGCTGAAAATGGTGCATCGGTTATCGTTGTGGAAAAAACGGCGGCTCTGGGCGGCAATACGATGCGTTCCGGCGGCTATTTCAATGCGGTTGTTCCTGAAAATCAACAGACGCAGGTCATGACGGCAGGGCAGATCAAATCGGTTGAGGAATACTGCACGATGGAGCCGAAGGATGACATAATGAAGAACTGGCAGGAAAAACTGACCGCGGAATTTGACGAGTATAAGAAGTCTGGCGCGGAACATTTGTTTGATTCAGTCTATTTGCATATGCTTCAGACCTATGTCGACGGTGATTATGTCGGCAATCCGGTACTGATTCAGTCAATGTGCGAAAAAGCGCCGCAGACCTATGCCTGGATGCGGGATATGGGCTTTGACTGGAAACCGAAGTCAATCGTGATCGTTGGTTCGTTATGGCCGCGTGCGAACATGTCTCAAACCTATAAAAGCGGCATCGGTTTTATCGAAGTGCTGAAAAATGATGCGGAAAAGAAAAATTTCCCGATCGAATATGATCTGGAAGTCAGGGCTGAGGAATTGATTATGGAAGACGGCCGGGTGATCGGCGTCCGCGCGGTGTCCGCAAATGGAACACCTTATGAATACAAGGCCGGCAAAGGGGTTGTTCTGGCAACCGGAGGGTTTGGCGCGAATGTGGAAATGCGCGTGAAGTATAACAGCATCTGGGCTGATTTGGGGCCGACGGTTCCGACGACCAACAGTCCGGCGATTACTGGCGACGGGATTGTGATGGCGCAGGCTGTGGGCGCGAATCTGGTCGGTATGGATAAGATTCAGCTTTTGATCGCCGATCCGAAGACTGGCGAAACTTCAACCAATGTCGGCGATACGACGAGTATGTATGTCAATCAGGAAGGGCATCGGTTTGTTAACGAGTCAGAACGCCGCGACGTTTTATGCGCTTCAACGTTGGAACAGACCAACGGGATGATGTATATTATCAGCAGCTATCAAAACAGCCGTTTAGATGAGAACTATGTCAATACCTACGGCATTCATGTCGATGATTTGATCGAACGCGGAGCGGTTTACAAGGCGGATACGATTGAGGAATTGGCGGAACAGATCGGGATGGATCCCGCAACCCTGCGGAAAACGGTCGATGATTACAACGCCGCGATCGACGCGGGCTATGATGAGCTGACCGGCCGTACAGTCTTTAACGAAACCGCAAAGATCGAAGATCACGGGCCTTACTTCGCCAATCCGCGGACGCCGGCGGTCCATCACACGATGGGCGGGGTGGAAGTTGACGTTGACGCGCACGTCTTAGACGCCAGCGGAAACCAGATTCCGGGCTTCTATGCGGCGGGTGAAGTGACCGGCGGTTTCCATGGCGGCAACCGTTTGGGCGGCAACGCAATTTCCGAAGCGATCACGACGGGCCGAGTGGCAGGCAACAGCGTCGTATTGGATCAATAAGCGGAAATCCCGAAATTTGTTTAAACAAATTTCGTGTAAATTCAAATAAGTGTACTCAAGAATAGAACAAAAGAATAACCGGAACAAAGGGCGCATTGATCAATGCGCTCTTTTGGCTGATATTGGGATAACCTTTCGCCGGCTCAGGCTTATGCTGAAATGAGTGCGGCTACGATGCAGGATATTCAGTATTCCTTATTATTCCCATCCCTGCAGAAGCTCGGCAAGCCGCTGCAGGCACTGACTTTTTTTCACATATTTGTGCTTTTCGTCATAGTAATTGATCAAAAGCGTCAGATAGAAACGTTTCTGATTCAGATCAAGACAGCTTCGGCCATGTTTTAACAAGGTGATCAACAGCTTATCCCGATGTGGATCCTGATCGCCGACAGCATTCATGACTCGCATCAGATCCTGAAACGGCTGAGAGCGAAATTCCTTCGCCGACGCCAAACGTTTCATGCTTGCGATATTCCCGGTTTTATAATGCAGAAAACATCGCAGAAAATCCATTTCATCATTCGAATCGGAAACATCGGCGAAACGCGAAAGAAACGCACCGGCTTTTTCGTAGTGCCGATGGTTAACACAGCACCAGCAAAGCGTACAGAGAATGGCGGAACGCATTTCGGGCGTCAGATTCAACATTTTGCTTTCCAGAATTGACGTCAATATTGCGGCTGGCCGATCAAACTCCTGCAGGGAGAGAATCGCCGCGCTTTGAATATGACAAAAGATAAGAAACGGATAACAGTTTGCCTGCGTAAACAGGCGGGAAGCCGCGTCGCAATGTTCGCGGGCAAGCAAGATTTTCCCTTTTTTTGAATAAAGAAGGGAAGTGTAGTAATGCCCCAATGCGCCCATCAGAGAAGTTGGATTGCGTTTCAGGCATTGCTTGAAATGTGTTTCTGCTTCCGATAAATCCTGCTTTAGCGCGCTGATCCCGCAGACAAGCTCAAACAGGGCGCTTTGCGCCTCATCAAAGCGATCCTGCACGCTGATTAACAGGTGCTTCTGCTGAATCATCTGGCGCAGGTTTTTCGTCATGAGTGCATAAACAAAAAAGGCCAGATGATAATCGAGGGCCAGAGGCGAATTGAGATACCGTTTCCGGATTCGGCGTAAAGCCGGCGCCTGTTTCTGCGCCGCCTCCAAATCCAGAAGCAATGCATTGCGGACAAAATGTTCCAACTTTTGCTTCGCCGGGATCAGCCAGGCTTGATCTGTCGTATAATCCAAATCCAGCGCTTTCGCCAGCAGCTGCAGAATCTGCGGATCTGGCTGTGCTTTTCCTGTTTCAATCTGACTTAAATAGCTGGCGGAAATGTGGCATTGATATGCCAGAGCCGTCAGTTTTATCGCTTGGTCCATCCGATTGATCCGAATGATAGTTCCGGGAATTTGCATGTAAATTCAGCTCTCTTTCCTTTTTAAAACGCCATTTTCAATGAACCTTTGACGCTGATTTTTAACGGTAATTTAATGAACAGCTTCAGGTTGCGGTTCACTCTCAGTCCCGTATAATGAAATCGGCGGCCGGCGGGGAGCGATAAAAGGAAAGCAAAAGGTAAAAATTCAGAAAATTTCATTACCCTCAAAGCTTTGACCCATTTTATCAGAGCTTAACGATGGAAATGAACGGATTGGAAGAAAGCAAAAGCAGCGTACAGGTTGGAACCGGCAAGGCAGAAATAAAAACCAGTGCGGGCAGCACGGTTGGAAAAGTTCGGACTGACAGGGGTGAAATGTCAGCGTGATGAAGCGGGAGAAAAGCGTTACTGTTTTTTCTTTTCGTAAGCTTCGTAGACGGCCAGTTTTTCTTTTGTGGCGGCAATGACTTCCGTCAGATTTTCAAGAATGGTCTGTTCGCGGAACAACAGTTCCGTCATTTCCAGCCGATCCTCCTCGCCGTAACCGCCATATTTTAAATCGTTGGTCAGATTTTCGATCGACCGTTCTTTTTTGCCGACCTGTTTGGAGATCAGGCTTAGAAAATCAGCGAGATCAGCGCTGGTAAAATCGCCGATCCCGACGATCTCATTTAACAGCGTGTAGGCTTCTTCAGCATTGGTTGCCGCGGTGACTAACATATTTTATCTCCTTTATTAATTGACTTAAATCGAATAAATTTAAGTATAAAGCAAATATTGCCTTTTATTTCATTATAATCGTTTTCGCATCCGGTTACAATATCATCAGAACATGAAAACGATTTTTGCGAGGTAGTTATGAGCGATGAAAAGAAGGATTGTGTCGATTATCAGCGGCTGGGGCAGCGGGTCCGGCGGGCGAGGATAAGATTAAATCTGACACAGGAGGTCCTGGCTGAAAAAGTCGGCGTATCCATTCCGACGATCAGCCATATTGAAACTGGAACAAACAAGGTCAGTCTGGAGTTGTTTATCAAAATTGCCCGGGCGCTGAACGTGACGCCGGATGAATTGATCATGGACAGCGTACCGAAGCTGACTGCCTTTTATATGAAAGACATTCAGGAGGAATTGAAGGACTGTTCGCCGGCTGAATATCAGTTTCTGACGTCGATGCTTTCCAGCATGAAAGCGGCGCTGCGCCATTATCCGCGGGATGATGAGGAATAATCAGATTCTGTTTGGCAGCTGAAGCATAACCGATCTGTTGGGCATTGCCGTTGGTTGCCGAACTCGGCGGCTCAATCGGGTTTTTGAACATTTTGACTTCCCTTACGATCAGGGACAGGCAAAAGAATAACGAGAATTTCAAAGAAATCATGAAAAACAACTCTGCCAGGCGGCATGCCGTCCATTTTGGCATATCATGAAATTGTCGCCCTGGCATGAAAATTAAAAACGCCAGGTCCGCCATTTTTGTAATTGGGGATAATCTTGTCGCCGCAACAAAGAAAAAGCTAAGCAGGCATGATAAATCGACGCGACTTGATCTTAACGAGAAATAGTTATCCAGAAATCAATCAAGGAATCCTTTTTCCATAGAAAGCGAAGGAGATGAGATTTTCAGGCTGGATAAGCTGATCTTCAGTCTGTTTATTGACAGCTTCCAGAGGGAAGCAGAAGTTAAAGCGGAAGAAGCATAAACGAAAGCGGCGCAATACTTTCCTGAATGTTAAAAAGTTTGTTACATGGAATGCAACAGCGAACTGAAAGAGAACTAAAATATTGTATTTGTAAAATATTATAGCTTAAATGGTATAAAAACTAACAAGGTCAATAGTAAAAGTAAATGCAGGTAAAGAAGAAAATGTGTATCGGGGCAGAGCAAAAGGAGAAACAGAGTAAAAGGAAACAAAAAAAGAGCCAGATAATGAGGGAAAAGTGTTAAAATATCCGTAGAAACCAGATAAAAAAGGGTACAAGAAAAGATATTTAGCGAAATGCAATTTATTTCGTTGAGTAAATGCAGGTGCTAAATTCGTTCTTAGGCTGGCTTGTCAATGGATCTCCCTGTGTCTATTCTTTATTTGTTGAACAAACCCCGGAGGGAAAGGCAAACGTTTTCAGGAGCGATGGAAACAAGCCCTAATTTATCGAGCGTTTCGTTCCCGAAGAGAAGACTGAATAACTCAAGAGGCGAGTGATCATTCAGTCTTTTTCTTTTATAAGAATTGATATGGCTTGAAATGAGGTTCAATTCATCTTGTGTTAACTGATCGAAAGATGATCCTTTAGGATAGAATCTGCGCAACATTTCATGGTTATTCTCGCAAGTCCCTTTTTGATAGGAAGCAGCGGGATCACAGTAGAATAAACGAGACCTGGATTGATGGAAGGCATCGTTTTCAATCGCCGTCGGATTGGAGAATTCGGAGCCATTATCCGTCAGGATGACTTCAAATATTTTCTTGAATAACTCAGGACCGAATCGTTGTTCATAAAGTTGATCCATCTGTTGAATTGTAGCTTGAGAGGTATGGTGGTCGGCCAGGAAGTATAATTGAAGATTACAGGACTTGAAGAGAAACGTGAGAATCACCTTACCGCCTTTAATCCCTTCAACAGTATCCATCTCTACAACGGAGACATCCGGATGAGCTTGAACGAAGTCCAGGTAGTCTGCATAAGTTCGGTGAATCCGACATTGACTATCGACCTTATGTTCTTTCCGCCCTGATTTTCTAGGTTTTAAGCGGCACTTTCGAGGCAAATCTAAATTTTTGATACCGGGAAGCAGGTTGGCGTCAATGAGATTATAAATGGTTTTCTCATGACAAGGGAGAATATCAGCTTTAACCAGACAAGCATGATGTACGGATTGTTTATTCTCTTTAATAAGCGGAGTAAGCTCCCGCTGAATCAAAGCCAATTCAGCTTCGGTTAAATTAAATCCAGAACGGGTTTCAACGAGCCTCTGCCGATATTCCTGGTGGGCTTCTGCTGCCTTATAATCACGTTGTTCCAGGGAGCAGCGCTGACGCTGCCGACAGCCATTACAAACATAAGGAGGATGAGAGAGAGAAGGACAGCACTCTTTTTCATAATCATGACAAACCCGGAAACAATGACCACAAAAACGACAATTCCCCTTTTGAAAATGGCACTGAGGCTGACAGACAAATTTTAGCCGGCATTCAAAGCGATGGAGGCAATCGTTCATCATGCGAGACTGAGGGTAAGAAGAACGATCGCGAATCAGCAGATGATTTCGAATCTCGCGGGAGAGCGTGGTAGGACTCTTGGAAATCAAACGAGCAATCGTGTTGAAAGAAGAACCCTGATTCAACTCGGATTGAATCGTAATCCGATCTTGCAAAGTTAAGTGGCTCATAATGGGGGACTCCTATCTGTACAGGGAGATACAAGATGACTATAACTCATTTGCACGAGTAAATGCAGTCCGCGTCTTTGCAAAAGTAAATGCAATTCCTTTTAGTCTTAAGGCTGCGTTTACTTTTTCAATTCACTTAAAAACTAACAATATCCGTAAAAACAGATGTTTTTTCAATATGGAATTGTTTTTTTCTTATTTTAATTTATAATGAATAGGATTGAAGAATTTTCGGCCATCGCACTTAGAAAAAAGGCTAAAATGAACCTCAGGTGCTGATCAAACAAGTAAGGGAGAAAAAAGATGAAGTCTAACTTTGCTTCCAGTAAAGCAACTGTGGCCAGTACGCTGGTTATTTGCGTCATTTCGATTATTTTTTCATTGAGTTGCATTTATTCCATACGGAACATGGAGGCCGCGGCTTCCCGCATTTATGATCATCCATATACAGTTTCCAATTCCTCCCGCGAAATGCGTTCGCGGCTTTTGGACATGAAACAGTTCATCAGTATTTTCCTGACGGACAGCTTCCATTCCATTGAAGAAACAGAAGACCTGCTGAACAGCCGGTATACGATGCAGCAGCAGTCGCTGGATCGGATTGCCGAAAATTATTTGGGGCCAGCGGCGGATACCGAACGCCTGCAGGAAAAAATGAACGCGCTGATCGAGGCGCAGGCGGTCTTGCTTCAACAGGTTCCCAACCTTACGAACGTTGAAATTAACGATTATTTGAATGAGAATATCTATCCGATTTACGATGAAGTCAGCGACACGCTGACAACGATTATCACGTTTGCCAATCAGAAAATTTTATCGCTTGAAAAAGAGATGAAAAGAACAAGTTCGCTGGCGATCATCACCGCGATCCTGCTTTCCCTTTTCATTATTGTATTAAGTATCAAAACGACGCGCAATCTCGAACGCCGCCGCGTTCATGACGTCGCCGATCGGGAAAAAATGTTCGATTTACTGTCCACGAACGTCGATGACGTCTTCTTTATTTATAGTTTAAAGGACAAGCTGATGGAATATATCAGTCCCAACTGCACGCGGATTCTGGGATTGGATGAGGAACAGTTGGAAGACTATGATAATTTTATGTCGCGGCTTTCGGAAACGGACAGCGCCGCACTCTATCAATTATTTCATTCCGGCGTTCTCCGCAGCCAGGCTGAGCTGAACCTCAAGCTGGAAGTCCATGGACAACGGGAGAGCTGGCTGTTATTAAAAGTTTATCCAATTTTAGTTGACGATCAGGTTGTACGGTATATTATCAGCATCAGCGATCAGACTGAGGCGCTTCTGGCGCAGCAGAATCTGCGCGACGCTCTGGCTCTGGCGCAGAAAGCCAACGATGCGAAAAAAGACTTTTTATCGCGGATGAGCCATGAAATTCGCACGCCGATGAATGCGATTATCGGGATGGCGACGATCGCCGCGGCGAACATTCAGGATCAGCGGCGGGTAGAGGATTGTCTGACAAAGATCGGGTTCTCTTCCAAACACCTCCTTTCGCTGATCAACGACGTGCTGGATATGTCAAAAATTGAAGAAGGCAAGCTGACGATCAGCCGCGAACCGTTTGAATTCCGTCAGCTGATTCAGTCCATAACCGCGATCATTGATTCTCAGGCTCGTTCCCGCAATCAGAATTTTGAAGCGACGGTCGTTGATTTCACTGAAGAAGTCATTATCGGCGACGCAATGCGTGTGAATCAGATTTTATTGAATCTGTTGTCCAACGCCGTCAAGTTCACGCCGGAAAATGGAAAGATTCGCCTGGAAGTCCGGCAGATCGGTTTCCGCAACAATCAGGTGCGCCTGCGCTTTACCGTCAGCGATACGGGGATCGGCATGAACGAGAAATTTTTACAGAAGCTCTATATGCCGTTTGAACAGGCGGATGGATCAATTTCGCAGCGGTTTGGCGGAACGGGATTGGGAATGTCGATCACGAAGAATCTGGTATCGCTTTTAGGCGGAACCATTCAGGTCTTCAGTAAAGAAAACGAAGGGACGACGTTTATCGTCGAGCTGGCGTTTGATCGGATGGAAGCTTCGGCGCACGTTTCTGAGACGCAGAAGCTGGAAACGCTGGGCGTTCTGGTTGTCGACGATGATCAGGACACCTGTATCCATACGTCGATCCTGTTGGAAAAAATGGGAATTCAGGCAAAGTGGGTTCTGACGGGCGAAGCCGCGGTGCAGGTCATTGCGGATGCGCATGGAACGGACGACGAATTTGACGTCTGCTTCATCGACTGGCAGATGCCGGATATGGACGGCATTGAAACGACACGCCAGATTCGCAAGCTTGTCGGGGCGGATACGTTGATTATCATCATTTCAGCTTATGATTGGAGTCCGATCGAACAGGCGGCCCGGGAAGCGGGAGCGAACGCGTTCATTTCCAAGCCGATGTTTGCCTCAACGATTTATAATACACTGATGGCGGTAACGCGCCGTCCGAATTTCGAGTCCGCACCGGCTCTGGACTTACCCAAGACAGTTACGCCGCATGATCTTTCCGGCCGGCGGGTCTTATTGGTTGAAGATAACGAATTGAATATGGAAATTGCGACGGAGATTTTAAGAATGGCAGATATGCAGGTGGAACATGCCCTCAATGGTCAGGATGCGGTGGATCAGATATTAAATTCTGAGGCGGATTACTTTGATCTGGTCCTGATGGATATCCAGATGCCGGTTATGAATGGCTATGAAGCGACTCAGGCTATCCGGAATTCGAATCATCCCAACGCTAAAACGCTGCCGATTCTGGCTATGACAGCGAATGCGTTTGTTGAGGATATCGCGCGGGCCAAGGAAGCGGGAATGAACGCCCACATTGCCAAGCCGATCGACGTCAGCCAGCTGTATACGACGCTGACGGAAATCCTGAATCAGGCATAAAGACAAGAATGAACCGCTGAATCGGGAAAAATCCGGCTGGTAATGTAATTCCGGGTGAATTGCGCTGTCTAATCCAAAGTAAAAGAACTTGACTACTTTCCAGTCAAGTTCTTTATTAATTTGTGCGCTCTTTTGCGCACCGGCGGGATCAGGCTTTGTTTTCAATTCCGGGAGAATCTGAACGAGAAGCTGAATAGCCGAAGATCACCGCCAAAGCGAAAGAGCAGCGCTTCTTAAGTGTCAATTAAGCGCGGGAACGGATCAGATTCAGGATCCAGACTAACCCGACGCCCCATAAAATATGGCCTAAACCGGCGATCCCGGCGATCATGGCGCCGACTGCCATTCCCTGCACTTCCATCCAACCGTGAACTAAGAACAAGGCGACAGTCCAGATCAGGCCGACGTTATAAACGATGAATGCCTTGCGGAAAGAAGCAGTTTCGGTGAAATCAATGAACTTGCTTAACAGCGCGACGATCAGGAAAAATAAGACGCCTAACAGAAACAGATGGCCATGAGCCAGCGACAGATAAGTCCGGCCTGTATAATTGAGCATCCGCGTAACTTCGCGGTAGAAGACGCCGGCGGCCATGGCGGCCAGGGCATAGATAAAAGCGGTATTGATCAGTTTTTTCATTCAATGAATTTCCTTTCTTTTTTATTGGTTTTGAGTTTGTTCAGCTGACGCCAGGACGACTTTTAGCCAGTCCCGCAGCGAAGCATAGCAGTAACCGCGGTTTTCCAGACAACCCAGCAGGCTGTAAAACAGGAAAGCTGCCCGCTCGTTGAGCTGATCGTCAGTTTCATCAGGAAAGCTGTTCTTGAGCGCTAAGGCCAACTGATGGGTCAGATGTTTCTGGGCGTGCAGTTCCCGGCTCTTGGCTTCTTCTAAAGCCGCAGGAGATAACCCGGAGGCGGCATGCAGAAATTCTGCCGAGAATTCGTCGACACTTTCCTTCATTGTGGAATAAAGCCAGTCCAGCTTGACTAAAACGTCGCCCTCGGGAAACGTCTTCTGGTGAAAACAATTTTGCCAGAACTGCTGGACCACGTCCAGAACCAGACTGTCTTTCGTCGGATAATAGTTATACAATGTGCCTAACGCGATATTGCATTCGCGGGCTAAATCACGCAGCTTTAATCCGCTTAAGCCGCCGGTGCGCGACAGCTCGATTGCTTTTTCGATTAAAGTCTGCCTTAAATTCGGCAAGAGTTTAGGCAAAGAAATCCTCCTTTCATGATATGAACTATGTTCATTATAGGAAGAAGAAGCCTGAAAGTCAACGCTGACGCTCAAAATGAACAAAAAAAGAAAGGGATGAAAAAGCCGTAAAAGTGTTGACAGAAGCGATCTTGACGACTATAATGAACAATGTTCATAAAAGGAGGGAAAGTTATGCAGGCTATTGTTGAAACTGTATTCGACATCGTTTATCTTTGTACGGTGATCACGCTCGGACTGATCATGATCCGCGCCGGGCGCGGGCATCGTCAGTATGTTTTGTTCGGCATCATGGCGGTGACCTTAGGCGCAGGGGATGCATTCCATCTTGTGCCCCGGGCGCTTGCGTTGTGTACGACGGGATTGGAAAATTATACGTTCGCGTTGGGAATTGGAAAATTCATCACGTCCATCACGATGACGATTTTCTATGTTTTATTGTATTATGTCTGGCGTCAGCGGTATCAGGTGAGGGGAAAGCAGGGACTGACCAGGATTGTCTATCTGTTGGCGGCGCTGCGGATCGCGCTGTGTCTGTTCCCGCAGAATGGCTGGACCAGCGCCAACGCTCCGCTATCCTGGGGAATTTACCGCAACATCCCATTCGCTTTACTGGGATTGTTGATCATCGTGTTGTTTTATCAAAGCACAAAGGAGCATCACGACGCGGCGTTTCGCTTCATGAGCCTGACGATCATTCTCAGTTTCGGCTTTTATATTCCGGTTGTGCTGTGGGCGGATACCCTTCCGTTAATTGGAATGTTGATGATTCCGAAGACCTGCGCTTATGTGTGGACGGTGTGGATTGGCTATTCAGCCATGCGCAAAGAGCTTCAGGCAAAATAAAGACGCAGCGCGTCTGAGAATACAAACAGCCGCGGTCTGGAGAAATCCGGCCGCGGCTGTTTTGATCGAATGAGATTTGGTTGGGCCGTTAAGAGTTAACGAAAATCCCGGCGGTATTCGTTATTGAAAATCGGCGAGGTGTTTTTCTAACCACCAGGCAACGCCGTCATCTTCATTGCTCAGTGTGTGCTGATCGGCAGACGCTGAGATTTCCCCAACGGCATTGGCCATCGCGACGCCGCAGCCCGCTTCTTGAAGCATTTCCAGATCGTTGTAATCATCCCCAAAAGCGACAACCTCGCTTAAATCCAGCCCCAGATGATCACATAGCGCCCGCAGCGCACTGCCTTTATTGACCTGATCTGCCGTAATGACAAAGATGTCCGGATTTTCGGTTAACGGAACGGCTTTCATGCCATAACTGGAAAAGTCAATCGCCTCAACTGCCGCGTGATTGGACGTTACGATGAAGATTTTCTGGATCTCATGCGTTTCAAAATGATCAAGATCCAGCCGCAGCGATTCGCCTTTGTTGATGTAATACTCGTTGGTCGTATACCCTTGCGTCGGATAGAACAGCGTAATATGCACCGGCTCGATTTTCCGGACAACTTGAATCAGATCGATTACTTTCTGATTGTCAATTTCCGTGCGGTGAATGACCTCGCCTTGATGATAGACGATCGAACCATTGGTGCAGATCATCGAACGGGCGTGAATCAGATCGGCATAGCGCTGAGTCCGTATGATCGCCCGGCCGGTCGCCACGACAATTTCCGTTTCCGGCGGCAGTTTAGCGAAGGCGTCTATGGTTTTTTGAGACAATGATTTATCTTCGTGAAGCAGCGTCTGGTCGAGATCGACGACGACACATTTGTATTTCATTAGAACAATCCCCCTTATAATCATTGAGTATAGCATTTCAAGCCTCAGGGAACAAGCGGCAAAAGGCGGTGTCATGCCCTAATCATGGTATAATGAATAAAACTGGAAATTTGCGGACAGGAGGGATATGTTCATGATTGAAATTCGTAAGGCAGAAGCGGAAGATCGGGAAGCCGTTGCCCGGCTGATCGAACAGCTGGAGGAAGCGCCGATGGATCGGGAAGTTTTTAACGGTGTTTATCTGGAAAATTTGAATAACCCGCAGATTGTGTATCTGACCGCGCTGTCAGAAGGAAAAATTCGCGGCTTTGTGAGCGTGCACGTGCAGAAGCTGCTTCATCACATAGCGCCGATCGCGGAGATTCAGGAGCTGGTCGTCGACGAACAAGCCCGCGGTCAGGGCCTGGGAAAGTTGTTATTCGGGAAGGCGAAAGAAATCGCGGCGCAGGCAGGCTGTCCGCAGCTGGAATGCGCGTGCAATCAACGCCGGACTTCCAGTCATGCCTTTTATAAAAAGCAGGGAATGACGTGCCGGCATTTTAAGTTTACGCTGCCGCTCAGACCGACCGATGTGAAAGCAATATCAGACCCGAGTGAGTCATCGGATTGTTCGTTGACACGGGCTGATCGTGAAAGATCAGCGTCATCCATGCGATAGAAAGAGGGGAAGAAACGATGCTTCAGGAGTTTTTCAGTCCTTCAGCGCAGGCGTTTTTGCGTTATGAGGAAAGGCCGGGAACCGGCCCGGCGCTGATTCTGATTCACGGAATTGGGTGTACCGGCGGCCTGGATTATTCCCAGGTGGCTTCCGCACCGGCCTTGCGGGGAAAACATTGCGTCCTGATCGATTTAATCGGCGCGGGCGAAAGTGAGAAACCGCGGGAGTTTACCTATACCGTCGCGGCTCATGCGCAGGTTCTGACCGAGCTGATCCGCGAGCGGTTCAGCGGTTCTGTAATTCTGTATGGTCACAGTCTCGGCGGGCCCATCGCATTAAGCGCCGCAGAAAACTGCCGTGCCCACGTCCGGGGCTTGATTCTCAGCGAAGCGAATCTCGATCCCAGTCCATCCGATCAGCCCAGCTACAAAACGGCGCAGTTCAGCGAAGCTGTATTTGTGGAAAAAGCCTATCCCCATCTGTTCGACACGGTAGGAAAACCCCATGGAATTCCGCCAACCTGGGCCCTCACGCTGCGGACCTGGCTGCCGGAAGCGATGCACCGGCTTTCCGTGGATGCGGTGCGGGGCGGAAAGCCGTCATGGCGGCAGCGTCTCTATGATCTGGATTGTCCGAAGACGTTTTTGTTCGGGGAGAAATCGCTGCCGGATCCGGATGTCGAGGAACTGGCTCATCATGGCATCAGCGTGCGCATTTTGTCCGGCGTCGGTCACAACATGGCGTATGAGGATCCATCGCTTCTGGCGCAGGCGCTGGCCGATTTTCTGATTCAGGTTGAAAGCGATTGAGAAAATGCGCCTTGACGATAAAAACAATAGGCATTATTGAAGATGACTCCACGATCAGCGATCGGATCGCGGACCTTTGACCGGCCACGCCTGTCAGGGGATCTGTGCTATTTGTCTGTGCCTGGTGAATCGGTGAGAATTTCCGGATGGGAATAGCATAAAGAAGAAAAAAGACTGGAACGTTTCGGTTTTTACCTTTCACGTTACAGTCTCTTTCTTTATTTTCAGCCTATAAACTGTTGTAATATTCGATAGCGAACTGAACCGCTTTTACCAGTCCGTTGGATGTTTTTGTCGCCCCGGCAACCGCATCGACGGAATCCGGCGCTTCCTGATTGTCGATCAGCTTCTGAATGAATTCTGAACCTTCCGCAGTTAACAGGCCGCCGACCGTATCGGTTTCCTGATCGTCACGGACTGTGATCGCCGTGATTTTTTTCGTGCTGTCATCGAAGCTGACATGCGTTTCAATTTCTCCGGCATAGCCCTGCGTCACGACTTCCACCGTAGTGACACCCTCCGCGGTGCTGTGATTGGTGACGCCTTCAAATAATTCGCCATGGATCGCCATGTAGACCATCCGCTGGAAATCGCCGACAAACGCGATGGTCGCGCCGGTGATCGTATCACGTTCCTCGATCGGCTCGCTCTGCTGGTTTACCGTTTTGAACATTTCATAGACGTCTTGAAGCGTCATGTTGTTAGCCAAGATGTAATCCGCGATCGCGTCGATCTGTTCGCCATAGCTGCGTCCGCCATGGAAGCCGGCGAAGGAAACACGCTTTGTGCCTTCCACAAACGCGCCGTCTTTATAGAGATCAAAAAGCGCAAGCAGATCCTTCAGCGGCGTATCCTCCGTCAGCTGAAGCTTGGCTTCGTTGGCCAGATATTGATAAATCATCAGCGAATCTTCCATGTTCAGCTGTTCGCCGGTGTAGTTGGTGATCGTCAGATCCTTAAACGTCGAAGCGTCGGTCAGATCCTTGCAGACGGCGGTGATCATGTACTGTCCGAATTTCGTTTCATAGCCGTTCATGCCCAGATTTGTCAGCTCAAAGCCATCGCCGGTTTTAGTCACAGCGGCGTCGGAGACGTTCATCTGATAGCCCATGATGTCTTTCTTGGAGTATTCTCCTTCCAGTCCCTTGTTGCGGATGATATCGAAGTTCAGTTCGGTGATGATGCCGTCGGTCGTTTTGCCTTCAAAGATAAACGTGTCGTTTTTCGGCTTGCCGGCCGAGGTGGTGCCGACCATTTCATATTCGGCGGAAAAGCTTTCGACCACAGGAGCGGTAGATTCCTCTGGCGTCGGCGTTGGCGTATCCTCCTTCGGCGTTGAAGCGCAGGCTGTCAGGCCCATGGCCATGGCGCAGGCAGCCAGGATCGCGAGCAGTTTTTTCATTTCTTAAATCCTCCCTTTGTTTAACTTTTATCATATTTGAAAAATAAAAACAACTTGTTAGCGGATGAACGAACTATTCTGAAGCAGGAACATAAATTTCTGGTTTAAAAGCTTAAACCGCGGGACCATCGTTTCCAGAATTTGTGATGACTCTTTATCAACGGTTTGTCCAGGCGAAGCGGAAACGCAAGGATCAGGTGAAATTGATGAATTAAAAAAGATCCTGCACTTCAGGCAGGATCCAGGTAAAAGGGAGGGGATTATTGGCCGTGACTGACTTTAAGGAGGGAAGCAGTGAGAGGATGAGCAGGAAAATTGGAAATTATTCTGTCAGCGTGGTCGGATAGGAGGAAATTGCGCCTTTCTGCTGGATGCTGGCGGCGCAGAAAGCGGCGCTGGCCCGGAGGTAGCAGCGCAGCTGTTCTGGGGAACAGGCAGTCAGATCGCTGACCTGATCGCGGGCGCATTGATAGAGGAAGGAGCCGATAAAGCCATCCCCCGCCCCGGTCGTATCCAGCGCTTTTACGGATAAGGAAGGTTCGTAAATTTCCGCGCCGCGTGTCAGGGCATAAGCGCCCCGGCTGCCGCAGGTATACAGCACCAGCTGCGTCCGCTCGGTAAACAGGAACGCCTTCGCTTTTCGCAGATCCGTCGTTCCGGTGATGAATTCCAGTTCTTCGTCGGATATCTTGATGATCTCCGCCTGCGGCAGAAATTCCCGCACCGCTTTCCGGCAGGCTTGGGCATCGGGCCACAAGGGCAGGCGGATGTTCGGATCGAAGCTGATCAGCGCGCCCTGTTCGCGAGCCATCGCGATGGCCTGCCTGTGAGCCTGACGCATTGGAAAATCGCCCAGGCTGACGCTGCAGAAATGCAGGAAGCCGCAATTCTGGAAGCCTTCTTTCCGGAGCTGGTCCGGCCGCATCAACATGTCTGCGCTAGGTTTGCGGTAGAAGCTGAATTCCCGGTTGCCATCCGCTTGCAGAGCGACGAAGGCCAGCGAGGTGTTGGCCGCGGATGTCCGCTCGATCATCGTCGTATCGACGCCATAAGTTTTTAATTCGCTGATGATTTTATCGCCGAAGCCGTCCTGACCCAGCTGCGTGATCATCGCACTGGTTCCGCCCAGGCGGGCAAACGCGCCGCAGACGTTGCACGGCGCTCCGCCGACATGCGGCTCAAACGACGCCACGTCCTGAAGCCGGCCGGTCTGGGCGGGGATGAAGTCGATCAGCGCTTCGCCGATCGCAATCAGTTTTTTCATTCGGAATCCCTGCTTTCTATTTCAATTCGCGGCGCCTGATACAGCGTGAAGTCACAGCTGGCGGTGACATTGCGGACGGAACCGTCAAAGAAACAGCGCGAGGTCAGGCTGACATCGCCGTCATTGATGAAAATTTCAACACTGGAGACGTCCAGATACAATTCCAGACTGTCCAGTTTGTCCAGCTCGACATGCCGCTGAGTCCGGCCGCAGCCGCATTGCGAACAATCCAGCGTCAGTAAGCCGTTTTCATAAACAAGTTTCAGGCCGTCGATCGTTAAGGTCAGCGCCCCGTGTGGACAAGCTTTTAAAACGAAGGTTTCCGGTGCTTTCGTCTGCCTGAGGGCTTCTGTCAATGCTGGCCCGGGCTGCAGTTCTTCAATGACCCGCTGCTTCAGCCGGCCGTCTTCAAAGCGCAGCTCGCGCGGTAAGGTCAGCGCATGCATCCAGGTTTTTGTCGGTATCGTATAGTCCGTGTCCGGCAAGCCCATCCAGCCGATCAGAATCCGCCGGCCGCGAGGATCCAGAAACGTCTGCGGCGCGTAGAAATCAAAGCCATGATCGAGTGTGCGGTATGTTCGTGCTTCATCGCCATGGAGGATGAAATAGCCGTTGTCGTAGACGTTTTCATAGCGGTAACCCTGGCGCTCTAATCCCTGCGGGCAGCAGAGCAGCACATCGGCTTGATCAAAATGAAGCAGATCCGGGCATTCCCACATATAGCCCATCTTCGCGGCGGAACGCAGCACGGCACTCAGCTGCCATCGTTGTAAATCACGGCTGCGGTAAAGCAGGGCGCAGCCTTCGTCGTCCAGCGTGCGCGCCCCCAGAACCATTTCATAGCCGTCGGCGGTTGGATTGACCTTCGGATCGCGGACATGGCACGAGCAGAAATCCGGATAATCGGCATTGGTCAGCACGACCTGTTTCTGATCAAAGCGCAGCCCGTCTTGACTGACGGCGTGGATTGTATTGTGCTGGCGGCCGGAGCGGATGTAATCATGATCACCCGGTTCCTTGACGTTGCCGGTGTAGAAGAGGTGCAGCTGCCCGTCCAGCGAAATCGCGCTGCCGGAATAAGCGCCGTGCGATTCAAAGCGTTCCACCGGTTCGACCGCCAGACCGCAGTCGGTGTAATGGCGGAAATCGGTCGTTGTGAAGTGTCCCCAGCACTTGCGGCAGCCGCCGGTCAGGCTGTCAGGATCCGCTTGATAATAGATCTGGATTTTCCCGTCATGGACGCACAGCCCGTTGGGATCGTTCAGCCATCCCCGCCGGGGCGACAGATGATAAGTTAAGCGGTAATCGGTCATTGTTTGTCTCCTAAGGTGATGATTGGCTGGGCTTGCGCTGCTTCGCCCTCAAAGGTCCAGTGAAACGGTGTCGGTGCGGTGAAGATGCAGCAGATTTCCGTCGAACAGCCCTCGTCTTCGATCTGTTTCAGATTCATGATTGCCAACGGTTCCCCGGCGCGGACGTTCTGGCCTTCCTGAACGAGAATCGTGAACGGTTCGCCGTTTAAGCTGACGGTATTGATGCCCATGTGGATCAACATCTCCACGCCGTCCTCGTTGACCAGTCCGATTGCGTGTTTGGTCGGAAAGATGAATTTCACGGTGCCGTTGATCGGCGCGCAGACTTCTCCGCAGGTTGGGAAAACCACGAAGCCGTCGCCCATCAGCTTTTCACTGAATGTCCCATCAGTGGACTGCTCGATCGGTTTTACCATACCGGCAGCCGGTGCTAAGAGCGTCTGGTTGTCCACCGCGGGAAGCGCGTTCCGTTTGTCTGTCTGCGGTTTTGTATTTCCAGTTGGGTTCTGTTGCTTTTTCGTGAAGACCAGCGTCAGGATGAAGGCGGTGACCATGCTTAACGCCAGCCCGATCGCAAAGTGCAGCCAGTCGGCCGGACGGATTGAGATGAAGCCCGGCAGGCCCGCGGCGCCCAGCGCGACGGCTAAGACATGGTGGAAGGCGACGTAGGCCGAACCCACAGCGGAACCGATGATCGCCGCGTAAAACGGCGTTTTCAGCTTCAGGTTGACGCCGAACATTGCCGGTTCGGTGATCCCCAGCAGCGCGCTGATTCCGGAAGCCGAACACAGACTTTTCAGCTTGGAATCTTTAGTTGTTGCCAGAACAGCCAGCACGGCCGCACCCTGCGCAACGTTGTTCATGGAGGCGGTGACAAAGATGAAGCTGCCGCCGGTGACTGCGGTTTCCGCCAACAGCTGCGTTTCAATCGCGATGAAGCTGTGGTGCATGCCGGTTAAAACGATCGGAGCGTAGAACAAACCGAACAAACCGCCGCCGATGAAGCCCAGCGAATGATACAGCCACGAAATCCCGAAGGCCAACAGGTTGCCGGCGGTGCGCATGATTGGTCCGACCGCAAGGAAGGTGACAAAGCCGCAGACGAGAATTGAAATTAGCGGCGTCGTCAGATTATCCAGCCAGCTCGGTGTGATTTTATGCAGCGAGGTTTCCAGTTTGGCGAGGAAGAACGACATCACCAGAACCGGCAGCACCGTGCCCTGGTAGCCGACCGCTTCGATCGACAAACCAAACAGATTCCATGTCGGAACGAGCGCGCCGGTACCATAGCTGTACGCGTTCATCAGTTCCGGATGAACCATGATCATGCCCAGGACTGCGCCCAGGTAAGGATTGCCGCCGAATTTCTTCGTTGCGCTGAAACCGATCAGCACCGGCAGAAAAGTAAAGGCGGCGTTGGAAAACAGGTTGATCATGGCCGCCAGATCAGCGAACTGCGGAGCCAGCTCGATTAAGGTTTTTCCACTGACAAATAAGCCTTCGGCGGTGAAGATATTGTTGATGCCCATCAACAGGCCGCCGGCGACAATCGCCGGAATGATCGGTACGAAGATATCGCTGAGCATCTTGATGAAGCGGTTGATCACGCTGCCCCCGGCTTCCGCTTTGGGCTGCGGCTGGACAGGCTGGCTGCCGGTCAGCTTCAGGACTTCGTCACAGACCTGATTGACGGTGCCGGAACCGAAGATGATCTGAAACTGCCCTTTGGCGTTGAAGACGCCCTTGACGCCTTCAATTTCGGCGATCGTGTCGGCGTCGATTTTGGATTCGTCCAGGCAGGTTAAACGCAGCCGGGTCGCGCAGTGCATGACGTTGCTCAGGTTTTCCCGGCCGCCGACGGCGGCGACGATCTGAGCGGCGATGGATGGATAATTCATAGTTTCTTCCTCCTTGTGGTACCGTTCCCATAATTAATATAGACCTGTCATTCGGAAATGTCAACAGGAAATATGGGAACGGTACCATATTTTTTAATAATCGTTTATTTTTATCGTTTTCCCTTTCTTTCAACTTGGCTTTTCTCCCATTTTCGGCGTTGATTTTTTTATCATGATCTGAAGGACGGTGAAAAAAAGCGGGCTGTGCCCTTCATAGCGACAGGGGAAAACAAAAAAGCGCTATCGGTCGATAACGCTTTCGCCTTCGATTAAAGTATACCCGATCTTAACGGATTCCACCGGATTGCCCGCGATCAGTTCGAGAATCAGCTCGGCGGCGGTGCGGCCTTCCAGCTCATAGTCGAAACGCACCGTGGTTAACGCCGGAGTCAGGACTTCAGAGACATCGTAGCCGCCAAAACCGACTAACGATACATCCTGCGGAATCCGCAGCCCTGCGCTGTGCAGTTCCTTAAATGCGGCCAGCGCCAGATTGTCCGTTGCGCAGATCAGACAGTCCGGGCGGTGCGTTTTGAGGTATTCCCGCACAACCTGACGGGAGGTCGCAAAACTGAAATCGGTTTCCAGAAAATCAATCCGGGAAAGTCCGGTTTCCTGTAAGCCGTCCAGAATTCCCTGCTTGCGCGTGATCCCGACGGCCTTATCCGTTTCGCTGACGCCCAGCAGGCAGACCGCTTGATGATGAGTCTGTCCGATCCGCAGTCCAACCTCGCGGCCGGCTTCGTAATCGTTCAGTGTGATCGTGACGACGTCCGCCATTTCCTGCGCCAGCACGATCACCGGCAGGCGCAGCTTATGGATGATCCGTTCATGTTCCGGCGTGATCTGCGTGGCTAACAAAATAATTCCCTCGACGTTCATCCGGCTGAAGCTTTCCAGACTCGACAGCTCGCGGATTTCATTGTGATTTGTGTTGATCAGCAGCGGCGTATAACCCGATAAGCGCAGCTGCTCGTCCAATGCCGTCAGCACCCGCGCACTGGTGCGGGAATCAATCGAGGGCGTGATCACCCCGATCTGATAGGAATGCCGGGCTTTCAGCGTCTTCGCTACGGAATTGGGCTGATAGTGATATTCCCGGCAGACCGCTTCAATCCGCAGCCGCGTTTCTTCTTTGACATAACCGCCGTTAAAGTAGCGGGATACTGTGCTTTTGCCTACGCCCGCAAACTCGGCGATTTCCTTCATCGTTATTTTCGTCATTCTGTCGTCTTCCTTTATGCGTTTCATCATAGCATAACCGCCGGGCCGGATTCAAGGCATGTGGGTTAAACCTGCGGCGAAGAGCCGATCTATATTGATCAATTTCTAAACTGAGGGCAAAGGTATGATCGTCTTGTTTTCAAGCGGCATAAGGGTAAAAATGTGATGCTGCATCAGAATCGAAGGGAAAATCAGGGTTTTGTCATTTCGCCCTGGATTCACACTTCCCCTTCACTTTGCAGCGTCGTGACTAATTCTGGGTGTCTTAGCGGACGTCTTTTCCTTGTTGCCTGTTCGCTGAAGCGTATAGAAAGTTTTGGCGCCTGTTTGCGGTTTAAAAGATAAAAAAACGGGAAGAAGCTCAGAACAGAAGAAAAGCGGGTTCGGGTTGCCATGGGAAGCAAGTGGACGGAAGCGGCCTGTGCAGGCAGGGGAGCATCGCCATGGGAAAGAATAAAAAAGGACTCGATCCGCAGAGAGTCTTGCTTGACAATGCAGGATAAATTGGCTATTCTACCATTGTTAGAATAACCTAACATATTTTTTAAACTTGTAACCGATTACAATGGAAAATGATGTTTCCGACCTCTGTTTTTTTATTCTCAAACACGGTAAAATAAAACGGTCTTGTCCCCTGCGACAGGAAATCTTACAAACAGTTATAGGAGGATACTATGGAAGACTGCTACAAGGGATTTGTTGAAGGCGTCTGGTCCCGCGAGATCAACGTCCGCGACTTCATCCAGAAGAACTACACCCCGTATGACGGCGACGATTCGTTTCTGGCGGGGCCGACGGAAGCCACGCTGAAACTGTGGGATCAGGTCATGGAGCTGAGCCGCCAGGAGCGCGAAGCCGGCGGCGTCCTGGATATGGATACCAAGATCATCTCGACGATTACTTCCCACGGCCCGGGTTATCTGAACAAGGATCTGGAAAAGATCGTCGGCTTTCAGACCGACAAACCGTTCAAGCGTTCCCTGCAGCCTTACGGCGGCATCCGCATGGCGCAGAAAGCCTGCTCGGACAACGGCTATGAAGTCGACCCGGAGATTGTCGATTTCTTCACCGTCCACCGCAAAACTCACAATGCGGGCGTGTTCGACGCCTATACCCCGGAGATGCGGGCCTGCCGTTCCAGCCATGTTATCACCGGTCTGCCGGATGCTTACGGCCGCGGCCGGATTGTCGGCGACTATCGCCGGATTGCGCTGTATGGCGTTGATCGTCTGATTGAAGACAAGCAGCATCAGAAGGATTCGACGCGCGTCATCATGTATTCCAACGTCATCCGTGAACGGGAGGAACTGTCGGAACAGATCCGCGCGTTACAGGAGCTGAAAAAACTCGGTGAAATCTACGGCTATGATATTTCCCGGCCGGCCAAGGATACCAGGGAAGCGATCCAGTGGCTGTATTTCGGCTATCTGGCGGCCGTTAAGGAACAAAACGGCGCGGCGATGTCGCTGGGCCGGACCTCGACCTTCATTGATATCTACGCTCAGCGCGACCTGGACAACGGCGTTTACACCGAGGAAGAAATCCAGGAATTCATTGATCATTTCATCATGAAGCTGCGGCTGGTCAAGTTTGCCCGTACCCCGGAATACAACGAACTGTTCTCCGGCGATCCGACCTGGGTCACGGAATCGATCGGCGGCGTCGGCATCGACGGCCGGCATCTGGTCACCAAGTCTTCCTTCCGTTACCTCCATACCTTAAAGAATCTGGGCACCGCGCCGGAACCGAACCTGACGGTGCTGTGGTCGACGCGGCTGCCGCAGAACTTCAAGCGATTCTGTGCCAAGACCTCGATCGAGTCCTCGTCCATCCAGTATGAAAACGACGATCTGATGCGCGTTACCCATGGCGACGATTACACGATCGCCTGCTGCGTCTCCTCGATGCGCATCGGCAAGGAAATGCAGTTCTTCGGCGCCCGCGCGAATCTGGCGAAGTGCCTGTTGTACGCGATCAACGGCGGCGTCGATGAAATTTCCGGCAAGCAGGTCGGACCGGAATACCGGCCGATCACTTCGGAATATCTGGATTACGACGAAGTTATGCACAAATACAAGCAGATGATGAAGTGGCTGGCGCAGGTCTATGTTAACGCGCTGAACATCATCCATTATATGCACGATAAATATTGTTACGAAAAGCTGCAGATGGCGCTGCATGACAAGGACGTCAAGCGCTGGTTTGCCACCGGCATCGCGGGTCTGTCCGTCGTTGCCGATTCACTCTCCGCGATCAAATATGCCAAGGTCAAGGCGATCCGGGATGAACGCGGCATCGTCGTCGATTATGAAGTCGAGGGCGACTTCCCGAAATACGGCAACGACGACGACCGCGTCGACGCGGTTGCCAGCGAGATCGTCCACACCTTCATGACTTACATCAAGGGCAACCACACCTACCGCGGCGGCATCCCGACGACCTCGATCTTAACGATCACCTCCAACGTCGTCTATGGCAAGAACACCGGTTCCACCCCGGATGGCCGTAAGAAGGGCGAGCCGTTTGCGCCGGGCGCCAATCCGATGCACAAGCGCGACAGCCATGGCGCCGTCGCTTCACTGGCTTCGGTTTCCAAGCTGCCGTTTGCGGATGCGCAGGACGGTATCTCCAACACCTTCTCGATCATTCCCAACGCGCTGGGTAAGGAGATCGTCACCAGCGGCGATCTGGAAGTCGAGCTGGAGCTGGATGAAATTGAAAGCAACGAATAAACGATGAAGCAGGAACAGCTGATCGACGATTTGATCGCGCAGCTGGACCAGTCCTTCGCCGCCGGCGTGGGCCATGTCAACGTCAGCGTCGAGGGATCGACGGTTCAGCTGGAGAAGATCGACAAAAATGAAGAAAGCCTGGTCAAAGAAGTGGAAACGCTGGGCTGTCTGGATTGTGAAAAACAGAATCTCGCGTGCAAGACCCCGACGTTAATGGAGGGGCTGGACCGGAACGAAGAATAAAGGAGGAAACGAATATGAGTACGATGGATCAACAGATCGACAACCTGGTATCGCTTTTGGACGGTTATGCCGAAAAGGGCGGACATCATCTGAACGTCAACGTTTTCAACCGGGAAACGCTGCTGGACGCTCAGGCACATCCGGAAAAATATCCGCAGCTGACCGTGCGCGTCAGCGGTTATGCGGTCAACTTCAACAAGCTGACGAAGGCGCAGCAGGACGAAGTCATTTCGCGGACCTTCCACGAACAGATTTAACGGCGTATGAGCGAAGGCCGGATTCATTCGCTGGAAAGCTTCGGCACCGTCGACGGGCCGGGCGTCCGGCTGGTTGTGTTTGTCCAGGGCTGTCCAATGCGCTGCCGGTATTGTCATAATCCTGATACCTGGCGGCGCGAGGGTGGTCAAATGATGAGCGCGGCGGAAATTCTTCGGACATACAAACGCAACGAAGCGTTTTACCGCGGCGGCGGAATCACGGTGAGCGGCGGGGAACCGCTGGGACAGAAGGAATTTGTCAGGGAGCTGTTTGCGGCGGCGAAGCAGGCTGGAATTCACACGTGTCTGGATACGTCGGGGATTTTATTTGATCCGTCCCATCCGGAAGCGTTCGATTCCCTGCTTGCGGTCACGGATCTGGTGCTGTTGGACATCAAGCAGATCGATCCGGCTCAGCACCGCTGGCTGACCGGGCAGGACAATGAGCGGATTCTGGCCTTCGCCAGGTATTTGAACGCGAAGCAGGTTCCGGTCTGGATCCGGCACGTCTATGTCAACGCGTCCCTGAACCCGCCTGAGCAGTTATTCGCGCTGGGTGAGTTTTTAGGCACACTGCACAATGTCAAAGCGGTCGACGTTCTGCCTTATCATACGATGGGCAAGGTCAAGTATGAGCAGCTGGGGCTGGCCTACCCGCTGGAAGGGATTCCGCAGGCGACGATGGAACAGGCCCGCCAGGCCCGCTCAACCATTCTTCAAGGCATGCGGAAAGCGCGGCGTCAGACTGTGTCCTGATAGGAACAATCTGAAAGCTGACTGGCATAAAAAAACAACGCTGATGGAATTCCTGACTTCGGAGATTCTATGCAGCGTTGTTTTTGTGTGAGTCCGGCGAAGATCAGCATGAGATCTTCGCGGTTTAATCCCTTATCAGATACGCAAACCCGATGTAGGCAATTTCGGCGGTTAGTCCTGTGCGGTATAAATCGTTTTTCCAAACGTATAAGCGGTATCCAGATAGCCGGTATCCTCAATGTGCTTCGGACCCCCGCAGCCCCCGCAGCCGCCGGCCAGGACATGACCTTTGTCATGCCAGCTCAGATAATTTGAAATCACGTGCTGATAATAGGATAACGCCTGCTCGAAGGTCCACCAGTTGTCATCCGCCGCGCTCATCAGTAAAGCACAGTCCAGATCCGGGTATTTTTCATACCGGCCGAAGGCGGATTCGGATCTTCGCTGCAGGTCGCGTACAACCGTTCCAGAACATTTTTGATGACACCGGTCAACGTCCAGTAACGCAGCGCTGAAGCGAAGACGACAAGATCGGTGTTTTTGATCGCTTCATAAATTTCTGTCATGTCATCCTGCTGCACGCAGCCTTTGCCATACCGGCATTGATCACACCCCAGACAACAGCGGATATCCCGGCTGCCAAGAAAAATCGAAGTGACTTCGTGACCTTGCGAAGCGGCGCCCTCGGCAAAACTGTCGGCCAGCTTCACCGTGTTTCCTTCCGGCGACGCGCCGATCAGAATCAAAATCCGGCGCGGCGTGATATCCGCGGCCGAGCCGATTTCCTGTGCCGCACAGCCGGGCAGGATACTCATTGTCGCAACGCCGCAGGCGCCGGCGGCCGCGCTTTTAAGAAAAGTTCTTCGAGACATAATTTCCATGATTATTCTCCTCCTTGTCTCTCATCATAAAGTCTGGAATAACTCGAGAGTCAAGGCTTTTCTGGAAATTTATTGAACTTCGGCCGGAATCCAGAGTTCATATCTACGGGTTTGTTTTCCCTGGTCATAGTCCAGGCTTAATACCCGGCAGATCCAATCTCCTTTTAATTGAATCCGCCTCTGTTTGAGCTGAGTCAGAACCGGAAGCAGGTCTGAGGATTGAATGACAGCCTCCGTTTGAATGATCGTTCTAAGACATTTTTGACCCGGCAGACTGCGGATCGGATTCTGAATTTGAAATCCATGCCGGGCTGCCGCCTCCGCTGTGACAATAAAACCAAAATCGAAATCACTTCTCTGCGCTTCAAGGAGATCGACAGGAGCGAGAACGGCACAGGTAAATAAGTTCCGGTATTGCATGACCGGCTGATAGAGCGGACTGAAAATCATCGCTTCATTCAATTCGTCATGATGGCTGTAACAATAGAAATAACTGAGTGGCGCATCAATCCAATCCCATCGCATCAGCATTGATGGAGAAAGCGCGCGGGCTTGCTTATAGCCGCTCAATTTATTTAGGGCCAGCTGTGTATCCTCTAATTGATGCTGGAGCGCTTGTTCCCGTTCTTCCAGCAGCCGACTCATTTTGGTTTCCGTCAGGGTATGCATCAGGATTTCGACTTCCCGGATTGTAAAACCCAATGCTGTCCAGTTCGCGCAGTCGTAGAGCCGGCGGATTTCACTGGCGGAATATTCTCGGTAGCGGCTTTCCGGATCCCGCGGCGGATTGACTCAGGGAATTAAGATTATGGAATAAGCAGCTGTGGTTAAGCTTTCCCAGATTAGTAATTAAACGAAAGAGAAGGCAGAGAACGAGCAAAAAGCTGTGTTATTTCTATTACGCAAAAGGGGAGATTACCGCTTCAGAAAAAGATGAAAGAAAGGATCATGAAGGAAAGAAGAACATTGATGGCTCATTTTTGAAAAAGGGATTCATTTTATTCGCTTTCTTGTGCGTTTGGCAAAATTGTAGATTGTCATTCGTCTCAAAAAGCGTTCTGTGCAAACTTTCGCGGCGTGATCTTCTTTCTTCACACGGGAAAAGTGCGGCTTGGGTTCGATTGCTTGTCAGGCTGAATATAAAAGAAAAGAGCGATCCGAACGGAGGCTCTTTTCGTTATTGATTGGTTATTTTAAGGCTGCGGCGATCGCTTCCGCGGCCAGTTTGCCGGAGGTCAGCGCCCAGCCGTTGTTGGCGCCGGATGGGGAATCGTCGCCCATGACGCCGCCGACGGTTTCACCCGCGGCGTACAGCCCTGGAATAACCGTGTCGGAAGTATTCTTTACTTCCAAATTTGTCGTCACAACCAGACCGCCCATGGTTGTCGCAAAGCGCGGTTTCTGTTCGACTAAATAATACGGGCCTTCACCGATCTCTTTTGTCAGATACTCGGCAGCGCGTCCGAATTCTTCATCCTTGCCGTTTTGCACAAAGGTGTTGTACGTCGTAACGGTATTTTCCAGCGCTTGGGCGTCCATGCCGACGATTCCGGCCAGTTCCGCCAAAGAATCCGCATGCGCGAAGACTGGCGTCGTCTTGCCGTTATTGTCCAGCCAGCCGTTGATATCGCCTTCGGAGATTCCGCCGGTAGCCAGCTTGCTTTTAAAGAGATCGAAGGTGGAGGCGTCCATCAACAGGTATAACATGCCGTCCGTCTGCTTCAATTCGGTTTCCAGAATCGTCCGGTTCGACGCTTTTTCATTGACGACGCGCTGACCTTCCTTGTTGATCAGAATTGCGCTTTCGCTGAAGGCCGCGATGTTGCCGGCGATCGTGGACTTCGCGATGCCTTCGGAGACTTCGATGCCGTTGGGATAACGTTTGCCGTATTCCATCAATCGGGTTGCCGCGTTAACGTTTTCCGCCGTGGCCATCACGATGCCGTCGCCCGTGGAGGACGCCGGTCCATAATACAGCGCGCTTTTCATCTCGTCATTTAACAGATCCTTGTTATTGCCATAACCGCCGGTCGCTAACAGCACGGCTTTGGCGTTGATCGTATACTCTGTTTTCTCATCCGCCGCTTTGACCCCGACAACTGCGCCGGTCTGGTCAATGATCAGCTCGCTGGCGCGTGTACTCAACAGAACTTCCGCGCCGCTGGCTTCGACGGCTTCCCGCAGCACTTTCGCGGCTCCCGCGCCGCCGCCTTCATACGCTAATTCGCGGTCGTGCGAATATTCCGCCAGCTTGTGCAGTCCGCCGTCCAGATCAAAGTTCAGCTTAACACTGTCATGCAGCCAGTCGGTCGTTGCGCCGACATTCTCTGCGTACAGCTGGATCAGTTCCCCAACGTTCAGGTTTGCGCCGTTGGCCATGAAATCCTCAACCATGCTTTCGACTGAATCGTCGCTCACGCCGGCCTGCTTCTGCAGGTCGCTGCCCATCACGACCTGATTGCCGCCGCTGATCGAAATCGCGCCGCCCATAAACGACATCTTTTCCACCAAGACGACGTTTAAGCCTGATTCTTCAGCCCGGATTGTCGCAGCCATGCCCGCTGCGCCGCCTCCGACAACGACCAGATCGGTATCCAAGGTTTTGGCTTCTTTTTCTGCCGCCGTTTTGTTTCCGGCCGTCTTCAAGGCTTCCACATCGCCTCCAGCCTGCGTGACGCAGTCTTCCACCGCGGCTAAAATCGCTTCGCTGGTATGCGTGGCGCCGGATACGACGTCGACCGCCAAGGTCTGTCCGTCAACGATCGCCTGCGGAATCGAGGTCAGCGGCGCGGATGCGATCGCTTCGGTTTCCTGCTGATTTTTGACGACGACGCTGCTGATCGCGTCGGCGGTGAAGGTGACTTCCAGTTCTACCGGGCCGTTATTGCCCTGGGCGGAAGCCGTGTAGGTTCCCGCTTTGTACTGCCCGGATGCCGGTTCTTCGTTCTTCGGCGTTCCGGAACACGCCGCTAACGAGAATGCAAGCAGACAGGCGGCCAGCGCTTTGCCGGTCTTGATTGTCCAATTCTTTTTCATTGCTTTTCTTTCCTCCTGAGTTGCCTTTTTATTGTAAGCATATCAATTTTGTGAATAAAGAAATAAAATAGAAAATATTCATAGCTGGAAGCTATAAATTTAAGTATAATAAAGAAAAAGAGGAATTCGTTATGAACCTGAATCAGCTGATTTATTTTGAAACGCTGGCTCAGCTTGAACATGTAAGCCGGGCCAGTGAAAAACTGAATATCGCTCAGCCCAGTCTGTCCAAAGCGATCGCCAATCTGGAACAGGAGTTAGGCGTCGATTTGTTTGAGAAACAAGGCCGCAACGTCGTGCTGACCCGGCAGGGGAAGCTTTATCTGGACTATGTTCAGAAAGCGCTCAAAAGTCTGGAGGAAGGGCGCTCTGCTTTACAGCGGATGCAGTCGGAGCTGAATCTGCGGATTGATATCGGGTTTGTGTCTTCTTTACAGGCGCGGATGATGCCGCAGCTGTTGGTAGACTATCGTCAGGCGACCGGTTCGCAGACGCGCTTTGCCTGTTATGAAGGAACGACGGTCACCTTGTTGGAACAGCTGGAGGAAGGAACATTGGATCTGGCTTTGGGCTCTGAGCCCCGGGATCCCGTACGGTTTGGATCGGATCCGGTGTTCCGTCAGGAGCTGGTCGTGCTGACGCCGAAAACAGCGCGCTGGCAGGGCGTTTCATCTTTATCGTTAGAGCAGGTTGCGGCGCAGCCGCTGATCCTGCATACCCGCAATACCGGGATGCGGAAGATTGTGCTCGATTTGTTTGAGGAAGCAGACTTAAAACCGGAGGTGGCTGAAGAAGCAACGGAAGAAAGCATGATCGCTTCACTGGTCGCGATGGATCTGGGAATCGCGATCGTGTCGCTGTCGCCCGCCGTGCAGCTGCCGACGGTGAATATCCTGCGGCTGGATCATCCGAAAAATTACCGGTATATCCATTTGATTTATTTGCGTCATCATTATTTAAGTCCGGCGGTCCGGCATTTTCAGAACTATGTCCTGAAGTGGGCGCAGACTCCTGCCGCTGCCTGAGACAGGCTGTTTTAAAATCGGTTCACGCGGCTGATTCTTTTGATCGGCCGTTTTTTTATGGATGACAGACCGGCGGTAGTCTTTGAAACCGGAAGATTCTGGATTGTACAGAAGTTGGATATTCCTGCTAAAATGACCGTAATAAAAGTGTAAGAGTCGGGTTGTTCGGATAATGGTAAAATAAAGGTGAAACCGGAAGACCGGTTTGGAATAAAACGTCGGCTTGCAAGCTGCGCAGCGAAGATGTGATATGTTCAGGAATTTATGACGATCAATCCGTTTTACGGAAAAGCCGCGGGGCAGATCGGAAAACGTTCAATTAGAAGGTAGGGATGGCTATGGCGCAACCTTGGAAACGACTGTACTGCTTTCTCATAACCGGACTTCTGCTTTTAGGCGGCTGCGCTCCGGCGATGAGGAAAGCGATGCAGAATGAGGAAAATAAACCGGGTGAGGAAGTTTTGAAGCGGCCGGAAGAAGAGAATTTAAGCTTAACGGAACAGGCGCGCGTGTATCCGATTGAACTGACGCCGGGGCGGATCTGGCTGGTGAACCGCGATGGCGAAACGGTCGGCGCGCAGTCCCAATCAGCATTGATTTACGATCAGCTGACACGCCAGCCGCAATACAAAGTAAAAACGAGGCGGTATCTGGACGGGGAAACGGACGAATATGGGCAGCCTGTTTATACCAACCAGTCGGCGTTGTTCTCGCTGGAGGATGAGTGTCTGGCTGATTGGGATGATGTGATTTACGAGGGCGGCGCCGGCCGTCTGGTCATTCGGCGCGACTACGCCGACGAATTTGATTCGATGATGGATCTTCCGGAAACCTACCGGACTGCGCTGGTGGACGGCGTGACGCAGACGGTGGTGCAGGAGGCGATCTTTCAGCTGAAAGCGATTGACGAGGAACATCTGATCGCGCTGGACAAAGACCGCCGGCTGTTGGGCGTCGTCGATCGTGAAGGCCGGGCGGTATCGGGATTTCCGGCCGCAGAAACGTATTATGATCCGGAAGCGGCGTTGGGACGGATTGTCGCCAGCTCGGTCAGCTTTCTGGACAATGAGGCGCGCCGGACCGATACGCTGCTGGACGTCAACCTGAATCCGCTGTTCAGCGCGCCGCGCATCAATATGGTTTATAAGGGGCTGCATGGTCCGTATTTTATTACCTATCAGAAAAACCGGACTGAAATCATCAGCGCGGATACGCTCAAACCGGTCTATGTCGTCGATCCGGAACAGGAGTTTACGTATTTTGACGGCGAAGTGCTGATCGTCTATGGTGAAAACGCGCAGACCGGCGAAGAAACCATGCGCCTGCTTGATGTGGATGGCAACGAACTGTTTTGCGCCGAAGATCTGATCAGCGCCCAGCCGCAGTCGTCGAAGGCCCGGGCCGAACAGTTTCTGGCGGTCGAAGCGGAAACCGCGATGGTGATCGACCGGAACGGGCAGGTCTTAAAGTCTCAGACGATTCCAGGATTGTCAGGATTGTATTGCGATCGGGAAGGTTTTTATTTCTACGAGGCTTATAATCCGGAAGGCAAGATCCGGACAGGGATGCTCGATGCAACTCTGCAGATCGTAATCCCGGCCGAAACTTATGAAACGCTGGCGATCGCAACGCTGCAGGACTATCTGATCGAACCGATGGATTATTTATTGGCATCGCGCAGCGTTAAGAACGCGGAGCTGACGGATATTCTGGATTTAAACGGAAATGTGATCTTTGCCGGGGCGAGTCGGATTTTCAGCCGTGGGCAGGATCGCTTCGCCGTCTTGCGGGGTGAGGAAGCCGGTCTGATCAACGGGCAGGGCGAGTGGCTTGTAAAGCGGTCGGTTTACAGTCTGGGTTGGGATGATTAAGGAGGAATGCGGGATGAAACGAATAGCGGGATTGTTGATCGCAGCCGGTCTGGTATTGAATGGCTGCGTGGCAAAGTCTGAACCCGAGCCGGCATATCAGGCCGAAAGTTTTCCGCTGGCGGCGGCTTCCTGGCCGCTGCAGTCCTTACTTCAGAATTTGCATCGGCAGCTGAGTCCGGATCCAGACTGGCTTCCGCCCGAGGCCAGCGGCAGTACGCAGGCGGCCTGGCGCAGCCTGATTCAGGTGGTCAATCCGCAGCCGCGGATGATTTTGGCCTATGAGCCTTCCGCCGCGATGCGTCGGGAATTACAGGATTATGATACGCTGTGGCAGGCGCAGACGATCGGCTATGACGCGCTGGTGTTGATCACCGGCAGCGAAAATCCCGTCGATTCGCTGAGTCTGGACCAGATCCGCGATATTTACGCGGGGAAGATTACCAACTGGAAGCAGGTCGGCGGACTGGACCAGCCGATCCGGATTTACGCACAGGATGAAAACAGCGGTCTGCAGACGGCGTTTGAACGTCAGGTCATGCAGGGCGTTTCGATTGTCAATCCAACGCTGGACTGGTTCTATGAGCGGGCCGGCGTCGTGCGTCAGGCGGTTGCGGCTTTCACTCCCACCTCAGACGCGCTGGGCTTTTCCAGCCGGCTTCTGGTCAGTCAGGTCAATCCGTCGCCCGATCTCAAGCTCCTTCGCGTCAACGGCGCATCGGCAAATGCGAAAACGTTGGAAAACGGGAAATATCCGCTGAAACTCCCCGTCTTGCTGGCAAGCAACACCGCCTCGGACGCAACGATTGCGGGAATTACCGACTGGCTGTTAAGTGTACCAGGGAAGCGGTGGTTAAGCGATCAGGGGCTGTTTCCCACTCAATAAAAGAAGATGAAAATCATGCTTGGTTTGAAGTCAGCGTCGGCTGTGCTGACGACCCGGCTGTTTTTGACAGCAGTCAGACGGCTTCCGCTCCCATTCGGGAAGAAACCGCAGCGCCTGCCGCGATTTCCGGCATAGAACCAGCCGCGGTGTCCATTTCATTTTTCAGGAAGAACTTCGTTCTCAAAGTCAATCCCACAGGTGTTCACTCTTTAAGAAAGGATGGATCATTCCGACGTCAAGCTGTTGGCTGCAGACGGCGTGAGACCGGATTCTGATTCTATCGCCAGGGATCAATATTCACTGATCCATGAATTTAACGCGGTGATCCGGGCGGACGAGGCGCTGGACTGTCCGGCGTGGATTTTGCCTGAATGGCTGAAAACGGACGACGCCCGCCAGCGGATCCGGGATGAAGGCGATGTCCTGGCGAATTAATGGAGTTTGTAAGCTGTCCCTTCCAGTTTTGATCACAGGTGTAAAAATCCGTTTCCGATGGCTTCCGGCGCGGATTTTTTTATCGTGAAATTTTTATTCATCTACCCTTTACAAATGCAGGAAATTCTTACCGGAAACGGGTGACTTTTTCAGACTGATATGCTACACTGAATTCTGTTTTCGGGATAAGGAGAAGGTTATGGAGAAAGAAGAAACTTTATTATCGGGGGATATTAAAAAGACGTATGTTTCCTATCTGATTCCGACGATCGTGGGGATGCTGACAAATTCGGTCTACTGCATCGTCGACGTCATGTTCGTCGGTTTGTGCATCGGCGCGCAGGGCTTGGCGGCATTTAACATCGCGATGCCGGTCTATACGATTTATTCTTCGTTAGGCTTAATGCTGGGGGTTGGCGGCGCGGTGACCATTTCCGTGCTGATCGGCAAGGGGCAAAAGGAACAGGTCGACAAGGTGTTTACGCTGACTGTTTTGTGCTGCATGCTGATCGGCATGGTGATGAGCGCCTACGGTTTGCTTTTTCCAGACGCCTTCGCGCGGATGCTCGGCGCCAGTCCGCAGCTGATGCAGGGAGTGAAAGATTATTTACAGCCCCTGCATTGTGTCGCGCTGATCTATATTCTCAACTGTACGATGCAGGTCATCATTCGCGCGGATTACAACCCGAAGCTGGTCATGTTAGCGGCGGTATGCGGCAACGCGACCAACATTATCTTTGACTGGCTGTTTGTTTCCGTCTTTCAATGGGGGCTGTTCGGCGCGGCGGCCGCGACGGCGCTGGGCCCCTGCGTCGCCATGAGTATCTGGATTTTCCATTACCTGTTAAAGAAAAATACATTTACGTTTACAAGGCGTTTCTGGGATTTCTCACTGCTGCAGCGGATCTTCAAAAACGGCGTCGGTACGTTTATTCTGGAATTGAGCCTGGGCTGCGTCGTGATTTTCTTCAACATCGTGCTGCTGGATGTCAGCGGTCAGGACGCCGTGGCGGTATTCGCGATCATCTCAAATATCGCGTATGTCGGAAAAGGCATTTTTAACGGAATTTCCCAAGCGGCCCAGCCGATGCTTTCCGTCAACTACGGCGCGCGGAAGATCAAGCGCGTGCAGGCCACGCTGAGAACGGCGTTAGTCTGCGCGTTAATTTTCTCCTTGGGCTGTTATCTGTTGATTCTGATTTTCCCGCAGCCGATCATCGGTTTCTTCATCAGTTCCTCCGATGCCGGCTTGATCGGCCACGGCGTCTGGGCGGCGCGGATTTACTTTATTTCGTTTGTATTTACGGCGGTGAATACAGTTCTGATGTATTACTTTCAATCGGTGGAAAGTATTAAGGTAACGACGATGATCGCGCTGATGCGGGGATTGATCTTCATCCTGCTCGGTCTGGCGGTGTTCCCAAAATTTTTAGGCGAGCTGGGCGTATGGCTGACGATCACCTTCGCGGAGGTGGCGACGTTATTGATCGCGCTGCCAATCAAGCGGAAGCTGGATCGGCTGTTGGCGGGCGAAGCGGTTGAATAGCGGCTGGCGGCGATGAGTGTGAAAAGATCGGATTTCCTGAAACGGAGCTCCGATCTTTATTTATATTCTTAATTTATACTCCGCAAAGACCGCTGCCCTCCTTCGACATTAGAGAAAAGCTTTGGAGCACGTTGAATAAAAGCGCTAAAGCAGCCGGAGGATCAGGGCTGCCAGAAGCACCAGCGCCGAACAGATCCAGGGCAGACATAGAATTCCGGCAGCGATCAGATGAAATTTTTTATGCATCATCATCGCCGCGACATACTCCCGGATAAACGCGTTATAGGAAAAATAAGCGACGGTGCGCGAGCCGATTCCGCTGCATCGGCGAATCCCGGCCTTGCGGGATAACAAACCCGCGCGGAAGACGTGATAATCGCTCGTGCAGAACAGACATTTATAACGCTTTTTCTGTTGATCCATGATTTTCTTGGAAAAGACCATGTTTTCGTACGTGTTGACCGACTGGTTTTCCACCATAATCCGCGTTTCCGGTACACCCTGTTCCAACAAATAGTCTTTCATCACTTCCGCTTCCGCCCGCGGCTCGTCCGGTCCCTGACCGCCGGAGGGGATCAGAATCAGTTCTTTTTTTCTTCCCGGGAAAAAGCGGTGCTTTCTGGCTTCCTGCCGCCAATAGAAGGCTAACGCCCGATCGCAGCGCTGCTTTAACAACGGCGTCAAACCCTGATCGGTCACCTTGCAGCCGAGGATGATCAGAAAATCCTGATTCAGCAGCGGCCGGTTGAGCTTGAACAGCCAGCTGGACACCAGATAACAGACAAAGGTGAAGATCAGATAGAAGTACAACACCGCGCCGGCTAAAAACGTCAGATTGAGAATCCAGGGCAGGGATTGGGAATGGGAGAGTCCTATCGGAATAATAAACCAGCCGAGCAGAAATGCCAGACCGAAGATCAGCGACAGGCTGTGCTGGACACTGACGCCCTCCTTTGCCCATAGCTGCGGCGAACGCATCAAAAGGACCGCCCCCAGAATCAGCGACAGGATCGGAAAGAGAAACAAGGCGAACAGAAACAGCCCGATCCCGGCTAACAGCCAGAATGAATTCTGGGCATTCAGTGCCAGCAGCGTCAGATCACCCAGAATCAGAAACAGTCCGAATGTCAGCAGCACCCCGTTAAAAATCCGCCGCTTATCGCTGAGATAAAAAATTAAAAATAATCCGAAATAAATGGCTGTCGCCAAAATGGCGAAATTCAGAAGTTCTCCCATTTGTTCGATTCCTCGCTTTATTCTGATTCCATTATACCCTTTCCGCTCTGTTCCGACACGTCTTGTCGTGATAAAATGAAAGAAAAACAGGAGGCATTTATGATTGTTTTACGACAGGCAGAGGTTTATGCCCCGCAGTTTGCGGGACGTCAGGATATTTTGATCGCCGGCGGCGAAATTGTGAAGATGGCAGAACATCTGGATTGCGGGCAGGTGCAGGAGATCGACGCGTCCGGGAAGATTGCGGTTCCCGGCTTGATCGACCAGCACATTCACATCACCGGCGGAGGCGGCGAAGGCAGCTTTCATACGAAAACGCCGGAAGTTCAGCTTTCTTCTCTGATTGAAGGCGGCATCACAACCCTGGTCGGCTTGTTGGGCACCGATGGTTTTTCACGATCCGTGGAAAATCTGGTTTCCAAAGCCAAGGCGCTGAAAGAGGAAGGACTGAGCGTCTATTGCCTGACTGGTTCGTACAGTTATCCCAGCGTAACGCTGACGGGCGATGTGAAAAAAGACATTCTGTTTATCGACGAGGTGATTGGCGTGAAGCTGGCGCTGGCCGATCACCGCAGCTCCAATGTGACGCTGGATGAGCTGATCCGGCTGGCTTCCGACGCTCGTGTCGCGGGCATGCTTTCCGGCAAGGCGGGAATTGTGACGCTGCACATGGGCGATGATCCGCAGGGGTTGAACAAGGTGTTCGACGCGATAAAGCAGACGGCGATCCCGGCGAAGGTTTTCCATCCGACGCATGTGACGCGCAACCCGATGCTGTTTGAACAGGCGCTGGATTTTCTGGAGCTGGGCGGCTGGATCGATCTGACCGCCGGCTCGCGCAAAGAAAAGAGCTGCGGGGATTATATTGAGGCTGCCAAACAACGGGGACTGGATACATGCCGGATCACGGTGAGCTCGGATGGTCAAGGCAGCTGGTCTACTTATGACGCGCGCGGCAATTTGACTCAGATCGGGGTGTCCAGCGTCAAAGCGCTGCACGAACAGCTTGTACGGATGGTCAAGGAGAACGAGTTTGATTTAGCCGAGGCGCTGAGCTATGTCACAAGCAATCCGGCTGACGCGCTGCAGTTAAGCCGCAAGGGCCGGCTTCAGGAAGGGATGGACGCGGATATCGTGCTGCTGGACAAGGATCTGGCGATCGACACCGTGATCGCCCGCGGTCAGCTGATGATGAAGGACAAGCAGCTGCGGGTGCGGGGAACCTACGAATAAAGATTCAAACCCTGAAGTTCACGGTGGAATCGACCGGAAATCCATGATTCGTGGACAAAGTCAAGCAGGCATGGATTGCGCTCATCCCCCGGGTTAATCGTACAATGAAGGCGAGGAAAAGGAGGGATTGAGAATGGATGCGGAAACCATGGGAAAACGCATCGCACAGCTGCGCAAAGCGCGGAATCTGACACAGCAGCAGCTGGCCGATCAGCTCAACGTCACCAACCGCGCCATTTCCCGATGGGAACGGGGCGAGGGTTATCCGGAAATTACGCTGCTGCCCAAGCTGGCGGACAGTCTGGGCGTCACGACGGATGAAATTTTAGGTCATAGAACAAGGAAACAGCCGGGGATGCGGTTTGCTCAGCAGCCGCAGGTCATCATCGGAATCGGTCTGGTGCTGATTTTCGCTGCGGAAATCGGACGCCGGCTGCAGCCTCAGCAGAGCAATCTTCTGGCTTTGGCGGGGCTGACGGTGTTTTTGATTCTGGGGATGATCGTTGTGATGCTGCGGCTGCCGATGAACAGACTCAGCGGTATGATTTACAGCGGCTCCGGATTCTTTTTCGTGACGCAGCTTGCGGCCCAGTGGATTTATCTGTCACTGCTGCGGTATGTAGGACCAGTGCCGTTTACTGGAGCAGTGAACCCCTATTATTTTGCTTTGCAGGAGAAGATGCAGTATCCGGTTGCTTTACAAGTTCAATCGCTGCTGACGCAGGCGATGTGGCTGCCGGGGATGCTGGTGTCGCTGACGGTGTTTCTGCTTCTGAATTGGAAAGTGAACTGGTACGCGAGCACTTCCGGTTGGATCAAACTGATCAAGTCGATGATCTGGCTGGGACTGAGCATTCTGATTCTATCCGTGATTGTATTCAGACAATCGTTGCAATGGGATTGGACGGAACTGCCGCCGCAAAGCTACGCGCGTCTGTCGCAGCTCTATCCGGCCGTGATTTCAGTCTTGATCGTGACGGCGCTGGCAGGTCTGTTGTTTATCTGGCGGTGGCGCCGGCAGGATCGTACCGCCGGAGTCTTGATCCTTTTATTACTGGGCTTTTACGGCAGCGTGCTTCCTGTGCAGAAATTGGATTATTATTTCTTTAAGGCGGAAAAGTTGATTCCGGATATTGCCAAAATTACTGAGGGATGGGACCGGATTCATCTGGTGGTGCAGTGGGACCGTCCGTTCTGGTTTGCGGGCATCGTCTGTCTGGGGATGAGTTTATTTTTGATTTATCGTCAGGAGAACACGGGTTCCGGGAAACTTTCCGTTAAAAACCTTGCGTCGCTGCGGCTGAGGCCGGAAATCTGGAAACGGAAGGCCGATTGATCGGACAGCCATTTGATATGAATTCCAGAATGAACTTCAAAGTTCAATGCAAAGAAAAGGACAGGAATCGCAGGATGAGTGAAACCAAAGAACCGATTTTCCGTTATGGGAAAACGGAAATTGAATATTTAAAGCAGCGGGATCCGAAGCTGGGCGCGCTGATCGATCAGATCGGTCCGATTGAACGGGCTGTCGATACCGATCTGTTTTCGGCAATCGTGCATCATATCGTCGGGCAGCAGATTTCTACGAAGGCTCAGCAGACAATCTGGCAGCGGATGCGGGACGGCTTGGGCGAAATCAGAGCGGAAACGATATTGGCGGCCGGGATTGAGCGACTGCAGGCGTTTGGCATGACGTATAAAAAAGCGGCGTATATCGAGGATTGCGCGCGGAAAGTAACCACCGGCGAGCTGGATCTGGACCAGCTGCCGCGGCTGCCTGATGCGGAAGTGATCCGGCAGCTTGTTTCGCTGAACGGGATCGGCGTGTGGACTGCAGAAATGATTCTTCTGTTCTGTCTGCAGCGGCCGGACGTATTCAGCTATGGCGATCTGGCGATCCTGCGCGGATTGCGGATGGTGTATCATCATCGGAAAATCGACCGCAAGTTGTTTGCGAAATACCGCCGCCGGTTCAGTCCGTACGGCAGCGTAGCCAGTCTGTATTTGTGGGTGATTGCGGGCGGAGCGGTGGAAGGCATGAAGGATTACGCGCCGAAACCGGTTCAGTCCAAACCCGTAAAACGCAAATCGCTGGTGCGGGTGCAGGAATGAACGACGTTCATTCTGTCATTGGCTAGGATAAGAAAGAGGTTTGAAAAGGAGGCTCACGATGATTTATACGACGCATTACGCTTCCCCGCTCGGCGATCTGCTTCTGGCAGAGAATGAGAATCAGCTGATCGGGTTGTGGCTGGAAGGCCAGAAATATTATCGCAGTACGCTGCGGGAAGCGGCGCAGGAACAAGCTGACCGTGCCGTCTTCATTCAGACGTCAGCCTGGCTCGACCGTTATTTTGCGGGGGAACAACCCGCGATCAGCGAATTAAGACTGGCGCCCCGGGGAAGTAAATTCCGGCAGGCGGTGTGGAAAAGCTTGTGTGAAATTCCCTATGGTCAGGTCACGACGTATGGGAAAATCGCCGGGAAGCTGGCCCGGCAGTTCGGCTTGGCGTCGATGTCGGCTCAGGCGGTCGGGGGCGCGGTCGGGCACAATCCGATTTCGATCATCATCCCTTGTCATCGGGTTGTCGGCACTCACGGAAGTCTGACGGGATATGCCGGCGGGCTGGATAAAAAAATTTTCCTGTTGCAGCGGGAAGGCGTCGACGTCAGCCGTTTCTCAATCCCTGAAAAGGGTACCGCACTGTAAACCGTTGACGAGGGAGCGGACGTGATCTATTCGGGAGAAATTGTTCAAGTCAGTCAGGGAGGAGCCGCAGTCAATCCGGCCTCAATGTGGAATCATAGATTAAGGAAGCAGAAGCAGAATGACAGAGAAGCGTTCTGCTTTTCTTGTGGCCCTCCGACTCCGGGAGAATTTGTTTTCCAGCCGGATTGGGTTTAAAACCGGAATCATCGGCGATAACAAAAGCGAAGACATCCAGATTCTGTTTGGATAATCGAACATCGGAATTCCATGACGAAATTGAATTTAAAGTAGTTGACAAACAGAACTTATTGGAAGATAATACTAATAGAAAGTGATAATCATTATCAATTAAGGAGGAGAACAATGGATCCGAAAGCATTTTTCAAGCTCAGCTATGGTTTATATATCATCAGCACTGAAAGCGAAGGCAAACAGGCTGGCTGTATCGCAAATACATTCAATCAGGTGACCAGTTCGCCGGCGCAGGTCAGCGTAACTTTGAATAAAAACAACGCGACGGAACAAATGATCGAAAAGAGCGGAAAGTTTGCGGTTTCCGTTCTGGAACAGAGCGCCGGGATGGAATTGATCGGCCGGTTCGGTTTTCACTGCAGCCGCGATACCGATAAGTTCGCCGGGCTGGATTGCGGTATCGACGAACAGGGCCTGCCATTTGTGAAAGAAAACGCCGCTTCCCGCTTTTCCTGCAAAGTTGTAAAAACGGTGGATCTGGGAACGCACGTCATGTTTATTGCCGAAGTGATCGGCTGTGAAGTCCTGGATAACCAACCGGTTATGACTTACGAATATTATCATCAGGTCAAAAACGGCAAGACGCCGAAGAATGCGCCGAGCTATCAGGAAGAACCAAAGAAAACCGGAGGATGGCGCTGCTTGTTGTGCGGCTATGTCTATGAAGGCGAAATTCTGCCGCCGGATTTTATCTGCCCGATTTGCAGTGCTCCGGCTTCCGCGTTTGAAAAAATCTGACGCGCTTGGAAAACGAGTTATTTAAAACAGAATAGAAAAACAACAGAAGGAGAATTTCGATGAGAATGAAATCTAAAACCGTCATCATCACCGGCGGAGGAAAAGGCATCGGCTTCGGCGTTGCAACAGCTTTTGCGAAGGAGGGAGCCGATATTGTCATTACCGGCCGTCAGGAATCCGCGCTGCTCAGCGCCAGGGAAAAGCTGGAATCGGCTTATGGTATCCGCGTCGGTTATGTTGCGGGCGATCTGGGGCAGGAGGAAACAGCGGCGAAGGTTGTCGCCAAAGCGATCGAAATGACAGGCCGGCTGGATGTGCTGATCAACAATGCTCAGGCTTCCAAATCCGGCGTCATGCTTGCGGATCATACCCGGGAGGATTTCGATTTGGCGATTAATTCGGGTTTGTACGCGACTTTCTTCATGATGCGTGCGGCATTCCCTTATTTGAAGGAAACGCGAGGCAGTGTGATTAATTTTGCTTCCGGCGCAGGTCTGGCCGGCCGTTTGGGGCAAGCTTCCTATGCCGCGGCAAAAGAAGGCATCCGCGGTTTATCGCGGGTAGCGGCGACTGAATGGGGCGAATTCGGCATCAGTGTCAATGTCGTTTGTCCGCTGGTGGAAACGGAACAGCTGCGGAAATGGAAAGAAGAATATCCGGATGTCTATGCCAAAACGATCAAGGGAGTTCCGTTAGGCCGGTTCGGCGATGCGGAGAAAGATATCGGCAGGACATGCGTCTTTCTGGCAAGCGAGGATGCTTCCTATATCAGCGGCGAAACGATCACGCTGCAGGGCGGCTCCGGCCTGCGGCCCTGAAACAGGCGCCTTACGCTGCGTAAGAATTCTTATTCTAATTTGGGCAAAGAGAAAAAAGACAGGCTGGACAAAGCATGATAACAACGCTTTGTCTCAGCCTGTTTCTTTGCAGGAGAAATTCTGCCTTGCCGCAAGTAAGAAGCTGCGGAATTCCGCAGCATTTTTTTTCCTGCGCCATTCTTTTTTTCGCAAGGAAGCAGGCTGTTCGGATTTGAAATTGATAAAGCGCTGATGCAAAAGCTGAAAAAACAAACAAATTCAAACCGCAGGCAAGGACTTTCAGAGAAATTCACGCTTCGCGAAACGAACAGGACGGAACCATGACGCCTGAATGAAGCAGTGATCAGGAAAGTCTGAACTTTGCGGAACACAAAGCGGGAAAACGGGCAGAATTCAGGCGAAGTCTTTTCCGCTAAAACGCAGCCGAAGTTGTGAAAAACTGCCCTTCAGAAGGGAATCGTATTATTTTCCTGTGGAAAAAACGTAAATTCAGGCAGAAAGAAGTAAGCCGGAAATTTTGTGTTTTCAAATCGTTAGGAATGCTCTAAAATATAACCGTCGGCAGAGCTGCCGGACCACTCCGCAGCTCAGGTTTAAACGCTGAATTTCAGCCGGAGGTTGCGTATGATTTCAAGGTTAAAGAAAATAAGCTGTTTGTTCGCCGTCGTCTTCCTGACGGTGTTTTGTTTTGTTCCCTCAGCGGCCAAAGCCCAGTCCTCAGAAGACGATGGGGAAGTATTAAAAGTTGCTTTCCCTGAAAACACCGGGATCAGTGAAATTTATGAAGACGGCACCTATGGCGGGGCGGTGTATGACTGGCTGCATGAAATTGCCAAGTATACCGGATGGAAATACGAATTCATCACCGGTTCTGCCAACGATCTTTTAAAAGGCATGGCGGATGGCGAGTATGATCTGATGGGCGGCATGTATAAAATCGAGGGAATTCGTGATTTGTACTGCTACCCGGAATACATCATGGGCTCCAATTATATCTTGCTGATTTATCCGCAAAGCGATTCGACGATCAAGAGCTTTGATTATTCCACGCTCAACGGCAAGAAGATCGGCGTTTTCAGCAGGGCGACGGCTAAAATCGAGCGGCTGAACAAATTTCTGTCGTTCAACAAACTGGATTGTGAACTGGTCTATTATTCCGACGCGCAGGCTTATGTTAATTGTCTGGACAATCAGGAAGTGGATCTGATGCTGGGCAACGACGTTTATCTGGAAGAAGATTATAATGTTGCCGCAAAATTTGAAGCCGATCCTTATTATCTGGTGACTTCGCTTAACCGGCCGGATTTGTGCGAGCAGCTCTCCGCGGCCATGAATGCGATTTATTCAGCGAATCCCAACTTTGCGGACGAATTGTATCAAAAATATTTTCCGCAGGATTACGTGAACAGGATTGATTTTACAGCGGAGGAAAAAGCTTACCTTGCCCAGTCGCCAACCCTGCGGGTCGCGGCGCTGAAAGAAAACTATCCGCTGTTGTATCAGGAGGGCGGTCAGCTCAAGGGCATTCTGCCCTCCTGTCTTCAGCTGATCACGCAGCGGACAAATTTGAATTTCGAATATGTATACGGCGAAACGATGACAGAACTGGAAACGCTGGTCCGTGAAGGAAAGGCGGATTTGATCGGCATGTATCTCAACGACGACCAGGCTGCCGATCAGTCCGGCTGGACGCGGACTCCGAGCTATGCCCGACTGGATCTGGTCGTGCTGATGAATAAGCGCACCTCAGCTTCGGCCAGTATGACGATGGCTGTGCCGGAAGGCATCACGATGAAGCCGACTCAGCCGGAGGATAAGATTCGCTTTTATAAGACTTATCTGGACTGCATTCGGGCGGTCAATGAAGGCCGGGCAGATTATGTGCGGATGCCGGCTGCCTTTGCGGAGGATTTTTACTCCCGTGATTATTATGCCAATATCAACCTGATCACGCTCAACAACGATCATGAGGAAGTGACGCTGGCGATGCCGCAGCCTGCCGATGTGCTGCTTTACTCGATCTTCAGCAAGGCTATTCATAATTTCTCACAAATGGAAAAAGAATGTCTGGTGTCGCAGAACCTGCTTCAGATTCGAAAGAGCGCAGTGACGATCAAATCGCTGCTGTATTCAAATCCGCTGATGATGCTGAGCGTATGCGTCGGGGGGATCGGCCTGATCTTTGCGGCGCTGCTGGTTTATTACCGCTCGCAGATGAAGACCCGGATGATGCGGCTGCAGCTGGAAAAAGCGGTTGAAACCGGCCGGGCGAAGTCGGATTTCCTCTCGCGGATGTCGCATGAGATCCGCACGCCGATGAATGCGATTATCGGTTTGACGAACCTCGCGCTGCTTTCCGGCGAGGCGACGCCGGCGATTGAGGAAAAGCTGACGAAAATTGATGCGTCCTCTCAATTTCTGCTTTCGCTGCTGAATGATACGCTGGATATGTCGAAAATCGAAAATCAGAAGATGAAAATCGAGGCCCGGCCGCTGGATCTGTCACGGATCTTAAAGCAGATGCAGGATATCTTTGAAATGCAGGCCCGGGAGAAAGGCAATCAACTGGAATTTGACATCGCTTTGGAAGATACCTGGTTTATCGGCGACGAACTGCGGTTAAGTCAGATCCTGACCAATCTGTTATCGAATGCCTGCAAATATACTGAGCGGGGACGGATCAAGCTGAGCGTTGCCGAGAAACGGCTGACCGATCAGTCCGGCGAGCTGTATTTCAGCGTAAAGGATACGGGCATCGGCATCGGCAAGGCTGAGCAGGAGAAGATTTTTCTGTCATTTGAACAGGCGGACAACCGCAATCAACAGACGCCGGGAACCGGATTGGGTCTGGCGATCAGCCGCAGTCTCGTTCAGCTGATGGGCGGCGAATTGAAAGTGAACAGTAAGCTGGGCGCAGGTTCTGACTTTTACTTTACAATCAAGCTGCCGCTGAGCGAAGCGCCGCAGGTTTGCGAGCCGGAAGTCCCGGAAACGGAACTGGATCTGGATGGGATGCGGATCCTTCTGGCGGAAGATAACGACATTAACGCCGAGATCACGATCCAGCTGCTGGAATTGAAAAATGTGATCGTGGAACGGGCGGAAAACGGGCAGCAGGCGCTTGATCTGTTTCAGGCCCGGCCGCAGGGATATTTCGATCTGATTTTAATGGATGTCAACATGCCGGTGAAAGACGGGATGACGGCGGTTCGCGAACTGCGCGGGCTGGATCGGGAAGATGCCCGTTCCGTGTTGATTTTTGCGATGACGGCCAATACATTCCAGGAAGATCGGGAAGCGGCGGTGCAGGCGGGCATGGATGATTTTCTGCCGAAACCTTTTGAAGTGGATCAACTTTATAACGCTCTGCGCAGCACCTTGCGGAAAAGATGAGCCACGAAGGACCTCTTACGCCGTTTCAAGGAAATTTAAAATTCAATAACAGGAAGCGGATTGCCCAAAGCTCAACAAACAGCGCCGGCAATCCGCTGTTTTTTTATTTCCCATTCTTGCTTAAGGATTGGAGAATACAAATCCATTTTCAGGATGGACTTTCCTCGCAGATCGTGAGGAAATAAGACGCCGATGCCATAAAAGAACGCTTTTCTCAGAAATAATCAAGATTATTCGGAATACGGAAATTGGTTTAACAGCGAACAAAGAGAAAAAATACTGAACTTTGCGCAGCGGCAGCGCTTCGCAAAGTATGTTTGCTTTTTTGCATCTTCGCCAGCGGCAGGACAGAAAAGGCAGCGTCTTTGGTAATTTTACTCATGAAATAGAATTGAAAGTCGCTTTTGCTATTTCAAATTGATCGGGAATGGCATAAAATAAGGGTTAAATAGGACCATGCGGAAAACCGTTTGATTGAAGGCAGAGGATGCAAGAGGAGAAAATTATGCGAAATTGGCGGAAATTATTTGTTTTGGGAATCCTCGCTCTGACGTTAAGCGGCTTAAGCTGGACGCCGCTGAGCATTCAGGCGGAGGCTGCGGAGGGCAGTCAGGCCGGCGAAAATCCAGAAGGCGAAGTATTGAAAGTATCATTTCCGATCAGTCCGGGATTAAACGAGGTTTATGAAGACGGCACTTATGGCGGTCTGGTTTATGACTGGCTGCATGAAATCGCTAAATATACCGGTTGGCAATATGAATTCATTACGGGCGATCCTGATACGCTGCTCAGCTCGTTCATCGCCGGGGAAAATGATATCATGGGCGGCATGTATTACTATGACGGCTATGAAAAAATGTTTAACTATCCTGAATACGTGATGGGCTCCAACTATAATTTACTGATTTATCCGCAAAGCGATACGTCGATCAAGAGTTTTGACTATACGACGCTCAATGGAAAACGAATCGGCGTTTTGCGTAAAGCGACAAGCAAAATCGAGCGGCTGCAGAAATTCCTGAATTTTAATAATCTGCAATGCGAGCTGGTTTATTTTGAAGACGCAAAGACCTATACGCAGTGCCTGGAAACGAAAGAAGCCGATTTGCTTTTGGGCAGCGACGTTTATCTGAAAGAAAATTACAATGTTGCGGCCCGCTTTGAAGCCGATTCCTACTATATGGTCACCACGCTGAGCCGGCCTGATCTGTGCGAACAGCTCAACGAGGCGATGAATGCGATTTATTCCGCGGACCCCAACTTTGCCGACAAACTGTATGAGAAATATTTTACGGCGGATTATGCCAACGCCATTGATTTTACAAGTGAGGAAAAAGCTTATTTAAGTCAGTCGCCGACGCTGCGGGTGGCGGTTCTGAAGAATAACTATCCTTTGTTTTATGAGGAAAACGGAGAAAACCGCGGAATCGTTCCGGCTTGTCTTGAACTCATCCGGCAACGCACCTCGCTGCAATTTGAATATGTGTATGCTCAGACGTATGCGGAACTGGCGGAAAAAGTAAAAGCGGGAGAAGCGGATCTGATCGGCGCTTATCTGGACAATGATCAGGCCGCTGATCAAACAGGCTGGACGCGAACCCCGGCTTATGCAAAGCTGGATCAGGTCGTGCTGATGAACAAGCAGACCGGCGCTTCTCAGCCGATGCGCATGGCCGTGCCTTTCGGATTGACCGGAATGCCTTTGCAGGCGGACGACGAGATTCTTTATTATGACTCTTATGAAAAATGCCTGGATGCCGTCAATCATGGAAAAGCGGATTACGTTCGGCTGCCGGCTTCGTTTGTCGAGGATCTTTATTCACGCAGATACTATGCCAATCTGAATCTGATCACAATGAACAATGTTCAGGAGGAAATCGCTTTCGCTCTGCCTTTGCCGCCGAATGTGCTGCTTTATTCCATCTTCAGCAAGTCGATTCATAATTTTTCAGCGACGGAAAGCGAAACCCTGATTTCTGAGAATTTGTTAAAGGTCCGCCAGAGCGCGGCGACGTTGGAATCGTTGATTTATTCCAATCCAATGATGGCGGTTTTGTTCTGTGCCGGTCTGATCGCTCTGATTGCTTTGTGCGTGCTGATTTATTATCGGATTCAGCTCAAAACCCGGATGATGCGGCTGCAGTTGGAAAAAGCGATGGAAACCAGTCAGGCCAAATCGGATTTTCTTTCCCGGATGTCGCATGAAATTCGTACGCCGATGAACGCCATCATCGGTCTGACGCATTTGGCGCTGATGTCTCAGGAGGCGACGCCGGCGCTAAAAGAAAATCTGAAAAAAATTGAAACGTCGTCGCAGTTTCTATTGACCTTGCTGAATGACACGCTGGACATGTCAAAAATTGAAAATGAAAAAATGCAGATCCTGTCGCAGCCGTTTGAATTGGGAGCGCTGCTGGATCACATGCAGGATATCTTCGAAATGCAGGCGCAGATCCATGGCAACTCACTGACTTTTGACATACAGTTGAAGCATGTTTGTTTCAGCGGCGATGCCATGCGGATATCTCAGGTCTTGACCAACCTGTTGTCCAATGCGTGCAAGTTCACAAAGCAAGGCGCAATTACGCTGAGCGTTCGTGAATCCGCGGGGCAGGAAGGTCGGGCAGCGCTGTTTTTCAGCGTTCAGGATACCGGAATCGGCATTGACGAGACGGACTTGAAGAAGATTTTCCTGTCTTTTGAACAAGGTGGAAATCGGGATCAGCACACCCCGGGAACTGGCTTGGGACTGGCGATCAGCCGCAGTTTAGTGCAGCTGATGGGGGGCGAGCTGGAAGTGCGCAGCGAAGTCGGGAAGGGTTCCAATTTCTACTTTACGATCGAGCTGCCGCTCAGTGAAGAAACGGAATTGAATAAACCGAAACATTCTGCTGCGCAGCAGGCCAAGCTGGAAGGTCTGCGGATTTTACTGGTTGAGGACAACGACATCAATGCCGAGATCGCGATCGAGTTATTGGAACGCCGGAAAATTCAGGTGGATCGGGCAGAGAATGGACAGGTCGCTCTGGACTTGTTTACAGGCCATGAGGAAGGGTATTATGATCTGATCCTGATGGATATCAACATGCCGGTGATGGATGGTTTAACGGCAGCCCGACGGCTGCGGGAATTGCCGCGGAGCGACGCACAGAGCGTATTTATTATCGCGATGACGGCGAACACCTTCCAGGAAGATCGCGATCGTGCCCGGGCGGCAGGCATGAACGACTTTTTGCCGAAGCCCTTTGAGGTTGATCAACTGTACGCCGTGCTGGAAAAAAACAATTCAAAAAATGACCAGCCGGGATGTTCAGATTAAGAAAAGCAGGCGGCTGCAACGCAGACGATACGATAAAAAAATCCGGATTGCAGAAACTCCGGATTTTCATTTTATCAGAAAGTATCTTTCAAAGGCATGAACAATAGGAAGCTCTTTAGAGCTTTAGGCTGCCAAAGCGCTTCAAAGCTCTGAGTTCCTCTCTTTTTAGTTATGCAATGAAAAGAAAGAGAAGAAGAGTTATTCAGTTTTGAATACTTTCTCCAGGACATCCGCAGGAAGCATGAAATGCGGGACTGTATGGTGTATATGGCCTCGATTGTGATAGCGCAGCGAGGAATGGAATACCAGAATTAAAAGAAAGAACGCAGGTCTTGAATCCTTCGAAGATCGCCATTCTCCCAGGAAAGCTGTTTAAGGCAGAACATTTTTACAGCACCGCGAGGCAATGAAGATGCCTGAGCGAAGCAATCTTGATCAAGCCTTCAGCTGTGGAAACAGAAGAGAAAGGAGGAAGCGATCTGACTTCAGGAATTCGCTTCAGGCTGGAAATTAACGAGTGTTCTGGCTGGCCTTGTCTTTTTAAAGGGCGCGCAGCTTTTTCCTGATCGCCGCTTTGTTTAAATTCTTCCAAGGAGCGCAGGCTGAAATTGATCGCCGGTTAATCTGACAAAAGCATTCTGGCTGAATTCGCTGAATTGCAGAGTGTTGTTTGTTTAGGGGGCCGGCCGTTATTTCTTTGAGCGCGGCTGCGTGCAGGATTGACGCAGGATGAGCGAGCAGGGAAGCATGATCTGCATCGGATAGACTTTATCTTTCGCCGCGAACTGCGTGATAAACTGCGCGGCCAGTTCGCCCATCTGACGAGCCGGCGCGTAGATCGTCGTCAGCGGCGGATTGGTATAGGCCGTATTTTGATTGTTATTGAAGCCAAGAATCGAGATATCCTCCGGCACGCGGTAATTATTTTCATGCAAAGCCCGCAGCGCGCCCATGGCGACCGCATCGCTGGCGCAGAATAACGCCGTCGGCACCGTATGCGCCTGGATCAGATCCTGCATCAGCGCATAGCCGGATTCCACAGTAAACTGATCCCGGCGGACGAAACGGCTGTTGTCCCAGCCTTTTTGCCGGCAGAATTCCTGATAGTAGTGATAGCGTTGTTCAAAGTAGATCTCGCCGTCGGTTGTATGTTCGATGCCGCCCAGAAAACCGATCCGGGAATGCCCCAGACTGGCGAGGTACTCCAATCCCTCATAGACTGCGGTGCGAAAGTCCATGACGATCGTATTGACAAAGATTTTCGGCATGAACAGATCGACGAAGATGACTTTGTCAGTCAGCTTGCGGAATTCGCTGATTTCCTGAGACGAAAACTTGCCGATGCAAATCAGACCATCGAGCATGGAAAGCTTGCTTAAAAAATCAGGATCCCCGCGGAAAGAGCGGATCATTTCGATATTGTTCTGATTCAAATAACTTTCGGCACCGATGCGGATTGAGAGGTAAAACGGATCGTTTAATTCCTTTTCGATGGAATACCACTGCACGATGCCGATGCGGATCGGATTATAATTATTTTTCGTTTTGATTTTCCGTTTGATATAATTTTGTTTCTTGGCTTCGTCGAATACCCGCTGGCGCGTTTGTTCCGCGACCTTCAACGTCGGATCATAATTGAGGATCCGCGAAACGGTGGCGGCGGAGACACCCGCCTGCTGCGCGATTTCTTTGATCGTAGACATAATTATCAACTCTCTCTCTTACTTACTCTAACGAATTTAAGTGAACAAGTCAAAATAATTTACTAAATCAGCTGATCAGAACTCGAAGTTTTACTAAAAGTGATAACGCTTACATTTTGTTTACATCAGGTAAAAATTGGTAAAAACACATTAAATCAGCCATTTTTAAGCCATAAATTCAATATTTTCACAAAATGAAGTTTACTAAAACTAGTTAAAACCACCGCAAAGTTTATCTCAGTTTGTTGACACCGACACTTGAACCGTCATAGAATGTAAGCGTATACAGAAGCTATACGGAGGGAAAAAGATGAAAAAACTATTTGCTTTTCTTGCATCAGCATTGATGGTATTATCCCTTGCTGCATGCTCCAACAACGGCGGCGGAAATAATGACAAGCCGGCGGATGACGGCGCAGCCGGTACCGACAAGAAGGTTTATAATGTCGGTGTTTCCATCTACAAATTCGACGATAACTTCATGACGCTTTACCGTAAGGAAATCGAAAGCTATTTCAAGACGCTGAATACGGACGAAGTTGAATACAAAGTTACGATTCAGGATGGCAAAGGCGACATGGCTGAACAGACTAACCAGATTGACAACTTCATCGCGCAGGACTATGACGCGCTGATCATTAACTTAGTCCAGGCGACATCCGCAGCCACCGTTATCGACAAGTGCGAAGCGGCGAACAAGCCTTGTATCTTCATCAACCGTGAACCAAGTGAAGAAGATATGAAGAAGGATCCGGGGATGATCACGTATGTCGGCGCTGACGCTCGTCAGTCCGGTAAATTCCAGGGTGAACTGATCGCGGATCTGCCGAACAAGGGCGACCTGAACGGCGACGGCGTCTTACAGTATGTCATGGTTGTCGGCGATCCGGAAAACGTCGATGCGAAATACCGCACGGAATTCTCCATTTCCCAGTATCAGGAAGTTTCCGGCCTGAAAGTTGAAAAATTAGACGAACAGCGCGGCGATTGGGATCAGGCGAAGGGCCAGGAAATCGTAGCGAACGCTTTAACACAGTACGGCGATAAGATCGAAGCTGTCTTCTGCAACAACGACGCAATGGCGTTAGGTGCAGCGCAGGCGATCACCGCGGCAGGCCGTAAGGTCGGCGAAGACATCTATCTGGTTGGGGTTGACGCTCTGGCAGAAGCGATGGATTTAGTTTCTACCGGCGGCATGACCGGCACCGTTCTGAATGACCACATCAATCAGTCGCACAAAGCGGTTGACTGCACAGTCCAGGCGATCAATGGCGAAAAGCTGGACGCTTACTACTGGATTGACTACATTAAGGTTACTCCGGAAAACGTAGCAGAATACAAATAAGCAGAAAGAATCCGAAAATTAAGTGTGCCTCCGCGCACACTTAATTTTTCTGGATTATTAAGAGGAAGGGGATTTACGAATGAGCGATTATATTTTACAGATGAAAAATATAAGTAAAAGCTTCCCTGGCGTCAAAGCGCTCGATCATGTCTGTCTGAATGTCCGGCCGGGAACCGTGCACGCATTAATGGGTGAAAACGGCGCCGGGAAATCCACGCTGATGAAATGTCTGTTCGGCATCTACAAAAAGGATGAAGGACAGGTTATTTTCAACGATGAAGAAGTGGATATCAAGGACACCAACGACGCGCTGCATCGGGGCATCGCGATGGTTCATCAGGAACTGCAGCCGATTCCGGACCGCAGCATCGCCGAGAATATTTTCTGCGGCCGCTATCCGATGAAAAAGTTCGGGCCGGTGCAGGTGGTGGATCACGCGCGGATGTATAAGGAAACCGAAGAGCTGCTGAAAGAGGTCAACCTGGACTTCAATCCGAAGGTGAAATTGGGAACATTGTCCGTTTCGCAGATGCAGTCGGTTGAAATTGCCAAAGCGGTTTCCGTCAACGCCAAGATCGTCATCATGGACGAACCGACATCGTCGCTGACCGAAAATGAGGTCGAGGGATTGTTCGATATCATTAATAAGCTCCGTTCTAAGGGCGTATCGATTATTTATATTTCTCATAAGATGGAAGAAATTCTGAAAATCTCCGATGAAGTGACGATCATGCGCGATGGCACTTATGTCGGCACCTGGCCGGCGAATGAGCTGACGACGGATCTGATCATCCAGCGGATGGTCGGCCGCGAACTGACCAACCGGTTCCCGCCGCGGTTTAACGAACCGGGCGAAGTCGTCCTGAAGGTGGAAAACTTTACTTCGATTGACTCACGCAGCTTCCGCGACGTGACCTTTGAATTAAAGAAGGGCGAAATTCTGGGCATCGGCGGTCTGGTCGGCGCGCAGCGGACCGAGCTGATGGAAGGTCTGTTCGGCGTGCGGCATATTGAAAAAGGCACGGTTACTTATAAGGGCGAAACGATCAAGATTCATCATCCGCGGGACGCGATTAAAAAGGGTATCGCGCTGCTGACGGAGGATCGCCGGGCGACCGGAATCTTCGGTGTCCTGTCGATTTCCGACAATGTTGGCGTCGCTTCGTTGGATAAGTATATTGATTACGGCGTCGTCCTGAACAATAAAAAGTTGGAAAGTCTGGTCAAGGATAACATTGACAAGATGAGCATTAAAACGCCGAGCACGAAAACCCAGATTCAGTCGCTGTCGGGCGGCAACCAGCAGAAAGTCATCATCGCCCGCTGGCTTGCTAATGACCCGGAAATCCTGATCCTGGACGAACCAACCCGCGGCATTGACGTCGGCGCGAAGTATGAAATTTATACGATCATCGCCGATCTGGCCAAACAGGGGAAATCAATAATCATGATCTCCAGCGAAATGCCGGAACTGATCGGTATGAGCGACCGGATCATGGTCATGTGCGAAGGCCGCGTCACCGGTTTCGTTGACAGTAAAACCACGACTCAGGAGGAAATCATGAGTCTGGCGACTAAATATATGTAAGGAGAGGGACTGTTATGGAATTCAATAAGAAAAAAGTCACCGATTTTCTAAGCAATAATGCGATTGTCATACTCCTGGTCCTGTTGGTTCTCTTTGTCGGCTTTACCCGCAAGGGATTCTTCAGCGGCCCGAATTACAGCAATATTATCACCAATGTTACACCGCGGTTCATCATCGCGCTGGGCGTCAGCGGCTGTCTGATCACCAAGGGCACGGACCTGTCGGCTGGCCGAATGGTCGGTTTCGGCGGCGTTATCGCCTGTACGCTGCTGCAGCGTCCGGATTATACTGCGAAATTCTTTGCGAATCTGCCGCAGATGCCGTTAGTCGTCGTCCTGTTGATCGTCATGTTGATCACGGCGTTCTTCGGTCTGCTTAATGGCTGCGTCGTCGCGTATCTGAAAGTTCCGCCGTTTCTGGCGACGCTGGGCATGCAGACGATCGTTTATGGCATTAACCTTGTTTATTCGGGCGCGGATCCGATCGGCGGTCTGCGTTCAGATTTCACCGGCGTGGCGACCAACGCCATGTTTACGGTCGGGAAGTTCAGCTTTAAATGGTTATTCTTGATCGCGATCGCCGCAGGTCTGATCTTCTGGTTTCTTTATAACAAGACCCGCTATGGCAAATACATGTATGCGATCGGCGGCAATGAAAACGCGGCGGAAGTTTCCGGCGTGAACGTCAACCGTTCCAAACTGAAAATCTATACGCTGGCGGGGCTGATGTATGGTCTGGCAGGCTTCCTGTTAGCGGCGAAGTCCGGCGGCGCTTCGGTCAACCTCGGCTTGGGCTATGAACTGGAAGCGATCGCCGCTTGTACGATCGGCGGTGTTTCCACCAACGGCGGCGTCGGCAAGGTTTCCGGAATTCTGTTAGGCGTCCTTGTCTTTGAATTATTGAAGACGTCGATGCAGTATCTGCGGATTGATACGTCGTATCAGTTCATCGTGCAGGGCATCGTTATTATCGTGGCGGTGGCGCTGGATATCCGCAAATATACAGCGAAGAAATAAGCTGAGATTCAGTCGCTAAATTCAATATCAAATAAAAAAGAGTCCGGAATTACTTCTGGGCTCTTTCATTGCGTATCGCTAAGCGAACTTTAATTACGGTCAGCATGAGGAAGGCGGTGATCAGGATGAAGAAGAAGGGGATGAATTCCGGCTGAGTACCGAACATGAACGCCACCAGCATAAACAGAATGAATTGCGTTTTGAGGCGTTTGCGCACGGTGTTGACGTCCTCCTGAATGACTTTATTTTTGATGTCCGCTTTGAAATAAGCTTTTTCATACAACATCGCACTGCCATATTTCATCGCAAAATAGGTGGCGACAAACAGGCCGACCGCCAGGATCAGAATCCAGACCTGCATCTTCCAATTTAATAAGAAGAAGATGAAGACCAGCACGATCGAATACAGAACGGCGCTGAAGCAGAAATAGATCAACAGATCCGCTTCGCTGATATAACGCTTTTGTTTATGACCGCAATGCGGGCAGACGACACGGCCGGGTTCGAATTGTTCAAAGCGGGAATTAACCTGAGATGTAATTGGTTTTCCACAGCTTTCACAGTTAATTTTCATGAATATCACCTTATCTTATTGTACCATATTCTGAGGTGCGAATATAGCGTAAAATCAGGACTGAAGCATAGTGGAAAACGGGCGGACAAGTCCGGGAAATGAAGGGGGGGAGCAAGGCTTTAAGGAGGCGCTGAAGGGGAAGTTAAGAATTCAGAAGGGGAAAGCTTCAGTAAAAGCGCAGAAGAAGCAGACGGAAAACGACAACGATCAGGCTGACGGTTAAAACTAAAATTACTGACGAACGCGTGTTGAAATAGATTAACGTTAGAATCAACCCGCCGAAGCAGATCAGCTGCAGTCCGTTGGCTCGGTTTTTTACATTGCATTGTTCCTGTGCCGATTGGAAGTCGTTGGTGAAACGCGGTACAGCAGAAACCGGAATTGATCCAGAAACAGAATGCCGCTGCCCAGAAACAGAAGGTTTAGGAATGAGCGAAGTTCGGTCCGGATCCCGACAAAAACAGGCAGGAGTAAAACCAGAGCCAGAAGTAAGCTCAGCATGACCCCCAGATCAATTAAAAAGTCAACCTGCGTCAGGCGGCGCGATTGCAGCGCATGGCAATCAGGACATTCAATCGGTCCGGCGTCATAGCGGGCGAGCGGGCGAAAGCAGTCCTGACCGTTTTTGTGAGGTCGCCGCCGCAATGTTCACATCGGATTTTCATCATTGCCACCTCTTTCTTATTTAAATTAAGTATAGCATAGACGGATGAGGAAGGAAAATTTGGTCAACAATGGAAACTGAGCAGGCAGAAGCCTGTCATTTCCAAGCGGAAAGTGCTAAAATAAGGAACACAGACCAGTCGGATCCTAACGAAAGTTTCGGCTGAATCAAAGATCGCGGATCTGCGGATAAAAAAGGAAAGAAGGATAAATCGTGACACAAATTGATATTATTTCAGGATTTCTCGGCGCCGGAAAAACAACGCTGATAAAAAAACTCTTGCAGGAAGGTTTCCCAAAAGAGAAAACCGTGCTGATTGAAAATGAATTTGGCGAGATTGGCATCGACGGCGGCTTCTTAAAGGAAGCTGGGGTTGAGATTAAGGAAATGAATTCCGGATGCATCTGCTGCAGTCTGGTCGGCGACTTTGCGGAAGCTTTGAAAAAGTGTGCGGAACAATTCCAGCCTGATCGGATCATCATTGAACCGTCCGGCGTGGGTAAACTGTCGGATGTCATCGGCGCCGTTCAGGGAGTTCAGGCAGAAACAGGAATGGAACTGCACAGCTTTACCACGGTAGCGGACGCGACAAAATGTAAGATGTATATGAAGAATTTCGGCGAGTTTTTCAACAATCAGATCGAACACGCCAACACGATCGTTTTAAGCCGGACACAGAAGCTGGGTGAAGAAAAACTGGCGGAATGCCTGGCGCTGATCCGGGAAAAGAACCCGAAAGCGGTCGTCATTACGACCCCATGGGATGCGATCAGCGGCGCGCAGATTCTGGAAGCGATGGAACAGAAGGAACTGATGGAACAGCTGATGAAGGAAGATGAATGTCTGCCGCATCACCATGATCACGACGAGGAATGCGAATGCGGACATCATCATGACCACGATGAGGAATGCGAATGCGGACATCATCATGACCACGATGAGGAATGTGAATGCGGACATCACCATGATCACGACGAGGAATGCGAATGCGGACATCATCATGATCACGACGAGGAATGCGAATGCGGACATCACCATGATCACGATGAGGAATGCGAATGCGGACATCATCATGACCACGACGAGGAATGTGAATGCGGGCATCACCATCATCATCACCATCATCACCATCATGGCCATGATGCGGATGAGGTTTTCACCAGCTGGGGTGTTCAGACAGCCCATGTCTATGATGAATCCGAGCTGCAGCAGGCTTTAAATCAGATCGCTGAGGGCGCGGCAGCCGGCACGATTCTGCGCGCGAAGGGGATTGTTCCATGCACAGATGGAACCTGGCTGCATTTCGATATGGTACCGGGCGAATGCGAAATCCGCCGGGGCGCGGCAGCGGTAGCGGGTATGTTGTGCGTCATTGGCGCACAGCTTGACGAAGCTCAGCTGGCCGGACTGTTTCATGTAAAGGGGTAAACTATGGACGTTCCTGTATATTTATTTACCGGTTTTCTGGAGAGCGGAAAATCATCCATGATGAAGGAAACGCTGTCCGATCCGGAATTCAACGACGGGTCAAAAACCTTGATTCTGGCATGCGAACAAGGCGAAGTGGAATTTGACAAGCCCTTTTTAAAACAAACTCACTCTGTTTTGGTGAATGTGGAAGAGAAGGAAGAACTGACAGCTGATTATCTGGAAAAACTGGAGCACGAATACCGGCCGAAACAGGTATTCATCGAGTTTAACGGTATGTGGAGCGTGACGGAATTTCTGGATATGGAATTTCCCATCAACTGGATGCTGGTTCAGATCATTTCCACTGTGGACGCCCAGACATTTATGATGTATGTCAACAATATGCGTTCGCTGATGTATGATCAGCTGGTGCATTCGGAGATGATCCTGATCAACCGCTGCGACTCCAATACGAAGAAGTCTTTTCTGCGAAGCAATATCAAAGCCATCAACAAAGGCGCGCAGATTATTTATGAATCGGTCGACGGCGGAATTAACGATCTGCCGGAGGATGATCTGCCTTTCGATCTCAACGCCGAGGTGATCGACATTCAGGATGACGATTACGGCCTGTGGTACATGGACGCTCTGGATCATCCATACAAATATGACGGCAAGGTCGTGCGGTTTAAGGGAAAAGTCGTGCATGTGGAAAAGGATAAGCGGTCTTTTGTGATGGGACGTTATGCGATGGTCTGCTGCGCGGAGGATACATCGTTAATCGGTTACCTGTGCAAGTGCGCCAAACCTGTCAACCTGGCGGTGAATGAATGGATTACCGTCACCGCCCGGATTGAAGTCGAATACGATGAGGAATATCAGCGCAATCTGGTCGTTCCGCATGTTCAGGCGCTGAGGATGGAAGATGAATTAAAAGAGGATCTGGTTTATTTCAGCTGAATAAACAAAACGACGTCCGGAAGCACCATGCTTTCAGACGTTTTCTTAAAGAAACGGGACAGTTTTTTAACTGCAAAGCTGTTTTGCATAGCTGATACAGAAACTCAATGATTTTAAAGGGAAAAGGCTTCAGTCTGATCAGGTTGAACGGATGGGCGCTGAAGCTTGCGCACAAGCCTTTTCTTTTCGGCACAGCGAGAGTAAAATGAATACAGCAATACAGTGAGAACAGGCCGGGGATGCTGATGAAGCAAAGCGCAGCCGCCGGTGAAAAATGGAATTGAAAAGTTAGGGAGGAGCCTTATGCGCGCATGTTTTTATCGCCGGACAACACTGGGCATGATCCGGATCGAGGAAAAGGACGAACGGATTGTACGCGTTGATTTTGAACAGGAGTTTCCTGAGGACGAGGAATGTGAAGTAGCGGAAACGGCTTGTTTATGGCAGGCGTTCACGCAGCTGCAGGAATATCTGGAAGGCCGGCGGCAAACTTTTGAGCTGATTCTGCATCCGGACGGAACCGCGTTTCAGAAAGCCGCCTGGCAGGCGCTGATGGAAATTCCGTATGGGGAAACCCGCACCTATAAGCAGCAGGCGGAAAGCATTGGCAAGCCGAAAGCGCTGCGGGCGATCGGCATGGCGAATCATCGGAATCCGATTCCGATTTTTATCCCCTGCCACCGGGTAATCGGGGCGGATGGCTCGTTGACTGGTTATGGCGGCGGATTGGATATCAAGCGCACATTATTGGCACTGGAACGCCGGACATTGGAAAAGAAACGGGAAGATGAGCTGAAAAAAGCGGCGCAGTAACCGCGGACAGCTGTGGAAAATCAAAGAAAAGAGGAAAATTTGATGGAATCATTTGAATTGCGCGACGCTGACGCCGCTTTATTGGAACAAATTGCGGCACTTGCGGAAATCATCTGGCATGAACATTATGAATCTATTCTGGGCGTGGATCAGGTTAATTATATGGTCGAACATTTCCAATCGCTGCCTGCGATGAAGGCGCAGATTGCCAATCAGGGTTATCGGTACCGCGGCGTTTTCCATCAAGGCCAGCTTTGCGGTTACGTTGCGACGGCATTGAATCCGGAATATCTGTTTCTAAGCAAACTGTATCTGGCCGCCGATGCGCGAGGGCTGGGGTTGGCGTCAAAGGTATTGGCGGTTCTCAAAGAAGAAGCAAAAGCGGGAAGCGGCCGGATTCAGCTTACCGTCAACCGCTTCAACGCAAATTCCATTGCGGTTTATCAGAAATGGGGCTTCGTCACACTGCGGGAAGAAAAAACGCCGATTGGCGGCGGTTATTTTATGGACGATTATATCATGGAGCTGGATTGCCGCTAGCAAAGCGGTTCAGGTCAAAAAATCAGGAAAAGCGTCGGAAAAGGTAGAGTCCGTGGCATTTCAATGGTATAATAACGAAGACTGTCTGCTAAGATGTTAACAGTGAAGGAGTGAATTCCGTGAATCTGATGATAGAGATGTTGAAGGCAATCCTATTGGGGATTGTCCAGGGGATTACCGAATGGCTGCCGATCAGCAGCACCGGACACATGATTCTGGTTAATGAGCTGATGCCGCTGACCGTGCTGGCGGATGCGGCCGCGAATAAAGAATTTGTCGATATGTTTATGGTCGTCATCCAGTTTGGGTCCATTCTGGCGGTCCTGCTGCTGTATTTCCATAAACTGAATCCGTTTTCTCCACGTAAGAACGCTTACGAAAAACGCAGTACGATTGATCTGTGGCTGAAAGTGATCGTCGCGGTGGTGCCGGCAGGCATCATCGGCGTGCTGTTCGACGATCTGATCGACGCATATTTCTACAATCCGGTCACGGTAGCCTCGATGTTAATCATTTACGGCGTGGCGTTTCTGGCGATTGAAAGCCGGCATCGCCGCCCAAGCGTGACTTCGTTTGAAAAGATGAGCTACAAGACGGCGCTGGCAATCGGTGTTTTCCAGGTCTTGGCCTTGATCCCGGGAACCTCCCGTTCCGGTGCAACGATTTTAGGCGCGGTGCTGCTGGGCTGCTCGCGCGGGATTGCGGCTGAGTTCTCGTTCTTCCTGGCGGTTCCGGTGATGTTCGGGGCCAGCCTGCTGAAGCTGATCAAAATGAAAATCGCGTTCTCTCTGGCGACGGCTTCGGTGCTGATCGTCGGCATGATCGCCGCGTTCATCGTTTCCGTGTTTGCGATCCGCTTTTTAATGGGGTATATCCGCAAGCACGACTTCAAGGCGTTCGGCGTGTATCGGATCGCCTTGGGAATTTTGGTATTCGCTTACTTTTTCTTCATGAAGTAAGAGTTCAATAAGGGGGAAATGCTGCGAAGGCATTTTCCTTTATTTTATTGAGAGTAAAAGAAAGGATTTGATGTATGAATAATCAAGCATGGCTTGTACTGACGGAGGGGTTCCTGTCGTTTTTCTCCCCCTGCGTTCTGCCGATTTTACCTGTCTACATGGCGTATCTGAGTCAGGATGCGCTGAAAAAGGATTTAACAGGCTGGCGGAAACGATTGCATATCTTTGGCTTTACGCTGGCGTTTGTGCTCGGCATCTGCACGGTATTCTTCATCGCGGCGATGTCGGCGAAGGGATTGAGCGGCTGGTTAAATGAGAACCGGTTGTTAATCTCGCTGCTGGGCGGGATTCTCATCGTTTTCTTTGGTCTGGTGCAGTTAGGCTGGATTCAGATTCCGTTTCTGATGCGGGAATTCCGGTTTACACAGAAGCAGGCTGGAAAAGAGGCCGGCAGCCTGCTTCAGGCTTACGCGATGGGGTTCTTATTCAGCTTTGCGTGGACGCCCTGCATCGGACCGATGCTTTCCTCAGTGCTGGTCGCCGCGGCGGCTTCATCCAGCAGCACGCTGCTGATCTTCTGTTACGGTCTGGGTTTCGTCGTTCCATTTTTAATCCTGGGATTATTTACGGAGGAAGCGCTGAACTGGCTGCAGAAGAAAAAGAGCTGGCTGCCGAAAGCGATGAAGCTGGGCGGAATTTTGTTGATCGTGATGGGCCTGTGGATGAGCGTTCCGGCGGTGGGGGCGATTTCCGAACAACTGCGCCGACAGCCGGCGAACTCAACGGCGGCTTCCAGCCAACCGCAGCCGACGGCGACCCCGTCCGTGGATGAAAACGGCCGCGAGATCATTCCGGCCTATGATTTCACCTTGACGGATCAGTATGGCAATACCCATACGCTTTCAGACTATAAAGGGAAGATTGTGATGCTGCAATTTTTTGCCACCTGGTGTACTTATTGCAAGGCGGAATTGCCTTCGGTGCAGGAGTTGTATGAAGAATTACCAGACGATCTGGTCATTCTGGTCGTCAATCAGCCGGGCGGAAGGGAAACCGACAAGCAGGGCGTCATCGACTTCCTGAATAAAAACGGATATACGTTCCCGACAGTCTTTGATGAGGACGGACAGGTCAATTATAACTATGGCGTGACCGGACTGCCGACGACGTATCTGATCAATACGGAAGGCAATGTATATGGCTATATGCCGGGGGCCATGGATAAGCAGACGATGCTGCAAATCATTGATATGGCGCGCAACAACGAAGCATATTGAGCGTGAGATTGAGCGAATTTTCAAAGGTCGGCAGTCGGGAAACGGGGAAGCGGCTGCTTGCTGAGGCCGTGAACTCAGGACGGATTTGCCGCAGATTTGAAAAGAGATAGAAAAGGAAACAGAAAAGGTAAATTTCAGAAATTGAAGTTTATCTTTTTTTTCATAGAAGTTGAATGGGATTGCAAACTGCAGAAGAAATGAAAAACAGGGCTAAAAATAAAAAAGTCGGAGCCACCGACTTTTCCAGGAATCAGGGTCTGCGAAAGGAAGCGCAGGACCCACGGGTTAAGTAAAATGAAAGAGAGGAAAAAGAGGAAACTTTTCATAAGGTTAAATTCATTTTACTTAGATCTAAACAGGAATTTGATCAGGACCATCAAGTTTCTGTTTATGGTTAGTAGTTTAAACTGGTTGGTAAAGATTGTCAAGCAATTTTCAACTTTGATTGTAAAAATTTCATCATTCATGAAAATAGTTTCTTTCGTGAAACTTACAAATAAGGAATGCATGACAATGTATTGAAAACTTCGGGACGCCAAGAAAGAACGGGATCATCCCGGAAACAGGGTAACGAGGGGATCTGGCTCTGCTTCGTCAAAGCTCCGGATTTGTTCCATGATCTTTTTCAGATTCATTTCCCCAACGGCCAGATATTCCAGCCCGGAGCGATCGCCGGCAGTATGATAATGGCCGGTGGATTCGTCGATCATCGTATTTTTGGCTGTCAGATGAATTTGTCCGGTATGCGCGAGCTTGAGAACCTGCCGGGCATTGTATTCCCGCACTCCGCCCCCAGGCAGAATCTGAATCTGATCGCCATAGAGATCCTGCAGGCGGCCTAATTCTTTGCAGCCTTCCACGATATTCGGATAGACTGCGCCGCCGCTGGTCAGCACACGTGTGATGCCGCAGCGGATCAGAGTCTTCAGCGAGTCTTCCATATTTTCTGTGCTGTCGTAAGCTTTGTGGAAAATGGCTTCCTTGCCCCGGGCAGCCTTAACCATTTGACAGGTCCGGTCTTCGTTAATGCTGCCATCCTCATTCAGAAAGCCGAAAACCAGACCGTCGGCGCCATGATCCATAAAGATCTCAGCATCCTTCAGCATAGCCTGAAACTGCGGCTCAGTATAATCGAAGCCGGCGCCCCGCGGCCGGATCATCACGCAGATCGGCAGGCTGACCCGACGTTTCGCTTCCAGGAATGTACCCAGCGACGGTGTCAGGCCACCCAGCTCCAGCGCGTGGTTCAATTCGATCCGATCTGCCCCCAGCTTTTCCGCCAGCAGGCAGTCGTCGACGCTGCCGCAGCAGACCTCGACAATAATGTGTTTTTTCATAACGATCTCCTTCCTTGAAATGACCTGGTTACCACCATGGATCATTTCCGGTGATTTGATTTCATTGTAGCCTTCATGTTTGGAAAGTGCAATCAGAAGTGATGCCGGAGATGGCATTTCCCCTTTTGATTTCGATTTTGTTTCCAATCCGGAATGTTTTCTTTCTTGATTTCCGTAGAAAATCGTTAAAACGCAGGAAAACACTGGTCACTGTCAGGAACCTCTGCTATAATGACAAACGTAAAAGTTCACCGTATATTCCTGAGGATCGGGCACAGGAGTTTCTACATGGCGGCCGTAACCGTCATTCTACGATGGAAGCCTTTCTTCATGCTTCTGTCCTCGGGAAGCTTTTTCTTTTACGGCGAAGCTTTTTAGAAAGTAAGGGGAATTATGTTAGAAAAGTTATTTAAGCTGTCTTCTCACAAAACGACGGTCAAAACGGAAATATTGGCCGGTCTGACCACCTTCTTAGCCATGGCGTATATTCTGGCGGTTAATCCGGGTATGCTGGGGGCCACGGGCATGCCGGTACAGTCCGTCTTCCTGGCGACGGCGATTGCGTCTGGCATCGCCTCCATTCTGATGGGCGTGCTGGCGAACTATCCGGTTTCCTTAGCTCCGGGCATGGGCGTCAATGCGTTCTTCACTTATACCGTCTGCATGCAGTTCGGCTACAGCTGGCAGGCGGCTCTGGCCGCGGTCTTTGTTTCTGGAATAATCTTCATCGTTATTTCGGTCACAGGCTTGCGTAAAATGATCATCAACGCAATTCCGCAGCAGCTGAAACTGGCCATCGGCGCGGGCATCGGCTTCTTCATCGCGTTTATCGGCTTGAAGAATGCCGGCATCATCGTCGCCAATGAATCGACGTTCGTCGCTTTGGGAAAACTGACGGATCCGGTGGTTCTGCTTGCGATCTTCGGGTTGGCGCTGACGCTGATCCTGTTGGCAAAGAAAGTCACGGCGGCCGTGTTCTGGGGCTTGATCGGCACCGCGGTGGTCGGGGTCATCGCGGGATTGTGCGGAGTAGCGAATATGCCGCAGCTGCCGACGGCGATCATGCAGTTCAACTTTGAAATGCCGACGCTGGGTGCGTTTATGAGCGGCTTCGGCGAACTGTTTTCACATAAAGATTTCATCGTCGTCATCTTCTCCTTCCTGTTTGTTGACTTCTTTGATACGGCGGGAACGCTGGTTGCAGTGGCAAACCGGGCAGGGTTGGTCAATGAAAAAGGTGAACTGGAAAATATTGAAAAAGCACTGCTTTCGGACTCCGTCGGCACCTGTGTGGGCGCTGTCTTGGGGACTTCGACGGTAACGTCGTTTGTAGAATCGACCTCGGGTGTTGAGGTAGGCGGACGGACGGGCTTAACCGCGGTGACGACCGGCGTTCTGTTCTTGTTGTCGATTGTCTTCTTCCCGCTGCTTTCCGTCGTGACCAGCGCGGTTACGGCGCCGGCTCTGATCGTCGTCGGAATTCTGATGGCGCAGCAGCTGGGCGGCATCGAATGGGATAACTTCATCTTCGCGTCGACCGGCTTCATGGCGATCATTATGATGATTCTGTGCTATTCGATTTCCGACGGTATCGCGTTAGGGTTTATCACCTATGGCGCGGTGATGCTGGGCAGCGGCAAGGCGAAGGAAGTCCGGCCGATTATCTGGATTCTGGATATCGTCTTTATCCTGTATTTCATCATCTGATTCATCCATCATTTTCTGTGGTAATCCGCCACTTTCGATGGTAAAATAAACAAAGGAAAAAGTGAATTAGAATACTCGTTATTTTAATTCACTTTTCAATTCCAAAACAAAGGAGGCAACACGATGGCTGATAAAATTATCGTTCTCGATTTCGGCAGTCAATATAACCAGCTGATCGCCCGGCGGATCCGGGAGTTCGGCGTCTACAGTGAGCTGCATCCCAATACGATGACGCTGGCGGAGATCCAGGCCCTGGGGGATGTGAAAGGCATTATTTTCAGCGGCGGACCGAACAGCGTCTATGATGAGAATGCGTTCAAATGTGATCCGGCAATCTTTACGAGCGGTCTGCCGATTCTGGGAATTTGTTACGGCATGCAGATGACGCATTTCATGAACGGCGGCGACGTGCGTTCGTGCAACAGTAAGGAATATGGGCGGACTGAGATTGAGATTGAATCGGATTCTCTGTTGTTCAAGGGGCTGCCAAAGAAGCAGACCGTCTGGATGAGCCATGGCGATCAGGTGTCCAGGCTGGCTCCGGGGTTTGTGAAGGACGCTTCCAGCTCTACTTGTGAATTTGCTTCGACGAGCAATCCGGAAAAGCGGATATATACGGTACAATTCCATCCGGAAGTGCGGCACAGCGAATATGGCAACGAGATGCTGAAAAACTTTGTATTTGAAATCTGCCATGCGCAAAATAACTGGTCAATGCACAATTACATCGACATGCAGATTGAGAAGATCCGCGCTCAGGTCGGTTCGGACAAGGTTCTGCTGGCCTTATCGGGCGGGGTGGATTCCTCTGTCGTGGCGGCGTTATTGCACAAGGCGATCGGATCGCAGCTGTATTGCATGTTCATTGATCATGGCCTGCTTCGCAAAGGTGAGGCAGAGAGTGTCATGGAGACGTTCGGTCGGAATATGAAGCTGAATCTGAGGAAGATCGACGCGTCGAAGAAATTTCTGGATAAGCTCAAAGGGGTATCGGATCCGGAACAGAAGCGGAAAATCATTGGCAATGAGTTTGTCTATACGTTTGATGAGGAAGTCAAGAAGCTGGCAGAGGGTGAGAATATCCACTGGCTGGCGCAGGGTACGCTGTATACAGATGTGATCGAAAGTGGTACGCAGACCGCCCAGACGATCAAGTCGCATCACAATGTCGGCGGTCTGCCCAAGGATATGCAGTTCCAGTTGATCGAACCGCTGAACACGTTGTTCAAGGATGAAGTGCGGCAGTTGGGCAAGGAGCTGGGCCTGCCGGACGAAATGGTATGGCGGCAGCCGTTCCCGGGGCCGGGATTGGGAATTCGTGTTTTAGGCGAGATCACGGAAGAAAAATTAATGATGGTTCGTGAATCGGATGCGATTTTGCGCGAAGAAATAGCGAAGGCAGGACTTGAACGGGACATCTGGCAGTATTTCACCGCGCTGACGAATATGAAGTCGGTGGGTGTCATGGGCGATCAGCGGACGTATGATTACGCCATCGCGATCCGGGCGGTCACTTCGATCGACGGGATGACCGCGGATTGGGCACGAATTCCATTTGACGTATTGAGTGTAATTTCCAGTCGGATCGTTAACGAAGTGCCTCATGTCAATCGTGTGCTGCTGGACATCACGTCCAAGCCGCCGGGAACGATCGAATTTGAATGAGTTTATGGACTGAAAAAAACTAGTGTTTATGCCGGATTCAAACAAATTTGTTTAAGTGCTGGCAATGATTTGGCAACATGTGATCCCTACTGATGTAATAATTTCTAAAGAAATAGTATAGAAAAACCTTATTGACTTCCTTTTCCACTTCTGGATATCGAAAATCAGTAAGGTTTTTAATGTTTATTTTTCTTTTTTAGTTCACTCATAAGAAAATCGCTAAGTGTTTTCGAGGAAACTTTTATCCAGTGATGAGAGTTGTCAAGTTCTTATATTTACAGCGCCATTGTTTGTCTTCTTCATTGGTAATTTCGCCTTGATCCAGTTAGATAGTTTTTTTAAAATCTATGAAACAGACAAAAGAAAACGGGTGAAGGAAAATACATGAAAATCCAAAAGCTATGTGATATGCACAACGATACTTCATTATTTTGAATTATGTAAGATGGAGAAAATAGAGACAAAGGATATTATCGCGGAACAGAATGAGTTGCTATCTTATCAAAATGAATTCGGGCAGCCATATTCTGCTACTCATCTTATAATAATACACGGTCAATTAAACTCTATTTTTAATCATGCAGTAAGATTTATCGCTTACTCTCTAATCCGGCGCGGAAGCCTGAGCAATGGGATCAGAGGAATATAAGGAAATGATGTTCTGGACAAAAGAGGAATATCTGAAATTTGCAGATGACATGATGGATAAACCATAATCTTATTATTCGTTTTTCTATGTGGTTAAGTCATTTTCTTGATTGATATAGCTAATTTTCAAATTAAGAAACTGGCTTTATTGAATAAACTTGGATTATAATAAGGGCATATAAAAATAGGATGGATAATTTAATGAATATAAAGCAACTAATTGGTGAGACATCTGAATATGATAAGAAACTTCTTCTTGAAGAAAGAAAGCCTAAAAGTTGGTGTAAAAGTGTTAGTGCTTTTGCAAATTCATTTGGTGGTTTTTTGATTTTTGGGGTTTCTGATGATGATGAAATAGTTGGCTTAGAAAAGCCGGAGAAAGATGCGGAAAAGATTAGCGAAATAATTAAATCAAAGCTCAATCCAATACCTGAATTTAATCTAAGATTTGAAAATACAAATAATCAAACAGTAATCATTTTAGAGGTTTTTAAGGGCTTTGAAACACCCTATTATTATAGTGGGGATGGCGTATTGGAAGCCTATATAAGAGTTGGGAATGAGAGTGTAAAAGCATCTCCGATAGAATTAAAACGTTTAGTGCTTCGTGGGAGAAATTCATCTTTTGATTCACAAGATTCTACATATAAAATTGAAGACTATGCTTTTTCAAAGTTAAGAGAAAGATATAAAAAGTGGACAGGGAATAGTTTTGATGACAAAGATTTGATTTCATTTGGATTAGTTGATTCAAATGGTCAATTAACCAATGCCGGTGCTTTATTTGCGGATGAGAGTCCAATTCGTTGGTCAAGATTATTTTGTACGCGATGGAATGGATTAAATAAGAGTGGCGGTTCTATTGATGCCATTGATGATGCGGAATATGAAGGAAGTATCATTTCCTTAATTGAAAATGGAGAAACTTTTATTAAACGCAATAGTAGATTAATGTGGAGAAAAACTGCGAATTCAAGAGAAGAAATGCCGGAATATGTAGAACGCAGTTACCACGAAGCGTTAATTAACGCATTAGCTCATCGCGATTATTTAATTAATGGAAGTGAAGTTCATATTGATATTTTTGATGATCGGCTGGAAATTTATTCTCCGGGTGGAATGCCAGATGGATCGATAATTCAAGATAGAGACCCATTAACAATACCATCAACACGTAGAAATCCGGTTTTAGCTGATGTGTTAAATCGTTTAGGCTATATGGAAAGAAAAGGGAGTGGTTTTGGTAAAATTATTAACGGGTATGAGTTGCAGATCAATTATGATGACAAGAAAAAACCAATATTTCGTTCTGATCGTTATCAATTTACGGTAATAATGCCAAACCTAAATTATGTTGTCCCTCAGGATGTCCCTCAGAATGTCCCTCAGGATGTCCCTCAGGATAATGTAGAAAAAAGAATACTTCAATTAATACGTGCGAATAATAAAATAAGCACAGAAAAGATGTCAGAGGCAATAGGAGTTAGTTCAAAGACAATTAAACGGCGTATTAAAAATATGCATAATATCAGATTTGTAGGCCATGGTTCTAATGGGTATTGGGAGATTAAAGAGTGATTAAGGTTCAAGGATAATGGGGTAATAAAAAAGACATAAGAGGAGGAAAAAAGAAGGAATCAGAATATTAGTGGTTATTTGTGAGGCTTGTATCATTGAAACTGAAATATCATAAGCGTCTCAACTATAAAGAAAGAACCAACTTTGCGGTAATCAAGGCAGAGGAAGCAGGAGACAATGAAGAGAAGGAAAGGGGAAGAATGGCAACAGATCATAGAGAACTATCGAGCCAGCGACTTAAGTTCCAGCCAGTTCTGTAATCATAAAGGGATCAAATTAAAAACTTTCTACAATCACATCTATAAGCAAAATAAACGTAAAGAAGAACCGCATCACTTCATTTTTGTTTAAGTGGAAGCGGAGTCAGTGAAAACCGAGTTCAGATCCATGGATGGAACTCGCTTGGGACAGCGGATTCCAGATCGAAAGCAGCATCGCATTCTGCGGCTGTGTATTTGACACTTACTCATGATCTATGTAATTACCGTGTTAAACTTCAATCATTATCCGCAAGCCTGGACAGAAACCTTCGCGAAATATCCTGGGAAGCTCAATTTAATGCCTGAGAATTTCGGATAAAATGAGCATTAGAAATGAACTGGTTCATGCCTGGAATCGAACAGGAGGTAGATCAATGGAACAGAGGAAAGCCAGAATGCAGCAAGCGTTACGCATGGAACCTGATTCAGTACCCAATGCGATCCAGGTGCGTGGAGCGCGTGTCCATAATTTAAAGAATATCAATGTCGATATTCCGCTGAATCAAATTGTCGGGATCGCGGGCGTATCAGGTTCCGGCAAATCTTCATTAGCCCTGGGTGTCTTATATGCGGAAGGTTCACGCCGCTATCTTGACGCTCTTTCAACGTATACACGCAGACGGATGACACAGGCTGCCAAGGCGCAGGTTGATGAAGTACTCTATGTTCCTGCCGCGCTGGCATTGCATCAAAGGCCTGCGGTTCCGGGAATCCGCAGTACCTTCGGCACGGGAACTGAACTTTTAAACAGCCTGCGTCTGATGTTTTCCCGGCTTGCCCATCATCGCTGTCCCAACGGACACGTTTGTCCGCCATCGTTAGCCGTTGCCGCGGGACAGGAATTGATCTGTCCGGTGTGCGGGGAACATTTCTTTGCTCCATCCGCAGAGGAGCTGGCCTTTAACAGTCAGGGAGCCTGCCGGAAGTGCGGCGGTACCGGAATCGTCAGGACTGTAGATTTGTCAACGCTGGTTCCCAACGAATCGCTGACGATTGATGAAGGCGCGGTCGTTCCCTGGAATACCCTGATGTGGTCGCTGATGACGGATGTCTGCCGGGCAATGGGCGTCCGGACTGACGTTCCATTCTCGGAATTGACGGCCAAGGAACGTGAGATCGTTTTCTACGGTCCGGCTGAAAAGAAACATATATTTTATAAAGCCAAGAACACCAATCAGGCCTGCGAGATTGATTTTACGTATTTTAACGCTGTTTATACCGTGGAGAACGCGCTTGCCAAAGTGAAAGATGAAAAAGGCATGAAGCGCGTTGAAAAATTTCTGAAGCAGGACAGCTGTCCGGAATGCGGAGGTTCGCGGCTTTCCGTGGCGGCCCGGGCGCCGAAGCTGCGCGGTATTTCGCTGGATGAAGCCTGCCGGATGACCTTATCTCAGTTAACACTCTGGGTTAAGGAGGTTCCGGAATCCCTGCCAATAGAGATGCGGCCAATGGCCTTTGCGATCTGCGAATCCTTTCAGACTGCAGCGAAACGGCTGATGGATTTGGGACTGGGCTATCTGACATTGGACCGGGCGGCGTCAACGTTATCAACTGGCGAACGTCAGCGGATGCAGCTGGCCCGCGCTGTGCGCAACCGCACAACCGGCGTGCTGTATGTTCTGGATGAACCCTCAATCGGGCTGCATCCTTCCAATATCGTGGGACTAACCGGGGTGATGCATGATTTAATTAAGGATGGAAATTCAGTCGTTCTGGTCGATCATGATACGCAGATCCTGAGGGAAGCGGACTGGATTGTGGAAATGGGGCCGGGAGCCGGGGCCGAGGGAGGACAGGTGATCGCCGAAGGACCGCTGAATGAAATTAAAGAAAACGCTCAATCGCAGATCGGACCATTTTTGGCGGGAACCGCCGTTGTTGACGTATGTCGGCGGACAATTTCCGAAGATCTGTTCAAGCTGGGAAAAATCCATCTGTCGACCGCTGCGCTGCATACCGTTAAGCCGTTGGAAGCCGATATCCCAAAAGGCCGGCTGACCGTGGTAACCGGGGTTTCGGGGTCCGGCAAGACGACATTCATTTTGGAAAGTCTAATTCCAGGCCTGGAAGCCCTGATCGGCGGGAAGCCGCTGCCGAACCATGTGCGCTCACTGGAGGCAGGGGATATCAGTCAGGTCAAATTGATCGATGCAACGCCGATCGGCATTAACGTCCGCTCAACGGTCGCCACTTATGCCAATGTTCATGATGAATTACGAAAGGTATATGCGCGGACCCCACAGGCGAAAACGCTGCATTATTCAGCCGGGGATTTTTCTTACAACACCGGCAAGCTTCGCTGTCCCACCTGTGATGGAACAGGCACGATCAGCCTCGACGTGCAATTTTTGCCGGATGTGGAAATTCCCTGTCCGGATTGCAGGGGCTCGCGGTATGCCAAGACGGCGGACTCCATTCGCCGGCAGAATAAAATGGAACACGGGTATGCGCTGCCGGAATTGATGGCGATGGATGTCAAACATGCGCTGAATGCCTGTTCCGATTTAAAAACAGTCAGCCAGCGGCTTCAGACATTGCAGGAGCTGGGACTGGGCTATCTGACTTTGGGCGAAGCGACGCCGAGCTTGTCCGGCGGTGAGGCACAACGGCTGAAGCTCGCGTCAGAAATGGGGCGGCAGCAGGAAAACACGGTCTTCGTCTTCGATGAACCGACGATCGGCCTGCATCCACTGGACGTCCGCACCCTGCTTGTGATCCTTGACCGATTAGTGGAGAAAGGGGCGACGGTAATCGTGATTGAGCACGATCTCGACGTGATTGCCAACGCCGATTATCTGATCGACATGGGACCGGGCGGCGGCGAGGACGGAGGACAGATCGTGGCCGTTGGAACCCCGGAAGCAGTGGCGGCCAATCAGGAAAGTATAACGGGCAAGTATTTGCGGAAACATCTGCAGCCGGAATAAGGCTGGATCAAAAAAATTCTGCCATGATTTATGGGGGGCGGATTGAAGCACAGCTGCCAATGAATATATGGATCAAAGATCGTGGTCAGCAGAAATTTTATTATTATCGAAGCGGGGCTGTCAGGCGCTATTTTTGCGGAAATTGACAGGGAGCGAAGAAACGCTCGAACGATGGCAAATCAGAACTGATTTTCATGCACAAAAGGATATTGGATCATGATTCGTTAAGAATCCAACTTTACAGCGGCTAAACTTTTGCGAGTAAGGAAATGGAAGGCTGGAACACGCGGGTTGATGTGGTATTTCTGTTTATGAAGAAACATTGACGTCAGGATCAGAACTTTGCGGCAGCGCTTGAATGGCTTGGATGAAACGTCGATGAATTTTGGTTTATCAAACCCGGAATGAGGTCTGAGTTCATACTGGAAAAATAATACGAAATTGAATGAACTTCCGGGCAGAACCAATATCATTTTTGTCCTGTTTAATGGTATAATAAACCTATGAACGCAATTTGAAGTCATAGAGCTTGTAATGGAGGGTGAACAACGATGGCAATGGACGACATGAATGAAGTACGGGATTTTGATGAAGATATCAAAGACCGAAAAGCACTTATTGAAGAAGCGAAGCAGCTCGATCTTTCAAAGAACTGGAATGAAATCGCTTCGGCAGTTATGAATTTAAAGAAAAGATGGAAGCGGATTTCGTATTGGGAATCAGCTTATGAAGATGAACTGGCGGATGAATTCGAAAAGATGATCGACGCTTTCTATGCCAAGCGCAACGAAGGATTCCAGAGTATTCAGAAGGCGAAACAGGAGTTGATTGAACGCGCTCAGGAATTGTCAAAGTCGGAAAACTGGAATCAGGCGACAGAGGAAATGAACGAACTGATGCGGCAGTGGAAAGCTTTGGGTTCGGCTGGGAAAGAAACTGACGATCAGCTGTGGGAGTCGTTCAACGAAGCGCGCAATGCGTTCTTTGACCGCAAGCGTCAGAATTGGGAAGAGCGAAAGGCGAAATCCGTGAATGCGCAGCAGGTAAAAAAAGAATTGATCAAAAAGGCGGAAGCGCTGGCGGATTCGGAAGAGTGGCAGAAGACTGGCGATCAGCTCAGAAAGCTGATGGATGAATGGAAAAATGCCGGCTTTGCGGGCAAAGACGTCGACGATCAGCTGTGGAACGAGTTCAATGAGGCACGTCAAAAATTCTATGATCGCCGCAGCGCAGCCTACGCGCAGATTCATGAGCGTCAGCAGCAGGTGGCTGAGAAGAAAAAAGAACTGATCGATCAGGCGATCACGATCGTCGCACAGAAAGAATATAACCGTGAGAATACCGAAAAGATGAAACGGCTGAACGTGCTGTGGAAAGAAGCTGGATCCTGCGGCAAGGAGAAAGAAGACGCATTGTGGAAAGAATTCCGTTCTGCGGCAGATGATTATTTCTCCGGCTTGAAGCAGTTTAACGAACAGAAGCACAACGATTGGATCAAACGGATGCAGGAGGTTCGCAACCGGAAAATGGAATTGATCCAGTCCCAGCAACGTCAGCTGAAATGGATGAAAAACGAACTGCCGACCCTGTTGAGTCAGACGGCGGCGGATGAAATGGCTGAAGATATTAAAGATAAGGAAGACTTTATTCAGGAACTGGAAGCTGATCTTGCGGAAATTAACGAAAAGCTCGGCGTCGGCACTAAAAAATAAATCGTCAGAAGGAAGCTCGCAAAAAGAGCTTCTTTTTGTCATAAGATTGAGCGAGGTGAACAAGGCGAAATAACCGCTGGCAAATCACTTGATGAATGCCGTCGCCTTCTAACCCGAAGCATAAAGATACGGTTGTTCTGTTATCAAGGGAAAGACAGTCGTTTCCAATGTCAGATCGAAAGAGGAGAGTAAAACGATGAAAACAACAATGCGCAGAAAAAATCAGGCTTTAACTGAAGAAGAATGTATTGCCATATTGCAGAATGGGACCTCAGGGGTGCTGGCGACAGCCGGCGAGGACGGGGATTATCCGTATGCCGTACCGCTCAGCTATGTTTATTGGAATTCCCGTCTTTATTTTCATTGTGCCGGAGAAGGGCATAAACTGGAAGCGATTGCCCGCAATCCCCGGGTGTCGTTCTGCGTCGTCGATCAGGATCAGGTTGTTCCGGATAAATATACGACGTATTTCCGCAGTGTGATCGTCTTTGGAAAGGCTCGAATTTTGACTGAAGCTGAAGGGAAGCGGATTGCTCTGGAAAAACTGGCTGAACGATTTTCCCCCGAATATCCAAAAGGACGCAAGGCGGAAATTGATAAATTATTTAACGTCGTAACGATGGTAGAAATTCAGATTGAAGCGATGACGGGAAAAGAAGCGAAGGAACTGCGAAAAATACGATAGCTGCGTATTTTTCAGCGGTGTTGGTGAATTAAGACAATTTCAAAAGGCAGGTAAAATGGAAGAAGTGATGATGAACTATTCTGTTTCTTGTTACATAGAAGAGGCTGACAGGTACACTGTGGGAAAGAGGAAACACCTGATGAAATTCTTTTAAGGAAGAATAAACCATGAAAAACCTTGCGGATATTCTGAGAGACAGCCGATGAGAAACGACAATCTCTTTGAATATTGAAAATAAGTGTTAAATCCGCACACTCAGTAGTTTTTCTTCCAACTCTTGTTAGATTTAAAAAAAATGGATGTGCGGCCTGGATGTGAGAACGCCGGCGGTCAATCAGCTGCATGATGATTTCCTGAAAACTCAGGTCGTCTCTCAGCTGATTACAATAGAAGACTGCCGCAAGTTCCAACCGTTGATCAAGCGTTGGATCGTCAATGTGATCAAGTTTTTTGCACCGTTGATGTAACTGAAATCAAGCGAAGAAATAAAAATGCGCTGGATTCTCACTTTGCCTGTGGGAACTCAGCGCATTTTTTTGATTCAGGATCAAGTCTTCTACCGTCAGACAGAGAAAGTTGCGTTTCAGCGGCAAGATAGCTCCTGGAAATCAATCGAAATATGAAACCAGGATCATTCTTGATCGGAGCTCGCCGATGATTGATCGCTGTCGCTCAGTTTAAAATCTTCCGTCTTTCCTTCACTGTAAAAGCGTCCACAGGCTGCGGTGAATTTTAAGACGCAGTAATCCGGATCGTCGACTCCCAATGGATAATACATCGTGTCCGTCGGCTGCCAGATCGACGCTTTGGCTTCATGATCTGTCAGAACTTCCATCGTTCCTTTTAACTGAATTCCGACGAATTTCTGCTTTCCCTGCTTGTAAAAGTAAACGCTGGCTTTTGGCTGAGTCCGAAAGATCTGAACCTTTTGCGAGGAGGTGTTGGTAGAGAAATAGAATGCGGTGCGGCCGTCAATCCGCCGCGGGGCGAACATTGCTTTCTGACTTGGAAATCCATCCTCGTCAACGCCGGCGACCACGGCAACTTTCTGTGTGCGAATAAAACGGATGATTTCATCTTGATTCATCATGCTCTTAACCCTCATTTCTTTCCTGATTTTGTTCGGCCTGACGCAGTGTTGTCAAGATTCGCCGCAGATAGGCTTCAAACTGATCCTTTTCCGCTTCGCTGAACCCGGTGTAAAAAAGGACGTTCATCCGTTGGGAAACAGCGTCGTATTTCTGCTGGAGTGAAACGGCGTAATCGGTCAGCGTGATCAACGTCTGCCGGCGATTGTCCGGATTGCTTTCCCGCCGCACGATGCCATGCGCGACCATCGTATCAATCATGATCGACACCGTATTTTTAGCCAGGGATGTCCGCTTGCTGATTTCGCTGATCGTACAGGGGGATTGCTTCCACAGGACGAATAAAATCCGGCCCTGACCGCCGCTGATCTTCAATCCTTGCTCGCTTAAAAAGCGTTCAAAGATTCGATCTTGAAGCTGTTTAATCTGCGTGATGTAAAAACCGCCTAGTGTTTCGATGGGGACCACCTCGAGGATTTCAACTATATGTTCTATATAGAACTATAAATATGATAATCCATTCCCAATCTGCCGTCAAGCCTGAATCTGAATGAAAAAGGTCTGGATTCCAGACCTTTTCCCTCCTGTAAAGTTGTTTTGTTTACTGCAGGCGGTTGATGACGCGATCCCAGGTGTTGTTGCCAATGACTCCGTCGACCGTTAAGCCATTGAGAGCCTGGAAGGTTTCCACAGCACGCTTGGTGTTCTGACCGAAGTTGCCGTCGACGACCAGGCGTGGATTGGGAGCGATCAGCTCATTCAGATATTGCTGGAATTTCTGGACACCCAGACCGACGTTGCCGACACGCAGCGTGCGCGTTGATTTGTTGCGCTCCACCGCCGGACTCGGCAGGTTTTTGAATTCCTGGATAATCTTATCCCAGGTCGTCTGTCCAAGAATGCCGTCGACATTCAGGTGATAAACATACTGGAAAACAGCGACCGCAAATTCGGTCTTCTGACCGTAAATGCCGTCCTCCTCCATCGGCGTCAGATTCGGCGCGGCCAGGATCTGGTTGATATAATACTGCATTTTCTTGACGTCGATTCCATTACTTCCCAACTGTAAGGTGTATGCCATTTTGCATTCCTCCTTTCCCTGTATGCTATGCGTTGAAACCGGGGTGGGTTAGGCGGGCAAAGGCGGATGTCAAACCGATTGATGAATTTGTCAGTTTTTACGCTGTGCACGTCGGTTTTTCCTGTATAATGAAGAAAAGGGGTTAATGTTGATGAAGAATGGGAAGGTCTTGGCAGCGGGGGCGATCGGTCACTTCCTGGTCGATTTTGCCTGCGCGGCGTTTCTGCTGCGGCATAATGGAGAAACGATATACTGGACGGAGCTGTTGATCCTTTATAATTTCTGCGCGTTTGCGCTGCAGATGCCATTGGGAATTCTGGCGGACCGCTGGCCGGCGCTTCCCTGGGCGGCCGGGGGTGCTCTTTTGTGCGCCGCGGGAGCCTTGCCGCTGCCGTTAGCGGCGCTGGGACTGATTTTGGGACTTGGCAACGCGGCGTATCATCTGGGGATTGGAAAACCGTTGATGGAGGCGGAATCCGGCAGCGCGGCACTGGGGATCTTTGTCGCGCCGGGAGCGCTGGGCATTACGCTGGGAACATGGGCCGCCAAGATGAATAGGATTTCGATCCTGCCGCTGAGCGTTGTTCTGATTGGGCTGGCGTTTGTTGTTTACCGGCTGCGGTGGCAGCCGCAGGAGCACCGGAGGGAAAAGAAATGTTCCTTTTCTTTAACGGGGGTGATCTGTTTGTTTCTTGTCGCCGCTCTGCGGTCCTTTGCCGGTTTCACCTGGCCGCTGTCCTGGAAAGCTCAGGCGTTGATTCCGCTGACATTGGCTGTCGCGGGGGGCAAAGCGGCGGGCGGGATCGCTGCCGATTACTGGGGACTGAAGAAAACGGCGCTGTTTTCGCTGGGCCTGAGCTTTCTTTGCTTTTTAAAAGCCAACTGGATCGTTGCCGGACTGAGCGGCGTATTTTTATTCAATATGACGATGCCGCTGTGTCTGAAGCAGATGCATCGACAGTTTCCGGAACATGCCGGATTTGTGTTCGGACTTTTAACGTTTGCGCTGTTTCTTGGGTTTGTGCCGGTGATCCTGGGCATAACGACGGTGACGAAAGCGCAGACGCTGATTTTGATCGCGCTGTCCTGGCTGGGTTTGGGAATGGCCTTTAAAAGGGGGCAGGACGATGTTTAGATCGCTGATTCTGTCGCTGATGATGACGTGGCTGCTGGAGCTGAGCTTTGCGTTTCTGCTGGGGATCCGGCGCTGGAAAGATCTGATTCTGATCATGTTGGTCAATCTGATGACCAATCCGGCGGTTGTTTACCTGGCGCTGACCTTCCGGTACTCCCTGCCTTCGTGGCTTCTGATTACGATGCTGGAAAGTCTGGCAGTCGTGGTGGAAGCACTGTATTACCGAAGCTATGCGCTGACGATCCGTCATCCCTGGCTGTTCTCGCTGGCGGCTAACGTTTTCTCCTATGGCGTCGGCTGGCTGCTGCAGCACGGCTGATCAATTAATGTCTGTGAAAGTCAGGCTGAAAAAGCGGACTTTCCTTGCGAAATCATCTTCATCATTTATTGATACAACGGATATTGCAGAACCGGAAACATCGAAGTCGTTTTATTGATATAGCGGATATTGCAGAAAGGGGGAAAAATCATGGAAAGAAAATCAGATTGGGTCATGATGAAAATTTTCAGCATTCTGATTCTGGTGGCGGGATTGTTGACACCGGTAAGCGCGGATGTGATCGCGGAACCGCAAGATCCTTTTTATAAAGAACATGCCGAAGAATGCACTTATGTGGGGCAATATTATCGGGTAATTGCCGTCAAAGGTGCTCCGCTTTACGCCGCTCCGCAATCTGCGGAAGTCCTCGGACAGGTGCCGTTGGGAGAAGAAATCTGGATCGACTTTACGTATGTTTCAGAAATTGGCGATGTCTGGGGTGTTCAGGCGCTGGAAGGCGATCTGGCCGGTTCTTCAGTCTGGCTGAATCTGGCGGATCTTCAGACAGAAATGAATGATGCGATTTTTTTCAAGGAACATCAGGAAGAAATAGAACTGATCGACGACGTATTTGCGCCGGATTCTTTTTCCGGTTATTTATGCTTTTATGAGTATCCCGGAGCGGACAGTGTGTACGAATATACCGACGCTGAAAGTCTTCTGGAAAGCCCGGTGCCGGTGTGCGGGCTGTTTAAAACAGAGACGGAAGAGGTGTGGCTGTATACCCTTAATTATTTTAGACATCAGGGATGGTTTCAGCGCGATCAGCCCGTGGTGGAACAGGCGCCGCTTTTGAACTACCTGCGCGGTCATATTCAGGCAGATGAAGACGGCACGCTTCAGGTTGCTCCTTTTGTGACGCCGCAGCCGGCTGTCCTCACGCCGCAGCCGGACAGGACAGACAGACCGGCAAGACGCGGCTCAGTCCGCCAATACATCGCGATCTCTTCATCGCCGGATGGCTTGATCGGCGGTCTGGTGCTCGCTGTCGTTGTGGTGACCGGCGGTTTGATCGCTGTTTTCTGGAGAAAACCGAAACGCTAGCCAGCCTTGGCGAGGGACAAGACACAAGATCGAACGATGATCGTTGAGGCAAGGGGCGTGAAAATAAATGAAGAAAATCAAAAGCACAGAAGTGCATGGAAAAATACAGGGAGGGACAACGATGAAGAAGTTTTTGAAAATAGCCGCGGCGATGATGCTGCTCGCAGGCAGTGCGGCGACCCTGCATGCGGATCTGATCGTCTGTCCGGAGGATGATTTCTTCAAGGAACACGACGAGGAATGCGAGTATGTCGGACAGCTTTACACGGCGGCTGGGGATGCGGGGGTTGTCTATGTTTATTCCAGCCCGATTTCCAATGAAATCGTCGGAGAAATTCCCAACGGCACAGATATCTGGATTGATTTTACTTACCAGACGAAAGAAGGCGTTTTGTGGGGCGTGCAGACGCCGCGGCGCGATCTGAGTCTGGGGCAGTGGATGAATCTGACGGAATTTGAAATCGCAAAGACAGCCGAGGATTTCGAGCGGGAACATCAGGATGCGCTGGAGCCCATCGAGCAAACCTACACTCTAAACGAACCGCGCGGCTATCTGACGTTGTGGGAATATCCGGGATCGGAACACATTGAAAATTACATCGACAGCTGGAATTTGGATCCCAAGACGGTCATTCGGATCACGAAGAAATATACGGACGAGTCAGGACAGGTCTGGTTCTATATTGAGGTTGACGCGGGGATGTATGGCTGGATTCGGGAAGGTCAAAAGCTGACGCCGATGGGCTGGAAAATTACTGGTATCTGGATCAGGGAACGTATGCCCCGACGAAGCCGACGCCCCGTCCGACTGCCCCGATCCCGCGCGTTCCGCTCGATTCACCGCGGCCGACCCACGGTTCTGTGGATCCTTATCTTAAGAAACGCCCGGAGTTTACGCTGATGCTTGGCGCGGGCATTGCCGGCGTGATCGCCCTGACTGCGCTGACGATCGTCCGTTTCTGGAAAAAACGATAACCGTTTTTGCGCGTGGAATAATCCACGCAGGTCAGTAATTTCAAGTTTATCAATCTCGTTAAAGCGAACATGTCCAGTGGAAACGTTCGCTTTTTTATTAAATTTATACGCTTTCCCGGAAGAAATGAAGCTGATTTTATTCGTTAAATTTCACATAAAATTCACAACAAATAAGATTGACAAGCGGGAAGATCAGAGTAAAATGTTAGTATCCTAACAAAAAGGGAGTGATACTGATGCAGCGAAGAATTGGTTATGAAATTCGTGAAGTCCAACAGATGATTCATCAAAAGATGGAACAATTCCGTCACGAGAACGGCTGTGAACTGACGTTAGTTCAAACTCGGACAATCGGTTTTTTGATTGCCAGTCGGGGGCAGGATGTCTTCCAGCGAGATCTGGAAAAGGAATTGCGCATTCGCCGGTCGACCGCCAGCGAAATTCTGAACGTCCTGGAGCGCGACGGTTATCTTCATCGAATTCCCGCCCCGCATGACGCCCGGCTGAAAAAACTGGTGCTGACTGAAAAGGCGCTGCAGCTGAATCAGAAGATGACCGAGAATATTGATCGGATGGAAGCCCTGCTTTCCCAATCGATCTCCCCGGATGACCAGGAACACTTTTTTTCTGTTTTGGATCAATTAAAAAAGAATCTGGAATAACGTAAAAGAGGAAGGAGAATGTTATGATTCAACGATTGCTTCAAGAAGTAAAAGAATATAAAAAAGCTTCCTTGCTCGCGCCGGCGCTGATGGTCGGCGAAGTGGTCATGGAGCTGATGCTGCCGTTTTTGATGTCGTTCATCATTGACTCCGGCGTCAATCAGGGCGACATGGCCGCGGTGTTTAAATACGGAGCGCTGATGCTGCTCTGTGCATTTTTATCTCTGTTCTGCGGGATGCTGAGCGGAAAATATGCGGCGTACGCTTCGGCAGGGTTTGTGAAGAATTTGCGGAAAGCGATGTTCGAAAGTATCCAGAAATTCTCATTTGCCAATATTGACAAATATTCGACCTCTGGTCTGGTTACCCGCATGATGACCGACGCGACCAATGTCCAAAACGCCTATCAGATGATTCTGCGGATGTGCGTGCGCGCGCCGCTGATGCTGGTGGTGGCGATGTCGATGACGTTTATGATCAACGGCAAGCTGGCGATGGTCTTCTTCTACGCGATGATTTTTCTGGGGGCGATCCTGAGCTTCATCACGCTGAAGGCCCATCCGATGTTCCGCAAAACGTTCCGCAAATATGACGATTTAAACGCGAGCGTTCAGGAAAACGTCACGAATATCCGCGTTGTCAAAGCGTATGTCAAGGAAAGTGCGGAGACCGATAAATTTAAAACCGCAGCCGGCAACCTGAAAAAGATGTTCATGAAAGCTGAGAACATTCTGGTGTTCAACAATCCGGTCATGCAGCTGACGATGTATTGCTGCATCCTGGCGCTGAGCTGGATGGGTGCGCGGATGATCGTCGGCAGCGCGCTGACAACGGGCGAGCTGATGAGCTTGTTTACCTACACGATGAATATCCTGATGAGTTTGATGATGCTGTCGATGATCTTCGTCATGCTGAGTATGTCGATGGCTTCGGCCCAGCGAATCGCGGAGATTCTGGAGGAAAAGCCGAGCATCGTCAATCCGGAAAATCCGGCGATGACTGTGGCCGACGGCTCGATCGAGTTCGATCATGTGGCGTTCGGTTATTATGCCGGAAAGGATAAATATGTTTTAGAAGACATTAATTTGAAGATCAAAGCCGGAGAAACCATTGGAATTCTCGGTCCGACCGGTTCCAGTAAATCCACGCTGATGAGCCTGATTCCACGACTATATGACGCCAGCGAGGGCACAGTCCGCGTCGGCGGCGTCGATGTCCGTCATTATGATCTGGATTCGCTGCGCAACAGCGTCGCGATGGTATTGCAGAAAAACGTCCTGTTTTCCGGGACGATCAAGGATAATCTGCGCTGGGGCAACGAACAGGCCACGGATGAGGAAATGATCCATGCCTGCAAGCTTGCCTGCGCCGACGAGTTCATCCGGCAATTCCCGAAGGGTTACGACACCTATATCGAACAAGGCGGAACTAACGTCTCCGGCGGTCAGAAGCAGCGCTTGTGCATCGCGCGGGCATTGCTGAAAAAACCGAAAGTTCTGATTCTTGACGACAGCACCAGCGCCGTCGATACCCGCACCGACAGTATGATCCGCAAGGCGTTCCGGGAAGAAATTCCGAATACGACCAAGCTGATCATTTCACAGCGGATATCCTCCATTGAAGACGCCGATCGGATCGTCGTGCTTAACGAAGGGCGGATTGAAGGCGTGGGCACGCATGCGGAACTGTTGGCGAGCAACGCGATTTATCAGGAAGTCTACGAAACGCAGAAGAAAGGAGAGGATGAACATGAGCAGGCCTAGAAACGTGGGAACCAACGGCGAAAAGCTGAACACGAAAGTGCTGGGACGACTGATGAGCTACATCCTCAGCCGATATAAATTCCGTTACGCTATCGTTCTGATCTGTATTATTATTTCATCGCTGGCTTCAGTCGCGTCTTCAGTCTTCATGAAAACGCTGATCGACGGCTACATCACACCGTTAGTGCAAAGCGCCAGTCCGGATTTTACGCCGCTGTTTCAGGCGTTAAGTACAATGGCTTGTATCTATTTGGTAGGTGTGATTTCGAATCTGGCTTATCAGAAAATTTTGGTTGTTATTTCTCAAGGCACGATGAATGATTTGCGGAATGATCTGTTCAGCCACATGGAAAAACTGCCGATCCAATATTTTGATACGCATGCGCATGGGGATATCATGAGCGTCTATACCAACGATATTGATACGCTGCGGCAGGTTATCTCCCAGAGCATTCCTCAATTTCTGTCCTCGCTGTTTACGATCGTTTCGGTTTTCTTCTCAATGATCGTCATGAGCGTGCCGCTGACGCTGGTCACCCTGATGATGGTTGTGGTCATGCAGTTTGCGCTGCAGAAAATCATGCGCAAGTCAGGTCGTTACTTTGGCGCGCAGCAGCGGCAGCTGGGGAAAGAAAACGGATATATCGAAGAAATGATGGAAGGCGCGAAGGTCGTCAAGGTGTTCACGCATGAACAGAAGGCGATCGAGGAATTCAATCAGATCAATGAGGATCTGTGCGAAGCTTCCTACAAAGCAAATAAATATGCCAATATCCTGATGCCGATCGTTGGCAATCTGGGCAACATCTCCTATGTTCTGTGTGCGTTTATCGGCGGCGTGTTGGCAGTCAACGGCATCAGCGGTTTGACACTGGGCGGCCTGGCCTCCTTCCTGGCTTTGAATAAATCGTTCAACGGTCCGCTGAACCAGATTTCGCAGCAGCTGAACTCCGTCATCATGGCGATGGCCGGCGCGGAGCGGGTTTTCAAGTTGTTGGATGAACCGCACGAAGTGGATGACGGCCGCGTAACGCTGGTCAATGTCAATAAAGATGAGGCGGGACGGCTGAGTGAAGCGGAAATGACGACAGGCCACTGGGCCTGGAAACATTGCCATGAGGACGGCAGCGTCGATTATGTCGAACTGACCGGCGACGTTCGCTTCCACGATGTCAGCTTCGGCTATGTTGAAGGCAAAACCGTACTGCATGACATCGAACTGTTTGCCGAGCCGGGGCAGAAGCTGGCCTTTGTCGGCGCGACCGGCGCGGGCAAAACGACGATGACCAACCTGATCAATCGATTCTACGACGTACAGAAAGGCTCGATCACCTATGACGGCATCGACGTTAAGCTGATCCGCAAGGATGATCTGCGGCGGTCGTTAGGGATTGTTCTGCAGGATACCCATCTGTTCACCGGCACGATTGAGGACAATATCAAATATGCCCGGCCGGAGGCGACGCATGAAGAAGTTGTGGCGGCAGCTAAACTGGCGAATGCTCACTATTTCATCAAGCATCTGGAAAAAGGCTACGATACCTGGCTGACCCGCGATGGTTCTTCATTGTCGCAGGGACAGCGGCAGCTGATCTCCATCGCCCGGGCTGCGCTGGCCAATCCACCGGTACTGATTCTGGATGAAGCGACCTCTTCGATTGACTCGCGAACCGAGAAACTTGTGCAGGAAGGCATGGATAAGCTGATGAGCGGCCGGACGACCTTCGTCATCGCTCACCGGTTGAGTACGATTAAAAACTCGCACGCGATCATGGTCATGGATCATGGCCGGATTATCGAACGGGGCAATCATGAACGTCTGCTGGAAAAGCATGGCGTCTACTATCAGCTGTATACCGGCTTGATCGAAAACGACTGACAGGCGGGAGTTCCCGTCTGTTTTTCCTGTTGGCCCGGAATTCGAATTATGAAATGAGGGCGGACGTGATGCAGAGAAAAAATGCTTTTAAAGCTCAGCCTAATTGAAATTTCAAATGAAAATGGGACTGGTAATGAAAATGGATCAATTCAAAAATATAAGCGATGGTAAATCGTCAAAAATAACAAAAAAGTTGACTTATAGTCCGGTCCAGCTGGTATGATAAAGGGGCAGGCACTTACCGTTACGCGCGGATGGAAATCGGTTAAAAAGGGAAAGAGGGGAATGGAGTGACGCAAGCCAATTCTAAAAATTTAATGACTGAAGGTGTGATCTGGAAGAAGATTTTATTCTTTGCGCTGCCGATTTTTTTCGGTAATTTGTTTCAGCAATTATACAACACCGCCGATTCGCTGATCGTCGGGAATTTTCTAGGCAGTGAGGCGCTGGCGGCAGTTAGTTCGTCAGGCAATCTGATCTTTCTGCTCGTCGGTTTCTTCAACGGCATCGCTGTTGGAGCTGGGGTGGTGATCGCCCGTTACTATGGAGCGCGCAATAGCGAACAGGTTCAGCTGGCGGTGCATACGACAGTGGCTTTCGGTTTGGCCGCCAGTCTGTTGATGACGGCCGTTGGCGTAATTCTGGCGCCGCAGATTCTGATCTGGATGGGAACGCCGGCGGAGGTGCTGGGCTTATCTGCAGTTTATTTTCGAATCTATTTTGCCGGATCATTAGGCTTTATTATGTATAATATTTTTGTCGGTATCCTGCAGGCGGCCGGAGATAGCCGTCATCCGTTAGTCTATCTGGTCATTTCCTCGCTGATCAATATTGTTCTGGATCTGGTGTTTGTCGCCGGTATGCATCTGGGCGTCGGTTCGGCAGCCTTTGCGACAATACTATCGCAGTTTGTCAGCGCTGCGCTTTGCTTTAGACGTTTGTTGAAGGTGCAGGACGTTTATCGTATCGAGCCAAAGAAAATTCATTTTGACAAACCGATGCTGAAACTGATTATTCAATATGGTTTGCCGTCGGGGCTGCAGAATTCGATTATCGGATTTGCCAATGTAGTCGTTCAGACCAATATCAATGCTTTCGGGCAGATGGCAATGGCTGGCTGCGGCGCGTTCTCAAAGATTGAAGGGTTTGGTTTCCTGCCGATCACGAGCTTTACGATGGCGTTGACGACGTTTGTTGGTCAGAATCTGGGAGCTCGCGAGCTTGAACGAACCCGCAAAGGGGCGCGGTTTGGAATTCTTTGCTCAGTGGCGATTGCCGAAGGCATTGGAATTTTGATTTTTATCGGAGCACCGTGGCTGATCGCTGCTTTTAATCGGGATCCGCAGGTGATAGCCTATGGAACGGATCGGGCGCGGACGTCCGCTTTGTTTTTCTTCCTGCTGGCATTTTCTCATTGTATGGCGGCAATCCTGCGCGGGGCTGGGAAATCGACTGTTCCGATGCTGGTCATGCTGCTGACCTGGTGCGCGGCGCGGGTAACGTTTATCACGCTGATGGTTCGTTGGGTCAATTCGATTCAAGTTGTTTTCTGGGCATATCCGCTGACCTGGCTGATGAGTTCAGTTATTTTCTTCTATTATTATCGGCACGTCGACTGGATGCATGCATTTGATGCGCAATAACTTTACCGGCCTCATCAGCTCAATAAAATAAATAGAAGGAGCGGATTTGCGGCGCAGTCTGCTCACACGCAGTGGAAACAACCATATAATTTCGAGGTAAAAGAAACGGACCGTTCAAAGTTTATTTCAACTTTGAACAGCCCGTTTTTTTGCGGTATTTTTTTCATGAATTCTTATTATGATTGAATGGGGCGCAAAACAAGCCGGTTGACTTTGTGATGAAATGCCGGCGAAGTCAGGTTAAACAGAGGGAGAATACGACAGGTAGACATTTCCCAGGAAATGATATGAAGCTGTATTGTTGAAAAGAAATGAAATCAGCTGACCCGTTAAAAAGCAACTTCAGTTTTTTTCGACCATAAATAATCACGGTATCGGTTCAGCATCCCTTGTGCTTCAGATAAGGTTGGAATCGAAGCCGAAGCACCTTTTCTCATAACTGCGCAGCCACTGGCTGCCGTAGCGATTGCAAGGCAATCGAGATCTTGGTGACCAGCAAGTTTAGCCGCCAGAAAGAATCCTGTAAAAGTATCGCCGGCGCCGACAGTATCCACAACTTCAACCGGACAACAAGGCAAAGTCAATCGTTTGCGCCCAGCTTGCAGACAGCTTCCCTGTTCCCCCAAGGTTAGAATAATCTGCACATCAGGGAAAGTTTCAGCGAAGTAGTTCAGGATGGCTTCGGGTTCACTCTGTCCGGAAAAGAAGGCCCCTTCAACTTCATTGATGAATAACAGGTCCACTTCATTTAATGGCAGCCATTCAGGAACAGCCGGAGTTGGTGAAGGATTCAGCGCGATCGTCAAGCCTTGAGCATGCGCTTTATGAATTAACTCGTCCAGCCGGTTAATTTCATTTTGAATGACAAGCAGATCGCCGGCTTGAAAATGAGCTAACGTTTCATCAATTTGTGCTGAAGTTATGGAAAAATTGCTTCCAGGATAGACAAGAATGGCATTCTGGCCGGAATCATCTACCTGGATTATCGCGTGGCCGGCCGGTTGGTCAACTAAGCGCAATAAATCGGTATGAATATGATAATGCGCCAACGTGTCCGTTAAAAGTGAGCTTGCCTGCCCCAGACAGCCTGCAAAATAAACTGACGCGCCGCCCTGGCTGAGCGCAACCGCCTGATTCAATCCCTTTCCGCCGCAGAAACACTGCATTTGTCGGGCTGACTGCGTTTCTTTTGGATTTAAGATATGATCAACGGAGTAAAAATAATCGAGATTTAACGATCCAAAAACCAGACATTTCTGCATGTTGAAGAAGCCTCCTTATTTTTTTAATTATAGCATGCGCTGCCGCAGGAAATACAAATAAAAGTGAAAGGCGGTGCATGAAAGGACAAATATCCTAAGATTGAAGTTGGCGCAAAAGCGAGCTGACCGTAGATGAATGTTACTTTTGTTTGCTTTTTAAGACATGAAAACGGTCTTTTTCCAATAAAAAGCGGAATCCGGTGAATGATGCTTACCGAATTCCGTTCTTTGGGAGATGTCGTGATTGATTCTAGGCAAAGATCTGTGAAAGAAAACAGGAGAAAGATTCAACAGGTGATTTCCACGATTTTAACTTCCCCAGGCAGAAAAGCGGCGCAAAACGCTTGTTCGCCAAACTCCAAATTCAGATCGATCCGGGAATTCTCATTTTCAGAACTCAAGATGACCTTTGCGGACTTTACGGCATTTTGGAAGCGCTCCGGCAGATTGCCGGTACGAATCCAATGCCGATGACTCGTTTCTAAATCATGATTAGCGATGACCAGGATCATGGAACGCTTAAGCGCATAGCCGAAGCCCAATGCCGGAATCCATGGCCCTTCAAACATCAATGGGAATTGATCGGCCTTGCGTGTCAACGCCGAGCGATAACGCCGTCGGATTTGTGTTGCCGCTTCCAGGAGCGTCGGAAGCTGCCACCGCTGCGCGTCAAGATAATGGAAAGCATAACGATCGAATAACGCCAGTTTGCGGTAAAATGGGTCTGTTTCCGGCAGCTGGTCTTGTTCATCAGGCCGGCAATCCAATCCCGTATTCATCGGTTGGACTTCGTAAACCTCTTGGCCTGAATTGATAAACGGAACACAATTCGGTATAAATAAATTAAGCAAAGTTAACATCCGGCAGAGCTGTCTTCCCCCTTCGCGGGCGCTTAACCGCGGCGTATCGTGCGTTTCGCCTGCCGCAAAAACCGGGCAGGGCAAAGCGGAAGCTCCGTAAGCAAAAGCATTTAATTGATCTTCTTTGGGACGCGTTTCCTGAGTGAACCCTCCGCCGATAATCATATTATATCCCTTTTTCAAAGAAACCGCCGCGTTTTGTGTATCCAGTTCCTCGGCGATAAAACAGAAGTGAGGATCGATTTCCCGGGCGGCGTCAATGATTCGCTTTACCAACTTTAGCGGCAGCGCGTGCCCCATGTCAATCCGTGCCCCGTCAATTCCGAATTCCGTCTGATAGTAAGGGATGATCTGGCTTAACAGATCCCATAACGGCTCGTTGATGACGCTGCCGGGATTTAAACTCGACTTTGCGACGTCGTAAAGAATATAGGGATTGAAGTTCTCCGTTTTCGGCAGGAAGGGAACGGAGGACGCCGGATGATCTAAATACATGCGGAAAAAAGTGATGTCGTTCCAGGCTGGCTGCGGATCATTGATGCAATCGCTGAAAGCCGGAGCGACCGTCATGCCAAACACTTCCTGAACCAGATCCAGAATTTCTTCTTTTCCTTTTTTCCATCGCGCAACGACAGTTTTCCACTTTTCAGGATCCAGACTTTGCGGATTCGGCTGGAATTTGCGGATATGCTCCAGAACTTCTTTGCTGGCGTACATCAATTCCAGATATTTGGGATCAGCGACACTGCCAGGTTCGACGCCGGGAACAAACGGCGGTTTGTAAGTGTCTAATTGATCGACGTTAATCCAGTAAAACCAGTCGGGATGTTCGGCGATCAGATCGGAATTCACTGAATTTGTACGTGGGATCAAGTCGATGATTACTTTGATATCCTGGCAATGGCAAGCTTCCACAAGCGCCTTGAATTCATCCTCGACACTCAATTCATCGCCGGTCATGGGGTCTTTTAAATTCGGATCTAACTTGAAAAAATTACTTACGCCATAAGGTGAGCCCAAATCTCCCTTTTTGTTTTTGGTCGAATACTGACTGATCGGAAGCAGGTATAACGTATCGACTCCCATTTTTTTTAATAACGGAAGCAGAGCTAACGTTTTAACAAAAGTTCCGGTTTCTTTCAGGCCATATAAATTTACACTTTCCAGAAATCCGCTGCGGTCATGATCCCAGCTGCTGGAGGTACGGATCATGCAGGAATACACACAGCTTTGCCGGATCCAATTCCCATGAGCGCCGACGCTGGCGATTGAATGATTCTTATAATAAGGTTGGCAAATGGGATCGGCATGATCCTTGCGAAGCGAATTGATCAACTCATCAAAGAATTGATAAGGATTGACGCAAATTTCGCCAGAGGGTAATTTATATTTTGAAGGACATTTTAAATCCAGACTATCAAAAAGATCGGGAAGGGTATAATTATATGGATAATCGTGTAAATGACGCTGATGCTGCAGGGCTTTCTGTAATTTTAATAGATAACTCATGAAATACTCCTTTTGTAAGTGACTAAAGACCTAATTCATTTTATCATGAAAAATCGAGTGATTGACAGAATTTCAGCTTTTTCAGGAAAAATGCAAATCGGAATCTGAAAATAAATTTGTCAATCTGTTGGAAGTCTGTTACCATGATAGCGGTTGAATTGGACATTGAGGTGAAATGAATGCGGAAACTGTTATTGATCAGCATGGGGGTAATGCTTATGCTGGGGGGATGTGCGAAAGAAAAACCGTGTGTTGCTGAAAATGGCATCGTTTGTTATGATGAAGAAAATCAGCGCTATCAAATAGAGGACGGAGCCCGGATCAGAGTGATGGTGGAAAACGAAGCTTATGGTCAGGCTTTGATCAATCTTTGGGATGCAGAACATCCCGAGCAGACCGGTGTGATCGAGCCGATCGTCGTGCAGAACTTCGATGCGGCGACATGGTTGGGCTATAAGACGGATATTGCGTTATTGTGGAGTAATGATGCAACGCAGATTCTTAATAATTTTATGCCGGTTCAGCCGGATCTGGAAGTGATGATTCAGGAACATGTACCACAGCAGTTTGGCGAGCTTCTAAATTTGGAAGGTCTGCGCTATGTGCCTATGAGTTATTACGGATTGGTGTTTTCTACCAATGTTACGATGCTTAATGAAATGGGATATGATAGTACTGATGAAAATGGCGATGGCTTGGTCGATGCGTTTGACAGTTTTGAGGAGTTAATGGCTCTGGCAGAGGAATGGGGAGGAATCGAGCGAATCTATCATGATCGGGCGGTAACCGCAGTTTTCCCATTTGCTCTCTCTGAATTATGGGCTTCAATGGTGTTTTTCAGCGCTGATCAGTTTCGTTTTTTTGCAACTTATGAGGCGCTCCGTCCCGGAATGGAGACGGATGAGTTTTTAGAAACACTGAAATTTTTAAGGGCAATGGGTGAATATCCCTGGTATTTGAATCCTCAGGAAGCGAGCGGGGAGGAAGCGGCGGAAACTGCTGCGGATGAGGAACTGGACACAGAAGAGGCAGGCGTGTTGATGGCTGATCCTGATACGGAAGCACCGTCAGAAGAGGCTTCATCGGAAGGGGATGAGAATAAGAAAACGCCGGATAATCCAGGTGAGGAGGAGGAAATCATTCTTCCTTACCGGTCAGAGAATGACCGCGCTTTTGAGGGAGGGTGGTTGTATGATGTGTATCTGGAAAAACTTATTTCACCATTTTCGTTAGTTGGAACGTGGATGTACTATAATCAACAGGAGGATATTGAGCAGCAGGATTTTTATTTCTCACCGATGCCTACCTGGAAAGAACAGTCACTTTCGCCCTTAGCGAAAACGAAGGGGTATTTGTTATCTGAAGAAACAAAATATCCGTCCGCTGCGAATGAAGTTCTGCGTTTGATTCGCAGCGAAGCAGGAATACAGGCGTATATGGATACGGTCGATGAAATCCCGGCGGTGACCGTGGTTGATCGGCCGGAAAATCGTCCGGCACCGGAGAATGAAGAGGCAGAAGGAAAAGGTGAGTCCGATAAGATCGTGCCGTATTATTTGAGTTTCAGGAATGAGAATCAGCGGCAGATCAGCCATGCTTTTTCATTATCTCAGGAAGAATCAATGGTGGCCTTTGAAAAAGATCCATCCGTCAGAGGCTGGGATATGCTCTCAGAGATCGGATTAATTGAAATCGCTGAAAGTGTAATCAAACAGGAAATGACGCCGGAAGAGGCTCAGCTGAAATTACTTGAGCGCAGTGAATCGTGGATGACGCCGTATAAGCCGGCAGAGGAAGTGCCAGAATCGTGATTTAACCTTGGTAAAAAGAAAATGGGATTCAGATTAAATTGATTTTCAGAATTGGATCACATGCTGAGAGACTTATTCGTTTTTGTTTTTACTTGGTTCAGTGTTGATTACAATTTTCAATAGAGTGAAGCTGGCTGCATAATGCTTTTAGTCTTTGTGCAGCCAGCTATTGTTACTATTGCTTAAACAGTGTCTTATTCTAAGAAGAGAATCTTTTTTTATGTTCTGAAGTATAAAGGGATATAGTTTATCAGGTTAGCGCTATGTTAAAATAATAAGAGCAGAGGCGGCAAAGCGCAGGGATGATCTAACAATAGATGGGCCAGTTTATTTCCGAAAGAAAGCAAAGCTGCATCTATTGCTTGTCCAGTTGTAATTAACAGGATTGTATCGGTAACGCAGTCTTCATTATATTTCCAGCATAGAATGATTTCATGGAATTGTGGAGATTGTGTTCAGTTTTGCAATCAAACCCCAGTAAAAAAATCTGATTTTATTATTGACGAGATTCGGAACTTATGATATATTATTAAAGCGCTGGTAATCAGCGAGTAAAAAGATGGAGGCTTAGCTCAGTTGGGAGAGCGTCTGCCTTACAAGCAGAGGGTCGGGGGTTCGAGCCCCTCAGCCTCCACCATTTTTTTATTGCCGACTTAGCTCAATTGGCAGAGCAACTGATTTGTAATCAGTAGGTTGTAGGTTCGATTCCTATAGTCGGCACCAGGAGTTGGAGAGGTAGCGAAGTGGCTAAACGCGGCTGACTGTAAATCAGTTCCCAACGGGTTCGGCAGTTCGAATCTGCCCCTCTCCACCATTCTTTTTTAAGATAGTGGGGCATAGCCAAGCGGTAAGGCAACAGACTTTGACTCTGTCATTTCCCTGGTTCGACCCCAGGTGCCCCAGCCAATTTTTAGTTTGGATTGTTTATGTCCCGGTAGCTCAGGCGGTAGAGCAACTGACTTTTAATCAGTGGGTCGAAGGTTCGATTCCTTTCCGGGACACCACTTAACTATGCGAATGTAGTTCAATGGTAGAACTTCAGCCTTCCAAGCTGACTACGTGGGTTCGATTCCCATCATTCGCTCCATTGAAGACCATAACCCTGATCGAGGGTTTTTTTGTTTTCCATGATGGATATTCTCTCATCAGTCATTTTTAGTAAAACAAGGTTCTATAAATTTTGGTGTTGGTGGAAACCAACGCCTTTTTTTCTTGAGCATAAAAAAAGAGACATAGGTAAGAATTTCCGTTACAATAAAGTTACCACACAATATAGAAAGGAAATCTCACTATGTCCATTACTCATTCTATCGTATCTGTTCTCAATTTAAAAGACCCTCATCTTCATTTCTCTGAGGATTGTGTCTCTTCTCAGTCGATTCGTGGTGTTGACTCCCTTGTCTTTTCCGGCTCGCTTTCTTATGACCCTCCCTCTTCCTGTCCTCTCTGCGGGTCCTCCAACCCCGGCTCGGCTATCATCAAACATGGTACGAAATCCTCCCTCATCACCCTGCCTTCCGTTTCCCGCCGCCCCGCTTATCTCCGCCTCAAAAAACAACGCTTCCTTTGTAAACATTGCGGCCATACTTTTACGGCTTCGACTTCCATCGTTCTCCCTCATTGTTTCATTTCCAATAACACTCGTCTCTCCATTGCCCTCGACGCCAAGATGAAGACTTCTGAAAAAGATATCGCTTTCCGTCACTCTGTTTCTCATGCCACGGTGAATTCCCTTCTTCAACAGCTCTATCAGGATTTTAAAGTCCAGCGGAATTTTCTTCCCCCTCATCTCTGTTTTGACGAGTTTCGCTCTGTCAAAGGGGTTGATGCTTCAATGTCTTTTCTCTTTCTTAACGCAGAATCCGGTCAGATCCTCAATATCCTTCCTGATCGCAGAATGCCCGCTCTCATCCGCTATTTCATGAGCTATTCCAGGAAAGCCCGCGAAGCCGTTAAAACCGTTTGTATGGATATGTATTCCCCTTACTTCTCTGTCGTTCACCACTGTTTCCCTCACGCCAAGATCATTCTTGACCGCTTCCACATCGTTCAGCTGCTCAGCCGCGCTCTCAATAAGACCCGCGTCAATTTCATGAATCAGAGTAAGCCTCATTACAATAAGCTCAAACGCTATTGGAAACTCCTTCTTAAATTTGAAGATGACCTGAATGATCAGGACTTCAAAAAATGGGTTTGCTTTCCATCTCTGATGCGCGAAATTGACCTTGTCCACTTCTTAGTTGAACTGGATCCCGAGCTCAAGGCGACTTATGAGCTCTATCAGAGTCTCCTTACCGCGCTCAACCGGAAAGATCCTGACGCCTTCCTCCAAGCTTGTCTGAATCCCGATCCTTTGATCTCCAAGCCCATGAATACCGCCATTCAGTCCTTAGTGGAACGGAAAGAGGCAGTGATCAACGCCTTGACTTACTCATTTTCTAATGGCATGATTGAAGGTACGAATAATCTGATTAAGGTCATCAAGCGCCTGGCTTTCGGTTATCGTTCTTTCATTCAATTTAAGACCCGCATTTTACTTATTTCTAACACCTTAGTTCCCTGCCATTTTCTCAATTAAAAATGAGTCCCATTTCTGGAACTCATCTGCGTCTTTCTTGTTTCGGTTTTTCTCTCACCAACACTATTTTTGAAAGAGCCTAAAACAAGAACTACTTAAAATAAATTTGTCTTCCTGCGGAGCTGTTTTCTGATTTTATGCGTATATCATAGAGAGAAACAAAAATCATGAGTTCGAAATATTTCAAGGATTGAATTTGTTTCTCTGCGTCTGGAAAATCCGGACAGACTGATAAGTTATAGACTTCTGTGTCAGAACGCGCGATTAGGGTGCACGTTAGAAACCCTGTGCAGTTTAAACTGAACAAGTTTGCGTCTTTTCAGGGGAGACTTTTCTCTTTACAATTCAGTTTATTGATTAGTCATTGAATCTTTGAAGCGAGATACTGGACAAAGAGATGCCAGGGAAACAATCTTTAATTAATTCAAAGCTCTCATTTTCAGATAATTATAAATCCGCAGCCTTATCTTTTAGCCAGTTGCGCTTTGGCTGAAAAAGTAGACTTTAACTGACATTTGAAATATAATTGGAAATGAAAGAAAAAAGGCTTATTTTAACTAGAATTTGCGTGGTTCAAAAAGTCTACTTTTTGAACCAGCTAAGAAAGTTGGAGGACAAGGAATGGCGAATGAAAAGAAGCGAATCTTACAGTTATTCTACATTCTGACCCAGCAAGACGACTATATCCGCTCTTATGAACTTGCGGAAAAAGTCAGCGTCACAGAACGAACGATAAAGAACGATATAGCTGAACTCGAAGCCTTCGCTAAAGCCAGCGGCGCTGATTTGATCGCGAAGAAAGGAAAAGGTTACGTTCTCAAAGTTTTTGATGAAGAAAAGTTTTCTCCGGTAAAAATACAGCTGGCAATTCATTTTTCAGCGATCGGCGGAACTCCGCGGGCACAAAATGACAGGACGAATGATATTTTGCGCCGGATTATTGTAGAAAAACGATATCTGACTATTGAAGATATCGCTGACGAACTCTACCTCACGAAAAGCTCAATTCGGGAAGAATTGAAAGAAGTTAATTTTTTATTGAATAAATTTAATTTACGCTTGAAAAAACGAAGCGAAGAAGGACCGATGGTCATCGGAAGCGAATTTGATCGTCGGATGTTAATGCTGTGTATTTTTGAAAATCACTATCATGAAGCTGTTAATTTGTATAAGAATACAGATTATCTCTCTTTTTTCGATCGCGAGGATGAGGAACGATATGAAATCAGACATATCTTCCTCAAAGCATTAAGAGAATCAGATTGTCATATCTTGGATGGGAATACGCAGCGCTTATCCCGTTATTTGCTATTGATGGCTTCCCGTTATCAGGCCGGCTGTCCTATTCATTTATCCCGAAAACAACAGGATTACATACGACGTTTCCGGGAATATCGAGTGGCTGAGGAAGTAATTCTGAAATGCGGACAGTTTTCTGGTTTTGACGTGAATGAAGATGAAATTCTGGCATTTGCGCTGCTCTTGGTGTTTTGGGCGGATATTCCGCTGGATTGCAAGCTCGCCGATAATTATTTTGAATTAGCTGAGGAAGCGCAAAAACTGAATGCTGCCTTCTGCAAGTCAGTAAAAAAGGACTACAATGTAGATCTGACTCAAATTCCCAATGAAGAACAGATTCTATGTTCAGGATTAATTCCTTTGCTGGTTCAAAAAGATTTCAACGCTTCGTTTCATAGCGTAAAAAGTCTGCATTCAGAGGATTCGCGCATTCAAGATTGTCCTTTGGCGTCGAAACTGGCACATAATCTTGCCCGTTTGTTCGAAACTCAGTATCATTGTAAATTGAGCTTGTATAATCTGATCACATTTGCCGGCCACCTCAATACGTTGCTCTTGATGATTCCTTATCCGTTCAAGCCCATCCGGGCGATTGTTTCCAATGGCGGCGGATATATTTCGTCAGGAATTCTAAAGCAGATGATCCAGACTCGGTTTGGTTCCTGTTTTGCTTGTCTGGACGTTTATGAACTCTATGAAATGCGGAAACTGCCAGTCGAAGATTACGACTGGGCAATTTTAAGTTATCCTTATTATTCGTATAAATATGACTGGCCGTGCTTAATGGTCAACAGCATTCCGACACAAAGCCAGATGAACGATATCTATAATCAGGTTATTTTATCAGGTGTTCAGCTGCAGTCCGCTCTTGATCATCTGCGCTTGGGCGTATTTACAATTTATCGTGATTTTGAATATGAAAGTATGGACTCTTTTATACAGTTAATCAGCTATAAAATGGGAAAAGATGCGGAGAGCGTCGAGAAGATCTATGCTGATCTTCATTACACTAAGAAAACATGCGTAGCGAACAAAGTTTGCATTTTGTTTGTAAAACGACAATGGGTAAGCAAAGGATTTTTTGAAATTTATCAGTTAAATCAGGAAAGAATATTTGATGAACAGCCGATTTTGCATATCGTTGTGATCAGCGCTGATTTTGACAGCAGTTTGGAGGCCGTAAGATTTGTTAACGATCTTTTAATTTCTTTCTTCAGAGATAATGAAAATTTGTGGATGTTGATTGAAAATCACCGTGTAACCGGATTAACGGAGATCGTCCGCGCAAGTTTAAAGGCTTTGCCAATTTCACTTGGCTAAGGGAAAAAACGAAAGTTTTCCCTTTTTTTTCGGAAAAAGTGAACGTGGTAACGCTTACAAAAACAGGTTATAGTAGGGACGTTGAAGAAATATCCAACAAGAAAGGGGTATCGCATTGCTGAAAATCTTTTTGTCATCGCACGGTCATTTTGCCAGCGGCATGAAAAGCTCTCTGGATATTTTGATGGGCGCTTCTGACAATGTCACCGTGTTTGACGCTTATGTTGATCAAGCGTCAGTTCAGGAAAAACTCGACGCATTTTATGCCGGAGTTTCCGCGGAGGATCAGGTGCTTCTGATGTCAGACTTGATCGGCGGCAGCGTGAATCAGGTCATGATGACCTATCTGCAGAAACCCAACACTACGCTGATCGGCGGCGTGAATCTGGCCTGTGTTCTGGAGCTTTCAACAAAAACGGAGGTCACGGTGGAGGAGATCGAACAGATCGTCGAACAGAGCCGATCAATGCTGAGCGTCGTGCAGCTGCCGGATTTAACAGAAGAACAAGAGGATTTTTTCTAAGAAAGGAGGAAAAGGAAATGATTAAGTTAGTACGTTTGGACGAAAGATTGATTCATGGACAGGTGGCGATCAAATGGTCGCGGCACACTGGGGTTGACCGGATTGTCGTGGCCAATGATGAGGCGGCAGGCAACAAGATCATCCAGCAGAGTCTGATGATGGCCGCCCCGGCAACCGCGAAGGTCACAATCCGTTCAGTTGCCGATTCGATCACGCTGCTGAAGGATCCGCGCGCAGCAGGACATAAAATTCTGGTCATCATCTCCAACCCGAAAGATCTGATCAAAATCTTGGAAGAAGTGAAGGACATTCCGCTGATCAACGTCGGCAACTATGGCCGCATCGCACCGAAACAGGGGGATCTTGCCCGTCGGACCTACGGATCCAATCTGTATGCTTACGACGAAGAAGTCGAAGACTTCAAGAAAGTGCTGAGCTTCGGCATCGAAACTGTGTACCAGACCACGCCGGAAGACAATCCGGAAAAATTAAGCAAAGTTTTGGGTTTATAAGAAAGTTCATTAGGAAAAGAGGAGGAAAATTATGGTATCCGCAGCTTTACAAATTTGTTTAGCGTATTATATCATCTCAATTTTAGATCCCTACATCATGTCCTGGCAATGTCTTAACCGGCCGATCGTCGTCGCTCCGTTAGCGGGGTTGATCTTGGGTGATTTCAAGACCGGCATCATCATGGGCGCATCCCTGGAATCCATTTTCATGGGAATTTCCGCCATCGGGGGCTCGATCCCGGCAGATGCGACAACCTCCAGCATCATCGCAGTCGCTTACACTATTTTAACTGGCGCCGATATCGAAGCGGGTCTGGCGATTGCCTTGCCAATCGGTACGGTCATGGCGTCCATCGCTGGCATGTTCACGCCGATCTGGGCTTCTCTTGCGGCGTATTGGGAAAAGCTGGCTGCAGAATGCAATCCGCCTAAATTCGCGTTCCAGACGATTGGTTTTTCCTGCCTGACGCCGTTGATTAACGTCGTTATCCTGTTCTTTGCGGTATCCTATGGCGTTGAGGGATTGAATGCGTTTCTGGCAAGCATGCCGGCCTGGGTTATGACAGGCTTGGGCGCTGCAACGTCGATGATGTTGGCGGTCGGCTTCGCAATTCTGACGTCGATGATCTGGAACAATGAAGTCGGCATCTTCTTCTTTGTCGGTTATGTCATGGTGGCTTACTTGGGCATGGCGACTTTGCCGATCGCAATCCTGGGCGCCGCGATCGCGATCACGATGTTCATGGGCGAAAAGCGCAGTATTGATTTAAAGAATTCAATGGCGGCTTCCGCTGCGAAAACAGATGAGGAGGATTTCTTCTAATGGAAAAGAAAGTATTGACGCCGGAAGAAAAGAAAGTTTTAAAATCAATGTTCTTCCGTTCCCATCTGGTTTTTACCAGCTTCAACATGGTAAAAATGGAGGCGAATGGTTTTACGATCACAATGGCTCCGGCGATTGAAAGTATTTATAAAGATGATATGGAAGGCAAGCGGGAGGCGTACCTGCGGCATCAGAACTTCTTTAATACCCACGCCGTTCCGTTCAGCTTCATCGCCGGCTTAGCCTACGCGATGGAAAAAGAGCATAAAGAAAAGAACTCGATCGACGGCCAGACGATTGAAAGCATCAAAGCGGCCCTGATGGGACCGACAGCCGGCATGTTTGACAGTCTGTTCTTCAACTGTCTGCGCATCATTGCCGCGGGGATCGGCATCGGTCTGTGCGCGGAAGGTTCGATTTTGGGTACCTTGATCTTCATCCTGCTCTACGGCGTAACACAGTCCATCGTGAAGTATTTCTTTGTAAACTGGGGTTATGTCTATGGTACTTCGTTTATTGATATGGTGTTCTCTTCAGGCTTGATGGGCGCGTTAACCAAAGCGGCATCCGTGCTGGGTTTAATCATGGTCGGCGCGATGACGGCGCAGATGGTCAGCGTCCCGCTGAACTGGACGTTGAACGTCGGTCAAACATCGGTTGTCATCGGCGATGTATTGAATTCGATCTTCCCGGGCTTGCTCGGCGTCATCCTGTTATTTACACTGGTTCGCCTGATCAAGAAGGGCGCACGCCCGACGCAGCTGATTCTGGGGATCTTCGTGTTCGCCCTGGTCGGCGCCTTCTTCCGAATTTTCTAAAATCAGAGTTTAGGCTATGAAGGACTGAGCTTCATAGCCTGTTTTTCCTTCCGGAGGTGAGATCATGAAAGAGGAAATGATGCTGGCGGGCGTAACGCTGGCGCGTCGGTATACGCGTAAACAAAAAGAGGTATTTCTGGCGGAAGTATGCCGGCAGTGCAGGCAGAGGGGATGGAAGACGGAATTTCAAACCCGGCATTCCCGCATCTTGCATGTATGCAATCTGGTGATCGGCGATCTGGCGCACGCAAAGACCGTGATCGCCTGCGCTTATGACACGCCTTCCCATGCCCATTTGCCGATCCGTTATTATCCGCTGAATCCGCGGAAGAATACGCAGGCGGAAGGCAGGAACCTGGCGCTGGAATGGGGGCTTGGGGCGATCTGTTTTCTGATGGCGGCAGGCGCGGTTTATGCGCTGCGCTCGCTCAGCCCGGCGATGAAAGTCGCTGCCGTTTTGGCGGCGAGTTTGGCGGCTTTGTTTGGCGTCAGTCTGCTGCACAGCCGCGGCAACCGCGTTAATTTCAATCGCAACAGTGCTTCCGTGGCGCTGATCTTGCGCTTAATTCAGGAATGGGATCCGAAATCATCCACAGCGTTGGTGCTGGTCGATCAATGCTGCAATTCCTATGAAGGGCTGAAGCTGCTTAAAGAAGCCTGCCCTTCCCGCGCCGAGGTCATTTTACTGGATTGTCTGGCGCAGGGGGAAAAAGTCGTCTGCGCTCATCGAAAAGGGGTTGACGTCGCGGACTTGCTGGAGGAAGATTGGATTAACAAGGAATATGAGGATCCGGATAACGGCTTGCGATTCTTCGAAAACGGCATGCTGCTGGCTTCCGGCGCGATCGAGAAGCATCAGTTCGTTGTCCGGCATACACGCTCCAATCAGGATTGCCATGTGGATATCCCGCGATTGGAGCAGATTTTGGAAAAATTGAAAGGCAGGATGAAAGCGGAATGAGAAAATTATTGTTTCAGAGTGATGACTATGGCTTAACGGATTCCGTCGCCGATGGAATTCTGAAAGGAATTGATCAGGGAATTATTCGCAATACCGGCTTGTTTGTCAACATGCCCAGCTCAGCCCGGGCTGCGGCGAAAATCCGTGATCGCCAGGGAGTCTGCGTCGGCATCGACATCAACCTGGTTGCGGGACGGCCCGTCAGTGATCCGGCAGAGGTTCCTTCGCTGGTGAATCCAGATGGTCATTTTGTGCCTTCGGTTCAGCGCATGCGCGAGGGTAAAATCACCGGCCGGCAGGGAATGTGCCTGTGCTTTGAAGAGGATCCTTACGACTATGAACAAACGTTGCTGGAAACTGAAAATCAGGTCAAGCGGTTTATTGAATTGATGGGCCGCAAGCCGGAATACTTTCATGGTCATTCGATGGCGACGCCCAACACCCGGAAAGCGGCGCGGGTGATCGCGGAGAAATACGATATTTTGATGACGACAGACGTCATGAGCGGCGGCCAGGTTTCCATGATTCCCTGCACATGGACGCCGAAGCCGTTTCCAATCGAGGATCAGCTGAAAACGGATGTGGAACAGGAATTCTTGAAATCGCTGGAAGCCTCGTTATCCCATGAAATCGGTTATTTTATCTGCCATTGCGGTTTTGTGGAAGAAGATTTGATGAAAGAAACAACCTACACGATGATCCGCATGAAGGATCTGGCAATGGCGACCAGCCCGAGAGTCAGGGCATTTCTGCAGGAACATCAGATTGAATTGATCACTTATCGTGATCTGAAGGAGGGACGTTAATGTTTGTACGATCACAGCGGATTGTCACCGATCAGGGAATTGTGGATGGTATTTTGAATATTGACGAAGGCCGGATTGTGGAGATCCTGCCGCCGACCGCGCGCGTCGCGATCACGGTGGATGCCGGAAATCACCGGATTTTACCGGGAATTATTGATACCCATAATCATGGAACGATGGGCTACGGCCTGATGGGCGATCAGGCTGATCCGGAAGCAACGGTCCGTGGTTACTTGAAGGGACTGGCATCCCAGGGGGTCACAGCGTGTCTGCCAACGGCAGATTTCGGCTTGTTCGAAGCGATAGTCAAAGTGGAGCAGGGACCGATTGACGGCGCAAAGCCGATCGGCATCCACAGCGAAGGTCCGTATTTGAACCGCGTGGGGGAAAAAGGAATTGATACCGGACATCCGGATATTGATTTAGAACATGTCCAGGCGATGATCGACACCGCCCAGGGGATGCTGAAGCTGGTTGCGATCGCACCGGAAATCCCGGGTGCAAAAGAAGCGATTGCGCTGCTGACGTCGCAGGGGGTCCGCTGTGCTTTTGCCCACAGCAACGCGATGTATCAGGAGACATTGGAATCTTTTCAATGGGGGATCACGGTCACGACGCACACTGCCAACGTCATGGCGGGGGTTCATCATCGCCGGATGGGCGGTCTGGGCGCCTGTCTGCTTAACGACGAGGTTTACAACGAGCTGATCTGCGATGGTCTGCATGTCGCGAATGAAATGATCGAACTGATGCTGCGGGTTAAAAAGAATCCGTTTGACAAGTTCATGATGGTTTCCGACAATGTGCCGATGGCGGGAGCGCCGATCGGCCGGTATCATCTGTCCGGCATGTTCGATGTGAATATTGATGAAAAGGGTTATTGTTTATCGGATACCGGAAGGTTGTGCGGTTCAACGCTGCCGGTGATCCGCGGTATCCGCAATCTGGCGGAGAATCTGCATCTGCCGCTGACGGAAATCGTGAAAATGAGCTCGCGCAATCCAGCGCAGGTCTACGGCGCACCTCAGAAAGGCCGGCTGGCAGCGGGCATGGATGCGGACTTCATCATCATCGACGAGGATTATCAGGTTCTGAAAACCTTCAGCGAAGGGCGATGTGTGTATGATGCTGAGAAAGACATGGATTTGTTCAATCCGGATTTTCTGAAGGCTTGCGCAGCGGAGTAAACCGTTAAAATAGAAATCGAGGCATAAAAAAGAATGGGGATCATGAAACCGGATCGCCCGTTTGTCCTGGAGGACAGGCGGAAGCCATCGCGGATGTTCAACGAACTCCATTCTTTTTTGTTGAAATCAAGGCCGGCCCTGCGCATGGGAAGGATGCCGGCTTTTAGCCTTCTGAATGACGCCGGTATTGCCAGAATGGTCGATCCGGCAGGCGTCAGCAGAGATGATTTATTGGATAATGTGCGGTTTCACATCGCTGGGAATCAGACATTCATAGGTCTGCCCGGCCAGCCGTTCATCAAATTCAGCTTTTGCCTTTACTATGATTTCCGGCTGCTCAAAGCATTTCTCGACTGCTTTTGCCATGACTTCCGCCGCCAGCATCATCCCCTTGTAGGCCAGTGTGGATTTGCCCTGGGCAACCCATTGCCAGGTATGCCCGCCCGCGCCGTAGCTGTAGCAGGCGGTGTTGATCTGAGCTGTCGGCACAACCCAGCTGACGTCGCCGACGTCGGTTGATCCCATCGAACATTCGTCAACACAGCGGTGGCGCAGCACGATATCGCAGATATCGCTGTTCTGGATGTTGGCGATCAGCGTCTTTGGCTCGGCGATGACGGCTGTGACCTCGCTTTCCGGATCGAGCGGATAGGTATCGCGGAATTGTTTGGCGTAAGCGCGTTCAGCTTCGGTATACTCCGGAGCGCCAACCTCAAAGAAGGCCTCTTCCAGAACCTGTTCCAGCGTGAAGTTCGGAATGACGTTGCTTAAGCCTTCGTCAAAGACGACATCGCAGGTTGTGCCGGTCATCAGCGCGGCGCCTTTGGCGATATTGATCACACGTTCATAAAGCTTCTGACATTTTGGATTGGTCGTGGAGCGGACGAGGTATTTGACCTCTGCTTCCGCCTGAACGACATTCGGGGAAATCCCGCCGGCATTGGTGTAGGCGTAGTGGACGCGTTCTTTAGAGTCCATGTGTTCGCGCAGGTAATTGACGCCGACGCTCATCAGTTCGGCAGCGTCCAGCGCGCTGCGGCCCGCTTCCGGATTGCCTGCGGCATGACTGGAAACGCCGTGAAAACGGAAATAACATTGAATGCAGGACTGATGAGAGCCGGAAGATACGACGTTAAGCGCGGATGGATGCCAGGTGATCGCGGCATCGGCGTCCGCAAAGAACCCGTCGCGCGCCAGATAGGCTTTGCCGCTGCCGCTTTCCTCTGCCGGACAGCCGACCATTTTGATCGTCCCCGGCAGCTTGTTCTTTTCCAGATAGTCTTTGACGATCATCGCGGCGGCGATCGACCCGACACCTAACAGATGATGACCGCAGCCATGGCCGGTCGCCATGCCTTCGATCGGTTTGTATTCGGCGACGTCCGCTTCCTGACTCAGGCCGTAAAGTGCGTCAAATTCCGCTAACAGACAGATTACCGGCCGGCCGCTGCCCCAGACTCCGACAAACGCCGTATCCATGCCGCAAAGACCTTCAGTTACCTGGAAACCTTCCCGGCGCAGGAAACCGCTCATGGCCTTCGCTGATTTGTGTTCCAGAAAACCGGGTTCAGCGTAGCCCCACAGTTCTTTCTGCAATTCATATAATGCTTGATTCTGCGTCTTCGATAACACGGTAGAACCTCCTTCACTCATTAAAAAAATGATACTCTGGGAAAGCAGAAAAGTAAAGAAAACCGTTTCCAAATTGCTTTTTTCAATCTCACTTCCCAACGGCAGGAAAAGCTGCCTGTTCATGATTTGTAAGATTCTGTCTGCGGATCGCCCGTTCTCTTTTAAATTTGATTGTGCTATACTGGGAGTATTCAGGAGGTCTTGTATGCTTAAAATTTACAATAAACAGGCGCTGACCCGCAATGAGCGGTTTATTCGGGCAGTTGGATATGGCGTTGGGGCGACTGTGGGACTGACAATTCTTTATGGTCTGATCGCGCGGTTTCTCATGTTCGAATTCTCAGTGGTTTACCTGGCGTTCGGTTATGCAATCGGCACGGTCATCCGTAAATATGGCCGCGGGGTACAGGTGCGGTTTTCTGTGCTGGCGGCCGTGCTGGCGGTACTTTGTTTCCTGTTTGGCGATATGATCGCTTATTTCGGCTTTGGTGTGTTTACGATGGGATTTCAGTTCTTTATGCTTGCGTTCAGGATGGTGCTGCAGAGCCTGATCGGCACAAGCATGAGCGCGCTGTTGTCACTGATGTTCCGCATCGGCGGAGTTTATCTGGCCTATACGACTTCCCGCTTTGTCTAAGCGGCAGGACTAGTCAGGAAAAGAGGGACAGACATGTTTTATCGGGAGAGCTGGGTTGAGGTCGATCTGGATCAGATCAAAGAAAATATCCGCTGGCTGCGCCGGCAGACGGACCGGCAGTTTATCGCGGTGATCAAGGCCAATGGCTATGGCGTTGGCGATGGTCCGGTTGCACGGGCAGCCTTGGAAGCGGGGGCCGCGATGTTGGCAGTATCGAGCTTGGATGAGGCGTTGTCGCTGCGGTATCAGGGGATCACAGCGCCGGTTTTAATTCTGGGCGTTGTGGATCCGTCCCAAGCGGAGCTGCTTCTGCGGTATGATCTGGCGGTGCCGGCGGTATCGCTAAAGTGGGTCAAGGAGCTGGTTCAGGTCCCGGTCAAGGGTTTGAGAGTACATTTAAAGGTGGATACCGGCATGCACCGCATCGGCACGGAGAATCTTGACGAACTGCGGGCGATGCTAACGCTGCTGCAGGACAGCGGCGCCTTGGTGGAAGGCATTTTCACCCACTATGCCTGCTCGGATAATCCGGACAATGAGATGACGGACGATCAGGCGGCCCGTTTCGAGCGGATTGTTCAGGCCTTGAACACGCCTTTTCGCTGGGTGCACAGCAGTAATTCCGATGCAGCGGTGCATTATCCGAAGGCGCCCGGCAACGCGGTGCGCTGCGGACTGGCAATGTTCGGCGTGACTTCCTACGCGACGCCGCTGAAGCCGTGCGTCAGCTTATACAGCCGATTGATTTATGTCAAGGCGTTGCCGGCGGGGCAGCCGGTGGGCTATGGGGCGACCTATACGACGCAGAAAGAGGAATGGATCGGAACCTTGCCGATCGGGTATGCTGACGGCTGGATTCGCAAGCACCAGGGACGGCAATGCTGGATTGAGGGAGAAACCGGCGAATTTGTCGGACGAATCTGCATGGATCAGGCGATGATCCGGCTTCCGCACGCCTTTCCGGTAGGGACGAAGGTCGAACTGTTCGGTCCGCATGTTCCGCTGGAACAGGTGGCGCGGGAGTTGGGAACGATTCCGTATGAAGTTCTGACTTTGCTGAGCGACCGACTGGCGAAGGTCTATCTTGAAGACGGTCGGATCCGGGAAGTCGCTAATCCGCGGCTGGATCGGTTGATGTTGGAAAAATAATCATTGAACCTTCCGTAATCCACAGGATTGCCGAAGGTTTTTTTGTCGTTTTAAGTTGATTTTCATACTGATGCTGCAAACGAGAATTTGAGTTGGAAGGATGGATGCAAGTTTGTTTGGAATTTTTCTATCCGTGAGAAATATCGCGGGAAAAGAGCTGTTATAAAGGGAATGGAACGATTTGAGACAAAAACAGGACAAAAAAAATCGAAAAATTTGTAGAAATTTCTGAAATCCGGGAGGATTTCAGAAAAAAAGCGCAATAGTAATAGTAGGAGGAAATAATTACCATGATTATGAATGTAAAAATTACCTGTTTTCCAACCTTGACGCAGCGCCGCGAGCTTTGCGCCTTAAGCCACAATGCGGCGCAGTTCCGCGAAGAATTGTTTGACGCGATGATTCATCATCCCCAGCGGATTGAAGACGCGCCGCTGCCGGAGGCCTACCAGTCGCTGCCGACGGCGATGCTTCAGCAGGTCTGGAAACAAGCCCAGCGGATGAAAGCCGGATCCAAAAGGGATCAATATCGGATTCGCCGTACGTTGCCATCCTGCCAATGGAAACGTACGGAAATGGAAGTTCGGGAAAATCAGCTGGTTCTGGATTCGATTACCCAGCCTGTTTACTACATCGCGCCAGTCGCCCAACGACATTTGATGAAGCAGGGAGAAGTGGTGAAAATTACGTTAAAGGAAGCGGAGGATCAATGGGCAGCCGTGCTCTGTCTGTTGATCGACGAAAGTAAAAAAGGGCTCTCTGAAGTAGAGAAGCCCATGAAAGGAAAGGTATAGTCTCAAATAAGACTGTCGGACCTGAAAGGAATTGGGCCTGATTGCCGTAAGTGTTTTGTCGCGCTCAGAAGGTAAGCGATTGATAGACTTCGTGATCCTCGGTCATGATCGTAAATCCGTTTTCGTCCAGCAGTCCGTAGGTATGCGGTGAATTTTGTTTTGGCAGCGTGATCGAGCCGGGATTGAGCAGCGTAATTCCGTTTTCCTGACGAATGACAGGAACGTGGATATGTCCAAACAAATAGATATCGCCGGGGAAGCTGTGCGGGGGCGGATCAAGCGGAAACAGATGACCATGCGTCGCCGTAATCCGGTGTCCGCCCAAAAAGAGGGTCGCGCAGTCGCGCTGAATATCAAAATTCAAAAGCATCTGATCTACTTCGGCGTCGCAGTTGCCGCGGACGGCGATGATTTTATCGGCAAGCGGATTGAGCAGCGCCGCGACTTTCTGGGGATTGTAGCCCTGCGGCAGCGGATTGCGCGGGCCGTGATAGAGGATATCACCCAGCAGCAGGATTTGATCTGGTTTATGCCGGGTATAAGCTTCAAGCGCTTTTTCCATATAGTCGGCAGAACCGTGAATATCAGAAATGACTAAAAATTTCATAGCTTGTCCTCCTTATCGCCTGCATTATATCATGATCAGGAGAGACAGTGAGAATTTCTTTGAAATTGCCGTGGAAAAATGAAACTTGAATCCCTCCCGGACACCTTGTATACTAACTGTATGAGGGGGACTCAGGATGGATAAATTGGAGATCTACAATCAGTTAAAGGAAGAAATTATCGATCTGAAAATCGAACCGGGAGCGTTGATCAGCGAAAATGAAATCTCGCGGCGATTCCAGGTGTCCCGAACCCCGGTTCGCGATGTATTCCTGCGGTTGTGCAACGACGGCTTGCTGGAAGTCCTGCCGCAGCGGGGAACGAAGGTATCGCTGATTGATATGGAATTGGTCATGGCGACGATCAACATGCGCACGATCGTGGAAATTCAGATTCTGAAAGATGGTATCGAACGGAGAACGCCCGCCCAGCTGCAGCAGCTGAAAACAGATTTGGCCCATCAGCGGGAAGCGATTGCGAAGCAGCGGACGCCGGATGAATTCTACGCGTTGGACAGCGAATTTCACGAGCATATCTTTGCGATCGCCGGTCAGCGGGCCATGTGGCAGATTATCAATCAGATGAAAGTACATTATTCGCGTTTCCGAATGTTGGACGTCAAAGCCAATTTCTCAATGAATGAATTGCTTCATGAACATGAGGAAATTGTGGAAATTGTGGAAAAGCGCCAGCGGGAGCGCTGCGGTGAAGTCATGCGGTATCATCTGGAAGGTGGTGTGCGGCGGCTGCATGATCGGATTCAGGGGGAATTTAGTCGATATTTTAAACTCCCGCAGGTGGAAGAAGAAGCGTAACGTAGAAGGAAAAAACGAAGGCTTTCTTCAATGGAAACCAGGAAAAAACGAGGTATAAGCAGCAGTTGATGTCGAAATTCTGCGCTGTGGGACTTGAAGCTTCAGTCTGTTTTCTGTTAGTCTGTTGCGTAATTGAACATGTCAAGCTTGTTTGAATGAGCGGCTGGGAAGCGGATACCCCAGCTTTTTCTTTGCGAAACGGGATATTCTGCCTGTTGAGGCAGCCCGCACGGACGAAGGATTTAAGAATAATATGGAGCAGGATAGAAACGTGGCAAAGCGGCAGAGACTAGGGAAAGAGGCGAAGGGGATGGCGGAAAACAAGGGATTTCGGCCGTTTCGGGAAGCGGCACGGAATGAAGCGGATCAGCTGACGGCAGCAATGGAAGACTATCTGGAAATGATATACCGGCTGCAGCAGGAAAATCAAACGCTCCGGGTGTCCGCCATGGCCAGCGCACTTCAGGTGGGACGCAGTTCGGTCAGTAAAATGCTGCGTAAATTGGCGGCCGAAGGTTTTTTGATTGTGGAAAACTATGGGGACGTGCAGTTGACAGAGAAAGGTTGGAAGCAGGGAAAAGCCTTGCTGGAGCGGCATCAGCGGGTAGCTCGATTTCTGCAGTTGGCAGGCATTAAAGCGGAACAACTGCTGGAAGAAACGGAAAAACTGGAACATATGAGTTCGCCGGAAACTTTGCGGTGTCTGGATCTGCTCGTCGATTATTTCGATCAGGATGCTGCCGCGGAGGCCCGGTTGGAACAATTCCGGTCGGAAGCGATGCGCCTGGGGGAAACGGCTCCCGCGGTCAATGAAAATGACGATCAGTTGAACCATTAACCAGTCGTGTTGGTGAGCAAGACAGGAACATCTCTGTCTGATCTGGCAATGTTGGCTGTACTCGTCGAAGCTGACTGTATTACTGTTGTCCGAACTTTCAATTCATGATGCTGCAGAGCGGAGAAAAAAGTCAATTAAAAAGAAAAAAGACCAATCCTTTAACGGTCCTTACTCAGTTTTGAGGCGGGTCTTAGAATTTTTGCGCAAAGTAGCAGGGAGGATCAAACTATAAGCTTGATCCTCCCTGCCCTTAATTTTTTACGCAAGTTTGAGTAAGTTCCCCTTCAAAAGCCAGCCTCTGTTTTGAAACGGAATTTGTCTTTCACTCTTTCTTTTCAGAAAGAAAACAGATTCTTTTTTTCTAAAGTCTTATTTTAAATCGTAGCGGGCTACTTCATAATTCAGCTTCCGCAAGCCTTCGATCAGATCAGGGAGAATCTGCATGTTGGTATCTGAGACTGCGTGCAGAAGATAAATGGCGCCGGGATGTGCGTTATCCAGATTTTTCTTCAGCGCAGTTGCCGGATCCGGCTGATCGGCGACATTGTAATCGTAGTAAGCATACGACCACAGCACATTTTGATAGCCTAATACGTTACATAAGGCCAGCGACTGCTCGTTAAATTCTCCCTTCGGCGGCCGGACCAGCGTCATCTTGTATTGGAATTGATCCAACAACAGCGCGTCCAGCTGCATAATCTCATCGTAAACTTTCTCAATGCTGATCGTCGGGAAGGAGTGATGATGATAGCTGTGATTGCCGATCACATGACCTTCATCAATCATTCGCTGGATTAAATCCGGATTTTCCAATACATATTGGGATGTGACGAAGAAGACGGCGCTGACGTTTTTCTCTTTCAGCGTATCCAGAATCTTCGGTGTATTTCCGTTTTCGTAGCCATTGTCAAAGGTCAGATAGACCTTCTGATCCGGCCGCCCGACAAAGACGGCGTCATAAGCTTTATACTTTTGATTCGCGAGCACCGCGTCTGCGGGCTGGCCGTTTTCATCTTTGTCTTTGCCCAAGCCCCACGCATGCATCCGGGCGTCCAGCGTACTGAATTGCGAAAAGTCGATATCAGTTTCCGGAATATTGATTTCCGGAACATCATCGGTTATGGACCCGACCCTGGCCGTTGGATCCTCGTTTCCGGGCTGACTCTGGCATCCGCTTAAGAAAAGCAGACTGATTAAAATGACATAGGGTATTCTTTTCATCCGTTCACCTTCATTTCCTGTACCGTTAGTATGGCAACTGTTCAACAAATTCAGAGCTGTCTATTTTTGGTAGAATTTTGTCGCCTTCCGGTCGTGAAACGGTTGAATTGGAGGGGATCTTGAGTATAATAAAAATGAATTCCCACAATCCGGATTGTCACCTCGCAAGGAGATCGTAACGGACTTCTATCCGATGGATGGCATTTTGGCAGGGATTCTCGAATTTCAGTACGTTGCATCCCGGGAAGGGAGTGACAGGAGGAAAACAGAAAATATGAAATCGAAACAGAAGACGAAGAACATGGTGCTGCTGGCGTTGTTCGGCTGCATCGAAATTGTGCTGATGCTGACGCCGTTAGGCTACATTCCGATCGGTCCGGTGCGGGCGACGACGCTGCATATTCCGGTCATTCTGGCAGGAGTTCTGATGGGGCCGAAAGCCGGGAGCGCAATCGGCTTGATCTTCGGGATCAGCAGTGTGATTGTCAACACCCTGACGCCGACGGTGACCTCGTTTGTCTTTTCACCGTTTTACTCGGTTGGCGAATTTCACGGCGGATTGGCGAGTTTGATCATTGCGATCGGACCGCGGGTTTTGTTGGGCTGGCTGGCCGGTGTGTTGTTTACCTTGCTGATGAAAACGACGAAGAAGATCAATGTCAGTCTGATTCTGGCAGCGCTGATCAGTACGTTGACGCATACGGCTCTGGTCATGCTGGGGATTTATGTTTTCTTCGGCTCGGCGTATGCCGCGGTAAAAGGGGTTGCGCTGTCAGGGTTGGCGGCGTTGTTGCTGGGCGTGGTCATGACGAACGGACTTTTGGAAATGGCGATCGGCGCTGTGATTGTCCTCGCGGTCGGCCGGGCTCTGCTGCCGCTAACAAAAGGGAAGATGAAAAAGCCAGCTGGGGAATGATCGTAATCATTAAAGACATAGATCCGTTGAGGCATCAGCCTAAGAGTTTGATGAAAAAGAAAAAACCGTTTCTGACGGCAGGGAGGAACTGATGAAGAAAACTGTGATTTTAGGCGTCACCGGCGGCATTGCCGCGTACAAAGCGGCACAGCTGACAAGTGATTTAAAAAAGAGGGATTTGGACGTTCACGTGATCATGACCCGCAATGCGACGGAGTTTGTCAGCCCGCTGACTTTTGAAACGCTGAGCGGTCATCGAGTCAGTGTGGATACATTTGATCGGAATTTCGAATATCATGTTCAGCACGTCTCCCTGGCGAAACAGGCGGATGTGTTTGTGATCGCTCCAGCGACGGCGAATGTGATCGCCAAACTGGCTCAGGGACTGGCGGACGATATGCTGACGACGACTTTTCTGGCCTGCAGCTGCACGAAAATCATCTGCCCGGCGATGAATACCGGAATGCTGGAAAATCCGGCGACGCAGGAAAATCTGCGGTTGTTGAAGGCGCGGGGAATGCGGATTGTAGAGGCGGACAGCGGTTTACTGGCGTGCGGCGACGTCGGCAAAGGGAGGCTGGCGCCATTGGATGTGATCGAGGATGAGATTGAACAGGCTTTGATCACGGAGAAGCCGCTGGCAGGATTGAAGGTGCTGGTCAGTGCCGGGCCGACCCAGGAGGCTTTGGATCCGGTCCGGTATCTGACGAATCATTCCAGTGGAAAAATGGGATATGCGATTGCCAAAGCTGCGCGGAACTGGGGCGCGGAGGTTACGTTAGTCCATGGTCCGACCGCTTTGCCTGCTTTGCGCGGGGTAGAGGACCAGCCGGTGACTTCCGCACAGGCGATGGCCGAAGCTGTGTTCAGCCGGGCTTCCGAATCAGATCTGATTATCAAAGCGGCGGCGGTGGCGGATTATACGCCGGTGGAAACGGCTTCGGAAAAAATAAAAAAGACAGATGGGGAATTCCAGCTGACATTAAAGCGAACGCAGGATATCCTGAAAGCCGTAGGCGAGAGAAAGCGGAGTGATCAGGTATTGTGCGGCTTCGCGATGGAAACCGAGCAGCTGTTAGCGCGGGCGCGTACAAAGTTGGCATCCAAGCATGCTGATCTGATCGTCGCGAACGACCTGCGGGAAAGTGGAGCTGGCTTTGGAATCGATACAAACCGGGTCACGGTGATCACCGCCCAGGGGGAAGAAACGCTGCCGCTTATGCGCAAGGAAGATCTGGCCTATGAGCTGCTGAAGCGTTGTCTGGTAATCTTGAAAGAGAAAAGGGAGAAATAGCCTATGTTGATGACTTTGGATGTTGGGAATACCAATATCACAGTCGGCGTGTTTGATCATGACGACTTAAAAGCGACATTTCGGATGACGACGAAAACGCCGCGGACTTCGGATGAATTGGGAATGGTATTGTGGACGATGTTGTCAACCCGGTTAATTGACAGTTCCCTGATTCACGACGTCGTAATTTCCAGCGTTGTTCCCAAAATCATGCATTCTTTGGAAAGTGCGGTGATTAAATATTTTCATTGTACACCGCTCATCATTGGCCCGGGTGTCAAAACAGGAATTTCCGTGAATTCAGAAAATCCGAAAGAAGTGGGGGCCGACCGGATTGTGAACGTCGCGGCTGCTTATCACTTGTATCATCAGGCGTGTCTGGTCATTGATTTCGGTACGGCCACGACCTATGACTATATTTCCGGCAAAGGGGTGTTTGAATATACTGTGATTTCACCTGGAATTGAGATTGCAGCCCAGGCTTTGTGGTCGATGACGGCGAAATTACCGGAAATTGAGATTATCAAGCCGGAGCGTGTTTTAGCAAAAAATACTGTTTCAGGAATGCAGTCGGGGTTGGTCTATGGTTATATTGGACAGGTAGAATATCTTGTGCGTCGGATTAAAGAGGAACTAAACCAGCCGCAGCTGAAAGTGATTGCCACGGGAGGGTTGGGCCGTATTTTGGTGAAGGAAACGAACTGCATTGATGAATATGATCCGGATTTGGCGTTTAAGGGAATGAAGATTATTTATGATAAAAATCAGAAGGGGAATCGGGAATGAAGCGTGAATTAATTCTTGCGAGTCAGTCGCCGCGCCGGCGAGAGCTTTTGGAACGTTGCCATATTCCGTTTCGCGTCGAGGTTGCGGATATTGATGAAGCATTGAATTCGGATATTCCGCTGGAAGCGGCGATGGAGGAGTTGGCGTGGCGAAAAGCGTACACTGTGTTTGAACGATATCCGGAAGCGGTAGTGATCGGTGCGGATACGATCGTGGTGCTGGAGCGGCAGATTTTAGGGAAACCTGAAGATGCGGAAGAGGCGAAAGCGATGCTTACACGGTTATCGGGGAAAACGCACCAGGTTATGACCGGCGTATGTTTGCTTTCCGCTGATCAGAGGATTTGTTTCTGCGATGTGAGTGATGTGGAATTTTATCCATTAACGGCAGAGGAGATTGAAGCTTATGTAGCGACGGGCGAGCCGTTGGATAAAGCGGGGGCGTATGGAATTCAGGGAGAGGGATTTTTTCTGGTGAAGAGAATTATTGGTGATTTTTACTCAATTATGGGATTCCCGGTTGCGCGTGTCCTGCGAGCTTTGAAAAAATTTGATTTCTGAAAAAAGACTGTTGCATTTTTTATAAGTAACTGATATTATATTAAATGCCTGCCGATATAGTTCAATGGTAAAACGGAGCAATGGTAATGCTCAGTTCCCAGTTCAATTCTGGGTATCGGCACCAGTTAACGATAAAGCCCTTAGTTAAGGGCTTTTTTGATTCCTTAGTTTTCCATTCGTACCAAAATCGTACCACTTTTTGAATTTTTATGATTTTGGTCGATGTTTTGAGTTTTTATGAATAATGGGGTTGAATATAGACAATCGTGTTGGTTTCATGGTTGTCGGAGTTTTGATTTTTCAAGTTCTGCTAGCTGAACTCTTTTGTTTAAGTTATTGATTTACTTTTTTGTAAAGCAGATTAGCGGAGCAATTTAATAATAACCGATACAATGTTTGACATGAGTTTTCCAATAAAACATTTCTGTGTTGGAGCAAATCTTACTTATTCTTAAGCGAGACTTTTTTGTTCAATCTAATTAATTCACATGATTTGAAAAAGTTTTAATTCATACGCTGCTTGTGCTCAGAAACTGATATTTATAATTTCAATCCACGCACCGCGTGAGCGATGCGAACTCTACAGACCAATCTTCACCATCGTAGTTAACGGATTTCAATCCACGCACCGCGTGAGCGATGCGAACCTCAACGGGCGTCATGAGTGTTTCCGCAGCTATGATTTCAATCCACGCACCGCGTGAGCGATGCGAACTCAAAGTTTATGAGATCGTCATTATCAACAAAAGATTTCAATCCACGCACCGCGTGAGCGATGCGAACTTGCAGATAATCCCACGCCGCTCCGGCGGCCCTATTTCAATCCACGCACCGCGTGAGCGATGCGAACAGAATTGCTTTATAACTGTATTGGCAATGAGTTATTTCAATCCACGCACCGCGTGAGCGATGCGAACCGCAAATAAGAAACTCAATGACTTTTACTTGTTTCCTATTTCAATTCTATGATAAACAATCTTGGATACACTTGCAATATTTCCTTCAATTTTCACATCTTTCCGGTGCGAACCTCCCTGGATTTTCATGTTCACTTCTGGTTCGCACCAGAATATCCTCAATTTTTATTGAAAATATTCATTACTAATTTTAGGAAAAGGCCAGGTTTGTCTCCAATAAGACATTCCTGACCTTTATCAGTTTTTAATAATAAGCATCATTCAATAAGCTAAACCAGAAAGTTCCCAATCCTTCAGCGGATAAAGATAATTTTCCTTCTCGATTGATAAGACATTCCTGACGTATAAAAGAATCAATTTCACTTTGTATACACTCTGTATATCCTTCAGCGGCAGCTTGCTGGTCCAATAATAACTGCCCGCGAAGTTTTCGCATAGCCATTTCTTCCGAAGATAAAGCCTGAGGATTTTCAATTAACTGCTGACAATTATCAGCTTCCTTTATATAAGTTTCCAAGTTTCGTGTGTTCCTGTACTGATAACCATCAAAGCATGAATAAGCATCTAAACCAAAGCCAACAACCTCGCCTTGCAACCATAATTGACTTAAGAACTGATCTTGGCACTCCTTTTTACAATAAAGTCCTGGCGCATAAGCAATCCACCCCTGCTCTTTTAAATACGCATCTGTGGAAAGTAACATTCGACGCTGTAATTTTTGATCAGCTTGTCCTCTTGGTCCTAAATACGGCCGCAGCATCAGATGATCCGGCTCCATTTCCAAACAAGAACGCAATGTGCGCTTTAAAGAAACAAACGTCTGTCCAGGAATTCCCAGATCTAATACCATAGAAACATTATTAACCCGGAATTTATCCAAAAATAAGACCGCATTTTGAACATCCGACAGGATAAACGGAACTTTCAATGTCAGCAATTCTCGTGGTTGCAGCGAATGAACTCTTAGTTGGAAACGAGTAGGCTGTCCATGATTCAATTCACTTAATAAAGGGACACATACGGTATTGGGCAACGTTTCAATGCTCACCTCGCAGAAATCCGCTAGCCGATATTCCTGCCGAATTTGATGCAATAACATTCCTAATTTATCCGCGTTCATGATCGTTGGATATCCAGCAAACTTTACTGCAGTAAAAGTAACATCTTGAAAATCAGCCACAGCACTGTGGATCTCACGGCTCAACGCTTCCACATAATCCAGCTTAGTTTGTGAATCCCCAAGAATCTGAAAAGGATGCGCTAAGTTTTCTTCCTGCAGACAGAATGGAAAATTGATCGCCATGACCATCGTTTTGTTTGTATTCATCTATCAAAAATCCTCTCCTATTTTCTTTTCGTTCATTATATCACGAATTGCCACTGAAAAAAGAAGATCACGATTTTCAATCAGTCGCTAAAAATGTTCAAATAGTCTTTGTACGAGAATCTGCTTTTCTGAATCCGGATTGTTTGGTCTCTGAAATTACGGGATGATAACGTAAAGATTTCACAAGGAAACACAAGGAGGGGAAGGATGATGATCAGAGTGTCGCTGATAGAAGATTCTCTGCCGGAAATCCAACGCATGGAGGAAATTCTGAATCGGATCCAGCATGATGAAAAGCTAAACTTGCAAATTACTGTATTTCAGGACGGTGAAAGTTTTTCCTCCATACCTCCGCATTCTTTTGATCTTGCGTTATTGGATATCCAAATGGATAAAATGGATGAAACGCAGGCAGCCGCTAAAATCAGAAAACAGGATGAGGATCTGATCATTATTTTTATTTCGAATCTTGCCCAATATCCGTTATGCAACACAAAGTAGCTTACAGCGGGGCAAAGGTTTCCTATCTGATCCATTGCGGTGGTTAGAATACATGGTCATGCAATTCGCAATTCTATAACTATCAGGGAAATAATATTAAATTTGTCCACAAATACATTGTTAAATATATGCAGGAACATGGAGCCGAGTGGTTCTTCGAGCATACCGGTGTTGTCTTAATTCAGGCGGATGACAGGACAGTCATGGGGTTAATTGCAAGGAATACCGTCGGCGAATACATTAATTCACAGCGAGCAAAGGTGTTATCTTAGCCGCCGGTGACTTCATTGGCGATCCGAAAATGTGCTGAGCTTTACTGAATGAAGGCATGGAATGGGCAGAGCGTATGGAAAAAGGCTGAAGATTGAGCGAGCACGACGATTCGTGTAGGAATCGGTCATAAAATGGGCTGTTGGGCTGGCGGCATGATTGAAGATTCCCCGCGTGGATAGATGGCGCTGCGAGGCGGTGTAAGCGGTCCTTGGGGAACCTGTCCGGTGTTGATGCTGAATGTTGAAGGTACACGTTTCTGCAACGAAGGCGCAATCAGTCAGCTGGGTTCCGTATCTAAACGTCAGCCGGCAGGCTTAGCTTGCTATGTCACGGATGCGAACTGGAGCGAAACTGTAGCGAAGGCGCCGCTGGATCACGGAGCGCCTAACTTTGGCATGGATGATTTTTACGATGTATTGAAAGCCGATATGGATGCGGTTGAGATCGGCAATCCGGAAGGCTCGACAGTCACCGGGGCAAATCTGGCAGAACGGAAAATGATGAAGGGTACGGTTTTTGCTGCCAATACGCTGGAAGAATTGGCAGACTTGTTAGGTTATGAGGGGGAAGCAAAACAGAATTTTCTTGACAGTATTGCGCATTATAATGAGTTATGCCGAGGGAGATACAGATTATGGCAAAGATAAAGAATTCATGATCCCGATTGAAAAAGCGCCGTTCTATGGCGGAGCTGGAAATTTAGGTCATGGCGGCAACCCGTCAATGGTTACGTTGTCGGGACTGGTTACGGATGCCGAACAAAACGTGCTGAATACACAATGGGAAAAGATCGGCAACCTGTATGCGGCGGGTAATTGTTTAGGTGGCCGTTATGGCTTAGGTTACAGCACGCCGATGGCAGGCAACTCAGTCGGTATGGCAATGACCCATGGTTGTCTGGCAGGGCATACCTGCTGAAAAAATAGATATGATTTTCTCCATTCTGACTTTGTTGGGATGGAGTTTTTCTTTTTGTTTTCCTGCGGACTGTTATAATAAAGAAAAGGGAGGGCCTTAAAATGATGGATGAAAAGCGTATACAGACACTTATTCGGGAAGGCCGGCAGTTTTTGCATTGTCAGAGTATTGCAGATCAGGATGATTTTGTATCTGATCAGCAGTTGAAGAAACCGCAGCCGCCACTCGTGAAGGCTGCGATAAGCGAACAGAGAATAATACTGCCGCATAATTTTGAAGATTTGGATATTGATGGGAATTTTACTGAGATTTTATCAAGACGGCATAGTTCTCGTGTTTTTACTCAGCAGCCGGTTAGTTTACTTCAGTTATCGTATTTATTATGGGTAAGTCAAGGGGTGAAAGAGATTCGTGGAAAGCGATACGCAACATTGCGAACGGTGCCATCCGGCGGTGCTCGTCATGGATTTGAAACGTATTTGATTGTGCGGATGTGCGAGGGATTGGATTGTGGAGTTTATCATTATTTACCAATGGAGCATGCGCTTGAATTTTTACATAGAATAGATGATGAAGAGCAGATGATTTCGGATTCACTGTGCGGACAGCGCTGGGCGAGCAAAGCGAGTGTTGTTTTCTATTGGTCGCTAGTAGCCTATCGTTGCGAGTGGCGATATGGGATTCGAGCGCATCGAGTGGCATTGATCGATGTGGGACATGTTGGACAGAATTTATATCTGGGCTGCGCCGCGCTAAATTTAGGGATTTGCGGGATTGCGGCGTTTGATGATAAAGTTTGCAGTGACATTTTTGGATTGGATAAAGATGAGGAATTTATTATTTATACTGCACCTGTAGGAACGATTAGTTCTGCGGATATTGAGAAAGAAAAAGGTTTCTATCGATTTGTGGAAGAAGAAGGTCTTTAAGTGCGAACGTGAAGTGAACATAGAAATCCTGGGAGGTTCGCACCGGGAAAATGTGAAAATTAAAGAAAATATTGCAAGTGTATCCAAGATTGTTTATCATAGAATCGAAATAGGAAACAAATAGAAGTCATTAAGTTTCTTATTTGCCGTCGCATCGCTCACGCGGTGCGTGGATTGAAATTGTAATCCATCCGCCAGTTACGTCGCTGCATTGAGTCGCATCGCTCACGCGGTGCGTGGATTGAAATACTTCAAATAATGCCTGTGTACCCATAATCATCATGTCGCATCGCTCACGCGGTGCGTGGATTGAAATTTTTTACGCGTCGGGCAAATAACCGGACGGAAGTGTCGCATCGCTCACGCGGTGCGTGGATTGAAATATATTGGCGGATTTACTATGGCTGACCCTGGATCGTCGCATCGCTCACGCGGTGCGTGGATTGAAATATTTTGGTTTTGATGAGGCTCCGGAAGTGGTTGCCGTCGCATCGCTCACGCGGTGCGTGGATTGAAATCTGCCATTTCATTATCCTCTCTTTCTGCCCTTGCGTCGCATCGCTCACGCGGTGCGTGGATTGAAATGGCACGTTATTCGACACATAGACAGTAAATCCAGTCGCATCGCTCACGCGGTGCGTGGATTGAAATGATGGTATGACCCGCGAAGAATGCGCCGAGATCGTCGCATCGCTCACGCGGTGCGTGGATTGAAATTATCCGGATACACCTATGACCTATCTTACCGTGGGTCGCATCGCTCACGCGGTGCGTGGATTGAAATGCTGGCGAATCTTGAGCAGGCGCAGGAAACCATGTCGCATCGCTCACGCGGTGCGTGGATTGAAATTGAATGGCCATAACGCCGCCGGTCTGCTGGACATCCGTCGCATCGCTCACGCGGTGCGTGGATTGAAATTTCAGAAGTTGACAGCATTTATTATCAATCTGAATGTCGCATCGCTCACGCGGTGCGTGGATTGAAATATTCTTGAAAGTAAGCAAGGTGCAGAAACATCAAACGGTCGCATCGCTCACGCGGTGCGTGGATTGAAATTAGAAGTGTAGTATACACAGCCTCACCAGCACTAAGTCGCATCGCTCACGCGGTGCGTGGATTGAAATCTCTTTCTTAAATTTATCCATAACCTTAAGACATGTCCCACTGGCAGTGCGTGAATTTTTGCCAATCGTTTTATAACTATAATTTTATCTCAAGCAATGTATTGATTGTTATGGTATAACGCCGTTTTTTTGTTGTTAATCTAATTGATAGAAGTTGACTTTAGTTAAATCTTATTTTCTGGTAGGAATAATTAGAAAATGGGATATAATATAATTATTAAAGACTGTTGTATTAGGAGGTGTGTTTATGTTATTAGCACACTGGGATGGGGAAGAACAACGAGCACAATCCTTAAAAGATCATAGTGAAAATGTAGCAAGAATGATGGAAGAAAATTGTTTTTCGCTTGGCCTTACATCAACTGGACGATTAATAGGATTACTCCATGATGCAGGGAAAGCCAATCCTGTATTTCAGCAATATATGCTTGAAAATCAAACAGAGAAGAAAGGGAAAATTAATCATTCGGCAGCAGGTGCTCAGATACTAAGGAAACTATTTTTTGGTAAGGAATTTTGGACAATGCCGAAAAAACAGCAACAATTCAGAACACTTCTATTTCAGCTATGTTCCATCGCGATATTAGGACATCATCGTGGATTGATGGATATATATGATCCAAATGGGAACTCTCCTTTTGAGCGGATGCTGAATGCTGAGGAAAACCAATCAGTTCATGATTCGTTTTTCAATGAATTAAATTGTAAAGAAGAGATAAATCAGCTTATTGAAAAAGCACAAAATGAAATAATTCAATTAAATACCCAAATAAATATACTTGTAAAAGGACATTCCTTTGAAATAAATGATGATAAACCCAAAGAGGCGAAGTTAGAAGAAGGAATGTTCACCTATGGACTGATCGAACGTTTTCTTTTCAGTAGTTTAATAGATAGTGATCGTCTGGATACAGCTTGTTTTCTAGATAAGAAAAATATTCCGGTAGCAGAAAATAGGATAGAAATCTGGGCAGAACTTCAGGAGAGATTGAATAAAGAATTATTGGGTTTAGAAAAACTCAATCCATCACAAGCTTCTTCGACTTTAAATCAAATTCGCAAGCGAGTGAGCAAATCATGCTTAAACGCAGGAAATTGGCCCTCAGGAATATATCGATTACAATCAATAACTGGATCCGGAAAGACCCTGGCAAGTCTCCGTCTCGCTTTGCAACACGCTTGTAATTTTCCTGAAACAAAACATATTATTTATGTTATTCCTTTTCTGAGTATTTTATTGCAGAATTCACAAACTATTAAAGAAACACTCCATTTAGAAGAGCATTCGGACTGGATTCTTGAACATTACTCTGACTTTGAGAATGAGTTAATAAATGCATCAACAAATGATAATTTACAAAAACAGGAAGAACTTCAGGAATATGAATTGCGAACAGAGCGCTGGGATTCTCCAATAATTATTACGTCTTTGGTTCACTTTATGGATACATTTTTTTCCGCAAGGAAAAAAGATGTACGCCGTCTTCATCAGTTAAGCAATTCCGTAATTATTTTTGATGAAATCCAATCTATACCGGACAACTGTATCGGAATGTTTAATAGTGCATTAAATATGCTTGAACACTTAGCCGATGTGAAAGTTGTTTTATGTAGTGCTACGCCGCCGCTTTTGGAAAAAATAAAACATCCATTACAATGGTCGCAATACAAAGATATCGACACGAATGATTCAAAAGATATGAAAAAAATTCATCGTGTTTTTGTTACAGATAAGACGGATGTACAAAATTGTTTCTCAGTTGAAAAGATTGCTGAACTTGCTTATGAAAAGCAGCAAGAACGATCTAATGCATTAACGATTATGAACACTGTATCCGGAGCTACTCGCGTATTTGAATGCTTAAAGAAGAAATTTGAGCAAATTCCAGAGATGAATCGACCACTCTTAATTCTCTTGACAACAAATTTATGCCCGAATCACAAAAAAAGACGAATACAACAGATGATTAACGCTTTGAAAGAAAATATTCCAGTCTTGTGCGTGAGTACATCCTTGATTGAAGCCGGGGTGGATATCAGTTTTGATGTTGTTTTACGTGCCTGTTCAGGATTGGATTCATTAATTCAGGCCGCTGGAAGATGCAATCGACATGATCATAAAAAGCTAGGCGAACTCATTGTCTTTTATTCGTATGAAATTGATTTTATGCATGAATCAATCACTAAGAATACAACCATTTCACAGTTGACAAGAAAATTGATCTGCTCTCATTATGTATTAGATAAATTCAAGAAAGCTCCAGAAGATTTTGAAAATAATATATTATCAAATAAGGCTTTGGAAATGTATTATTCTCGATATTATAAAATTATTCAGGATCAAGTTGATTATCCTGTAACAAGCCAGGGTTTTACATTATATGATCTGAATTCTTTCTGTTCTTGTTGGTGTACTGAAATTTCAAAGGCAAAGAAATCAGACGTAAACTGGATGATGCATCAAGCTTTTGAAACGGCAGGAAGGTATTTTAAAGTGATTGAAGATTATTCAATTGGGGTTTTAGTCCCTTATGAAAAAGGGAGAGAACTGATTGAAGAATTGAATAGTGGAAATATTAAATTCCAGCTAGATAATTTGCGAAAATTAAAACGTCAAGCTCAAAATTATAGTGTTAATCTGAATGAATCCTATATTCGGAAACATAAACAGAATTTTAGTTATTTTGAAGCGGCTGATCTTTATTGCTTAAAAGAAGGCTGTTATGACGAAGAAAAAGGTGTGACTGATTTCGAAGCACAGTCATGGATTATTTGAAAGAGGTGAGAAAATGCTTTATGACAATAAGATTTGTTTCCGTGTCTGGGGAAATGAAGCGCTGTTTACAGATCCACTTACCAAGGTGGGCGGAGAAAAATTCAGTTATCCTGTCCCGACGTATCAAGCTCTGAAAGGAATCACAGAAAGTATTTATTGGAAACCTACATTAATTTGGGTTATCGATCGTTGCCGGGTGATGAAAATCATTCAGACGCAGTCAAAAGGGATTCGGCCAATTCGATATTATTCCAACCAGAACGATTTATCGCTGTATACTTACCTTCATGATGTTGAATATCAGGTTGAGGCTCATTTCATTTGGAATGAAAAACGAGCGGATTTAGCGCAGGATCGCAATGAACATAAGCATTATGATATCGCTAAAAGAATGGTTGCTCGCGGCGGCCGCCGAGATATTTTCTTAGGCACTAGAGAGTGCCAGGGTTATGTTGAAACTTGTACTTTTGGAGAAGGAACTTCACCTTATGATGAAGCTGAAGAGGTAGCTTTTGGTGTTATGTTTCATTCGTTTATCTATCCTTCTGAATCACAAGATGAAAACTTAAAATCCTGTTTCTGGATGCCGATTATGAAGAAAGGTGTGATCGAGTTTATTTCACCGCAGTCATGTACAATGATCCGGGAATTAGGGAAAATGTCGGAAAAGCAGTTTATTCCCGGCGTGAATATGACGATGGAGGACAAGTGACATGGGATGGATACAAAACTTGTGTTCAGTTTATGATCAAAATCTCGAAGAAATAAAGGCAGAAACAAAAGGCCTTTTACCGATCGGGTACATAGAACAAGCAGCTCAGTTAGAAGTATGGATTGATCAAGGCTGTTTTGAATATGCGAGGGTTTTGCCTAAATCTGAATCCATGACACGAATCCCCTGTACTATTGAATCTTCCAGCCGGTCTGGTAAAAATCCAGCGCCTCATCCGTTATTTGATAAACTTAAATATATTGCGAAGGATTTTGATCAATATTCAGAAGAAGGCGGAAGTTATTCTCAGTATCGCTTATTTTTGGAAGCTTGGTGTAAATCCTCTTATGCGTATCCATTAGTGCGGGAATTATTTGAATACTTAGAAGCGGGGACTTTGATTCAGGATTTAGTTGAGGAAAAAATACTAGTCCTTGACGAACAAGGAAAACTAATTGAAAAATGGAAAGGTTTAGAAAACAAACCAGCGATTTTTCAAATAGTTACGGGAACTCAAGCCGATGCCTTTGTCAGATTTGTTGTCGATGGTGTTCAATTGTGGAAAGATCCCAATTTAGTGGAATCCTTTACTCATTTTTATCAGGATCAATTGAGGAAGAAGGAAAGAATTGATTTAGACTTAATCACAGGTCAACAGATGCCTGTAACTATGAGAATTCCGTCAAAAGTTAGAAATTCTGCGGATATGAGTAAATTGATTTCATCCAATGATTCTCAAGGTTTTACATATCGCGGTCGGTTTGTAAATCCGGAAGAATCGATGAGTATGGGGTACGAATCTTCCCAGAAGGCAATTAATGCACTAAAATGGTTAATTAATAAACAAGGCCGCACTTTTGGAGAAGCAGTATTTGTCAGCTGGGGGAGTAATATTACAAGTCTGATCGAGTTTAATGAAAGTGCTGATTTATTTGATCTTGATGAAAATCTGCCAGAGTTTCAGTTTGATACTTATGAAAAATTTTCTAAAGCTTTAAATCAAGCGATGAAAGGATATCTGTCAAAACCTTTGATTGCGAATGAAGAAGTTATGACATTGGGCTTGGAAGCTGCAACTCCGGGACGACTTTCAATCATTTATTATCAACAAACCAGCAGTTCTCAGTTATTTAGAAATGTTTTATTTTGGCATAAGACGATAAGTTGGTATAAAACCCTATTTTACAAACAAGCAGAAACAGGAAAGACGATTTCACGTCAAACCATAGGATCGCCGGACATGAATAAAATCATCAAGACATTATATGGTGAGTCAGTCAATCCTAAATTACTTGCATCTTCAGCAAAAAGACTGGTTAAATGTATTCAGGAAGGTCAGCCATTACCACGGGATTTCATGCAGAAAGCGGTCGTAAAAGCTTTAAATCCTTATGGGAAAAGCGCAGATGAATACAATCAGATTTTAGAAGTCTGCTGCGCGGTGATCCGGAAATATTACATTGATGAAGCCAGAATAAATGGAAAAGAGGAGGAAATGCCTGTGAGAACAGATTTGGAATGCAAAGATATCAGTTATCTTTGTGGCCGCGCTTTGGCAGTAATGAATTTTATTGAAGACAAAGCAAAACCAGAGAATGAAAAGAAACGTGAAACGAATGCTATGCGGTATATGGGCCAATTTTCACGTTATCCGCAATCGACATTGATTAGTTTGCAAAGTAAACTTCAGCCCTATTTATTAAGATTAAAAACAGATTATTATGAATATCTTTTGAGTGATATTCTTTCTCAGATTGACCCAAAACGATTTGAAGACGCACCTTTATCAGGTAAATTTGTTTTAGGTTTTCATGCCCAACTTCATGATTTAAAGTACGGTTATAAAAAAGATCAAGCTAAGGCTGAAAAGGAGGATTAAGTGTATGAGTTTAACGAACAAGATTGATTTTGCGGTTGTTTTTTCAGTAAAGAATGCCAATCCGAACGGAGATCCACTAAATGGTAATCGTCCGCGGACGACGATGGATGGTCGTGGAGAAATCAGTGATGTTTGCTTGAAACGAAAAATCAGAAATCGGTTGATGGATCTGGGTGAAAATGTTTTTGTTCAAAGTGACGATAAGAACTTAGATTCCTATCGAAGCTTGAAGGATCGGGCGGATGCTTGCGCGGCGTTTAAAAATGAAAAAGATAAAGAGAAAGCGGCCGCAGCAGCTTGTAAAGAGTGGTTTGATGTGAGAGCTTTTGGCCAGGTTTTCGCTTTTAAAAACGCAGGCGGAGCTAAAGGTGAAGGGGTTTCAATCGGCGTAAGAGGTCCAGTTTCAATTCATCCAGCGATCAGTGTTGATCCGATTTTTGTGAATGAGATGCAGATTACCAAGAGCGTGAATAGTGTTACGGGTGATAAAAAATCTTCGGATACGATGGGAACAAAGAATACGGTAGACTTTGGAATTTATGTGACTTATGGAAGTATTAATTGTCAGCTGGCGGAGAAAACTGGATTTAGTGAGAAGGATGCTGAACAAATTAAACAATGCCTGATTACGTTGTTTGATAATGATTGTTCTTCGGCACGTCCTGACGGCAGCATGGAGGTTCTGGAAGTAATCTGGTGGAAACATAATTGTCCATCGGGTCAGTATTCTTCAGCGAAGGTTCATCGTAGTTTAGAAGTACGAAGAAAAGAGAATGTGGAAATTGGCAGTAAAATTGAAGATTATGAAATTATCGTCCATGACCTTGAAGGACTGACTCCGGAAATTATCAGTGAGTTATAGCGAAGATCAGTATTTAAATTTAGCTGGCATCCAGCATTTCAGCTTTTGCCCTCGTCAATGGGCTTTGATTCATGTCGAACGGCTTTGGGAGGACAATTCACTTACTATTTTAGGTCAAATTGTTCATGAAAAAGCACATGATGAAAAACAGCTTGAAAAAAGAGGGAAAGTAATTATCACTCGGAATTTGCCTGTTTATTCAAAGACATTGGGAATAAATGGGTATTGTGATGTAGTGGAATTCCATCAGGATGAAGATGGGGTTCCACTCATTCATTTTGATGGAAAGTATAAACCTATTCCTGTGGAATACAAAAAGGGACACAGTAAAACAATTGACGCTGATCGGCTGCAGCTCTGCGCTCAAGCTATGTGTCTTGAAGAAATGTTGGTTTGCGAGGTTAATATTGGTTATTTATATTATGATGAAACAAGAAGAAGGGAAGAGGTCAGTTTATCTCAGGAATTACGCGATCAGGTAAAAACAGATTACAATATGATGCATCAGTATTTATCCAAAGGATTAACGCCAAGAGTAAGGAAAAGTAAAAAATGCCAATCTTGTTCTTTGAAAGAAATTTGTTTGCCAGGATTGACTGTGGAATCTGCGAAAGCTTATATAACAAGAAAACTGCATGAGGAAGAAGTATGAGAAAAATTGGAAATACGTTATATATAACGCTACCGGATGTTTATCTTTCTTTAGATGGTGAAAATGTTGTTATTTTGAATCAGCAAAAAGTGATAAAACGAATTCCATTACATAATTTAAGCAGCATTGTCATGTTTAATTACCAGGGAATCAGTCCGGCATTGATGGGAAAATGTATGTCACAGAATATAACGCTCAGTTTTCTTTCACCTGCAGGCTATTTTTTAGGCCGTGTCGTTGGAGAATATCAAGGTAATGTTTTACTTAGAAAAAAGCAAATACTTGTTTCCGAGAATAATCAGCAAAGTGTATTGATCGCGAAAAATATGATTTTAGCCAAAGTTTATAACAGTAAATGGATTCTTGAACGTGCTATTCGCGATTATCCGCTGCGAATTGATATTGAGAAAATGCGAGCAATTTCCAAACAATTGAGTGAAATACTCAATTCGATTGAGAAGGTGCAGAGTCATGACGAACTGCGTGGTTTTGAAGGCACGGCAGCGAAATTGTATTTTAGCAGTTTTGATGATTTGATTTTGCGCCAGAAAGAAGACTTTGTTTTTACCACAAGAACCCGGCGGCCTCCTTTAAATAAGGTGAATGCCCTGCTTTCTTTTGTTTATACTTTGTTGTCTCATGACTGTGCCTCGGCGTTGGAAAGTGTGGGGTTAGATTGTTATATTGGTTTCTTTCATATTGATCGACCCGGTCGAATGTCTTTGGCTTTGGATTTGATGGAAGAATTCCGCCCTTGCCTGGCAGATCGTTTTGTTTTGTCATTAATTAATCGTAAAGAGATAGATAGCTGTGATTTCTTTGATTATGAGAATGGCGCTGTTTATTTAAATGATGATGGAAGAAAAAAAGTAATCCAAGCCTGGCAGCTTAAGAAAAATGAAGAATTAACACATCCTTATTTGTCAGAAAAAATGAATTGGGGATTAGCTCCTTATCTGCAAGCTCAATTGTTATCGCGCTACTTAAGGGGAGATTTAGATGCTTATCCGCCATTTATGTGGAAGTAGAGGCAGTTTATGTTGGTTTTAATTACTTATGATGTGAATACGGAGACGAAAGCGGGGCGGACGCGTCTGCGGAAAGTTGCTAAGCAGTGTGTTAATTATGGTCAGCGAGTCCAGAACTCAGTTTTTGAATGTTCTTTGGATAATGCAAAATTAATAGAAGTGCAGCATTTGTTGGAGGGCTTGATTGATAAAAATGTTGATAGTTTGAGATTTTATATTCTCGGCAATAAATATAAAAATAAAGTAATTCACATAGGTGCAAAGCCAAGCTTTGATGTCAATGATCCACTTATCATTTGAATAATAGTTTAGTGCGAACCTGAAGTAAACATAAAATGTCTGGAGTGTTCGCACTTAAAATCAGGCTAAGTTTAATGAAATATCACAAGTTAAATTTAATGAGTTAATTAAGTTCTTAAATAAGAAACTATATTCTATATTTTCGTTTCTTATTTGCGGTAGCATCGTTTGCGTACGATGCGTGGATTGAAATCTGCCCTGGGGCATACTGATTTTCATTATACATGTAGCATCGTTTGCGTACGATGCGTGGATTGAAATGGCGAAAATCATGGCTATGTTTGAAGCTATGAAAGTAGCATCGTTTGCGTACGATGCGTGGATTGAAATTTATGTAGAATTTCTGGAAAACCAGAAACGGATCTAGTCGCATCGTTTGCGTACGATGCGTGGATTGAAATTCCAATATGCTTCAGCTTTGGGATTAACACCAAAGTCGCATCGTTTGCGTACGATGCGTGGATTGAAATCGATTGTATGGTACGGTGGAGCGGATTTATCGAGTCGCATCGTTTGCGTACGATGCGTGGATTGAAATCACTGGTCCGTAAAATCGAATGACAATCTGAATCTGTCGCATCGTTTGCGTACGATGCGTGGATTGAAATGAAAACTGACTCCTCCAAGTACCGGCCAACCTTGTCGCATCGTTTGCGTACGATGCGTGGATTGAAATGTCGTACATGATATCGAGTTCTTCTTCAGTAAAGTCGCATCGTTTGCGTACGATGCGTGGATTGAAATCGACCAAAAAGCAGCACGATCGCACAAAGGAGGAAGTCGCATCGTTTGCGTACGATGCGTGGATTGAAATAGCCCATCGAACAACCTTAATATTTGTCCCCATAGGTCGCATCGTTTGCGTATGATACGTGGATTGAAATTTCAGAATACAGGGGTTGCTGTTAGATCTATTCAAATCCTATTATCAGCACCCAATGTAAGGAACAAAACTAAATAGGTTATACCATTTATAAATGTAATGTTGATCAAATCTCGAAGTATACAGGAAGTATGAGACAAATATCTATGAGGTGGAATCTATTGAATATTAAAGATATGATGCGAACCCCCGGATGGCATTTTAAGACTGAATAAACACAGACATCTCCGATCCATTTAGCAATTCCTTGGAAATAGACTCTGATAATTAGTAAACTGTGGTATACTAAAGAAAAAGGAGTGATCCCGATGCAAGCCAAGAATGCCCCGCGCTATCAACAAATCGCAGCGGATATCGCTGCTAAAATTGCCGGCGGCGAATATAAAATAGGAGATAAAATTTTTGCCCGTTCCTCCCTGGCTTCACAATACCACGTTTCCAGTGAAACAGCGCGCCGCGCTATTTGCGTTCTTTGCGATATGAAAATTGTGGAATCCATTCAAGGCGTAGGCGTGGTGATTCAATCGCCGGAGAACGCCGTAATGTATGTCCGTCAATTTGATGAAGAATATACGATATCCGCGATGAAGGAAGGTTTAATCGAAGCGCTTAACGAACAAAATCAAAGAAATAATGAAATTAAAAACCAATTAGAAAGCTTGCTGGATACAGTAACACGTTTCAAAGCTTTGAATCCTTTCATTCCCTATCAAATTGAATTGACCGAAACCATGAACCACATCGGGAAAAATCTCTCTGAAATTAATTTCTGGCATAACACGTTGGCGACAGTCATCGCGATCCGGCATCAGGAAGAACTGGCTCTTTCTCCAGGGCCTTATGCTCGATTACATGTGGGGGATATCATTTATTTTATTGGTCAGGAAGACTGTATTATCCGGGTCGAACAGTTCTTCAGCGGAAATCATTAGTTCTCAAATCGTTCAATAACGGACGATTTTTTTCGGCTCTTTCAAAAATAGTGTTGGTGAGAGAAAAACCGAAACAAGAAAGACGCAGATGAGTTCCAGAAATGGGGCTCATTTTTAATTGAGAAAATGGCAGGGAACTAAGGTGTTAGAAATAAGTAAAATGCGGGTCTTAAATTGAATGAAAGAACGATAACCGAAAGCCAGGCGCTTGATGACCTTAATCAGATTATTCGTACCTTCAATCATGCCATTGGAAAATGAGTAAGTCAAGGCGTTGATCACTGCCTCTTTCCGTTCCACTAAGGACTGAATGGCGGTATTCATGGGCTTGGAGATCAAAGGATCAGGATTCAGACAAGCTTGGAGGAAGGCGTCAGGATCTTTCCGGTTGAGCGCGGTAAGGAGACTCTGATAGAGCTCATAAGTCGCCTTGAGCTCGGGATCCAGTTCAACTAAGAAGTGGACAAGGTCAATTTCGCGCATCAGAGATGGAAAGCAAACCCATTTTTTGAAGTCCTGATCATTCAGGTCATCTTCAAATTTAAGAAGGAGTTTCCAATAGCGTTTGAGCTTATTGTAATGAGGCTTACTCTGATTCATGAAATTGACGCGGGTCTTATTGAGAGCGCGGCTGAGCAGCTGAACGATGTGGAAGCGGTCAAGAATGATCTTGGCGTGAGGGAAACAGTGGTGAACGACAGAGAAGTAAGGGGAATACATATCCATACAAACGGTTTTAACGGCTTCGCGGGCTTTCCTGGAATAGCTCATGAAATAGCGGATGAGAACGGGCATTCTGCGATCAGGAAGGATATTGAGAATCTGACCGGATTCCGCGTTAAGAAAGAGAAAAGACATTGAAGCATCAACCCCTTTGACAGAGCGAAACTCGTCAAAACAGAGATGAGGGGGAAGAAAATTCCGCTGGACTTTAAAATCCTGATAGAGCTGTTGAAGAAGGGAATTCACCGTGGCATGAGAAACAGAGTGACGGAAAGCGATATCTTTTTCAGAAGTCTTCATCTTGGCGTCGAGGGCAATGGAGAGACGAGTGTTATTGGAAATGAAACAATGAGGGAGAACGATGGAAGTCGAAGCCGTAAAAGTATGGCCGCAATGTTTACAAAGGAAGCGTTGTTTTTTGAGGCGGAGATAAGCGGGGCGGCGGGAAACGGAAGGCAGGGTGATGAGGGAGGATTTCGTACCATGTTTGATGATAGCCGAGCCGGGGTTGGAGGACCCGCAGAGAGGACAGGAAGAGGGAGGGTCATAAGAAAGCGAGCCGGAAAAGACAAGGGAGTCAACACCACGAATCGACTGAGAAGAGACACAATCCTCAGAGAAATGAAGATGAGGGTCTTTTAAATTGAGAACAGATACGATAGAATGAGTAATGGACATAGTGAGATTTCCTTTCTGTAATTTGTGGTGATTTTATTGTAACGGAAATTCTTACCTATGTCTCTTTTTTTATGCTCAAGAAAAAAAGGCTTTGGTTTCCACCAACACCAAAATTTATAGAACCTTTTTTTCTTTCTTTTCTTGAAATAAAAGTGAAAATTAAATGAAAGGGATTTCAAGAGGAATTGATAAAGTGACAACCTTGTGATAAAATAAAGTTGTCACATAGATGGAGAAAGAAATGAGGAGGGATAAAGATGATTGAGATAAAGAACATCGTAAAACAATATAATGGCGTACCCGTAATCAATAACTTGAATCTGACGGTTAACGATGGAGAATTCGTCGTTTTAATCGGACCTTCTGGCTGCGGAAAGACAACAACTCTGAAAATGATCAACCGATTAATCGAAGCAGATTCCGGGGATATTCTGATCAATGGAAAAAGCATACATGAACTGAACGGTGAAAAGCTGCGGCGGAATATCGGATATGTCATTCAACAAATCGGTTTGTTTCCCAACATGACTGTAGAAGAAAATATTTGCGTTGTTCCTAAACTGCTGAAATGGTCAAAAGAGGAGATGAGCCAGCGGACTCACGAATTGCTTGAGCTGGTGCACATGCCTTATGAAGAAAATGCCAAGAAATATCCCAATGAGCTCAGCGGTGGTCAGCAGCAGCGAATCGGCGTACTTCGGGCTCTTGCGGCAAAACCACCGGTAATCCTGATGGATGAACCGTTTGGAGCCTTGGATCCGATCACCCGCGATACGCTGCAGGATGAAGTTAAAGCGCTGCAGAAAAGTTTGGGCATCACAATTATCTTTGTTACTCACGATATGGATGAAGCGATTAAAATGGGCGACCGGATCATTTTCATGGATAAAGGCGTGATCCAGCAGGATGCCGCTCCTGAAGAAATGCTGCGGCACCCGGCCAATGAAATTGTCCGGAATTTCATGGGCAAACACAGCGCGGCTTACCGCAGCCAGGGAGAAGATATGACCTGCGAAAGCTTGATGAAAAAGCGTGTCTACACGACAACTGAAAACCGCAAGACATTGGAATGTATTGAAATGATGAGCCACCGCGAAGTTGATTCTCTTGTCATTACCGACGAATCCCATCACTTCAAAGGCGTCGTCACGATTGACATGCTGAAAAGCGAAGGCGTCGCCGGCGAATCTGTTGGCAAGGTTATGCGTACGGACTATCCGACGGTTCATCTGCAGGATGAAGCCCGCAAGGCCTTTGACTGGCTGACAAAAACCAATTTGCCGTATGTTCTGGTCGTCGATAATGAAAATGTAGTGAAAGGTATCATCACCAAGACGAGCATGTCAAAAGCGCTGGCGAGTGTAGTTTGGGGTGATCAGGGATGATGGAATGGGCGAACCGGTATGGCGCGGATCTGATTCAAGCCATAATCACACATCTCTATTACGTTTTGATTCCGGTTGCGCTCGGCTTTGTGATCGCCGTAATTCTCGGTGTCCTGCTGAGCCGGGTTCCTAAGATTTCAGGTTATATTCTGCCAGTTCTGTCCGTATTCCAGACGATCCCGGGAATTGTCTTCGTCGGTATTTTGTTCCTTTATGTAGGGATGGTACCGGCGACGGTCTTGATCGCGCTGACAATTTACGCGGTCTTTCCGATTCTGAAGAACACCTATGTCGGTCTGCTGAACGTCGATGAAAAAGTGAAAGAAGCCGCCCGCGGCTGCGGGATGTCGCCGCTGCAGATTTTGATCAAGATTGAATTGCCGCTGGCAATGCCGAATATCTTTGTCGGGCTTCGGCTGTCAACGATTTATACTGTCAGCTGGGCGGTGCTGGCCGCGATGATCGGTTTGGGCGGCCTGGGTGATTTTATCTACCGGGGCGTAGGAACCAATAACAACATGCTGATTTTGACAGGCGCCATTCCGGCGGCAATTCTGGCGCTGAGTCTGGGCGCGTTGGTGGATTGGATTCAAAAACGGCTGACGCCGCGAGGGTTAGGAGGGAAGCGCGGATGAGTATAAATGTCATTGTGGATCATCTCAGCGTCGTTGTGGCGGCCATCTGCCTGACCTTGGTGTTTGGCCTGCCGTGCGGAATTTTGGCTTATTTTAACAAGACCTTCAAAGTCGTGATCTTTAAAATCACGGATGTGCTGCAGACGATTCCGTCGTTGGCGCTGTTAGGCATCATTATGATTTTCTTAGGCGGCAATAAGCTGACGGTCGTCGTCGGGTTGTTCCTCTATTCCCTGCTTCCGGTCGTTCGCAACACGTATACCGGATTGTCCGGCATCGATCCGGCGGTGAAGGAAGCGGCCAAAGGGATGGGGATGGGCAAGCTGTATCAGCTGATTCATGTAGAACTGCCGATCGCCTTCCCGGTCATCTTTACCGGGATCCGCATCGCGGTGATCAATCAGATCAGCGCGGCGGTTTTCGGAACCTTTGTCGGCGGCGGCGGTCTGGGGACAGTGATCTACCGCGGCATGGCCAATATGAATATGAAACTGATTTTGTTCGGAACCGTTTCACTGATGATCATGGCGGTCTTCTTCGACACGCTGATGGGCTTCATTGAGAAACGGCTTTATGCAAGAACCCGATAAGAAAGGAAGGGAAGATGATGAAAAAAGGACTAGCCTTATTGTTGACGCTCTGCCTGCTGCTGATCCCGGGCTGCAGTTCCAAAAAAGAAAATGTAATCAAGATTGTCGACGGCCGCGTTACGGAACAGAAGCTGGTGCATCGAATGATCAAGATGTTGGTGGAGGACCGTACGGATCTGACCGTCAGTATCGGCGAGGAGATGACCGCGGTCAACGCTTACAATGAAATGAAAAAACGGGTCTATGACGTGTATATGAGCTATGACGGCACGGTGCTGACGACATTCCTGCACCGGGATCCGTCGGAAGTGCCGGCCGGTTCCACCTTGTTTGATTATACAAACGAGTTGTTTCAGGAACAGGATAAACTTGTCATGGTGAATAAGCTGGGGCTGGACAATACCTATGCCGTCGCAGTTCCGAAAGAAATTCAATCCAAGTACAATCTAAAAACAATTACCGATCTGGTTGCCGTCGCTCCGGAATTGGTCTTCAGCGCAGAACATGAATTTTTTGACGATGAAGGCACAATGAAATTTGATCCGTTTACTACTTTTTACGGCCTGACGTTTAAAAACACGCGGCCGGTTGATCTGAGCCTTAAATATTCGACAATGGAAAGCGGCAATGCGGATGTTACCGTCGCGTATGCCACCGATGGCCGGAATAAAAAAGTTCAGCTGCAGATTCTGGAAGATGATCAGCATTTCTTCCCGGAATATAACGGCGTCATCGTTGTGCAGGAAGATTTGTTCGAGCGTGTAAAAGCGATTGCACCGGATCTGGAAGCGACACTGCACTTGTTGGATAATATCTTTACGAATGAATCGATGACTGATTTGAGCTATCAGGTTGACATTGAAGAAAAGAATCCCGACGATGTTGCGCGGCAGTTCCTGATCGATCAAGGGTTATTAAAATAACGAGACTTGAGCAGGTCGCAAAGATGGACAGAAAACGACAGATAACTATTCCGGGATCATTAAAAGTTACATGTGCGAATGTATAATCCAATTTAACGGGAAAGAGTCAATTTGCTTCTGATTCAATCAGAAACGATGGATAACCAAGAAAAGCACGGATTTCAAGATGGCCTCCGGGTCACCGCGATTTCCGTGCTTTTTTATGGACTTCATGCGTTTTAATCAGATGAATTGCCGCAGCTGAACAATCAAGGCGTCCCGCTGATCCTGCAATGCTGGATTCTCCGGTTGCTGGCGCAGCGCTTCTTCCAGAGAAATCAGCCGCATCTGCAGGATTGTTTTTTCCAAAGGCGGCTTCGAAGTTCGGGTCGTTGACCAATCCTCCACCGCCAGGGAGATCAGCTTCTGATTTTCAAAGCGCAGCAGCTGTGTGCAGGTTTGACGAATGAGAGCCGGATCATGAGAAATAAGAATCACACATTGTCCCGCCGTCTGAAGCAGCTGAGTCAGTGCCTGAATCGAGGGCAGATCGAGGTAATGCGTCGGTTCGTCCAGAATTAACATGTTGCATGCCGAACAAAACAGGCAGACCAGGGCCAGCCGGACCCGCTCGCCACTGCTGAGAACGGCCGCTTTTTTGTTTAAAGTATCCTGCGGAAATAACATCCGGCTTAAAACGGTGCGGATCACTTCTTCTTTCTGAACACTGAGCCGCAGCGCGTTCTGCAGGATCGTTTCGTCAGGATTTAATAAATCCAGCTGTTGATCATGACTGACCAGAATGAAACTGTCCAGCGTTGCCAGCTGAGCTTCGAACGTCTGCCGGCTGGGCAAATCCAGATGGGTAGTCGGTTCATCCAGAAACGCCAGAGCGGTGGGACGTGTAAAAAAAGCTTGCAGCCGGGCCGCGGTTTGCTGGCCCTGACTCATCCGGGACAGGGAAGGCGTGATTTCCTCAGGCAGCGGCTGCTGATGAAAGAAACGGATTGGTACAGGATTGATGATCACGCCCTGATCGGGTTCGCATTCCCGGGCCAAGAGCTTGAGCAATGTTGTTTTTCCGCAGCCATTTGCGCCGATCAATCCAATTTTATCGCCGGTATGAATCTCAAACTGATCGAGTTGGAATAGAATTTCGCCGCGAAAACGCTGGACGAGATGAGCGACTGAACAAAGCAACATAAGATTTCCTCCTCTTTTTCAAAGGAGCGGACATCGTTGAAAAAACCTTCCCCTGATTCGATTTTTTCTCTATCCAAGAATCGCCTGTAACGATGAAATCGGATCCCAATGAATTTTAAAAAGCGGCCTGATGAAAAATACAGAAATGAAAGGAAGCGCCATCCGATACACCGCGAATCATGTAAGCTTTGGCTTGTAGCTCATGATCCATGGATCAGAAGCGCGATTCAGACTTCTGTCCACACGGGAATTCTCCTAATATCAGAATGAAATCGATAAAAATGAATCGCACGGCCCCAAACAATAAAGCGTGGGTTCAGGCAAAACGAAAAATAGGAATCAAATTTATGAGAATGATCTGAAATTAAAGTGGGGATGACCCGTAAAACTGGAACTGGAAGCGCATGAAAAAAGAATTCGATGGTCCGCTCAGGCATGGCGAAAACAGCCGGTGCCGAATGATTTGATTTTCAGGGGACTATCGAATTCTCATGATGGTTTTTCCTTTTCCCTTTCGTTAATTTCATTATAAGAAGCAGGGAGATGAAAGTCAACGGACATTCGCTGCGAGATCGGCAGAACGTTATGGTATAATAATTCCAGAAAGAGAAAGAATGGAGGGAGTTTTAATGCAGAGAAAATCAATCGTCCTGACGGGCAATGCTCAGGCTGAATGCCAATGTGAGGATTTCCAGTTTGACGCTGCCGAGCTTAAAACCAACGAAGCCGTTATTGAAACGTCAATGTCCTTAATCAGCGCGGGAACAGAGCTGTCGCGGGTCTATGCGATCAAACAGGGGTTCAGTTATCCGGTGTATCCGGGATATTCGGCGATCGGAACCGTTTTGGCGAAGGGGCAGGGCCTGACGTCGCTGAATGTCGGCGACCGGGTTTTCTATTCTGGTCCGCATGCTTCGGTCAACCGCTTTTCCCATGTCGGAACGACGCAGGGTGATAAAATTATGAAGATCGACGATCGGCTGAGCGACAAACAGGCCTGTATCATTCCGCTGGGGCTGATTGCGATGAATGTGATCACGGCGTGCGAGGGAAAGCTGACCGATACCGCTGCGGTGTACGGATTGGGAACGATCGGTATTTTGACCGCACTGCTTCTGAAGCAGGCTGGACTTCGTGTTTTAGCGCTGGATCCGGTGGCTTCCCGCTGTGAGGAAGCCCGCGCCTTGGGATTAGAGGAAGTGTTCAGCTGTTCCCCGCAGGAACAGGTCGAACAGATTAGGCAGCTGACGCAGGGCCGAGGCAGCGATATCAGCGTGGACGCGAGCGGAATTTCCGGGGCGATCGTCAACGCCGTTCTCGGCTCGGCGAAGCATGGACAGGTGATTCTGTTAGGTTCGCCGCGGGCTTCCTATACCTGCGATATCACGCCGGTGCTCAATGCGATCCACATGAAAATGCTGAATGTCAAGGGAGCGTTCAATGAGCTGAATCCATTCCCGGTAACTGATGGTTTGCGGCGGAATGTGCTGCGGGATTTTGAGACGGTTCAGCGGTTGATTTTAAACGGTGTTTTTGACGCGGAGAAGCTGATCAGCCATGTGATCAAACCGGATCAGATCATGGAAGCCTATCAGGGCTTGATGTTTGAGAAGGAAACGTGGCATTGCGTCGCGATTGATTGGAAAGCGGATTGATTTTAACACTGCGTTATAATTCAAGCCGGTTAAAAAGCGGTATTCAAGGTGAGCCTGAGAACAATCAAAGCGGATGGCGATCGTCGCGCAAAGAGGAGGAAAGCGCAAAATAAAGGGGAATGAAGGAATGAAAACAGCGTTTTTAGATCGTGACGGGACGATCAACCGGGACTACCCGGACGCGGAATGGAAAGGCAAAACGGAGCCGGAGCTGATCGACGGGGCAATGGAGGGACTGCGCTTTTTACAGGATCAGGGATATGCTTTGATCATGATCACCAACCAATATCTGATTGACGAAGGAATCATCACATTCGCCGATTATCAGAATTTCACCGACCGCTTAGTTTGGCGATTAGCGCAGCAGGGGATTCATCTGCAGGATATTTTCTTCTGCCCGCACCGCCGCGATGCTGGCTGCCGCTGCTGCAAGCCGAAACCAGGGATGATTGAACAGGCGCTGGAAAAATATCCGGAGATCGATTTGAAGCAGTCAATTTTAATCGGGGATTCAGCCGGAGACCGCGAGTTAGCCCGGTCGCTGGCGATTTCATTTTATGAAATTGCGGATGAAGGGCGGCATCCAAGGAAGAATTGGAAGGCAGTTTATGCCCTGGGCCGATGAAGCGCTGGATCAGGCGATCCAAGAACGGAGAGCCCGCTGGCTTTCTGCTTTTGCGATTCAGGCGCAGCCGCTGCGGCAGGAGATTTTATTGGCGATCGACGAATGTGATCCGGCAGCCTGGAAGCAAAAACGAATTCTGCGGCTGAACTGGGCAGAAGGAAAGACCCGAATTATGAAAATCACACAGGAAGCGCAGGTGACTCCGGATCAGATTGAAGCTCGCTGTGGCTTCTGCGAAGCGCTTCGTCAAGGCGGCGTGCGGACAATCCGCTATCTGAAAACAAAATCCGGATATTGCCTTAAGGATGAGGGCTACTTGATTACGCTGGAGGAAGACGCCGGTCCGGCTTTGAAAAAAATCAGTCTTTCTCTCGCTGCGAAAATTGGTGCACTGACAGCGCAGATGCACAAAACAGCGCTGGCTATGGAGCTGCATCTGCCCTATTCGACAATCTTTGAACCGATGGGACGGAATGAAGTCAATACTCTGCCGCTGTTTTCACAATGGATTCAGCAGGGAAGGCTGGATTGCTGGATTAACCTTGTCCGGCAGATCGTCCGGGAGAGAATCCGCACGGAAGCGGCGTTGGATTTCGTGTGGGATTCGTTGCCTCACGCTGCGTGTCAGGGCGATTTATCCCTTGGCAATCTGGGGTGTACGGCAGAGGGAGATTTAATTATATTTGATTATAATATAGCTGGGGAAGCAGTCTTGGTTTCCGATATGATTCTGGAGGGGTTATTGATCTGCCGCGAATATGAAGCGGCAGATCAAGCGTCGGCTGAAGCTTGCTTTCAAAGCTATGTCCGCGCTTATTGCAAGGTCAGGCCGCTGACGGAAAAGGAGCGCATTGCGGCGGAACTGCTTTATTCACTGAATTCGGCCTTCTGGTTTACCTGGATCGCCTATCGTGAAACCTCGCTGGAAAAAGCGCTGGCGCAGAATGCGGCCGAGGCGGTCGAAAAGCATCTTCATCGGATTCTGGCAGAGCTCACAGCGAGGAACTTTTCAACCTTCTTGGAAGAATCAGAAAGAACTTCAGATAACGGAAGAGAAAAACGGAGATAGGAAAAAAAGATCACAACGGGTCAAGGATCTGGCGGTGCTCTTTTTTATGGCCAAATGGCAAGCACTTGTCATTTGAGATTACTGGTAAAAGCTTTGGGAAAAGAAGTAAATTGGATTTCTGATCAAAACCTGTATATGTTATGAAAGTCTTGGAAAAGTAAGTGAGGAAGAAGGATTTATTTCCTTGATGATGAAGGTCTCTTTGATTTTATCTGACAAGTGATGAAGCCCTGAGGACTGAAACCGGCAGTGGAAAAACTCGACGCCTTGATTGATCATCGCCGCTGAAGGATTATGAACGGCAGTTCTGCATCTTTCCATCGAGAAATATTGGCTTTATAAAAAACTGTTGAATTTGATCAATCAGGTTAATCAGGTTTTAACTGCGGACAGGGATTAAAAGATTCTCTCTTGCCTTTTTAAGTATGCGCTGAGGTCTGGATGATTTGAGCAGCACAAGATCAAAGTTCAGGAAGAAAAACAAGTGCTTTGGAAGTTGCTTGCCGGATTTTGCTTTCATTGCAGAGACAAGCGCAGTCTGATCATGAACATGAATGCGTAGCGCATCGTTTATCTGTGAAAATTCAGAAATAAAAAATGGAAGATTTTGCGGAGGCTGCCGAAAAAGCAGGATCTTTTTAAGAGTTTGAAAATTATATTTTCTCATACTTCTGCAACGTTTCTATATTCAGGCAAATAAATGAATCTAATCACCGATTTTTATGCGAATTTAACCAAAAAAATAGGAAGCCGTTTTCGAAACATTCCCATTTTTTAACTTTTTGTATTTTTTTATCAGTTTCCAGCAAGGCAGACTGTTTTTATGCGTCTTCGTGCTTTTCCTGCAGCTGATCCCAGAACGGAAAGGTGAGACCCAGCTCCTGCTCTAACGCATGCAGGCGGGGGATTTCCCGCCGGATTAGCATCTTATAATTGAACACATGATCGAGCACATCCGCGTCTTTCAGCACTTCGTCCAGGGGCGTCTGGATGTGTTCCTTGTCGCTGTGGCGCTGAACAGCCAATGCGATCTCTTCCTGCTGCTGAGGTGTGCCCAGCTGCAGATCGCTTAAAATCCGTAAGGTGAGCGCCGCGCCTTTGCGGGCGTGATCCTCATGCTCGCCGGTAATATAGGTTGAAATATCATGAAGCAACCCTGCCAGTTCCGCCGCTTCGCTGTCTACGCTTCGTTTCATCGCTAACATCGCTGCGAAATGAGCGGTTCCCAATAGATGCGTGTAGACCGCGCGCCGCTGCTGAAATAAAAACGGATCGGGAATTGCCGCTTCGATCCATTGTTGAAGAATTTCTGACTTTTCCATGGTGTTCCTCCTGGTTTGATAAATTGTAAAGATCTGGTTTTACTGCGACTCTCGGCGAAGTTCGCAATGCTTGCCGGCTGTTGCAATGAAAATAATAATAGGCGATGTATGTCACGTCAACCCCCGCGTTTGCCTTTTTTGAATTGCCGCGTGAAGTTATCCCGCGCAGTCAAAGCGCCTGCGGATTTTCGTCGATAAAGCAATAACCCTTCCCCCACACGCTTTGCAGCAGCTGCGGATCAGCGGGATCCTGCTCGATCTTCTTGCGCAGATTGTGAATGTGAACGACAACGGTCCGGTGATCGCCATAGCTGGATTTGCCCCAGATATGATTGTAAAGCTCGCTGGCTTTATAGCACTGTCCGGCATGCTGCATCAGAAACGCCAGAATCTTAAATTCCATCGGGACTAACGGATAGCACGTTCCGTCCGTTTTCGTCAGCTTATGGGTTTGAGCGTTGAGCGTGAACGAAGCGCAGCGCAGCTCGTTGACGGTCTTCTTTTGTTGGCGGTCATTCCGCCAGCGGCGCAGATTTGCCTGAATCCGGGCGTGGAGAATCTCGTTGTCAAACGGCTTCACGATGTAATCATCCCCGCCCTGCTGCAAAGCTGATATAATAGTGTTATTGTCATCCAGGCAGCTGATAAACAGAATCGGGCAGTCGTGCCATTGCCGCAGCTGCGCGCAGAGGTCGATCCCGCTCTGATCCGGAAGCCCGACGTCCAGCAGAATAATATCGTAGGCGTCACGCGCTAAAAACAGCGCTTCCTCGGCACTGGCGGCGCTGACGACTTCGTACAGATTGTCCTGGCTGAGATAATAACGGATGATGCGGGCGATTTCTTTATCGTCCTCTACGATCAATACACGATCCATGATGATCACCTGAACTCATTATAAAGGAGCGATGCCGGATGTTCAAACGATTTAGGGTACTTGTGCTGTTTTTCGCCTTACTGCTGCTGCCGCTGGGGCTTTTTCTGCACATCAACCACAACACCGCGGCCCTGGCGGAACAGGATGAAATTCCGATTTCGATTGAAACCCGGCCAATGCGGCTTGTCAGCGGAATGAGTGCGGATCAGCAGCGTTGTTCGATCACGCTGAAAGTGCCGGCGGCGGTGCAGTCGCTGACCTTGATTCTGGATAATGCGGGACCGGTTCAGGTCTGGGTTAACGATCAGTTAATCTATCTTTCCTCGAGTCAGGATCCTTATCAGCGGATTCAATTTGTCAGACTGCCGCAGGCAGACGGTACGCTGACCCTTTCACTGGCTCCCAGCGAGCTGCAGCGCAACGACGCGGTTTCGACATCGCAGCCCTATTCCCCGCCGGGTATGCTGCTGGCAGGACCGCAGGCGGCGCTTTCCGCTTCGCATGTCGCCTTCGGCATCACGATGTTTTATGCCGGCTTTTATTTACTGCTGATGATGTCCTCGCTAACGTTGTTCCAAAAGAAAAAGGAAGAAACATATCTGCTGTTGTTGGCTGCGGCTTCGCTGGTTTCGCTGCTGCGGGTGCTCGTTCTGTCCGCTTTCCCCTTGTTTCCATTGAGCTATGCGCAGTGTTCTTTGATCATGCCGGGAATCTTTTTGATGACGACCTTATGCCAGCTGCTGATCATCATGATGCTGCTGAAGCCGGCGATTCCCGCGCGGCTGCAGGCCATGCTTACGCCGCGTATTCTGGCAACAGGCTTTGTCATAATGCTGCTGCTTCAATATATCACCCCGGAAGGGGTGGAAACGTTGATTCGGATTCTGGCTGTGATTCCCCTTCTGATTCTGTTTGTCCGCGCTGATCAACGCCATCTTTCGGGAACCTTTCCGCTGGTATGCGGATATGCAGTGTGGGAAAGCATACTTTTCTTTTATTATTTAATCTATAACCGCGGGGCGATGCAGGCGGGCGAGCTGATGATCGTCTACATGCTGCCGCAGTTCGGCTTTTTGTTCTTTATGATGATGGCGGCATTGGTGATCAATCGTAAATTTGCCGCAAAATTTGATGAATCAGAATCGCTGAACCGGGAACTGGAACAGATGAACGCGAATCTGGATCGTCTTGTGGATGAACGAACGCAGCAGCTGCAGAAGGAACAGGTGCAGAAGCAGCGGATGATCATGAAGGTGCTGCATGACGTGCGTTCCCCAATCTTTGTTCTTAAAGGCTGTCTTCAGCAGATGGAGGCGAAGGATGAGGGACAGCAGCGGAACTTGTCGACGATGCGCCAGCGCTTAGAGGTGCTGGAAGGTCTGAGCGACGATTTGTTTTTAAGCGTCAAGCTGGAAAATCATGAGCTGGCATTCGTCTTTGATGAGGTATGTTTGAACGACTTGCTGACACATCTGATGGAAGCCCATCAGGTCAGCGCCCGGCAGAAACAGATCCGGATGAATCTGATTTTGCCAAAGCAATCCGTTTGGGTGTGGGCAGATGATCTGCGGCTGCAGCGGGTGTTTGATAATCTGCTGCGCAACGCTCTCGCGCATACGCCGGAAGGCGGGCAGATCGACTGTGTCTGCTCGATCAGGGGGGATCAAATAGAAATCCGGATTCGGGATACCGGAGAAGGGATCGATCCGGAGGAACTGCCGCAGTTATTCGATGCTTTTTATACCGGCAACCGATCGCAGGGGAGCGGTCTGGGCTTGGCGATTGCCCGGGAAATTGTCGAAGCGCACCGCGGAACGATTGAAGTCGAAGCGACAAGCAAGGAAGGCACAGTGTTCCTTGTCCGGTTAAAGATGTTAAATTCCACCTCGGATTCTATGATAAAATAATCTTATAAGGAGGGCTTTGACAATGAAAATTGCGGGATTTACCTCGATCAGCGATGATAATAAGCGGCAGCTTGGACTTTTCATAAAGATAGAACGGGAAAGCCAGGGATTGTCGCAAAAAGAATTGATCAATGATGCAAATCAGAGGCAGATTTGTTCTGTATCAACCCTTCATCGGATCGAAACTGGACAAATTATAAAAGATGATGTCATTTATCACGAGTTGATTCAGCGGCTGGGATATGCGTTCAAAGAAAATGTTAGTTTAGACAAAGTGCTGCCGGACTTAAATCAACAATGCCTGCATTATTTTGAAACTTTAAATTTATCGGAAGCGGAAATGATTTTAGATCGTGTTCAAGCTTTATTTAAAACGTCCTCTTTCTATTATGATCAATTAAAACAATGTTACCTGGATTTGATTCACATCAGTCTCAATAAAGAAAAGCTTTCAGACAGTAAATATAAATGGTATCAAATGATGAGAAACGTTGTTCCAAGTCCTTTGAATGTTTTATTGCTGCATCTGTGTTTTTGTCATTCGATGAATTATTTGCAGAGCTTAAATGAAATTATCAGCTACGAAAAAGAACTGGAGTTTTGTGATCATTATTTAATAATAAAATTTGATTTGCTGTATGTCTTGAAATATAAAGGAAATTATGGAAAACTCATTGAATTAATGAATGAAGTTCGTGAAGAATGTGAAATGAAGAATTTGCCGAATCAACAGTTGAAATGTTTAGCATTTTTAGTTGGCACAGCCTGTATCATTAATACTTTTGATATTCATTCAGCAATTTGTGAATTAGAAAAGTTCATCATGGAGAATAAAAATAAGTTAAACCCAGAGATTCTTAATAATGGCTACTATACTCTGGCAATGACATATTATGAAGATTTACGAAATTATACGAAAGCTTTGGAAATGTTTCAGAGCCTTTTAATTCTCAATCCGCTAAAAATATACGCTTGCGGCCTGTTTTATTTTACATGCTGTGACTACTTAAAAATAGAACCGGATTCTAAGATTCTCAAAAGCATAGACACGAAACAAGCTAATTTGTTTTTGCAGTATTTCATTTATAAATATAGCTCGAAAAGTACAATGAAAGATCTGGGCAATTATATCAATAAAACACTCATACCAGAGTTAAAAAAAGAGAAAAAACCAATGATCATTAGTGTGTTTAAGAAACAATGGGGTTTTATATTAGAAAAAGACCATAATAAATATTATAAACCATTTTACGACTTTATGCGCGAATTTGAATGACAATTATGAAATTTATACCTAAAGTATGATTTTTTGTTCCAACCTTTCAAAATAATAATTTTCAGGATATAACTGATATAATGCAATTATAAAAAGAAAAGAGGATAATCCAATGGTAAAAAAATTATTAATCTTGCTTCTTCTTGCGGCATCTCTATCTTTAATGGGTTTCAGTATTAATGCAGCAGGAAAAGTTGAAGCCCGTTGTGGATATCCTGAATGTGATTTCGGATCTTATTGAAATTCAATAAAGTAGATTCTATCAAAGCAAAAGCGCTAAGAATGCAATGGAAACAATGACAAAAAGTAACCTGTTTGAAAGTCGAATTATGTTAATGTTTTTTTCTTTACGATGCGGTCCAAGAACTGAGGGATCAAAAACCTAACCTTTGTAACAGGAAATTATGAAGTGAGAGGATATAAAGAAGAAAAGTCAGCTGGTATTTATATCTAAGTAAAGAAGCACTGTTACACTCTGATAGTAATAGTGCTTCTTTAACATAAGTCTTTAATCTTGATTTAAATAAAAGAAGTCAAAAACAAGATTAAATTTAGGTTGTTGAGAAAGCTGCGAGTGAAATAAAAAGTTATAATTCCAAATGCGAGCAATAATTAAATCATGGTAAGGAGAGGATCAAATCAGAGTAGGGTGTTAATTTCTGAATGCAATGTTCTATTAAGAGGAGGAATAGCGTTATGAAAAGAATATGCCTAATAATTATGTGTCTTGTTTTACTAAGCACAGGATGTAGTGAACAAAAAACAACAACGCTTAATATCTATTATATGATTGGAGGATATTTTCGTAAGGAAGAAACAGCTGAAATTAATGCTTATCTAAAAAAGATTAATTCCGGATATCAAATCAATTTTGTTAATATGATCAACACTATTCCTTACGATAATGAAACTGAAAATATTGTCTATACTTCAATGTCACAACGTATTTTAGAATATTTAAAAGAAGCACGGGAACAACATCTTGAAATTGATATTTTAAATGCAAATCAGCTAGGTTCTATGGATTTTTCCAGGACATATTTGGTCGATGAAGGACTTCTAACAGAATTGGATCCTTATTTTAAAAATACGGAATCTGGAAAAATAGTTTATAACGCTTATCCTGAAATAATATTCGATTCGCAAAAAATTGATGGTAAATCTTATTTTGTCCCTGGCAGTCTTTTTGATTTAGTGGAGACGAAATCCAGCTGTTTTGATAAAGTAGCCTATATGGCAATAAAAAAAGATTATTTAGATCAAGCACAATTTGATCAACCGTTGGGATATAATCTTTCGCAATATAATAATTTTTTGCGGAAAATAGGAATGCAGGATGAAACTCAACTTTTGTTTTATAATTCGTTTAGAATTATGAACAACTTTCCTGGCTTAACGCCTGTTTGCGGAAGTTCTTTACGCGTAAGTCCATTTGTAATTGATGAAAAAACACAGACTGTTAAAATTCTTTATGAATGTGAAGACTGGCTGGATTCTTTAAATACTTTTCAGGGAATTTTCCAAGATGATTATTATGTTTATGATAGTGATTATATTGATATGAACGCTGTTGTTTGGTATGACTATGTGAATGATGAAGAAGAGAATGATCGTATTTATATAGCTGAAAATTATAATTATATAAATGTTATTCCTTATTGGGGATTAGCGATTCCATCCTGGTGTGATAAAAAAGACGAAGTTATGGATTTTTTCGGATTGTTGTACAGCGATCCTGAACTTAGCCGCTTATTTTTTCCCGATGCTCTGAATCCAGGGGAAAAGATGTTTTTTGGATATGGTAATCCATATATTGTAGAAGGTTCGACATTACCAAAAGATTTAACCAAAGAGAATCATCAGAAATTTTATGAGTCCTTAAATAAATCCTGTGCGTATGGGTTTACTTTTGATTTCAGTGAATATTTTGATGAAATGCAGGATCTTGTTGTCAAGCATAACGAATATTATACTTTCTATAATGATACGAGTTTTATCGATATGGAAAAGTATAAAGAAGTGATGAAGGATACGCGTATTGAAGAAATCCGCGATGATCTCAATGCACAATTGCAGCGATATTTGAAGGGAGATTGAGTCATGAAAAAGGGAATCCTGGCAGTCTTGATTTTTACGCTGTTAACAGGTTGTGCTTCAAGTCAAAAGGCTGTTCCAACAATGTCAGAAGAAGACTATTATTTAGTCACTTATCGAAATATTAATAATGTAGGAATATTTCAATTTGGCGATGAAGAAACAGGAATGGCTTACTTTGATTTTACGACAGGCAAGGTTATTCGTATTCCGGAAAAAAATATGAAAAATGATCCGCACATGTATCCTGCGTATATCAGTGGCATCGCTTATTATGATAATTTCATTTATTATACATATCATAATGAAAATTACTTAGCTTTTATGCGAATGGATCCCGATGGGAAAAATGTAAAAGAATTGTACCGATATAAAAATAAAAAATATAATGAAATAATGCCGGATAGTTATTCGTTTATTTATCATGATCATAAAATTTATATGGAAATCATCGGCAGTCAGTTCCAGAAAAACGGAAGTTTAGTGGAAGAAAGTCAGTTAGCTTATTTTGATTTGAAGGATGACTCGTTACATTTATTATACGAACCGACCCTGCAACAGACGGCGGAATGCCGGAAGCTCGTAGCGGCAGATCATCAATTCATATTTTTTAAAACATCGGAGGATCAGGAACAAAACGAAAATCCGAAGGAATTTTTAAATTGTTATAATCTGGAAACGAAGGAAACGCTCATTTTGGATGAAGCTGAGAAAATTCGGATCACGTTGATGAAGAATATTGATCATGAAAAAAAATGTTTATATTATTTAGATCAGGATTATTCGCTTGTTGAATTGAATTATCAGCAACAAACACATCGTATTGTTTTAAATAACCCGGATCCGATCGATTTCCGCTTCTATGATCACGGGAAAGCCTTTTATTCTAATTTAACGGTTGATATGACACAAAGACCGGAGAAAGTGACTTATGGATATATTGACATCGAAAGCGGAGAAAATTATCCGGATTTCAATAAAGAAGGTCAGCAATTTTTTGTTACAGAAAGCAATGATCAATACTTTATAGGCACGAAACGGAAGTATGGCGAAGCAGTAGATTCTCTTTGGTATTATCTTGAGAAAGAAGCGTATTTTAAACAAGAATTTGAGAAGGCAAAACCAGTCACAGGATTGGATTGGTGAAATTTATGATTCTGGAAATCAAAGAACTGACAAAACGCTATCATGAAAAATCAGCGCTGGATCATATCAATCTAACGCTGAAAGAAGGGGTTTATGGACTTCTTGGTCCCAATGGGGCAGGGAAATCGACCTTAATGAATATCTTAGTTGGAAATATAGAAAAAACGTCTGGAGAAATTCTTTGGAATGGGAAACCACTTAAAGAATGTCGAGCTCAATTCAACCATGGTTTAGGTTATATGCCGCAGAATCAGCCTTTGTACGAAGATTTTACAGGTTATGATTTTATGGGATATTTTGCGGCGTTGAAGGAAATACCGCGGGATCAGATTTCAAATGAAATTGAACGTGGGCTGAAACAAGTCTTTCTATGGCCGGAGCGAAATCAACGAATTAAAGAATATTCAGGTGGAATGAAACAGCGCCTGTTATTGGCGGCAACTCTTTTAAAAGATCCTGAAGTGATCATTCTTGATGAACCTACGGCAGGATTGGATCCGATGCAGCGTGTACAAGTAAGGAAAATCCTCGCCCAATTATCCAAGGCAAAAATTATTATTTACGCTACGCATGTCATCAGCGACGTGGAATTGATCGCAAACGAATTTATTTTTCTGAAGCAAGGGAAAATCATCCAACGAGGAACAATGAACGAATTGACGGAGTTGTTTCCTAATCATGTTTATGAAATTACCTGTGATGAAGAAACCTGTGAAAAACTTAAGCGGGAATGCTGCGTAACTCGGATTCAGAAAAAAAATGAAGGCTATACTGTCAGAGTGATAACAAAAGAAATTTGGAAAGACTATAAATCAATATCGCCATCCCTGGAGGATTTGTATCTTAACGATTTTGAGGATGAACAGTTATGGATTTAGTAAGATATGAAATTAAGAAATGTCTGAGACATTCGCCATTTCGTAAAGTCGTTATTTTCATTATTCTTTTCCATTGTGCAGCGACGACATTTCTATTGTTTCAAAAAGAAAATGGTGTTTCATGGGTTAGCTTGGCCTGCTCATCTGACGAAGTGAGCCGGCAATTTTATGAAAATCAAATCGAAGAAGCAAAGGCTTATCCACAGTTTGTTGAGCAGGTTTTAAGCGAGGATGACCGCCTTCGCCAATCCACTTTATTTAGTGACCCGGGGTCTTATGCTTTTTTAAGCAGTGAACGCAAAGCGGAATATTATAGAAAATTAAGCCATCGTCAATTTCAATTACAGCCAGCATTTTCGTTGAGCTTCATTTTACAGGAACCCGTGAGTTTGGCGATGGTGCTTATTTTTATAATTTTCAGTGTTTATTCGTTATTGATAAAAGAAAAAGAAGACCATCTTGAACCTTTGTTAATGCCAATCCCACGATATAAAACGAAAGCTGCAGTACATAAATTTATAAGCCTTTTTCTTATGGGAAGCGGCATGTTTATATTTTTAGAACTGCTGAAATGGGGAATCAGCCTTTCGTTATTAGGGTGGAAGTGCGATTTAAGTTTGCCGATCCAGACTGTCATGGGTTTTCTCTATGTTCCCTACGCTATGAGTGCAGGTTCTTTTTTAGCGGTCTATTTAAGCATGAAAGCTTTTATTACTTTATTTTTTCTGCTTTTTATCAGTGCTATTGCCGTTCGGTTAAATCAAGGGCCTGCATTTTATCTTTGCATAATTCTGCTGTTTGGCGCAGAGATCGGACTTTATAACAAGATTGTGAACGAATCATTTTTAATTTTATTGAAATATGTGAATCTTGCTGCTTTACTGCAGTTCAATCAATATTTATCTGCTTTTATGAGTGTGCCGATAGGAAACTATCCGATAGAAATCTGTTATTTGATAATTTTAACATGTTTATTAGGCGTGGTCAGCAGCGGTATTTTCTTTCGCTATGCAACGAAGCATCCAAAACCAGAGATAAAAAGAAATTGGAAATTAAATTTGAAACATGATTTTCACCCGCGTTCCTTATTGAATTATGAATTCCGTAAATTCTGGATGAATGGAGAAAATCTTTTTGTCTTTATCGCACTGATCATTTTACAATCATTTTATTGCTGGCAATATTCACCGTATATCGGAAAAGATGAGTATTATTATCAACAGTTTTCATTTCAACTGCAGGGAACATTGGACGAAAGACAGACGAAGTGGGTTGCCAATCAAAATCAGTATTATGCCGGTATTCAAAGTCAAATATCGAAATTATATGAGCAGTACGCAGACAAAAAAATGGATCAGAGAACATTGGAAAGAGAAGTGTTTACTTTAACGTTGAATCTGGAAAGTATGGAGGGATTCCAAAGAGCAGAGCAGCAAATGGAGCAGCTTCAATCGTTAGGGAAAACTGAATATGTATACGAAACTCCTGTAATTCAGATTTTTAAAGCTAAAGAAGAAATATTGCTTAAAGCTGGATTTCTGTTTTTAGCGATCAGCTTCTGGATCGCGGCTGCTGTTGGAAGAGATAATGCGCTGCAGATGAATCATTTAATCCGAATTTATGAACAAAGAAAGCATAAAGTCGATGTTCAAAAACGGAAAATCGTATATTTCGTCAGCGGGGGTGTCTATAGTTTTTTGTTTCTCTCTACGGTTATTGTAAAATTAAACTATTATGAAGCCAATATTCTTTCTTACTCTGCAGCGAATGTCCTTGCCTTGGGAGTTTCCCTGCCATTTTCAATATTAGGCCTGCTTTTCATTCTGTTTGTTCTGGGCTTGGGATATGTCATCATTTTCGATGAAGTTCTGTTTCGACTGACGTCGGGTCAACGAAATCGGAATTCAGCACTATGGACAAATATTGGTTTATCGGTGATTTTCTTAATGATTCTTGGAGTTTGCTGAGTCTTTGAAAACAGATCCGCGGTTTGCCTATTTTTATAGTTACGCCTGAAAGTGTCTGATCTTCAGTCAGAGTAGATCATTGTGTTAAGTCCCGGAAATGACTGCCATTTCACCGGGATTTTCTTTTGTTTCAGAATCGCCAGAAACTGGAAAGACGGATATATCACTTGCCTTGAACAATGTCAAGAACATAACTTGAATTTTATTCTTGTAAAATTCAAGGCAGAGGTGATGAGAATGGAACGGGCGATCGTTCACAGTGATATTAACCATTGTTACGCGCAGATCGAGGAGATGCTGAATCCCGAGCTGAAGCAACGGCCGATGGCGGTCGGCGGCAGTCAGGAAGAACGGCATGGGATCATCCTTGCCAAGAATCTGCATGCCAAGAAATACAAGATTCAGACCGGGGAAACCTTAGACGAGGCCCGGATCAAATGTCCTCAGCTGCTGATCCTGCCCCCGGATTACCGCCGTTATCAGCGGATAACAGATCAGGTCAAGGCGATTTATCGGGAATATACCGACCGGGTTGAGGAATACGGACTGGATGAAGCCTGGCTGGATCTGACGCAGTCGCAGCGGCTGTTCGGCCCTGCTTCGCAGATTGCCCGAACAATCCAGCAGCGGGTCTATGCGGAACTGGGATTAACGATTTCAATTGGTCTGTCGTTCAACAAGATCTTCGCTAAAATGGCTTCGGATTTCGTTAAGCCCAGCGGGTTTGTGACAATTACCCGGGCCAATTTCCAGGAGAAAATCTATCCGCTATCAGTGCGTGAGCTGTTTTATGTCGGAGCGGCGACACAGAAGAAGCTGGAAGCCTGGGGGATTACGACGATCGGCGATCTGGCCAGCCGCGACCGGCAGTTCATGCGCCGCTATTTCGGCAAGGTTGGGGAGATGCTGCACTGGTTCGCGTTGGGCGAGGATATCAGTGAAGTCGCGCTGGCCAGCGAGGCGATTCCGGTCAAATCCGTGGGCAACAGCGTCACGGCGGTCCATGATCTGCATACGCATGGAGAAGCGCAGCTGGTGCTGCGGGTGCTGGCGGAGTCCGTCGCTTCCCGGCTGCGTGATCAGGGCTTGAAAGGCAAGGGTATCGCTTTGAGTCTGCGGGATATTCATTTATTCCGCTGGAGCCTGCAGCGCAAGCGTGCCCGTCCGACCCAGCTGGCGGAAGAAATTCTGGAGGACGCGGAAATTCTTTTACGCCAGGCCTGGCAGAACGCGCTGCCGTTGCGCAGCATCGGGATCAGCGTATTTGATTTGTGCCTGGATCAGACCGGGGAACAGCTGGATTTGTTCGTCGACGAGCAGCGACGCCAGTCGTTATTGCAGCTGGAAAAGACAGTCGACGGGATCCGCCGCCGGTTTGGCTTTGAAAAGATCCAGCGCTGCAGCCTGCTGCTCGACAAGCCGCTGACCAGCTTTAACCCCAAGCAAGACCAGACAATCCATCCGATCGGTTTCCTCAAGGAACCGATTCAGGCCGGCGGCCGATAGTAAAAATTAAATCGGGCCGTGAATCCGCAAAAGCAAGTTCAGACCGAGGGGAAGAAAGGGATTTCAAGCCGCGGACAACTCGCTGTCCTAAACCTGAAAAACCATGATATAATGAATTTAATAAAAAAGAATGGAAAAGGAGATTAGAAATAAGATGAAAAAACCAGTTTTAGTCATTCTGGCAGCCGGTATGGGCAGCCGCTACGGCGGGCTGAAGCAGATAGACGCTCTCGGCAGCAATGGCGAACCGATCATTGACTTCTCGATTTACGACGCGCATGAAGCCGGATTTGACAAGGTCGTGCTGATCATCCGCAAGGAACATGAGGAAGCCTTCCGTAAGAATCTGACCGATAAAGTATCCAGACATATGGAAGTCGAGTTCGCTTATCAGGATCTCAACGACGTGCCGGAGGGAATCACGGTGCCGGAAGGCCGTGAAAAACCATGGGGAACAACCCATGCGCTGCTGGCCTGCCGCAACCTGGACGCTCCGTTTGCGATCATCAACGCCGACGATTATTATGGCAAGGACGCCTTCCGCGTCATCTACAACTTCTTATCCAACGAAGTCAAAGACGGCGAATACGGCATGGTCGGCTATGTGCTGGAAAACACGCTGACAGACCACGGCACCGTTTCCCGGGCGATCTGCGAACGGGATGAAAACGGCTTCTTGCAGAAGATTGTGGAATGCCCGAAGATCGCGAAGGACGGCGACCGCGCGAAGCTGACCAACGACGATGGCAAGACCTGGGAACCGATTGCGAAGGGTTCTGTCGTTTCGATGAATTTCTGGGGCTTTACGCCGAAAATCTTTGAACAGTGCGAGCCGATTTTTGAGGAATTCATCCGTAAGGGTATCGTTGAAAATCCGATGAAGTGCGAACACGTCATTCCGACGGCAATCGGAACGCTGCTGGAACAAAAGGCCTGCACAGTTAAGGTGCTGACCTCCAACGACCGCTGGTTCGGCGTTACCTATAAAGAGGATAAACCGTATGTCGTCCAGTGCCTGAAAGAATATAAGGATCAGGGACTGTATCCATTCGATTTGTGGAAATAATCCACAGTTACTATAAAATAAAGGAAGGACAGTGCTGAAAAGTTATCAGCGTCTGTCCTTTTTTAGTCTGTAAAATCAGAAAGCCAATCAAGCAAGCAGGAATTTCAAGTCTTTATTTCAAATTGGGATGCAGACTGTTGACGCCTGGATAATGCTGCAGGGAAACGTTGGACGGGGAATAAAGACTGCGTCCGTCCAGCGTGAAGCGCGAACCGTGGCATGGGCAGTCCCAGGTTTGATCGGCGGGGTTGTAGTGCAGCGGACAGCCCATGTGCGGACAGGTCAGATCGACCAGAAATTCCAGACCCTCCTCAGGAATGACGACGCCGTAACGGCGTCCATGCAGACGCACGACGGTTCCGGTGCGGCGCGGCTGGTTTTCCGGGGTGACGGTAAAGCGATCCTTGAAGAACGCTTCCGTCAAGGTCGCGGCGTTGCCCAACGTATACAAACTGAATAAATCACCCTTGCGCCGGGCCCGCAGATACGCCGGAATGACGAAGGCCGGATCCTGCACCTGCGCGCTGATCATTTCCGCGGCGATCATTGCCCAGGTATAACCCCATTTGGAATATCCGGATGCGATCCAGTAATGATCCTGAATCTGCCCGATAAACGGCAGGTGGCGGCGGGGAATCAGATCCTGCGCACTCCAGCAGGCCAGCGGCTGATGCACGCCCAGCGTTTTTGCGGTTTGTAACAGCGGCGCGTACGGATCCTTGGGATAATGATGGATGCCGATGGCCGGACCCGCCAGAATCAAGGTCGGCTGATCCTCTTTGCGCGCAAACCGCAGTGAAAGCGCCTGACCGGGGTCGACGGTGTTGAGCATCAGACCGTCGAGGGCCGGATCGCAGCGAAAGGCTGCCGCCGCTTCGCGCTGGTAGTGAAACCGTGCGGCATACAGCTGCAGCCGGTCAAAGGCCGGGAACTGCGTGGTGAGAATTAAATCCTTGAACCGCAGGCGGTAGCTGCCGTCGCTGATCAGGCAATGATCCTGAATCTCAACGACCGGCGATTCTTCGTAGAGCGTCACTTTGTCTTTTAACGCTTCCAATAAACCAGCCTGGAACAACCAGGGATCGAGCAGCGCCTGATCTGCCATGGCCAGCTGATCGGCCCAGGTCAGCGGCAGGGGAAAGCTTGGCGGATCGCTCAGCTGGGCTCCGAGAGCTGACAGGGCAGCTTTTTCCTGGTTCAGAATCGCCGCGCCTTCTTCGCTCTGCGCCGCTAAGACCGCGCTAGTCCGTTGCCAGTGACACGCGATGTCCGCTGTGCGGATCAGCTGTTCGTAGTGATCGACGGCCGTGCGATTGAGCTGGTATACGGACTGCGCGATGTCCGCGGGCAGCGTGTGATAAAACGCACCGTGCAGCGCGCTGACCTTACCGGTGTTGCGGGCGGAGTTATTTTCCAGAAACCGCCGTTTTTCAATCACGGTGACGCGCCGGCCGCTGTCTTTGAGCATCCAGGCGCATAACAATCCGGTTAACCCGCCTCCGACAATCGCGATGTCGGTTTCCTGATCCTCATTGAGCTGCGGACACTCCCACAGCGGACGTTGTTTCTGCCAATATGATTTCTGCATCTCCGCTCACCTCGTCTTGTTCTATTCGTTCCTTAGTATGGACAGGCGGACTGAACTTCAAACAAAAAAACCGGTTCTTCTCAGAACACGGTTTTCAGGAAAGTTTTGATGATGTCGGTGCCGCCGATGAAGGTGCCCAGCGAGCTGAAGACGTTGGCGAGAATGACGACCAGCAGGATTCGGGTCACGCGGTTTTTCCACATGCCTTTAACGGAATTGACGTCTTCAGTCAGATTTTCAAAATCTTTGACCTTCGGCTTGCGTACCGAGGCTTCGACCAGACCGGCGAACCAGCCGGCGGCCAGCAGCGGATTGAGCGAGGTGATCGGCGCCGCCACAAACGCCGTGAGGATCGACAGCGGATGACCGCCTGCCAGCAGCGTGCCGAGGGCGGATAACGTGCCATTCCATAAGATCCAGCTTTGGATTTGTTCCCAGCCGGCGCTGTGCGAGCTTAGAAAGGTGGCGCAGACCAGCGCGATGATCGCGATCGGAATGCCCCAGCCGATCACTTTGCCCCAGATCGATTTGGGGGGCAAGGAATCCAATTCGTTCAGATCGGCCAGCTTGCCGCTTTCAATCAAAGCGCTGACGCCCGGAACATGCGCCGCCCCCAGCACGGCGACAACCTTCGGCCCTTTGGCCTTGGCAATTTTTGTGGCGAGATATTGATCACGTTCGTGAATCAGGACATCGGCGACGACCGGGAAGCTGTCGCCGACTTCCTTTAACGCGCTTTCCAGCATATCACTTTGCTTGAGCTGTTCCAGATCCGCTTCCGTGATGTCTTCGTCGTCAAACAGCGAAAAGAGAATGCTGGTAAGCAGCTTGCATTTCTGCCAGAAGCTGTGCTTGCGCCAGATGCGGGAGAACGTCGTTTGGATCCGTCGATCTGCCAGCACCAGCTCAGCATTCAGTTCCTTGGCGCTCTGGATGCCCTGCATCATTTCCGCGCCGGCGCTGATGTCCATTTTTTTGGCAATTTTCTTCTGGTACGAGCTTAGAATAATATTAGCGAGCAGAAAACCTGTTTTTTTCTGCTTGATGACCTGTACGATATCAGTTTGTTCCCATTGCCCGGGATGCATCAGCGACTGATAGCGATCCTCGTCCAGTTCCACGCAAATGCTGTCGGGATGAATTTCCTCAAGCGCCTCCTTGACCTGCTGGGCGCTGATTTTGGAAACGTGCGCCGTGCCGATCAAGGTGATTTCTTTTCCTCCGGTTTGTAGAGTAGTCCATTGTTTTTCCATCAAGCCAACCTCATTTCCCGTCTATTGTACCGCAACCTGTTTGGATTTTCCATCTTTTGAAATTCAAACTGCGGTTTCAGGATAAAAAGTGGATCGCCGAGCATACTTCTGGATAGAAAGGAGCCGCTTTTATGAAACCCCAATCACGGATATTCGACATCCTTTTAGCATTTTGCTGGGTGATGATCGTCGTTACCGGTTCGTTGGCGTTAGGATCCTATTGGAGCCGCCGTCCGGTTTCTTCCCTCCAGCCTCAATCCAGCGCCGCGCCTGCCGCTCCGCTGCTGCCGGAACTATCCCAAGCGCTGCCCGACACCGAGCAGCTGATCAGCCAGCTGACGCAGATTGCCAAAGGTCAGTTTACTGCCAAAGGGACGCAGCTGCTGCAGCTGAACCTGTCGGAACAACAGCTGGGGGAATTATTGAAAACTGCGGTCGGCGATATGCTTTCCGATCCGCAGATCACGCTTGAAAACGGCGATGAAGTAACGATTGAAATGACGGTTAACGATCCCGAAGCGCTCGTGAAGCTGTTTCCCAAGCTGAAAGAGTACAGCGCGCTCTTGACGCTGGCGAAGGGCTGCCGCATTGCGGTGGAAGCCAGGCTGAGTGGTCAGGATGACGTAGTCGCCGTAGAGCTGCAGCGGATCAGTCTGGCCGGGGTGGATCTGCCTTCCACACTGGTGAAATCTACGAATACCGCGGTCAATAAGAACTTAAAAACGATTCTCGATAAAATGGACGGATTGCAGATCAGCGTCCTCGAATTGGAAGATCAGGCCCTTCGTTTTGAGGGCACGGTGCCGCAGACTCTTATATTGCAGGGAAAACAGCCATGATGACACAGACCCTCGACGGATCTGTGTTTTCTTTTTGTGAATTTGCAATTCCTGTTTTCCTTTTAATCAGAAAGATTTCTATCTTCAAATTCAATGGCTGCCCGGCAACCGGCGACGGTTGAAAAAACGCCGATCGGCAACGGCCGTCCTTTTTGCCGGATCGCCTGAAAACGGATGAAACATGCCCGAAGGGTTTCAGGCAATTTCAGTTTTCAAGGCTTTTAGAACTGTGCTATAATAATTCAATGAAAGGAGGATTCACCAATGGTTAATTATTACACTACCATTCAGTCGATCCTGAACTACACGCGGATGTTTTTCGACATCCTGATCATGTGGCTGCTACTCTATTACACAATAAAAATCGTTCGGAATAACTCCCGGACGATTCAGATATTTAAGGGAATTGTCCTGATTCTTGTGATCAAAGCGGTCGCCAACGTCTTCGGCCTGAACACGGTCGGCTGGATTGCCGACATGTTTGTGTCGTGGGGCTTCATCGCCGTCATTATTATTTTCCAGCCGGAAATTCGGTCGCTGTTGGAAAAGCTGGGAAAATCCAATGTTTTTTCACGTATTTCCACCCTTTCAGGAAACGAGAAGGAGCATCTGGTCGACGAGCTGGTCAAAGCCGTCATGATTTTGTCCAAGGATCAGACCGGAGCGCTGATTTCATTGGAACAGTCCCATTCCTTAAACGATTATGTCAAAACCGGAACGCCGATGAATTCGATGGTCACCGCCGAACTGCTGACCTCGATTTTTGTGACATCCACGCCGCTGCATGACGGCGCGGTCATCATCCAGGGCGACCGCCTGGCATGCGCCAGCGCATACTTCCCGCCGACCAATCAGGAGCTGCCATCGCGTTACGGCGCGCGGCACCGCGCGGCGATCGGGATCAGTGAAATCACCGATTCCGTAACGATCGTCGTTTCTGAAGAAACCGGCAACATTTCGATTGCCGAGGGCGGACAGATCACGACGGTATCCAAGAAGGAACTGCGCGATTATCTGCTGCGCGTTGTCTGCAACGAGGAAACCGTTGTGCGGGAAAAAACACCAAAGACGCAGACCCGGAAATCCTATTTCGTGATCGACGAACCGCAGTTAGTCGTTGAGAAAGAAATTGAAACGAAAAAGTCAGAAAAAGGCTTGCTGAACAAGATCGCCGTCAAGAAGCAGGACGGCGGGGAAAGCGGCGAAGCGGAGAAAAAGAATGCCGAGCATAAGGGCAATCTGTTCTCCGGGATCTTTAATAAGAAGAAAGACGCGGAAGTTCCGGCAGACCGGCTGAGCGAACTTGAAAAAGAAGAAGAAAACATCAAGCTGCCGAAAAAGAAAAAGAAGAAAGCCCCGTCTTCGTCCATGTTTGAGGACCCGGAAATTCTTGAGCAGCAGATCGCGGCTCAGGAAGCCGAGAAGAAAGCACAGGCTGATGCTGAGATCAAAACTGAGGCTGCCTCGGAAGAACCGGTTCAGGCGGCGGTGACCGAAGTGCTTGAGATTAAAACCGCACAGAGCGAGGATGAAGCCAGAGCTAAGAAAAAGCCGCGGGCCAAAAAGCCAAAGGACGCGGAAGAATCTGTGGAGAACAAGGCGAAGCGCACCCGGAAGAAGGCTGAGGAGAAAGCATCCGAAGATAAAGAAGCCGCGGCCAGAGAAATTGCAGAAATGGAAAACGCCGGGAAAGAAAATCCGGAGGTTAAGGTGAATACCACAACCACCGCCGACATCACTGCCGAAAATCAAAATCATTCCCCGATTGATGATGTCAAGCTGGAATTCAGCGCTTCCGAGGAAGTGAACGAACACTCTCTGGAAGAAGCGGTGAACTCCGCCGATCAGGAAGGAAGTGACAAGCATGAAGAATAACGATCCAAGACAGAATCCGCAGATGAAGGATTCTGAATCCAAGCTGGAGCTGGCGAATAAGATTGCCCGTCAAAGCAAGAAAGTAGTCAAGACCTACGCGACGATCGAAGACGGACTGTTTAAAGGCGTGCGCTGGTTAAGCTCCTGGATCGACCGGATCCTGTTTAATCCGCGGTATGGGAAAATTGTTTCGCTGGCGCTGGCCGTACTGTTGTATCTGACGGTCAATTTTACGAACACCAGTTTGTCCAACAACATCCAGAGTGTATTTGAATTGCCTTCCGTGCCGGTCACGATCAACTACAATTCCGATATGTTTGAAATTTCCGGTTTGCCGGGGGAGGTCGCCGCTTACGTCATGGGTGAGATGTCCGACGTCCAGCTGGTCCGCACGCAGAAAAGCTACAGCGTGGTCGCCGATCTTTCCGGTCTGACCGAAGGCACTTATCAGGTGAAGCTGCAGCCGAAGGATTTCTCCGAGCGGGTCAACGTCAAGCTGGAACCGTCGACCGCGATGGTGACGATCAAAAAGAAAGTCACGACGCAATTTGATTTGAGCTATGACTTTATCAATACCGATAAGCTTGATAACATCTATATTCTGGGTGAACCTCAGTTTGAAGCGACAAAGGTGAACGTCCGGGCCGCTTCCGATACGCTTGACAGCATCGCGTTTGTCAAGGCGCTGATCGACGTTTCCGGCAAGACCGCCGACTTTGAACAGGACGCGGTGCTGGTTGCTTATGATCAAACCGGAACTCCGGTCAAAGCGGATATCATCCCAAGCACGGTGAAGGTCAACGTCAAAGTGACATCGCCAAGCAAGGATGTGCCGGTCGCCGTGGAATTGCAGGGCGAAATGCCGCAGGGCAAAGCGATTGAAGAAATTATCTTCGATCATTCATCCGTCAAGATCTATGCGCAGCAGTCCGTATTGGACAAGCTGGACAAGGTTTCCGTTCAGCTGGACGCGACCAAGCTGACCTCCGATACCAAGATGTATCAGACGATCACCTTGCCGACCGGCGTCCGCCAGATCAATCCGGCTCGTGTGAACATGGATATCAAGCTGGGCGACGCCGTATCCAAGACGATCGACAACGTCGCGATCAATGCCATCAACAATACAAACCGCTACAACGTGCAGACTAAAGATGATCAGATCGCGGTCAGCGTTACGGTCTATGGAACGCAGGCGAATGTGGATAAAATCACCGCCGGCGACATTTATGTATACTTTGATATGAAGGACCTGCAGCCGGGCGAGCAGGAAGTCACCTTGCAGGTAAATCAGGATGCAGGGACTTATGTGAAGTACACGCTGCAGCAGGCATCCTTAACCGTCAACGTCACGGATCCAGGCAATTCCGCGGCAGCTGATGACAATGACAGCGATGGAGGAACAAATTAATGGGACGTTATTTTGGAACTGACGGCATCCGCGGCAAGGCCAATGAAACGCTGGACGTACAGCGGGCCTTCCAGGTCGGACGGTATTTGGGCTACTACTTTTCCAGGCAGGGAAAAGGCCGGATTCTGGTAGGCAAGGACACGCGCCTGTCTTCCGGTATGTTTGAAAACGCGATCGCAGCCGGTGCCTCGGCCAGCGGCGCCGATGTGTATTTGTTAGGCTACTGCCCGACGCCAAGCGTGGCGTATCTGGTCAAGCGCGAACAGTTCAGCTGCGGCGTGATGATTTCCGCCAGCCACAATCCGTACTATGACAATGGAATCAAGGTGTTCTCCCAGGCCGGAATTAAGCTGTCCGCTGAAATTGAAGCTCTGGTAGAAGACTATATCGACAATCTGACGGAAATCCCGCTTGTCAGCGGCGAGAAGATCGGCCAGGTCATCCGCTATGACGAAGGTTTGGAGCATTATCTGGACTGGCTGGAATCATTGTTTGATTTCCGGCTTGAACAGTTCCATCTGGCGCTGGATCTGGCCAACGGTTCGGCGACGACGACCGCGGAGAAGCTGCTGCGGCGGATGGGCGCGCACTGCACGGTGATTCACAGCGAGCCCAATGGCGTTAACATCAATACCCAATGTGGTTCCACGCATCCGGAGTCGCTGCAGGAACTGATGAAAAGCGGGATCTTCGATCTGGGACTGGCGTTTGACGGCGATGCAGATCGTTTGATCGCTGTGGATCCGCAAGGCAACCTGATCAATGGAGATTACGTTCTGTATATCTGCGGGAAATATCTGAAAGAAAACGGACATCTGCGCGGGAATACGGTTGTCAGCACAGTCATGGCGAACCTGGGTTTCTTCAAGGCGATGGATCAGCTGGGCATTGCGACGGAATCGACGCAGGTCGGCGATAAATACGTTTATGATTGCATGGTGAAAAACGATTACATGCTTGGCGGTGAACAGTCGGGTCATATCATTTTCAAAGAACATGCGACAACCGGCGACGGCCTGCTGACGGCGCTGAAGCTGTTGGAAGTGATGCACAAAACCGGCAAGAATATCCGGGAGCTGGAGGAAGGACTGAAGATTTATCCGCAGCTTCTGGTCAATGTGCCGGTGAAGGACAAAGAGGCGGCAATGCAGGCGGAACCGATCGTAAACGAAGTTGCGGCGATCAATGAGGAACTGCACGGCAACGGCCGTATTCTCGTTCGTCCTTCAGGCACGGAACCGTTGGTACGGGTCATGGTCGAAGCGGAAAGCGATGAGCTGTGTCATCATTATGTCTACCGCGTCGTTGATTTGATTGAAAAATCGGGACTGTAAGAGAAATTACGGCAAAGCCGGGAAATGAAAGGGAAGGTGGATTCAGCGGCCTTCCCTTTTTTCAAGCTTCCAGCGCTCTCTTTGATTTGATGATGCCATGGCTGCGGGCTTCAGAAAAATATAGCTTTCCGAAGCTGGAAACGATACAATAAAGAAAGATAAGACAGCGGGAGAAGTCCGACTTGTTAATAAAAGAAAGAAGGTATTCCTATGAAAGAGAATCGTTATGATGATCCGGATTTTTTTGAAAAATACAGCCGTATGAGCCGTTCGGAAAAAGGACTGGCGGGCGCCGGGGAATGGCCGGTGCTGCAGGCGATGCTGCCGGATTTCACTTTGAAGCAGGTATTGGATCTGGGCTGCGGTTATGGCTGGCATTGCCGGTACGCGATGGAAAACGGCGCGTCTTCCGTGCTGGGTATTGATCTGTCGGAAAAAATGCTGAATCAGGCGCGAAAAGTGAATCAGCTGGAGGGGATCGAATATCAACAATGTGCACTGGAGGATTATGCTTATCCTGCGGAAATGTTTGACGTCGTCATCAGCTCGCTGACGCTGCATTACATTGAGAATCTGACAGCTTTGTTCCAAAAAGTCGCCCAGACGCTGCGGCGGGGTGGGGAATTCATCTTTTCGATGGAGCATCCGGTCTTTACCGCGGAAGGCAGCCAGCAGTGGCTGGATCAGACTTCTGCCGGCAATCCAGTGTGGCCGGTAACCCGCTACTTTCTGGATGGCCGCCGGGATTCGATCTTTTTAGGTGCAGCGGTTGTGAAATACCATCATTCGCTGACGACGATCGTGCAGGCGCTGCTCGTGAATGACTTTGAACTGGAGGATATTCGGGAGCCTCAGCCGACAGCAGCGCTGATCCGTGAAGTTCCGAAGATGGAGGAAGAATTGCATCGTCCGATGATGATTATTTTCAAAGCGAAGAAACGGTAACCGCCGCCTTCGTTTTCTTTTTTAATCCTGATTCCTGTTCGGAGTTTCATGGATTTCCCAGCTTAAATTTGATACAATGGAAACGTGGGGTGAGACGCAGTGAAGAAAGTAATAGCGATTGTAGAAGATGAAAAAGATCTCAATGAACTGGTCAAGCGGTATCTGGAAAAGGAAGGCTATGAAGTCCGATCTTATTTGACTTACGAGGAAGCTTCCGCCCATACCTCGGACGACGACGTACATTGCTGGATCCTGGATATTATGCTCGATGATAAAAGCGGTTTTGATCTGATTGAAGAAATCCGGATGCAGTCTCCGGAGGTGCCGGTCGTATTCATGTCGGCGCGCGATAAAGAATTTGACCGGATTATCGGTCTGGAAAAAGGCAGCGACGATTACATCACCAAGCCATTCTCGCCGAAGGAACTTGTGCTGCGCATTAACAACATCATGAAGCGGACGTATAAGGAAGATGCCAACCGGATTGTGATTGATGGGTATGAAATTGACGAAGCGCAGCGGCTGGTATTTGAGAAGGGCCGGGAGCTGGATTTGACGACCAAGGAATTCGACCTGTTGATGCTGTTTGTAAAAAACAAAGGCACCGCCTTTTTGCGGGAACAGATTCTTGAACAGGTGTGGGATGTGAACTATTTCGGTTCCGATCGGGTTGTGGACGACACGCTGCGGCGGCTGCGCAAGAAGATGCCGAATCTGAGTATCCATACGATCTACGGCTTCGGCTACCGGCTCGGATAAATGAAGCGCCTGCGCATTTGGCTCAAGGAGCTGTCGCTGTCTCAGCAGCTGCTGACGCTGATCTTTCTGGTCGTTACCGTCTTCACCGTATTCTTCTTCGTCTATCTGTCGGAGAGCGTGAATGAATTTGTTGAAAAACAGATGTACAGCATGCTGCACCGCGCCCAGAACAATATCGCCTTCAACTATTCGATGGATATGGACATCGAAGAAATCGCTGAAAATACCGATCCCAGCATCATCCATTTATTTTATGATAAGGAAACCCGCCAATTTTCCAAAATTGGGACAATGACGTTGGATCCGCAGCTGACCTCTCATCTGCTGGAAGAAGCTGACGGTTTAGCTCAGGAGGTGGCGGACCGCGCCTATGTGCAGGACCGCAAGACGTATTTCTATTCATTGGCGAGACTGGATTCTCATACAATTTTAATCTCACTGATGAGCGACAGCTACCGCAGCGATTTTAAAAACATGCTGCTCAACAGCGTGATCAATCTCAACGTGCTCGTTGTGTCGCTGTTGTTTGTCTGCCTGATGTTGTGGATCAGTTCCTTGATCCATCCGCTGAATCAGATCCGCAATTATATCGAAAAGGTCAGCCGCGGCGAAGACGCCGAGCTGCATATCGAGCGCCGTGATGAGATCGGCCAGGTGGCCCAGGCGTTAGTTGCGATGAAGGATGAGCTGGATAAACAGGAGAAAATCAAGGAAGAAATGATCCAGAATATATCGCATGATCTGAAAACGCCGATCGCGACGATCAAGTCGTACGGCGAAAGCATCAAAGACGGAATTTATCCGTATGAGACGCTGGAAAAGAGCGTCGACGTTATCATCGAGCACGCTGACCGTCTGGAAAAAAAGGTTTACAGCCTGATCATGCTGAACAAGCTGGGTTACCTGACTGACGATGGCATGGCCGGGGATACGCTGGACATGAGTTCGGTGATCAACAAAGCGATTTTGTCTTTAAAAGTCATCCGGCCGGAGCTGGCGATCACAACCCATCTGGAAAAGATTTATTTCCATGGCGAGGAGGATCCGTGGCGGGTTGTCGTCGAGAATCTGCTGGATAACTCTATTCGTTATGCTACCCATGAGATTGTCATTACCTTAAATGAAAAAGAACTGACAGTCGCTAACGACGGACCGTTAATGAGCGAGGAACGGCTGAACAAGCTGTTTAAACCGTATGAAAAAGGAACGGATGGCAAATTCGGCCTTGGCTTGTCGATCGTCTACCGCGTCTGCACGACCTACGGATATCGGGCAGAGGCAGAGAATCTCAACAATGGCGTTATCTTTAGAATCTCCCGACCAGGCGGACTGAAACGTGAAAAGCCGCGGAAGCTGGAAGGGAAATTCAAGGGAAAAAAGGAGAAAATCCGGGAGGAAAAGAATGAAAATTCAAACAGTTAAACTCAACATCAATCCCCGCGAGCCGATCCGGGCGGCGGGCTTTGCGCAGCAGGTCGCACCTTTGGATACCGTGCGCGATCCATTGTTTGCGCGCGTCCTTGTGCTGGAACAAAACGGCTGCCGCTATGTGCATGCCGCATTGGACTCGCTGCAGGCGCCGATTGCGTTAGTCAATGAGGTTCGCGAACGTCTCGAACAAGCCTGGGGATTACCGACCCATGTGATCATCAGCGGAACGCACACCCATTTTGCACCGGATATGCGCGTGGAAAGCTATCGCAATCAGGTCCGCGATCAGTTGTGCGAAGCCTTGATTCCCTTGACGCTGCGGGAAGCGGAGCTGACATGCAGCTATGTGAGGGAGCCGTTTACCGAAGTCGGCCAGAGCCGGATCAGTCACTGGACAACTGATCAGATTTTTGCGCATGCGCTGTGTTTCTATGAAGGGGACAGACGGATTGCTTCCTTGCTGATCTATAACTGCCATCCTACTTCATTAAATGGGGACACGCCGTTTTTCACCTCGGAATATCCCGGTTATGCGATGCGTCAGCTGGACGCGAAGTATCCGGGCGAGTTCTTCTCCTTCTTACAATCTGCGGCCGGCGACGTCAGCACCCGCTTTACCCGGAAGGAACAGACCCCGGCCCAGATGGAACAATTCGGCGCGGTTATGGCGGAAGAGTTTGAGCGGCTGTTAGCCCGGCCCGCTGAGAAATACCCGGTGGAACTGGATTATGCCGAGCGTGTCGTTGAGCTGAAGCATGAGCTGAAAGATCCGGCAGATCTGGTGATTCCGGATTATTACAGCGAGCGGGAGCGGATTACGCTGCAGTATGGCATTGAACGGAGTAAGGAGAACCTGGCTCATCCGGAGAAACTGCGGCATCAGACGACATTCACAGCGTTGAAAATCGGCCCGTTCCGGTTGATCTTCAGTGAATTTGAGCTGTTCAGCGAGTACAATACCGCGACCCTTCCTGGCCGCAGCGCCCTGATCTGTTATTCCCAGGGGTACAGTCACTATGTCGCGGGTCCATCGTTTGACGGCATGACCTATGAATCACTGCAGGATACGCTGAGCGCAGATACCCGCCGCGCGTTTTTGGACGTAATCCGTCAGCTTTCAGAAAATTAATCAATTCAAAACTTGGATCCGGGTATGACATTGGGAGCGCACCGCAAAAATCAGGATTCAGAAAACAGTCATCCAGGAGTGAGGGGCTTCAGGGTGAGCGATATGATTTCCGATTTGATCACAGTGCTCAATTAAGCCGAGAACGTCAGTTTTTAAACAAACTGGCGTTTTTGTTTTTATTTCGATCCAATCGAAACTTGATGCCCCACTTCTATATTAACTTTGTCCTGTCGCATCAAGGAAGCTGCCGATTGCAAATTTCAGGTAAACAGGAAAGGGGTGGGAAATTTCGTGGTATAATAAAACGGTTTAAAGGAGAATATGACCATGCGTAAGAAGGGAAAATGGTTGGGAAAACTCGTGCAATTTGAACTTTTGTATCGGGTTTGTTTATATTTGTTCGTCAACCCGCTGCTCAGTCAGCTGCTGCGGTTATATTTAAGCCGGGCGCGGTCGGGAATGACGTTTAATTCAGATATTATCTTGCGTTTTTTATCCTTGCCGGGGATTTTATTAGCTTTATTTTACATGCTTGTGGGTACCGGGCTGATTGTTTTTGAATTCAGCGTGATCCTGCATTTAATCGATAAAGGCCAGCGGAATGAAGAACTGTCGATCCGCGAAGCCTGCCGTCAGTCGCTGTTTTCATTGAAAGGAATCCGCAGCTTTCAATTACCGTTGTGCACACTGTATTACGCTTTATTTTTGCCAGCCGTGCACCTGGTGTATGTCAACGCGCTGATTCCGCGGCTGCGGGTGCCGGAATTTGTGATTGGTGAATTGCGAATGACAGCTTCCGGCCGCCTGTTGATCGGCGCTTTCTGGTTCTGTCTGTACGGCCTCGGGATTTTCTTCCTGTTTGTCCCGATCTTGATGATCTATCGCCGCTTAAAGCTGAGTCAGGCTGTGCAGGAGAACATCAGATTGTGGAAACATCTGACGATCAGAGAACGGGGACACCTGGCAGTGGGGTGCGGTCTGTGGTTTCTGGCAGAGTACCTTGTCGTTGATTTCCTGCCGAAAGCGTTGCTGATCAACTCTGATTTTAACCGGTACTTTTTAAAAAATCTGATTTTATCGCCGACATTCCGTCATTATCTGCTGCAATCGGTCCTGATTCAGCTGGCGTTCTTTTTGATGAGCTTAAGTTTTTTCTATTCTTTAGTCCGCATGTGCGCAGGCTTGGCGTGGAGATGATCGAAGAAGAGCCGGAAAGCGAGAATGTGGAAAAACTGAATGAGGCGGTATCTCGGGTGCGCGGGGTCACTGCGGCAGGCATACGGAAAGTGAAGTCCCATGCCGGTCTGCCACGTTGGCTGCGCCGGCATCCGTGGATCGGCGGGCTGCCGCTGATTCTTGTTTTCTGCTTTGGTCTCTTCGAAATCTTCCCTGATTTTATAACATTCCTGCTGCCGATCATTCTGGTTGTCAGCGCGCTGTATCTTTTGGGAGCGCTGGCGACGAAGCTGCGCCCGCAGTCGGCAGGGAAACTGAATTGGGTTTATGTCAGAGTCCATAGTTGGCTGAGCCGGCGGCGGGTCTATCAGCGTCATCCCTGGATGGTGCGGGTTCTGCTGCTCTTGATGGTCATGTACAGTGCCGATCTCTATCTGCGGCCGCTGTCGCGTGAACATCAGCCGTGGGCGATCGGACATCGCGGATCAGCTTATGCGATTGAAAATACGATTGAAGCTGTGCGGCAGGCAGCGATCGCGCATGCCGATTATGCTGAAATTGACGTTCAGCTCAGTGCCGACGGCATCCCTGTCGTTTATCACGATCCCACTTTGACGCGGTTGAGCGGTGTAAATAAAAAAGTAGAAGAGCTGACGGCGGAGCAGCTGCAGTCGCTGACGCTTCATTCAGAAGGTCAGTATATCAAAGGAAAAATTCCAACACTGAGGCAGATGATTCAGACGATGAAGACCTGGGAAGGGGAAACCGGTCTGCTGATCGAACTGAAACCGGTTAACGGCAATCAGACGAAACTGGTTGAAAAAGTAATTGAAGTGGTGGAAAGCGAGAATTTTGCGGCACGTTCCATCTTCATGTCGCTGGATTATGAAGCCGTACAAAGCTTACAGCGCCAGCGGCCGCAGTGGTGGATTGGGTATTGCGTGTATGGAACAGCCGGAGAGATGGATTATCGAATCTGGAATTGGAATATCGACTTTCTGGCGGTTGAGGAAAGTCAGATTTCCGTCAGCTTTCTGGAACAGGCCGGCCGCGCCTGGATGCCGATCTATGTCTGGACGGTAGACGATTACAATAAGATGAGCAATTATCTCGATATGGGCGTCAGCGGCCTGATCACAAATTACCCGGATCTGGCACGGGAGGAAGCGGACGCTTACATGGATCGCTATCCGCAATATTACCAATACCAGGGCAGGGGATACCCGATCTACGAATGGGAAACGGAATAAGCGGCAGGACTGCGCAGGGGAAGACACGATTGGAGAACGAGGATCATTTGATTAACGTGCCAGACGGCCATCTGAAGAGCAGTGAAGGCAAGAGACGGCAGGAAAAGAGCGTTTATTTGAATTCTTATTGAAAAAATAGAAAACAGGCATAAAAGACAGCGCAATCAGAGAGTGAACCGGACTCAAATCAAATTGAGCATTCCGGGATCTCGGGAGCAGCTGTCTTTATTTTCTGGGATTGGACAGGGGGAAAATCAGGTTTTATGCGGCATACTGTCTGCGTCAGCTTACTCAAAAACCAACCAGGCGCCGAAGGTGATAAAGCGGATCAGGTCAGCCAGAGTATGCGCGCCGACTGCGGAAGTCAGATCGACAATCCATTGCAGCAAGGCAAACGGTAGACCGAAGGCAGCGGTCATGACGAGCAGACTGCCGATTTCAGCCATGCCGGGGAAATGAATCAGAACCTGCGGCGGGATCATGATCAAAAGGCAAAAAAACGTCTGGATGTGACTGAATTTTTTCTTTCCAGCGACTTCGACGTAAAATGCGTAAAGGAAGGTGCGGAATAAAATCTCCTCAAACAAGCCGGCCCGCAGCGCATCAAACAGGAAGATCAGACAAAAGCGGCAGCATCGTTAACTGACCCAGACAAGGCCCAGATTCAAACGTCCCAGAACGATCCCCGCGCCTGAAATCCACCCCATCGTCCGCTGAAATTCTTTTTTTCCATTGGTCAGAAGATAAAATGAGGGGATGCGGCGTCTTTTGCAACCTGGCTGTGGAAGCGATATAACCGGACAGGACAAAGAACCCCATTAAAGGATGGAAAACCATGGCGATGGCCGCAAAAACCATCACAAAACAAGATCAGACCGGCGGATGTTGTTTTAATAACGGATCAGAAAATCCATGCCCAGAGCCGCAAATAAGACAAACCACAAAACCATCATGTTTAGAATTACAGTAAGAATGCCCAATCCAATGAATCCGGCACAGAGAAGTCCCGGACGAAATGTTGACGACCTGTTTTTTGTCGTTGATAATCCTCTTTTTAACGTTTTTTCACCAAGGGGGTGGAGGATGAAGAAGCAGGATGAAGGACGAAGAAAGCTCTGAATTGCGATCGTAAACGAGAAAATAAAATCAGGCTGAACAGACTTGAACAGGCTGGAGAGAACGTGGGAAAATCCTGTCAGGATCAAAGCCGGGAATCCGGGAAGCTGATGTTCTTTCGGCAGATTAAAAAAAGGCGCCCAACGGACGCCTTGTGGTCTTATTCTTTATTTTCGACAGGTTTGACGACTTCCGCCAGCGAAGCCAGCGTGCCGGTGATATCCTGCAGGTTGCTTGGGACGATCAGCTTGGTCGCCTTGCCGTCCGCCATCTTCTGCAGCGTTTCATAACCCTTCAAGGTTAAGAATTCCAGGCTTGGATCGGAATTCTTGATCATTTCAATACCTTTAGCCTGTGCAGCGTACAGCCGTTCAGTTGCCTGAGCCTGGCCTTCCGCTTCCGCGATCATGGCTTCCTTCTTCGCCGTAGCGCGCAGAATCATGGATTCCTTTTCGCCTTCCGCGGTCAGGATTGCCGATTTCTTTTCACCTTCGGCACGCAGGATCGCTTCACGACGTTCCCGTTCCGCCCGCATCTGCTTTTCCATTGATTCCTGGATGTCGCGCGGCGGGATGATGTTCTTGACTTCAACACGGCCGACCTTGACGCCCCATGGATCCGTTGCTTCGTCCAAAATTGCGCGCATCTTCGTATTGATGATATCGCGGGAAGTCAGCGTCTCATCCAGCTCCAGCTCACCGATGATGTTTCGCAGCGTTGTCGCCGTCAGATTTTCCAAAGCGCTGATCGGCCGTTCGACGCCGTAAGTATACAGCTTCGGATCGGTAATCTGAAAGTAGACGACCGTATCGATCTGCATCGTAACGTTATCCTTGGTGATGACCGGCTGCGGATCAAAATCCTTGACGATCTCTTTTAACGAAACCTTGTTGGCGACGCGGTCGATAAACGGTACCATGAAATGCGGACCAGTATGCCACGTGCTGTGGTAAGCGCCCAGGCGCTCAACGACATAAGCTTTGGCCTGCGGCACGATTCGGACGCAGTAGCAAATCACTGCAATGGCAATCAGGAAGATGACCAGGAAGACTAATATTTGTAAGAACCCATTCATAATTTATTTCCTTTCTCGACTGAAACCTCAGTCCTCTATTTTTTTCACGAGGAGTTTTGCGCCCTCGATCGCAACGATTTCCACTAACGATCCCTCATTGATCGGATGCCCGTCGACGCTGATCGCGTTCCAGACCACACCGTTCACCTTGAGTTCGCCCCAGGCTTCCCCGGTAATGTCTTTCAGAAGCTGGACATGTCGGCCGATCACCCGGTCGGCGTTCGTCGCGACAATATTGCCTCGTAAATACTGGGAAGCCATCGGCCGGATCGCTGCCAGACAAACTAACGACGCCGCAAAGAAGATGACGACCTGCCAGATAAAGGCCAGATTCAACGCCAGCGCGCCCAAGGCAAACAACGCTCCGACACAGAACCAGATACTGACAAGGCTGGTCGCCGTCGCCAGTTCAACGACCAGCGCCCCCAAGAATACCAGAATCCATAAACCGAAATACATTTTTCCTCACCTCCTTATACGGGATTGTTCAGATCAATAATCAGCATTTTTTCGCGTTCATCAAACTGCGCGGGAACTTTAATCCCGTTGCATTCGATGCCTGTCAGCTGGGCGATTTCCTCAATCAGCGCTTTGTTGCTGATGCGGGCATATCCCTTTCCCATGGATACTTTATGCAGCTGCTCCAGCGGGATGAGCTTTAAATCTACCTCTCGCTTGGTCACGGGGCGGATTGCAACTTTCCGTTCTTCCCGGTCGAGTCCGATACAGCACCATCGAATATCTTCAAAATAGGCAGCCGCTACGTTGTTTAACGTGAAATTGTTCGGATACAAGGTCACTAACATCGTGTAGGCGTTGCCCTTAACCCACTCAAACATGACTTCGATCTCCTTTCTATACCATGCCCTTATTATACGCTGAATCCTCAAAATCTTCAATATCTTATTTTGCTTATTCTGAATATTATTTTTGTACTTTCCAAGCTTGTGAAGATTGCATATAATAAAGTAGAAACAATGGAGGATTTTTATGCCGCAAATTAAAATTAACGGACTGAATATTGAAGTTGCGACGGAAGGTCAGGGCCGCGATGTAGTGCTGTTGCACGGCTGGCGGCAGCGGATGATCATGATGGAACCCATCTACAATCATCTTAAAGCCCATTTTCGGGTTTTTAATTTCGATTTTCCCGGTTTCGGTAAAAGCGACGAACCGCCGGTTGCCTGGGGCGTCCCGGAATATCGGGAGTTTCTCGAAGCGTTTTGCCGGACCTTTGATATCCATGATCCAATTCTGATCGGTCATTCCTTCGGCTGTCGGGTGGCCGTTCACTACGCGGTAAAGAATCCCGTGCATAAGATGGTGCTGACCGGCGCGGCGGGAATCCGGCCGAAGCAAACCTGGCAGGCCAAGCTCAAAATTGCAGGCTACAAAGCGGCGAAAAAAGCGATCACGCTGGTCGGCAGCGAAGCGATGCTGGAAGACTTCAAACGTAAATCCGGTTCCGACGATTACCGCAGCGCAACCGGCATTATGCGCGAAACCTTTGTTAAAGTTGTCAACGACGATGTCAGCGGGATGCTGGAAGACGTTACGGTTCCGGTCTTGTTGGTCTGGGGCGAAAACGACGAAGCAGCGCCTTTATGGATGGGGAAACAGATGGAAGCGAAGATGAAGAATGCCGGACTGGCAATTTTTGAAGGGGACGATCATTTCGCGTATTTCAACCAGAGCGCCCGGTTTAATCGGTGTCTGGATGTCTTTTTAAAGGAAGACTGGGAGGAATGACATGGAGTTTTTAAGACAGATTCAGGATTTATTAGAGAAAGTGCTGTTTTCAGCACTGCTTTTGTGTATGATGGTGATTCCCTGGAAGCATGCTTTGCACATGTTCCAGCAGAACCGGTATGAGCCGGGGCGGTATATTCAGTGGGGAAAAGATCAGCTGAAAGTGTGGAAGCACTGGCTGTTTCCTGTGCTGATTCTCGTTCTGGCGCTCGGCTGCATAGTGATTCCGGATTACCGGCTGGGGAAGATCGCGACGGTGTGGCTGGCGGTGTTTGTCGGCGGGATTACTTTATATCGGGAAAAGAAAAAAAACTATATCAAACCGCTGGCGGTGACCGCGCGGGTTAAACGGCAGATCGCCGTCATGCTTGTGCTGAACTGCCTGTGGCTGATCCCGGCGGTCATGCTGACGGATTATCCGTTATGGGCGTTGTGGGTTGTCGCAGCGTGCTGGATCAACTGGCTTTTAATCTTTCCCATGGCCTGGATTACCAGTCCGTTTGAGAAGTTGATCAAAAAACACTATATGAAGCTGGCAAAGGAAATTTTGAAGAGTCATGACCGGTTGATTAAGATCGGGATTACGGGCAGCTACGGCAAGACCTCTTCAAAAAATATTCTTCAGCAGATTCTTTCTGAGAAGTTCTATTCGCTGCCGACGCCGGCGTCGTTCAACACGCCGATGGGAATCACGATCACCATCCGCGAACAGCTGAAACCGACGCATGAGGTGTTCATTTGCGAGATGGGGGCGGATCATGTCGGCGATATCGAGCAGCTGATGGATTTTGTGCAGCCGCAGATCGGCTTAGTAACCTCGATCGGTCCGCAGCATCTGAATACGTTTGGTTCTCAGGAAAATATCGTCACGGAAAAAATGAAGATGATCGAGAAGCTGCCGGTCACGGGCTTCGGTGTATTGAATAAGGATAACGAGCTGATCCGGAATTACTATATCAAAAATAAGTGTCCGATCGCCTGGTATGGCATCGAACAGGAAGACGTGGATTACCGGGCTGTGAATATCAGCTTTGGTCCGCAGGGATCCTCGTTTGATATCCATACGCGCGAGGGTGCGGATATTCCGTTTAAAACGCGTTTATTGGGTGAACACAACATTGCGAATATTCTGGCGGCTGTGGCGGTTGGCCGGCATCTGGGTGTCAGTTGGGAACAGCTGCAGAGTGCAGTGGCGCAGGTGCGGTATGTCGAGCATCGGCTGGAAGTGAAGAAGATTAATGGTTATACGTTTATTGACGACGCGTTTAATTCAAATCCGGTGGGCTCTGCGATGTCTTTGCAGGTGCTGAAGACAATGCCGGGCACCCGGTTTATCGTCACGCCGGGGATGATCGATCTGGGTCCGCGTCAGCATGAGATCAATAAGCAGTTCGGCATGAAGATGAAGGATTGCGCGGATGAGGTCATTCTGGTGGGCAAACGGCAGACGGAGCCGATTGTCGAGGGATTACAGGCTTGCGGATTTGATATGGCGCATGTGCATATCGTCGCGACAGTGAAGGAAGCGTTTGGTCTTGTTTATCAAAAGGCAGCCTACACGGATACCATTTTATTGGAAAATGATTTGCCGGATGCGTTTAATCAATAAGGAGCCAAAATCAATGAAGTGGACTTTAATCGCAACGTGGAAAATGGCGGCGGAAGGCATGCGGCTGGCGGAAGCGAATTTGCGAAAATCAGGCTCGGCCGATCAGGCGCTGGAGACGGTGATCACCGCAGTCGAAAGGGATCCGCGGTTTCATTCCGTCGGTTATTCGGGACTGCCGAATCAGGCGGGCGTCGTGCAGTTGGACGGTGGTTATATGAACGGTGATACGTTATCCATCGGAGCGGTCGGCTGTGTTGAAAAGGTAGCGTCGGCGTTTAAACTGGCGCGGCATTGTGCGGATCAGCAGTTTAATAATTTTCTGGTTGGCGAGGGTGCATCGCAGTTTGCGGTTCAGTCAGGCATGGAAACGATGGAATTATTAACTCCGGAAGCGCAGGTGATTTATGAGCAGCGCCGGGCGGAGCCGGAACCGTTATCCAGTTATAAAGGACATGATACGGTTGGGGTTTGTTGTCTGGATGGACAGGGAACGTTGGCGGCTGGAACATCGACTTCGGGACTGTTCATGAAGAAGCCGGGGCGCGTGGGCGATTCGCCGGTCTGCGGGAGTGGTTTCTATGCGGATAGTGAAATCGGGGCTGCGGCCGCTACGGGCGTGGGTGAAGAAATCATGAAAGGGTGTCTGAGCTATGAGGCGGTACGCCGACTGCAGCAGGGACAGGATCCCCAGAGAGCGGCTTCATCGCTCGTTGCAGAATTCACGCGGAAGTTAATTCGGAAACGGGGCAGGGCTGAAGCGATTTCCTTAATTTGCGTCGATAAGGAAGGGCGCTGGGGTGTTGGTACGAATATCAAGTTTGCTTTCGTGGTCAGTGATCAGGATCATCCAGCCCAGGTTTATGTTGCGGAGCCGGATCAGGATGGTTGTACGATCCGAGCTTGGAACGATACAGATCAGGATGTAGATTAGAGTGAAATGAAAAAGGCCTGTTTTCTCAGCTTAAGGTGGCAGAAAACAGGTTTTTTAGTGTGTGAGTACAAGGATAGGTATGAACGGGTGGATCAGCAGGTATACAGGTCTTAGATTTCAATCAACGTACCGATTGCACGATATGACGTGAACCTATAGCGTAGACCTATATAGGTAATAAACTTCAATCCACATACCGCTCGCACGGTATGACCCAGGTGTTTTTTCAATGATTAGGAATTTGTCAATTTCAATCCACATACCGCTCGCGCGGTATGACATGATCGAATTCATGCTTTATCGAGCATGGTGTATTTCAATCCACATACCGCTCGCGCGGTATGACCACAGAAATCCGGCGTGTGAAAGAGCGGATCAAATTTCAATCCACATACCGCTCGCGCGGTATGACAGCAGATTTTATCCGAATAATTGAATTACAAGTAATTTCAATCCACATATCGCTCGCGCGGTATGACAGATGAGTTGGCAGATGGCGGTTGTCCTGATGGATTTCAATCCACATACCGCTCGCGCGGTATGACAGAAGCCGAAGCGAACAGAGAACGGGTTCTAAAAATTTCAATCCACATACCGCTCGCGCGGTATGACGGAATATGGTTCATTGTCGCCGGTGTCCGCGGTATTTCAATCCACATACCGCTCGCGCGGTATGACCGCAGATAAGAAACTGAATTAAGATCATATGTTTCCTATCTCACTCTTATCATAAACATTCTTGAGTGTACTTGCAACATTTTCCTTAATATTCACATTTTTACGGTGCGAACCTCCCTGGGTTTTTATGTTCACTTCATGTTCGCACTCAAATTGACAAAAAACGCAAGGCCTTTGAAGACCTTGCGCTTAAGCTTATTGATTCTCGTTCGAAGATGAAGAGTCCTGCTTAGGACTTGAAATTGAATCCAGACTGAGCAATCCGGATTCATCCAAAATCTGTCCCTTTTTCCGCATCCGGCCATTGACGAATTCACCTAACAAGGTGTATAGAACTGCCGTTGCCGGAACTGCGATCAACATTCCGAACAACCCTAACAGACCGCCGAATACTACGATGGATAACAAGACCCAGATCCCCGGAAGACCTACGGAATTCCCCACAACCCGCGGGTAAATCAAATTGTTTTCAAACTGCTGCACGATCTGGAAATAAACCATGAAAAACAAGGACATCCACGGGTTGATCGCGAAGATCAGAACACAGCCGAACGCCATTCCCAACATCGCTCCGAACATCGGAACGATACTGGTAACGCCGATGACCGTGCTGATTAACATGGCATACGGCATCTTGAACAAAGTCATGGAAACATAATACAACATCGCCAGAATACACGCTTCTAACAGCTGCCCTGAAATGAAACTGGAGAATGTCTGATTCGTTTTTCGTCCCAATGTCAAGACGCGGTTTGCCGCCGATAAGGGAAGCAGGGCGCCGATCAATTTCTTCAGCTGACGGATGAATTTCTCTTTGCTGGAAAGCAGATACAGACTTAACATGAAGCCCATTACCCAGTTGCTTACACCGACGGTGATCGCGGAAATGTTGTTGATCACCGTCATGCCGGTACCGCCGACCCAGTTGGTTGCGGTCTGGAAAATTTTATCAGCGCTTAAGCCCAGCTGATCCAGCGCAGCCTGCAGCTTCGTCGTATCCAGATCCCATTCAATGTTTTCCAGATGCAGACTGGCTAACAAATTGTTGATGTTTTCCACAATATTGCCGGCATAGACAACACAGTTATTGAACAGCTGTACGATCGACGTGATTAGCTGAGGGAAAATAATACTCGACAAGACAAACAAGACAGCCAGCGCCAGAAGCAGCGTCAGGAAGATCGAAATACCGCGGACCTTCGGTTCTTTCTGCGGTGGGTTCTTTTTGCTTCGCGGCAGCGCCTGGATCAGTCTGATCAATCCCTTTTCAATAGCCTTCATCGGCTGATTCAGCACAAAGGCGATGCCGATCGCGTAAAATAATGGGGTTAACAGATGCATTACTTTCCCCAGTACACCCATTAAATCCTGAAAATGAACGAGAGCGAAAAGCAGTAAAACAATATACGTCGACAGCCACATCCAGGGCTTGATCTTTTTTAAGATATCTTTAGGAATCATAATCCTGTCCTTTCCTTCAACAGTTATCGGTTGGTTAGTTATAGATTATAATGATTAAGCTTAAAATACAAGGTCAACCTGACGAAAATCTGCTATAATAGACGAGGATTTCCTGCAAATAAAGGAAATGACAAGCTATCTCCGGCATACAGTAGGGAGAGGCCAGATTAGGAGAGTGAAGTATGAAAATTCGTGTTGGAGTTGTTTTCGGCGGTGAATCTGTCGAGCATGAAGTCAGCGTGATTTCAGCTCTGCAGGGTATTGAAGCCCTGGATAAAGAACGTTATGAAGTGATTCCCTTATATATTTCAAAGCAGCGTGATTTCTATTCGTCGCCTGCGCTGCTGGATGTTGAAAATTATAAAAATCTCGATGAGCTGATTCAGAAAGCGACGCCGGTTGTGCTGGTGAAAAAAGGCAAGGAAGTCGTTGTGGAACCGATTAAAAAAGGTCTGTTTACCAAACCGATCGGCACGGTCGACGTCATCGTTCCGATCATGCATGGTACCAACGGCGAAGATGGAACGATTCAGGGGTATCTGGAAATGCTGAAAATTCCGTATGCCGGCTGCGATGTGATCGGCGCTGCTGTCGGTCAGGATAAAGTTGTGATGAAGCATATTCTGCAGAACAGCGGGTTGCCGGTCTGCCCTTGGTTCTGGCTGTATGGCCATGAATTCGCGCACAAGCAGGAAGCGGTTTTAGCTCAGGTGCATGAATTAGGCTATCCGGTGGTCATGAAGCCAGCTTGCCTGGGTTCTTCGGTCGGCATCACGATCGCGCATAATGACGAAGAATTTATCGCCGGGGTCGAAGACGCACGGCAATATGATAACAAGATCGTTGTCGAACAGATGGTAAAGAACCTGCGGGAGATCAACTGTTCAGTTCTGGGCAGCTGCTTTGATTGTCAGGCCAGCGTCCTGGAGGAAGTCGGCAAGCAGGATGAAATCATGAGTTTTAAAGATAAATATTTAGGTCAGGGCGCAACGAAAAGCGGTTCCAAAGGCGGAGCTAAGTGCGGGACCAAGAGCGGCGATGGCGGAATGGCCAGTGCGGCGCGGATCGTGCCGGCGCCGGTCGATGAAGCGACGACGGAAAAAATCCGGAATCTGGCGATTGAAACCTTCAAGGTGCTGAGCGCCAGCGGCGTATGCCGGATTGATTTTATGATGGATGGCGATAACGGGATGATATACGTCAATGAAATCAATACAATTCCAGGCTCGCTGGCCTATTATCTGTGGCAGCCGGTCGGCGTCAGCTTTACTCAATTAATGGATACGCTGGTATCTCAGGCGATTGACCGCCAGCGTCGGCGGGAGAAAATGATTTTCTCCTATGAAACCAATCTGTTGGCCAGTTACAGCGCAAACAAGAACAACGGCGGAACGAAAGGTACCAAAGGAACGAAATAACCTTTGAACCCCGGTCAGTTAGACGGGTCCTTCCTTAGTTTAGAAAAGTCTGGCAGAAGCCATCTTCGATCCGTTTCTGAAGAAGGGGTTGAAGTAAGGAACAGCCTGAAATCCCGATGAATGTTATTCAAGACGAAACAGCCAAATTGAAAAATAAGAAAAACCAGTTTGATCAACCGGCGTCTTCCATGGAAGCGCAGGAGTTCAAGCTGGTTTCTTTTTATCACTTTTCTGCCATCCCTGATTCACAGGGAAATCCGTTGACCTTGCGGTGACGGCAAGAGGGTATTAGTTATGAATCGTATAATTGACGCCGTCGCTTTCGATCAGAATCGTTCCCAGCTGATCGGTGCGGTAAATGGAAAATCCCATCTTTTCATAGCGTTTCAGCACATCTTCCGAAGGCAGACCATAATCGTTGTTCAAGCCGACGGAGAGGATCACATCTCGGGGATTGACAGCTTCCAAGAATGCTTGAGTAGAAGATGTCTCTGAACCATGATGGGGAGCTTTCAGGATATCGGCCTGGACGTTGGCATAGCTGGCCAGCACATCCTTCTCAGACTGCGCCTGCATGTCGCCGGTGAACAGAATGGAAGTTTGTCCATGGACATAACGCAGGACAATCGAGGAATTGTTGACTTCGGAATACTCCTCGCTAAGCGGTCCCAAGATCGTAAACTGATCTTCACCCAAGGTGAAGGTATCGCCCGGCTGCGGATGGATCAACGACGTCTGCGTCGTTTCGATCGCCTGAATGACGTCTTTGTACGTTTTCGAATCCAGCGTGCGCTGAGGAAGCATGACCGTTTCCACGTCGAAGGAATACAGGACGGCGTCCAGCGAGCCTACATGATCTTCATGGGCATGCGTGCCGATCGCATATTTTAAATGAGTGATTCCCTGCTGCTGCAGATAATCGGTGACCAGTTTCGCGTCGGCATTGTTGCCGGCGTCGATGATCATCGCTTCTGCGCCGGACTGAATCAGAATCGCATCCGCCTGACCGACGTCGATAAAATGAACGGTCAGCGCCGAATTCACCTGCGTGTGAACGGGCGTCGCCGCCGTGTTGTTTCTTAAAGCATCAGATTCAGGCAGCCATTGGGGGCTGAAATAACTCAGACCCGCCAAGATCAAAGCGCCCAGTAACGAACCCAGCGTGACTTTAGCCGTTTTTTTCGATCGGCGGACAGAACGTCTGCGCGTTGTTTTTCTCATAATTCTCCTTTCTTCCGTGACGGCTTTGCCGCTTCTTTCGGGAATCTTTTTTCCTTTGAGCGAACCGGCACAGATCTTTGAATTGAATACCGAAAAAGAATTCGTTTTTATTATGCCGAAAAACTTACCGGACGACAAGTCTTGTCTTTTTTGAAAAGCGAAATGTCAGCTTTTATCCTGTTAAAAACAGCTTTCCTGCTCAGACTGTGAAAGCTGTCAGAATCTTGATCGCCGCCCACCATCGCGGCTTAAAAAAGTTTAGCGGATGATCAAGGTAGAAAATCATTCCAACGGTTGTGATGCCGGATTGCAGCCCTTTGGCGTGCAGACCAGACCCGCCATGGTTTTCTCTGCCTGATCCAGAATGATCGCCCGCCATTCCTTGGGGGTGTGATAGCCTTGGATCTTTTCGCCATTCATTTGATAGGCCGGGATGCCTTCGAGGTTCAGCGCCGGCTTCGCTTCCCAATCCCGATCGACCTCCGCAAGGAAGGTTCCGTTCGTTAAAGCCTGCGCAAACGCCGCGCCGTCCAGTCCCAACTCATCCATGACCATTCGCAGCACCGCCGGATCGCCGATATCTTTCTGCTGCCGGTAGAAAACGTCAAACGTCAGCCGCACATAATCCAGCTCCCGGCCTGCCTGTCTGGCAAAATAAAACCCTTGAAACGCATCGGTCGTGTAGGGATGCGGACTGATCCAGGGCAGATTCATCTCGATTCCCAATGCCTGCGCCATCGGCTTCAACACTTCGTCAAACCGCTTCAGCCGCTTTTCATCATGCATCGGATCGACCTTCGGCGTTGGAAAGCGCCGCAGCTCATAAGGGTGAAAATCCAATTCAACATCCAGACCTTCGATCGCCCGGGATAGCGAATGAAGCCCGACATAACAAAATGGACAGACAAAATCAAAGAAAATCGAAATTTTCATAACAGGCCTTCTTTCTGAACCGATCATAGCCGGCCAGTGCCCCGTTGTCAATGCTTGTGCTTTTTCTGCGGAATTTCCTGCACAATCCCGGCCGCTTATCCATCGCTTCCAGCCGTTAAACATGCTATAATACATCTGGAAAATAAGGAGGAACTCAACTATGTCAACACCGCACAACAGTGCCGAAAAAGGGCAGATCGCCAAAACCGTCCTGATGCCGGGGGATCCCCTGCGCGCCAAATTCATCGCTGAAACATTCCTGGAAAATCCTGTCCAGTTCAACGCCGTCCGCAATATGTTCGGCTACACCGGAACCTATAAGGGTAAAACGATTTCCGTCATGGGCAGTGGCATGGGGATGCCGAGCATCGGCATTTATTCCTATGAGCTGTTCAGCCAGTATGGTGTCGAAAACATTATCCGAATCGGCTCAGCCGGCGCGTATTCGCCGGATTTGAAAGTCTTTGATGTCGTGCTGGCCGACAGCGCCTACAGCGAATCCAGCTATGCGAAAGTCCAGAGCGGTTATGATCAGGATAAAACCTATCCGTCGGAAACGCTCAACCAGCGGATTAAAGACGCGGCAGAAAAACTGGGCATGCCGCTGCATGTCGGCTGCATTCACTCCAGCGACGTCTTCTACCGCGAAGGCGGCAACGATTACATCAAGGAGCTGACAGACGTTCATCATTGCCTGGCTGTAGAAATGGAAAGCTTCGCGCTGTTCCACAACGCCCATGTCTTAGGCAAAAACGCTGCATGCCTGATCACGGTCTCCGATTCCTTTGTCACTTCGGAAGTGACAACCCATGAACAGCGCCAGACATCCTTCACCAAAATGATGGAGATCGCGCTGGAAGCGGCGGAATAAGCACATCTCACGTTTTTCCAATTATCACAAAGCAGAAAGAACCGGCAGCCGCCGGTTTTTTTCTGACTTCAGTTTGGGCAAGCTCCCGGTTGTCTTCCGCTCTCCCTCATAGTCTAGGTTGAAGACGAAAGGGGCTGGATTATGGAAATCTGTGTTATCAAATTCGGGGGGACATCGTTAAAAGAGGAAGCTGCCCGCAATCGCGCTGTCCGCCTGATCCGCCGCCTGATTCCGGAAATGAAAGTGATTGCCGTGGTCTCCGCCATGGGCCGGTATCCTGATCCCTATGCGACGGATACGCTGATGTCCCTTGCCAAATATCTGACCCCTCAGCAGCGCGACCGGCTGGTTTCAGCCGGCGAGATGATCAGTACGCTGGTCATCAATTCCCTGTGCCGTCAGAATGGAGTCCTCAGCGATACCCTCAGCACGCAGGAGCTGGGGATCATCACCAACGATCATTATGGCGAGGCCGAGGTTCTAACGGTGACAACCGGAAAATTGCTTGAAAAACTCGATCATTGCGACTGTTTGATCGTCCCTGGTTATCAGGGAATCACGCTCGATCATGAGATTACGACGCTGGGCCGGGGCGGCAGCGATTATACGGCGATGCTGCTGGCCCAGGCACTGGGGCTGGAAGACGTCTATATTCTGACGGATGTGAGCGGTATTTACGATCGTGATCCGAAAGTTTATCCTGATGCCCGTCATTGGGATGAGATTGATTATGATCAGATGCTGCGGATGATCGACGCCGGCGCGCGGGTGATGCAGCGGCAGAGTATTTTATTTGCGCGCGAACATCAGCTGCGGGTGTGGGTAGGCTCCTCGCTGCAGATTGGGAAAGGAACGTGGATTCAACCATGCGCAGACTCCGAACGTTAATCGTGACTGACAAACCGGCGCAGGTCCGCCGGCTGATCGGCGAATGTGAAATCCTGGGCTGTCCATGCAGCCTGAATTGGGCAAGCAGTCAGAAAGGACTGTCGCCTTTAAGCTTGACAGGCGGACAAATTCGTCCCCAGCCGCTGACCCGAATGCTTCTGGAACGCGCAGAACTCATTGTGATTCTGCCGCCCAGCCGTGATGGCGAGGGAATAGGTCAGCTCAGCCACCGTTTGAAAGCAGGGGTGATCAGCGGGCAATCCATCGACAGTTTGCCTTGCCAGCTGGGGTTGGAAACCGGCCCTGCCTGTCAGTTCCGATTCCCGGCGCCGGAAGCCTGGATGATCGCCACCGCGCTGCAGCCTTTGATGCAATGTCAGGCTGTTCGCCGCATCGGGGTACAGACCACGCGTCAGGAAGAAAATTTGAAAATCAATTCGGGGCTGACTGCGCAGATGCTGCAAAGTCAGCTGAAAACGCTGCTGCCAGGAATCGGCATCGACGTCCGAAATCCCCGCCTGCTGGAAGGAACTCCCTATGTCGAAGCACGCCTGGATCTCTTGCTCAGCCGTTCGCTGAAAGATGGTCAATTCCGCGCTCTTTTACAACATCCGGACCATTCGCTGCTGCTGCCGGTGGAAAAACCGCTGGATAACAGGCAGACTGCCAGCCAGGAAACACGGATTTTGATTGATCAGATCCAAAAGGGGCAGAATGAGAATCAGTGGCGTCTGCGGCTGATTTCCGATCCGCTGCAGGCGTGCCAGATCGCGGCAATCGCCCGTCAAATTGCTGCTGCGGCCGGGCTGACTTTGAAGAATTCCTGAAACTTGAATCCTTTTTCTTGGCAAGCGTCAGGAAACTCGCTATAATGAACACGCAGAACAGGAGGCCAGGAAATGAAGACGATCATTTTTGTCCGGGAGTTGAAAACCGAGGATCAGGCTGCCCGCATTCGTGCGGCGCTGGACGATACCCGGGTTGAATATAAGGTAGCGCTGCAGAGCGGCGCGGTGGTGATCGAAGGTTCCAACGATTTGGTATACGCCGCCAAGACTGCAATCCGCGAAGCGGGATTCACAGTTCAATAAGAAGCAGAGCGCAGAAAACGCTCTTTTCTTTTGGTTAGATCGCAGCTCTGCTTCTCCGCTTTTTTCACAGAAGTCCGCTCATCTGGCCGTAAAAAAATGAATTCTCACAAAGCGGAAGTTCAAGTTTTAGATTCTATCCGGCAACCGAGAACTCCGGGATTGTGCATGGATGGTTTTTATAATCAAGGATAGACAGACTTAATCGGAATCGGCGGAAAACCATAAGATATTGATCATCCCGCAGGCGGCGAAGATCACTTTCAAAATCACGGCGATGCCGGGGGCGTAAAGCGACAGACTGGCGATCAGATCCAGCTGAAAGATACCTTCAATCCCATAAAGCAAACAAGCGAGGATTGACAGGAAAAGACTGATATTAAGAATTCGCTTCATGAACAGTTCCTCCTATTACAGGATAGCGGACGTGCATGGATTTATGCATGAACCGACACAAAAGCGCATACCTTGTGTTGAAAAGGAAAGGTGGAATTATGAAGAAGAAAGTCGCAGTGATCGTTGGGGTCCTTTTGTTGGCCGTCGCCTTGTTTCTTGTGCTGAAGCCCAGCTCGTTTGAAAAGAAGGCAGACAAAACCATGCAGAAGCTGACCAGCTACAAGCTGGAAGGAAATATGGAAATTTCCAGCGGCGAAGAATTCAAGAACTACGCGATTACATCCTCATGGATGAAGGAGGGCGAAGACGAGTATTTCAAGGTCAGCATGATTGATAAGTCGCTGAACCAGGAACAGATCATTCTGAAGAATAAAGAAGGCGTCTTCGTTGTCACCCCTTCGCTCAACCAGGTGTTTAAGTTCCAAGGCGAATGGCCGATGAACTCGCCGAAGCCGTATTTATTGCAGACGATGATGGAAGTGCTGAAAAACGACCATCAGACGAAAAAAGAAAAGGACGGCATTCTGATCAGCGCGGACGCGAAATATCCAAGCGCTGCGCAGCTTGTCCGACAGGAGATCAAGTTTAACAAGGATACAAAACCGTTGTATCTGATTGCCTACGACGCAAATAACGCTCCGGCATTGACCATGGAATTTACAGCGGTCAGCTATAATGAAGGTTTTGAAGCGGGGTATTTTGAGACGCCGAAAAGTTCGATTGAGACACCGACGAGCGGCTATACTGGTCTGATTGAATTGCCGTTGTATCCGATGACCGTTTTTGATTCCAAATTAATCGCTTCCACAGTCTCTTCTGTCAATGGGCAGCCGCAGCATATTCTGGAATTCAGCGGCGAGCGGGATTTCACAGTTGTGCAGACGGAAAGAGCGCCGAGTCAGGAGCTGACAGTGACGGAAGTCAGCGGTGATCTGATCGAAGGGTTGGGACTTGTCGGTTATTATGATGGAAACCGGCTGACGATCACGAACAGTCAGGTCGAGTATTCCGTATATTCCAATGATCTGACGCCGCAGGAGATGATGCAGGTTGTAGAAAGCATGCAAGTATCGGTCATGAAATAATGATGGTGCGCCGAGGGGATGTGTATTATGCTGACCTGGCGGGGAGCGTCGGAAGTGAACAGGGGGGATTGCGGCCGGTCGTGGTCATCCAGAATGATAAAGGGAATCGGTTTTCGCCGACATTGATCGTGGCGCCGATTTCCAGCCGGCTGACAAAACCGCCGATTCCCACGCATGTGATTCTGCCGGCGGATTCTTTGGAGAAGGCGTCGATCGTCCTGCTGGAACAGATCCGGACGATTGATAAACAGCGATTGGGGCAGTGGGTTTGCACCCTGGATCGAAAAACCTTGCAGGCAATCGACGAGGCCTTGTGCGTGAGCCTGGGGTTGGAGTGGGGATAACCGAGGTATTGTCTTGAAAGCTATGACTGATTTTGGGCGGTGTTCTAATTTCTATTTATTAAAAACTGACGGCGTAAAGGTAAATGACACCTTGAGCCGTCAGTCTTTTTCGTTGGAAAGGGAAGGGAAAGTGGTTTCTGTTCCAGGCTGAGTTAGATTGATGAAATGGACAGATTATGAAAATTTATCATTTTCCTTGATGAAGTTAAGGAAATTCGGTTCAGAAGTCGGTTAGGATGGGGCTGCCCGACGGAGGTCGGGTAATGGCGGCATGGGGAGCGAAAGTCGGAATGGATGGGCTGGTGGGAAAGCGGAGGTGAGCACGGGTTCAAGTTCTGGATTCGGGAAAAATCGCAGGGGTGATTGAGTTAGGGACAAGCTTGCCTGAACGAAATGGCTGGAGATTCCCGGCGACTTCTGAAACGGGGATTGCGAAACGGAGTGCGGATGACATAAAAAAATGACCTTGATTCATTCAATCAAAGTCATTGTTATCGCAATGGAGCAGGTGAAGGGAATCGAACCCTCGTGTCAACCATGGCAAGGTTGCGTTCTACCATTGAACTACACCTGCGATAATGGCGGTCCGGACGGGACTTGAACCCGCGATCTCCTCCGTGACAGGGAGGCATGTTAACCACTACACCACCAGACCAATATCGTTGTTTCGGCGCGCGCACTGTAATGTGGCGAAGAAGGCGGGATTTGAACCCGCGCGCCGCTTTCGCGACCTATGCCCTTAGCAGGGGCACCTCTTCAGCCTCTTGAGTACTTCTTCACTTGGTAACTCACAGCGCTTTTATATACTACCATGAAGAAGTACATTTGACAAGTCTTTTTTTAAAATTTTTTTGAAAAAAATAAAAAAATTGAGATTGTCCAAATCGGACGCTTTTATTCCAAATAAGGATGACCTTAAATTATGCCTGTATTCTAAGGCTTAGAAAAAATTTTAAAAGTTTTTTGACTTTTTTAGGGGACTTTTTCAAAAAACGCGCAATATTATAAGTGTAGGGATCATCACTCAAGGAGGGGATATCCTATATCTTACCAGCCGCATTTTATTAAAAACGGATGAAAACACGTCGCGGATACTCACATTCATGGTGAAAGCCTACCAAAATGAAGTAAACAACTTACTTCAGCTCTACATCCAGAACAAACACCCGGTTTACGTCTCATACGGTGATTTCTGTACCTTCATCCCGTTTTGGAGCCGGGCTATGGTCGTTCAGGATGCGAAGGACATTTTTAAACATGTTCAGAAGTTTAACAATCCGAAGCTTAAACTAAAAGCTCCGCAATGCTGCTGGCATCAACCTAACTTCCGAATTACGAACAACGAACTCGAAATTCAAGTCGGCGGCCGTTTTGGCATCGGCGACACGCTGAAACTGCCGATCATGGCCGAACCCTATCAGCAGCGCTATCTGAAAATGGAACTCGGGAAGCTGACCATCCATCCCTGCAAACAAGGATGGGCCGCCGAATTTAATGTGAAGGTTCCGGAAAAACCACGGAGCCTATCGACAAAACGAATGGGAATCGATCTGGGAATTAAAGTTCCGGCGGTCGCGTATACCGACGATGGCAAAATTCGTTTCTTCGGTAATGGCCGTGAGGCCCGCTTCCGCCGCAATGCGTTTTATGCCAAGCTTACGGAGCTGCAGAAAAAAGAAGACTACAAGCGAATCAAAGAATTAAATCATGGACTTTATCGCTGGGAGATTACGCAATGTCATATTCTCAGCTCGCAGTTGATTCAGTTTGCGCTGGAACAGAATGTCGGCGTCCTTTGCGTGGAACAACTTCATGGAATTGGAAAACGCGAAGTCAAGCATTCCCGGGATAAGCGGGATTTAAATCAATGGTCCTACTATCGGCTGATCGACAACCTTCGTTACAAAGCCCGGCGCGAGGGACTTCGCGTAGTTTTCGTTAACCCCCGCAATACATCAAAACGATGTCCGCAATGCGGCAGACTCAACACCCCTGACAAACGTTTTTATCACTGTGTCTGCGGTTTTCGCTGTCATCGGGATCTTGTCGGCGCGATGAATATTGTTCATGCGCCTGAATCCGGTCCTGTGGCCGGATAGCCTGGTAAACTATACGTTCTGTGCCAGGACGGGTCTTTGCGTGCCCTTATCTCAATCACGCTGTGAGGTTTGAACCCAAAAATAATCTTTGAGATAAGGGGATCTCAAAGTGCATAAGGATCGGTCTGTGCCGCTGTTGACAAAAGCCGATCCTTTTCTTTACAATGAAGGCGATCTTTGAAACAGAATCGAATCCCAAAGGAAAGGAACAAATTCCATGCAGAAAATCGCGAAATTTCAAAAAGTAAGTGAAACACAATTCATTCAGGACTGGCTTGATACATTTCCTGGCTCAACGGCGGCGGAAGCGGCCCAGATTTATGATCAGATTCAACTGCCGAAGCGGGCGACCCTCGGTTCCGCCGGCTATGACTTCTTTGCGCCGCAAAGCTTCAGTCTCAACCCCGGCGAGTCGCTTAAAATTCCAACCGGCATCCGCGTCCAAATCGCAGCCGGCTGGGTGCTGAAATGCTATCCGCGCAGCGGCCTGGGATTTAAGTACCGGCTGCAGTTCAACAATACCGTCGGCATTATCGACTCGGATTATTATGGTTCCGATAACGAAGGCCATATTTTCTGCAAGCTGATCAACGACTCCCGTGAAGGAAAGACGCTTTCTCTGGCGCAGGGGGAGGGCTTCATGCAGGGAATTTTTGTTGAATACGGCATTACGGTCGACGATGACGCGGATCAGCTGCGCAACGGCGGCTTCGGCAGCACGACCCAGAAATAAATTGAATAGCATAGAATCAAAATCATAAAGAAAAAACGCAGGTTTTCTCTCCCCTTTGTAACAGTGGGGCAGGGCAATTCTGCGTTTTTCTGATGTTTAAAAACTTTATTAAAAACGGGCACGCCGGGTTATCCTGCGATCTGATTTTTCTGAACGAATATCAAGCGTTCGTTCCGCGGATTAACATCCATTGTCCTTAGTTAAAATCAACGTTTGCTTCTACAACACTTCACTTTCCGCCCGTGCCTTCAGCCGGATCCATCGCTTGTCAATTTCCTTCTGGATGTGATCGACAACCTCGGCGTACTCCGGCTTTCCCAGATGCCGCGTGCGGCCCATCATTTTCAGCCAGTCGAGCGCCGGAATCTGTTTTCCCGTTTTCTCCGGATTGTAATTGATCGTCGTGACACCTTCCTCAATTTCGTACAGCGGGAAATAACCACAGTCCACCGCGGCCTGGATCACCTTGCGTTCCTGGCTCGGCACATCCGCCCAGTTCAGCGGACAGGCAGACAGTGCTTTTAAATACACAAAGCCTTTATTCTTCGCGTAATACTGTGCTTTAGCCGCCTTTTTCAAGAAATCCACCGGCTGCGATTCGGCAACGGTAGCCACATACTGCGCGCCCGCGGCCGCCATGATCTGCGGTGTATCTTTATTGACGAACGTTTTTCCATACTGCGTCTTGCCGATATGCGAAGTAGAACTCCGTGCTCCCATCGGTGTCGAGTAGGAGAGCTGGTAGCCGGTGTTCATGTATCCTCCGTTGTCATATTCCATTAAAATAAACGCATCGTTGCGCAGAGCCGCGCCGATGGCGGAACCCAGACCGATGTCCATACCGCCGTCGCCGCTGATCATGATGAAGGTGATCTCTCCTTTCGGTAATTCTCCGCGCTTCTGACGTTGATGAAACATTTCAGCCAGTCCGGCGACTGTCGCCGCGCCGTTTTGGAATAAATTATGCAAATAAGGAACTTTAAAGGAAGTCTTCGGATAGGAGGTCGTGACGACCATGCCGCAGCCGGTCTGAAACAACAAAACGACCAGGCCTTCGATACCTCGCAGCAACAGGTTCACATTGACGGGAATGCCGCATCCCGGACACGCTCCATGACCGGGCGCCAGCCGTTTCGGCATCGCGGTCGTCGCCGCGATCTGTCCGCCCTGCACCTGCGGCCGGCCTTGTTCATTGAGCACACAGCGGGTGAATCCCAGCTCGGTATCGCCGGCGGACAACGGTTTAAAATACTCAGGCTCCTGAACTGGCTGACCTTCGCTGATCTGCAGATAATCGAACTTCGGCAAATCCTGTCCAACGCATTCCTTGACCAGCTTTACCGCTTCTTCATAGTAAAAATCCTTGCCGCCCAAACCGTAGATCCGCGTATAAACCTCGCAATCCAGCTTTGCCTCCTGCAGTGCCGCCCGGATTTCCAGCGACATATTGCCGCCCTGCGCCCCATAGCTGTCCTGCCGGTCCAGGATGATTAACGTCTGAGCGTGCGCGATCTTCTCGATCAGCTTTGCTTTGGGAAATGGCCGGATCATCGTGAGGGTCGCCGCTCCCGCTTCGATGCCCTCTTTGCGCAGTTGATCGACGGCTTCTTTTAAGGTGTGGAACGTTGAGCCGAGCGCGAAAATCACGACGGCGGCGTCCTCGGCCCGATAGGTTTCGACCAGATGCTGCGGCCGTCCGCTCAGTTCCTCAAATTCCTCAAACAACGGTTCGATTTCATTCAGCGCCTGTTCCATCGCTTCGTGCAGCTGATATTTGTTATTGATCAGATCCGGCTCATTCATATAGGATCCGATCGTCACCGGATGTTCTGTGTCCAAGATGTTAGTGCGTTTTCTGACCGGCCCGACGTAATCCTGAACGTCCTGATCGTCTGCGAAAATCATGCAGCGGCGTTTCTGATGACTGGTGAAGAAACCGTCGAAAGCGACCGCGACCGGCAGATTGACGGCTTCAGCCAGCTTCAGTCCGATCAGGTTGTAATCGTAGACCATCTGCACGCTGTTGGCGAACAGAATAATCCAGCCGCAGTTCAGCATCATCATGATGTCGCTGTGATCGCCCTTGATCGACAGCGGTCCGGACACCGTGCGGCAGGCAACGTTCATAACCATCGGAAACCGGGTGCCTGACTGAACTGGCAGCTGCTCTAGCGCATAAAGCAGACCGTTGGCGCTGGTGGCGTTGAACACACGCCCGCCGCCGGTGCTGGCGCCGTAACAAATGCCGGCGGCGCTGTGCTCGCCTTCAGCCGCGATCAGGGAAATATCATGCAGTCCCTGGGCTTTCATGAGATCGAGGTTTTCGGCGATCTGCGTCGACGGGGTGATCGGATAATAGCCCATCACATGATAGTTGATCTGTTTGGCGGCCATCGCGGCCAGCTCGTTGCCGCTTTCGTACAGACTGATCTGTTTTTTCATCGCGCGGTTCCTCCTTTTTCCAGTATTTCTTCATTCGGCGATTCACTGGTAACCCAGCTGTTGGCACCGGTATGCGTCTGCCGCAGGTCTGGCGTTAACAGATCGCGCACCGGGGTAAAATAATCCGGATGCGGATGTTCTTTTTCCTCACCGCGGGTCAGCGCGTGGGTCGGGCAGATGTCGACGCAGCGCAGGCAGCCTTTGCAGAACCGATAGTCCAGACCGCGGTTAAGCATCGTTTTCCGGCCTTTCAGCTCACCGGGGAAGAACTGAAACACCATATCCGGGCAGGTAGAATCGCACAGACCGCAGTGAATGCATTTTTCCGGCTCAAACAAAGGCAGATAGCCTTCGCGGCTGGCGGACAGGTCGTTGCGGACGGAACTGCCGGGAATCGGGTTAACGCCGCCGATCGGCGCGGTTTTCCAGCCCCAGCCGCCGCTTTCGTTGTCAAAGGGAATCTCGGGATAGCGGTCGTCATCGAAATGATAGGCCCGGACTTCATCGTAGCCGCGCTGCACGCCTTCCAAGTTGGCGCCTAAAAGATCCGGCGCTTTTGTGCCCAGCGTGGCGATCACGGCCTGTTTTACAGCGTCTAACGGGATAAAGCCGCTGACCTTCGCAATCGCGCCAAGCATGACCATGTTCACGCGGGATTTGGACTGCAAGGCCAGTGCGAGGGCGTCGACGCAGTAGATATCCCGGGCGGCCAGCTGCATCCGCTCGCGGATGGCCGCGCCCTCGAGCGCGGTGTTGACGACAACCTGACAATGCCGCTGCACGCCGGCGTTCACCGGCAGCTTGCCGGCCATCGCTTCGTGGAACAATGCCAGGCAGTCGGGATGGCGGACCGGTGAATTGATGCGGATCTCCTGTGTCGGAGCGCTGTAACGGATAAAGGCCTTGACGGGCGAGCCGCGTTTCTCCGAGCCGTAGCTGGAAAAGCTGGCGGCGTTTAAGCCCAGCTGCACCGCGCCCAGCTCGCCCAGCAGCTTGCCGCACAGATTTGCGCCCAGACCGCCGATGCTTTCCAGCCGCATTTCATAATACCCCAGCTCATTGACCCGGGGCAGAGTGGTTTGGATGGTCATGTCGTTTCCTCCTTGAATTCGTTCTTCATGATTCTGCTAGTCATTCTGTCCGTTTTGCGTTGTTTTAACAGTCAAATCCGCCGGGAATTGATGTTTTTTATGTGTCGCTGACGGGGAAAATGAGTATAATTGAGATGACGCAGTTTTCTGCGGCTAAGTTTTAGGAATGAAAATTTCGGGAATTTCCGAAAAATCGAACGAGGTGAAGAAAATGGAATACACAGAAATTCAAGACATGCTTGATTTTATTGCGGCCAGTCCAACCAGCTTTCAGGCGGTGGAGCAGCTGAAAGCGCGGTTAGCGGAAGCCGGGTATGAAGAACAAGTGGAGAGCGCAGCCTGGACATTGACGCCGGGCGGCCGTTATTTTACGATCCGCAATCATTCGAGTCTGCTGGCATGGCAGATGCCGGAAACGCTGGACCAGCTGAGCTTCAACATCGTCGCTTCCCACAGCGATGCTCCGACCTTTAAGCTGAAGCCGAATGCCGTTATTTGTGAAAACGGATATCTCAAGCTGAACACGGAGGGCTACGGCGGCATGCTTTGCAGCACCTGGATGGACCGTCCGCTGGGGCTGGCCGGCCGGGTAATCGTGCGCGAGGGCGAACAGATTGTCAGCCGGTATCTCAATATAGAACGGCCGTTGCTGACGATTCCTTCTTTAGCGATCCACATGAACCGGGAAGCCAATACCAACGCCAGCTACAACGCTCAGAAGGATATGCTTCCGCTGATCGGCCTGGGCAGCGAGCCGTTTGACATGAAAGCGCTGCTGGCGGAAGAACTGGGGATCGCTCAGGCGGATGTGCTCAGCTTTGATCTGTACTTAACTTGTCTGCAGAAAGGCTATGTCTGGGGCCGGCATCACGAGTTTATTTCGAGTCCGCATCTCGATGATCTGCAATGCGCCTATACGACGCTGCAGGGATTTCTGCAGGGACACAGCCGCCGGTCGCTGAACGTGTACTGCTGCTTCGATAACGAGGAAGTTGGCAGCCGCACGCGTCAGGGCGCGGCCTCGGCCTTTTTGATCGACACGCTGCGGCGGATTTTGTCCGCGGTGCAGCTGAAAGAAGAGGAGCTGCAGCGGGCATTGGCCTCGTCGCTGATGATTTCCGCCGATAATGCTCACGCCGTTCATCCCAATGTGCCGGAGAAATCCGATCCGACCAACCGCGTCTATTTGAACCAGGGCATCGTGATCAAATACAACGCCAACCAGAGCTATACCTCCGATGCGATCAGCTCCGCGTTGTTTGTCGAGCTGTGCCGTCAGGCCGGCGTCAAAACGCAGTATTTCACCAACCGCTCGGATTTGAAGGGCGGCGGAACGCTCGGCAGCATCAGCACTTCGCAGGTCAGCATCGCTTCAGTCGATATCGGATTACCGCAGCTGGCCATGCATTCGTGCAATGAAACAGCCGGGATCGAAGACAGCGCGGCGATGATCCGGGCGATCAGGCAGTTTTACAGCACGCACCGCTGCATGCCGGAGGAAGGCGTGCTGATTCAGCAGGCGGATTAAAACGCGGCTGCCGGTCCATAGTAAAAACAGCGGAAACCGCGGGAAGGAGCGAGGCCGATGATTACCGTTGAACAAGTCAGAAACAATCCCCAGGTCAGAACTTATATCCAGAAGGCGGACGAAGCGTTGGCGGCACTGGGGTACACAGAGCACAGCTTCGCGCATGTCGGCAAGGTTGCCAAGGAAGCCCGGGAAATTTTATTAACGCTCGGCTACAGTCCGCGGGAAGCAGAGCTGGCGGAGATCGCCGGATGGCTGCACGATATCGGCAACGTGATCAACCGGGTCGATCATGCGCAGAGCGGCGCGGTCATGGCTTTCCGCATTCTGGACAAGCTGGGTGCAGAGGCGGAGGAAATCTCGACGATCATCAGCGCGATCGGCAATCATGACGAAAGCACGGCTTATCCGGTCAACCCGATTGCGGCGGCGTTGATCCTGGCGGATAAAACCGACGTCCGGCGCTCGCGTGTGCGCAACCGCGACTTCGCGACGTTTGACATTCACGACCGGGTCAACTATGCGGTTCATCAATCGCGGACGGAAATTACTGCCGATCATCAGAAGATCATTCTGGACTTAAAAATTGATACGCAGATTTCCGCGGTCATGGATTATTTTGAAATTTTTATGCAGCGCATGCTGCTGTGCCGCAAAGCGGCGGAAAAACTCGGTCTGACGTTTTCGCTGGTGATTAACGATCAGATCATCTTATAGAGAGAAGGCGAAATATGAAGCGAATTCATCTTAAACCCCAGGATCCATGCTGGTGCGGCAGCGGCCGTCCGTATGGCGAATGTCATCAGGCGTTCGATCAGAAAATTGCGTATTATAAAAAACGCGGCCACATCGTTCCCCCGCACAGCCTGATTCGCACTCCGGCAGAAATCGCCGGGATCCAAGCCAGTGCCGAGATCAATACCGCGGTGCTGGATGCCGTTGCGGCGGCGATTCATGAAGGAATGAGCACGGAGGAGATCGACAAGATTGTCGATGAGACGACGACTGCGCGCGGGGCAATCTGCGCTCCGCTGAACTACGAGGGCTATCCGAAAAGCGTCTGCACCTCCGTCAACAACGAGGTCTGCCATGGAATTCCCAGCCACCGGCGGAAGCTGAAGTCCGGCGATATCGTCAATGTCGACGTTTCGACGATTTACAACGGATTTTATTCCGATGCTTCAAGGATGTTTATGATCGGACAGGTCAGCGACGAAAACCGCCGGCTGGTTGAAGAAACGAAAGAATGCCTCAACCGCGGCATCGCGGCGGCTCAGGCCTGGCATTTTGTCGGCGATATCGGCGCGGCCGTGCAGAGCTATGCGGAAAGCTGCGGTTATTCCGTCGTGCGCGAGCTGGGCGGCCACGGCGTCGGTATCAAGTTCCACGACGATCCGTTTGTTTCCCACGTCGGCAAGAAAAACACCGGGATGCTTTTGGTGCCGGGGATGGTGATGACGGTTGAGCCGATGATCAACATGGGCGGCGCACGCGTGGAAATGGACCGCTACAACGGCTGGACGATTTACACGCAGGACGGCAAATCGTCGGCGCAATGGGAGCATACGATCCTCATCACCGAGGAAGGCCCGCAGATTCTGACGTATTAACGTGCTGTTCAAGCAGCACGACGATGAAAATCCGAAGGGAGATCTACGCATGGAAAATCAAGTTTTAGACGCGATCTTTAACCGCCGCAGTATCCGCCGGTACACAGATCAGCCCGTCAGCAGCGATCAGCTGGATTTAATTCTCAAAGCGGGGCAGGCGGCGCCGAGCGCGATGAATCAACAGCCATGGTATTTTGTGGCGATCCAGCGTAAGGATATGATCGAACAGCTGGCTTCCTTATTGACGGAGAACGAAGATCCCTATTATAACGCGCCGTTGTTAATCGTCGTGTTCGCCGATAAAAAGGCTTATTCGCCGGTAACCGACGCTGCGCTGGCGATTGCCAATATGATGCTGGCGGCGCAGGCGCTGCAGTTGGGGACGTGCTGGATCGATTACAGCCGCCACGTGTTCAATCATCCGAAGTTTGCCGGATTATCCGCCTCGCTGGGCGTGCCGCAGGACTATCTCTGCGTCGGTTCGTTGGTCGTAGGAACCCCGGCAGAACAGCCGGAAGCGCATCCGGTCAAGTCGGAAACGATGACGGTCGTGGCCTGATCATTTATCCCCAAATATAAAATAAAGCCGCAGTTTCACGGGTTGTTAACCTGAAACTGTGGTTTTTCTATTGTTTAACGAATTTTGCGTTTGAGTTTCCTCATTTCTGTTCATCCTAATACCAGCGAACAAAGCTTGAAAATACCGAAGGAGGAAACATCATGTTTAAACATCAGAAGAAACTGCTGCATCCGGTCAAGGTCAAGAAACCGAATCCTACTTATGCCGCATTGCTGCAGGAACAGTTAGGCGGGCCGCAGGGTGAGATGAAGGCGGCAATGCAGTATTTCGCCCAGAGTCTGCGGATTCAGGATAAGGAAATCAAGGATTTATTTCTCGATATTGCGGCGGAGGAATTATGCCACATGGAAATTGTCGCCGAGATGATCAATCAGCTCAACGGCGATCAGCTCAACGCCAAGGAAGCAACCGTCGGCGGCATGGAAGCTCATGTGCTGACCGGCTTGACGCCGATTTTAGCTAATGCGTCCGGTTTTCTGTGGACAGCGGCATATGTGAATGAAACCGGCGATCTGGCTGCTGATTTATTGTCCGATATCGCGGCGGAGCAGCGGGCAAAGGTCGTTTATCAGTATTTATACCGGCAGATTGAGGACGAAGGCGTGCGCGAGGTCATCGACTTTTTATTAAACCGTGAGGAAGCACACAACACGATGTTCCGGCAGGCGTTTAACCGGATTGTTGACAGCGGTTCTCAGAAAGACTGGGGCGTGACTTCCGATTCCCGGATTTATTTCGATTTGTCGGGCGATGGCCAGCATTTCGATCCCGCACGTAAAAATCCGCCGGAATTCAAGGAATAAAGGGCGTCGAGAAGAACCGGAGGGCTGCGAGTATGGCGTGAAATGCCGGCTTTCTGTTCAGGATTAATGTAAAATATCAAAATGAAACCGCGCTTCAATTTTCGATCCCAGCGCGGTTTTTTGAATGTATACGTTTTTTGATTCTATTTTATTATAAAAGGATCAGTTCCACCACATATACCGCGGCGCAAGCCGCCAGCGCAACGGTCAGCAGCCCCTTGCCGCGCCACCCCAGCGTTAATGCTGTCACCAGCCCAGCCACAGCACTGGGCCAGCAGCGGGTACTTGTTAAAATCGCCGGGAAGGTCATCGCCGCCAGCACGGCATAGGGAACATAGAACAAAAAGCTTTGGATAAACGGATTTTCAATCTTCTTCTGAAAGATGAGAATCGGCGCTGCGCGCAGAAGATAGGTGACCCCGGCCATGACCAGCGTATAAATCAAGATCGACGGATTATTCATGATCGTGCACCTCCTGAACCGGGAACAGCCAGGCGCCCAAAGCTGCCGCGGCCAGCGTAGAGAGAATGATTGAAAAACCTTCGGAAATCCAGCTGAACAGCGGACAGACATGAAGCGTCACGCTCATTGCCACGGCGATTCCCACGACGATGGCCACGGACTTTAACTGCCGGGCAACCGGAGCGACGATCGCGATAAACATCCCGTAAATCGCAACGGCGAAGGCCGCGCGCACCGCTTCCGGAAGCAGGGCGCTGAACGCACAGCCTAAAAACGTGCCGCCGACCCAGCCTGCCATAGGCGTCAGGATCAGCCCCAGCATATAGTGAAATTGGACGACTGGGTGGCTGACGGCAACCGCGAAGATTTCATCGGTATTGCCAAACGCCAGCATGGCTTTTTGCAGACGGGACATCGCCGGATCCAGCTTCTGCGCCAGAGAGAGAGACATCAGGGCATAGCGTAAATTGATCACCAGCGTGGTCAGCGCCATTTCGAATAACGATGCCTGCGACTGAATCAAAGTCAAGCCGGCAAACTGGCCGGCGGAGGTGAGATTGGTCGCCGAGATCATCACCGCTTCGCCTGCGGACAAACCCGCCGCCGCAGCCGCCATGCCGAAGGTAAACGACACTGAAAGATAACCCAGCGCGATCGGCAGCCCATCTTTTGCACCCTGTTTCCACCCCAAATTGTTCTGCATCATCGTGTTCCACATCCCCCAACTCTGTTTTGATTTATCTTTCATTCTAGGTTTTTCACACTTTTTCGTCAACGGTCAGGATCAAAAAAATGCGCTTTCCGCTTAAAAAATTGAGCATCGGCGGTTGGCGAAGGGCGGCTTTATGCTATAATAACGCTATAAGGAAGACCGCCGCTCAATCGAGACGGCGCAGGAAAAAATGATAGGGTGAATTTATGCAGCAATATGTTTATATCGTCGGTCATAAGAATCCGGACACCGATTCGATTTGTTCTGCCCTGGCGTACGCTGAACTCAAGCAGCGGCTGGGCGTTCATGCGATTCCGTGTCGCTTGGGACCGCTCAACGAAGAAACCAAATATGTACTGAAACGTTTCGGATTGGAAAATCCGCTGTTATTAAAAGACGCGCGGTCTCAGCTGCGCGATATCGACATCGACGAACCAACCTTGATCACGACCAAGACCTCGTTGAAGGAAGCTTGGGACGTTTTGTTCAAGGCCCGCAACAAATCGCTGTTCGTACTGGATGAGCAGCAGAAGCTGACCGGGATTGTGTCCACGTCCAACCTGGCGTCGCCGCGGATGATGAGCGACGAGCTGATGCATAAGCTGATGAAAACCGCTTCGCTGTCCGCGCTGGCCAAAACGATCAACGGCGAGATCGACTACGAACCGAAGAATTTCAAGACCAACGGCAAGGTGTTCATCGTCACGCTCAACGACGGCACAAAGTTTGAGGAGAACTTCCGCCATTCGATCACGATTCTCTCCGATGGCAACCGCAAGCAGCGGCAGCTGCTGGAAATGGGCACGCGGTGCATGATCATCACATGCAATCAGGAGATCAGCCCGGACAATCTTGAACTTGCGCGTAAACAGGACTGTGCGGTGATCCGCACGCCATGGGATACGATGAAGGTCGCCAAGGTCATCAACGAAGCCTTCCCGGTGGAAAGCCTGATGAGCCGCAATCCAATCACATTCCAGGACGACGAATATGTTGACGACGTTGCGAAGAAAATGGCGAACACCCGCTACCGCAGCTATCCGGTGCTGGATATCGAAGGCAAAGCGGTCGGCGCGGTTTCCCGCTATCACCTGCTGAACTATCGCCGCAAGAAGTTTATTCTGGTCGATCACTCGGCTAAAAATCAGGCGATCAACAACATTGACGACGCGGAGATCGAGGAAATTATTGATCACCATCACATTGGCAATATTGAAACCTCCTATCCGATTTTTTACCGCAATCAGCGCTGCGGCTGTACCTGTACGATCATCGCGCAGCTGTATAAGGAAAACGGCATCATCCCGTCGGCGCAGATGGCCGGAATTATGATGAGCGCGATCATCTCCGATACGCTGCATTTTAAATCCGCAACCACAACCCGGCTGGATAAGGATGTCGCTTACGGGCTGGCGGAGATCGCCGGGGTGGATCTTGATCATTACGCTGATGAAATGCTGAGCGCCTCGGTGGCCTTGAAGGAATCGACGCCGACGCAGATCCTTAACCGCGACTTGAAGACCTACGATATGGGAAAATACAAGATTGCGATCGGTCAGACCAACTATAAGAATATTGAAGATATCCAGGCAATTCTGCCGGCTTTCCGTCAGCAGCTGGAAAAGGAACAGACTGCCAAGCAGTTTGATTTAATGGTTATGATGTTTTCGCATATCATGGCGGAAGGCACGATGTTTGTTTACAGCGGTCCGCTTTCCTATGTGATGAACGAAATCATTGATACGAAATTCGACGACAATTCCGGTTATGATCATGAGATCATTTCCCGGAAGCAGCAGCTGATGCCGAAGCTTTCCGTCATTCTGAAACAGATGTAAAGCCGGCGGGAGGAACTCCATGAAAAAAATGACGGTCATGCGTTGGCTCGGCTCTGCCGCTACGGTGTTGTTTCTCATGATGTTGATTGTCAACGATTGCAACATCGGTTTTGACGTCGCATTGTACGATGATTACGGAATTCATGACCGGCCGAATCCGTTTACGCTGGCACAGCTGATCCTGCCGCTGGCCGGCCTGATTCTCAGCAGCGTTTTAACCTGGCAGCTGAATCATTGGGAAACGGCTGTGGAAAATAAATCGGATTCATCAAATGGATAATTCATGGAGGGTAAATCCGGGCATACTCACAGTGAGAGGCTGTCTGGATAACGGGGAAAAAACTTGAAAACGGCACGCAGAATCAAAGAAGATTGGATGAAATCAACACCGAAGGGCAGCAATGCCCTTTTTTAGTACTTGCGCTGGGCTGAAAAGAGAAGATTGTCGGAGAGAATCCTGTGCCCCTGCGGTTCGGCTGGGCTTCGCTTTGGACAACAGATAAAGAAGAAATCAAGAAATCGGAATGATTTCGCTTCACTTTCGTTTCTCTCATTTAAGAGCTATCAGAAAAGTGTAAAGTTCGCTTGACAGAATATGTAAAGTTGACTATACTAAAAATGTAAAGCTAGCTATACTATGGAGTGTGATCAAGTTGAAGAATCGAGTTCAGGAGCTGCGCAAACAGCGCCGCTTATCGCAAAGTGAACTGGCCGATGCGGTCGAGGTTACCCGCCAGACGATCATTTCGCTGGAAAACGGAAAATACAACGCCTCGCTGATGTTGGCGCACAAAATCGCCCGGTATTTTGACCTGACGATCGAAGAAGTCTTTTTATTTGAGGAGGATGAATGAAATGTTGGTTAAAGTTTTAAGTCATGCGCTGGCCAGCGGCGTGGATTATGAAAAAACATTAAAAGCCCGTCGGAATCTTTCCGTTCTGGGGATCGTTTTGGGATTGGTTGTTTTGGTGATCGTGAACTTGTGGAAGCCGGAAGCGGATCTTGCCTTCGCGGATTTTCTCAAGGGTGTTTATACAGGAACCGGTATCGGCTTAATGTTATTCTCCGCCCTGTTCTGGGTGAAGGTAAGAAAATTGCTGAAGGATCCGGAATTACAGAAGAAGACCCGGATTCAAGAGCAGGATGAACGCCAGACGTTGATCGCGATGAAGACAAGTTCCTCGGCGTTATTGATTCTGATCGGCCTGGAATATTTCGCTCTGTTATTAAGCGGAATGTTCAATGCCACGGTATTCTTCACATTGTTGGCAGTGTTGATCGCCGTCCTTGTCGTGATGATTGGCTGTAAGCTCTATTACAGCCGCCGGATTTAGAGGTGATCCGCATGGGCAAATGTGAAAAGCGGGCATGGCCGCTGACATTGGGGTTATTGGTGAATGCCGCCGCGCTGACGGTGCATGGCCTGATCGAGAATCTCCCGGAGGGATTGTTCATCCTGATGGAACTGGCCGCGATTGTGCTGATGTTGTGGGGAATTGTGGAAACTCGCCGGCGGGCCGGTCTGTGATCGGTTGAAAAGTCTGCGGATCGCAGTGAACCGCGGCTGTCATTGGATTGATTTGAATGCGGATTCACAAAGCCAGATTTGCCGGAAGCGATCTGGCTTTTTCCGTGTGCCGGGCATGGCATACATCTAGTTGGTGAAAATCCAACCACGGGTATTTACCGCCAAGTGTAGTGAACCACAAGTCGTTAGCAGTGATGTTAAGGGTGAAGGAAGTGGTGTAGCAAAATCTTCGAGGTTACGAACAGAAACCTGATGAGGCTAAATGGTGGATAAGGTTGCGAAACAAACCAAAGTCCAAAAGGTAAACGTAAAACCAAGACAGTAAATCAGGAACTTGTGAAGATAGGAAAGAGATGTATGTCTTACCCCGGGAGGTCTTGTGAACGATGAAGTCCAATAAACTTTAAAATCAGGGATGGTAGCATCGGTCGAAAAAGGTTTATCACAAGAAGTCAGCTGAGGTCATATTAGTTATCCAGCCTAGATAACGAAGGACTTAATGTATGTATAGTGTGAATCACTATGAGAAAATGTTCAAGCAATCCGAAAATGAGGATACTCTGAAACAATGAATCGTAATCATTGATGAGGAAAGTAGTGGGGATGGTCTTGGATAAATCTACGAGTAGAGGAGGAACAGCGAATGAGATTGATAGAAAAGATGCTAAGTAAAAGAAATATGGAACTGGCGATAAAGAAAGTCAAGAGTAACAAAGGCGCACCGGGTGTTGATAACATGATGGTGGAAGAAATTGACAAATATTTTGAAATACATGGAGAGGAAATTATAACCGCAATCATGAATATGAAATATAAACCAAAGCCAGTAAGGAGAGTCTATATACCAAAAGCAGATGGAAAGCAAAGACCGCTAGGTATACCGACAGTAACAGATAGAGTAATACAACAAGCATTAGCGCAGATACTGAGCGAAATATATGAACCACATTTCAGTGAAAACAGTTATGGGTTTCGCCCCAATAGAAGTGCACATAATGCGATGGAACAAGTATTAGAATATCTAAACGAAGGATACGAATGGGTTATTGACATAGATATAGAAAAATATTTCGATACAGTACATCATGACAAGTTAATCTCAATACTTAGAGAACATGTGAATGAAAGAGAAATACTGCATCTGATACGTTCGTTCTTAAAAGCAGGAGTTATGGAAGATGGACTAGTAAGTCCAAATGAAGCAGGAGTACCACAAGGAGGACCACTCAGTCCAGTACTATCAAATATATATTTAGATAAGCTTGATAAAGAACTTGAAGAGAGAGGGCTGCGCTTTGTGAGGTACGCTGATGATGGTAACATCTTCGTAAAGAGCGAAATGGCAGCAGAAAGAGTAATGAAATCAATCACATGGTGGCTAGAAAGAAAACTATTCTTAAAAGTGAGTGCGACAAAGACCAAAATCGTAAGACCGACGAAAAGTAATTTTCTAGGTTTTACGTTCTGGAAAGGAAGTATGGGATGGAAGTGTAGGCCAAGCGATAACAGGAAAGCGAAGTTATGCATGAAAATCAAAGAAATACTAAAACGGAAACACGCAGTAGCAAGACCATTAGCAGAGACATTTAAAAGAATAAACCAAATTATACGAGGATGGATAAACTATTTCCGTATCGGAAGTATGAAACAATTCTTGGATAAATTCGGACAATGGTTAAGACACAAAATAAGAGTGGTTATTATTAAGCAATGGAAGATACCGAAACGGATTTATATAAATCTGCAAAGACTGAATAAACTGCAAAATTTTTCCTTTACAGAGGAAGACATATTTAAAGTAGCAAATTCAAGACTAGGATGGTATCGAAGATGTGGAATGAATGTGGTAAACTACATCTTAAATCCCAGAATACTAGCCATAAAGAAAAAGGAAAGACAAGGCTTAGTCAATCCTTTAGAGTACTATCTAAGTTATTCGTGACAGCAATACATATGTAGCGCCGTATACGAGATCCGTACGTACGGTGCAATGGGAGGGGCGAAATTTATTTTCCCTCTACCCTATTTTTTCAGCGGATCTACATCGCGGGGAACCTCATTTTTGACGACTTTGCGTATTCTGAACCGGAAACCTCTGGAAGCCGGCGCAGGAAACCAGTATAATGGACATCAGGGAAAGGATGATGAATTCGATGATTTTATTAAAAAACGGCTGTGTTCATAACGGCCGGGGACAGGTAAGCACCACGGATCTGTTGATTGACGGCGGAAAGATCGTCAAAATCGGCGAACATCTGGAAGCCTCCGGCGCAGACGTGATTGACGCTGCCGGGATGCATGTGTTTCCAGGCTTTATTGATCCGCTGAGCGATTGGGGAATTCTTGGCCCGGGCCGGGAAATCCGCGGCAACGCCAACGACAACGATGAACGCTCCGACGTGTTTACGCCGCAGCTGGACGTCAAATATGCCTTTAACGGCCGGGGAATTACCCGGCAGCAGATCTACGCCTTCGGCATCACCGCGGTCGGCGTCGCGCCGTCCAACAACAATGTGTTCGGCGGTCAGATGGCGGCTTTTGAGGTGCACGGCGTCAATCCGATGAAAATGTTGATCCGGGAAAAGGTCGGCATGAAAGCTTCGGTCACAGAGGCGGTGAAGGAAGCTTACGGTTCCCGCAATCTCGCGCCGATGACCAAAATGGGGATTTTTGCGATGCTGAAAGAAAAACTGGCGGCCGCGAAGGATTACCATCCGGAAGAAGATAAGGTTGAACGCGATGAAAAGCTGGCGGCCTTGAAACAGGTCGTCGATAAGCAGATGCCGCTGTTTGTCAGCTGCAACACGCCGGCGGAAATCCGTTCGGTGCTGCGGGCAGTCGCGGATTATGACCTCGATCTTGTGTTCTGCGGCGGCTTCGGCGTCGATGGTTCATTGCAGGAGCTGGCGGAAAAGCGCTGCGGTTTGATCGTTGCCAATCCCGCTAACGGTTTCAACAAATATACGCGCAATACCGATTACGTGGGAATTGCCCAGCTGGCGAAGCAGGGCGCGACGGTGGCGTTCAGCGCGGCGGATAATGGTTTTGGCGGCCGCGAGGATCTGTTGTGGTCGGCGTTGGAAATGCAGAAAGCGATTCATGACAGCGAAACCGTGCTGACGATGCTGACCTACAACGCGGCGAAGCTCTTGGGGATCGAACAGCTGACCGGTTCGTTGGAAGAAGGCAAGCGCGCCGATCTCGTCTTGTGGAGCGCCAATCCGATCACCAGCTACAAGGGCGCCGTGGAAATGACGATCGCCAACGGTGAAATTCTGTATCGGAAAGGAGATGCGATGAAATGCTTCTTATAAAAAATGGCAAAGTCCTGACGATGGGGCCGCAGGGCGTTCTGGAACAGGCCGACGTGCTGATCGGCGACGATGGCAAAATCATCGAGGTGGCCGCGAATCTGGAAGCCCCCGGGGCAGAAATTCTGGATGCGAGCGGTAAAATCGTCATGCCGGGGCTGGTCGACGCGCATTCGCATATCGGCGGCTTCGATACGGATACCGGAGCACAGGATCTCAATGAACTGACCAAACCGCAGACGCCGGAAATTCAGGCTTACGACGGCATCAATCCGCTTGACCGTTCCTTTATGGAATCTGCAAAGGCCGGAATTACGACCAGCGCGATTACGCCGGGCAGCGGCAACGTGATCTGCGGCTTAGCGTGCGCCGTCAAATCAGCGGGGACGTCGCTGGCCAGCCGGACGCTGCGCAATCCGATCGCGCTGAAAGCGGCGATGGGCGTGAACCCGAAGGGCGTTTACGGACCGCGCACAGCGCTGCCGATGTCGCGTTTAGGCGTGGCGGATCTGTTTCGCGATTACTTCCTCAAAGTAAAGGACTATCAGGCGAAAAAAGTTCTGGGTGTAAGTGATCCGGAGAAAATGCCGAAGTTCGATCAGGGGATGGAAAACGGACTGCTGGTTCTGGAAAAGAAAATTCCGCTCAAGGTGCATTGTTATCAGCACGACATGATGTCATTGCTGCAGCTGGCGGATGAATTTGATTTCGACGTGACGCTTGATCATGCGTTAGGGTCCAGCGATTTCTATGATGAGATCGCTTCGAGCAAGCATGTCCGCGGCGTGATTTACGGTCCGCTGGGTGCGCCGCTGTTTGGCGGCGAGGGCTGCAAGGTTGATATCGACTGTCTGGCTGAGCTGGACCGGCGGGGCGTCTGCTGCGCAATCATGACGGACGGCCCGTGCTTTGTTCCGTATATGATCATCACGCAGGCCGGCGAAGCGGTGCGTACCGGTCTGGATGAGCTGCGTGCGCTGGCGATGATTACGATCAACGCCGCAAAGATCATCGGCTGCGACGACTGGGTCGGTTCGTTAGAAGCGGGCAAAGACGGCGACGTGCTGATTTTTGACGGTATGCCGGCAGTTGATACCGATGCGCGCAACCTCTGCACGATCATCGACGGCAAGATCGTTTATCAGGCGTAACGAATAAACAAACAAGGCTTGCCCGCTGCGGTAAGCCTTTGCTTGCTTTCGTGATTCAGACAAAAAGAGAGCGAGGCGGCAGGCGCGGCAATGCCGCAAAAAAAACACGCCGGCAAAGGCGTGTTTCAAGGAAAGGCTATCGCAACGATCCGGACCGGTTTAATACCGGGCGGCAATCGCCGAGACCATCAGTGCTTTCAGCTTGACCGGACTGAGGCGGCGGGCTGACTGCGTGCCCATTTCCATGGCGGCGCACAGCTTATCCACCCCCTGGACGACCCAGCCTTCCTTTGTCTGCGGACGCTGGCGGGACATCGGCCACATGTGGTTGAGAATACAATCTTCCATGATCGGATCCACCGCGGTGTATTGCCGGGCCATCGCCAGCGCGACCTGCGGATGCACGACGCTGTGACGGCCTTCGATCGGCTGCTCGTTATTCTTCCAGTCATACAGATAAAAGTCGCGCAGCAGCGCGCCGCGGGTGGCGCTGCGGACGTTCAGGTTCAGCCGGCGGCTGATTAAAAATGTATAATAAGCGACGTTGACGCAGTGCTGCAGGCGCGTGGTCTTGCAATGCTGGACATAATCGCGCAGCTCCTGAACGTCGTCGATATGCAGTATATCCTGTACCAATTCCATGAATTCGCTGACCAGCGCTTCTTCGGAATCAGTAAAATTCAACCGGGATCCAATGGGTTTTTCCAATGAAATCACTCCTTTTGAAAAACTACAAGTCCCATCATAGCAACATTCACACAGAAAAACAAGTTATCCATCGTGAATAATTCATGAAAAACAAGGAAAGGAAGGGAGAAATCATGTTTTTAGACACAAAAAAAGCGCAGCGGTATCTCGACCGGGCATTGGCGCGGGGCGGCGATTTCGCGGAGCTGTTTGAGGAAGAAAAGTGGACGTGCAGCGCTTCGATGCTCAACGGGAAACTGGAGGCGGCCAACAGCGGATTACGCTGGGGGCTGTCGATTAGGATCTTTGACGGGCTGCGCACGGTGTACGGCTATACCAACGAGCAGGAGGAGGAAAAGATCCTCACGGTGATCGATCAGCTGACCGCGGCGATCGGCCGCAAACGTGAGGCGGAATGTCCGGCGATTCAGGAACAAATTATTCAGGATCAGCACGCCCCGGAAATTCCCGTGCAAAGCGTGACGTTAGCCCAGCGCCGGGCTTTGATGCAGCGGGCCAACGACGCGCTGCTGAACTACGATCCGGTGATCAAAAAAGCGATAGTCAATCTGGCTGATGAAGACCAGACCGTCATCATCGCCTCCAGCGACGGCAGGCTGGTGCGCGATAACCGCCAGCGGACGCGGCTGCGCATGCAGGCGGTCGCGATGGACGGCGACCGGATGCAGAATTCTGCGAAAGCACCGGGCGCGCATGCCGGCTATGAATTCTATGATCAGATCGACGTCGAAGCGATGGCACGGGACGCTGCCCGCACGGCCAAGGTGATGCTGAACGCCGACGAATGCCCGAGCGGGGAAATGACCGTCGTGATCGACAACGGTTTTGGCGGCGTCATCTTCCATGAAGCCTGCGGCCATTCCTTAGAAGCCACCAGCGTTGCTTACGGCAATTCTGTCTTCTGCGGCAAGCTGGGTCAAAAGGTGGCCAGCGAGCTGGTCAACGCCGTTGACGACGGAACGATTCCGCATGCCTGGGGTTCCAACAATATCGACGATGAAGGCCAGGCCACCCGCCGCAATCTGTTGATCGAAAACGGCGTGCTGAAGGGCTATTTGATCGATCCGCTGAATGCCCGGCGGATGGGTATGGAAGCGACCGGCTCCGCGCGCCGTCAGGATTACACCTTTGAACCGACGTCGCGGATGACCAATACCTTCTTGTTGAACGGCACGTCGACGTTTGAGGAAATTATCGCCGATACGCCGTTAGGGTTGTATGCCAAGCGTTTAGGCGGCGGATCCGTGAATCCGGTCACCGGTGATTTCAACTTCGCGGTCCTGGAAGCCTATATGATCCGCGACGGCAAGCTGGCTGAACCGGTGCGGGGCGCGACCCTGATTGGCAACGGCGCGGAAATTCTGTTCAGAATTGATAAGATTGCGGACAACGGTTCGCGCGAGCAGGGGATGTGCGGTTCCAAGAGCGGTTCGATTCCGACGGATGTCGGCCAGCCGACGATCCGCGTTACGCACATGACGGTCGGCGGCAAAGGAGGAAAATTGAAATGATCGCGGAAACAATTTTAAGCTACGCAAAAGAAGAAGGCCTGGAAGAAGCGGAGGTCTATCAGAGTCAGACCCGGACGCTGCGCTTTGACATTCTGGACGGGCAGCCGCGCCAGTTTGTCGTTTCGGATAAAAATGGTCTCTCGCTGCGGGGGACGCGTCAGGGCCGCTGCGCCAGCGCCTATACGGAGAAAACCGATGAAGCGTCATTGCGGGCCTTGGCGATTCAATGCCGCCAGCTGGCCGACGCTTTGGAAACAGAAGACACTGTGTTGTTAACGCCGGGACAGACGCCGATGAACGACGACCGCGGCGATGATACACTCGCCCGCCGAACCGTGAGCGAGAAGATCGAATTCATGAAAAAGGTGGAAGCTGCGGCCCTGAAGCAGGATTCGCGAATCCTGCGGGTATCGGCCTGCGGTTATCAGGAAACGGAGTCCTTAACGACGCTGGCCAATACACAGGGGCTGAAGGCGATGCGGCGCTCGACGCTGGGCTTGATCACGCTGAGCGGCATCGCTTCCAATGGGAAAGAACAGACCAACGGCTTCAGCTGGCGTGCGATCAAGGATTTGGATGAGGATAAAGCGGCTGAATTCGTTGAGGAAGCGGTTCGGGAAGCGGTGAACAAGCTGGACGCTGTGCGGATTCCTTCCGGCAGGTACCGGACAATTTTACGTTATGACGTCGCGACGGATCTGTTGGCTTCCTTATGGGCAATGTTCAGCGCTGACCAGATTCAAAAGGATTTATCCATTCTGAAAGACCGGCAGGGTGAGAACATCATGAGTCCGCTGATCACTATCGTTGACGAACCGCAGTTGCCCGATGGCTTTTCCAGCTGTGATTTCGATGATGAAGGCGTGCCGACCCAGCGCACAGTGATCGTCGAAAACGGTGTATTCAAGGAAGCTTTATATGACCGCAAGAGCGCGCTGAAAGGCAGCCGGACTTCGACGGGCAACGGGTTTAAAAACGGCTGCAGCGCTCCGGTTCAGGTTTCGCCGACCAACCTGCTTGTAAAACCGGGGGATTTATCCCTGGATGAAATGATCACGCAGATCGAGGACGGCGTGCTGATTACCGACTTACAAGGTCTGCACGCGGGACTGAACCCGCTGACGAGTGATTTCTCATTGCAGGCCAGCGGTTTTAAAATCGAACAGGGCAAGCTGGCCTATCCGGTTCATTTGATCACGATTGCGGGGAACTATCTTGAAATGATGAATTCAATTCTTGCCTTAGGCCATGACGGCCGTCAGGATTTGAACAGCGTGTGCTGTGGATCCCTGCTTGTCGATCAACTCGCAATATCTGGAGAATAATTGTTAAAATAATTATTACATTTATTTAAAACACAGAGAAATCTGTGTTTTAATTTTGTGTGCCGGGCATGGCATACATCTAGTTGGTGAAAATCCAACCACGGGTATTTACCGCCAAGTGTAGTGAACCACAAGTCGTTAGCAGTGATGTTAAGGGTGAAGGAAGTGGTGTAGCAAAATCTTCGAGGTTACGAACAGAAACCTGATGAGGCTAAATGGTGGATAAGGTTGCGAAACAAACCAAAGTCCAAAAGGTAAACGTAAAACCAAGACAGTAAATCAGGAACTTGTGAAGATAGGAAAGAGATGTATGTCTTACCCCGGGAGGTCTTGTGAACGATGAAGTCCAATAAACTTTAAAATCAGGGATGGTAGCATCGGTCGAAAAAGGTTTATCACAAGAAGTCAGCTGAGGTCATATTAGTTATCCAGCCTAGATAACGAAGGACTTAATGTATGTATAGTGTGAATCACTATGAGAAAATGTTCAAGCAATCCGAAAATGAGGATACTCTGAAACAATGAATCGTAATCATTGATGAGGAAAGTAGTGGGGATGGTCTTGGATAAATCTACGAGTAGAGGAGGAACAGCGAATGAGATTGATAGAAAAGATGCTAAGTAAAAGAAATATGGAACTGGCGATAAAGAAAGTCAAGAGTAACAAAGGCGCACCGGGTGTTGATAACATGATGGTGGAAGAAATTGACAAATATTTTGAAATACATGGAGAGGAAATTATAACCGCAATCATGAATATGAAATATAAACCAAAGCCAGTAAGGAGAGTCTATATACCAAAAGCAGATGGAAAGCAAAGACCGCTAGGTATACCGACAGTAACAGATAGAGTAATACAACAAGCATTAGCGCAGATACTGAGCGAAATATATGAACCACATTTCAGTGAAAACAGTTATGGGTTTCGCCCCAATAGAAGTGCACATAATGCGATGGAACAAGTATTAGAATATCTAAACGAAGGATACGAATGGGTTATTGACATAGATATAGAAAAATATTTCGATACAGTACATCATGACAAGTTAATCTCAATACTTAGAGAACATGTGAATGAAAGAGAAATACTGCATCTGATACGTTCGTTCTTAAAAGCAGGAGTTATGGAAGATGGACTAGTAAGTCCAAATGAAGCAGGAGTACCACAAGGAGGACCACTCAGTCCAGTACTATCAAATATATATTTAGATAAGCTTGATAAAGAACTTGAAGAGAGAGGGCTGCGCTTTGTGAGGTACGCTGATGATGGTAACATCTTCGTAAAGAGCGAAATGGCAGCAGAAAGAGTAATGAAATCAATCACATGGTGGCTAGAAAGAAAACTATTCTTAAAAGTGAGTGCGACAAAGACCAAAATCGTAAGACCGACGAAAAGTAATTTTCTAGGTTTTACGTTCTGGAAAGGAAGTATGGGATGGAAGTGTAGGCCAAGCGATAACAGGAAAGCGAAGTTATGCATGAAAATCAAAGAAATACTAAAACGGAAACACGCAGTAGCAAGACCATTAGCAGAGACATTTAAAAGAATAAACCAAATTATACGAGGATGGATAAACTATTTCCGTATCGGAAGTATGAAACAATTCTTGGATAAATTCGGACAATGGTTAAGACACAAAATAAGAGTGGTTATTATTAAGCAATGGAAGATACCGAAACGGATTTATATAAATCTGCAAAGACTGAATAAACTGCAAAATTTTTCCTTTACAGAGGAAGACATATTTAAAGTAGCAAATTCAAGACTAGGATGGTATCGAAGATGTGGAATGAATGTGGTAAACTACATCTTAAATCCCAGAATACTAGCCATAAAGAAAAAGGAAAGACAAGGCTTAGTCAATCCTTTAGAGTACTATCTAAGTTATTCGTGACAGCAATACATATGTAGCGCCGTATACGAGATCCGTACGTACGGTGCAATGGGAGGGGCGAAATTTATTTTCCCTCTACCCTATTTCTTAAATATGCTGGAAAATTTTACCTTTGGCGTATAATTGCGTTTTGTATAGGGTTTTATATAGAATTGAAAAAGGAGGAAAGATCATGACATGCCAAATCTATGGCTACGTACGCGTATCGACAAAGGATCAAAACGAAGACCGGCAGATGATTGCGATGTTGGAGTTCCCGGTACCTGAGAAAAACATCGTCGTTGAAAAGCAGAGCGGAAAAGATTTCAACCGGCCACGTTACCGGCGGCTTATCCGCAAGATGAAAAAAGGCGATCTGCTTGTGATTAAAAGTATCGACCGCCTGGGCCGCAACTATGAAGAAATTATCCAGCAGTGGCGGTATCTGACCAAGGAAAAAGGGATTGATATCGTCGTTCTGGATATGGCGCTGCTGGACACCCGGGAGGGAAAAGACCTGACCGGCACCTTGATCGCCGATCTGGTGCTGCAGCTGCTGAGCTATGTCGCGCAGACGGAGCGTGAGAATATCCGCCAGCGGCAGAAAGAAGGCATTCAAGCCGCGAAGCGCAAAGGCGTCCAATTCGGAAGACCCAAAATTCCAGTTCCCGATCAATTTACCGAGCTCAAGCAACAGTGGAAAAACAACGAAATTTCATCACGGCAGGCCGCTTCCCAGCTTGGCGTTTCGCACGAAACCTTTCTGCGGTGGTGCAAGCGTCAGGCTTAGTTTTCAGCCTGCCATCTAAAAAAGTAGACTTTTTATTACTGATCATTCCATCCCGAAACAGCCTGAAAATCAGCTGGTTTCACTTGTAAATTTATTATATTCTGAATGTCACAAAAAGTCTGATTTAATTGACAAAAGGGGGGCAGAAAACAATGCCGAAACCAAGTTTACTAGAGCTTCTGGCAAATCAATGCGAGTGTCCTTATCTGTCCGATCTGCATACGCAGCCCTATCATTACCCATTGAGGAATGTTGTTCTTCAGCTTGCCGCAGACAATTACAGCGATCAGGAATGGCGCGATAGCTTTGCGTATATTCTGGGACGGAAACCTCGCGCCCAAACGGCGGAAGAAATCAAACAGGAGCTGATTCAGACGATCGGCGAAAAAAAATAGAGATCCGGGTGTCCGGATCTTATTGCGTTTTTAAAGCAGATTTTCAAGTTTATCAGCACATAGCGGAAAAGGCAGGATCGGCTGCGGATCTTTATCCGGAGTGCGCAGCGTTTTTCCCCATTCCACCACGTCATACCAGCTGCCGAGCTTGTATCCGGCTTGTTTTAGACAGCCCATCGGTTGAAAACCGGCTTTTTGATGCAGATGCTCGCTGGCGGGATTGGGGCAGGTGACGACGGAAACCAGAGTGTAGTAGCCCTGAATTCGGGCCAGCTGCTCCAGTTTACTCAACAGCTGCGTCCCCAAACCCCGGCCGCGCTGATCCGCCCGCAGATAAATTGAAACTTCAGTCCACCATTGATAGGCGGCACGTGTCCGGAATGGATGATAATAGCCATAGCCAAGGATCGTCTGATTTTCATCGGTCATTACGATCCAGGGATTCAGCGCCGTCACTTCCGCAATCCGTCGACGAAACTCCTCGGCATCCGGCGCTTCTGTTTCAAAGGTGATCGCCGTTTCTTCAATATATGGCCGATATATATCTGCGAGCGATTGTGCATCCTCCATCTTTGCCCAGCGAAAATAAAATGTCATTTTCATTCCCCCAATGTTTCAGATTTTGGTCTTATTATAAGCTATAAGTTGGAAACCGTAAATGCAGGCGTTAAACTTAATTATGAATTATTCATGAAGTCGATGCAACACGGCTTTTGCGGCTTTTCGGAACATGTTAAAATAGAAACAAATAAGGAATTGCCGATTTGAGGTGAAAGTATGAAAGAAAGGGGTTTTTTACGGAATTATCCATTAATAAGTTTAGACATTGCTTTATTTATCTTTGTTTTGTTGGACTTATTATTAATACCTTTAGGAATTGGTAAAATTATCAGAGCAAATTGGTTGCCAGCTCTTGCTCTTTTGGTTTTTCAATACTTCTGTCTGAGTGATTATAGAATAAAAAGATGGAAAGGCATGGTTATTTTAACTGTTGATTTCCTTCTGGGAGGTTTATTTCTCAATATCTTTCCTGATCAAATCTTAGGAGGGCCCATGCTTGCCAGCGGTCTGGGTGTTGTTGTCTTTGCTGGAATTGAAAAAATATTTCCGTTCAAGAAAAATCAGCGCGAAAAGCTTTTATGCTTTGTCAATTTGTTTACTTTAGTTTATTTTCTCTTCTTTCCTTCCATACACGGAATTAAAAGTATATGTGAAGTTACTCAACAACTAAAAAATCAAAGGCAATCTGAAGTCCGCTTTGTAAATACAGTCAATTATACAAAAGCAGAAGTTTTCTTTGAGGATGAAATCAGTGAATTGACTTCGAAGGAACGAGTCCTTAATTACTATGGTTTTATCACCTTTGAAAATGGTAAGAATATTGGATTGATTGTTAGTCCCCATACCGGTGAAATTATTGTGGAGAAAGCTTTGAAAGAAAGTCCGGAAATTATGTTTTTAATGCTAAAATAAGTAAAAACGAGATGGGGGATATAAAATGAAAGGAAAAGAATGGAAGAAGTACATTCTGATAGTTCTTATTATTTTGTTGTATGTTTTGGAATTAGGTCTTTTATGGAATTATTCTCATCGTATGTATAAAGAAATTATTGAATTTAATTCGATTTTCTTAATTGGCCCGATCCTTTTTCTCATTTGGTTATTTTTTAGTAAAGAAAAATCTCAAGCTTGGATGAAGAATGAGAAATTTGGAAGGGTTTTAGCAGTCGGACATTTATGTTTTGGAGTGCTTATTTTGTTAATCCCGTATGATCTTTCCTATCTGTATTTTATTTCTTTTGCCGTAGGATATGGGATCTATTATTATAGCTCTATAAATCAGATTTTGAACAGGGGTAAGCGTCTGTCAGTGTGCGCTCTATGTATATTGATGACAGAACTCATTATGACTGTTACTTTTCCGCTTATAACTAATTTAAGAACTGTTGATAAAGCTGAAGAAGTTTTAATACGAATGGGATATACCGAGATTGAATATCATACGAATACTTCGCCCATTAGTATCAGTTGGGTCTTTTCTGATCCTGTACCGGAAATGAGTGAACAAGAGAAGAAAACAGATTTATACGTTTATACAGCGATTCGGCAAGGGGAAAAGCTTGGAATTCTGATCAGTCCGACAACAGGACGGATTATAGCTCAAGCGCCCATTTCTGAGAATAAAGTTTTAAATCTATTAATTCAATATTAAACTCAAAAAAACATAGAAAGAGGTTATCATGGAAGGGAAGACTAGTTTTTGGAACCGATATGGCCTGATGCTTTTGGGAATCCTGCTTTATGGAATAGATCTCGCATTGATCATTTTCGTTACACAGCGGTTGTATAAGAATATCGTAGAGGTGTCATTTGTTATGGCACTGCCTCCGATATATTTTGTGTTCTGGCTTATGCGCGGTAAAGAGGGCCGGGAAAAAAGACGCGAAGATGAGCTCAATTCCAGGCTGTCCCGATGGCTGGTGCCGCCGTTATTCTTTGCCATGGCGCTTTATATATGGGTCGAGATGCCCTATATGTTAGAATGGGGTTATAGTCTTGCCATGGGCGCTGGCACTTTATTGTATCATGCTTGTTTACGCAAACGGATTCCGGGCTGGGGACAGCGAATCTCTGAAATATATATCTGCATTTTGGTTTTAGAATTCTTTCTCATTCTTTCTTTTCCATTGATCACGGGAATGAAAACTGTAAATCAGGCGGAAGCGATCTTAACGCGGCAAGGCGATGAAGACATCCACTATACGGCCAACATTTCTCCATCTGAGCTGGAACGGATCTTTAAAGCTGACGTGCCCGAGTTGACGCGCAGTGAAAAGAAAACTGGATTTTATGTGTTTTCAGCTCTGGATCAGGGAGAAGCGGTCGGCGTGATAGTCAGTCCGGCCAGCGGCCGGATTGTCAGGCAGGCTGCGTTATCCGACAATTTAGTATTGGATCTGATGATTCATCAGTAAGGAGGACGGCATGGATACGCTTAAAACGATGGGGAAACGAATGAAACCGATTTTTGTCTTCGTGCTTTTGGAAGTCCTGCTGGCCGGCGTATTGATCGGCTGTCAGACGCAGGGCCTGGATTTGGATGGAGATCTGCGGCTGATTCTTAGTTACTGCTTTGTTTTATTTGTCGCTTTGTTTCAATGCCTGGATTGTCCGGATAGGAAAATGGATCCGAAGAAATGGAAACATGCCATCTTGGCTTTTATTGCCGTTCTGGTTTTCGCGCTGTTGTATGACCTGCGCTGGGTAGATAATTGGAATTCGGTGAGGAACTTGCTTTCTACGATAGGCACGGTAAGTACGCTGATTCTCCTTCTGATTCGTTTTATCCGTAAGCGGAAACTTTCCGTTGTCACAGGCTCGATGCTGCTGATGGCCAGCGATGGAATTGCCGCTCTGCTTCTGACCTTCCTGTAACCGGAAGGATTTTTAAGCAAATTACCTTTATTTTATTACCAGTCATGATATAATGGATTCGCATTTCAGGTGCAGGAAACTGCTTAATCGGGAACAGAGTGAATTTCTCTGACTGCCCCAGCAACCGTGAAGCGGACAAACTTCCAACAGCCACTGTATATTGATATGGGAAGGCGGAAGGGCGGATGAAGCGAAGTCGGTAGACCGGCCTTAAATGAAAGAAGTCTTGTCTTCTGGGTGAAGGATGAAAGGCTAGGCTGTGATTAGCTCTGTTTTAATCATGGAATAGTCAAACTCACTCATTCTGAATTCAGGAATGAGTTTTTATTTGGAAAGGGGGATTGGGAATGGATCAACGCTGTTGCGCTTATTCGTTTCTAAAAGAAACTTCGCGGCAATGTGATTATGAGGTTGCCAGCGATGAACTGGCGTCGCTGATCGCCCAGGCGGCGCATTCAGCCAGGCATCAGCCGGAACTGCTGAAGCTGTGCGAACTGGTCTATCATGCCAACGGCTCAATCCGGGGACGCCTGGCGATTCGGGACGAGGACTTTGAATGGCTTGATCAGCTGTATGTCCGTCTGACGCAGGAAAACGGACCACTCCGGCAATTTGTGCTGCCGGCTGGCTGCGAAGGGGCCTGCGCGCTGCATGTGCTGCGCAGCCGGTGCAAGGCGGTGCTGCGGATCGCGTACGCCATCGACCGGGAAGAAAAACCGGTACCGGCGATCCTGCTGGATTTCTGGAATCTGTTGTCCAACGTTTTCTTCCAGATGGCACTGAAGGAAAACCGGTTGGAAGGCGTGAGCGAGATTCCGTTTGCTTCCCGCAGCTACGATGTCGGTTAAACAAATCGCGCGAATCGCGATCATGGCGGCGATGATGGCCGTGGTGTTCACGATGTTTTCGCAGGTGCTGTATCTGGAAGCGATCACGCTGACGATCGCGGTGCTGGCGCTGACGTTTGAGCGGCGCGAGGTCTTCTATGGCGCGTTGGTATTTACGCTGGTGAACATGTTGGTGCAGGGTGTTTCCATCTGGACCTTCGCTTACTGCCTGATCTATCCCGTCTATGCGCTTCTGTTCGGCAGCTTGAAGCCGGTGCTGCGGCGGTATCGGTGGTCGGCGGTCGTGCTTGTCGGTCTGTGCTCGTTTGCGACGGGTCAGCTGCTCGATCTGCCGTTTATTCTGTTCTCGCCGAAAGTGACTCTGATTTACATTGTTCTGGGCTTAAAAACGTCGGTTATTCAGGGATTAGTGAGCGCGCTGGAAGCACTGTTTCTGCTTGATCCGCTGCTTGACCGGCTGGAAAAGATGGAGAGGAAATAAAAAATGAAAAAGAAATGGATTGCCGCAGCCGCGATTTTGGCTGCAATTCTGGTCTGTGTGCTGGGCTTCAACGCGCTAAAACCGAAGACGGTGGCCGGCGCAAAAACGATCAACGTTACCGTCGTTAATGAAATCGACGGCACTGAACTGTTTTCCGGAGCGATCAAAACCGATGCGGAAACCTTAGGCAAAATGCTGGAGGAGGCGCCGGAGCTGAAAGCGAAAATGGAAACAAGCACGTACGGCCGACTTTTAACCGCGCTGCTGGACGTAGAACAGGGGGATATGGCGACTGGCCCGTGGTGGCTGTACGAATCGGAAAATAACGAAGCCTGCAAGGCGGCGGGATTCTGTCCGGCCGTTGATGAAACCCCGATTCAGGATCAGGATCATTTCACATTTAAATACACGGACAGCTATTAAAACCGCGATAACCAAACTTCGTTTTTTGCAGGACGCAATTATCCCCACCGGCCGGATATCGGGTAAGAATTTGTTGGATTTTCCAGAAGCATCCGGCTTTGATCTGCGGAAAAATATGGTATAATAAAAACCATTCAGGCTGAAGAAACGAAGGTCAGGATTCATGGGGAATGTTACAAACCCAAAGCAACGTTAGGAAAATGAATGAGAAACAAGGTGCGACAGGACGGATGTCTTCGCCGGCCTTGTTTTTCTTGCCCATAGACAGTAGGAGGAATGCAGAAATGGAAATTGAAGTCATAAAACGCGACGGCCGGACGGTCCGCTTTCACAAGGAAAAAATTCAAAATGTCATTGAAAAGGGGTTTGCCAACGTCGGCACACATTGCAGCGAGGAGAACGTCAGGAAAGTCCTGAACCGGGCTTTGAATCAGATTGAGGCTGCCGATCTGCCGCAGATTGAAATCGAGAAGATTCAGGATCAGGTTGAGGAAGCTTTTGTCGAGGAAGGCTTCATTGAGGAATACAAAGCGTTTAAGAACTACCGTCAGAAGCGCGCGCTGGCCCGCGATTGTTTCTCATCCCGCCAGCACCGGCTGATGAAAACGCTGGAAAACTTCGGGATCAAGGACTCGAAGGAAGTCAATGAAAAGCGGGAGAACGCCAACATCAACGGCGACAGCGCGATGGGGATGATGCTGCAGTACGGCAGCACGCTGACCAAGGCCTATACGACCTCCTATTGTCTGGATCCGAAGGTGGCGGCCGCGCATGAAAACGGCGATATCCACATTCATGACATGGATTTCTATCCGATGGGCACGACAACCTGTCTGCAGATTCCGCTGGACAAGCTGTTTCAGGGTGGTTTCAATACCGGCCACGGTTTTCTGCGCGAGCCAAAGGACATCGCTTCTTACGCGGCGCTGGCGGCGATTGCAATCCAGTCCAATCAGAATGATCAGCACGGCGGTCAGTCGATTCCGCTGTTTGATTACTATCTGGCTCCGGGCGTCATGCATACCTTTAAGAAAAACTACCGTCAGGCGTTGACCGATTATGTCGATTACACCCAGGCGCTGGACTTGGAAACGCTGAATTTGGCGCTGAGCCAGATTGAGGGTCTAAACGATTTGCGGGCGGTGGAGCTGACCGGCGATCAGTTGCCGTTAGTCTATGAAAAAGCGTTGGCGAAAACGGAACGCGCGACATATCAGGCAATGGAAGGTCTGATCCACAATTTGAATACGATGCATTCCCGGGCTGGCGCGCAGGTTCCGTTCAGTTCGATCAACTTCGGAACGGATACGAGCGAAGCGGGCAGAATGGTTTCACGGCAGCTGCTGCTGGCCATGGAGAGCGGTCTGGGCAATCATGAAACGCCGATTTTCCCGATCCTGATCTTCAAGATTAAAGAAGGCGTCAACTACAATCCGGGTGATCCGAACTATGATCTGTTCCAGCTTTCCTGCCGCGTTTCTGCCAAGCGGATGTTCCCGAACTTCGCATTCATCGACGCGCCGTTCAATAAGCAATATTACAAGGAAGGCCGGCCGGAAACGGAAATCGCCTACATGGGCTGCCGGACGCGCGTGATCGGCAATGAGATCGATCCGGAAAACGAAGTCGTCGTCGGCCGGGGCAACCTCAGCTTCACCTCGATCAACCTGCCGCGTCTGGGCTTAAAGCATGGCGAGGTCTTGCAAGGGCAGTGCGATCTGGCGGGCTTCTATCAGGAACTGGACGAAAAGATGGATCTGGTAAAGGATCAGCTGTTGGAACGTTACCGTGTTCAGTGCGCCCGCCGGGTCAAGAATTTCCCGTTCCTGATGGCGCAGGGCAACTGGCTGAATTCAGATCAGCTGGATATTGAAGATACGCTGGAATCGGTGCTGAAGCATGGCACATTGACGATCGGCTTCATCGGTCTGGCGGAATGTCTGAAAGCTTTGATCGGCAAGCATCATGGCGAAAGTGAGGACGCTCAGCAGCTGGGACTGACGATCGTCACCCGGATGCGTGAGCGCTGTGATCACTATACGAAGCAATACGGCTTGAATTTCTCTCTGATCGCGACTCCGGCGGAAGGTCTGTCGGGCCGGTTCATCAAGATGGATCAGGAAGAATACGGTAAGATCGAAGGGGTGACGGATAAGGAATACTACACGAATTCATTCCATGTCCCGGTTTACTATCCAACCGATTTCTACCACAAGTTGTCGGTGGAAGCCCCGTATCACGCTTTGACCAACGGCGGGCATATCTCTTATGTGGAGATGGACGGCGATCCGTCGACCAATCTGGCGGCGTTTGAGAAGGTCGTCCGGATGATGAAGGAGCTGGGGATCGGCTACGGGGCGATCAACCACCCGATCGACCGCGATCCGGTCTGCGGCTTTAACGGAATTATCAACGACGAATGCCCGTGCTGCGGAAGAACGGAGGACGGCGTGCCGTTTGAGCGGATCCGCCGGATCACCGGATATCTGGTCGGGACGCTGGACCGGTTTAACGATGCGAAGCGGGCGGAAGTCCGCGATCGCGTGAAGCATGGCTGAGCTGCGTTTATCCGCGCCGGTGCAGTTTGACAGTATTGTCGACGGCGAGGGTCTGCGGGCGGTCATCTGGACACAGGGCTGTCCGCATGGCTGCCCGGGCTGTCACAATCCCCAGACGCACCCGTTTGACGGGGGAACAAGCGTCGCATCCGAGATCCTTCTAAAACAGCTGAAGGCTCATTTCTATCTGGACGGCGTGACGTTTTCCGGAGGCGAGCCAATGGCACAGGCCGCGGCCTGCGGCGAATTGGCGCAGGCTGTGCATCAGCTGGGAATGAATGTGTGGTGCTATACCGGTTATACGTGGGAAGCGTTGATGGAAGCGAAGGATCCAGATCAAAGGGCGTTTTTGGAACAGATCGACGTCTTGATCGACGGGCCGTTTCTGCTTGCGCAGAAATCCCTGAATTTGCGGTTCCGGGGGTCGGCGAATCAGCGGCTGATCGACGTGCAGGCCAGCTTAAAAGCGCAGTGTGTTGTTTTAGCTGAGAAATACTGAAAGAAAAGCGAAGCCTGAAGGAGAAGAAAGCGGGAGCGGATTTTCAACATCGCCCCGCTTTTGTCGATGCGGGAGTTGCATCCCTTGTCAGTTTGTGTATAATTACGATGGATAACGGTCGGGAGGATGAACATGCGGGATAAGATCCGGTTTGATGCTTATAAAGAATTAAAGATCGTCAATATTGAAAGTCTGTTTTTTGCTTTTCTGCTTGGGTTTACGCTCATTGACAACGGTCTGTCGCCGATCGCGGGCGTAGCGGCCGGCCTGGTTTCGGTGCTGGTCATTAAATTTCTGTTCCGGTTTAAAATCGGATATTTTCTGGTATCCACGGTATTCAGCGGATTCTGGGCGGCAGCGTTCAGCTCAGGCTGGCTGCGGGATGGAAACTGGCTGATCGGCGGCGGTCTGGCATTGGGCATTTTTGCGGCGTGCCTGTACGGGCATAAATTAAATTATGAGGAAGAAAAAAATCGCGAGGACGACTAAGAACAAGGCGGTGTTTCGTGGTGAAAAGGTCCCTGCGGGCAAGGCTGCCGCAGGTTTTTTTGTGGAAAGTTCCAGCGGGTTATGAGGAAAACGAAGAGAGTATTTCAGGTTTGTCCTGTACTTCGCTGAGCATTTTGATCTGATTTCTAACAGCGCATATTTGATTTCAAAGGTTTCCTTCATCATCGAAGAAATTCCCCTTTTGTGCCCTATTGGACTAAAATGGAAAAAGAAAATATAGGGAATAATGAAATAATATCTAGGTAATATATCGAAGGAATGTCATGAGCCGCGTCCCGCTGGTTTTCATCCGGGAGTTATGATATAGTTACAATGTATAAACAAATTGTGGAAATTCAAGTTGAACCATGCGGTCAAATTTGGTTTTTCGAGGCAGTCTGCGGCGCATATCCCGCGGGAGAACGGAGGAACTTATGAAAGAAATGCCGAAGTATAAAATTATTGAAAATTACATCATTGACCGGATCCAGTCCGGTGATTTAAAGCCGGGCGATCAGATCGAAACTGAAAAACAGCTGAGTGAAAAGTTTGATATCGGCCGGCTGACCGTCAACAAAGCGCTGATTAACCTGGCTCAGGAGGGCTATATCGAACGCACGGCCGGCAAGGGGTCGTTCGTGCTGCCGCGGATGGTGACCAAAAGCATCAGTCAGGGCGGCAGTTTCACCGACGATATGGCTTCGGTCGGCATGAAAGCTGGTTCGCAGCTGATCGAATACAAGGTTTATAAAGCGTCGGACGTCCCGGAGGTCGCGGAATATCTGGAGCTGGCGGATGATGAACTGATCCATTACTTCGTGCGGCTGCGGACCGGGGATGGGGAACCGATTGCGTTGAGCTATACTTACATTTCCGCCAAGATCGTTCCGGCGATCAACGTCAAGGCGCTGGAAGGCTCATTAACGGAATATCTCCATTCCGTCGGTGTTTACCGGGGCGGCGCGCTGCATAAGATGTCGGCGCATCTGCCCAGCGAGTCGCAGAAAAAGCTGCTCGGCGTCGGCAATGTCGCTTTGCTTTTAAACGAGCATATCACCTATGACGAACAGCGGCGCCCGTATGAATACATCAAAACCTACTACATCAGCAGCCAATATGCCTATACCTTCAGGACAGGATTTCTGGCGGAGCGTTAAAAAAATAGTAAAACTGTTCGTTCTCCTCTTGAGATCTTTTTAAAATAGTATATAATGAAGTTGTAAATGTATATATAAATACAGATACACATTATTCCTCAGAAAACTTGCTGGTCACAATGTTTGCGCTGGAAAATCTCAAGGAGGACAAGAGAATGAAAAAATGGATGGTTGACTGCGTGCTGGAAACCCCGGCGACCGCTGAAGCAATGTTCAAAAACAAGGACGCCCTGGTCGGCAAGCTTGTCGATCTGTTTTTGGCGAAGGATTACAAGAAGATCGTCATGGTCGCTTCCGGTTCTTCCTACAACATCGCCAACTGCTCGAGGTATGCGATCCAGAACTATCTGGGCGTCAAGGTTGATCTGATCAACTCCGTCACCTATGCCAAATATGATTATAAGTTCCATGAAAACGCGCTGGTCATCTGTATGTCGCAGAGCGGCAAGAGCACCAACACGATTGAAGCCGTCGTCAAGGCAAAGGAATGCGGCAACGACGTCGTCGCGATCTCGATGGTTCCAAACAGCCCGATCACGCGGTATTGCGATACCGTGCTGGAATACGGTTCCTATGGCCCGGGTGACGATGTATTTGTTTGCCGCGGCGTTCCGACGTCCACGCTTTACTTCATTTTGTTTGCGTTGGAAGCCGGTGTGAAAAAGGGGACGTATCCGAAAGACAGCTATAAAAAACGCATGAAGGAAATCGAAACGATCATCCATGAAATGCCGCGGATCCACGAAAAGATCAATCAATGGTATGATGCGAACAAGGAAGAACTGTGGTCGATGAAACGGGCGATGACCGTCGGGATCGGTCCGAGCTTTGGCCCGGCGATCGAAGGTGCGCTGAAAATGGAAGAAACGATCGGGATTCCGTCCAACGTCTATGAAACGGAAGAGTTCCTGCATGGTCCGGTCTATGAAATTAAAAAGGACAACGCTGTTTTCCTGCTGGACATGGACGATACGATGCACGATCGCGTGATGATGATTTACGAAGGTCTGCATCAGCTGACCGACCGTGTTTATCTGATCACCCGGCATCCGGGCAACAGTGATAAGCGGGTCATGACGATTGATGTCGATGCCTGCAGCCTGCTTCTGCCGATGTTGTTTGTCATGCCGTTTCAGATTTTATCCAGCCGGATCTGTGACGATTGCCGGATCAGTGCGATCACCGTGTATAACTACCGCTTTTCCCAGGCGATTAAAACCAAGGCGAATTGACGCCTGAAGACATCCTTCCCTTTCTTTTCAGAAGCCGCAGCCCGGCTTCTTTTTTTATCGGGCTCAAGCCTTGCCAATCTGAAAAATATTTTGTAGTTCGATTTACAATGAAAATAACTCTTGCCAAATGCTGGAATTTAATGGTAGAATCATTTCTGTTTGAAATTCAAAATATTTGGAGGAGTTATGAAAAAGATATTGAAAAGAGTCGGGATCGGTCTGCTTGCGGCGGTTGTTCTGCTTGCGGCCGGGTTGGGATGGATGTTTCGAAAAGAGATTCAGACGTTGAATTCGATCCGGAAAGTGGACGATTACGGAATGTATCAGATCGAGTACAGCGCGGATTACGGACTGGATCAGCTGGTGGCATCCGGCGGCGCGTCCAGCGATTCCGAGCTGGTTTCTTATGTGGCTGGGAATTTATTGAAGGGCCTGCCGCTGAAATTCAATATTCCGGATTTCGGATGCAGCACGTTTCAGGCGCAAAATGAGGATGGAGACTGGTTGTTCGGCCGGAATTACGATCTGAACTATGTTCCAAGCATGATCGTCAAATCCAATCCGGATCAGGGTTATGCTTCAATCTCCATCGCGAACATCTCAGTTCTGGGCTACAACGAGGAAAAGCGGCCGGACAGCTTCCTGTCGTCGATCATGAGTCTGGCCGCTCCGTATGTCATGATGGATGGCATGAACGAGATGGGCTTTTCGATCGGCGTGCTGCTGATCCGCGGCGTGGAGCCGACCCATCAGGAAACGGACAAGCTGGACTTGACGACGACGTCCGCAATGCGCTGGCTGCTGGACAAAGCGGCGACGGTCGAGGAAGCGATCGGCATGCTGGAAAACATGGATATGCACGCTTCGGCCAACGCTTCCTATCACTTCCAGATGGCCGATGCGCAAGGCGACAGTGCGGTCATCGAATATATCGACAACCAGCTGCGCGTCATCCGTAAGGAAGACGGCGAGTTCCAGATGCTGACAAACTTTCTGATCAGCGAGGATGTTTACGGCTTTGGCAAGGGGCAGGACCGGTATGCGATTCTGGCGGATACGCTGCAGGAAAACAACGGCATTTTATCGGAAAATGAAGCGATGTCCTTATTGGAAGCCGTCAGTCAGAATAAGGTGAACGAGGAAACCGGCGCGCTGACCGCAACCCAGTGGTCTGTCGTTTACAACAACACGCAAAAGACCGCGAAGATCGTAGCCGGCGGCCAGTTCGGCAAAGTCATCGAGATTTCGCTGGGACAATAACAACGGGAAAATCTTTCGCTGCGGCAGTGATGAAAATCACTGCTTTTTTTGTTTGGAAAAGTGGAAAGAGAGCGGTTTTCCGACGCAAAAAGCACACTTATTATGACTGTTCTATAAAGCCGGGATTTCTTTGAAAATCATGCGGATTTGTCCTTTAACTTGATTATAGGATGGGAAAAAGCAGCTTGTCAATAAAAGTGTACCTATTGTTACAGCCAAAATTGACAGATTTATATATTGTTAATGATTTTAAATATCTAAGAAAATATAAAATGAAATTCTATGAAATGCTATAAATATATAGACAATATAAATTGATTATGCTATATTAAGTTTACAAAAATGATAGCGCTTACCAGGAGGGATCGAATATGAAACATGTCGTTTTACTGACTCATGGCCATTTGTGCGAAGGCTTCGCTTCTGCTCTGCAGGTCATTTCCGGCTCAGACAATCCGCTGACGCTGCTCTGCATGGAAGCCCAGGATTCGCCGGACACGATGCACAGCCGGGTTCGTCAGGTTCTTGAGCGCTTCCCGGCGGAGGATCCGGTCATTCTGATGACGGATATCCCCGTTGGCAGCACGACGCAGATCGCGATTCCATTTCTGGAAGACTACGCCAACCTCTACATTGTGACAGGCTTGAATTTGGGCCTGTTGCTGGAGGTGGCGCTGAATCCGATGGAAGACGATGTCAGCACGATCCTGCGGGAAGCGGTTGAAGCCAGTCGCCAAACATTACTGTTCATCAATGACCAGCTGGACAGCAATGAGGAATAAAAAAGAAAGGGAGATGTTTCCATGATTAAACTTCTCAGAATTGATGATCGTTTGATCCACGGGCAGGTCGCTGTCTATTGGGTCAATGCGACCGGCGCGGACACGATTGTCATCGCCAACGACAAGCACGCTACCAACGCCATGCTTAAGATGTCCTTAACCGTCGGGAAGCCGGCCGGCTCCAAAATGGAGGTGCTGACCGTAGCCAAAGCGGTGGACTATCTCAACAACGCCGCCCATGCCAAGCGTAAAATCTTATTGATCTGCGGCAGCTGCGAAGACGCGGCAACGCTGTGCGCCGGGGCGGCGGAAATTAAGGAAGTCGATTTAGGGGGGATCCGGTTCGCAGAGGGACGCACCTCGATTTCCAATCAGGTCTTCTTAGTCGAGGACGATCTGCGGCATCTGGATGCGATCGCCAGGCAAGGCGGAACGGTTTACATTCAGGAAGCCCCGTCAAAGCCGAAGATCCCGCTGTCTGAAATTCATTCCATATTTGAAAAAAATAAAAAGTAAAAACACTCGGAAAGGGGAAAAATTATGTTTTTAATCCAGTGTATCCTGGTATCCATGGTGCATGTCCTGAGTATTCTCGACGGCCGGATTCTGGGTCAGAATTTATTGAACACACCGATCGTGGAAGCCACGTTAGTCGGTCTGATCTGCGGCGACGTCCAGACGGGTTTAGTCATGGGCGCGACCTTACAGCTGATCTTCATGGGGTTTGTCGGCATCGGCGTCACCTCGCTGCCAAACTCCTCCGCCGGCACGATTCTGGCGGTGGCCTTCGCGATCATGTCGCATCTTTCGGCGGATTCCGCGATTGCGCTGTCCATGCCGATCGCACTGTTATTCCAGCCCTGCGGCATCATCCCGCGGATCATCAACAACATCTGGAATCCAAAGTGCGACGCGGCGGCGGAGCGCGGCGACTTCAAGGCGATTGAACGGTATTACTGGCTGGGCGTTGTCGTCTTTGCCATCATCTATTTTGTTCCGATGTTCTTAGCGCTGTACTTCGGCTCCGGCGCGGTGGAAACGATTATCAACTTCATTCCGGAAGTTGTGATGAACGGACTGACCAAGGCTTCCAGCGTGCTGCCGGCCTTAGGTATCGCTTTATTGATGAATTACATCATGGATAAGGACGCGACGCCGTTTATCTTCCTGGGCTTCATCTTAGCCGCGTTTTTGGGCGTCAGTTCCCTGGGCGTCGCGGGCTTGGGCGCTGTGATCGCTGTGGTTTATTATAATATGGTTCAGAGAAAGGCTAACGAGTAAAGGGGGAAGCCACGATGACAACTGGAAAAATGGAAAAGAAAGAATTCATGAGCGGTTTCTGGCGTTCCTGCTGCCTGCAGGGCTGCTTCAATTATGAACGTCAGCAGGGTTTGGGCTTCGGCTACGCGATGATTCCGCATCTGCGCCGGATTTACAAGGATGATCCGGAAGGCTTTAAGGAAGCGATGAAACGGCACTTAGTTTTCTACAACATCACGCCGCAGTGCACGACGTTCGTTCAGGGCATCGCCGTCGCGATGGAAGAAGAGGCGGCCTCCAATCCGGACTTCGACGCCTCTTCGATCAACGCCATCAAGACCGCGCTGATGGGACCGCTCTCCGGCATCGGCGATTCGATTTTCTGGGGTACGCTCAGAACGATCGGCCTGGGCGTCGGGATTTCCTTCTGCATGCAGGGCAACATCCTCGGTCCGATTTTGTTCCTTCTGATTCACAACATTCCGCATTGGTTTGTACGGTATAAAGGTCTGCAGGTCGGCTATGAGCAGGGCTTGTCGTTTATGGAAAATGCAACGGAAGGCGGCATGCTGGAAACCTTCTCGATGGCGGCGAAAATGCTAGGCGCTACGGTTGTCGGCTGCATGATCGCGACGATGATCAACTTTACCACGACGATCACGTTGAACATGGGCAACCATCAGACCTTGGCGATCCAGTCGATCTTTGATGAAATCGCCCCGAAGCTGCTGCCGTTATTGCTGGCCTTCGGCTGCTTCGCACTGATCCGCAAGGGTAAGAAGACCACGACCGTCATGCTGCTGTTGTTCTTGCTGGGCTTCGTGCTGGCCTTTCTGGAAGGGTTGCCGATGTTCGCACCGATGGTTTAAGAAAGAAGCTTGACGCAAAGTCCGCGGGTAGAACACTGCGGGGTAAAAATAAAGGAAAAGGCTCCTTGTCGGACTTGCCGCGGGAGCCTTTCGCTTAGAAAAGAGGGAAAGTCATGATTGATTTACGCAGCGATACCGTCACGCAGCCTTCGCCGGCGATGCGCCGGGCAATGGCGGAAGCGGTCGTCGGGGATGATGTGTACAGGGATGACCCGACGGTCCAAAAGCTGGAACAGCGGGCTGCCGCGCTTATGGGAAAGGAAGCCGGTCTGTTTGTCAGCAGCGGCACTTTGGGCAACCTGCTGGCCCTCATGAGCCAGACAGAACGAGGCGATGAAATCATTGCCGGCCGGCACAGCCACATCGTTACGCATGAAGTCGGCGGAGCGGCGCAGATCGCTCAGGTGATGGTGCATCCGCTCGATCATCCGCAGGATTGGATTGAAGCGGATGCAATACGCAATGCCGTACACAGCGAAGATATCCATGAGCCGCGAACACGCTTAGTTTGTCTGGAAAACGCGCTGTCAAACGGCGGGGTTGTACCGCTGCCGGTTCTGCGTTCTGCCTATGCCGCCGCCAAAGCGCTGGGACTGCGCGTTCATCTGGACGGTGCGCGGGTCTTAAACGCCGCTTTAGCCAGCGGCTGCTCTGTTCAAAGGATTGCGGACTGCGCGGATACAGTGACATTCTGCCTGTCCAAAGGACTGGCGGCGCCGGTCGGATCGGTTTTAACCGGGGATCAGGCCTTCATTGAAAGAGCGCGGCGCAACCGCAAACTGCTGGGCGGCGGGCTGCGGCAGGCTGGAATTCTGGCTGCGGCCGGACTGGTGGCCCTGGATTCGATGACAGAGCGATTGGCGGAGGATCATGCCCACGCGAAGCTGTTAGGAGAATTATTAGCGGCGATTGATGGAATTTCCGTGAAAACGGAACGGATTCAGGTCAATATGGTGTTCTTTAAAGTCGATCGTGAAAGGCGGACCCCGGAGGATTTTCTGAACAAATTGAAAGAAAAAGGAATTTTAACGAATCCGGACGATCATGGACTGTTCCGCTTTGTCACACATTATGGTATCATGGAAAGCGACGTCCGGGCTGCGGCGCAGGTAGTCCGGGAAATCATGGAGGGATAGAATGACAAAGTTAAAAGCGGTGATGTTTGACATGGATGGGGTTTTGATCGACAGTGAGCGGCTGAGCTTGTCGATGTGGGAAAAGGTGAACGAAGCGCGGGGGCACGTCTTCGACGTTTCCGTCATGACAAACATGATGGGCGGTTCGCAGCAGGAGAACTTTGAACGATTCGGGCATCTGCTTCCGCCGATGGAAGTGTACGAAGCGATGTGGCAGGAGAAGAAACAGATGACGGACGCCTGGATTGAGGCTAACGGCATGCCGCTGCGGCCGGGAGTGAAGGAAATTCTGGCGGCATTAAAAGAAAACGGCATCCGGCGCCTGATCGTTTCCTCGACACCGCGCGAATATGCGTTGTATCTGTTGGAAAAAGCAGGATTAACCGGCTGTTATGACAACGGGATTTTCGGCGATGAAGCCGGCCGGCGCAAGCCGCATCCGGATCTGTATAACAAGATGATGGAGATGGAGGGGCTGCGGCCAGAGGAATGCATTATCGTGGAAGACTCCGCCAACGGCGTCAAGGCGGGCTATGCCGCGGGCGTGCGGGTGTTCGCGGTTCCCGATACCGCTTGTCTGGAACAATTCCGCGGCCGGGAAGCCTACGCAATCGTTGATTCCATGGACGATGTGCGGCGCTGGGCGCTGGAACAGACAGCCGCATAATCGCGGAGAATTCCAGCTAGAACAGACAATCTGATCTGTTGAAATCAAGCAAAAAGAAAAAGACGGCGATTAAAATGAACGCTTCTTCTCCGGATCTTTTATTCGGAGCGGTTCACTTTCGTTTCCGTCTTTTTTTCTGTTTCTGCCTTTCTGCTCTTTCCGCTGCGACCAGTTTCCTCGCAATTTTATGCGCGGGAGCTTACGGTGTGGGATCTTTTCAAGCTTAACGGATCTGGATCAGTCTTGCCTCATAAGGCCGCAATAGCCGTGGCTGAGGATCGGCGTAGGAATCCATCAGAACCCGGCCTTCCGTCTTGAGGTCAAAGCGGGCTGGGGAGCCGCTGAGGTTGATCAGAATCAAAAATTCTGCCTGTTCGTCAGAACGTTGATAAGCGAGAATTTGTTTGTGATGAACCAAAACCGGTTTCATCGCTCCGGTGTTGAAGGCTGAATACGCTTTGCGCAGAGCGATAACCTGTTTATACCAGCGATTGATGCTCGTCTCTGAAACCAGATCAGATTTCAGGTTGATCTGCTTATAATTGGGATTCACCTTGATCCAGGGCTGATGATCGCTGAAGCCGGCATATTCACTGTCATCCCACTGCACCGGCGTGCGGGCGTGATCGCGGGTCATGCGCTGCACGATCTTTCTGGCGATGACCTTGGGCAGATGCATCATCGTCTGCAAGGTGTCGTAAATATTGATCGCTTCATAATCCCGCCATTCATCCTGTTCCAGATGACAGTTGGTCATGCCGATCTCCTCGCCCTGATACACCAGCGGCGTTCCTCTTAACGTCAGGTTCATCAAAGCGAATGCCTTCGCGCTTTCAACGCGGTATTGCCTGTCGTTGCCGAAACGGGAGATCGAGCGGGGCTGGTCATGATTGTTCATGTAGTTGGCAACCCAGTAATTTCGTTTCTGGCTGTCGGTCTGCCATCGGAAAATAATCGACTTGAAGCCGGGAATCGTCCAGTGATACAGCTTGCGGAAATCATATTTGCCTAACGGTCCGCAGTCCTGCAGATGCAGATCAAACACGATCATCATGTTCAACTCGCCGCGTTGTTCACCGGCATACAGCGCGCACGCGTCGTTGTCCGCCATCATGCCTTCGCCGATCGTGATGAAATCATAATCGTCCGCCAGCTTCCCGATCAGTTCCTGAATGTAAGCGTGGGATTGCGGCAGATTGGTCATGAACTCTTTGGCAAACTGATAACCCTTCTTTTCCGGATGCCAGCTCGGCAATCCCGGCTGCTTGGCGATCGTGTTGATGACGTCCATGCGGAAGCCGCTGACGCCTTTGTCCAGCCAGAACCGCATGACGTTGGCAATTTCTTCGCGGACCCGCGGATTTTCCCAGTTGAGATCACACTGATGCGGCGTGAAGGTGGTCAGATACCAGCTGTGCGGCTTCAGCGGATCCTTTGTCCATGCGCTGCCGCCGAACATGCTGATCCAGTTGTTTGGTTCCTTGTCGTTGACGCCTTCGCGGAAGTAGTAACAATCCCGGTATGGACTGTTCGGATCGTTTAAGCAGGCCTGAAACCAGGGATGCTGATCGCTGGTGTGATTTGCGACTAGATCCATCACGATCCCCATGCCCCGTTTCTTGCATTCTGCCAACAGTGCGTCAAAATCTGCCATCGTTCCAAAATCGGGATGGATATTGTAATAATCGCTGATGTCATAGCCAAAGTCGGTGTTGGGGGAACAATACACCGGCGAGAGCCAGATCAGATCCACACCCAGATCCTGCAGATGATCCAGCCGGCGCAGGATGCCCTTGAGATCCCCGATTCCGTCATGATTGGAATCCTGGAATGAACGCGGCCAGATCTGATAAATAATTTTATTTTTGTAATCCATCATATCACCCCTGTCATTGTATCATAATGTTCGGGTAAAAGCTCTGGATTTCCATAACGAGGGAGGTTCTAAAGATGGTGCAGAACAGCCCTGACGAAGTCTTCGATCTACGTTTGAGGATATCGTTGAAAGTCAGGAAAGTCAAAAGGAATAAGAAGGAATCAAGGCAATAAGAAAAACGGGGGAAGACTGGAAAAAAGAAAGTTGGTTGGGGAAAGCAGGACTTTTTACAGTTGTTGAAGTACGTTTTAAGTTTGAGTACAGGCTGCGGAAACTTCCGTTTTTAAGTTTCGGAAGACAAACTGCGGAATCTTCTGTTCTACAATATTTCGCCGTTGGTTTCAATCACCCGTTTGTAATAGGCGAAGGAGTCCTTTTCATAGCGGTTGAGCGTGCCCTGACCCGCGTCGTCGACATCGACATAGATGAAGCCGTAACGCTTGGAAATCTGGCCGGTGGAACAGCTGATCAGATCAATGCAGCCCCATGGAGTGTAGCCGAAAACCTGAACGCCGTCCAGGACAATCGCATCCTTGATCGCCTGGATGTGCTGGCGCAGATAGTCGATGCGGTAAGGATCATGAACCGTATGATCGGCATTCAGCACGTCCGCCGCACCCAGTCCGTTCTCCGCAATAAACAACGGCTTGTGATAGCGGTCATAAAACAGGTTCAGCGTGTAGCGCAGTCCGATCGGATCGATCTGCCAGCCCCATTCGCTCTTTTTCAAATGCGGGTTGAAGATAAAGCTGCCCATGTTGCCGGCAGTGCGCTGCATCGCTTCATCCTGAGCAGCCGCGACGCTGGTCTGGTAATAGCTGAAGGCCATGAAGTCGCAGCAGCCTCCGCTTAAAATTTCCGCGTCACCCGGCTGGATCGGCAGGTGGATGCCTTCCTGCTGCAGCTGGATGAGCTTGTATTCCGGCAGGAAGCCGCGCATCTGGACGTCTGGATAGTAAGTATCGCGCTGCTGGTTTTGTTTCAGTGCAGCCAGGTTGTCCTCCGGCTTGCAGGAATAAGGATAGGCCGGAGACACGCCGATCATGCAGCCCATCTGAAACTGCGGATAGTGGTCGTGTGCGAAACGGACAACCTGCGCGCTGGCCAGCAGCTGGTGATAGCTGGCCGCTTCGATGAGACGGCGGTCCTTTGAGAAGACGCCGGCATTGATAAAACTGCTGTGAACGACAGAATTCAGCTCGTTGAACGTCAGCCAGTATTTGACTTTATGCTGGTATCGCTCAAACACGGTTTTCACGTAACGGATGTAACAGTCGATCACCCGCCGATCGGCGAAGCCATTGTATTTTAATGTCAGCGCCAGCGGCATTTCATAATGCGAAAGCGTGACGATCGGTTCGATGCCGTACTTCAGACACTCGTCGAAGACGTTGTCATAAAACCGCAGGCCGGCCTCGTTGGGTTCGGTCTCCTCGCCCTGGGGATAAATCCGCGTCCACGCGATCGACATCCGGTAACATTTGAAGCCCATTTTGGCAAACAGCGCCAGATCTTCTTTGTAACGATGATAATGGTCAATCGCCTGATGATTCGGATAGTATTCCTCTTCAAGCAATGCCGGGATTCCTTCCTCGGGATAAGTATTCATTTTAAACGCTATCGCCGCGCCTTCCTGATCGCCGCTGCGGTAGGTCACGCCGCGCATCTTCGCGATGTGTTTTTTCATTTCTTCCGGCACATCGGGCAGCGCCGCCGTGTGTTTAGCCAGTCCGCCGCAGGTCAGAACATCGGCGATGCTGATGCCCTTGCCATCCTCGTTCCACGCGCCCTCGCATTGGTTCGCCGCCGTCGCGCCGCCCCATAAGAAATCTTCGGGAAATCCAGTCATATTCTTTACCTTCCTTTTCTTTTTAAAAAGGATGCGTCGCCACATCCTTGGTTTGTCAGCTATTTGGAAACGGTGATAGCTTCGGCGTCACTTTCCCCCTGTTCTTCCTTCATCGCCGCCTTTTCCGCGATTTTGAAGAACGGAAAGAAGATTGCGACGGAAACCGCCACCAGAATCAATCCCCAGATCAACCCGGAAATCGAATTGGTCGCCATCCAGAAATAGATCGGGGTCGGGATGACGTTGGACAGCGCGACGCCGGTCATCGGTGCGACCAGGCCCATCCGCATGACCATTGACGTCAACATGACGCAGATTCCCGGGCACAGGACGCAGGGCAATGCCATGATCGGATTCAGGATGATCGGGAACCCGAACATTACCGGTTCGGTAATGTTGAAGATCGAAGTTGCGATGGACAGCTGGCCCAGACTCTTGTATTGCTTCGCTTTCGAGAACAGCAGCAGGATCGTCAGACCGAGAATCCCGACGTTGGTGATCGGCGTCAGCATTGCCCATTCCAGATATGGAGCCGCTTCCCCGGCCGCAAAGGCCGCCATGTTCGCCTGCGTTGCCGCGGAACGAATCGAGCCCAGCGTCGCGTAGGTCAGCATATCGCCATGGATGCCGAACATCCACAACAGCTTGCCGGACATCAGATACAAGGCCGCGCCGATCGGATTGGCGCCGATCCCCATCAGCGGTTTCTGCAGCATCGTGTAGATAAAGCTCTGCATCGTGCCGTAAGCCGTCTGCGCAAAGCCCATGCGGACCGCCATAAACAGAATGAAGACTAGTCCGGCCGGAATCATCGTTTCAAACATGCCGGCGACGGAAGGCGGGATGGAATCCGGCATTTTGATCTTGATGTTTTTCTCTAACAGGAAGACGTAAAGCCGCGCGCCGATCAGGCCGCAGATCATCGCGACGAAGATTCCCTGCGAACCCAGGACGCTTAAAGAAAGAACGTTGCTGGCAAGACCGGTGATTGTTTCTCCGGCTTCGTTGACCAGGCTGACCGCCGCTTCAAACGGCGTGACGATCATGAACGAGCCGAATGCGACCATCGCTGCCGGCAGCGGCCGCTGACCGAATGATTTCGCCGTTTCGTAGCCGACGCACAGGACGACCATGATGGCGTAGAGATTGGAGACCATGTTGATCGGAATCGAAAGGATGTTGCCGAACCCGCTGGTTGTCAGAAAGGTCTGCCAGGGGCCGATCGGAATCGATTTGACCAGGGAAAAGAGCGACGCGCCGATGGAGAAGGCGGCGATGCCCATGAAGGCGTTCATGATGATTTTCACATAGCGCAGCTGTGCAAATTTCATAGCTTTCTCAGTGATTTTATCCAGTTTACTCATTGTTTTCTCCTCTATTGATTCAGAAGGGCTTACTCCCCCATCAGCTTTTGCGCGGCGGCTAAGACCTTGGCGCCGTCCAGCCTCCCGTAGGCAACCATGTCGATGACGTCGACCGGCAGATCCGGGCATTGTTTCCGAACGTTGTCCAGCTCATAGCGGACCTGCGGTCCGATCAGGATGCAGTCGGCGGTTTCCGCGGCGGTTTTCGCCTGGCTGACCGACGAAGCGCTGATCGTGCATTCGTAGCCGGACGCTTTCGCGGCGGCGCGCATTTTGTTCATCAGCATGCCGGTTGACATGCCCTGGGCGCAAAGCAGAACGATATTTTTCATAGTTTACTCCTCTTACAGTATTCTTTGTGGTTTAAGCGGCGGTGCGGATCATTTCGATCATCTCCGCGGCCAGATCTTTTACGGTCATGGCATTCATCACGTGATCCTGCGCGTGGATCATCAGTAAGGAAAGCGGGACCGGGCTGCCGTTGGTTTCCGCAAAGATCAGACCGGTTTGACATTGGTGCGCATCCACCATTTTTTTATCGCATTCGATCATCAGCGCGTCCGCTTCGTCAAAGTGTCCGGCACGAGCGGCGCGGATCGCCTGAATCGCCAGGCTGCGGGCGTCGCCGGCCGCGGTAATCAGCCGCATGATCGTCAGTTCCATTTCATTTTCCATTTCCTAAGCTCCTTTCCGTGTTGGGATCAAATCCGTCCGTTCCTTCTCTGCAGCGAAGGCCGGACCGGACTTCCGGTTGACAAATTCAGTCTAGCATGACTTTTTCAGCAACTCCAACCGGAATGTTGCCGGGAAAGCTGCGGTATTTTTTGAAAGATCATCGCCGCCACGCTTCCTTCAGACAGTCCATCAGACAACTGAAGGTGCGGTGCGCAACCGTTTTTTCGACCAGCTCGATTTCGGAAAGATAATTGGTAATCGTGCGGTAAAATGCTTCCGCATCAGGATCCTGTTCAGCCAGCGAGATCAGAAAGACAACCTGAACGTCGTGATGTCCCCAGAAGACAGGCTGTTCCAGGATTGCCGCCATCACAAACTTGCCGTTGCCCAGAATCTGACTGGGATGCGGAATCGCCACGCGATTGCCAAAGTCGGTTTGTCCCATTTCTTCCCGCTGCATGACCAGTTCGAAAAAATTATCTGGTACGGACCGATAACGATTGACCGCCTGACAGATCGCCGTCAGCGCCTGTTCTTTGGTCTGCGCTTTCACGCAGGGCAGAAACAGCCGGCTGTCAAAATAACGATAGAGGAAACGATCGTCGCTCTTTTCAAAGATTTTCTGGCAGCTGTTGATTTCCTTATCGCTTAACAGCAGAGAAACTTCGTAGACCGGTACCGGCAGGGAAATATTGAGCGGCACAGTCGTGAAAACAAAGTCGATCTGCAAGCCTTTGAAATCCAGCTCTTCCAGATCGAAGACCGTGGCTTCGACGATCCGGTTGATGTACTTGCCGAAGGCTCGTTTATAATTGTAAAGAAACAGCTGCGAGGTCCCCCGCCCGGACACGCACACAACCACGATGTTATAGCGGCGTGAGGGCCGGTCGCGCTGTTCCATCGCCAAAGCGAACAGCACGGCCAGATAGGCGATTTCATCCTCCGGCATCGCTTTGCCATAATGGCTCGACAGCACAGAGCAGGCGCAGACCGCAACGGTATAGGCGAACGCGTATTGCCGCTGGATTTGAGCGAGGATCGGATTTTTCAGCGGGATGTTGTAGCGCATGCGGATATCCAGCGGCACCATGTGCTGGTTGAGGGAAACGCGCAGTTCCAGATTATCGCGGAAATCAAGAAGCATGCCTTCGTAAACGGCGTTGAGCATCTTTAAGACAAGTTCGTCGATCTGTGCGCTGATGACGAGATTGCTTCCGTATTTCCCCTGTGAATCCGAGCTGGCTTTGCCGCTGATATGCAGCGCGATATACAGCTGTTCGTCTTCCGAATACGTCACGCCCAGCTGCTTTCGGATCGCCTCGCACACCGCTTTCGCCGTCTGCAGAATTTGTTCGCCGACTAACTGACGCATTTCTGAGCGCGCGCTGTTGGAGTAGATCATTGGCTGATGACTGCGGATCCGTTGATTGGCAATGACCAGGTGGACGATCAAATTCTCAAAGGAAGTTTCCGAGATTCGGATGTGATGGACGCGGAAGACTGCGCTGAGAATTTCAAAGAGGATCTGGCCGTCTGCTTTCTGGGGCGGGCTTGTGAAGCTCATGTTGTTTTTATACAGGCAGTTGGCGATGCACAGCCGGCGGTTGAACTCGCTGCCTTCAACACGGATTCCATAATTCGGACGGCGGCTGATCGTCAGATGATACAGATTCAGAATTGCTTCCACCTGTTTCAGATCGGCGGTGACCGTATTGCGCGAAACGTAGATCATCTGGCTCAGTTCCTCCAACTTGACATAGTCCGGATGATATAACAGATACCCTAATAGAAAATCTACCCGTTGGGCGAAGGTGGAAGGAATGTGCGTTTGCGGCGTTTCCTTCAGCCAGCGATGCAAAGCGTCGTCATTTGTAATCCTGAGCTGATATCCGATGCCGGGTTTGGCGATCAGCTGCGCGCCGTGTTCATCCAGGACTTCCGCCAGAAGCTTTAACCGCGAGCGCACGGTTTTTTCACTGAGATGCATTGCGGCGGCAAGCTGAGCGGAAGTGATCGGCTGGTCGGTTTTTAACAACGCGAATAATCGTTTCATTTCCGGTTCCATGGAACTGTCCCCCTTTTCGTGATGCTGAACTTTCAATTTTAAAATAACATTTTTTTAAAGAAAACTCCAACCAAGATAAACGGAAAACAGCTCCGGTAAAAACTGTGCGGCGCTTAAGAAAGATGATTGGAAAATCGGGTGAATTCACTTCAATTCAGAGAATGTAACCGGGTGACCGGTGTATAAATTGAACAGGATCATTGATCCGAGAATCAAAAAAGCAATGCCCATTCACGCTTGCAAAAAAAAACGGCATAAAGAAAAACAGCCGGATCGGCAGGCTGTTTCTTTGCGCATTGATTATTTTTTATGCTGTGGCTTGCCAGGTATGAAAAAGAGAGCAGCGAATAAATACTGAATTGAGCTTAATGGAAAAACTGGTAAGCGATCACCAGATTGATTGCCAGCGGCAACGCTGCGAAAAGGTATGGAAGGAAAGGAACGGAGACAAAATCATTCTGTTGCATTCTTTCATGAGACCGCCGCGTAAGCTGATAGGCAGAGCCTTGAAGAAAATCCATCGAAATGTGGCTTGCCCCGGCATAGGCAAAAACGATCAATGCCAATCCGATCAGCCAGAGCATGTCCCACCGTTTATGAAATCCCCATAATAAGACAATCTGGACAAGCAGGCAAAGGATGAAATAAAGTCCGCCGAGCAGCAGGATTTGTTTTCGTTTCATGATAACCCCTCTTTTCTGAATGTGCTCTTAATTTTCTTCTTTTCCATAGTAATGAAACTTTTGACAGACACTTCTTCTTAATCTTATTATAACGTCATTACCGGTTTTAAGCTAACTTTTCTTTTCTGTTTTCCAATTCGTTTTTCTCTGTCCGGCATGTCGGATGAAGTTGATAAAGAACAAGATCCAAGCTAAAATAAAGAAGGATATAATGGAAACAAGTCCGAATTGAAATGTTAGGCAGAATTAAAATAAAATCGGGGAAATCATCAGAAATGATCGAAGAGCCTGTTCAAAAACAGATTGGCAGGGGAGAAATGGCGGCAGAACTGCTTGCGTCGCAGAGAATAAAACAGGGGGAAAGGCTGCCCAATCCGATCTGATCCGCCGCGGATATCGAGTCCTTGCAGCCAAAGCAGTGAATCGAAACGGCGCAGATAGGAGAATTATGGAATTCCAGACTATAACGGGAAGCTAAAGGCTTTCTGGAGATTAATGAGACAGCGGTTGAAATTCAAACAGAGAAAACGCTCGCAGAAGATGAAGATGACAGGGGAGAAGTTCCTGATTTTGGAGTATAATCCCCTTCTTTGTCTAAGCGGTCTCCATTTGATTCAGGCGAACGCCGATTTAAAACACTGGATGTCTGAACAGGACGTGTACAATTTTCGGGGCGGTTTTCGGATAGGCGACGACCGTTACTTATAAATGGGAGTACATGGGGAAAAAGGATACGAAGAAAGAGGGGCTTAAGATTATGAATTCTGCTCGAAAAAGAATCGCATGGCTGACCACCGGCGGTACGATTGCCTGCGCCCAACAGGAGGAAGGGCTGACGCCGCAGCTGGACGCCGGGGGATTACGCCGGTTATTAGGCACATTGATCGATCAATATGAAATCAGAACGTGGGATTTATTCACGCTGGACAGCTCCAATATTCAGCCGGAAGAATGGCAGCGGATTGCGGAAAAAGTGGCTGAGCTGATTGAAGAGGGCTGGGCCGAGGGCGTGATTTTGACCCATGGCACCGATACGATGGCCTATACCGCTTCCGCCTTGAGCTTCATGTTGGAAAATGTTACGCTGCCGGTTGTGCTGACGGGTTCTCAGCTGCCTCTGGCAGACCCCTTAAGCGATGGTCTGGAGAATATCCGGACGGCGCTGGCGATGGCGGCGAGCGGTCATGCCGGAGTTTTCGTGGCGTTTAACCGGCAGATTTTATTAGGGACCCGCGCGGTGAAAGTCCGTACGACCAATTTCCAGGCGTTTGAAAGTGTCAACGTCAAACCGGTCGGCTGGATTGACAGCCGGGGATTGAATATCCGGGCCGGGTTGCTTCCGCATATCGACGGTCCGTTTCAGCTGCGCAGCCAGCTGTGCAAGGAAGTCGTGCTGATCAAGCTGATCCCGGGCATGAATCCGAAGCTGTTCGACGCGTTGATCCAGATGGCCTGCCGCGGCGTGGTGATCGAAGCCTTCGGCATCGGCGGGCTGTCGTTTATCCGGCGGGATCTGACGGCGAAGCTGCAGGAGATGACCCAGGCCGGCATCACGGTCGTTGTGTGCAGCCAGTGTCTGTATGAACAAAGTGATTTCAGCGTCTATGAGGTCGGGCAGAAGGCGCTGCGCTACGGCGTGCTGGAAGGCAAGGATATGACCAGCGAGGCGGCGGTCACCAAGCTGATGTGGGTGTTGGGACAAAGCGAGGATCCGCAGATGATCCGGCGTTTGTTTGAAACCAACCGGATTCATGAACGCAACGAGAGTTTCGATTGACAAAGCCGGTTAAACGGCGTAACCTTAATTTCAATAAAAGCAGGTTTATCCTGTTCAGGCAGAAGCCATCCGCTTTAAGGATGAATGCGGCATCGGGATAAACAGAGGTAAACAAACAATAAAGAGAAACAGAATGGGGGTTTTACCATGGAATATTCATTCCCGAAGATTGATTTACACGTCCATTTAGACGGCTCGCTGCCGTTAAAGCTGGCCTATGCCTTAGCTCAGGACCGCCAGCTGATCACCCCGGACTGCACGCTGGAACAATTCCGTGAGCGGATTGTCGTCGGCCGCGACAACGGCAGTCTGAACGAGTTTCTGGCACGCTTTGAGCTGCCGATCGCGATTCTGCAGGATGAAGAAGCGTTGGTGCTCTGTACCCGTGAGCTGATCAAGACGCTGGCTCTGCAGGGGTTGGCATATGTGGAATTGCGATTTGCACCGCAGTTTCATACGCAGAAGGGATTGACGCAGCATCAGGCGGTCAAAGCAGTGATCAAGGGCATGCGGATCGCAATGTGCGAGCATCCGCAGATCAAGGCCGGTTTGATTTTGTGCATGATGACGCTGGGCGAACCATCGCTCAATCATGAAGCCAATCTGGAAACGATCCGGACGGCTCGGGACTTTAAGGGTAAGGGCGTCGTCGCGGTGGATCTGGCTGGTGCGGAAGGCATCACGCCGATGGAAGGCTACCGCGATTGTTTTGAACTGGCGAAGGAATATGGCATTCCGTTTACGATCCATGCCGGAGAAAGCGGTCCGGCCGCTTCAGTCAAGGCGGCGCTGGACCTGGGGGCCAGTCGGATCGGGCATGGCGGTCATTGTCTGGAGGACAGCGCAGTAATGCAGGAAGTGATCGACAAGAAAATTCCGCTGGAAATGTGCCTGACGAGCAACGTGCAGTGCCGCAATCAGCTTTCCTACAGCGATCATGCGCTGAAGCCGTTGATGGAACACGGCGCGGTTGTGACGCTGAACACCGATAACATGACGATCAGCGATACGACGCTGGATCAGGAATATGATAAAGCGGTGCGGTATCTGGGGCTGACCCGGGAGGATCTGATTCATCTGAATCTCAACAGCGTGCGCGCGGCGTTTGCGGATAAAGAGCTGAAGCAGCAGCTGACGCGCCAGCTGATGGAATGTCTGTAAGCGGAGAACAAATATAAATAAGAAACCAGGAAACAGCCGTCGGGGTTTGGGATATCAAGCGGTGTTCCTGGTTTTTCTTCGGTTTGTTATCTGACGTTGGCTGTGATTGTGGACTTTGGAACATCTTTCAGACTCTTAAAATGGGATGATTTGACAGACTTCGCGGATCGTTCTATAATTAGGAAGCTAACTATTAGGTGCCTAATGAAAGGGGTTGGACTTATGAATAAACCTTTTTGTATTTTATTTTCCCGGGCTTACCGCGCGCAGACGGCGCAGATTCGCCCGCGCATGGCCGACCAGGGCATATCAATGGGACAACCGAAAATCCTGCATCTGTTAACGCGCGGCTCGCAAACGCAGGTGGAACTGGCGCGGGCCTGCGATATCGAACCGGCGACAGTGTCTAAAATTCTGGATTTGATGGAACAGGCCGGGATGATCGAAAGGGTGCGCAGCGACAAGGACCGCCGCAGCATTCAGGTGCAGATCACGCAGTTCGGCGCACAGCAGCATGCCAGAATGAGCGAAATTCACGCGGAAGTCGAAGCGCTGGCCCTGAAAGGTTTCAGCGTGGAGGAACGCGAGCAGTTTATCGGCTACATCCAGCGGATGACGGATAATCTGCGCGGTGAGAAAACGACGCCGGAAGGGGAAAATCGGGCATGAGCGGTCAGGCGACGTTGAGTCAGGTCGAGAAAATGACAACACAGCCGATCCCGAAGCTGATTACAACGTTGGCGGTGCCGACGATTATCAGTATGTTGATCACCTCGATTTACAACATGGCGGATACGTTTTTCGTCTCCCGGCTGGGTACCAGCGCGACCGGTGCAGTGGGGATCGTCTTTTCCCTGATGGCGATCATTCAGGCAGTCGGCTTCACGCTGGGCATCGGCTCAGGCAGTCTGATCTCCCGTTTATTGGGAGCACGGGAACATGAGGAAGCGGAGAAGATTGCGAGCACCGGTTTTTTTGCGGCGATCGCATTCGGACTGGCACTGACGGTGTTTGGTCTGATTTTCATCGATCCGCTCATGGCGTCGTTGGGTGCGACGAAGACGATCCTGCCGTATGCCCGCGATTATGCCAAATACATCCTGCTGGGTGCAGCGATCATGTCGTCCTCTTTTGTGCTGAACAATGTGCTGCGTTCAGAAGGTAAAGCGACACTGGCGATGGTCGGCATTACGGCTGGCGGTTTGTTGAATATTGTGCTGGATCCGATTTTTATCTTTACCTTCCATTTGGGGATTGCCGGGGCGGCGATCGCGACGATTCTCAGTCAGATCATCAGTTTTCTGATTCTGCTGGGTTGTTTTCTGACGCATAAGAGTCTGCTTCATCTCAGCTTTCGAAATATCTCATGGAAGTGGAAAGACCTGTCGGCGATCATCAAAACGGGTCTTCCGTCTTTTTTCCGGCAGGGCTTGGCGAGCATTGCGACGGTGATGCTGAACGTCAACGCGGCGGTTTATGGGGACGCGGCCGTGGCGGCGATGTCGGTTGTCGGTAAGGTGTTCATGTTAATCCTGTCCGTTTTGATCGGCTTTGGTCAGGGCTATCAGCCGGTTGTCGGTTTCAATTACGGCGCGGGCTGCTACAAGCGGGTGAAGCAGTCGTTTACGTTTACCACGATCGTCAGCTTTGTGATGATGGGCATTCTGGCGGTTGCCGGCTTCATATTTGCGCCGCAGGTGATCCAGCTGTTTACCAAGGCTGACGCTCAGGTGCTGGAAATCGGGACGTATGCAATGCGGGCGCAGTGTCTGGCGTTGTTTATCCAGCCGCTGGGCGTCATTGCCAACATGACGTTCCAGTCGATCGGCAAGCCGGCGGAGGCGACGTTTTTGTCCGCCTGCCGTCAGGGTGTATTCTTTCTGCCGCTGATCCTCATTTTGCCTCAGCTGTGGCAGCTGCGCGGCGTTGAATTGACGCAGCCGTTGGCCGACGTGCTGACGTTTGTCGTCTGTTTTCCGTTTTTGTTCAAATTTTTTAACGATCTGAACCAGAAGATCGTAAAGCAGGAAGGCGAATAATTCGCACTCTGGATAGAATATTGAATAAAAAATTGACACTGGTTAAATTGTAAAAGATCAAAGCCTGAAAAGGATACGCAGTGAGATCAAAGCCGGACCATGACTGAAAACTTCGCAACGAACAGTATTGGTATAACATCAGCCGCTGTTCGTTGCTTGTTTTTGTGATGAATGACCGCTTATAAAAAAGTCAGTTCGCGATCAGAGCTGGGCGTCGTTATACTATTCATTCTAAAATGTGTTTGTTTCTGCCGGGGACGTCAATCTTGTCCTATTGTCTGCCATTGATGATTTGTTTTTTAAGAGAATGCCGGCTGGCTGGATTTCAATTACGGAGTATAATAGAAGTAAAGGAAAGACTTGTCAGCTTCTTGATTAAAATAAGATCGGAGTATATCTTTATCGGGGTGTTCTTGTTTCTCGCTTTGATTCTTTCAGCTTAAGCAAAATATTACGGGCCTGTAAAAGGAATCGTTGGATCGTTATCTCGCCGGCGTTATTGCCGTGATGATAGAAGCGAATACTGGAAAAGGAGGAGTTCGAGGATGACAAACAACAGAATTGTAACAATCAGCCGTCAATTCGGCAGCGGAGGACGGACCGTGGGAAAACAGCTGGCAGCCCGGCTGGGGATTCCGTGCTATGATCAGGAACTGATTGAAAAACTGGCGCAGGCCAGTGGTTTTACGCCGGAGATGGTGGCGAAGCAGCAGGAGGCGTCGCCTTACAGCAGTCACTGGGCATTCGCGTTATCGGAGGGGCAGTTCATGGGGGCTTCAATCCAGGATCAGCTGTGGCAGCTGCAGCGAAAGATTATCCTGGAATTGGCAGAAAAGGAATCCTGCGTGATCGTCGGCCGATGTGCGGATGTGATTCTTAAGGATCATGCGGATTGTCTGACAGCGTTTATCCACGCAAAAAAAGAAAAACGGGCGAAACGGATTGTCGAGGTGTATGGCGAAACGAATGTCGAAATTGAAAAGCGGATTCGGGATAAGGATAAGCGTCGTGCAGTTTATTATGAGTTTTACACAGGCCAGACCTGGGGACTGGCTGAGAATTTCCATGTTGCGCTGGACAGCGGCGAGCTTGGCATCGAGCGGTGTGTCGATATTCTGGCGGATTTATATCAGTGTCGTTAAAAAAGATTCCGGACTTGGAGAATATCCAATACCGGAATCTTTTTTGCTTTGGACAATGCTTAGATCCGAACTTCGAGGTCGCAAAGTATTTTTTTTGTTCATGCAGGGCATTTTACAGAGTACAGATGCCTCGGATATCGACGTGTTATAGGATTTCCTATCCAGGAGAATCAGTTTTTCTTCGTACTGGATTGTTAAGTTTGTTTTTTTGATGATTTCTTCCTTCACCTATAAAGGAGTGAGGGTAAATTTCTGCTTGTTTTGTTGAAATTCTTATGTAATTTAGAACACTATCAAAGACATCTGTTGCCGGATGAGTTTTGGCAGAAAGTTAGGTTATTCTCCTGCTATCGTGTTATCCGCCGACTGGAATTGTGATTCTGTCATGGCTTGGTTTGGTTTCGAGCGTTCTTCTATTTTTAACTGTTCCAGTTGTTGAAGACTGATCTTGGTGCAAAGCTGGATGAGCTGATCATTACAATGATTTCTTAGCATTTCCCTTGCGGTTTCTAATCGTTGCTTTTCGATGCCTTGTTCAATGCCTTTCTCAATGCCTTCTGCCAAGCCTTCCCGTTTGCCTTCATAGCGCAGCTGCGCCATATCCATCAACCGGCGGTTATGCTCAAACGCCGCATCCCGCATTGCCGGATCACTGCTCATTCGCTTCATTACGCTGTCCGCCTCCTTAAAGATTTCCTGCCCGATCAAGGATTTAGATCATACTACTCATTAAACTTCATTTGGATCAGCTTCCTCTTTTTAGTCGCTTGTCCGATGGGATTTCTCCGAATCGTCCTCGGTTTGATTGAAACCGAAAACGATTTCTTTCTTTAACTGCTCCAGTTGTTGAAGACTGATCTTGGTGCAAAGCTGGATAAGCTGATCATTACAATGATTTCTCAACATTTCCCTTGCGGTTTCTAATCGTTGCTTTTCGATGCCTTGTTCGACACCTTGTTCAATGCCTTGTTTGATGCCTTTCTCAATGCCTTCTGCCAAGCCTTCCCGTTTGCCTTCATAGCGCAGCTGCGCCATGTCCATCATCCGCCGGTTATGCTCAAACGCCGCATCCCGCATTGCCGGATCACTGCTCATTCTCTTCATTACGCTGTCCGCCTCCTTAAAGATTTCATCTTCTTCCACTAACCGGACTGCCACCGAATCACTGTGTTCCTCGTCATACCGTTCGAGAAACCAGCACCACTTTTCCGCCCGGCTCAGCTCTTCATAACTATGATTCATCTGAATTATCTTCTTCATCTCTATGATAACCACCGTGATCAGATTTGTCAAGATGTCATGATCCAGGATCTCCGCTAACTGATAGACATGAATCGCTTTCTCCGGCTGATCTGCTTTCGCCGGAAAGTCGAAGTCCAGCAGAAACAGCTGATCCACCGGCGTCAGCGCAGTATACGCCAGGCCTTTGTTGTCCGGCCGGTTGACAAGCGTCGCGGCGTAATAAGCGCTGCGGTTGGGAATCTCCATCTTGTTGGAGCCGCACTGCATCTCAAAATCGATCAACCGGTCCGGCGTTAAGCGGGCGCAGATATCCAGACGGATATCCTTGGCCTGGAAGCCTTCGGTCAACAGCTCCGTGGAAGTCAAATCGACCTTATCCACGACATAATCCCGGATACTTTCGGTCAGATCCTTCACCAGCCGTTTCCCAATCTTCGGATCATAAGTCATCAGGGATTTGAACACAAAGTCATTCGTACAGCGCAGCTTGTAGTTGGATGGAGCCTGAGGCTTGGAACGTTGCTTTTTCGCTTTTATTAAAGTCATAGGTTTTATCCCTCCCTTATACCTATTGCGCTTTTTTGCGAAAAGCCCCGCTATTTCTTCATTTTTCATCATTCTTTCACAGTATGAAGGTTCTTTTTCACAAGCTGTAAGGTACGGATCCCGGATAGAAATCGAAAGACGAAATCAGTCTGTCAAAACAGCCCAAGATAAGAAAGCCTGAGGCGTAAAAAAAGAAGGTTGATCCAACCTTCTTGCTTTGATATTGAAATCTGAGCTATTCAGCCTGGGGTACAGGCATGGAAGCCGTGTCAGTTTCTGCTTTTTTCATATTTTCCCGCGCGATGGACAACATCAGCTTAATCCGATTTTCCTGATTGACCTGCGTTGCGCTTGGGTCATAATCAATCGCGACGATGTTGCAGTCCGGATCCTGTTCGCGGATTTTGCGGATCATGCCCTTGCCAACGATATGATTGGGCAGACAGCCAAACGGCTGGGTACAGATAATATTCTTAAATCCCGATTTATTCAGTTCAACCATCTCGCCGGTCAATAACCAGCCCTCGCCCATCTTCGCGCCCAAACCGATAATCTGCTCGGCGCCTGCTTTCATTTCAGGGAATGAGCCTGGCACGTCAAAATCGGAATAAGTGCGGATCGCGTCGATCGTCATTTTCTCCAGTTTCAGCACCAGTGAATAGACGAAACTCATCAGCTGTTTTTTGACGAAACCGCCGCCGTACAGCTTGACGTCTTCAACGCCGTTGTAGACGCAGTACAACATGAACCCCATCATCCCCGGCAGCTTTACCTCACATTGCTGCTCCGCCAGAAACTTCTCCAGGCTGTTGTTGCCCAGCGGCGAATATTTAATATAGATTTCACCGACGATGCCGACTTTGACTAAGTCCCGTTTTTGCCGCTCAATCGCGGCGTAAGACATGACGATATCGCGCATATTGCGCTTCATATCGCCGATGGATAAGCCCTGACGGTGATCAAACTGACGGCTGAGGTCGTCGATCCAGTGCTGGCAAAGCTGATCGGCAGTGCCGGATGCCACTTCATACGGCCGCACCTGATTGGTCAGATCCATTAACAGATCGCCATAGACCAGCGCGCACAACATCTTCTGCAGCATCGACAGGCTTAATTTAAAACCCGGCTGGGAATCCAGTCCCGATAAATTCAGAGAAATAACCGGGACAAAACCGAGATCTGCTTTTTTCAAGGCTTTGCGAAGCAGATAAATATAATTGCTCGCACGGCAGCCGCCGCCGGTCTGCGTAATGATCAGTGCCGTTTTGTGAACGTCGTATTTTCCGCTTTTCAGCGCGTCGATCATCTGGCCGATGACCAGCAGTGCCGGATAACACGTGTCGTTATGGACATATTTCAGACCCTGCTCGACAACTGAAGGACCGGTGTTTTCCAACAGCTCGACGTTGTACCGGCTGTGGACCAGCACGTTGCGCAGCAGCTGAAAGTGGATCGGCGCCATCATCGGAATCAGGATCGTGTAATCCTTCTGCATTTCTTTTGTGAATAAAACTTTATTGTCAGTCATGATGTTCTTCCTCCTGCTTCAGCGCGGCGAACAGGGAACGCAGACGGATTTTGACCGCGCCCAGGTTAGTGATTTCGTCGATTTTGATCTGCGTGTAAATCTTGCCGTGTTCCTCAAGAATCTCCCGCACTTCGTCGGTTGTGATCGCGTCGACGCCGCAGCCGAAGGAAACCAGCTGCACCAGATTCATCTTTTCCTGCGTCGCAACATAGCGGGCTGCGGCATACAGCCGGGAGTGATACGTCCATTGGTTCCAGACGCCCAGCTCCTTCTTGCCGACTTCCTCGTTGATGACATCCTCGCTGATGACCGCCGCGCCGTAGCTGGTGATCAGTTTGTCGATGTCATGGGAAACCAGAGGATCGGCATGATACGGCCGGCCCGCCAGCACGATGATCTGACGGTCGTCCAGCTGGGCCTGCGTGATGATTTCCTGACCCTTTTGCCGGATTGTTTCCAGATGCTGATCATTTGCCTCATACGCCTTCTTGCTGGCCTTGATCACCTCGCGCAGACCGACGCGGAAGTGCTGGTTCAGAATCTTATGAACCTTGATCGGGAAATTTTTCTGACGATGGATGCCGACATAATCGTAGATGAAATCGCATTGCGTCACCTGCTGCATATTGGCGGCGATGACTTCCGGATAGTAAGCGACGACCGGACAGTTATAATTGTTGTCGGCATTTTTTTCACGCATGTTGTAGGTCATGCACGGATAGAAAATCGCCGGGATCTGTTGGTCGAGCAGCGATTGGATCGCAGCGTGAACCAGCTTGGCGGGAAAACAGATTGTGTCGGAAGGAATTGAGTTCTGCGCTTTCTGGTATTTTTCCAGCGAAGCGAAGCCGGAGGTGACGACCTCGAAGCCCAGCTCCGTGAAGAAGGTGTGCCAGAATGGAAGCAGCTCCATCATATTTAAGGCTAACGGCAGGCCGATTTTCCCCCGCGGCCCGGGAACCGGCTTATACTGACTTAACAGCTCGCGCTTGACGGCGTAGATATTCAAGTCCTGAGACGTGCTTTTTTTCGTAACCGGGCGTTCGCAGCGGTTGCCGCCGATATATTTGCGGCCATCGGAAAACTGGTTGACGGTCAGCCGGCAATGGTTGTTGCACAAACCGCACTGGACATAGCGGATCTCGTTGTGGAAATGTTCCAGCTGGTCGAGATTTAACAGCGACGACGCATCCGGGCAATGGCGCAGGGCGTGCAGCGCGCAGCCGTAAGCGCCCATCAGGCCGGCGATATTCGGCCGGATAACCTCGGTGTCGAGTTCCTGCTCGAAGGCCCGCAGCACCGCGTCGTTGTAGAAGGTGCCGCCCTGGGTGATGATGTGTTTGCCCAAAGACTTTGCGTCAGCGGTCCGGATAACCTTATATAAAGCGTTTTTAACGACGCTGATCGACAGGCCCGCGGAGATTTCGTCAATCGTTGCGCCGTCCTTCTGCGCCTGCTTGACTGAGGAATTCATGAAGACTGTGCAGCGGCTGCCCAGATCGACCGGATGTTTGGCGAACAGGCCGAGCCGCGAGAAATCCTCAATTTCATAGCCCAGCGCGTTGGCGAAGGTCTGCAGGAAGCTGCCGCAGCCGCTGGAACAGGCTTCGTTAAGGAAGATGTTGTCGATCGTGCCGTTATGAATTTTAAAGCATTTGATATCCTGACCGCCGATGTCGATGATGAAATCGACGTCCGGCATATATTTGCGGCTGGCGGTGAAATGCGCCATCGTTTCCACGATGCCGGCATCGACGCCGAAGGCGCTGCGGATCAGATCTTCGCCATAACCGGTGACGCAGCTGGACACGATTTCCATCCGCGGGTTGGCGCGCATCAATTCGATCAGCGCTTCCCGGACCAGCTGCAGCGCGTTGCCCTGATTGGGCTGATACATCGAATACAGGATTTCTTCCTGCTCGTTGATCAGCACCATTTTGACCGTCGTGCTGCCGGCGTCAATGCCCAAAGCGCAGCGGCCGATAATTTCTTTCGGTTCATGAACCCGGACCTGATTGCGCTGATGCCGCTCGCTGAACCGGCGGTATTCGTCCTCATCCGCAAACAACGGCGGCAGGGAACGCACAAAGCTGGACGCGTCCATCGTCTGCAGCTGTTCGATCGCGTCGGCGAAATTCACCGGATCTTCCGCTAATAACGCGGTGCCGATCGCGACGTAATACAGGCTGTTTTCCGGACAGACGCCGGTGAGCTTCAATGTTTTATCAAACGCCGCGCGCAGTTCGCTGTTGAAGGTCAGCGGTCCGCCCAGATAGACGACGCGGCCTTCGATTTTACGCCCCTGCGCCAGTCCCTGGATCGTCTGATTGACGACCGCCTGATAAATACTGGCAGCCAGATCTTCTTTATCCGCGCCCTGGTTGATCAGCGGCTGGATATCCGACTTGGCGAACACGCCGCAGCGGGAGGCGATCGTGTAGAGTTTTTCCGCCTGTTTGGCGGCTTCGTTCATTTCTTCCGCGCTTAAGTTTAAAAGCGTGGCCATCTGGTCGATAAACGCTCCGGTGCCGCCAGCGCAGGTGCCATTCATCCGGACTTCCAGACCGCCGCTGAGAAACAAAATCTTCGCGTCTTCGCCGCCCAGCTCGATGATGCAGTCGACCTCCTCGAGTCTTTTCGTCGCGGCGATCCGGGTCGCGTACACTTCCTGCACAAACGGCAGGCTGCATTTTTCCTGCAGGCCCATCGCGGCGGAGCCCGATACTGCTAACGCCATGGCCGGCTGATTGTATTTGGCGGATACTTTCTGCAGCACCTCGATCAGCTTTTCCGTGATCTGGCAGCTGTGCCGCTGATAATCCTGATCAATGCAGCGTCCCGCGTCATCCAGGACGACATATTTGATCGTCGTCGAACCAATATCTATTCCTAATCGCATGCTTTGTCCCCCTGATTCTGTTTCATCATAACGGCGTTTAACAACCGCAGTCCCTCCATTATCTTATCCATATTTTCGGGATCGGTGTATTCCAGCCGGCGCCGGATCATTTCATTAACGTTTTCCTGAACCTGATGGATCAGCTCGTGACTTTTGGCGGTGTTGATCAAAATCACGCTGCGCTGATCCTGCGGATCCCGTTTTCGCTTTAAGAAGCCGCTTTTCTCCAGCCGCTGCGCAATCAGGCAGAGATTGCTGGTAGTCATGCCCAGCCGCTGCGCCAGAAGGCTGAGTGTGACCGGACCATTTCGTTCAATTTCCGAAAGAACCATCGCCTGCGGGCGTGTTAAACCGTAGGGCGAGTAGAACTGATTCAATACATGATTCATGTGATTGTTCACGCTTCGTACAAGATTCATAAGCTCATTTTCATCAGCTTCATAGTGCATACACCATCATCTCCAATTCAATTCTTAATTCTTGAATAATTAATGCATTAAATATTAACCGTTTAAATAAAAAAGTCAATTCGATTGACTGAAATTCTTTTTCTTTTCATCTTATTTTCACTTTCAAAATTCTATTTGCCGGGGAATTTGATATAATAAAAACAGTTAGGAAGGATAAGTATGAAAAAACGGCTGGATACTTCGCTGCTGGTCTGGATGAACCGTCCGTCCCTTTGGACGATCGGGCGCAGCCGGATCATCTTCAGCACAGAACCGGCGACGGATTTCTGGATCAACCAGGCCCGTCAGCTGAATAAATTCAACGGGCACGCGCTCTTGCTTCCAATCCGTCAGGATTTTACGCTGACGGTGACGATTCGCGCGCAGCTGCATGAAGTTTATGATCAGCTGGGGATTTTTGTCATGAGCGATCCTTCCTGCTGGTGCAAGGCGGGAATTGAATATCGCGATGAACAAGCGTCATCGGTCTGTTCGACGGTGACTTACGGCGGTTTCTCTGACTGGGCCGGCATGCCGATTTCCAGCGGCATTCATACGCTGACGCTGCGGCTGCACCGGTGGCAGAATGAATTCCGCGTCGAATTTTCGTTTAATGGCCAGAAATTCAAATGGCTGCGGGAGTTTGCGCTGCCGTTGACCGAGGGTGTCGCGCAGGTTGGGTTTTATGCCTGCAGTCCCAAGAATTCGACGTTTGACGCTGAGTTTTTTGATATGATGATTGAAAGCCTGCAATGGGAAGAAAAGAGGAATAAATTATGACCCCAGAAGAGCGTTTAATTCGCTATGCGAAAATCAACACGGTTTCGGATCCGGAAAGTCCGACCGTCCCCAGCTCAGCCTGTCAGCTGGATCTGTTAAAGGTATTGAAAGAAGAAATGGAACAGCTGGGTATCCAGGAGGTTCGGGAGGATCAGGGCTATCTGTACGGCAGGATCCCGTCAAATCTGGACTATGAGGTTCCAACCGTCGGCTTTATCGCGCACATGGACACCGCGCCGGATTTCTGCGGCGAAGGCGTCAATCCGCGGATCATTCCTCAGTACGATGGCAAGGATATCGCGCTGAACGACAAGATTACGCTGAAGGTCAGCGATTTTCCGAATATGGCGCGATATACGGGACAGGATCTGATCGTCACCGACGGCAATACGCTGCTGGGGGCGGACGATAAAGCGGGCATCGCAGATATTCTGACGATGGCGGAAACGCTGCTGACGCACCCGGAGATCAAGCATGGCGAGATCCGGATCGGCTTTACGCCGGATGAGGAAATCGGGCGCGGCGCGGATTTGTTCGACGTTGCGAATTTCCACGCGGATTTCGCGTATACGGTCGACGGCGGCGAGATGGAAGCGATCAGTGATGAAACGTTCAATGCGGCCAGCGCGAAGGTCACGGTTCAGGGTTTCTCGATCCATCCGGGCAGCGCGAAGCACAAGATGATCAATTCTCTGAACGTCGCGATGGAATTCCACGCGATGCTGCCGGTGTTCAACCGTCCTGAATATACCGAGGGTACCGAAGGTTTTAATCATCTGAACAATATGGAGGGCAATGTTGAACAGACGGTGATGGAATATATCATCCGCAATCATGACAGCGAGCAGTTCCAGGCGCAGATGGCGATGATGAAGGCGGCGGAGACGTATATGAATCAGAAATACGGACAGCCGCTGGTACAGGTGGAGATCAAGGAATCGTATCGGAATATGAAGGAAATCCTGAAGGATCAGGAATGGATTGTAGATCTGGCAAAGCAGGCGATCACGGAAGCAGGGTTGCAGCCATGGGTGGAAAAAGTCCGCGGCGGCACCGATGGAGCGCGGCTGACGTTCATGGGGCTGCCATGTCCGAACTTGGGCACGGGCGGGGCGAACTGCCATGGCCGTTACGAGGTATGCAGCGTGCAGGAGATGCACAAGGTGGTTGAGATTCTGCTGAACATCGTAAAAGCGACGACGAATTTGAAGAAATAGAAAATGAAAAGGCTGAACTGGAATAGTTCAGCTTTGTTTGTCTTTTGAAACTAGTTTACAGATCTGCCTGTTCTGACAACGATAAAAATAAAACAGGAAGTCAATCTGACCGCTGAGGCAGACGTGGACTTCCTGTTTTTCTGGAGCTTTATCTTCTTTTACAATTTCTTTTCAAACAGGATGAAGTCAGTATCGTACATTCGGCAGCTGCCTTTCTCCTGAAAATCAGCGCCGCGATACAAGGCCAGGGTCGGTGCGTTTTCTTTGGCCGCTAACAACTGAATTCCATCAGCGCCCCGTTTGCGTACTTCTTCTATTAAACCTTGCAGCAGGAGCTTGCCATATCCCTGCCCCTGAAACTGCGGATCTACGGCTAAACGGCTTAATTCCAGAGGGTGAAGCAAAGCCGTGCGGTATTCTAAATCTTTCAGTTCATCCGCCGGCGTGATCGCACCCGCCGCGACGATCTCGCCCTGTTCGTTTTTCAACGTCATTAACCCCTGACGATGATAATCTTGTTCCACAAAATCTCGGGTTGGGTATTCGTCATCCCAACTGCCGCGGCTTGTTTGAACACAACGTCGATACAGCTGGTAAATAAGATCGATTTCTTCTTCGAAAGCGGCTTGAAAAGTAAGCATCAGGCGTTCTCCTTCTTTCAGTAATGAATGGAATGGGGATTTTTTACAAAATAGGGGATTCTTACAATGTGTCTTGTTTATCAACTACTGAATAGGAAGCAAATAGCCGATAAAGAGAATCGGGTATCTGAATTGCTACGGTTCTAAAACTCCGCAGATCGTTTTTCTTTGTCCGCCCGCGGCGTCAATCCAACAGAGGTTTTCGTTTTGAATGTCCGGTCTGGCATAAACGAAAGCGTACAGCTGACTCAACTGCCAGGCTCGCTGCCAGTCCTGTTCATTTGCCGCAGTTTCGATCGCGTCGGTAAGCGCATCGCCGAAGCTGCCGCCGCTGGCGAAGTCATCCTCCCATTCCTCAATAATCGACTGACTGAAGTGGAGTGCGGGAACTTCAAATTGAAAGTGAACAAAGACGATTCCAATTAAAATCAAGCTTAAAAAAATATTCAGAATCCGTATTTTCTTATTCATGATCAACACCCTCCTGCAGCTGGCCGTGAGTGAAAACCAAGGCTTGGTCTGGAATCACACGTGATTTAAGCTGTGATTTTAATTGAGGATCGACCAGCCAGAGAAGGCGGATTTGATCATTTTCATGGAGTTTTATGGATTGCCCGGGAAATATCACCTGAAGCGGATGATCATTGATTGCCGCAAGCAGACAGCTCCGTTCGCTTAACGCCTGGAAAAACGTTTGTTCCTCATAGGAATACGGCTGAAAGATGATCTCAGTTTGTTCGTTGTCAGTGTTTTGAATTTGAATATCCCAGAAATCCTGCGGCTTGATGGCGGCAGGGGCAAACATCAGCTGGCGGATGCTGCGCATCTCCGGCAGAAAAAATAAGCAGCCTAAAATCGCCGCGATCAGAATTACCGAACATTTCCAGCTGTCCGCAAACCGTTTCCACTTTGTCATGATGACGCCTTCTTTCTTTTTCTAAGGCTGTTGATAGCCCCTTAACTTAAGGCTATTATAAAGGAAATCCAAGTCGGCAACAATCGTCCCGGAACAATCGTCATGAATTTGTCAGTTTCAAAGTGACGAACTCGTCATGTGCTTGGCAGAGAGATCGGTTATAATAAAATCAGGTGATAAACATGAATAAAATTTGCTGCGTAGAGGATGACAGCGCGATCTTAACGGCGCTGCAATATACGCTAAGTCAGGAAGGCTACCAGGTCATGACTGCGATGACCAAGACGCAGGGGCTGGAGTTAATCCAACAGGAGAGCTTTGATCTGGTGCTGCTGGACGTGACGCTGCCGGATGGCAGCGGCTATGAGATCTGCAAGCGGATGCGCGAGGACTCCCGGCTGAAAGAAATCCCGGTGATTTTTCTGACGGCCTGTGACGATGAGGTCAATATTGTCATGGGGCTGGACCTGGGGGCGGACGATTACATCACGAAGCCGTTTCGCGTGCGTGAGCTGATTTCCCGGATGAATTCCGTACTGCGCAGGGCCGGAAAAAAACAGGCCGAAACGACGATCAATTATCAGGATTTAAGCATCAATACGATCGCTGCGCGGGTGTTTAAGAATAATCAGGAAGTCTTTCTGACAGGCATGGAATACCGGCTTTTATTAATTTTGGCGACGCACCGCAATCAGGTCATGACGCGCGACCAGCTGTTTGAAGCGATCTGGGATCTGGGTGGGGAATACGTCAATGACAATACGCTGACGGTTTATATTAAGCGGCTGCGGGAAAAGCTGGAGGATGATCCGGCGCATCCGCAGCTGATCCGGACGATCCGGGGGTTAGGCTACAAACTGGGGGAATGACAGATGCGAAATCGTGAGATCAAAATTTTTATCCTGGGCTGCATCGGATTATGCCTGCCCTTTTTTCTGATCGCCGCGGCGGCGTCCCGGGAGATGCTGATTGTCTGCGTCAGTCTGGCCGCTGTTTTGATCAGCGCGTTCTGTCTGTTTACGGCGTGGCGCTACCGCCGGCTGCGGCAGCTGAACGATCAGATGCGCAGAGTCCGGGAAGGTCTTTATCAAATGAATCCGCAGGATTATGAGGAAGGCGAACTGAGTATTCTGCACAGCGAGATCTATAAGGTGACGGTTCAGCTGCGGGAAAGTGCGGAACAGCTGCAGGCGCAGCAGCAGTTTCTTTCCGATTCGCTCAGCGATATTTCTCATCAGCTGAAAACGCCGCTGACCTCGATGATGATGATGGTCGATCTGATGCAGCAGCCGGACATGGATCCGGTTCGGCAACAGGAATTTCTGCGCTTGATCGCCGCCCAGCTGACGCGGATGCGCTGGCTGATTCAGTCGCTGCTTAAAATGGCGAAGCTGCAGGCCGGGGCGGTGCAGTTTTTACCCAATTCCATAACGATCCGTGCCCTGATTAACAAGGCGTTGTCCCAAGCGGAAGCGGAGATGCTGCGGAATAATGTGGAATGGGTGCTGGAATGTCCGGAATCGTTTGTTTTGACGGTCGATGAAAACTGGACGGCGGAAGCGCTGGGGAATATTCTGCGCAACTGCGCCGAACACGCGCCCAACGGACAGATCCGGATTCTCTGTACGCGCACAGCCCTGGTCGATCAAATTGTGATCGAGGATAATGGGGAAGGGATCGATCCGCAGGATCTGCCGCATTTATTTGAACGATTCTATCGTGGCAAAAATGCGAAGCCGGACAGCGTCGGTATCGGCTTGGCGATGTCTCAGCAGATTCTGGCCGCGCAGGATGGGACGCTCAGCGTGGAAAGTACGCCAGGCCGGGGATCGCGGTTTTTAATCCGGTTTGTCCGCCAGGTGATTTAACATGACGAATTTGTCATCCACGGTTTCATCGGCGTGTCATCCGTTTCGTTTATATTGATTGTGTCAGGAGGAATACTCATGGAAATATTAAGCGTGCAAAACTGCAGCCGGTTTTATGGCCGCGGGGCGCTGCAGATCACGGCGTTGGATCATGTCAGTTTTACGGTGAATAAAGGCGAGTTTGTTGCGATTGTCGGACCTTCCGGATCAGGAAAATCAACGCTGATGCATATTCTGGGCGGCGTCGATCAGCCCAGCGAAGGTCAGGTCGTCGTTGACAAAACGGTGATCACGGACTTAAAGGAAGATAAGCTGGCGGTGTTCCGCCGCCGTCAAGTTGGTCTGATCTACCAGTTTTACAATCTGATTCCTGTGCTGACGGTCGAGGAAAACATTACGCTGCCGCTGCGTCTGGACGGACGCAAAGTCGACCGGGACACGGTCGATCAGCTGTTAGAGCAGCTGGGATTAACCAAGCAGCGGAATTTTCTGCCCAGCCAGCTTTCCGGCGGGCAGCAGCAGCGGGTGTCGATCGGAAGAGCACTGATTCATCATCCGGCGATCCTGTTAGCGGATGAGCCGACCGGCAATCTGGACAGCCGCAACACTCAGGAGATCATGACGCTGCTGAGAATGTCGAACAAGCAGCGCAATCAGACCTGCATCGTCATCACTCATGATGAAAATATCGCGCTGCAGGCCGACCGCATCATCGCGATTGAAGACGGACGGATCAGTTCCGATCAGGTGATCCGGCAATGAATATCCTGCATCAATATACCTTTCAATCGCTGAAGGTTAACCGCCGGCGCACGTTGTTCACGGGGATGGGGATCGTCATCTCCGTCGCGATGATCACTGCCGTCAGTGTGTTCGCTTCCTCGTTTCTTGATTATATGGAACGCAAGGCGGTCTATGAAACGGGCGACTGGGAGCTGGCTTACAGCGATCTCAATGAAACTGAAATTCAGTATTTAAATACGGATAAACAGGTGGATCACACCTTTATGGTTGATGATCTGGGCTACGCCGTCTTACCGGAAAGCCAGAACGAATACAAGCCGTATTGGTTTATCCGGGCCTGCGACGAGGAAGGTTTCCAGCGGCTTGGCCTGCATTTAGTCTCCGGTCGGCTGCCGGAAAATGAAAACGAGCTGTTGGTTTCCGAGCATGTTGCCTACAATGGCGGTGTTGAAATTGAATTGGGTCAGACGATTACGCTGCAGACAGGCCAACGGGTACTGCAGGAAAGTCCGGATCAGCCGTTAAATCAAAACAATCCTTACGATCCGGAACAGCCGGAAACGATCGTTGATCTGCAGCCGCGAAATTACACTGTCGTTGGAATCATGGAACGTTCGGATCTGGAACCGCGCTGGTCGCCGGGCTATACCGCGATCACGGCCCGTTCCGAAACCGATCCCGGTGTGGATCCGGTTGTGTATGTTAAATTAAAACATTCCGGTCAGCGGCCGCAGGAAGATTTTCCACAGCTTCAGATCAAGCTGTATCCGGCCACAGGGGTGAATAACAACGTCCTGCGGTTTCGCGGTCCATTCTGGGAAAACAGTTATTTCGCCATGGTTGCCTCAGCGGCGACGCTGACATTGTTGATTATCATCACCGGATCGGTATTTCTGATTTATAACGCATTCGCGATTTCACAGACTGAACGCAGCCGGCAGTTCGGGATTCTGGCCAGCGTCGGCACGACTTCCCGTCAGAAATTCTGGTGTGTGGTTCAGGAAGGGCTGATGATCGCGCTGGCGGCCATACCGATAGGCGTGCTGGCGGGGATCTGCGGAATGGCGGTAACGCTGCGCGTGATTAATCCGATGCTTCAATCGTTGGAATTCCTTTCCGCCGATGTTCCGTTTCATACGGTGGTTTCCTTTCCTGCGGTTGCTTTGACGGTAATTTGTTCCGTAGTGATGATCGTTCTTGCCTGTTGGCTGCCGGCCTTAAAAGCCGCGCGGATGACGCCGATCCAGGCGATTCGTCAGCCGCAGAAAGTGAAGCTGAAACGCCGCCATCGCTTTTTATCCTTCGCTGCGGGAAAATTGTGGGGCATCGAGGGCGAACTGGCTGTCAAAAATATCCAGCGCAGCGGCCGCAAAGCCGGACTGACCATTTTATCGCTGGCGGTCAGCTTAATTCTGTTTACGACGGTGACCTCGGTGATGACAATGATGATTCAGGCCGTCGGCATGACCAGTCAGGATGAACTCGCTGACGCCTGGGTTACGGATTATTCTTCGCATTCCTTCCTCGAAGAAAAGCCCAGCTTCACCCAGCTTCGCCAGCTGACTTCAGTCGCCGGCACCCAGCGGATTACCCAGGTGTATGCCGCCGTGCATACGCAGAATCTTGACTTCGACGACTACTGGTCAGGGATTGGGGAAGAATATCCGGCGCTGTTGTTTGCGGTGGATGACGAAACATACGCACGAATTCTGACTGAAAATTCGATTTCGGAAGCGGCAATGGCGAATCCTGCTGACGGCGCGATCCCGGGGATCCTCTTTAACCGTTATCGAGCGCAGATCGCAGAGAACGGGAAAAAACGGTATGCGGACGTTCCGTTCTTGAAAAGTATACCGGACACCCTGAAGATCTCGATCGGCGACGCGGGAGAAATGCTGACGATAAAACCAATGGCGCTCGCCGCGGATATGGATCTGTATTCCAGTGAAATCGTTTACGGCGGCAATCTCGCGGTGCTGATTCCGGTTTCGGATTTGAATACGCTTTTAACAGAAGCGAAAGGTTCGCGGTCTTACAGTGATAAGCTGTATCTGCGGGCAGTCCCAGGGCAGCAGGAGACAATGCTCCAGCAGATTGATGAAATTGGCAAGCAGAATCTGACGCACAGCTTCAGCTGGTACAGTCCGGTTCAGAATCAGCGGGAAGATAAAACGCTGCTGACGATTGTTTCCATCTTTATCTACGGATTTATCACCTTGATCTGCATGATCTGCCTGGTCAACGTTATCAATACGATCTCGACCAACATCGCGCTGCGGCGCAAGGAGTTTGCGATGCTGCGGTCAGTAGGCATGGATGAAAAGAAGTTCAACCGCATGATCCGGCTTGAAAGTCTGTTTTACGGACTGGGCGCGGCAGCCATCGGCATTCCTGTCAGCTTGTATCTGATCACCTTGCTTCACTACAATTTGATGCAGGGAAGTTTCTGGTTTTCATTCGCAATGCCCTGGCCGATGATTCTGGGCGGGGTCGCCGTGCTGATGCTGATGGTCATGACGATGATGAGCTATGCGACGCGGAAAGTAAGAAAAGAAAATATCATTGAAACGCTGAAGGAAGAAGAATAGCGAGAATAAAAAACGGAGTCCGCATGGATTCCGTTTTTTTCAGGTTAAAACTGGAATTCAAGAATCAGGAATTCCGAACAGGATAACCCGGCTGATCTTCCAGCGACTTCAGATCGCGGAAATTCTGAATCTGGGCGGAGTGCTGCGAAGGAAAGGGAAAGGCAGATCTTTCTGTTTTTGAACCTGCCGAAGGAGTTGAAGCATCTGCGGATTCTCCTGGGCTTCGATCAAGGCTTCAAGATCGTCGTTCAGCTGATCCTCTGGAAGCCGTTCAGGCGTGACGATCAGATCAGATTTCAGACACACAAGCTTGTCGGGCATAAAATCGTCATAAACATACCCATACTGATGGGTGCGGGTCGCGCAGAGGAACACATATTGCTGGCCGCCCCATTCCTCTAAAATCTGACCGCAGGCATATGGCGCAGGTTTGCGGACATAGGCGTTCTGTTTGTGTTTGGGCGGCGAAGTCCGCGACCGTGCTTTTCTGTTTTCCAAACGGATCCGGGAAAGAAGCTCCCAATCCGCCAGTCCGGCTATATCGTTGGCAGCGAGCTCGGATAACGGGAGCGTCTGCGTCTGGAGGGCATTGAAATAGAAGACTCTGTTGTTAATCCTGCCGCCGACAGCGCCCTCTGCGTTGGGGTTGCAGCGGGGAACAATCGTGCAGCTCTGTTCGCTGCAGTCCAGGATCAATCCGTGCGAATGCAGAAGATCCCCGGGCGCCGGAACGAGCGGAACAGGAAACCGGAAGGCCGGCCGGTTTTGATTTTGACGATGCTGCAGAATCAACCGTTTATTCGCCTGAGTTTGCACGACGGCGGGAACTGAACAGATCGGCTCGATCAGATTCGCAGCCGGAATGCGGAAGATCCGCCGCAGATCGACATGGGTATCACGGATTTGCGTCACGGCATTGGAAATAACGAACTGAGAAGCGGCGGGACACTTTTTAATCGGCTTGGATGAACAGTAAAACCCTGTTACATGATCTGTTTTCACCGCTGCGATCCAATAAGGCCGAATCTGGTGACCTTCCGGAATCTGATCCAGCTCTTTTTGAGGCAGCGGCATTAAGCACCAAACCAGATCTCCGCTATGAACCGGAAACGGAAAGACCGGCGGAGGCGGCAACGGGGCGGCCGCAGGTGAAACAACAGGCGCAGCCGGTTTTTTCCAGTGCGTCCGAAGCCTGCGGAACAGCGCCTGGAAAATGATCTTTAACTTTTTCATATTAAAGAATTTCTGCGATGACGACGTTTTTAACGATAAACAACACTTTCATTTTGACCCGGTTCTCGAAGGAATCATAAATCCGTCCGGCGGAATGGCAGCCTTTTGCGACCGTATGCACGCTGTTGGCAATGTAACCGCAGGGCACGTCGCTTTCTGTAACGACTTTGATCGCTTCACTGTCAAAACTGTTTTCTGGTTCCTTGACGCCGGTCAGGATTTGACCAACCTTGAAGATATCAGTTCCGAAGAATTGGTGTGTTGCGACGATCGTGATGTAATTCATGAATTTCACTCCTTTTTGTATTTACAGCGTCATTATAGTGCTTTAACTGTACAAAAAACCTGCCAGCTTTATAATAAAGACAGAGGTGAGTAGAGCGATGGAAAAGAAAACGAGCGTGCTGGCGGTTCTGGAGATTCTGCAGCGGGAAAGCGACCGCGATCATCCGCTGACAGCGGCGCAGATCCAACAGAAAATGGAGCAGCTGTATCAGTGCCCGATCGAACGGCGGACTCTGTACGCCAACATTCAGATGTTGAAGGAATTTGGTTATGAAATCAGCACCTATCAGGAAAATGGACACGGGTATTATCTGGATAACCGGGATTTTGAAGAATCGGAAATCATGCTTCTGTGCAACGCCGTGCATGCGTCCAATTTTATTCCCCGCAAGCATTCCAACGATCTGATCAAGAAACTCCTGGCGACCCAGAGCCACTACACCGCTCAAAAATATCGCAATATGGTTTATATTGATAATCTGCGCAAGAAAGACAATCAGGATTTCTTCTTCAGTCTTCAAATTTTGTTGGAAGCAGTGGAAGAAAAATGCGCGGTGGAATTCGATTATGTTCAATATAATGAAAAACTGCAGCTGGTTCCCCGCCGCACCGCACCCTATGTCGTTCAGCCAGTTTATCTGGTCTATGAGAATGAAAAAACATATCTGATCGCCCGCCATGAAAAGTACCGGGATTTCAGTCATTACCGTGTGGATAAGATCCGCAATATCCAAAAACGCGAGGCGCTGAAGGAACCGCTGGGGCCGCTGTGCGATCCTTACGAATACGCCAAGACAAAAGTTTACATGTACGGTGGGGAAGTGCTTGATTTTATTCTGTTATGCCACCGGCGGATTCTGGATGACATCGTCGATCATTTCGGCAGGGAAATTCAAATTGTCGTGCAGGATCCGGAGCATTTTATCACGCGGGTGAAGGGCAGCCGCGAGGGCGTGATTTACCTGGCGATGCAGTATGCGAAGTGGATGGAAATCCTGGAACCGGCCTCCGTCAGGGAAGAAATGAAGACAATTTTCAGCGCCGCGCTGAGCCGTTATGAGAAAAAATAAAAAAGTTTCTAAAACTTGTATACAAGTTAAGAAAAATGCGGTATGATAGGGACAGAAAGAAAAAGGAGGACGCGATTATGGATATTCGTTATTCTGTTAACCAGCGGGATTTCAAGCGCTACACCACAGATGAGATTCGGGATGAATTCCTGATTACTGATCTGTTCAAGGCGGATGAAGTTACCGCGGTTTATTCGCACGTCGACCGCATGGTCACTTTAGGCTGCATGCCGGTCAACGAAACGGTTTCAATTGACAAGGGCATCGACTGCTGGAAAAATTTCGGCATGCATTTTTTCCTGGAGCGCCGGGAAATCGGGATCTTCAACATTGGCGAACCGGGCGTGATCACTGCAGACGGCGTCGAATACAAAATGGGGCATGAAGATTGCCTGTATATCACGATGGGGACAAAGGAAGTCACCTTTGCGAGCGATGATGCCGCCCATCCGGCAAAATTCTATATGGTCAGCGCGCCGGCGCATAAGCCGTGCAAAACGACCTTTATCTCAATTCAGGATGCGAACAAGCGTCCGATGGGCGATTTAAAAACATCCAACGCAAGAACGATCAATCAGTTCATTCATCCGGACGTGCTGGAAACCTGCCAGCTGTCAATGGGCTTAACGCGGTTGGAAGAAGGCAGCGTCTGGAACACAATGCCGGCGCATACGCACGAGCGCCGCATGGAAGTTTATTTCTACTTTGACATCCCGGAAGACAACGTCGTTTTCCATATGATGGGCGAAGGTAAAGAAACACGCCATATCGTCATGCAGAATGAAGAGGCCGTGATCTCTCCGTCCTGGAGCATTCACAGCGGCTGCGGCACAAGCAACTATACGTTCATCTGGGCGATGGGCGGCGAAAACAAAGCGTTTGACGATATGGACAATATCCCGACGACAGAATTGCGTTAAACGCGTTCAACTCATACGAAAATGAATAAAAAAGGAGAAATAAAAATGGAAAATTTCATGAACAGCTTCTCTCTGCAGGGCAAAGTCGCCCTGATCACCGGCGCTTCCTACGGCATCGGCTTCAATATTGCCCGCGGCTTCGCAGCGGCAGGCGCAACGATCGTCTTCAACGATATCAACCAGGAACTGGTCGATAAGGGGCTGGCGGCTTATAAAGAAGAAGGCATTCCGGCACACGGATATGTCTGCGACGTTACCGATGAAGCGGCCGTCAACGAGCTGGTAAAGAAAATTGAAGCCGAAGTCGGCGTGATTGATATCCTGGTCAACAACGCGGGAATCATCAAGCGGATCCCGATGCTGGAAATGGCGGCTGCGGATTTCCGCAAAGTCATCGACATTGACCTGAACGGTCCGTTCATCGTTTCCAAGGCTGTCATTCCGGGCATGATCAAGAAGGGTCATGGCAAGATCATCAACATCTGTTCGATGATGAGCGAACTGGGACGCGAAACAGTTTCCGCTTATGCGGCAGCTAAGGGCGGCTTAAAAATGCTGACGAAGAACATCGCTTCCGAATACGGCGAATACAATATCCAGTGCAACGGTATCGGCCCGGGTTATATCGAGACGCCGCAGACCGCTCCGCTGCGTGTTGAAGGTCATCCGTTCAACAGCTTCATCATTTCCAAAACACCGGCTGCTCGCTGGGGCAAACCAGAAGATCTGATGGGACCGGCGGTATTCCTGGCTTCCGATGCTTCCGACTTCGTCAACGGTCACATTTTGTACGTTGACGGCGGTATTCTGGCTTACATTGGCAAACAGCCGCAGTAAGGTTTCTCGATCGATCATCAGAACGCTTTCCTGAAAAGGGGAGCGTTTTTTGTCGTGTGCCGGGCATGGCATACATCTAGTTGGTGAAAATCCAACCACGGGTATTTACCGCCAAGTGTAGTGAACCACAAGTCGTTAGCAGTGATGTTAAGGGTGAAGGAAGTGGTGTAGCAAAATCTTCGAGGTTACGAACAGAAACCTGATGAGGCTAAATGGTGGATAAGGATGCGAAACAAACCAAAGTCCAAAAGGTAAACGTAAAACCAAGACAGTAAATCAGGAACTTGTGAAGATAGGAAAGAGATGTATGTCTTACCCCGGGAGGTCTTGTGAACGATGAAGTCCAATAAACTTTAAAATCAGGGATGGTAGCATCGGTCGAAAAAGGTTTATCACAAGAAGTCAGCTGAGGTCATATTAGTTATCCAGCCTAGATAACGAAGGACTTAATGTATGTATAGTGTGAATCACTATGAGAAAATGTTCAAGCAATCCGAAAATGAGGATACTCTGAAACAATGAATCGTAATCATTGATGAGGAAAGTAGTGGGGATGGTCTTGGATAAATCTACAAGTAGAGGAGGAACAGCGAATGAGATTGGTAGAAAAGATGCTAAGTAAAAGAAATATGGAACTGGCGATAAAGAAAGTCAAGAGTAACAAAGGCGCACCGGGTGTTGATAACATGATGGTGGAAGAAATTGACAAATATTTTGAAATACATGGAGAGGAAATTATAACCGCAATCATGAATATGAAATATAAACCAAAGCCAGTAAGGAGAGTCTATATACCAAAAGCAGATGGAAAGCAAAGACCGCTAGGTATACCGACAGTAACAGATAGAGTAATACAACAAGCATTAGCGCAGATACTGAGCGAAATATATGAACCACATTTCAGTGAAAACAGTTATGGATTTCGCTCCAATAGAAGTGCACATAATGCGATGGAACAAGTATTAGAATATCTAAACGAAGGATACGAATGGGTTATTGACATGGATATAGAAAAATATTTCGATACAGTACATCATGACAAGTTAATCTCAATACTTAGAGAACATGTGAATGAAAGAGAAATACTGCATCTGATACGTTCGTTCTTAAAAGCAGGAGTTATGGAAGATGGACTAGTAAGTCCAAATGAAGCAGGAGTACCACAAGGAGGACCACTCAGTCCAGTACTATCAAATATATATTTAGATAAGCTTGATAAAGAACTTGAAGAGAGAGGGCTGCGCTTTGTGAGGTACGCTGATGATGGTAACATCTTCGTAAAGAGCGAAATGGCAGCAGAAAGAGTAATGAAATCAATCACATGGTGGCTAGAAAGAAAACTATTCTTAAAAGTGAGTGCGACAAAGACCAAAATCGTAAGACCGACGAAAAGTAATTTTCTAGGTTTTACGTTCTGGAAAGGAAGTATGGGATGGAAGTGTAGGCCAAGCGATAACAGGAAAGCGAAGTTATGCATGAAAATCAAAGAAATACTAAAACGGAAACATGCAGTAGCAAGACCATTAGCAGAAACATTTAAAAGAATAAACCAAATTATACGAGGATGGATAAACTATTTCCGTATCGGAAGTATGAAACAATTCTTGGATAAATTCGGACAATGGTTAAGACACAAAATAAGAGTGGTTATTATTAAGCAATGGAAGATACCGAAACGGATTTATATAAATCTGCAAAGACTGAATAAACTGCAAAATTTTTTCTTCACAGAGGAAGACATATTTAAAGTAGCAAATTCAAGACTAGGATGGTATCGAAGATGTGGAATGAATGTGGTAAACTACATCTTAAATCCCAGAATACTAGCCATAAAGAAAAAGGAAAGACAAGGCTTAGTCAATCCTTTAGAGTACTATCTAAGTTATTCGTGACAGCAATACATATGTAGCGCCGTATACGAGATCCGTACGTACGGTGCAATGGGAGGGGCGAAATTTATTTTCCCTCTACCCTATTTTACATTACTTCATACAATATCGGAAGAAAATCATCTGCCTCGGCATCTTTAGAATTTCCATCGGAATTCGTTAAAAATTTGTAATGATTCATCACGGAACGATCACGGAAAAACCATCGTTATCCCATAATTTTTTCCTATAATACAGTCATCAGGAAAGGAGGCATCCAAGAAGATCAGTATAGAATTTCAAATATTTTCCTCTTCTCAAAATATAGAAATAAAATAGTTTTCCCTCTTCTCTTATAAATAATAATCATGATCCCGATGAAAACCCTCCCCTGTTTTCACGGGAGAAAAGGCTGCGCTTTCCCCGGCGCAGCTTTTTTCTGCATGAGAAACAGAAGGATCTTTGTTGGCAAGGGGGATGAAAGAAAAAAATATTAGACAAACGTCTAAAATTAAATTGACAAGTATTTTAGACAAATGTAGAATATGGATAGAAGGAAGGGATGAAAACATGAAGCTTTCAAGAAAACTCCCGGAAGCCGAATTCGAGATCATGAAGGTTGTCTGGGGGAAAGAACCGCCGCTGACCAGTACGCTGTTAATGGAAGAACTCAAACAAACCAAGGATTGGAAAGTTCCTACTTTATCGTCGCTGTTGTCCCGCCTGGTTGACCGCGGTTATCTGCGGACGGAGAAAAATGGGAAGGAAAGAACATATTATCCTCTGATTACAGAAGATGAATATCTTCAATTTGAAAGTCAGGATTTCCGTCAGCGCTACGCTCAGCGCAGCTGGATCAGTCTGATGAACGCGTTTTATGATGGCGAAGCGGTAAGCGATGAAGAACTGGATCAACTGCAGGCCTGGCTGGATATGAAACGGAAGACAGACGGATGAATGGGGCGGAGCTGTTATTCCGGCATTGTCTGCCGCATTCGCTGTTAACGCTGATCGTACTCTTTATCCTTCGCCGCATGCATCGTCAATCCTCCCGAACTGCTTATGGAATCTGTATCATCCTGCTGCTGGGGTTATTGATTCCTGTTAAGATTCCGCTGCCTGTTTCTTCGGAAATCATCGAACCGGTCAGGTCGCTGCCGCTGAGTGAAGTCTGGATTGAATCCCAGACGCCGGTTTCTTCTATTATGCCGACATTGGCAGCGTCAAATCCGTCGGAGCCGAGAATGAACGGAACTCAGATCGTCACCCTTTTATGGCTGGGCGGCTGCGCGGTAGCTTTGGGAATAAATCTGATCCGCAACCGGGAAAGTCTGAAATGGATCCGTCGCTGGTCAAGGCCGGCAGGATCTGCTGAATTGGAATTATTACGCCGGCTTCAGTCGCAGATGAAGCTGAAACGGCACATCCAGCTGATGACATGCGGCGGGATCGCAACGCCATGCGCGCTGGGGTTGATTCATCCAAAGTTGATTTTACCGGAACAGGATTGGGAAAAGGAAGAGCTGACGCTGGTCCTTACCCATGAGTTGGTTCATATCCGGCGCTATGACAGCTGGATAAGATTGTTAAGCGTGATCGCCCGGGTTGTATACTGGTTTAATCCGATTGTCTACCTGTTGGAAATTCAGCTGAATCAATATTGTGAACAAGCCTGCGACGAAGCCGTGATCCGAAACTGTACGATGGAACAGCGGCATCGCTATGGCAGTCTGCTGCTGAGGCAGGCACGTTCCACACACTCGCTGCCGATCCTGTCCACAGGCTTTATGTTAAAGCCGAAACAGCTTCAGGAGCGGATAATGCGGGTCATGAATCAAAAACAATTTAAAATGAATTGGGAAAAGGTGCTGATTGTGGCCGCTTTGGTCATGATGGCAGGATGCGTGATGAAGGAAAAGGAGATTCGGAATTTCCTGGCAACGCCGCTGGCTAATGCAAAGCCTGAGAATAATGTGATTTATTTGAATTCAGATAAACTACAAGGATATAGAAAACAAGCTGAATTTGAAGAAACATTCATTTTAGAGAATAAAGACTTGTCGCTGAATCAATTTCGGGAAAAGATGGAGACTGAAGTTGAAAATCTCCGTGCAGAAGGCTTTGCGTTGGACAGTTTAGTCGTTTATCCCAACAGAATCCAGCAGATTGTTTTACCTCAGTCTGTAACGATATCTTCCATAATCTATGATTCTAAGATCAATAAAAACCGCAGGATTAATTTAAGCTTCATATTTGACGGGGATAATGACAAGATTACCTATGAACAAAGCAATCAGATGTATGCTGCACTGATGGATGTGATGAACGATTATTTTGATAACCTCACCGAATCCCAAAGGCAAGCCTTTCTTTATGAGGATGAACGGGAATCCGTATTGAATTTTATCGAGCAAAAATTTGAGGAGCAAACAAAAAATACAATGTTCAGCATTCGGCAGCTTTCCTTTACTTCGATTGAAATTGATGAGAATTTACCAACTGTAAATGTCCAGCTGAGCCAGACCCTGGAAGAATTGCGGAACTTGAGTTATGATGAACTTATGTCGCTTGCACAAATTGAAGAAGGGCCAAGTTATACGTTGATTACTGCCGATGGAATCAAAATCTATGGCATCGGTATCGGTTTCTATCAACCGATCAGTTCGATTTGTAAAAATGCAGAAGCCCGGATTTCCGCGCAGGCTTATGTTAAGTTTTATGAGAATGAAAACGGGATCCAGCATCTTCAGGAAATTCCTGATTTAATAAGTAGGGTTGATCAGATTCTCAATGATCGTCTGCAGAACTTGCAGGGGGAGGATCATTCGATGTTATGTGAAAACTTAAGAAAGCGAATTGTAGAAGAATTGAATGTGGAAAACAGTCTTATTTGGGTTGATGTCATTAAAGATTAAGTAGCTCTGTTACAGTGGGGCGCTGGAAATTAAAACGATAAGCAGAACGATTTTCGCTGGAAGCGGCACCTTTAGAATTTTCATCGGAATTCGTTAAAAATTTGTAATGATTCATCACGGAACGATCACGGAAAAACCATCGTTATCCCATAATTTTTTCCTATAATACAGTCATCAGGAAAGGAGGCATCCAAGAAGATCAGTATAGAATTTCAAATATTTTCCTCTTCTCAAAATATAGAAATAAAATAGTTTTCCCTCTTCTCTTAAATCAATAATCATGATCCCGATGAAAACCCTCCCCTGTTTTCACGGGAGAAAAGGCTGCGCTTTCCCCGGCGCAGTTTTTTCTGCTTTCTATCATGACTTGCGGAAACACCGGGACTTTTTTGTTATCCTTAAAGAGGGTTTACACGCATTAGACAAAAAATGCTCGGTACGTTCAAAATGATTTTCTATAATAATGTCCTTAAGAAAGGGAGTATCCAGTCAGAAGCCCAAGCTGGCGAATATTCAATTATCCACAAGCATAAACTGATCATTCCAAATTTTTCTCTTCTGTTAATTCATGTCTTTGAAACACTTCTGTCCCTCCCTCAGAAGTTGTTTTTTTCGGCCGGGACTAACGATAACAATACCCTTTCCGATCACCGGCCTGCCTTAACTGGTGTTCTGATTGACGACATTAACTGTTCGTAATCCGCTCAATATCCAGATCTGATTTTCACAAAAAGTTCACGATGCTTCCATAAACAACACACAGTATTCCGATATACTAATAATGGAAACAGAGAAGACCACAAAACATTTCTTCATTTCTAAAATTTTCCTTTCTTAATTAATTTAAATTTGATCTTCTCTGTTCATAATAAGTACGAAAGGAAATCCCCCGTTTCCTTTCTCCCATGAGAAACCGCAACTTTCCCTCTTGCGGTTTTTTTCATTGAGAAACGCCGTAAGTATTGTGGCTCTTTCAAAAATAGTGTTGGTGAGAGAAAAACCGAAACAAGAAAGACGCAGATGAGTTCCAGAAATGGGACTCATTTTTAATACGAAGTGGATACCACGTGCTATGCGCGTGGTGCCAGAGCTTAAAGTGTTAAAAAAACAAATACCCTCCGATATAATGAAGAAGGTCTGACAGCCAACAACAAAATAAAGGAGGGTATTTGTCAAATGAATGACAAAAACAGTTTATCACACACGACATGGCGATGCAAATATCACATCATCATCGTTCCAAAATATCGAAGAATGGTGATCTATAACAAATTGAGGTTGGACATCGGAAAGATTCTGAGAATGTTGATCGAAAGAAAACCGGGATGCAAGCTATTGGAAGCGGAAGCGTGTCCAGATCATGTGCATATGTTGATCGAAATACCACCGAAGTATGGCATCTCAGAGTTTATGGGATATTTGAAAAGTAAATCAACATTAATGATCTTTGAACGACATGCCAACATGAAGTACAAATTCGGGAACAGAAAATTCTGGGCAAGAGGGTACTATGTGGATACGGTAGGAAAGAATGAAAAAGTAATCAAAGAGTATATTCAAAACCAGTTGCAGGAAGACAAACTGGCAGATCAAATGAGCATGAAGGAATTTATCGACCCGTTTACGGGTGAGCCGGTGAAATAAAGCAATAGGGAAGCCTCTTTGAGAGGCAGCTGGAGAAAGTGTTGCAGCTGTCAGGCCTCAATGGGCGAAGGCCCAGTGCAACAAAAGGCCCTTATAGGGCCAGAGGATACCACCCGTTTTACGGGTGGTTTTGATTGAGAAAACGGCAGGGAACTAAGGTGTTAGAAATAAGTAAAATGCGGGTCTTAAATTGAATGAAAGAGCGATAACCGAAAGCCAGGCACTTGATGACCTTAATCAGATTATTCGTACCTTCAATCATGCCATTAGAAAATGAGTAAGTCAAGGCGTTGATCACTGCCTCTTTCCGTTCCACTAAGGACTGAATGGCGGTATTCATGGGCTTGGAGATCAAAGGATCGGGATTCAGACAAGCTTGGAGGAAGGCGTCAGGATCTTTCCGGTTGAGCGCGGTAAGGAGACTCTGATAGAGCTCATAAGTCGCCTTGAGCTCGGGATCCAGTTCAACTAAGAAGTGGACAATGTCAATTTCGCGCATCAGAGATGGAAAGCAAACCCATTTTTTGAAGTCCTGATCATTCAGGTCATCTTCAAATTTAAGAAGGAGTTTCCAATAGCGTTTGAGCTTATTGTAATGAGGCTTACTCTGATTCATGAAATTGACGCGGGTCTTATTGAGAGCGCGGCTGAGCAGCTGAACGATGTGGAAGCGGTCAAGAATGATCTTGGCGTGAGGGAAACAGTGGTGAACGACAGAGAAGTAAGGGGAATACATATCCATACAAACGGTTTTAACGGCTTCGCGGGCTTTCCTGGAATAGCTCATGAAATAGCGGATGAGAACGGGCATTCTGCGATCAGGAAGGATATTGAGAATCTGACCGGATTNCCGCGTTAAGAAAGAGAAAAGACATTGAAGCATCAACCCCTTTGACAGAGCGAAACTCGTCAAAACAGAGATGAGGGGGAAGAAAATTCCGCTGGACTTTAAAATCCTGATAGAGCTGTTGAAGAAGGGAATTCACCGTAGCATGAGAAACAGAGTGACGGAAAGCGATATCTTTTTCAGAAGTCTTCATCTTGGCGTCGAGGGCAATGGAGAGACGAGTGTTATTGGAAATGAAACAATGAGGGAGAACGATGGAAGTCGAAGCCGTAAAAGTATGGCCGCAATGTTTACAAAGGAAGCGTTGTTTTTTGAGGCGGAGATAAGCGGGGCGGCGGGAAACGGAAGGCAGGGTGATGAGGGAGGATTTCGTACCATGTTTGATGATAGCCGAGCCGGGGTTGGAGGACCCGCAGAGAGGACAGGAAGAGGGAGGGTCATAAGAAAGCGAGCCGGAAAAGACAAGGGAGTCAACACCACGAATCGACTGAGAAGAGACACAATCCTCAGAGAAATGAAGATGAGGGTCTTTTAAATTGAGAACAGATACGATAGAATGAGTAATGGACATAGTGAGATTTCCTTTCTGTAATTTGTGGTGATTTTATTGTAACGGAAATTCTTACCTATGTCTCTTTTTTTATGCTCAAGAAAAAAAGGCGTTGGTTTCCACCAACACCAAAATTTATAGAACCAGTATTGTAGATGAACAATTATCAGAGAACTCAGATTCTATCCGGGAAATTCGAATATGGAAAATTTGATGAAGTTCACATGTCAATGCCATACTTTTCCCATAATTTTTTCTTATAATAAAATTGTCCAAAGGATAAGACCAACAGAAAATCCCTTCAGGACAAGATGTTTTTCCCCTCTCAACCTTAATAATAATCAGGTGATCAAGGCTCCCCTCCTTGGTTGCCGGAGAAAGCCCGCCTTCCCCTGGCGGGTTTTCTTTTCCTGCAAGGAAGACGGCGGTATAATGAAGAAAAGGAGAGCGACGGATTCCTTCGTTAATGGCATCAGGATCCGCCGGATATAGAATTATGGAAGCAAAATTTTATACTTATGAAGAATTTCCTGCCTCTGAACTCACCACGCCGCACATGACAGAGATTGAAATTGATCTTCATCAACGAAGCGTCCACGCTTTGCCGCTTCAGGAATATGCCAGGGCAAAAGATCGGGGACTCCACATCCGGTTCTTACAGCCGTCATTTGTCGCTGAGGAAATGATAGAAGGGCAGCGCTTTCCCATTCTTCTGTTTATCCAGGGTTCAGGTTGGCGTTGGCAGAATGTGGAATCCAACATTTGCAGTCTGGGAAAGATTGCCGTCCACGGCTTTATCGTGGCGATGATCGAATATCGCGGCAGCGAATGCGAGCCTTTCCCCGCGCAGCTGATGGATGTCAAACGAGCGATTCAATATGTCCGCGCGCAGGCGCCAGGCCTTCACGGCGATCCCGATCAGCTGATTTTATGGGGCGGTTCCTCGGGCGGACATTTAGCGGCCCTGACGGCAGTCAGCGAGGCTGCCGGGGCGTTTCCCCTGGAAAACGGCGAAGCGTTTCTGCCCGCAATGAAAGGCGTGATCGACTTCTACGGTCCGGTCAATCTGCTCAGCATGGCGGATCAACTGTCAGCCAGGGAACATGCCGGCGCGGATTCCATTGCCGGAAAGCTGCTGGGCGGGATTGCGGTTAAAGACCATCCGCAGAAGGCCCGTCAGGCCTCCGTCACAACCTATATCGGCAAGGCTCCGCTGCCGCCGTTTCTGATTGTCCACGGCGATAAAGACCGCAATGTACCCATGGCGCAGAGTGTGGAATTGATGGAAGCCTTATTGAAGGAGGGACACGAGGCTGACTTTATCAAAGTGAAGAATGCCGATCACGGCGGCGCCGGAATCTGGAACGATGTGATACTGGATCGCTGCCTGGATAAAATCCAGCTGTGGCTGAATAGAGGATAAGCCTTAAGAAATTCTTCAGGAAGTTCACGGAACCTTCACCTGCTTTTGATTCTTATCCCATAATCTTGCCCTATAATACAAGCATACAAGGAAGGAGGCATCCAAGTTAAACTTCATCAGAAAAAAGCATAAAGATAAAATTCCCTTTACAAAATAAATATTTTCCCCTCTTATTCATAAAAATAATATGCGGAGGCGGGCTTCCCCTCCCGCCTTCCGAAGAATCCTGTTCCCTCCCCTGAACAGGATTTTTTCTATTATAACAACGGGCTTTAGAATAGGAACCAAATAACCAGACGGGCGTAAAGCTGAAAATGATCAAATTCATCATTTCTTCACACAAACTCCATTTTATCACCACATCGGTTTTCTATACTGAAATACAGAAAGGAGGATCGCAAAAGTTTATAAACGCTTTAAACATTTTTCCTCTTCTTAAATTTAAAAAATAATTGAGGACAGGCGCTAATCCCTGAGCGGCTGTTCTCACGCAGTCTGCCGAATCCCTGCGGCGGACCTTGCGGGACAAAGAGTTCTGTATTCCCTGACAGAGCTCTTTTCTTTCGAATTGCTTATCAGAATATCGGAAAACGGGAAGATTCGAGATTTATGGGAAAATTCAGTCAGAATTCTGCCGTTTCCTGATTCAGAATGTGCTAAAATAAATTCATGAGAAAGGGGCTTTTTTATGATTTATACATGTACGTTGAATCCGTCGCTGGACTACTATATGGAATTCGATAAAGTCGAGCTGGGGAAAACCAACCGCAGTTCGCTGGAATACTACGAGGCCGGAGGCAAGGGCATCAATGTTTCTATCGTTTTAAATAATCTGATGATTCCGTCCCGGGCGCTGGGCTTTGTCGGCGGCTTTACTAAGGATTTCTTCATCAGCCTGCTTCAGAAATATGAGTATATCGAACCGGTGTTCACCTTCATTGAAGGCCATACCCGGATTAACGTGAAAGTCAAAGGCGATCTGTTGGAAACGGAGCTGAACGCCAAAGGTCCGAGCATTACCGAAGAAGATATGCGGATGATGTTAAGACGGGTGGAACGGCTTAACCGCAGCGATATTTTTGTGCTGTCGGGCAACTGTCCGGATAATCTGGTTGATCTGACGGAAAAAATGATTCAGCTGTGCATTGAAAACGACGTGAAGTTTGTCCTTGACGTCAATCATGAGCTGCTTCTGCGGTTGTTGAAATACAAGCCGTTTCTGGTCCGGCCGAATATCGAGGATCTGGAAACGATGTTTGACGAGGTGATTGCCGATCAGAAACAGCTGATCCATGCCGGACGGCAGTGCGCAAAGCTGGGCGCGGAGAACGTCATCTTGATGATGGGGAAGGACGGCTCGCTGCTGATCAATCAGGACGGTGTATACCATGCCAATTCGATTGACGCTGAGGTTGTCAATTCCGTCGGCGCGGCCGACAGTATGATCGCCGGCTTCGTGATGAATTACCTGCGTTCCCGCGATATTATTACAACCTTTAAATATGCGAACTGCTGCGGCATCGCGACCGCCTTTTCCAAAGGCATGGCGACGCGTGAAAAAATTGAAAGCCTCTATGACGAAATTATCGTCACAAAGATTGACGAAAACGAAGAGGCTTGATATCATAGACCAAGATGATGCGAGGTGAGAGGATGTACAGAAAATAAGACGAAGAAAATTGAATTTCTGAAATCTTGTTTTTTGTCGTTCTCTTTTTTTACCGTTTACCGCTTCCTAAGGAGGTGGTGCGGATGTTAACTGTAAATCAACTTACAATTAAGACCCTCAAAGATAGAATTCTGATCGATCATTTAAGCTTTACTTGCGTCGCAGGCGATAAACTGGCGGTGATCGGTGAAGAGGGGAATGGCAAAAGCACGTTGTTTAAAGCAATTTACAATCCAGACTTGATTTCAGAATATACCGTGATGGAAGGGACGATTGACCGCCGCGGGGCGGTGATCGGCTATCTTCCTCAGGCGCTGGACGCACGGTGGCATGAAACGTCAGGCCTGGATTTTTGTATGAGCGAAGCCCCTTCGGAAATTCCCGATTATGAGAAGATCGGCGAGCTGTACGTGCGGCTGGAAGACGTCGGGGCCAGCGCTGATTTGCTGGAAAGAAAAATGGGTCAGCTGAGCGGTGGGGAAAAGGTCAAGCTGCAGCTGGTCAAACTGATGTTAAACGAACCAGATCTGATTTTAATGGACGAGCCGACCAACGATCTCGATCTGGAAACGCTGGCAATTTTAGAACGCTTTATTTTGGACAGCCCGGCCGGCATTCTGTTTGTTTCCCATGATGAAACGCTATTGGAACATTGCGCCAACGGCATTCTGCATCTGGAACAGATCGTCCGCAAGACCCAGGCCCGGCATACGTTTGTGCATCTGGGCTATGCTGATTACGTGCGGCAGCGCGAAGCCCTGGCAAACCGGCAGAATCAGCTGTCCGTCAAGGAACATCAGGAATATGCGGCGCAGATGGAGCGTTACCGGCGGCTATACCAAAGCGTCGATCATGCGCTGAATTCCGTCTCCCGGCAACAGCCGCATGCCGCCAAGATGCTCAAGCGCAAGATGCGGTCGGTTAAGGCGTTAGGAGAACGGCTGGAAGACAAACCGCTGACGCATAAGTTTGAAGGTGAGGAACAGATTGAATTGTTTTTTGATCCGGAAGTCAGGATTGCCAATTCCCGCAAACAGATTCTGGATTTCCATCAGCCGCAGCTCTGGGCAGGGATGCATCTTTGCGCGAAGGATATCAACCTTCAGATTGTCGGGCCGCAGAAGGTCGCAATTATCGGACCCAACGGCTGTGGGAAAACGACGCTGCTGCGGCTGATCTGGAAACAGCTGAAGGATCGGAGAGATTTGCGTGTCGGCTACATGCCGCAGAATTACGAGGAACAGCTGCCGATGGATAGAAATCCGGTTGACTTTTTAAGCGAAGGTCAGGATCAGGCATTCCGCACGCGGATTCAGAATCATTTAGGTTCCCTGAAATTTACGCCGGAGGAGATGCGGCAGCCGATGGGGACTTTCTCCAGCGGCCAGAAAGCCAAGATCCTGTTGGTGAAGCTGGTTGTCGATCACAACGACGTGCTGCTTCTGGACGAGCCGACGCGGAATTGTTCGCCGTTATCCGCCGGCCAGATCCGCGCACAGCTGGCGTCGTTTCCCGGCTGCATCCTCGCCGTCAGTCATGACCGCCGCTTTTTAGCCGAGGTGACGGAGCGGATTCTGCGATTGACGCCGCAGGGGCTGGAAGAAGATTCAACGATTGAATTCTAGCCAAACGGGCGATTTTGATTTATACTAATACTGTTATGGCAAGGAGGCAGAATATGAAAAAACAGATCCTGAAAGGTTTAGTTCTGTTAGGCTGCTGCCTGTTGGCGCTTGGTGCCTGCAGTCAGAAGGATAATACGCCGGTGCATTATTTAGACGATTTGAAGATGGTGGACGTCGATATGAGCGGATATCAGGGCTTCAATGTGGCCGAGCATCAGTTCAAGCGGGTAACGCTCAAGGAAGCCAACCGTATTTATAAAGAAGGCGGAAGCGGTATCCTGTATTATGGGTATACAAGCTGCGCCTGGTGTACGCAGGCGGTCCCGGTAATGAACGAGGTTGCCAAAGAACTGGGCCTGACGATTTATTACGTCGATATGGGCACGGACGACGGCAACACGGAGGAAAGCTACAACGAATTTATTGATCTGGTGAAGGATTTTCTGAAAACGGACGATGATGGTGAGCCGGCATTGTATGTACCGCAGGTCTTTGTCGTGAAAAACGGAAAGATTGTGGGCGATCATCTGAGCACCGTCGATTCGTTCAGCCCGAGCCAGGGCAACATGACCGACAGCCAGAAAAAAGAGCTGAAGGGCATCTATAAAAAAATGTTTGAAAAACTGAAATAGGATCTTCGCGATCCTTTTCTTTTTTATTCGTTTTTTCTTTACGCCTGAGGTTGAGCGAAAGTAAGCGCTTGTGAAAACAACATTCAGGAAGACGTAAGAAAAACTTAAAGAAAAGCGCATAAAAATTGGGTATAATACGGTCGATGTCAGGAGTGTGATCACAATGAAACGCAGACAAAAACGCAATATGATGCTTTTGGGATTGATCCTGGCCCTTCATCTGCTTTATATTCTGGCGGGCCTGGGCTTGCGGAAAGCCGGGATTCAGCTTCATTTACGATGGTTGTTCTGGAATCTGGGGCTGGCGTTCATGCCGATAGCGCTGGCGGTGCCGGCTTATCTGCTGACCAGCTGGCGCAGACACTGGGGGCCGTTTTCTCTGACGCTGGCATTAGGCTGGCTGTTGTTTCTGCCCAACGCCTGTTACATGGTCACGGATCTGATCCATCTTCAAGGCTCGCAGCTGATTGGCGGCAACGGCGTTTATCTGCAAAGTTTAACGGGCTGGGTTCGCTTGATTTATATTGTCGGCGGAATTTTGATGGCGTTAGTCGACGGTCTGTTTTCCACATCGTTGATCCATCAGAGCGTCAAATGGCGCAAAAATAAAGTGTTTAACTTCTGCTGGATGAGCGTGATCAGTCTGTTATGTGGTTATGGCGTCTACATCGGCCGGTTTCTGCGGCTGAATACCTGGGATGTGCTGCAGCCGAAGGTCTTGTTAGCGACATTGCTGCAGAACATTGATAAATTTACCGTGCTGTTTTCCTTTATGTTGGCGGCGTTCTATTTTGCGGCCTATCTGATCTTTGATAAACTGATGCGCTCGGAACCGCATGCCTGATCAAAAGATCAGGTTTTTTTATACGCTTTTCAGAGGAGTGTCGAAAAGTGTTCGACACTGTGAACCGGTGGGAAACTACGCGAAAGCAGGGAACAGGAATTAACGGCCGGACCGCTTCAATATTTGATTTTCCGGGGAAAAAAGAGCAGAAAAAACGCATGGAGACTTGGATGAACCGCAGGAATTCTGAATAAAAATGAATTTATTTTTAGAAACAGGCGTGAATGGCACGCTTCATGCTTGTATCAATAAAAAGGAGTGAGTTTCATGAAGTTTGCGAGTTTGTTTCAGCCGTTAAAAATCAATTCCCTGATGATTGCCAACCGGATCATTTCCGCGCCGATGAACGAGGCGCTCAATGACAAACGCGTCCGCTGCGGAGCAGCGATTCTGATTGCGGGCTGCGGTGGAGTAAATCTGCCCAACGCCTGGTTTGATTCGGAGTATCTGTTTTCCAAAGCCCAGATTCAGAAAACGCGCCAATGGCTGAACTTTATGCGGCAGGGGGGATCAGCGGTGTCGCTGGAGGTCATGCATATGGGCGGCGTTGGACGCGGAGCGCATCCAGAAGATGTGCTGTGGGGATCGACAGATGGAATTAACGCCTATGGCAATCGGGTGAAGGCCATGACGCCGGCAGAGATGGATCAGACGGCGGCCGCATTCGCGCAAACCTGCCGCGACGCTAAAGAATTGGGCTTCGATATGGTCATGCTTCATTTTGCGCATGGCTGGCTGCCGGCACAGTTTCTTTCACCGGCGCTGAATCATCGGACGGACAGCTATGGCGGATGTCTTGAAAATCGGATGACGTTTCCGCTGGCGATAATCAAGGCAGTGCGCGAAGCAGTCGGCCCGGATTATCCGGTGGATCTTCGGATCAGCGCGAAGGAATGGATCGAGGGGGGAATCGGACTGGATGAGGTGCTGACCTTTCTGAAGCAGGCCGAGCCGTATCTGGATATGGTCAATGTGTCAGCCGGACAGGATATGGACAAACAAGGCAACATCCACATGGCGACGTCTGCGCTGGAGCCGCATGGCGTCAACCGCCAGCTGGCCCGCGCAATTAAGCAGACACTTGCGATCCCGGTTGCGGTAGTCGGGGCGATCATGACGCCGCAGGAAGCTGCCGCGGTGATTGAGGAACAGGACGCCGATCTTGTGGTTCTGGGACGGTCATTGCTGGCGGACGAAGACTGGATTCACAAAGCGGAAGTGGGGCGGGAAGCGGATATCGTGCCCTGCCTGCGCTGCGGCAGCTGCATGCATTGGACGACCGACCGGCGCGATCATGGCTGTTCCGTGAATCCCGCCTATATGAACGGCAGCTGGATGTCCATGGAACAGCCGTCGGTTAAAAGACGCAGGCATGTCGTCGTGATCGGCGGCGGTCCGGCCGGGATGAAGGCGGCGCTGACGGCGGCGCAGCGGGGACATCAGGTCACGCTGCTGGAACAGAAGTCCTGTCTGGGCGGCGCGCTGACTGTTCTGGATCAGGCAAAATATAAAATGGATCTGCGGCGCTACCGGGATTATCTGATAGAACAAGTCGGGAAGTCAGAGGTAAACGTCAGGCTGAATACGAAGGCGACCCCGGAAAGCGTCCAAGCCCTGAACCCCGATCATTTAATTCTGGCACTGGGCGGGGAGCCGGTAATTCCGCCGATTCCCGGGATTGAGCGGGGGCTGACGCCTGCACAGGCGTATACAAGTCCGCTTCCTGAAGGAAAATCCGTAGTGATTTTAGGCGGCGGGGCGATCGGCTGCGAGCTGGCGCTGAAGTTTGCGGAGGCTGGATGCCCGGTTGCCCTGATCGAACAGGGAAGTCAGCTTCACCGCGGGGAAAATCAGCTTGTCGGTTTAGCGCTGGACGAGCATATAAGCCGTTGTGACAATCTGACGATCCATCGGGAAACCCGCTGCTTGCAGGTAAATCCGGATCATGTTGTTGTGGAAAAAGCCGGCGTGCGCCTGACGATTCCAGCCGGGGTGCTGATCGTCTGCACGGGCATTCAACCGTTAAGCGAGGAAGCTGACCGCTTTTATGGAATTACGTGTCATACCTGGAAAATCGGCGACGTGAAACGTCCGGGAAACATCAAGACTGCGACATTGGAGGGCTGGATTGCGGGCAGTCAGGACTAAGCCGCGGATATCCCGGCTTTCCTTTCCGATCCGGCCTTTTTGGCAGAATCCTGGCGTTGCTTCAGATAGAAAAATGGTCTGAATTTTATTCTGGCAGAAAAACCTGCGCGGGCAGGTTTTTTTTGTGCTTTTGAGGCAATAAGTTAAGGCAGACAGGAAATGCAAATGAAGTCAGGTTTGAAATTTTTAGTTTCCTGAAGAGCAGCGTCTGAGGAAATAATCATTCCGCGATGATATTGACAGGGAATGATATTATATCTATAATAGATATATCTTAAATGGATATATCGTGAATAGACTGTGAGGAATAGGAATGCCAAAACAAGATACCTTTGAAACAGAACAGCTGACCGACGCGGCGTTTTACATCTTATTAGCGCTGATCGAACCGCTGCATGGCTATGCGATTATGAAGTATATTGAACAGATGACAGGGGTTCCGGGAATGATCGGGCCCGGCACGTTGTATACGCTGCTTAAAAAGATGTGCGTCAACGAGCTGATCGCGCAGACAGCCGCAAAGGAAGGAAAGAAGTCCTATGTGCTGACCGATAAAGGAAAGACCTTATTGCGTCATGAATTGACCCGGCGGGAAACGATTGTTGCGGCGGCCCGGAAAAGAATGCAGGAGAAAGGAATGTAACTGATGAAGAAGAAAATCATATTAGCTCAGGGGCTTGTATTTGAGGAAGAGCAGGAAAAGCTGCGGCTGCAGAAGCTGGCGCAGGAAGGCTGGCTGTTTGAGAAGGCAGCCTGGGGTGGTTTATGCTGGGTGTTGGTTCAGGGTGAACCGCAGTTCAGACAGTATGAATTTGATTACCTGCCTTCTGATCCGGCTGAACGGCAGGAATATCTGGCATGGATGGAAGCTTCCGGCTGGCATCCGGCGTTTCGCCAGGATTCGATTGTCTTGTTCTGGACGGACGAAAAGCGGGCGCCGATTCATACGGATGCGGCGACAAAATTGGAATCCTATGCGCCGATCGCCCGGCAGATGAGCAGGATCAGTCTGATTCTGGGCGGCTTGCTGATCGGACTTTTGTTCTCCGGACTTCGAGGGAATGGGATCGCGCTGATCTTTGTAATCGGACTGATCGGTTTTATGATGACGATGTTGTGCGCTTCAGGCTATCGGGTTCGGATACAGCTGCTGAAACGTCAGGCGTCGCTGCAGGAGAAGCTTGACGACCGGCTGCGGAAACAGATTATTACCCGGACGGCTTTCGCACATTTGCTTCTGCTTTTATCGGCGCTGTATCTGGTGATGATCGCCTGTGCGCGCAAGCCGATGCCAGCTGGACTGTGGATTCTGATGATGCTGCAGGCCGGCGCCGGACTGGGGCTGAAACTGATCTGCTGGAAACAAAAAAAGAATCTCGGCTGATCTGGAAAAGCGTCTTTGATTTTAAAAGTAAAGCGATAATTCAATCATGGACTGGAAAAGAAAGCGAAACCCCTTGACCCGTCCCTGGCGTCCGGGCGTAAGTTAGAGGTAAGGAGGATGGCAATAGAAAATGTCAGGGATTTGTAATAAATAAAATAAGAAAAATATGATAAAATAAGAAACATAAAAATGGGAGGGCGATTTCAATGATTGAAGTCTATCACGTAACAAAAAAGTACGGTTCGTTTAAAGCGGTTGACGATCTGTCGCTGACGGCGCACAACGGCCGGATTACGATTCTTCTGGGCCCCAATGGGGCAGGTAAATCCACGACGATTAAAAGTATCGCAGGTCTGCTTAAATTTGACGGTAAAATTCTGATCGACGGTTTTCCGAATTCGTCGATTGATGCGAAACGGCGCTTCGGCTACATTCCGGAAACGCCGGTGCTGTACGAGCAGCTGACGATTCGGGAACATATCCAGTTTATCAGCCGGGCTTATCAGGCCGAAGCGGGAGAAGCTCGGGCACAGGCGCTGCTGGAACGGCTGGAGCTGGCGGACAAGGCGAAAAAAACGGCCCGCGAATTATCCAAAGGGATGTCGCAGAAGCTGTCAATGGTGTTGGCGTTATTGGCGGATCCGGATTCGATCCTGATCGACGAACCGATGATCGGACTCGATCCGGCGGCGATCGAAACGGTGCTGCAGCTGCTGAAAGAGCTGCGCGGCGCAGGCAAAAGCATTCTGATTTCCACGCATATCATCGACATGTTCGAGTCGCTGTGGGATGACGCGTATATTCTGCATCATGGAAAAATTGTGCGGGAAGTCCGGCGCGAGGATCTGGGCGATCAGTCGCTGAAGGAAATCTTCTTTGCCTGCACGCAGGGAGAACAGGGATGAACGCGCTCAGCTATCTGTTTTTTGTCAAGCTCAAAGCGCAGCTCCGCCGGCTGTTTTCCAAGCCTGTTTCAGCGATCGTAACGCTGTTCGTCCTGGCTTTCTTCGGTTTTTCCATTTATTCGGCAGTGTCAAACCGGGAAATGATGTCGGCGATGATGAACGTCCAGTCGGTGCAGGGGTGGATGATGTTGTTTTGCGGTTATGTGCTGTTTTTAATGACGGTTATGATCTTGCAGAAACGCTCTGCGATCGTGACGCGCGATGATGCTCAGTTTATTTTCGCAGGCCCGTTTACGCGAAAACAGACGCTGGCTTACTTATTGATTGAAACGGTCGAAGGCAGTCTGATCTATGCGCTGATCGCCGTGGCGTATATCTTAATGATGATGAGCTCCACTGTGATTCTGACCGTTCCGCTAGTGCTTTCGTTAATCCTGAGCAGCCTGTTGATGTTTTACTTTGCGTTTGCCTTATTTACCTGGTTTTATTTTCTGGAATTGGTGAAGCCGCAGGCGAAGTGGATAAAATATGGATTTCTGGCGGTGCTGCTGGGGTTTATCGGTCTGATCGCCATCCGCAACGTCGGTGTTGACGGCGGAATTCAGAGTACGATCACCCGGTTTGTAGCCGATCCGTTGTTTAACTGGGTACCGGTGTTCGGCTGGTGCAAAATGGCGTTAATCGGTCTGGTGAGCCAGGATATGACGGCCTGTCTGATCGGGTTTGCGGCGACGCTGCTTGTCTGCGCCGGGATTACCGCGCTGATTCTGAACGTTAAGGGTGATTTCTACGAACAGGCGATCATGGATGCGGAATGGATCAGCGAGCTGCGGCAGAATGCCCGCGCACGGCGCGCCCAGAGCCAAACCCACGAAAAGGTTGTTTCAGTGAAGCAGGCGCGCTTTGGCAGCGGAGCGGCGGCGCTGGTTTCCAAGAATCTTCTGATCCTGCGCAAGACGCGGCGGTTGCTATCGCTGCAGGAAGTGCTGCTGATCGTGATTTATCTGGGGATTGTCTGGATGAATGGACAAGGATTCGGTTTTTATCAGTTCTTCGTTCTGATCGTCCTGTTCACCAGTGCGACGACCGACCGGATCGCCCAGGATTTGCGGGTGTTCTATTTATATCTGATCCCGGACCGGCCGATGAAAAAGCTGGCGGCCCTGATGGTACCCTCGATGCTGCACATTGTGGCGGTGGTGTTCGCTTCGTTGGTTCTCTGTCCGTTTGTGCTGGGCAGCAGCTGGGCGGAACTCGTGCCGGCGGCGTTGATGATGACCGGTTTTGGGTGGCTGTTTCTCAGTGCCTCGCTGGTTTGTCTGCGCTTGATGAAAAGCCGCTCGACGCCGCTTATGGAACAGATGATCAAGATGGTTTTCTGTCTGATTCTGGCGATTCCTTACGGCATCACGGTCGTAACGCTGGTGATGATTCCGGGAGTGCCGGCGTTTATGATTCAGCTGGCGGGGCTGATTGTCAACGGTGTGATCGGACTGGCCTGTCTGGCGCTGGCGACGCCGTTGTTGTCCGGCAACAACCTGATGGCGGATTAAGCAAGCTTGGCGGCAGGGGGAGGAAGTCCAGCCTGATGACTGAGTGAAGAATCAAAAAAACAACGTCTGCGGAAAAGGATTCACGGGAATTCTTCCAGACGTTGTTTTATTTTGAACAGAATTGCCAAAAAGAATAAACGGATCGTCCGGCCTGAACCGCAGCCAGCCAATGTTAAAGCCGCAGATCAAAGTTCCTGGTTTCGTGTTTATCCGTTTTTCGGCCTGGCGCTTGCCGGGGGTTGGGACGAGGGTGAAGCTTGCGGAGTATTGGCGGGCTGAGGCGAAGTCTGGGGAGAAGCGGACGGCGTGACTTTCGAATTTGCCGGCGGTCCGTCCAGTGGATTGACAAAGCTGTCGATTTTCCAGACGCCCTGCTGCTTCACGAGAATAAACTCACTCGTTTCCTCAACTATCTGATCCTGAACCTGCCAGCTTGTCTTTGCGTCGAAGATCAGCTGTTCGTCATCCGCATCCTGCAGCGTGAATTCCGTTTTACGATATTGCCACGAAGCGGCAGCGGTATTGGCAACCCAGCGGGTCTGGCCGCCTTCGGTAACGATCCGCTTCCCAAAAGCGGAAGCTTCCATGGCCTGTCGGCCCGCGGCGGTGAAGAAGAAATCCATGATCTGCGCATAATTTACAATAGCAGTCTGCTGCTCGGCGTCGGCCGTGTCGAGGATGAAATAATTGGAGGATCCCTGGCACAGCTCTAAAATCAATTCCAGGCAAGCCTGTGCTTTTTCCACCGGATCGTCGCTGACTTTCACCTCAAGCGTGATTTCAACGGCATTGCCGGAGGAATCCTGAAACCGGGCCGGCAGGGAATACGTTCCCGGCACAGCATAATCAACGTCGCTGATCAGCCAGCGGAAGTTTTTGGCGAGCGTGGATTCACGGTTGAAATTATCACGCAGCTGAATCCCGGCGGTCTTCGCCGTCAGTTCGGGCGTTTCTCCCGCTAAAAAGACCGGCGGCTGTACAGGCAGCACACAGGTTGGCGCGGTGTGATCGACGGTGGTGACCTTCAGGGTTTTCACGTCGTAATAACCGTTTTTATCCACGGCTTTGACCTTGATATAGGAAGTCCCGAGCAGGGCATTGTTGGCGTTGTTCAGAAAGACGACGTTTTCCTGAGGCAGTTCGTTGCCCTGACTGTCGACAGCCTTGAAATAAGCGCGCAGCACATCTTCTGAAAAATCAGGCTGATTGACCTCGATGACGGCGTCTTCTAAAATCGTAATCTGCGGCGGGCCGGGATTTTCAACCCGCTTGGCGCAGCCGCTCAGAAGCAGGACACATAAAGTCAGCACCCCTGTTTTCTTCAGCATGTTTGAAAGCCTCCTTTCGCGTTTTGTATTTCTCCATTGATATTAATTTTATTCTATCATATTCTGAACGATGAACTTTCATTGCCGCCAATTCGTAAAAGAATTGAAAGAAATCGCGGAATGGATCGAAACTTGTCGGGACTTCTTCCAGGCAAAGGCATTGTCACTTTTTCCTGATTCTGGTAAACTGATGATAAGAAGGTGAAACCATGCAGGAAATCACAATGTTTATTTTAAAAAATTGCCCGTATTGCCGTCAGGCGCAAAAGGATCTCGACGCTTTGCTTGAAGATCCGCGTTATCGGAATATCCGGATTACAAAGATTGACGAAGGCGAGAATCCGCAGCTGGCGGAGCAATACGATTATTATTATGTCCCGACCTTTTATCTGGGCGCGCAGAAGAAACTGGAAGGCGCATTGACGCGGGCGCAGATTCAGGCGCTGCTGGACGAAGCGGCGACAGGATAGGCGGATGAAGGTTATGGACTGGTTGTTTCGCAGAGAGGTGCTGACGGATCAGGAAATTGATCTGGTCAAGGTTATGGAAATCAAACAAGAGGCGGGACGCGGCGATGTGCCGTCAATCGTTTTTGAGATCCGCGAACATGGGAAGCACACTGCTGTGGGACGCTGCGATCTGCGGATGGGGATGAATGAGGAACTGTATTATGCCGGTCAGATCGGGTATACCGTGTATCCGATGTACCGCGGGCATCATTACGCGCTCAAAGCCTGCCGGCTGTTGTTTCAGCTGGCGAAGCAGAAATACGGCATGGATTCGCTGATCATCACCTGCAATCCGGACAATCTGCCCTCACGGCGGACGCTGGAAGAGCTGGGCGGGGAATTAAAAGCGATTGTCGATGTGCCGAAGGCGCATTATCTGTATCAGTATGGCGACGTTCAGAAATGTATTTTTGAATATCACCTGTAACCGGCGCTGCCGGTTCTTTTCATATCATCCTGCTTGTTCGCTTTGTGAAGCTGAAGCAGAATGGACGCCAGGCCGCCACACTTTAGTCCAGGCAGGTTTTCCAAGCTTTTTCAACGCTTGTTTTCAAGCGGATCTTAAGAAAGTCTTTCGTGCAAAGTAGCGCGGATTTCGCTATAATAGGACGTATTGAGGGGTGAAAGCATGCCGGATTTTAATCTCCATACTCATACCGCCCGCTGCCATCACGCCGTTGGCACGGATGAAGCGTATGTTCAGGCGGCGATCAAAGCCGGATTGAAGGTTTTAGGCTTCAGCGATCATTGTCCCTTTGCTTGTTTAAGGGATCAGCGCGACCGCATGAACATTGAAGAAAAAGCCGGCTATCTAAACTCAATCGCAAACCTGAAAGAGAAATACCGGAATCAGATTACAATTCTTACCGGTTTTGAGTTTGAATATTTCCCATCGCTGCGTCCGGAGCTGCAAACGCTTCGGGAGGAAACGGACTATATGATCATTGGCAACCACTACCTGACCCCCGGCGGCATGGATTTCTGCGAGGCGGCAGCGGATGAAAGCGTATTGCTTTATGCGCGGCGGATCGCGATGGCGTTAGAGGAAGGTCTGGCGGATTATGTCGCGCATCCGGAATACTTTATGCTGAGCCGCGATCACTGGTCATTGGCATGCGACGAAGCGGCGCAAATTCTCTGCGCGGCGGCAGTGAAGGCCGGGGTACCGTTGGAAATCAATCTCAAGGGTATGAAGCATGGCAAACTGGCCTATCGCGAAGGCTGGCGCTACCCCTATCCATGGGCGCGGTTCTGGGAGATTGCCGGAAGCTTTGGCTGCACGGCGGTCTACGGGCTGGACGCTCATGCTCCGGAACAGTTTGCGCTGATGCCGCAGCGGATTGCCGAGGTGAAAACGTTTATTGATATAACAGGCGTGCGCGTTTGGGAACAGTGGGATGCGCTGCGTTTGGGAAAGAAGGAAAAGCGATGAAAAAAATATTGAATATCATGGCGAACCGGCTTTTCATCGTGGCCGTTTTAATTCTGCTTCAGCTGGGCTTAATCATCGGCGTGATGGTGAGTTTGTCCGGGTTCAAGCTGGTCAGCGACCTGCTTCGGTTCATCAACTTCTTTTTAATTATTTACATCGTGAATAAACAGGAAAATCCGTCGTATAAACTGGCCTGGATCATTCTGGTGCTCGTCTTCCCGCTGTTCGGCGGGTTGTTTTATCTGATGTTCGGGGGACGGAAAATGCCGAAGGCACTGCGTCGGGAAGCGATGGCGGAAGCGGCCAGGACGCATCCGGTGCTGCCGCGCAATGAAAAAATCCTGACTGAAATTGAGGATCAGAATGAACAGGTCGTCAAGCAGTTCCGGTACGTGCTCAACAACGCTTACTATCCGGTCTATAAGAATACGGAAGCGACCTATTGTCCGACCGGCGAGGTGAAGTTCTGGCACATGCTTCAGGAATTGAAGAAAGCCGAGCGGTATATCTTTCTGGAATATTTCATCATCGACAACGGAATCATGTGGGATTCCATTTTGGAAATCTTGATCGAAAAGGTGAAGCAGGGCGTCGATGTGCGGGTGATGTACGATGACGCCGGCTGCGTTTACACGCTGCCGGCCAATTACCGTAAAATCTTGGAAAAGCTGGGAATCCGCTGCGCCGTGTTCAATCCGTTAAAAGCCCGGCTGGTAATCCAGATGAATAACCGCGATCACCGCAAGATCTGTGTGATCGACGGAAAAATCGGCTTTGTCGGCGGAATCAATCTGGCCGACGAATACATCAATGCGTATGAGAAATACGGCCATTGGAAAGACACGGCGGTGATGCTGAAGGGCGAGGCCGTGTGGAGTCTGACCGTCATGTTCTTGCAGTTCTGGAACTTTGTTTATAAAGACATGGCCCCGAGTAACTACGACGATTACTGGCCGGTCTACAAGCCGGAGGAACAACCGCAGAGCGACGGTTACATCCAGCCGTTTTCCGACAGTCCGACGGACGAGGAAGAAGTCGGGGCGACGATTCATTTCAACATCATCAATCAGGCCCGGCATTACGTCTACATTCATACGCCGTATTTAATCATTGGCTATGAGATGCAGCGGGCTCTGGAAACCGCAGCCAAGGCCGGCGTCGATGTGCGCATCACGGTGCCGCACGTACCGGATAAAAAGCTGGTGTTTATGGTCACGCGCGCCAACTATGAGCCGTTGTTAAAAGCGGGCGTGAAGATTTACGAGTACACGCCGGGCTTTATTCATTCAAAATCCTTTGTCAGCGACGATGAGATCGGGCTGTGCGGCACGACCAACATGGATTACCGCAGCTACTATCTGCATTTTGAGTGCGGGGTGCTGACCTATAAGAGTTCGATCATCAAAGATATGAAGCAGGACTATATCGACACCCTGAAGGATTGCCGCGAAGTCACGCTGAAGGATTGCCGGGATACGCCGGCGGTAGTGCGGCTGGTCCGGGCCATCCTGAATCTGTTCGCACCGATGATGTAGGTGAATCGGCATCGGATGCTGACGGATGGCATGCCGGAAAGAATACTGAAATCCAGAAATGAGCAGAAAGAAGGCGCAGAGAATGAACAGCGTGCAGGTCAGCTTTCATCCCCATACCGAAGCGATTCCCCTGAAGTATGTCGTCATCGTTTTGTTTGACGGTGATCAGGTGCTGTGGGCGCGGCATGCCCGGCGGGCTACCTGGGAAATTCCAGGCGGCCATATTGAACCGGATGAAACTCCGCGTCAGGCGGCTGAACGCGAGCTGTGGGAGGAAACCGGCATCACCAAAGCGGCGCTTCAGCCATGCTGCATTTACACCGTCAGCCAGGATGAGCGGTCCACCAGCGGGATGCTTTATTATGCGACCTCAGGCGAACCGGGACCGCTTCCCGCATTTGAAATGGCGGAAGTCCGCTGGTTCAGCGGGCTGCCCGATGAGTTGACCTATCCTCAGATTCAGCCGCGGTTATGGCGGCAGGCAAAACGGATCAGGGCTGAGGATTTGGCAAAGTCCTTCACCCGTTAGCCCCGCGACGAAGATCACAATATCCATTTCCCGCAAAAACAGGCAGCCCGGTTATCCGGGCTGTTTCTTAAATGAACAGGGAAAACGGCGCATTTCCCAGACGATATGGATCGCACAACAGCTGTGCAGAATCGTTAAATGTCATCTTTTCTACTGATATAAGAACTTTTTTTGCGATCGAAGACAATTAAAGATTTTGTATAATGAACGCAGAAAGATGAGGATTGTGTCAATGAGAAAAAGATTGGTTTTCAGAGTCGACGACGTCGGCTATACGCCAGCCTATGACATGGGTGCGTTTAAGGCATTTGAATGCGGGATTGCGTCCTCCGCGGACGTGATGTTCGATTCGCCGGATACCGTCGCCGCGTTAACCTGGCTGAAAGATAAGCCGTGGCTGTCGATCGGCTGGCATCGGCATCTGTGGGAAAGTCCGATCCTGCCGCCGGAGGAAGTCCCTTCTTTAGTCAATGAAAAAGGCCGGTTTAAATGGGGACACCGGCATCCGGAGTTAATGCGGGAAGCAACCTATGAAGACGCGTATAAGGAATTTAACGCGCAGATGGAGCTGTGTTACCGCATTCTGGGTAAATATCCCGATGTCGCCAGCGTGAAAAACAGCGAGCTGCCGCTTGAAAAAGCATTTAAAGCGGTCGTGGAAAAATACGGAATCGCCTATAATATTTTTTCCTCCGCGCCGGATCATCGCCATCCGACGGAATGTGATCCGAAATATAAGGCATTGCGTTATTATTCTTACGGCCTGGCAACAAACTCCAGCTATAAGCTGGAAGATTTCAAAGATTATCAGCCGCTGGAAAAAATGATGGCGCTGCGGTGGACAGACGCCGAGGAAGTTTTCATGTATGGCTGGCATCCAGGCTATTGCGACGATCACATCATGGAAGAATCGACCTGTAATCTTCATCGATGCAAAGAGCTGCAGGCATGCACGAGCGAGGAATATAAAAACTGGATTATTGAAAACAAAATTGAATTGGTGAATCAGCGCGACGTTCTTTATGGAACAAACGAGTTTCAGGATCATTTGAAAGCGATCGGCAGTCCGCTGTGGATCGGAAATTTTAAATAAATTCCAACACCTGCGCCGCTTTGTCGAAAGCGGTCGGAAAAACAGGCGGAAAGGCTTGCATCTTCATCCTATTTTTGGTATATTGAACATACTTCTTGAGGGAGTAGTTTGCGTGGGGAAACCTGCGTGTCAAATCAACACAATGGCGGTTTGCCGCCTGGTTTGGCTTAATGAACAAGACTCAAGCATAGGCTTTAACGAGCTTATGCCTGGGTCTTTTTTTAGGAAGAAAGAGGGAAATGTATGGATGCAAATGTTATGGATGCGGTCACGTTAGTCATGTTAGCGGTCGGTTTGGCGATGGACGCATTTGCGGTGTCGATCACCGACGGCTTATGTTATGAAAACTTTCACCGCAAAGAAGCGCTGATCACTTCCGGGGCGTTCGGCTTGTTCCAGGGAATCATGCCGCTGATCGGCTATTTCTGCGGCCGGATGTTCAGCGACGCGATCAGCTCGATCGACCATTGGATCGCGCTGATTCTGCTGGGCGTGATCGGGCTGAATATGATTAAAGAAGCGTGGCAGGAAAGCCGGGAATCGGAATGTGAAAACTGCGGGAATAAAACGCTGACGCTGCCGACGATCTTGATGCAGGCAGTTGCCACCAGTATCGACGCTCTGGCAGTGGGAATCAGCTTCGCGGTCATTCACGTCAATATTTTTACTGCCTGTCTGTTGATCTGCGGTATCACTTTCGGACTGAGCCTGATCGGTGCGGCAATGGGGAAACGTTTCGGTTCGATGGTCAAAGAAAAAGCCCGGGTGCTGGGCGGTGTGATTTTGATTCTGATCGGGCTGCGGATCTTTGTGGAACACATGTTTTTCTGAAATCTGCGGAAATATCCTCATGAAAGTCATTGCAAAAATAAAAACTTCTTACGCGGGTAAGAGGTTTTTTTTAGATGAAATTGAAGGGAGTCAACGCAGCCGAAATAGAATTTCCCGGGCAATGGACCGGGGTTCGCGTCCGGTTGTTTCTATTTTTTCTGAGTCAATGTCGTCATAATGAGGAAGCCGGGCCAAGCTGCGCTCAAGACAGTCCGGTGTTCGCAGGCCCCGGTCGATGTCAGACTGCAGCTGGCGGCGCAGCTGAGCAGGGGAAGGCGATAAGGTAAAATGATTGAAAGTAAACTCGCCGTGAAGCCGTTTTAAAATCGAACGCACGGTTTCGGGGTCGTCCATCACCCAGCTGAACAAAATATAATCGAAGTCCGGCTGGGCGAGGAACTGATTCAATAAATAGGTAATATTGTCCAGAACCATCGCTTTGGTTTGATCATTAACCTGAAACGGCATCATCCAGCACCAATCCCCGTCCAGCCAGACGCTGCGGGTAAGCGGTTCGCTGCAGAAGCGGCGGATCGTGGTTTTTTCGCAGCCCATCGTAGCGCTGATAAAAATAACTTTCTTCATATTCACTTCCTGCCTTTGTTTTTGATTATAGCATGCTTTAGAAAGAATTAAGAATTTCCTTCAGTGTTCGGCGGAGGAACATGTTAAAATAAAATTAAGTTTATTTCGCAGATTGGGGATGTTTTATGAATACTCAACAAGGAAAAACCGCCGCGCGTCAACGGGCGGTTTCCTCGCGTTCTTCGTCAGGGAAACAGAAACGGGCACATAAACGTTACCGCCTGAAAGCGTCGGTCCGCCGCAAGCTGGCGATTTTGGGCGTGCTGGCAGGGCTGATCGTCGTCGCGCTGCTTTTGTTGTGGCTGTGGCCGGTGCGGGAAAATCGGATCTATCATACCGAAGGCGTGCAGCTGCAGACAGTCAATGGGATTGAAGTCGTGCATGATTACATTCCCGAGGGACATCAGAACCGGCCTGGGATCCAACGTGAGATCCACTGGATCGTCATTCACGAGACAGACAACGAAGCAGCCAGCGCGGACGCCTGGCATCATAACGAATATTTAAAGACGAATGAAACGGATATCAATTCCTGGCATTATACGGTTGACGATCATTCCATCTATCATTCCCTGCCGGATGAGGAAGTCGGCTGGCATGCGGGCGATAAAATGACGGAAAACGGCGGCAATATGACGGGCATCGGTATCGAGCTGTGCGTCAACGAAGGCAATGATTTTGAAAAGACAATGGAAAACGCGGCCGCACTGTGCGCCGAACTGATGAAGGTGTATGATCTGCGAATTGAAGATATCAGGCAGCATCATGATTTCTCCGGCAAGGACTGTCCGCATCGGATTTTATCAGCCAAAAGGACGGAAGAATTCGTAAAAATGGTTCAAGAAGCGACGAAACCATGATTTTGTAGTGGTAAATTCAGTTTTTTTTGTTACAATAAATGACTGGATGATTGAGGTGAATTTATGGGAAAAACCGGACTGGTTTTAGAAGGCGGCGGCATGCGCGGCGCCTATACGGCTGGGGTTTTGACATGGCTGATCGACCAGGGCATCGAATTTGACTACGGCGTGGGCATTTCGGCCGGCGCGATGAACCTGTGCAGCTTTGCGATGCGGAATAAGCAGTATCTGTATGATGTCGGTGTTATCTACATGCCGGACAAACGGAATGTAGGACTGAATCCATTATTCAAGGAACGGCATTACGTTGGCTATGACTTCATGTTTGACCGGCTGCTGAAGGACACGATCCATTATAAACTGGACGCACTGCGAAAGTCGCCGATGGAGATTGAGATCGGCCTGTTCAATTTAAATACTTCCAAAGTGGAGTGGGTCAGGAAACAGGAACTGGACGACGATCTGCGGCTGTTAAAAGGGGCTTGCACCTTACCGCTGGCCGGCTCGCCGGTGCCTTATCGCGATGGATTGTATATCGACGGCGGCGTCACGACGATGGTGCCGATCAAGCGTTCACTGGGGTATGGCTGCGATAAGCATCTGGTGATCGTGACCAAGGATGAGGGCTATGTGCGCAAGCCGAGCAGTAAGATGCTGCTGAACAGCTCGAAGCTGGCGTATCATAATCAGGCGTTGATCGACGCGCTGAAAATCCGCAGCGATGTATATTATGAAGAAATGAATCTGGTTGGTGATTTACAGAAGGAAGGCAGAGCGTTGTTGTTAAGACCTTCCAAGAATCTGGGCGTGAAGCGGTTCTCCGGCGATGCGGAAGCTTTGAAGCAGTTATTTGAACTGGGCAAGGTCGATTGTGAAACGCGGAAAGCGGAGCTGCTGGATTTCCTGGGCAAAGTATGAGTTCAATGCAAAAAGAAACAAAAACGATTTCTGATCAGTTTGATCAGGAATTTTTTTGTTTTTCGCTCTGCGCACTCTCCCGACCTATTCCATTGGCTTCTGAAACAGGCAAGCATTCAAGCGTGAAGATCAGAATTAATAAGCGTAGATAACAGAGTAGATAACAGAAATAAGATAGTGATATTATGATAAAATGTTTAATTTTACTTTTTTACTATTTTAATTACTGAAAATTTGAGTACAATAAGAAGATAGTCACTAAAAAAGGATACTTAAAAGAAATATGATGAAATATAAAGCCATGATTAATCACGTGATTCAACTAAAAAAAGAGAAACCGATCCTGATGTGGGCCGGTACAATTCTGATCATCGCGCTCGTTTCATTCTTGATCGCTTCGTTCTTCTGCTTTCCCTTTAACAACGGTCAGGTTCATCTGGGCGCCGATACCGGTTTCCACATCAACCGGATTATCAGCCTGATGGAGGCCCAGCAGAACAACGTCGAATACCCCTATCTGTTCTGGAATCAGAATTACAATTTCGGATATCCGACGCCGATCTTTTACTGCAACCTCTTTCTGTACTGGCCGGCCGCGCTGTTGACGGACGGCATGCTTCCGGTGCTGGTGTATAAGAAGTATGTGTTCGGGTTAGTCTGGATTGCGACGATGATGATCGGTCTGTGCAGCTATAAGGTAAGCAAGCGCAGCGGTTACGCGGCGATTCTGGCGATGCTGCTGTTCATGCTGAACACTCACAGCATTACCGATATTCTGCGGCGGGGCGGACTGGGCGAGCTGCTGGCGCTGGTCTTCATTCCGATCTGTCTGGCGGGAATCTATCAGACGATGTACAAGGACAGCCGGCGCTGGATCTGGCTGGCGGTGGGGTATTGCGGCTTGGTGCTTTCGCACAACATCAGCTTTATCTTAATGTGCATTGTATTCGCGGTCTTCGCTTTGATCAACATGAAGAAGCTGTGGCGGGAAAAAATCCGGATCCTGAATATCCTGCAGGCGATTCTGGCGGCGCTGGCCTGCGCCTGGTTCTTCATCGCTCCGATGCTGGAACAGATGGGTGCGGTGGATATGGTCGTCTCGCATACGTTTAATCTGGGCGGCGGACTGGCGGCTTCCGCTGTCGATCTGTCGGAAATCTTCAACTTCACCGTCGATACTACGGTGTATCTGAATAATTCTCCGGGGCCGTTTCTGATCTTCATGCCGCTGATCGGCTTCGCGGTAAAGGAGAAGCGCAAGCGCAACCCGTTTATATTTCACTGTTGGATTATCGGCTATGCGTCGATGTTGATGATGACGAAGCTGTTTCCCTGGCAGCTGTTTCCGTTTTTCAGCTTCATGCAGTTTGTGCAGCGGCTGCTGCCGGTCTGCATTCCGATGCTGGCGCTGGCCGGCGGGTATTACTGGTCTGTTTTCATCCGGAATTTTAAGCGGGTGGAATTCAGGATCCTGCTGAAAACAGTCAGCGTAATCGTGATCTTGATTCCAACCTATTCTATGCTGAAGGTGAATTATGATCAGATCTACGGCTATCCGGATTCCATGACGGTGGAGGAAGCGCAGCTGAATGTTTATGGAGAAACCCAGGAAACTGCGGTCTACAATGTCCAGCAGTTAAGCAGCGCGGATTATCTGCCGTATGACGTGGACGTCGATTACAAGGATTACCGCGAATGGGTGAAATGGGCGGTGTCGCCAAGCGAATCGTTTATCGACAGCAGTATGAAGCGGCTGATCAATGATAAGAACGTTGATGAAAGCGAGTATGGGCATTTCAAGTTTGTTGTAAAATCGGGGCCAAGCGGCCAGTGGCTCACCGTCCCGCGGACGTATTATTACGGCTATGAGGTTGATGCGATCAAGGAGGGCGAAGTGATCGCCACGATTATTCCTTACGCTGCAAAGAACACCGGACTGGTCACGTTTGACATGTTGGAAAGTGAAGGGCCGATTACCTATGACGTCGTCTACCGCCCAACTTCCGTTCAGACTTCCAGCATGGCTTTTTCGATTGCAGCCGTAAAGGTTGTCCTTGTGCTTTATGTTCTGGAACGCATTCTGTATTACGCGCTGGCGCTGACCCGGGGATTTCGCAAAGCTTCAGCGAAATCGACGCAGCGACCGACAAATCCGAAACGGTCGGAATCGCGGGAATAGCGCGGGCTGGTTCTGATCAGGATCGCTGCAAAAATAAAGGAAATCATAAAACAGAAAGACGCCGGAAATACCGGCGTTTTTGGTTTGAGGCTGCCGGTCAGCCTGCTGCGGTGAAAGGAGATGGGGAGCAGTCACGAAAAAAGCGAGAACCCATTTCCTTTTAGTGTGTGTTGATAAAAAAATAACATGATATAATTTTAACAAGATTTAAGGAGGAAAATGAAGAATGAAAAAAGCAATGCTTTACCTGACCAGTTTCCTCATGATCTGTTCAATGGCCGGATGCTCAACTCCGAAGAAGGATGAGCCGGCGGCCGCGACAGGCATGAAGGCTGGGACGTACACCGCGACATCGCAGGGAATGAACGATGCCGTTGAAGTCACCGTTGAAGTCAGCGAGGACGCCATTGTTTCCGTTAAGGTAACAAAGGATTCAGAAACACCGGGGATCGGCGGCGTTTTGAAAAACGCGGCGGGAACGGAATTGGATGAAGGCGGGAAAGCACCGACAGTCTTGATTCCGGAAGAAATTGTAGCCAATCAGAGTTTGGACGTCGATACCGTAGCGGGCGCGACGATCACTTCCGCGGCGGTCATCAACGCTGTGAAAGACTGCCTGACGCAGGCAGGCGCGGATCCGGCGAACTGGATGAAGGAAGTCGCTTCTGAAGCACAGCAGGATCAGAGCGCAGACGTTGTCGTTGTTGGCGGCGGCGGAGCAGGCCTGGCGGCGGCGATCGCGGCTTCTCAGAAGGGCGCTAACGTTATCATCGTTGAAAAGAACGGTGAAGTCGGCGGCGATACCTTAGTCTGCGGCGCGATTTACAACACACCGGATGAACCTTTGCAGAACAAGGTAACGATGACGGACGCTGTGAAGACGACCGTTGAAAAAGCTCTGGCGGAAGATCCGATCAACGATGCGCATGCTGCTTTGCAGAAAGAAGTTCAGGCGCAGTGGGATGAATACAAGGCCAGCGGCCGTACCGATCTGTTCGATACGAAAGAATGGTATGCGCTGCAGACATGGATCAACGGCGATAAAGTCGGCGATCTCGATTTAGTCAAGGTTCTGTGCTACGATTCCTATGAAGGTCTGGAATGGATCGAATCACTGGGTATGGAATTCAGCGATATCATCGGCCAGGGCGCAGGCAGCTTGTGGCAGAGAACACATACGAGCACGATGCAGATGGGCACCGGCTTTATCTCCACGTATGTTGAAAACATTTTGAAAGATGAAAAGATTACCGTTCTGACCAGCAGCACCGCTGAAAAACTGGTTCAGGATGATGCAGGAAAAGTGACTGGCGTTGTCTGCAAGGACAAAGCGGGCAATGAATTCACCGTCAGCGCGAACATGGGCGTCGTTCTGGCAACCGGCGGTTTCGCAGCCAACAGCAAGATGGTTCAGGAATACAACACCTCCGGCAAGTGGAACGATTTGAGCAAGGTCATGACGACCAACCGTTTCAGCTGCTCGCAGGGCGACGGCATCTCGATGGCTCTGGAAGTCGGCGCTTCCTTAACCGATATGGAACAGATTCAGCTGCTGTACCTGGGCAACGTAAAAGATGGCCAGCTGACGAAATATCCGCCGCGTGACGTCAACGGCACCGATCAGATTATCTTCATCAACAAAGAAGGCAAGCGTTTCGTTCGTGAAGACGGCCGTCGTGACGAGATCTGTCTGGCTGTTATGGCGCAGACCGATTCGATGTTCTACATGCTGGAATCCGGCGACGGTGCGGGCTATGTTGACATTACCGACCCGAACTGGCGTTCAGCCGACGGATTTACGTTTGATTATTTGAAAGAAAACGGGTATATTTTAGTTGCGGATACATTGGAAGATCTGGCTTCTCAGATGGGCATTGACGCCGCGACGTTAAAAGAGACTGTTGACAGCTTCAACGCGGCTGCGGATGGCGGAACTGACGAATTCGGCAGAACGCTGTACTCCACAAAGCTCGAGAACGGACCATGGGTTGCGACAGCTCGTCAGGCTTGCGTCCATCATACGATGGGCGGCGTGACGATCGACACAGAAACCCGTGTTCTGAACGAAGCAGGCCAGCCGATTTCCGGTCTGTATGCAGCAGGCGAAATCACCGGCGGCATCCACGGTGCTAACCGTTTAGGCGGCAACGCGGTTGTTGATACGGTTGTCTTCGGTAAGCTGGCAGGCGAAACGGTCGTCGCTGACGCGAAGTAGTCCTCCAGATAACCAATGATTAAAAAAAGCATCCATTTTGACCATGGATGCTTTTGCAGTGAAGGAGAGCAACGATGGATATTAAACAGCTGATCACATTTCGGACCTTAGCCCAGGAAAAAAACTACATGAAGACCTCGGAGAAATTGAGCTATGCGCCCTCAACCCTGGCCAAGCACATTCGTTCGTTAGAGGATGAATTGCAGGTTCAGTTGGTGGAATACCGCAATGGAAAAATTGAGCTGACCTATGATGGGAAGCGGTTTATGCGCTACGCTGATGAGATGCTCAGTGTGTATTTCAAATTGCAGTATGAATTTGATCAGACGAAATCAGCGATCGGCACGATCCGGGTCGCAGGGGGCGAGCTGATGGTCGGTTTCGCATTCGGCGATTTCTTCGCGGCGGTGGAAAAGACGCAGCCGGAGCTGACGCTGCAGGTCAACGCGATCTGCTGCGCACGGGTGCCGGAATGGCTGAATCAGAACGAGGTGGACATCGGGTTTGTTCAGATGCTCAATACTCAGGAAAGCGAAGGGCAGCAGATCGTTCCGCTGTTTCAGGAACGGCTGTGTTTAATGACGTCGCCGAATCACCGGCTGGCGCAGCAGGAGGAAGTGCATCTTGGCGATTTGAACCGGGAGAATTTCTCCTATACCTATGAGGACTGCTGTTTCACCGACGAGTTCCGCCGGTGTCTGACCCAAAATGGCGCACGCCCGGCCTCGGAGTTATTTTTAGGCAGTATCCATGCCGTTATCAACACCGCCAAGGATGATAATCGGATCTGCCTGATTCCTTATGTTTGCGTGCCGAAAGTGCGGCAGATGGGACTGGTGCAGCTGAACTGGGTCGATCCGTTTGTTATTTACGACGTGATTCTGATTCAGAAAGGCGTCTACCGCAGCACCGGCATTAACAATTTGATCGAACAGGCCAAGGCGTATGCGGCGCAGGTGAAGAAAAATCCGGAGACCTCGCAGATCCAGCTGCTTTAGGCAAGCTGACGCATCCTGATGACGGACAATAAATTTCAATGGAGTGAAAGATCCTGCAGCGGGGATCTTTCTTTATAGCGGCGGTTCAATTTTCATTCTTTAAAGGCAGCGGAAAACGAGAATCAGATCGGATAAAAAATTCTGAAAATTCTACAAAATATGAATCGTTGATTGGAAATTAAGTTGAATAGGTCTATAATGAAAGCAACATAAGGGATAAAGAAGAGGGGGACTCAAAGCTATGACACAGACGAAACGCCTGAACAAACAAGAGCTTCGCCGCATCAATCTCCGCTGGATCTGGAATTCTCAGATTGGATGGAACTACGAACGCATGCAAGGATTGGGCTATTTGACAACCATGCTTCCGCTGATTGAAAAGCTGTATGGGGACCAGCCGGCGCTGAAGAAAAAAGCGCTGCAGGCGCATTCTGTCTTCTTCAACACCACGCCGGCCATGGGGGATATCATCGTCGGAATGAACGTTGCGATTGAGGAAGAAATGCAGGAAAACGGCGCGGGTATCGACGTCGCGTCTTCGATGAAGACTGCGCTGATGGGACCGTTCGCCGGTGTTGGGGATACGATTTTCAGCATGATTCCGGGCGCGGTGTTCGGCTCGATCGCGGCGACCATGGCCAAGGAAGGCAGCGTCGTCGGCATCATGATCTGGGAAATCTGGCTGATCGGCGTCCTGCTGCTGCGGTTCAAGTTGTACGACATCGGTTATCAACAGGGGGCTAAAATCGTCAATACGCTTTCCGGGATTAAAGAAACGATCACAGCTTCAGCGTCGGTGCTGGGGTTGACCGTGGTCGGCGGCATGATCGCCACGATGGTGAAATTTCCGCTGAAAACGCTGACGGTCAGTCTGGGCACAGATCCGAAGACCGGAGAAATGCTGCTGCAGGAATTCCCGCTTCAGAAATACATGGATTCAATTATGCCGGGGTTGATGCCGGCGTTGTTCGCAGTATTGTGCTACTGGATGCTGGGAAAGAAATGGATGAATTCCAACCGCCTGATTATCACGGTGTTGGTGCTGGCGATCGTGCTGGCGTCGTTGGGGATTGTAGAAGTATAAACTGAATTATAATAAAGGAATTGGCCTGACATTATTGAATGTCAGGCTTTTTTTCGGGATTAATCCGAAAATAAGCTTCTTTCAATTAGGAAGAAGCTGCTAAGTGGCTGAAGGCGCATCCCAGTCCTGCGGAACAGGGCAGGTCAAACAGAACAGGTCAATACAAAAAAGATCCGGCAGAGAAAGCCGGATCGTTGATTAGAAAGCGTTTAACGCAGATACAATTCGTAATATTCGTCATAGGTCAGACCGGAATCATGCACCTTGGTCGCCAGCTCGACGCCCAGGTAGCGATAATGCCAAGCTTCATAGTTGTAACCGGTGATCGTTTCCTTCCCTTCCGGATAACGCAGGATCCAGCCGAAGCGGTGCGCATTTTGCTGCATCCATTGGAATGCTTCGGTATCGGCGAACTTGGACAGCTGCGCGCCGGTGGCAGCCATATCGACGGTCAGTCCTGTCTGATGCTCGGAGAAACCCGGCCGGGCTGAAATTGAGTCCGCCCACTCCTGACCTTTAGAATTGACGTAGCCGTTGTACAGATCGACCTGATACTGATAATCGCGGTAAGAGGAGGAGGCATACATCTTCGGCTTGCCGCCGGCGTTCAGCTCGTCGCACATCGCGGCCATCGCATCCGCCGCTTCCTGGCGCAGGTAACAATCTTTCGCGGCATAGGTCAGGCTTAACGGCACCAGATCATCCGGAGCGTAGTTTTCACCGAGGTAATAGCGCTTGTTCACGATCATGCTGACATCCTTCGCGTCGGAAGCCGACGTGCTGTCATACCAATGGACGTAGCTGCCGCTCAGCTCAAAATGATTCTCACTGTTGACGTCGCGATGATCGGTGCAGTCCTGGATATAAGCGTCGACATCGCTGACATAATCAAACACCAATAACGGCGTGATCTCCCAGAAATTCAATTTCTCAAACAATTTCAGACAGGAGTCCTCGGGATAATTCCGGGCCCGCAGGCGATCGTAAAGCCGTGTGTCGTCTTCGCTCAGCGAATCGGTGACCAGATACAGCCGCAGATAATCTTTATTGAAGTTCTCAGATGCCAGCGCGGCGTTGAGATTGTCGGAATACAGCTTATCATTGAGAATCGTTTTGGTCAGCTTCTGCCGCTTGATCATCGCGATGCTTTCTTTGGAATAGCCCAGGCTTTTCAGCTTGTTATCGGTTGTAATTTTCGGAATGGTCGTGAGAGAGAAGACCAGCACGATCGCCGCGGCGATGCCGATCAAGCCGTAAAGTACGGATTTGCGGATCCGTCTGCGCCGTCTGCGCTTAACCCTGCGCTTTTTCACGGGTGGTTTTGTTGCCATGATCAAAAACTCCTTTCATTCATCTCAGGACGGATAAAATAAATTCCATGGAACGCTGTTTGGCGGAGGACAGGTAAACGTCATCGTTTCCTGTGTTACCGGATGACGCAGCGTCAGCGATACCGCCCACAGCGCGATCTGCTGCCCGGGACGAGCCTGCGGATTGTAGCGCTGATCGCCCCACAAGGGGGTGCGGCGGCTGGCAAACTGCACGCGGATCTGATGCGGCCGGCCGGTTTCCAACTGGATCTCAGCCAGCGTCAGTCCATCTTTTTCACCCTGGATTTGATAGCTTAGAATTGCTTCTTTGGCTTTCGGCGTGTTGGGTGCGGCCGTGCGCACAGTATTGGTCTTTTCATTTTTAATCAGCCAGTCTTTCAACGTCGCTGAAGCGGCGTGAGGACGCCCGCATAAAATGGCTTGGTAGGTTTTCTTCAAGCCGCGGGTGCGGACCTGATCGCTGAGCCGGGAAGCAGCTTTGGAGGTTTTGGCAAACACCATGACCCCGCCGACCGGGCGATCCAGCCGATGAACTAAACCGAGGTAGACGTTGCCCAGTTTCTGATACCGCTCTTTTAAGTCCTGCTTTAATAGCGTTAAGAGATCCGGATCCCGGCTGTCGTCGGCCTGCACTGCCATGTTGACGGGCTTGACGACGACCAGCAGGTGATTATCCTCATAAAGAATTTTGAACTTCATCGTCTTCGTCGCTCCACGCGCCGTAAATTCCGCACGGCAGGATCATGTGATCCTGAGTGATCGGCAGCCCGACTTCCCCGGCGAACACATAACCATTCGGATGACAGTGCAGCACGGTTGTGCGCAGAATATTTTCCAGAACGATGGAGGAAAAACCGGTCGTATAGGAATTGACGAGCAGAAACAGCGCGTCGTCGTCCAGAATCTCCAGGCAGGCGTTCACTAATTCGTTGATCTGATCCTCCAGCTTCCACACTTCGCCATTCGGCCCCCGGCCATAGGACGGCGGATCCATCAGAATGCCCTGATAGGTATGACCGCGGCGCTTTTCGCGCGCGACAAATTTCAGGACGTCGTCGACGATAAAGCGGATTGTACGGTTTTCCAGATGGGACAGCGCCATGTTTTCCTTGGCCCACTGAACCATGCCCTTGCTGGCGTCGACATGCACGACTTCATCGGCCCCGGCGCTGGCGCACGCCATCGTCGCTCCGCCGGTGTAGGCGAACAGGTTCAGGATCCGGACCGGCCGGCCGTCGGCTTTGGCCTTGCGGATTTTACTCTGCATCCAATCCCAGTTGACTGCCTGCTCCGGGAACAGCCCGGTATGCTTGAAGCCGGTTGGGGAAACCTTAAAGGTCAGCTCTTTATACGATACCGTCCAGGTTTGCGGGACGGCCTGCTTGAATTCCCAGCTTCCTCCGCCCCGGTTTGAACGGTGATAATGCGCATGCACGCGGTTCCATCCGGCGTGCTCCGTGCGCTTCCAGACCGCTTGGGGATCTGGCCGGCGCAGTATGATATTCTGCCAGCGCTCGAGCTTTTCACCGTCGCCCGCGTCGCAGCATTCGTAATCTTTCCATTGATTTGCAATTCGTTTCATCCTTTTGATTCTCCTTATTTGTACATTATAGCATGGCTTGAAGGGAATCGCGGAGAATGCTGGAAAAATTAAGAAAGTTGAAAAAATAGTTCACCTCCGTGTCAGAGTTTGATAAAATAAAAAGCATCGAGGTGATTGCGATGATGATTCGCTGCAGTGAAAAACATCGGCAGGAATGTCTGGATTATCTGAGGCAAAGCCCGTCGCTGAATTTGTTTTTGATCGGGGACATTGAGAACTATGGATTCAATCAGGGGTTTCAAACTGTTTTTATTGATAAAGATGAATTTGTACATGGCATTTATCTGGTGTATTATCATAACCTGGTGATCGCCAGCGAAGAAAATCGCGTCGACTCGCAGTTTGTCGAACGGCTGGTTCAAGAATATGAAATTCAGGCGATTCAAGGGCGTAAAGAGGTGCTGGATGGGCTGGCGCTGGATGCCTTCAGCCGTGAGGAATGCTTGTTTTGCGAATTGGACGCGCTGACAGCGGAACCGGTATCGGATCCGCAGATCCGCCAGGCCCAGCCGCAGGATGCCCAGCGGATAAAAGGGCTGCTGGAAGAGGTGTTCCAGACGGACAACGAAGCGGCGATGATTGCACACCGGATTGAAACACGGGAAGGCCGCCATTTCCTGATTGAGCGGGGCGGCCAGGTGATCTGCCAGGCCAACAGCACAGCGGAAACCGCAGAAGCGGCGATGATCGGCGGCGTGGCGACACGCGCGGACTGTCGGCGTCAGGGGTTAGCCAGCGCGGTGATGACGGCGCTGTGCGGACAGTTGCTAAGTGAAGGTAAAAAACCATGCCTGTTCTTCGAAAACGAGGAAGCGGGAAGAATTTACAGCCGGCTGGGCTTTGTGCCGATCGGCCGCTGGACATTGATGCTGCGTCAGAAGGAAGGATCGCGTTGACCTTCCTTTTCCTTTCCGGCGAAGCGATGAAGGCTTAGAATGTTGCGGCAATCTGGGAAAGCCTTAGAGGCGACACCTTTTAGCCGGAGCCCATTCCGCCGGGAAAATGAAAATTCTGAAACCCGCAGCTCGGGGATAGAAATGACTCGCGTTTCATGTATAATATAGAAAGTCTGAATCAACAATTTGAAATTCAGGGATTTTACGGGGAGTTGAATCGAGGCTTTGAGGAAAATTGAATCTCGTGGCTTAAAATAAGGAACGATTTCATGATCCAAGTCCGTGAAAATCAGCTTAAAGAAGAGAAAAGCAGAGGTGGCGAACAATGGTTTTAATTGAGATGCTGAATGAAAATCAGAAAAAGGCCGTGCTGACGTCCAGCCAGTATGTCCGGATTATCGCGGGGGCCGGCAGCGGCAAGACGCGCGTGCTGACGATGCGGATCGCGCATTTGATCGAGCAGTGTCATGTCTGGCCGAATAAAATTCTGGCGATCACCTTCACCAACAAGGCCGCCAACGAAATGAAGGAGCGCATCCGGCAGATGCTTCCGGAACAAGGTAACGCCGTGTTCATTTCAACCATTCACTCGCTGTGCGTGCGGATTTTGCGCGAGGATATCCCGGCGATGGGCATGCCCCGCAACTTCACGGTCATGGACGCCGATGATCAGCGCAGCATTCTGAAGGAAGCCTACAAGGAATTCGGTCTGGATAAGCAGACCTATACCTTCGGTTCGATGCTGGACTACATTGCCAATAACAAAGCCGCTGAGATCAGCCCGGAGCGGGCCTATGTGTTCGCCGGCGATCTGCGCGGGGAAAACGACAAGGCGAAGGTCTACGAATATTACGTCAACCGTCAGCAGGCGATCTACGCGCTGGACTTCGACGATCTGCTTCTGTATACCGTGCGGATGTTCCGCCAGTTTGCGGAAATTCAGGCCAAGTGGGTGCAGCGTTTCCATTATATCCACGTCGACGAGTTCCAGGATATCGACAAGATCCAGTACGATTTGATCCAGCTCTTGGCCGGCAACGACAACTCTGTCTATGTCGTCGGTGATCCGGATCAGACGATTTACACCTGGCGCGGGGCGGACGTCAACATCATCATGAATTTTGAAAAAGATTACCAGCCATGCGAAACCATCGTTCTGAATGAAAACTACCGTTCGACCCCAAGCATCCTGAACGGCGCCAACGCGCTGATTCACAACAATCGCAACCGTGTGGAAAAGGATCTATTTACCAGCCGGCCGGACAACGGCGCGATCACGCACTATTCCAGCGCCGGGGAAGAATATGAAGCAACCTGGATTGCCTGCAAGATCAACGAGCTGCACAAGCAAGGCCAGCGCTACCGCGACTGCGCGATTCTCTACCGTTCCAACTACCTCTCCCGCGCGCTTGAAAAAGCGATGATCGAGCAGCGGATTCCGTATGTGATCTACGGCGGCATCAAGTTCTACGAACGGGCGGAAATCAAGGACGCCCTGTGCTATCTGCGGATGGTGTGCGGCAGCGACGATCTGGCGCTGATGCGGATCATCAACGTTCCGCGGCGGGGGCTGGGCAACAAGACGATGGACACGATCGTGCAACGGGCTCGGGAAACGGGCAAGACGATGTACGAGGTTATCCGCGATGAAAAGGTTGTCAGCGGCAAGGCCCAGACAACGATCGACAACTTTGTTAAAATGGTGGAAAAGTGGAAGAATCTGGCGCCTTCGACACCGATCAGCCGGCTGCTGGAAATGATCCTGCTGGACAGCGGCTACCGTTCGATGCTGGAAGCGGATAAGGAAAATGAGCGGCTGGAAAACCTGAAGGAACTGATCACCGATATTGAAAGCTATACGGTCAATTACCCGGACAGTTCACTGGAAGAATACCTGCAGCTGGTTTCGCTGTATGGCGATAAAGGCGCGGAGGACGGCGGCGATCACGTTCAGCTGATGACGGTTCACGCGGCGAAGGGGCTGGAATTCGATACGGTCTTTGTCTACGGGATGAGCGAAGGGATTTTCCCGAACGACCGCGCGATGCAGGAAAGCCAGCTGAAAGGGCTGGAGGAAGAACGCAGGCTGGCGTACGTCGCCTTCACGCGTGCCCAGAACAAGCTGTATCTGACGGAAAGCTCAGGCTTCAGCTACATTTTAAGCCGGATTAAAGTGCCGTCGCGGTTTATCAAGGAAATCGATCCGCAATATATCGAACACATCGGCGCGACCTTCGATACCGGCAAGCCGAAGGAAATCAAGCTGCACTCCGCGCTGTTTGAGGACGAAGCGCCATTTGAGGAAAGAATCGCCTCCAAGCCGCGGACGAAGTGGAAGAAGGGCGATCACGTCCGCCATGCCGCTTTCGGCGAGGGCGTCGTGCTGGAATACAGCGAAGGCATGCTGAAAATCGCGTTTGCCTTTCCGTTCGGCGTGCGCAAAATCATGGCGACCCATCCATCGATCCAGAAAGCTGAGGAAGTTGAATAATCCTTTCCTCGCGTCAGGCTGAATCGGCAGCTGCCGGCTTGCGGCAGAATCGAAGCGAGAGCCTGCGTCGCGACTTGGGGAAAAGCGAGAATTCCATGGGCATTCCAAGGCGGTGTAAGCTGCGTCAGAAGCTGGATTGAACGCAAAATTTGGATTGAATGCAGAAAAACAGAAGACCCTCCGCGCTCCTGGAATCAGGGAAACCGGAGGGTTTTTATGTCGTTTTTGACGGCGCTCTTTTTTTCTCTCTTAGCATGAGTGAGTGATAGGCTCTGGGAAACAAGGGGTGAGGGGCACGGCGCGGCTGCGGATTCGATCCGATAAATTTGCCGAGCTTCCGTTACGGATCTGATCGCGGGAGTCCGCTGTGAGGAAGCGGGATGTAAAAGAAAAGTGAAAAGAAGCGGCCGGGGAACGATTAGATTGCGTAAACTTGGTAAAGATGATGAAGAAAACATTTGTTCTTATGCTATAATAAACTGGATATTTCAGGAGGTACAGTGATGAGCGAAGATCGCATTCTTGCGCTGCGCAGGCAGCTGAATCAATATAACTATGAATATCATGTGCTGGACCATCCGACCGTCAGCGATGCGGAGTACGACCAACTGATGCGGGAGCTGATCACCCTGGAGCAGCAGCATCCCGAACTGTTCGATCCCAACTCCCCAACCCAGCGCGTCGGCGGTCAGGTGTTGGAAGAATTTAATAAGATTACGCATAAACGTCCGATGCTTTCGTTAGGCGACGTCTTCAACAAGGAAGAACTTTTTGAATTTGCCCGCAAAGCGGAAGCCGAAGTCGGTCCGGTGGAATATTGCTGCGAATGCAAAATCGACGGTCTGGCGATGTCGCTGAATTACCAGGGCGGCCGGTTTCAGTATGCCGTGACCCGCGGCGATGGGGTCGTGGGCGAGGACGTGACGCATAACGTCCGCACGATCAAGTCGATTCCAATGGAAATTGATTATGAAGGCGAGCTGGAAGTCCGCGGCGAGGTCTACATGCCGAAGGCCAGCTTTGAACGCTTAAACCAGAAGCGCCGGGAAAACGGAGAGGAAGAATTTGCCAATCCACGCAACGCGGCGGCCGGCTCGATCCGGCAGCTGGACTCAAAAGTTGCGGCTTCCCGCGGTCTGGACGCTTTGTGGTACCACGTTCCGCAGGGGCCGCAGTTGGGACATCATCAGCACTCACAATCGCTCGATTTCATCCACAGCCTGGGCTTCCGGATCAATCCGCTGAACCGGCTGTGCCGCAATATGGAGGAAGTGTGGCAGTTTGTCGAGGATCTGACGTTAATGCGCAGCGATCTGCCGTATGAGATCGACGGCATCGTCATCAAGGTCAACGATTATGAAAAGCAGCAGCAGTTAGGCTTTACGGCGAAAACCCCGAAGTGGGCGATCGCGTATAAATTCCCGGCAGAGGAAGCGGTGACGCGGCTGGAAAACATCTTCGTCACGGTTGGCCGAACCGGCAAGATCACGCCGAACGCCCAGTTGACGCCGGTGCGTCTGGCAGGGACAAGCGTTGGTTTCGCGCAGCTGCACGATGAGGATATGATTAAGGATAAGGATATCCGGATCGGCGATTACGTTGTCGTCCACAAGGCCGGCGATATCATCCCGGAAATTGTCGCGAGCGTGCCGGAAAAACGCGATGGCTCGCAAGTGCCGTATGTTTTTCCAAAGGTTTGTCCGGTCTGCGGGATGCCGCTTGTCCGTTATCCCGACGAAGCCCATCACTTCTGCATCAACAACGACTGTCCGGCGCGGGTTGTCGAGTCGATCGCTCACTTCTGCAGCCGCGACGCGATGAATATCGACGGACTGGGCGTCAAACGCGTGGAGCTGTTTCATTCTCAGGGATGGCTGAACACCGTCGAGGATATTTACAATCTGAAGGATCACTACGACGAAATTCTCGAAACCCCGAAAATGGGAAAGAAAAGCGCCGATAACCTGTTGGAAGCGATTGAGAATTCGAAGCAGAATTCACTGGAGAAGCTGTTGTACGGTTTAGGCATCCGCCAGATCGGCGAGAAGGCCGCGAAGATTCTGGCCTACCGGTTTGAAACGATGCAGGCCCTGATGCAGGCAACCTATGAAGAACTGGAAGAAATCAAGGACATCGGCGCGATCACCGCCCAGACTGTGCTGGACTTCTTCCATGATGAAGCCAATCAGCATTTGATCGAAGCCCTGATCGGCCACGGTTTGAATATGATTTGTCTGAAAGAGGAACAGGTGGAAACGATCTTCACTGGCAAGACCATCGTACTGACCGGCACCCTGGCGACGATGACCCGGCCGGAAGCTCAGGCGTTGCTCGAGCATCTGGGCGCTACGGTGTCCGGCAGTGTTTCCAAACGCACTGATTTTGTGATCTATGGCGAAAACGCCGGCTCCAAGCTGACGAAAGCCCAGAGTCTGGGCGTCGCGACGATGACGGAAAGCGAATTCATGGAAGAGGTCAACCGCCATGCGGAATAACCGCTGGGGCTTGATTTTGCTGGCGCTCAGCCTGACGCTGAGCCTGGTCGGCTGCTCCCCGAAAGCGCCGGAGGAAACCGGCGACGGCACGGTGATCAGCAGCTATTCCTCAGACGATTACCAGACGCTGCTGCCTCACGAACTGTCCGAAGGCCGGTATTGGCGGGGCAACACGAACAGCCGCTTTGATTTGATGCAGATGCCGAAAGAGCTGATCGAATTAAGCAAGCAGCACTTTCCGGTCAAGGACAATTATCTGCAGGCCGGACAGATCTTGAAATATGAGGATATTCAGGAGCTGCAGCGCTATGAAAGCAGCGATCACTCCTATGGACTCAATCCCAGCGGCAACTTTGAGATCAGCGATGCGATTATTCTGGAACGGCCATACATCGTCTACGGCATCGTTGAGATCGATTTCATCGCGAAGGAAGACCAGAAAACGCTCAACGGCATTTCGGTCGGCATTCTGATGAACAGCTCTGTGACCAGCGGCGACAGCACCGTGGAAATCCCGCAGGACAAGCTGTATACCTATGCCAGCACGATCGGCCGCAAACTGGAACGCTACTTCCGCAACAAAGCCGAAGTCGACGCTGATCTGCCGATCTATATCACGTTTTACAGTTCAAATTCAACCAGTTCCAGCGTCCCGGGAGCATTCATCGGTCAGGGGCTGTTTACCAGCCGCAGCGGCCAGTTCACGCCGATTGAGGAACAATGGGTGCTGATCCCGAGCGATCAGGCGACAGCGCTGGACGGCGTGTTGTCGTCCCAATTCAGCACGGTCAAGGCCGGCGTCAAGGATTTCATGCCGGAAAATGTCAATATCATCGGTAAGGCCCGCTACACTAACGACACGGCGGACTATCTCAAGATTACCGTGACCGTTCAGGCCAAGAGCTACACGGAGATCTACTCTCTGATGCAGCTGCTTAACGAGCTGTCGGCCAATTTCTCCAGCACCGACATGGAGCTGATCATCGTGATCAAGCAGCTGGAAGAAACCGTGATGATTCTGCACCGCGAAAAAGGCACGATGAAAACCACGGTGCTGGATATCAGCTGACCTCTGTTTGAAAAGCGCGGCCCTTGACAAGCCAGCTAAAAAAAGCAAGGCTGAAACGCTCTGGCGGAAATAAAAGAAACAACTGAAAAAAGAAACAGTAAAAGAAGAAACAGTAAAGGAAGAAGCAAAGAAGGAGAAGAAGGATGGAAGAAATCAAAGATCCCGCTTATTTTAAAGAATTAGCGCACCGGTTGATGTTCGATCTCAGCGACGCGGAAGCCGCTGATATCGCGGCCGAATTCGAAACGTTGAACAAACAGCTGAGACTGCTGGAAAGCATCGACACGACGGGGGTGGAACCGATGGTCTACCCGTTTGAAACACCGACGAATTATCTGCGCGAGGATGTCGTCGATCATGTGATCAGCCGTGAAGACGCGCTGGCCAACGCGCCGAAAGTCAGAGAATGCCACATTGTGGTTCCGAAGGTGGTGAAGTAAAATGGCAACGATGAGTGAATTAAAAGCGACGACGACCGCCCGCGAACGGGTGGAAGCGGCTGTAGCCAAAGCGCAGGCTTCCCAGCCGCGGCTCAATGCGGTGGTGACGTTCGTCGACGTTGAAGATCAGCTGGCGGCGCTGGATACGATCCCGGATGGTCCGTTTCACGGCATGCCGGTGGTCTTAAAGGATAACGTCTGTACGCGCGGCGTCCGCACAACCGCTTCCAGCAAGATTCTGGATAACTATGTTCCGGTGTATAACGCACACATCGTCGACAAGCTGAAGGCAGCCGGCGCTGTGGTGATCGCCAAAGCGTCGATGGACGAGCTGGCGATGGGCGGCACTAATTTAACGGCGGCGACCGGCCCGGTGTATAATCCATATGACCGTACCCGCATGGCGGGCGGCTCCTCCGGCGGCAGCGCAGCGTTAGTCGCGGCGGGTGTCGTTCCGTTTGCGGTCGGCTCCGATACTGGGGATTCTGTGCGCAAACCTGCGTCGTTCTGCGGTGTTCTGGGCATGAAGCCGACCTATGGCCGGATTTCCCGCTATGGCATCATTCCTTATTCCTCTTCGCTCGATCACGTCGGCTATTTCACGCGCAGCGCGCTGGATGCGGCCGAGGCCTTAAAAGTGCTGGCCGGCCGGGATGATCGCGACATGACCTCGGCTGACAGACCGGTGCCGGACTACGCGGCAGCGCTGAACAGCGAGATTAAGGGACGACGCGTCGCAGTATTTAAAAACGTGATCGACGCGCTGGCCAATCCGGAAGTGAAAGCCCTGTTTGAAAAGACCGTCGAAGCTTTAAAAGCGAAGGGCGCAGTAGTGGAAGAAGTCAGTCTGCGCGAGGATCTGTTGAAAGCGATTCTGCCGGCTTACTACTTAATCGCCAACTGCGAAGCGACGGCCAATCACTCCAATCTGGACGGCATCCGGTTCGGCGTTCAGCAGCCGGGCAGCAGTATGGAAGAAATCATGATTCAGTCGCGCACCAAGGGCTTCGGCTCGTTGATTCGCAAGCGGTTTGTCATTGGCAGCTACGGTCTGTTTGTCGAAAATCAGGAAAAGCTGTTCCGCCAGGCGCAGCGGGTGCGCCGCCTGATCGTCGAGAATGTCGCGGAGGTTATGAAGGATTACGATATTCTGATCGCGCCCGCCAGCAGCGATGTCGCGCCGAAGCTGGACGATCACTCCCGTGACGAATTGTCCGACGGTTATCTGATCGCGGAGAATCACATGGTCATCGGCAACTTTACCGGGTATCCAAGCTGTACGGTGCCGATGGGCTTGATCGAGGGGCTGCCGGTCGGCTTAAACATGACGGCGAAGGCCTGGGATGAACAGAGCCTGTTCGACTTTGCGGCGGCGATGGAAGATATCACCGGCCTGAAGGACGCCACAGCGGAGGGAATTGAATAATGGAATACGAAGTCATTATCGGAATTGAAATACATTGTGAGTTAAAGACCAAAACCAAGATGTTCTCCGGCGCTCCGGTGTTGTTCGGCGCTCCGGCCAACACCTGCGTTAACGAGATTGATTTAGGCCATCCCGGCACGATGCCGTGTCTGAACAAGCAGGCCGTCGCGATGGCGGTGCAGGCTTGTACGGCGCTGAACATGGAGATCGATCCGCTGGTGCGGTTCGACCGGAAAAACTATTACTATACTGACCTGCCGAAAGGTTTCCAGATCACCCAGCAGTTCTACCCGATCGGCCGCCGCGGACATGTCGAGATTGAAACGGAAAACGGGCCGAAGGTCATCCGGATTGAACGGCTGCACATGGAAGAAGATACAGCGAAGCAGTTTCACTATGACGCCGGTACGCTGATCGACTTCAACCGCGCCGGTACGCCGCTGGTGGAAATCGTATCGGAACCGGATATCCGCAGCGGCAGGGAAGCGATGGCATATGTCGAAAAGCTCAGACAGACACTGTATTACCTGGGCGTTTCCGACGTCAAGATGGAAGAAGGATCGATGCGCTGCGACGTCAACATCTCGCTGCGTCCGGTCGGAACAGAGAAATTCGGCGTTAAGACGGAAATTAAAAACCTCAATTCCATCAGCAACGTCCAGAAAGCGGTCGAGTATGAAATTGAACGTCAGACACAGATCTTGAACGAAGGCGGTCAGGTCGTTCAGGAAACCCGCCGCTTCGACGAGGCATCGCGCACGACGATCTCAATGCGGAAAAAGGAAGGCGCTGTGGATTACAAATATTTCCCGGAACCGAATATTTTCCCGATCCAGCTCGATCCGGAGTGGATTCGTCAGCTGCAGGCCGCGATGCCGGAAATGCCGGAAGTTCGCCAGGCCCGGTATGCCGAGCTGGGGCTGCCGGAGAACGATATCGCGCTGTTAGTCGCGAATAAGGAGTTGGCCGATTACTACGATCAGGTCATGAAGCACACGCAGCACGCCAAGATCGCCGCCAACTGGGTAATCGTCGAGCTGCCGGCCGGATTGACGAAGCTGAACACGAAGCTGGCTGAAAACCCGGTTGCGCCGCAGGCGATGGCTGAGCTGGTCAACATGATCGTCGGCGGAGAAATCTCCGGCAAGCAGGCGAAGATCGTCTTTGAGGAAGTACTTCAGGGGAAGGATCCGAAGCAGGTCGCTCAGGAAAAAGGCATGAAACAGCTGTCCGATTCTTCCGCGCTGATCGCGCTGATCAATCAGGTTTTGGATGAACAGCCGCAGTCGATCACAGACTATAAAAACGGGAAGGACCGCGCCGTCGGCTTCCTGGTCGGTCAGGTCATGAAAAAGTCCAAAGGCCAGGCCAATCCGGCGATGACCAACAAGCTGATCGTCGAGGAATTGAAGAAAAGAATCTGATTGAAGGGGGACATCCAGGCGTTACTGACGCTTTCGGTGTCCTTTTTCTTACAAAAAACGCAGGGTTCAGGAAATGACTGGTCAAATCCCTTCTTTTCCTGTAAAATAGTAAAAGATAAGGAGTGAAGGACTTTGTCTGAACAAAAGAAAACAGTGAAGAAGAAACCGGCCGCGGCGCCGGCAAAGAAACATAAAACGAAGAAGAATGATAAATCCACAATGATTTTGATTGTGGGCTTGGTACTGATCGCGATTCCATGCGCGATTCTGGGATGGATTTTGATCAGCGCGTCCATGGATACGGGGAAGCCGATCAACGGCGATCGGTTCAAGGGCGATCTGGATCCGGCGATCACCAAGGATCAGCTGTCGGAAATCGAAAGTCGGATCAAGGCTGAAAACCAGGTGGAGAAGGTCACTGTGGAACTGACGACGGCGACGCTGCGGGTGTATGTTGATACCGTGGATTCGATCAGCGATGAGGAAGCGAGTGCTTTGTCGGAAACGGCGTACAATGATGTGACGGCGGTGCTGAATGAAGGGACTTACTTTACGGCGTCGAATGGCAAGAAGATGTATGACCTGGAAGTGCATGTCTACAACAATGTTGATAAATCGGGGTCCGAGGATTATGTGTATGTGATCCGCGCGAAAAACTCCAGTATGGAACAGGCTGCGACGCAGATCGTCTCAAAACCGCTGGATGCCGATCTGGCCCGGCAGCTGCGCGAGGAACTGGCAGAAAAGCGGAATCCTCAGGCGGCGAAGGATGACGATGACGAGGTCGTTGGCGGCGAGGATACGGAAGCGCAGGACGACACGAAGGAATAAAGGGCGGAAGCCCTTTTTCGTTTTTGGATCGGTGTCAGGGCTTGAGGTTTGGTTGTTTCATCGTTGCGATGCGCTGAAATTATGATTCAGAAAGGGGAACGGAGAATGGCGTTAAAGAAGAATGATGTGTTTACAGGAGTAGCTGTCGACTATACGTTTGATGGACTGGGGGTAGTTCGTCATGAAGGATTGTGTTTCTTCGTGAAGGATTTATTGAAGGGGGAAAGTGCGGAGATCGGGGTGACGGCCGTGAAGAAAAACGTGGGTTATGGCCGGGTGATCCGGCGCTTATCCGAGAGTCCGCAGCGCGTTGAGCCGCGTTGCCCCGTTGCGCGTCAGTGCGGAGGCTGTCAGCTGCAGATAATGGGGGCTGAGCTGCAGGCAGAGTTTAAGCGCCATCGGGTTGCGGATTGTTTCCAGCGGATCGGACATCTGGACGTGGAGGTTCAGCCGGTGTTGTCGATGGAATTTCCCTGGAACTATCGTAATAAGGTGCAGGTGCCGGTGGGGGTCAACCGGGATGGAAAACTGGTCTGCGGCTATTATCGTAGTCATTCGCATGATATTGTGGATTTTGACGAATGCTGCCTGCACAGCGAACTGGAGAATCAGATTTTGAGATCGCTGCGGTCCTGGATTGAGGAAGCGGGCGATCCGGCGCAGCTGCGGCATTTGTTGATCAAGCATGCGTTTAAGACAGGGCAGGTCATGGTTGTGTTAATCGCGAAATCGGAAAGACTGAAAGGGAAAGACGAACTGATAGAGCGTTTGACTGTGGCGTATCCGCAGATTCGCAGCATCATCCTGAATGTGAACGAGCGTGAGGATAATGTGATTCTGGGGGATCGGGAGATCGTGTTGTGGGGATCGGCTTCGATTGAGGAAGAGTTGTTGGGGCTGCGATTCCAGATTTCGGCGAAGTCGTTTTATCAGATTAATCCGGTCCAGACGGAAGTGTTGTATACGAAGGCGATCGAGCTGGCTGGTTTAACCGGGGAGGAAACGGTGATCGACGTGTATTGCGGCACAGGCACGATTGGATTGAGTGCGGCCCGGAAGGCGAAGCGGGTGATCGGCATCGAGATTGTTCCTTCGGCGGTGGAGGATGCGAAGAGGAACGCGGTCCGCAACGGGATCGCCAACGCGGAGTTTATCTGCGGCGATGCGGGAGTGTGCACGGCGCAGTTGTTGGAGCGGAGGATTCAGCCGGATGTGGCGATCGTAGACCCGCCGCGCAAGGGACTGGACGGGGCGACGATTGATTCGTTGGTCAGGATGAATCCGAAGCGGATTGTGTATGTTTCGTGCGATCCGGCGACCTTGGCACGGGATTGCGCGGTGTTGAATGAGCGGGGGTATGGCGTGGAGGTTGTGCAGCCGGTGGATATGTTTCCGCAGACGACGCATGTGGAGACTGTGGCTTTGTTGGAGAGGAAAGGCTGTAAAACAAAGGGTTTCGGGGATTGGAGGCGGATATGTGGATGTGCTTTTGTGGTTGGTTAAGATGAAATATGTTTTCGGTTACCGTGGTGGGGTAAAGGAAATGAACGTTTTAGCAAAAGACTTGGAAGTTGGATTTTTATATTCAAATGTAAATTAAAGAAAATGTACAGTTATGGAGAAAAAGATGATGTTAACAAATAATCAAATCGGAAATGTAAGATCAGCATTTGAAAGTATTCTGAGAGCAGACTATATCAATATTAATGAAATCACCCAATTGAAAGATTTGGATAGTTATTATATTGATATGTTTGGAAATCTTAGTTTGTTATTGCAACGCCAAGATAATTATGCTGTAGGAAGGAGAGGAACGGGGAAAACTGCGTTATTATTGAGGGGATACTACGAATGTTTAAAAACAATATCCTCTAAGGTGAAAGGGGAGAGTGAGTATTTCGTTGATAAAAAAATATTACCAATATATATTGATCTTAGTAATTGCAATGAGATATTTAGTGATAATTCAGAATTAGTGTCTATTGAAATTCACATGGTACGTCAAATAATTCAATCTTTAAAGGCGCAATTAAGGTTAATGTTTGATGAGAAATTTCTCAATAAATTTAGAAAAGAAAACCAAGCGTTTGATGATCTTACGTTCATTGAAGATGCCTTATTAAATGGATTAGCTATTCAAAATTCAAGGAAATTGGATATTAATGATGAATATAAGAATAAAGTAGGTGAAAATTTTCAAGGTAAATTAAATCTATCTGGGGCTGAAATTAATGCAAATAGTTCGAATGAAATCGAAAATTCAAGTTCTATGACTTACAAACAAATAAGAGGTCTAGATATACAAAGTTTCTTGAATAAAATAAATGAAATACGTAACAAAGCAGGTATTGATGATATATATGTTTTTTTAGATGAGTTTTCGGACTTGAATGATACAGAACAAAGAATATTATCTGTACTAATTAAAAAGTTCTTAGGTTCTAAGGTCAATATGTTTTTTAAAATTGGTGTTATTACTGACAGATTTTCTTTTGGTGATAAAATAAGAATTGGACGAGATATATATCCGATACCTTTAGATCTGAATGAATTTGTTGAACGATTTGGTGGATTGACACCAACGCTAAAACGTATGCAATTATATATGGAACAGTTGATTGAAAAAAGGCTGTCTCTTTTTTGTCAAGGCTTATCATTTAATGATGTATTTGAAGGGTCAAAAGATTCAGTTACTGAGAGGATATCAACAGAGGCTATGGGAGTTCCAAGGAGTATTGGGTTAATACTTCAGAATGCTTGGATTCAAACGACAGCATCAAAGAATATCAAGAAAATAGGGATGCAGGAATTAAATTATGGAATTCGAGCAACCAGGAAAACTTATTTCAAACAATTTTCTGGCGCAATAAAAACTCAATTACTTTCAGGATTTTACATGGATATGTGGAGTGATATACTACAAAAAGCACTAGCTGAAAAACAAAAAAATTCAAGTAGACCTGCAAGTCATATTTTAATTGATCCAGTTCGTAAGGATTATATGAATATTTTTTGTGAATATTTTTTGACTCATTATTTAGAAGAAGGACGTTCATCTAAATATGGTGGTAATTACTCGTTATATTGTATTGATTATGATATATGTCAAGAAAATTCAATCAAGTTTGCATCTGATAAGGATGAGTATACATCAGTCAGATTTATCTATGATTCTGTTTTAAGCGAGTATGATGGTTATTTTATAAAAGACAAATTAAAAAGCTATAAATGTGAAACTTGTGGAAGAATTTATGAAGAAAATGAAGTGAGTCAAGCTAGAGTAAAGAGATGCTTTGATGACGACACAGTTTTAACTGAAATAATCCATAAAGATATTCCTGTTACAAAAGGAAATTATGTGGAAGTTGAGATAAAAATCTTAGGTTACATATCAGAGTTAGATTATGAACATGCGGAAAATGCTCGTCAAATATCAGATGCAGTTGGATGCAATTGGCAAAAAGTATCTAATTGGGGGTCAAAAGTTCTGGCAAAAAAAGGAATGATCCGGATTAGACAAGAAAGTAAAAATTTATATTATGGTATTTGAAATTATTGGTCAATAGTAAGAGTAAGTGTAGGTGAAGAGGAAAATGAGTTACGGGGCAGAGTAAAAGGGGAAACAGAGGAAAGCAAAATAAAAAAAGAACCAGATAATGAGGTAAAAGTGTTAAAATAACTGTAGAAACCAGATAAAAAAGGGTACAAGAAAAGATATTTAGCGAAATGCAATTTATTTCGTTGAGTAAATGCAGGTGCTAAATTCGTTCTTAGGCTGGCTTGTCAATGGATCTCCCTGTGTCTATTCTTTATTTGTTGAACAAACCCCGGAGGGAAAGGCAAACGTTTTCAGGAGCGATGGAAACAAGCCCTAATTTATCGAGCGTTTCGTTCCCGAAGAGAAGACTGAATAACTCAAGAGGCGAGTGATCATTCAGTCTTTTTCTTTTATAAGAATTGATATGGCTTGAAATGAGGTTCAATTCATCTTGTGTTAACTGATCGAAAGATGATCCTTTAGGATAGAATCTGCGCAACATTTCATGGTTATTCTCGCAAGTCCCTTTTTGATAGGAAGCAGCGGGATCACAGTAGAGTAAACGAGACCTGGATTGATGGAAGGCATCGTTTTCAATCGCCGTCGGATTGGAAAATTCGGAGCCATTATCCGTCAGGATGACTTCAAATATTTTCTTGAATAACTCAGGACCGAATCGTTGTTCATAAAGTTGATCCATCTGTTGAATTGTAGCTTGAGAGGTATGGTGGTCGGCCAGGAAGAATAATTGAAGATTGCAGGACTTGAAGAGAAACGTGAGAATCACCTTACCGCCTTTAATCCCTTCAACAGTATCCATCTCTACAACGGAGACATCCGGATGAGCTTGAACGAAGTCCAGGAAGTCTGCATAAGTTCGGTGAATCCGACATTGACTATCGACCTTATGTTCTTTCCGCCCTGATTTTCTAGGCTTTAAGCGGCACTTTCGAGGCAAATCTAAATTTTTGATACCGGGAAGCAGGTTGGCGTCAATGAGATTATAAATGGTTTTCTCATGACAAGGGAGAATATCAGCTTTAACCAGACAAGCATGATGTACGGATTGTTTATTCTCTTTAATAAGCGGAGTAAGCTCCCGCTGAATCAAAGCCAATTCAGCTTCGGTTAAATTAAATCCAGAACGGGTTTCAACGAGCCTCTGCCGATATTCCTGGTGGGCTTCTGCTGCCTTATAATCACGTTGTTCCAGGGAGCAGCGCTGACGCTGCCGACAGCCATTACAAACATAAGGAGGACGAGAGAGAGAGAAGGGCAGCACTCTTTTTCATAATCATAACAAACCCGGAAACAATGACCACAAAAACGACAATTCCCCTTTTGAAAATGGCACTGAGGCTGACAGACAAATTTTAGCCGGCATTCAAAGCGATGGAGGCAATCGTTCATCATGCGAGACTGAGGGTAAGAAGAACGATCGCGAATCAGCAGATGATTTCGAATCTCGCGGGAGAGAGTGGTAGAACTCTTGGAAATCAAACGAGCAATTGTGTTGAAAGAAGAACCCTGATTCAATTCGGATTGAATTGTAATCCGATCTTGCAAAGTTAAGTGACTCATAATGAGGACTCCTATCTGTACAGAGAGATACAAGATAACTATAACTTATTTGCACGAGTAAATGCAGTCCGCGTCTTTGCAAAAGTAAATGCAATTTCTTTTAGTCTTAAGGCTGCGTTTACTTTTTCAATTCACAACACTCTATCTTTAAGATACTTGCTTCAAATATCCAAGCAGTTTACTAAATTTCTATGTTATGATTGATATAGGTTTATGAATTAGATTTGAGGGATGGAAGATGGACGCAAGACAGTACCTGAAAAAATATTTTGGCTATGAATCTTTCCGAGAAGGTCAGGAGAAAATCATTAATGCAATTCTTGCGGGGCGCGATGCATTGGCAATCATGCCGACAGGGGCAGGGAAATCAATCTGCTATCAAATTCCTGCTGTGATGTTGCCTGGGATTACATTGGTAATTTCACCGCTGATATCACTGATGATGGATCAGGTCAAGGCTTTAAATGAGGCTGGAATTCGCGCCGCTTTTATTAATTCATCCCTGAGCGAAGCTCAATTTGCTAAAGCTTTACTGTTTGCTGAAAAAGGAGTCTATAAGATTATCTATGTTGCTCCGGAACGATTAGAAAGTCACGATTTTATTCATTTTGCCCGTCAAGCTGATATTTCCATGATTACCGTTGACGAAGCTCACTGCATTTCTCAATGGGGTCAAGATTTTAGACCAAGTTATTTGAAAATCATCGGATTTGTCAAAAGTTTGCCAAAACGCCCGATTGTCAGTGCATTTACGGCAACCGCAACGCAAGAAGTAAAAGTAGATATACTCTGTGTTTTAAATCTGATTGAACCGGAGGTGGTCGTGACTGGATTTGATCGGAAAAACTTATTTTATAGTGTAGAAAAAAGAAAAGATAAAGATCGTTTTGTTATAGAGTATGTTCAAAAACATGCGAAGGAAAGCGGAATTATCTATTGCGCGACTCGCAAAAACGTAGATAACCTTTTTATGTTGCTTTCCAAACAAGGTGTTTCTGTCACCCGCTATCACGCCGGATTAGACAAAGAGGAAAGAAAAAGAAATCAGGATGATTTTATCTATGACCGAACTCCGGTCATTGTGGCAACGAATGCTTTTGGGATGGGCATTGATAAATCGAACGTTCGGTATGTGATTCATTATAATATGCCTCAAAGCATGGAAAGTTATTATCAAGAAGCAGGCCGTGCAGGTCGGGATGGCGAGACTTCACAATGCATCCTATTATTTTCAGCCCAGGATATCATGATCAACAAGTTCCTGCTGGAAAATAAAGATTTTTCTGATCTTTCTTCTGAGGAAATTGAGATTATAAAACAACGGGATGCCAGGCGTCTTAAAATTATGGAAAATTATTGCAGAACCAATGAATGTCTGAGAAATACCATTTTAGATTATTTTGGGGAAAAAGTAATAAAACCTTGCGATAACTGCGGTAATTGCATGAAAGACTATAAAAAAATCGATATGACTGAAGAAGCGAAACAGGTTATCAATTGCGTTGCAGAAACAAGAGGCCGGTACGGATTAACGATAGTATTGGGAACCTTAATCGGTGCAAATCGTGCAAGACTCAAAGAGGTAGGTACTAATCGTTACAAAACCTATGGAGCATTAAAGGAATACTCTGTGTCACAGATCCGAGAGCTCATCTATGAACTTATTAATCAGAGATATTTGGTGCAGACAGAGGACCAATATGGAGTTTTGAAGCTTGGCGATATCACGATGCTGCAAGATGAGAATACCCATGTGATTTTAAAAGTCACTGAAGAAAAAACACAGGAAGCTGGAAAAATAAAGAGTAAGCAAAGAAATACAGACAAGCTTACTTCCGCTGGCTATGTTTTATTTGATGCTTTGCGTAAACTTCGGACAGATATTGCGAGGGAGGAAGGATTACCGCCATATATCATTTTCAATGATAAGACATTGATTGAAATGTGTGTTAGATTGCCGCTTGATGAAGAGGCCATGTTAGATATCGCAGGCGTCGGCGTTAATAAACTACAAAAATATGGACAACGATTTTTAGCGGTCATTGTGGACTTTAAAAAGACGCATCAAGAGGATAAAACCTCAATTCAAGATAATGTTTAAGTTTACGATATTTGAGTTAAAAGAAGAAAAATAAGTATTGTGAGATGAGTGGAAAGCAAGGAGTTCCCATAAAAGATTGAATTTAATGAGAAATGATGTTATAGCCATTGTAATTTGAATGATTGAATAAGAATCAGCCGGATAAATGTTTTAATCATAAAAGGATAAGAAAAAGGCCGGTAAAGCAGAGTGAGATTGTCTCTGCCTACCGGCCTCTTATATATGATTTTAATTTCTATTCATGTATTCTGACAGACAAGGATAAACCGTGATGGACATACTTTGAAAAAGCTTCTTCTTTACTCCCTACTGAAACACCAGCTGCTCCATCATCCGCGCGGCCCCGTCTTCTTTATGCGATAACGCATGATGCCGCGCCATCGCCAGCACTTCCTCCGTCGCGTTGGCGACAGCGACGCTGTGTCCGGCGACGTTCAACATCGGCAGGTCGTTGGCGTTATCACCAAATGCCGCCGTTTCCTCCGGCGTGCAGTTCAGCTGCCGCATGACCCATTTCAACGCTTCGCCTTTATTCGCCTGCGGATGCAGAATCTCCAGGTTTGACGGATGCGAAGACGTCAGTTCAATTCCCTCTTCATCCGATAACAGATTGATCAGCGCCTGCTTTTTTTCCGGATAATCGCGGCTGGTAATAAAATGAATCTTCGCGATCTGCGCGTCCGGCAGGGCATCCAAGAAATCCTTCCCCGATTCCCAAATCCGGTTTTTCAAAATATTTTTCAAATAAGAACCGTCGATCTTCAACGCCTTCCGGTCGTCCAGAATCGCCAGATGACTGTGAAGCCGGCCTTCAATCAAACAACTCCAATGTGGATTCATCGGTTCCGCCTTTGTCAATAACGCTTTGGCTCTGGCCGCAGGCAGCGTATTGGAAACCAGCGTCTCTCCCGTTTGATTATCCACGATCAAGCCTCCGTTGGCCGTGACGATCCAGCGAATTTTTTTCTGCTCCCGCAGCCATTGCGGAATCTCCCCTAAGGGCCGGGAACTGCACGGCACAAATTCCACGCCGCTGTCCAAAATTCGGCTGAGAATTTCCTTTGTGGTTTCGGTTAAGACAAAATGTTCGTTCAGTAATGTGAAATCCAGGTCGGTGGCGATCAGGCGTATTGAACTCATAAACAAAAATCCTCCTCTTTCCTCTTTCCGAATATTTTCTAACTATGATACCAAAGCCGCCGAAGGAATACAAGCCTGAAAATACAAATGGGTGGCAAGCTTCGCAAAATTCAAATCAAGCTCAGGCAGAAAGCCGGAAATGTCTGGAATTTGCGGATTATGTAGAGAAATCCTTGCTTTTTACCACCAGGTATGGTTTACTATTCCTGGTCTTTTTATCAAGAATGAGGGAGAGAGTCAGCTCGACGAACTCATACCAACCTGCTTGAAAGCAAGGTGGTAATGCTGGCAACGATAAGAAAGCAGGACGATGAATCATGAAGCCTTCTTTCTGAAGGCTTTTCTTATGCGTCATATCTGCCTTGATAAAAAAGACAAGGAGGATAATCTATGAAAAAATTTTTTACCAGCGAATCCGTCACCAGCGGACACCCGGACAAAATCTGCGACGCCATTTCCGACGCGATTCTGGACGAAGCACTTCGTCAGGATCCTGCCAGCAAGATGGCGGTGGAAACGACGATCAAAGACAATCTGATTTTTATCTATGGCGAAGCGAACACCAGCGCCGATCTGCCGTTTGAGAAAATTGCGAAGGACAAAATCCGCGAAATCGGCTACACAGAAGAATTTGAAGTCTTGACCAAGGTGTCGAAGCAGTCGGCGGAAATCTATGAAGCGGTCATGCATGATGAAGCTGATATGGGCGCGGGCGATCAGGGAATTATGTTCGGTTACGCCTGCAACGAAACAGAAAACTATATGCCGATGCCGATTGCGCTGGCTCACCGGCTGGCGGAACGGCTGGAACAAGTCCGCAAACAGGAAGCTTACTCCATCCTGAAACCCGATGGCAAAACTCAGGTCACCGTGGAATATGATGATAACAAACCAGTCCGGCTCGACACCATTGTCGTTTCCACGCAGCATATTGCCGAAGCGACCCAGGAAGAAATCCGGGCCAAGATCATCAATGAGGTCATCAAGCCGGTGATCGACGCCAACCTGATCGACAAGGACACGAAGATCCTCGTAAATCCAAGCGGATCCTTCGTCGTCGGCGGACCATTCGGCGACAGCGGCACAACCGGCCGTAAGATCGTCGTCGATACCTACGGCGGCATGGGACGGATCGGCGGCGGCTGCTTCAGCTCCAAGGACCCGAGCAAGGTTGACCGCAGCGCGGCCTATTACAGCCGTTTCGTCGCCAAGAACCTGGTGGCGGCCGGTCTGGCGGATCGTTTGGAAATTGAAGTCTCTTACGCTATCGGTAAGAGCGAACCGATTTCGATCTATGTCGAAACCTTTGGTACCGGCAAGGTCAGCGACGAGGAAATTCTGGAAATTATCCATAAGAATTTCGATTTCCGCGTCTCCAGCATCCTTCGCCAGTTAGATCTGAAAAAGCCGATTTACAGCCGCTATTCCGCTTACGGTCACTTTGGCCGCAGCGACTGCGCCTGGGAAAAGTTAATTGAGTTAAAGCGCTGACCGGCGCTTTTTCTTCGTCGCCGAGGAAGACAAAACGACAAAATTCAAGTACAATTAAAATGAACAAGTCGTTTGAAAGAAATTCAAATGGAGTTCAGACTGGACTGTGAGGCGGCAAAGTAACGCGGAACAACCCGCCAAGGAGGAAGACAATGACTGATTTTTTACCTGTAACCCGTGAAGAAATGGAACAACGCGGCTGGACCCAGCCCGATTTCGTCTATGTCAGCGGTGACGCCTATGTTGATCATCCGTCCTTCGGCCCGGCGATCATCACACGTATGCTGGAAGCTTACGGCTATAAGGTCTGCATGATCCCGCAGCCCGACTGGACGCGCGACGAACCCTTTATGGAATTTGGCGAGCCGCGGCTGGGCTTTCTGGTGTCCTCCGGCAACATCGACTCGATGGTCAATCATTACTCGGTCTCCAAACGCCGCCGTGATAAAGATAATTACACGGATAACGGCGAGATGGGCAAACGCCCGGACCGCGCGACGATCGTGTATTCCCAGAAAATCAAACAACTCTATCCCAAGACGCCGGTGATTCTGGGCGGGATTGAGGCATCACTGCGGCGGTTAGCCCATTATGACTATTGGGATGATCAAGTCCGGCGGTCGATCCTTTTAGATTCCGGCGCCGATCTCGTATTGTACGGCATGGGCGAGAATTCGATCATCGAGCTGGCGGAAGCACTGGACGGCGGCCTGCCAATTCAGGATATCATCTGGATTAAAGGCTCCGTCTACAAATGCAAGACGATCGATCATCTGTTTGAGCATAAGCTGCTGCCTTCCTTTGAAGAAGTGTCGCAGGATAAGCGCAAATATGCCGAGAGCTTCCGTATCCAGCATCTCAACATCGACGCCCTCAATGCCACGGTGCTGGTCGAGCCGTATCAAGGCTGGTATGTCGTCGCCAATACTCCGGCGCTGCCTCTGACGCAGCAACAGATGGATTTTACCTATTCACTCCCCTACAAACGAACCTTTCATCCGATGTATCATCACATCCCGGCGATTGATGAAGTCCGCTTTTCGATCATCGCCAACCGCGGCTGTTTCGGCAGCTGCGCTTTCTGCGCGCTGACCAATCATCAAGGCCGGGTGATTTCTTCACGAAGCAAGCAGTCGATTCTGGAGGAAGCAAAAAAGATAATCCAGGATCCGGATTTCAAAGGTTACATCCACGACGTCGGCGGACCGACCGCCAATTTCTACCATCCTTCCTGTCAGGATCAGCTGAAGCGCGGAACCTGTCCTGGTAAGGAATGCCTGCATCCCAAGCCATGCAAAAATCTTGAGGTTTCTCATCGCGATTATCTCAGCATCCTGCGCGATCTGCGGGTATTGCCGGGCGTGAAAAAGGTGTTTGTGCGCTCGGGCGTGCGGTACGATTATCTGATGTACGATCAAGACGATACCTTTTTCCGCGAGCTGGTGCAGTATCACATCTCCGGTCAGCTGAAGGTAGCGCCGGAACATGTCAGCGACAAGGTGCTGGATACGATGGGCAAATGCAATCACGCCCTGTATGAAAAATTCAGGGAGAAGTATCTGGCGCTGAACAAGGAATATGGAATGAATCAATTCCTCGTTCCATATCTGATGAGCTCGCATCCCGGCTGTGATCTGAACGACGCGATCGAGCTGGCCTGTTATCTCAAGTCGATCAATCACATTCCGCAGCAGGTGCAGGATTTCTATCCGACCCCGGCGACAATTTCCACGACGATGTACTGGACGGGGCTGGATCCGATGACGATGAAACCGGTCTATGTCGCCCGGGATCCGCATGAGAAGCAGCTGCAGCGGGCATTAATGCAATTCAACGCCCCGCGGAATTATAAGCTTGTGCATGAAGCGCTGACCCGCGCCGGCCGGACCGATCTGATCGGTTATGGCCGCGACTGTCTGATTCCGCCTGTTCCCTGGGGAAAACAGGAGGCAGGCAGTCGGCAGAAAACGGGACGGAGTGCAAAGGAAGAAAGCAAGCGGTCGGGGAGAAACAGTGGGAACTCCAGGTCTGGAAGCCGCTCGCAAAAGCTCACAAAGGGGCGTGAGAAAGCCGCTGCTGATGGAAAAAAGCAGGCTGCCTCAGACAAGCGTTTTGATCAGCGTGGGAAAACGTCCAAAAGCTCGATTTCATCTCAAGGCAAACGCCGGGGATAATCCATATCCAGACAAACAGAAATTAAATAAAGCAAGTAAAAACGCCGCAATCACCCCGCGGCGTTTTCTTGAAGCTTGCCTTCGGGTCTTCTCAGAAACAGCTGCCGTCGATTTTTTGTTTACCACTGCATCGCAAGATCGTGGTTGAAACGATTCATCCAATCGCATGCCGGACATTCAGACTGCCGCAGATCCCTCCTGTACTCTGAGCTGCAAATCAAAAACTGAATTTGAAAAGCGGGAATTCAGCGGCGACTCATTCGCGATTTGCCGCCTGTTTCCCGGTATTTTTCCAGGCAAAACCAAACCGCTTTCATTGCTGAAATTATTATCACAAATTATTGATGGATCAATGAATAAAAAAGCCATTTTTACAGTGTGCTATTGTTGAATTCAATTTTCAAAGGGGATATAATAAGAACATCAAGGGAGGACTAAAAGATGATTATTCAAAGTAAGCAGGTTTGGGTTTCCAGTACGTTCATTGAAGCGCAGCTGGAGATCATAGACGCGAAGATCACAGGAATTTACCCGTATGGAACCAAGCCGGTCGATAAGGATTACGGCGAGGATCGGATCCTGCCGGGCATGATTGATATTCATTGCCACGGAGGTCTGGGTTTTGATACGAACGACGCTAATCATGAAGGTCTGCGGACCTGGGCTGCCGGACTGCCGAAGGAAGGCATCACCGGTTTTTTGCCGACCACAGTCACGCAGAGTGAAGAAGTGCTGACCAAAGCGCTGATCAACGTCACGGAAGTCGTTGACGAAGGCTACGAAGGTGCGGAAATCCTCGGCATTCATTTTGAAGGCCCATACCTCAACGCGAAAAACAAAGGCGCGCAGCCGGAACAGTTCATCGTTACGCCGGATGTTGAGCAGTTCAAGAAGTATCAGGAAGCCGCCAAGGGCATGATCAAGGTTATCACACTGGCAACGGAAAAGGATCCGGACTGGGCTTTAACACGCTACGCCTCCAGCCATGGCGTCTGCGTATCCATCGGTCACTCCGGCGCAACCTATGAAGACGCGCTGATGGGCATTGCCAACGGCGCAAATTCCATGACGCATGTCTTTAACGGGATGAATGGTCTGCATCACCGCACACCGAATCTGGTCGGCGCCGCGATGCGCTGCCGCGACACCTATGGCGAAATCATCTGCGACGGCAACCATGTCAACTGGGCGGCGGTCAATGCTTACGTTACCGCAAAGGGCCGCGACTATGCCGTCATGATCGACGACGCGCTGTGCGCAAAAGGCTGCGAACCAGGCTACTATGAACTGGGCGGCAATCAGATTGATATCCGTGAAAACGGCTCCGCTTATCTGCACGGCACCGACACGCTGGCCGGCGGCACTTTGAAGTTTAACCGCGGTCTGCAGAACCTGGTTGAAAAGGCGCTGCTGCCGTTTGACTGGGCGGTCAACATGGTTTCCCTGAATCCGGCCCGTCTGTTGAAAATGGACGACCGCAAGGGTAAAATCATGGCGGGCTACGACGCCGATCTGGTTGTTCTCAACCGCGATTACGACGTGGTTCAGACATACTGCCTCGGAAAAGAAATGCTGTAAAAACCTGAACCTTTCAGGTTTTTCTTTGTAGTTGGACTTTGCCGGAGCAGAAAAACGGGACAGATTGCAGCGAATGCTGCCGGGGATTTCTGTTTTTCCCCCGCTTTCAGACTCCTTCCGCGCTCTGCGATGGCGAAGGTTTTTGTCCAAGCAGAAAAAACTGCTTCCATAACGTTCCGCATTGGAATAAGCGATTGATTTTAATTCCAAGATGCGTTTCCATTTTCACGAGTCTTAAACAAACAGCCTGTCCAGCTTCAATCTATCTCCATTATAAAAGCATATAAGAGTACAAAATAGAGACAAACTCCAAAGAAAAGAGGGAGCAAATATGAGAATTCAAAGCACGCGCGTCTGGCTGAACGAACAATTCGTTCCAGCTCAGCTTGTTTTTGACAACGGAAAGATCACGGCCATCGAATCCTATGATGCGCAGAAAGCCGACGTGGATTACGGCGATAAGCGGATCCTTCCAGGTCTGATCGACATTCACTGCCACGGCTACAACGGACTGGACTGCAACTATGCGACCCGCGAAGGTCTGCTGAACTGGATTGAATATCTGCCGCAGGACGGCGTCACCAGTTTTTTAGCGACGACCTCGACCGCTCCGGAAAGCAATCTGCTGGAATCCTTCGCGCTTATCAGCAAGATCATTGACGAAGATCACCGCGGGGCAAAAATTCAGGGCATCCACGTCGAAGGCCCGCAGATTTCCCATGAATTCAAGGGCGCGCACAATCCATACTTAATTCAGAAACCCAACATTGAACAATTTGACCGTTACCAGAAGGCGGCTGAAGGTAAGATCAAGATGATCTGCATCGCGCCGGAAAAAGATGACGATCACGCGTTGATCCGCTACTGTGTTTCCCAGGGCGTCAAAGTCGCGATGGGGCATACCGGAGCGAAATTTGATGAATGCGCCAAAGCGATCGAAGATGGCGCCGACAGCTTCACGCATACCTTCAACGGCATGCTCGGCCTGCATCACCGCGAACCGGGAACCGCCGGGGCCGCGATGTTCTTTGAGAACATTTACGCCGAGCTGATCGCCGACGGCGTGCATGTGCATCCGGCCGTCGCCAGTGTGCTGGGCCGCGTCAAGGGCAAGGATAAACTGATTCTGGTTACCGATTCCGTATCAATTAAGGGCCTGAAGCCGGGCTTCTATCACATGAAGGGCCGCGACGTGACGGTCGGCGAGGATGGCTGCGGACGGCTGCCTAACGGTAAGCTGGCAGGCAGCTCCAACCGCATGAACGTGCTGGTCGGCAACCTGATCGAAATGATGAAGCTGCCGCTGGCGACGGCGATCAACGCCGCGACAATCAATCCTGCCACGCGGATGGGCTTTGCCAACAAGGGCTTGATCGAAACCGGCTATGACGCCGATCTGTGCGTGCTCAATGACGATTACAGCGTAGCCCAAACCTGGGTGCTGGGCGAGGCCATGCTGCATGAGTAAAGCCCGCGCCGTCTTTTTCGACATCGATCACACGCTGTTCTCCCACACCCTTCACGATGTTCCCGCCTCGGCGTATACCGCGATTGAAAGGCTGAAGCAAAACGGCAGTCAGATCGCGCTGTGCACAAGCCGGGCGGTGGAGGAATTGGTCAATCTGCCGCCGAAGCTGACGGATCTGCTGGACGGGGTCGTCTGCGCTCAGGGTGGAATCATTATGGATCATGGGAAAATCATCGCCTCTAAAATCATTGACGAAGGCGATGCCGAACGGGTGATCGATTACTGCCGCCGCAACGATTTAGTCGTGCGTTACAGCGGCGTCCATGGTGAAAACAGCCACGATCTGCACTACACCCAGGAAATCAGCGATCTGTTCTATTTTCTGTATAAGATGCGTCCCGGCCAGACGCTGTGGAAGCACCAGCCGTTAGTCAATATCATCTTTTACACCCGGGAAGCCCAACATGTCGACGCGATCCGGCCGCTGCTGCACAATTCCCATCTGATGGTCATGCATTTCGCCAACGAAGTCACCGCAGCAGATGCGAACAAGGCCAGCGGAATGCTGGAACTGGCGGCGCACTGGGGCTTTGATCAACCTCAAACAGTGGCGTTTGGCGACGGCTACAACGATGTGGAAATGATCCGCCGGGCCGGGCTGGGCATCGCAATGGGCAACGGCTGCGACGAAGCCAAGCAGGCGGCCGACTACATCGCTGACGACATTGATCGTGACGGCGTCTACAAAGCCTGTCTGCACTTTGGATTGATCGAGGAGGAAAATCATGCCGAGAATTGAAAATGAAGTCGCCGCGGTGGAAGTAAAAACGCTGGCGGCGGAAATCACCAGCTTTTATGACAAAGAAAAGAATATCGAACACATGTGGCAGGGCGACCCGCAGTTCTGGGCCGGGCGCAATCCGATCCTGTTCCCGATGGTCGGCAGCACCTGGACCAAGGACTATCAGATCGACGGAAAAACCTATAAGATGGGCAACCATGGGTTTGCCCGTCACAGCGAATTCACCGTCGAAAGCGTGAGCGAAGACACGATCGTTTTATCTTTAAGCGACAATGAGGAAACTCGCGCGCAGTATCCGTTTGAATTCAAACTGACGGTGACCTATCGGCTGTCCGGCCGGAAGCTGACGATCACCTACCGGATCGACAATCATTCGCCGCGGATGATGCCGTTCTCCTTCGGTCTGCATCCGGCGTTTAACTGCCCGATGGCGCCGGGGGAACGCTTTGAAGACTACAAGATCGTTTTTGCGTGCCCGGAAACGCAGACAACCGCCAGCTCCAACGCGTCGCTGTGTTTAAAGGAAGAAAAGGAAATTGCGCTGGACTACGCAACCTTCAACAACATCCCGACGCTTCTGTTCGAGCATCTGCGCTCGCCTTACGTTACCCTGACTAACGGTAAAAACAGCGTTAAAGTCAGCGTCGCGGGCTATCGCTGGCTGGCTTTCTGGACCAAGCCGAACGCTCCGTATCTGTGCATCGAGCCATGGCATGGACACGGCGATTTTGCGGAAGTTCACGTTCCGTTTGAAGAACGCGAAGGCACGATTCAGCTGCGTGAAAACGCCAGCTTCACGACGTCCTACACGATCGAAATCGGCTGATTTTAATTTGGCAACAACAGCCCGAAGCGTTGAGTTTACACCGTTTTCGTGCTATTGTTATAGATGTAAAAGGGAGGAATTTCAAATGTTCAAAATTATTGTGACGGAAAACTATGACGAATTAAGCGAAAAAGCTTTTGAAGTCATGAAGGAAGTCATCACATCCAAGTCCAATCCGGTTCTGGGTCTGGCGACAGGCTCCAGCCCGATCGGTCTGTACCAGAATATGATCAAGGATCATAAGGAAAACGGGACATCCTATAAGAATGTCGTTACCTTCAACCTGGATGAATACATCGGCCTGAAGCGCGACCACAGCCAGACGTATTGGACGTTCATGCATGAAAACCTGTTCAACGGCCTGGACATTCCGGAAGCCAATGTTCACGTTCCAGTCGGCGACAGTGACAACATCCAGGCGGAGTGTGAAAAGTACGAAGAAGCGATGAAAAACTTTGAAGTCGATATCCAGCTGTTAGGCATCGGCGCCAATGGTCACATCGGTTTCAACGAACCGGGGACCTCGTTTGATACGCTGACCCACACCGTCGTTCTGAAGGAAAAAACACGTCAGGACAACGCGCGTTTCTTTGATCCATTAGGGGAAAAAGTTCCGACTGAAGCGATCACCATGGGGATCGCGACGATCATGAAAGCCAAGAAAATCCTGCTGGTTGCCAATGGCAAGAACAAGGCAGACGCGATTTACGCCATGATCAAGGGCCCGGTTACGGAAGATTGCCCGGCCAGCATCCTGCAGAACCATCCGGATGTGACGGTCATCGTCGACCGCGGCGCCGCAAGCAAGCTGTAAGCCGTTCCGAGTTTACATCAATAACTTCAAAACAGCCTCCGGGCTGTTTTGTTTTGGCGCAAATGAAGTCGGCCGCAAGGAAATACCGTTGATGTCCGCTGTGAGCATTTCGGTATGCAAAGGAAAAAACTGTGATATACTTAGATTACTGAACAGGAGGATGAAGACAATGAAAATTGTAAATACGCAGGAATTTGATGAAATAACAGCGAAGGACGGGCTGGTACTCGTGGATTTTTTTGCCGATTGGTGCGGACCATGCAAGATGCTGGCGCCGGTGCTGGAGGAAGTCGCGGCGAAATATGAAGGCAAGCTGGAAATTGTTAAGGTGAACGTCGATCAGTCGCAGGATCTGGCGCAGCGTTACGGCGTCATGTCGATTCCGACGTTAATCGCGTTCAAAGGCGGAAAAGCCGTGAAGCAGAGCGTTGGTTTCCAGCCGAAAAACATGCTGGAAAACATGATCGAAGGTCTGTTGTAAGCGGTCTGATTCAACAGATAAGGACTTTCGATTGTCATCACAATGCCGGGTACTCAGTGTATCCGGTTTTTTTGTGTTTGTCTGTTTGGACGTCCAAGCGGGATGAGACTGCCGGATTCGGGAAAACTGAGTACAGGCAAAAGGAGAAGACGAAGCAGGAAGCAGGCACACATAGGCCTTGAGTGCGGCCGGGGATCAAAAGGAGGGAGCGGCAGCGGGGCAGGAAGACATGAAAAGCGGAAATGTTCGCTCTGAGGGGAAACTGAATGGAAAGAGGCCATTTTTGAAACCTTGAAATCGGAATGCGTTTCAGCACGTTTTCAAGGTTTCCTACGCTTGGATTTTCCATCCCCCCCCCCTGCCAATGCGGCATGACAGCTGCGGTAGAATTCAGGAAAAAGTTTAACCGCAGTAATCTTTTTGTTTAAAACTATTGAATTTTACAGGCGCGTATGTATAATAATATCTGTGTTTATTAAATGCTTCCGGGAAGTTTAGTGTTACTAAACATCTGGGCGAAAAAGGAGGGGTTGGATGGATATCGGATATCGGATCAAACAGCTGCGGACGAAAAACAACCTGACGCTGGAGGAACTGGCCAGCCGCTGTGAGTTAACCAAGGGTTTCCTGTCGCAGCTGGAACGGAATCTGACCTCGCCTTCGATCGCGACGCTGCAGGATATCGTTGAAGCGCTGGGCACGACGCTGGCGAAGTTTTTCCAGGAAGAAACAGAGGAAAAACTGGTGTTTACCGACGACGACTACTTCGTCGACGAACGGGAAGACTGCACGATCCACTGGATCGTGCCCAATGCCCAGAAAAACGAAATGGAGCCGATTCTGCTGGAACTGCCGCCGCAGGGCCGGTCACACGAGGTCGCTGTTCACGAAGGGGAGGAATTCGGCTACGTGCTGTCCGGACGGATCAAGCTGATCAATCTGGATACGGGGAAAGTCTATATCGTCAAAAAGGGGCAGACGTTTTACATCAAGGGTTCGTTCAGCCATTGTCTGAAAAACGATTCGGCGCAGCCGGCCCGCGTGCTGTGGATCTGCACGCCGCCGATCTTTTAAGCCATTAGAGAAAGGGGATTTACGGATGAAAAAACTAATTCAGTTTAAGAATATCGTGAAGGAATTCGACGGCCAGATCGTCTTGAAGGGCGTCAATCTGGATATCTATGAAAACGAGTTTGTCACGCTGCTTGGCCCATCGGGCTGCGGCAAAACGACGCTGCTCAGAATTCTGGGCGGATTTCTGGAGCCGACAGAAGGAAAGATTATTTTCGACGGTCAGGATATCAGCCAGGTGCCGCCTTACAAACGGGAGATCAACACCGTGTTCCAGAAGTACGCGCTGTTTCCGCACATGAACGTGTATGAAAACATTGCCTTCGGCTTGAAAATCAAGAAGCAGTCCAAGGACGTCATCGAACAGAAGGTCATGCGGATGCTTTCCTTAGTCGGTCTGGAAGGCTTTGAAAAACGCAACGTCACCCTGCTTTCCGGCGGTCAGCAGCAGCGTGTCGCGATTGCCCGCGCGTTGGTCAACGAGCCGGAGGTTCTGCTTTTGGACGAACCGTTAGGCGCGCTGGATCTCAAGCTGCGCAAGGAAATGCAGCACGAGCTGAAAAAAATTCAGAAGGAAGTCGGCATCACGTTTATCTTCGTTACCCACGATCAGGAAGAAGCCCTGACGATGTCTGATAAGATCGTCGTCATGAAGGATGGCGAAATCCAGCAGATAGGCACCCCGGAAGAAATCTACAACGAACCGGAAAACGAATACGTCGCCCGCTTTATCGGCGAATCGAATATCATCGACGGGGTCATGAAGGAAGACTACCGCGTCATGTTTGACGATAAGATCTATGAGTGCGTGGACTTCGGCTTTAAAAAGAATGAAAACGTCGATATCGTGATCCGCCCGGAAGACATCGACATCGTGCCGCGCGGTCAGGGGATCCTTACCGGCGAGGTCAAGTCGCTGTTGTTTAAGGGCGTCCATTACGAAATCATGGTCCAGACGGTATCCGGTACCGCGAAGACGGTTAAGATGCACGTTCTGGCCAACCATGATAAAGTGAATCCGGAAGCGCATGAAAAAATTTCTGCCAACGACTTCACGATGGACCTGGAGGACGTCGCGGAGATGACCGACGCCGACGTCATCGCCCGCGCCAACGCACAGGCCTGGGATGAGGAAGATGAATTTATTTCTCTGTCCACCGTCGATTATGACATCAAGCCGCAGCCCGGCACCTATCCGGCGACCTTCGGCACCTCCAAGGGCACCTCGATCACGATTAAAATCAGCGTCGTCGAGCCGAAGTATGTCGAGGACAACAAGCATAACATCGGCATTACCGCCTTTGACTTCTATAAAACACCGGATGAAATCAAAGAGAGCGTCGCGCTGAACACCGATTTGAAAATGTGGGCCAGCGCCGAAGCCTGGGATCTGGAGGACGACAGTCCGATCGAGATCAGCGAAGTGAAATATGACTTCGATCCGGAAACGATCACGGAAGGCGACTTCGACATCACCTTTGCGACCAAAGGCCGTATCTTCAAGATCCACACTACGGATTTCCAGGAGGAAGGCAAGAAAGTCGATCTCAAATTCGCGCCGGAGGACATTCACGTCATGTCCAAGATGGGAGTGTAAGCCGCTATGAAATCATTTGCGCGCATGCTGTATCCCTATCTGATCTGGATCGCAATCATGATTCTGGCGCCGATGCTTCTGATCGTGCTGTACGCGTTCACCAAGCAGGGCAACTCCGTACTGACGCTGCAGTTTACGCTCGATAACTTCGCCCGCTTTTTCTCCGACAGTATTTTTCCCAACGTGCTGTGGCGGTCGTTAAAGATCGCGCTGATCACGACGGTCATCTGCGTGTTGTTAGGCTATCCGGCGGCGTATTTCATCGCCAAGCTCGACGGCAACCGCAAAGCGATCATGGTTCTGCTGATCACGCTGCCGATGTGGATCAACATGCTTGTCAGAACCTACGCCTGGCGCGGCATTCTGCTGAACTTTCCGGTCAGCAGCGAATTCAAGGTGTTTGTCGGCATGGTTTATAACTTTATTCCCTTTATGATTTTACAGATCTATACGTCGCTGACTAAAATGGATCAGAGCCTGTTAACCGCGGCGGAGGATTTGGGCGCCAACAAGGTGCAGACCTTCCTGCGCGTCACGCTGCCGCTGTCAATGCCGGGCGTCATTTCCGGCATTACGCTCGTCTTTCTGCCGGCGGTATCGAGCTTCTTCATTCCGAAGCTTCTGGGCGGCGGCGATTACGTTTTGGTCGGCAACCTGATTGAGAACTACTTCATTTCTACCGGCGACTGGAACTTCGGCTCGGCGATTTCGCTGATCATGGCGGTGATCATCATGATCTCGATGTTTATCACCAAGAAGGTCGACTATGAGAATAAGGGGGAAACCCGCGCATGAAAAAACTGAAATCCTTGTTTTCCCGGTTTTATCTGTTACTGGTTCTCGCATTCTTCTATCTGCCGATTCTCTATGTCATCGTCTTCTCCTTCAACGACAGTAAGTCGTTAAGCAAATTCACCGGTTTCTCACTGCAGTGGTATGAAAAGATGTTCGCCAACCGCACGATTATGGAGTCGATCTATTACACTGTGGTCATCGCGGTCATCGCAACGGTGGTTTCCACGATCGTCGGCACGATCGCGGCGATCGGTCTGTCCAAATCCAGGCGGATCGTCAAGGAACTCACGCTGCAGATCAACAATCTGCCGATGATGAACCCGGAAATCGTCACGGCGATCGGCTTGATGCTTCTGTTTACTTCGTTAAATATTAAAACCGGCTTCATGACGCTGTTATTGGCGCATATCGCATTCTGTATTCCCTACGTCATGCTCAGCATCATGCCCAAGCTCCGCCAGATGGATCCCAACCTGCCGGAAGCCGCGCTGGATCTGGGCGCGACCCCATGGCAGGCCCTGACGAAGGTCATCGTTCCGGAGATCATGCCGGGCATCGTTTCCGGTGCTTTGATCGCCTTCACGATGTCGTTTGACGACTTCGTCATCTCATTCTTTACAACCGGTCCGGGCATCAACAACATCTCGATTTACGTTTATTCGATGTACAAGCGGATCAATCCGAGCATCAACGCGCTGTCCACGATCATTGTGGTGATGATCACCGTCGTTCTGATTCTGGTCAACGTCGTTCCGCTGATGAAAGAAAGGAAATTGAAGAAAAATGAAAAACTGGGTTAAACTGGGTTTGTGCGGCCTGATGGTCGTTGCGCTTGGCGGCTGCGGGGGCGGCGGCAAGAGCGACATTGATCCGCAGGAGGTCTACGGCTGCAGCACGCTGAACGTCTACAACTGGGGCGAATATGTCGGGGAAAACGTCCTGTCCAACTTTGAAAGACAGTACAATGTCAAAATCAATTACTCCATGTTTGCCTCCAACGAGGAAATGTATACGAAGCTGCTGGGCGGCAGTCAGTATGACGTGCTGGTGCCTTCCGATTACATGATCGAGCGGATGATCGACGAAAATATGCTTCAGCCGCTGGATAAGTCGATGATTCCGAATCTGGCGAACCTGGCCGACGGCGTCAAGGGTTTGTCCTACGATCCGGATAACACCTACTCTGCGCCATATTTCTGGGGCATGGTCGGAATTGTCTACAACAAGAACAACGTCGATCCGGCAGATGTGGAATCGCAGGGCTTCGACGTGCTGCGCAATGAGAAATACAAGGGACATGTGTTCGTCTATGACTCCGAGCGGGATTCGTTCATGATGGCGTTTAAGGCGCTGGGGTATTCGATGAATACAGAAAATGAAGACGAGATTCAGGCAGCTTATGAATGGCTGCTGGACATGGATAAGAAGGTCGATCCTTCCTATGTGACAGATGAAGTCATCGACGGCATGGTCACCGGCGAAAAGGATATCGCCGTCGTTTACAGCGGCGACGCGGCTTATATTCTGTCTGAAAATGAGGACATGGCTTACTGGCTGCCGGAGGAAGGCACGAACCTGTGGAGCGACGCAATGGTCATCCCGGCGAATGCGAAATGTCCGAAGCTGGCCAATGAATTCATCAATTACATTTTGTCTGACGACGCTTCCTATGACAACTCCAGCACGGTCGGCTATGCTTCCAGCAACAAGAATGTGCTGGAAGAAATGAGCGCCGTGGGTGGAGAATATGATGGAAATCCGGCGTATCTGCCGCGCGTTGGTTATCCGAAGGATGAAGTATTCAAGCACAATGAGGTTTTAAAAAAGAAACTGGCAGATCTGTGGATCAAAGTTAAAAACAGTTAAAAAGCTGAGTCTTTGTGGACTGAGCGTATGAAAAAAGGCGTCGCAATCGGCGCCTTTTCCGTTTTGAAAAACGCCGAAAATCGTTTCATTTTAGCCTTGCATTTTGATAGGAGTTCATATATAATAATAAAGCACAGCGAAATGGTACCTTAGCCAAGTGGTAAGGCAATAGACTGCAACTCTGTGATCGCCAGTTCAAATCTGGCAGGTACCTCCAACAAATGGGGATGTGGCGGAATCGGTAGACGCATCGGACTTAAAATCCGGTGATGGAAACATCGTACGGGTTCGAGTCCCGTCATCCCCACCAATCCTAAAAATCAAGCTGTGAAAAAATAAAAAAAGTTGTTGCAAATCAACACGAACTCTGTTATAATAACAAAGCGTTGTTGATAAGAACAACAAGATACGCGCCCATAGCTCAACTGGATAGAGCGTTTGACTACGGATCAAAAGGTTGCGGGTTCGATTCCTACTGGGCGCGCCATTTTATTAAAAAAAACAGTTCCCATTGGGAACTTATATTTCGGGATGTAGCACAGCTTGGTAGTGCACTTGATTTGGGATCAAGGGGTCGCAGGTTCGAATCCTGTCATCCCGACCATGATTTAAATTTATGGCGAGGTAGCTTAGTTGGCTAGAGCGTTCGGTTCATACCCGGAAGGTCGTGGGTTCGAGTCCCACCCTCGCTACCATTTGATTGTTTAGGATCTGCGGACCCTTAGCTCAGTTGGTCAGAGCTGCCGGCTCATAACCGGCTGGTCGTAGGTTCGAGTCCTACAGGGTCCACCAAGTCATTCTGGAGGAATACCCAAGTGGTTGAAGGGTCCGGTCTTGAAAACCGGTAGGTCGGGAAACCGGCGCCTGGGTTCGAATCCCAGTTCCTCCGCCATTGAAAATTTCATACTTAGTTATCGCGGGGTAGAGCAGTCTGGTAGCTCGTCGGGCTCATAACCCGGAGGTCGTTGGTTCAAATCCTTCCCCCGCAACCAATGGTTCTGTAGCTCAGTTGGTAGAGCAATGGACTGAAAATCCATGTGTCGCCGGTTCAATCCCGGCTGGAACCACCACTTACTAAAAATCCTGTCGCTGGACAGGTTTTTTTGTTATCGGGGACAAAGTGAAATGAACGGCAGACAAAGCGCGGAAGGATTCCGAATGAGCCCGGCGACCCCGGCTGATCGCTGTACGTTGCTGCAATCTTAGCTAAAGTGAATTACATCTCAGGTCAAGAAACTGATAACAGTGTTGAGATTCGAAAGCAGAAAGCAGAACCAAAATGCAGCTGGCTCTCTCCCTTTTATTAAAAACGGCAGAAGCAACGGACTGGGCTGAACTGAAACAGGCGGATGATAATGCAGGAGGAAACACAATGACAGATCAACAAGTTAAGCGGATGAAACTCAATTCCGCGATGACCCAACTCGTTGCCGATTATCTGCAGGAAAATCCCTGCGCCATTGAGCGGAGAATGGTGGAGTCCCTGTGCTCTGGCTGCGGACTCTCGCAGACAGACGCCGTCTATACTCTCTTTTGTATTATCGCAGGGCTGGATCTTGACGAAAATCCCCAGCACCGCATGCTGGCCGAACAATATTTCAAGCCGGGATTCCGGCACTTGTCCGCGGCTGACTATGAAGCTGACGCCTATTTGCGCAACATTCATTTCCCGGACAGCACGCAAGGCGCCTGGACGGTGCGCTGGGAATGCTATCAGCCGTTTGAAATTTTGATCTATGACGATTACCGCGTGGATGAAACCGGGGCGGAATGTCCGCAGTTGGGCTATTTCGATACGGAATACCGTTATCCCTGTGTTTATGAGAATGGCGTTGAATGGATGAGCGTGATTCCCAGCGAGATCAACACGATGCGGCCGCTGCTGAAACAAGCCAGCGGAAAAGTGTTGGTTTGCGGACTGGGCTTGGGTTATTTCGCTTATCACCTTTCACGCAAAGCAGACGTTGAACAAATTGTTGTGGTTGAGAAGGAAGCGGCGGTGATCGCCTGGTTTACCCGCTGGATCCTGCCGCAATGGGAGAATCCTGAAAAATTAACAATCATCCATGACGACGCTTTCGCTGTGGTGGATCGTCTGAAACCCGGCGAGGCCGATACAATCTTTGTCGATCTGTGGCACAATGCGGCAGATGGCGCGCCGCTTGTCCAGACGATGCAAAAGCGCGAACCGCGTCTGCCGGGCACCCGTTTTCTTTACTGGCTGGAAACGTCCGTCAATTCCGTTCTGCGATGGAATCAGCTGATGGACGAACAGCACGCCTAATCAAAAAAGAGGAATTTCCAGGTGGGGCGCCAGACGAAACATGCGCTTTCTAATCCCGGAGTTCCTCTTTTCAGGTTTAAGCTTTCAAGGGTTTACTTTTGTAGATGATCGACGTCGATCAGTTCGTATTCACGCGAGCCAATCCCCAACGCGGCCGCCGCTTCGATAGTATAAATTCCATGGCGGGATTCAATTCTTTCAATTAAATCCTTCTTTCCCGGATCCTCGCACTGATAAACAAGATCGAGGCATGCCTGATCCAGTGCAACCGGATCGAGTGAGGACAGAATACCGATATCTCTGACCTTCGGATCCTCCGCTTTTGCGCAGCAGTCGCAGTCGACCGACATGTTGCACATCACGTTGATAAACGCAATGTTTTCTTTTTCATAATCCAAAATTGACTTTGCGGCGTCGGCCATGGATTCCAGGAACTGATCATGATCCGCGGTCCAGATGTTTTCCGCGACGCCAGCCCCATGGATGTAAGCTTTACCATAACTGGACGCCAGGCCAATCGAAATATTTTTCAGCGCTCCGCCGTAACCGCCCATCGGATGGCCCTTAAAATGCGTCAGCACCAGCATGGAATCATAATTTTTCAGATGATCGCCGACAAAGTTTTTCTGGATTACCTTTCCGCCGTTCACCGGCAATTCCAAATCGCCGTCTTCGTCGAGAATATCGACGGAAAACAGCTTGGACCAGCCATGCTTTTCCATTGTGTGCCAGTGGGCTTCCGTCGTATTGCGCTGTCCTTCATAAGCGGTGTTGCATTCCACGACCGTGCCGTTTACTTTGTCGATCACCGGTTTCATGAATTCCGGACGCAGAAAGTTCTGGTTGCCGACTTCGCCGCTGTGCAGCTTCACCGCGACCTTGCCTTTAAGCTGCCGGCCGAGAATTTCTTCCATTTCGATCATTTTCTCCGGAGTGATGATTTTGGTAAAATAGACCTTAGATTTTTCCATTGGATGTGCCTCCCTTACTTTGCAGACGGGGTAGTTCGTTTCCCCGTGGCTTTATTGTAACGCCTGAAGTTCACTCCAAGTCAATTCTTTTTTGTCAGATCAACGAACATAATCAAAAACTTTATAATTCTGACCGAAAAGCAGCCGCTGCTTTTTCTTTTTGGTATACTGAAAGCAGAAAGCAGAAAGCAGAAAGCAGAAAGCAGAAAGCAGAAAGCAGAAAGCAGAAAGCAGAAAGCAGAAAGCAGAAAGCAGAAAGCAGAAAGCAGAAAGCAGAAAGCAGAAAGCAGGTGAAATGATGAAACTGATATGGCAGGATGCAGGTCCGGTGCTGACCCGGATTGATCGGGGCTTACCCAACGTACTTCCGATTCCGATTCTGATTCAGGGTTATCCCGCAGTGGTTCTGTTTGATACCGGCGCCTCCTGCAGCGCTGTGCGCAGATCCATCGCCGAGGCGGCCAATCTGCGGTCGCTGCATGAACAAGTCGTTGGCGGGGGCAGCGGATTGGGGCGGATTCAGGCAGAAAAATGGCGGGCGGAGACCGTACAGATCGGGCCGCTTCTGGTAATGGATCAGACCTGGATGGTGCTGAGGGATGAGGCTTTCGACTTGGAGCTGGCGGCCGGACAGAGCGTAAAAATCGACGGACTGCTGGGGTGGGACGTCCTTCAATTATGTTGCTGGCAATGGGATGAGAAACGTCAGCGGTTGTCAGTGAGGGCTTCGGTTGCGGATCCAAGTGCTGAGCAGGAGTTGATCGGCTGGGATAATATGCCCATGGTGCAGGCGGAAACAGAAGGGCAGCTCATGCGCTGGGGATTTGACAGCGGCAATACCGATACTATAGGCGGTCCCCTGCTCGATCAAGGATTGCCCGATTCGCTGCCGCTGGAATTTGAAACGCTGACAGGTGTCGACGGTTCAACGCAGGTTCCCGCGCGCCGGCTGCCGGCGCTTTCTCTGCGGATCGGCAATGCAAAAATCATCCTTGACGGCATAGCGGTGATCAACCGCCCATTATATCCCGTACAGGGAGAGGCTGTCGCCGGCTTGTTGGGCGCGGATGTGCTGGCAGGCCGCGGTTGGCGCCTGGATTATCCTAACCGCCGGCTGATCCTCGAACCGAAAACGGCGGAATAAATTCACACAAACCGGGATCATTCTCTTTATTCATGCAAAAAGCGGAAATCACAAAAAAAACGCCGCAGATCAGAAAGCAGGGAGGACGTTCCACTTTGGCGTTTTCAGAGAATCAGAGATCAGTCAGGAATTAAAATCTGCGACAGCGGCATGTTCGGAGCGTTTAAATTCGGCGTTTGATTCAGCGCTCCGGATGAAAAATAGAAAACAGAGGCGATCACGATCAGAATAGCAGCTAACTTGTAGAGTGCAGTCAGTTTTTTTGGCATTGGGGAATCCCTCCTTTTATTTTCAGCATAAGCGCCAGACGCTCTTTTATTCTTGATCTTACTATATCATATCCTTTGGTCAGGGAAATGAAGTGCAGCTTAACAATTTATTACAGATTCCTGACAAGGGCTCAAAAAAGGGTTGAATTTAAAGAATAACCGTATGAATGCAGGAAGTCCGGCGTTTTGAAGCTATTCGTCCTCCATTTGAAAAAGGGCCGCAATGCGCTCAGCGGTCCGCGCGCAGCAGAATTCGACAATCTTCGTCGCAATCAGCCACTACAATAAATCTGATACGAGGTGGAATTTTGATGAAGGGAAACGCTTGTTTTTTAGAAGAATTAATGCAGCTGATCAAAATGGGAAAGCTGACGGAGCTTCACCATCGGCTGCGGCCGGAAGTAGCTATCCTGAGCGGTGATCTTGAAATTTATGGCCGGGAAGTGGCCGCGAGGTGGCTGCGGGAACAACCGCCGGTTACCGTCCGCGGCAATCCGAGGGTCCAGATGCTTTCCGGGCAGCTGATGCTGCAGCAGGGACAGGTTCTCTGCGAAGAAAAAACACTGCGGTATCTGCTTGTGATCGACGTACTTCTGGATCAGCTTGTCCATCTGACGCTGGTTGAAGAACCGGCAGTGAATAAAAATCGCAGTCTTGAAAAGAGCCGGTCCGCCCCTCTGGAACAACTCCTGATGCAAACGCGGAAATTCTGGCTGGAGTGGGATATCCGTCAGGATACGCTGCAGGTGTCAGAAAACTGGTTTGCGCATTTTCATTTCCAGCCTTCGCTTGTGGGACAAGTTCAGGATCTGCCTGACAGCCATCGTCGTTCTCCCTCCGCCGCTCAGATTGCGGAAATCCGCAGCCAGCTGCAGCGGGGGAATCTGGTTCCGACTGTGGATCTCAGTCTGGAATGTGGAAAGGAAGGCATTCGCTGGTATCGGCTGGAGCTGACGTTGGAAAAGGATGCGCAAGGTGAGCCGGTCAGAGTTCTGGGCTTGTTAAGCGATATGGATCAGCAGCGGCGCGAGCTCCAATGGCTGCGCCATCTGGCCCATCAGGACTGTCTGACCGGATTATATAACCGGTTTAAGATTCAGCAGCTGATTGAGGAAGCGCTGCGGCAGGCTCCGGTGGGAAAAAGCATGACGCTGGCGGTGATGGATATCGACAATTTCAAGCAGATCAACGATGCATATGGGCATGACTGCGGCGATGAAACGCTGCGGCGGACGGCGGCCGAGATCCGCGCTCTGTTTGCGCCGGAGGATTTGGTCGGACGGATCGGCGGCGATGAATTCGTCGTTTTAATGCAGGAAGCAGGCACATGCGATCAGGTCGGCGCGCGTCTGGATCACATTCGCCAGCAGCTGCAGCATCTGCGTCAGGCGCCGGCTGCGCTGCCGAAAATTTCCTGCAGTATTGGCTGCGCCTTCTTTCCCACGCAGGGAACGACGTACCGGCAATTATTCCTGAAAGCCGACGCGGCGATGTATCAGGCCAAGCGCCAGGGGAAAAACAGCTGCGTCTTTTACTGATGCGTTTCCATATATCGTTTTATTTCGCTGTCTCGGACCTGTTTTTCACTTCTTCTTTTAATTCTGTGAGGTTGCCGTTCGTTTTGCGGACCGGCATGGTATGATAAAACCAACGGAAAAAATAAGGGGACAAGAAAATGAAAACAACACTGATACTGGGATCAACCGTGATCGACATGATCGTCCGGGTACCGCATCTGCCGGTAACCCAGGAGGATATCAATACGCGCTCCATGACGATGGCGCTGGGCGGCTGTGCGTACAACGCAGCGCGGATGCTGCGGCTGTTCCGGCTGCCGCTGTTTCACTGTTCGCCCACCGGCGACGGTATTTTCGGCCAGATAACCGGGAAGCTTTTAAGCGAGGAGGGACTGTCGCCGGCGATCGTGGTGAAGGGATGGGATAACGGCTGCTGCCTGTGTCTGGTGGAAGACAGCGGCGAGCGCACATTTTTGTCCACGCACGGCGCGGAATATGGCTTTTGCGAAGAATGGCTGGCAGATCTGGATCCGGCGCAGCTCGATTACGTGTATGTCTGCGGGATTGAACTGGAGGAACCGACCGGGCTGGCAATGCTGAAATGGCTGCGTGAGCATCCCGGACCGCAGGTTTTCTTTGCGCCAGGAGCCCGGCTTATGCATTTGGACTCATCGCGCTGGCAGGCGATCGAAGCATGCCGGCCGATCCTGCATCTTAACGAAGCGGAAGCCTGCTGGTTAAGCGGGAACCAGTCAGTTGAAGCGGCAGCGAGAACGCTGCGCGGCCGCTTCGGCAGCGCCGTGATCATCACCCGGGGTGAACTGGGCGCGGTATGCTGCTCAGCGGATGGCAATTATCAAGCGCTTCCGGGGGTCAAGAGTGAAGTTGTGGACACGATCGGCGCCGGCGATTGTCATGCAGGAACCGTGTTAGCGGGATTGAAACAAGGATGGCCGTTGGCAGCCGCGGTGGATCTGGCTAACGCAATGGCCGCCCGAGTCGTCGCCCGGCCTTCCGCGCGTCTGGATGAAAACGAATTCCGCACAGTGCTTGGGGCATGGCGGCAAAAAATCGGAAAGGACTTGCCGGGGAACGGAAAGTGCGGTATCCTGTAACCAATTCATAGTGAGGTGGGAAACAACATGGAAAAAATACAAATTCAAGACTTAACAGACTATCGTTTCGTGCACAGTCTGGCTGCTTCCGGAGCGCATGTCCTGTGCCTGCAAACTCAGATGGACAAGGCGGAAAACAGCTACCGTACCAACTTGATGGAAGTCAATCCGCAAACAATGCAGCTGAAGCCGCTGATCAGCGACGGTCAGGTTTCGTCATTCTGTTTTGAGGATGAAGAAACGATCCTGTTTGCGGCGGAGCGCAAGCCGCAGGACAAACCGGAATCCAATGAACAGAAAACTGTTTATTACCGCTTGACGCTGAATCAGGGCGAGGCTCAGAAAGCCTTTGAAGTCCCTTATGCCGTGGTGCAGATGACGCCGGTAGCGGACAGCGATTGGGTTGTTTTAAAAATTCAGGAAAATCTGCATGCCCTGGATCCCAAAACCACGGCAAAGGAAGAACTCGACGACGCGCAGGACTATGTGATTCTGCACGAAGTCCCGTTTGTCGCCAACGGCGCCGGATTCATCGACTCAGACCGCTGCGGCTGTCTGATCTGGAATAAATGCACAGGCCGGCACCTGCGGATTACGCCGCAGGGCTATGATTGCGCAAGGGTGATCGTCAACGGTCATCAGGTGATCTATACCGGGAAAAACTGGCGCGACGTCCAGCCGAAAACATCCGAACTGGTCTGTTACGATCTGGAAAAGCAGACTTCGCGCACGCTTGTGCCGCAGGGACAGCTGCGGATTGGCGCGATCGCTGCGGAAAACGATGAACTGATGTTCATGGCGACGGACATGCAGGCTTATGGCAACGGAACCAGCTGCGATTTCTACCGCTGCGATTTAACGAGCGGAGCAGTCCGCAAAGTGCTGGATTACGAATATTCCATCGGCGGCTGCGTCAACAGCGACGTTCGTTACGGATCAGGCAAAACATTCATGTTGAACAACGGCGTGCTCTATTTTACATCGACGATCGGCTATCGTACGGAACTGATGCGGCTGCACGAGGACCGGGTGGAAAAAGCGGTCGAGTTCAACGGCGCTGTCAGCGGCTTTGACATCACAAAATCCGGTATTGTGTTCTGCGCGATGGAACCCGGCCGGCTGCAGGAAGTCTATACGGCCGACATGACAGGCGCGGTCACCGGCCGCACACAGATCAGCGAACAGTGTCTCAAGGATAAGGCCGTTCAGCCGGTTGAATACGCGGGCTTTGTCAACGCCGCGGGGCAGACGATCGACGGGTGGCTGATCAAGCCGGTCGGCTGGCAGCCGGATCAGACCTATCCGGCGATTCTGGACATCCATGGCGGGCCGCGTACGACCTATGGCGAACTGCTGATCCATGAAATGCAGGTCTGGGCGAGCGCGGGGTATTATGTGTTCTTCTGCAACCACCGCGGCTCGGATGGCTATGGCGATGCCTTTGCCGATCTGCGGCTGAAATACGGTACGATCGACTATGAAGACATCATGGAATTCACCGATCATATTCTGGCGCAGAATCCGCAGATTGACCCGCTGCGCTTAGGCGTGACCGGCGGCAGCTATGGCGGCTATATGACCAACTGGATCATCACGCATACCCATCGCTTTGCGGCGGCGGCCAGCCAGCGCAGCATCGCCGATTGGATCAGCGATTTTGGTACTTCCGGGATCAGCTATGACGACGATCTGCACCAGGGCGGCAAGCCATGGGATCACATGGAAAAGATGTGGGATCATTCGCCGCTGAAATACGCGGATTTCTGCCGTACCCCGACGTTGTTTATTCATTCTTTCGAGGACTATACCTGCGCTGTGTCGCAGGCGATGGAAATGTTCACGGCGTTAAAAGTGCTGAACGTCGAGGCTCGCGCCTGTCTGTTTAAAGGCGAAAATCATGAACTTTCCCGCAGCGGCAAGCCGATGCACCGCTTCAAGCGGCTGCGCGAGATCACCGACTGGATGAATCAGCATTGCCAAAAATAAAGAAATTTAAGGAAAAAGTTTAACTTCAGCCTGCGTAACAGCGGGCTGAAACCGGAATTTTAATTGTGGTGAAAGATTAAAGTTCCGCCACCACAGTGGTTTTCAAACTGCGTTTTGTGTATAATTAAGATCAGAAAGCTGCCGGCGAAGCCCGGCAGTTTGCATGAGAAAGTGGGGGAAACAAACATGGAAACAGGGATATTCATTCTGGCAGCCATCGCCGCCGGATTGGCGTTATTCTGCGGGATTCAGCTGACCGCCCTCAACCGCCGACTGGCAAAGCTTGAAGCGCAGGATTTCGATAAGAAACTGACTGTGCTGCAGACAACGCTGGCGGAACAGGACCGGCAGAGCCGGCAGGAAATCGTCGATGGCGCGCAGAATGCCGTGCGGCTGGTCGGTGAAATGCTGAGCGCCAATCAGCAGACTGCTTTTCAGGCGGAAAGTCAGAAGCTGGACGCGATGAATCACAGCGTTTTGCAGCAGCAGGCGGCCCAGCGTGAAATGCTGCAATCTTTAAGCGCGCTGCTAAGCTCCAATCAGCAGCAGATTTCCGAGCTGCAAAGCCGGAAGTTCTCCGAGATCAGCCAGTCGCTCTCAGAGAAGCAGAATACGCTCAACACCGCGATGGCCAACCAGTTCAGCGTGTTGGAAAACCGTTTGAAAACCTTTGAAACCGGCAACGAACAAAAACTGGAAAACATGCGCCAGACGATAGAAAAGCAGCTTACTGCGATCCAGCAGGACAACAACCGCCGGCTGGATGAAATGCGTCAGACCGTTGATGAAAAACTGCAGAAGACGCTGGAAGACAAAATGACGCAGTCGTTCCAGTTGGTGAACGACCGTCTGGAACAGGTCTATAAGGGGTTGGGAGAAATGCAGACGCTGGCGGTCGGCGTCGGCGATCTGAAAAAAGTGCTGTCCAACGTCAAGGCCCGCGGCATCGTCGGGGAAATCCAGCTGGGCGCAATCCTCGAAGAAATTCTGTCGCCGGAACAATATGCCACCAACGTCGCAACGGTGCCGGGAAGCAAAAACGTCGTCGAGTTTGCGATCAGACTGCCGGGCGATGATGATCAGCCGGTCTGGCTGCCGATCGACTCCAAATTCCCGGCGGACGCTTACGCCAATCTGCAGGACGCCTATGATTCAGGCAATCAGGAAGCGGTGACGCAGGCGGTCAACGTACTGTCGCAGCGGATCCGCTCGTTCGCCAAGGACATTCACGATAAATATATCGAGCCTCCCTACACGACCGATTTCGCGATCCTGTTTCTGCCCTTTGAGGGCTTATATGCCGAAGTCGTTAACCGCGGACTGGTCGAAACGCTGCAGCGGGATTACCGCATCAACATCGCCGGACCCAGCACGATGGCGGCGCTGCTCAACAGCTTACAGATGGGCTTCAGGACGCTGGCAATCCAGAAGCGCAGCAGCGAGGTCTGGACAATTCTGGGCGCGGTAAAAACCGAATTCGACAAGTTCCACGATGTGCTGGCGATGACCCAGCAGCGGCTGAATCAGGCGAATAATGAACTTGACAAGCTTGTCGGCACGCGCACGCGGATGATTCAGCGTAAACTGAAGGCAGTCGATAAGCTGGATCCGACCCAATCGGCACAGCTGCTGGAGGCGAATACCGAGGACGACAATCCGGTCGAAGCCTGAGTCAGTTAAGCATTTAAATCAATTCCCAGAGTTTTGATAGGCAAGGAAACTTGAAGTCAGAAACCAGAAAAGAAGCGCAGAGGGAAGCGCGGTTCTTACTCGAATTTGGACAACGATCAAAAAGGCAGGCAGGATGAAGCGTTAGATAACACATTATTCTGCCTGTTTTTTTGTATGGAAATTCCATGCCTGCCCTGAACTGAGTAAGAACGGAAGAAATCGACGCTTCTTTTTCTTGTGATGAGAAATTGGATATTCTGGCATGTAAGGAAAAAGGACAACGGACTTCAGGTTCATGGACTGCTTTACAGAAGGTATCGCCGCCTCGTTAAAAGATCGGAAAATGATATTTCTTTACCTGCGAATACCTTGATGAAGAATGTAAACGTGCAGTACAGGCATGCGTACTTTCTGAGGCTTCAATAATGAAAAGACGCAAATCTGATCATGGCTGTCTTTGAAATAAGCGGAGATCATTGAAAATCATTCTCCAGCTTGGCAAATCAGGCCGCATTCGAAAAGGATTTTCCTGCTTGCAAGATGTGCCTGAATCCTTTTTTACTGCGCAGTTTGAGCCGAACGGAAGAGAAAACGGAAAATTGCATCGGATCCGACTTCTGGATAAATTTGTTTCTGTTCGTTACGATCAGAAGCAAAGGTCATTGTGTAAGAAAGACTGGTTGGAAAGCTCTGGAAAACGATAATTTCTCCTGTTTGTTGATTGTATTTTTAAGCGGAAAGGAATACAATAGCGAAGTGACCGACCAGTCGGTCGGATAAAAGGAGAGGCCTATGTTTTCTAAGTTTAGTGTTAAAAAACCCTATACTGTAATTGTGGGCGTGGTTATGTGCCTGTTATTGGGCGTGATTTCATTTATGAATTCAACAACTGACCTCTTGCCCGAAATGGAGCTGCCCTATGTCGTCATCTATTCGACCTATCCGGGGGCCAGCGCCGAAAAAGTAGAAACCAGTCTGACCCGGATTTTGGAATCCGCCGTCAGCACGACAGAAAACCTGTCGAATATGAGTTCGATTTCTTCGGACAATTTATCGTTAATTATTCTGGAGTTTGCCGACGATACCAACATGGACACGGCGATGCTCGATCTGAACGCCAAGATCGATCTGGTGAAGGGCTATCTGGACGAAACGATTTCCAGTCCGACGCTGATGGCGATCAACCCGAACATGATGCCGATCATGATGGCGACGGCAGATTATGATAGTCATGACCTGCAGGGATTGAGCGACTTTGTCAATGAGAAGGTCGTGCCGGAGCTGGAGAAGACCAAGGGTGTCGCATCGGTCGATCCAACCGGTTTATTGGAAGAAACCGTGCAGATCGTGCTCGATCATGACAAGATCGACCAGATCAACAACAAGGTGCTGGACAGCGTTGATTCCGAGCTGGCCAAGTCGGAGCGGGAGCTGCGGGAAAAGCTGCAGGAGGTCAACGACGGTCTGCAGAAAATCGCCGACGGGGAATCCGAATTGTCCAGTACAAAAAATGAAACCTATGACAAGCTGGCGCAGTCTTCCGTCCAGCTGCAGCAGGCGGCGACGAACCTGATCGCGATGGATTCGCAGATCATCCAGCTGAAAGCAGAGAAGGCAGCCTTTGAACAGATCGTCAGCGGCGTGGATCAGTTAAGAACACAGGTTCCGGATAATCCAGATGCTACAAATGAGGAATTAATAGAATATCTAGAAAGTTTGCCTGCAAAAATTGCTATGTTGACACAAAGTAAAGATGCACTTGCAAACTATCAAATTCTTATTAATGAAATATCAGATGATACTTCGTTAGCTGATCAGCCATTACCTGAGGAAATAACTTTCATTTTAAGCCAATTTAAAGTTGATTTGACTAAAATAACAAATTATGGAGAGGTTAAAGCCGCTTTGTCAAACGCTGTAGCAACTATAGATCAAATTTTAACCCCTTTAAATGCGCTTTCGTCCAATTTAGACGCCATGAAAGAGATGGTAGGAAAGTACGACGATGCGAAGGTCAAGTTAAGCAATGTTGAAATCGAAATCGCGACGGCTGAAGGCGTGAAGCAGGCGGCCAGCAGTATGCTGACAAAAGCCGGGATCGACGTTTCCGACCTCAACAGTCTGCAGTCCAAGCTGGAATCCGGCAAATTGACCGCGGCCGGTGAGATCACCAAGGGCGAAATGACGATCTCCACGACCAAGACAACGCTGGAATCCGCTAAGACGCAGATTGAGGACGGCTTGAAACAGATTGCCGACGCACGTGATGAAGCGTTGAAAAAAGCGAATATTTCCGAAGCCCTTTCGCCGAGCATGATCTCGACGATGCTGACGGCGGAGAACTTCTCGATGCCGGCCGGTTATATCGCCTCCAATGACGATTCGCTGCTGATCAAGGTCGGGGATCAGTTCGCTTCTCTGGAAGAAGTGGAAAATCTGCTTCTTATGTCAATGGATATCGACGGGCTGGAAGAAGTCCGGCTGAAGGATCTGGCCAGCGTCCAGATCGTTGATAACAGCGAAGAATTATATACCCGTGTCAACGGCAATCCGGGCATCATGCTTTCCTTCCAGAAAAGCTCGACCGCCTCGACCGCGGACGTCTGCAAAGCCCTGCATAAAACCTTTGACAAGCTGGGCATGCAGTATGAAGGTCTGCATTTTTCAACCCTGATGGATCAGGGCGTCTATATCGACATGATCGTCAATTCCGTTCTGGAGAATTTCCTGTACGGCGCCATTCTGGCGATTATCGTTCTGATCTTATTCCTGCGCGATCTCAAGCCGACGGTGATCATCGCCCTCAGCATTCCGATCTCGCTGATGTTCGCGATGGTGCTGATGTATTTCAGCGGCGTGACGTTGAACATCATCTCGCTGTCCGGCCTGGCGTTAGGCGTCGGGATGCTTGTCGACAACTCCGTTGTTGTTATTGAAAACATCTACCGGATGCGCAACGAGGGCGTCGGCTTGATCGACGCGGCGATTGAAGGCGCCAAACAGGTTGCCGGAGCGATCATCGCTTCGACGCTGACGACGGTCTGCGTCTTCTTGCCGATTGTGTTTGCGACCGGTCTGGCCCGTCAGCTGTTCGTCGATATGGGGCTGACGATCGCTTACTCGCTGCTCGCCTCACTGATCGTCGCCTTAACTTTGGTGCCGATGCTTGCCAGCAAAATGCTGAAAAAGCAGAATGAAAAGAAGCACGGCTTCTTTGAGAAGCTGGTCAGCGGATATACCGGGCTGTTGAAATGGTCGCTGGGTCACAAGCTGATCGTCATGGGCGGCGTCATCGCGTTGTTGATTTTCAGTACGATCGGCGTTATGAACATGGGGATGACGCTGATTCCGTCAATGGATTCCGGCCAGATGTCGGTCAGCGTAACGATGCAGAATGAGGAGGCTTCCGATCAGGAATGCTTCGCGATGTACGATCAGGTCATGGAACGGCTGATGCAGGTGGAAGGCGTCGAAACCGTCGGTGTTACCAGCGGCGGCAGCGGCCTGTCCACGATGATGGGCGGGGGCGGCAATACCTCCACGACTTTCTATATCATCACGGAAGAAAAAGCGAATACGAAAACAATGGAAGCGGAAATCCCGCAGGTTCTGGCGGATCTGCCTGTTGATGCGGCAGTTTCCACAAGCAATATGGATTTAAGCGTGCTGGGCGGCAGCGGCGTCGCGATGACGCTGTATGGCGATGATCTGGACGAACTGCAGGAGGCCGCAATCCAGATCGGCAATCAGCTGAAGCAGATCGACGGCATCGACGTTGTGGACGACGGCCAGCAGGATCCGGTCAAGGAAGTCCGCGTCATCGTCGATAAAAACGAAGCGATGAAATACGGCCTGACCGTAGCGCAGGTTTATCAGAGCGTCGCTTCCAGTATCAAAGAAGAAACGACCAGCACGACCCTGGCGATTCAGGACAAGGACTATCCCGTCGTCATCGTCCAGGACGCCGCTTCCTTAACCCAGCTGGATAACCTGCAGGACATGAAGCTGAAGGGAACTGAAAATCAGGAAGAAAAGGAAGTTGAACTGTGGCGGATTGCCGACATTGAAAACGGCACCGGCATGAACAGCATTTACCGCGAGAACTCCCGCCGCTTCGTCAACGTCAGCGGCACGATCAAGGAGGGCTACAACGTAACAATCGTCAGCCGGGAAGTACAGAAGCAGCTGGATACCAGCGGACTGCCGGAGTCGGTGAGCTTGGAATTCAGCGGTGAAAATGAGACGATTATGGAAACGATGGTCACGATGATCCAGATGATTCTGTTGGCGATCGCGTTCATCTACATGATCATGGTCGCTCAGTTCCAGAGCCTGTTATCGCCGTTTATCGTCATGTTTACGATTCCGCTGGCCTTTACCGGCGGTTTCCTGGGCCTGTTGATCACCGGTCAGGAATTGAGCATCGTCGCGATGCTGGGCTTTCTGGTGCTGTGCGGCGTCGTCGTCAACAACGGCATCGTCTTTATCGACTATGCCAACCAGCTGAAGGAACAGGGCTATGCCCCCCGCGAAGCGATCATTGAAACCGGCCGGACCCGCCTGCGTCCGATTTTGATGACAGCGCTGACGACGATTCTGGCAATGACGACGATGGCGCTGGGAATCGGCACCGGCAGCGATATGATGCAGGGCATGGCGATCGTCACGATCGGCGGTCTGACTTATTCCACGGTGCTGACGCTGTTTGTCGTGCCAATCATGATCGAAGTGACAAGCCGCCGCAAGGACCGCAAAAAAGCAAAGGCAGAACCGGCGCATGAGTGAGGAGAAAAAGATTCAGGTCTATCTCGGCGTGATCAGCCTGGTTCAGCAGGGCCGCTCGCTCAATGAGCTGAAGGTTTCGGAAATTGCCGAAGCCAGCGGGATCGGCAAGGGCACCTGTTACGAATACTTTTCTTCAAAAGAGGAAATTATCCGGGAAACGTTGTTGTATACGTTCCATAAGGAATTCGACAGCTTCTGCGGCCTGCTTCAATTCGATCAGGGCTTCGAGGCCGGCTTCCGTCAGATCCTGGCGGCGATGGAAAAAGCGCTGAGCCAGTTTTCGCCGTTTCAGACGCTGCTGTCCAGCGTCGGCAAGCGGGAACTAAAACAATATGTCAGTGAAGAAACGATGGAAAATATTATGCGCCAGATGATTCGTTTGATTGATTTATTGCTGGATCAGGCGCAGGGTGACGGATGGATTCAGCCGCAGCGGCCGCGGGAATACCAGCGCTTTGTGTTGATCGGCGTCATGCAGGCATATTGCTTCCAGATCACTAACCCGCAGTTGAAAATTACCGCTGCCCAGGCCGCAGATTATGCCTGTCAGAGCTTGCGGGAAGCGTTGTCTTAGCGGAAAATCAATGCGAAAATGAGAAATCGACAGACAAGGCTTTAAAAAAAGAGATCATAAAAGCTGTAAAGGACAATAAAAAAAGAAGCGGAAGAGTACAGCCAACCTGTAAATTTCCGCTTCTTTTTCATTACCGGATAAAAACTTAATTAGCGCCAGTGACAAACTGGAACGGCGTTGCCGACGTGTAAGCGTCCGCTCCTTCCGCAAGCAGGTTGATGGTGACGTCTTCAAGATGAAGTGTCTGGAAGTTATTTTCAACATGTCCGCTCTCGTTGATAAATTCCAAAGTCTGTGCATAACCTTCGGCTTCCTCTTTTTCCGCTTCGACTTCAATCGTCACACTCTGTCCATCCGCAAGACCGCCTTCAGCGTAATTCTTGCCTTTGTCTTCTGAACCGGTCTTGTAAATATACAGTTCAGTAATTGTTTCGCCTGTCGTATTATTCACGATATACGTTCCGTGCGTCGTCATTTCCTTTTCCGTTTCATTGGTTTCTGCGGCTGGCGTTGTTTCTGCCGTTTTTGCCGGCTCTTTTTCCGCAGGTGCACTGCATCCTGCAAGCAACGCCAAGACTAAGAACAAGGATAAATATTTTTTCATTGTCTGTTACCTCCTATGCTTATAAGCATCCTGTGCTTTTTACGATAAACTGTATTGCTGCAATACAGTCAAGTTATTTCAATTTGTTAAATTTTGAATAATCAAGTTTACTGAATCTTTTTTTCCAGGTCTCGGATATCGAAGCGGCCTTTCTGTCAGGCTGACATCACTTTGAACAAGTTTTTTTTCTAAAATGAACTGCTGCCGATAAAAAAGTACAGCCGTAAAAGGGCTGTACTGCTTGCAGGCGCAACGCTTATAAGTATGTGCGTCTTATTTTTCAAAATCAAGTTTTCGAACCGGGACTTCCAGAAGGCTTAAATCATTTTTGCCGACGATATAATGATTTTCAACGATATTATGAAAAACCAGACTGCCGGTTACTTCGTAATGATGGTCCGCAATATAATGCATGACGTCGCAGATAAGATCAAACTGTCCGGGATTGCCATAGAAATATTTTTTAATCTTTAACCCTCCGGGAAGCGTAATCAGATTCGGATGATCGGCAGAAAGATTGTCGATCATGAAGAAGACACCGCTACCGCGGTAAGGATCGTCGCTGTGACATGCGCCTTTCCGGAATACGATCCCGCAGCCCTGAAACTGGACGTTCGCATACTGAAGTGTTAATTCTACGCACCGGCGGTAGGCCGCGTCGATCATCGGATCCTCGTCCAGGGATAAATCGAAAGGTGCGTAAAATGCGGTTCTCTCTTTTTCTTCACTTATAAATATTTTATTGAGTTCATATTTTCCAAATAATGATTGATAATACATTTTCCGGTGGTGGGTAATGAGTTTGTTCATCTGGAATTGAACGATTTGTTCATCCAGCTTGGCGATTTGCGCATCGAAAATGGATAAAATGGAATCAGCGCTTTTTGTTTCCATCACCCGCATGATGTCGGACAAAGACATGCCTGAATCTTTCAACTGCATGATCTCGATCATTTTCGGCTTTTGTTCCCGCGTATAGATACGATAGCCGCTTTGATTGATCCGGGCGGGCTTGAATAAACCGATTTTATCGTAATGAATTAATGTTTGCCGAGTCAGATTAAACATCTCTGCAAACTCTGTAATGGTATAAAATTCTTTGCTTTCCACAACATTCACCTTATTTCATAGCTGAGATTGAGCTTGTCTTTATTATAATCTTCAGGTTCGATGGGATTCAAGAATAAGGCTCAGCGGCAAAGACAGTCCGCCTCAACAGACTCTGCAGCCCTTATTGGCATCATAAAAAAAGACTCAAAAAGAGTCTGATGCAGGGCGTGGGTACGCTGGAGCTTTGGCATTCGATGAGCGCAAAAGCTTCTTGTTCATTCTCTGAAGCTAAGCGGCGCATTGACGGCGTGTCCTGAGCAGCAGCCAGGCCATTGCAGTGGTATAAAACATTTCCAGCAGGGAATTGACGCTGAGAAAGCGCATATAGATCAAAGCGCAGATGACCAGAATCACTGCGGTCATTTCCATTCCCCGGCGGCCTAACGACCAGCGCCGTTTTTGTCCTTGATAGAAGACACGCAGGATTAAGAGATTCAACGCAATGAAGGCAAGGTTGCTGATCAGGATATGCAGCTGCGCCAGAAGAGGAAATGTTTCGGGCAGATAAGGCACGACCATCGAAAGCACCATCAGAAGAAACGTTAAATCCTCCCGGGGCTTTAATGAAACATGGAGGGCTTCTGCCAACGCACGGATCATCGCGCGGAAAACAAGCGCGCCAGCCACAGCCCAGATCAAGAGCAGCAGGCGATAACCCAGGCCGTTTCCAATCCAGGACAGATTGGTTTTCAGCGGGTCGTCGCGCAGGATCAGAAATAACGTGAACAATGGAAATAATACGCCGCCCAGCAATTCAGTTTTGTCGAAAGAAGAAGCTTGTTTTTTCATGCATTCATTATAGCGAAAAGCACGAGGCAATTCAAATCCAGACTTCGCAGCGGAAAAAAGTATGATACAATAAAACCACTTCGGAGGATGAACATGAATAAACAAATAAAAGTGGGATATCAGGGAGCGCACGGCACCTTCAGTGAGATCGCGGTTCAGGAATTTTTTAAGGACAGAGCATTCGAAGCATGCAATTATACCAATTTCAAATCCATCATTGCCGACGTGGAAAGCGGCGTGATTGATTACGCGCTGCTGCCGGTTGAGAATACGACGACGGGAATTATTTATCGGACTTATGATTTGTTGAAGGACAGCGATATCTTCGCAGTCGGTGAAATTTTAGTGCGGATTGACGAACAGCTGATCGGTCTGCCGGGAACCAGAATCGAGGATTTGTGCGAGGTCTATTCCCATCCGGAACCGCTTGATCAATGTTCCGGTTTCTTTGCGGCGCACCCATGGATCAAACCGGTGACCTATCAGGATACGGCGAAAAGCGTGGAATATGTGGCGCAGTGCCAGGATCCGTCGAAAGCGGCGCTGGGGAGCTGGCTGGCGGCGGAATATTATCATCTGCCTATATTAAAAGAACGGGTTCAGGATAATCAGCTGAATACTACGCGTTTTTTCTGCGTGGCAAAAGGCGTACAGGCCGTCCAGGAGGCAGATAAGATCAGCATGTATTTCGTGGTCAATCATGAACCGGGCGCGTTGTACGAGGTCATCCGCGTGTTCGCTCAGCGGGGCATCAACATGCTGAAACTGGAATCCCGGCCGATCCGCGGACGGATGTTTGAGTATTGCTTCTATATTGATTTCGACGGCAGTCTGCTTCAGCCAAAGACGCAGGAAGCGATTGCCGAGGTTCGCGAGCATTGTCTGGAGGTCAAAGTTCTGGGCAGCTACAAACGGGCGTTTAATGGAGAGCTGTTATGAGAAGAAAAATTGTGATCCTGTTGAGCGCGCTGATTCTCAGCGGATGCGCCGGTGCGCCGGAAGTGAAACCCATGCCGTCCCTTACGCCTTCGCCGGAAATAGAACAGACGCCGACATCGTCGTCTTCGCCAATGGCGACTCCCGATCAGACGCTGAACGACAAGCCCGCAGACCTGAGCGCTTATGAAGGCTTCGCGGACGAGCAGAATGCTTTCGTTGAAATCAGTCTGGAAGCTTCGTTGGAAAAAATCGAACAGGGCGAATCGTTCATGATCTATTACGGCAAGCCGAATTGTCCATGGTGTATCGAAGCAGTGCCGGTTTTAAATGAAGCGGCCAAGGAAAACGGCGCAGTTGTTTATTATGTCGACACAAGCAAGCCTGAAAATTACTCGGAAGCGATGATTGAAAAGATCATGACGCTTTTTGAAGGCTGGCTGCTGAGGGACGAGGAAGGCGAAGAAGGGTTTTATGTGCCGGACGTCGCGTTGATTGTTAACGGCCGGGTCGCGGCCAATCACATCGCGACCGTTGATTCACACGATCCGTATGTCGCGCCGATGAGCGAAGCGGAACAGGCAGAGCTGAAACAAATTTATACAGAGATGATAAAAAAGTTGACCTCTGCGGCTTAAAACTCTGGATTTCTACAAGACAAAAAGATTCGGTTATTGAAGCTGTAATGATATAATGAATATGGAGTTCCGGCAATGTTGATCGTCGGAAACAAGATAAGGCAGGGATAAACGATGAAACGGCGGAAAAAGGGGTTTACATTAATTGAATTGATCGTCGTTGTGGCGATTTTAGTGCTTTTGATGTTGATGCTGGTACCGAAACTGACAGGTTTTACCGAAACGGCGTCAGATACAGTTTGCCACGCCAATCAGGCCAACGCGTATAAAATCATGGTCATGGAATATACTTTAGGTGAAAAACCGTTTAATGAGGAATCTGCCAGTAAAGCTATTGAAGAAAAGTTAGGCCCTTTGACCAAACTGTGTCCTAATGGCGGAACAATTACCGTTCTGGTTGATCCTGTGGATCCAAGTAAATTTTCAATCACCTGTTCCAAGCACGGCGGTTCAGAACAACAGATTCTGGGGAATTATTCCAAAGATATGTTGAAAATGGCGGTTAGTGAATTTTATGGAAGCAATAAAACCGGTCAGCTGGACTCTACAGGGCCGAACTTTGGAAAAGGATTTAAGCAGAGAATCGCGGAGAAATATGGTTTAAATGCCGATAACTTTGATTTCACCGTTATGAAAAATAACAATGGCACGTATTCCGTTTATATTTTTGATGGAATTTCGGATATGAAAGTAGGAGATTCAGTTCAAGGGGTGGTCTATGAATACGATAAAGATCAGAATCCCATCGGCAATTCTTCAGGAACTACTTTTACCGGAAAGATTACGTCAAAGGAAGTAAGCGGCGTTAAATTTAATTATCTGGATTTGGGATCTGTGAAATAATCGTTTTCTCAGGTTGTAACAAAGAGCTGAAGTTTCAGAAAAAGATTGCATTTCAATCGAATTGTGATATAGTAAAAACATCGAGGTGTTGAGTATGCTGAAAAATATCTGCGAAAAAATTGAACATCCGAGTTCTTCTTACTTTTATTTTACCTTTAGATAGAGGGCTGGTTCACTTTGGACATTAGCCCGTTTTGATTTGAAATCAGGCTAATTCTGAAGGGGAATGCGAAAAGAAATGCTGAACCGTACAGGATAAGCCTGTACGGTTTTTTTGCAGGTTGTGTGAGAGGGGAGAAGTTAATATGATGAAAAAAATCACAGTCAATCTCAAAGACAAGAGCTATCCGATTCTGATTCAGCGGGGACTTCTGAATCTGGTGGGACAGTATCTCGAAGGTCACCGGAAGGTGATGATCGTGACGGACGAGGGGGTGCCGGAGGAATATGCCCAGCGCGTGTTGGCGCAATGCGCTCAGGGCTATGTCGAACGTGTGATTCAGGGCGAAGGCGCTAAAAGTATGGAAGTCTATCAACAGATTCTGAGGCGGATGCTGAAAGAACGGTTTTCCCGCAAAGATCTGATCGTCGCTTTAGGCGGCGGAGTGATCGGCGATCTGTCCGGGTTTGTCGCCGCGACGTATATGCGGGGGATTGAGTTTATCAACATCCCGACGACGACGCTGTCGCAGATTGACAGCAGCATCGGCGGGAAAGTCGCGATCAATCTGGACGGCATCAAGAACTGCGTCGGCGCGTTCTGGCAGCCGAAAATGGTACTGATCGATCCGGACGTACTGGCCACTTTGCCGCAGCGGCATATTAACAACGGTCTGGCCGAGGCGCTGAAAGCCGGTTTAATCCGCGACGAATCGTTGTTTGAGTTGTTTGAAACGGACGATCCGATGGAGCACATCGAGAAGATTTTATACAAGTCGCTGATGATGAAAAAGAAGGTCGTGGAGATTGACGAACGGGAAATCGGCGTTCGCCGGATCCTGAATTTCGGACATACGATCGGCCACGGTATCGAGAGCTATTACCATCTGCACGATGTGTACCATGGCGAAGCGGTTGCGCTGGGCATGATGAAAATGATCAAAGATGAAACGATCCGCGAACGGCTGCATCCGATTTATCAGCGACTGAATCTGAAAGAAGATATCGACTACGACCGCCAACAGGTTTACGACTTTATCACCAAAGACAAGAAGATCGACGGCGGAACGTTAACGATCGTGCTGCTGCGGAAGATCGGCGAAGCGTATTTAAAAGATATCCCGACGGAGAAGATCAAAGAATATTTGTAATCGAAAACTTCTTTTAATGAAAAGAATATAAGGAAAATAAGCCGTTCTGCGTTCAGGGCAGAACAAGGAAAGACAACAAAAAAGCCAGAAAAAACAAGGAGATCAAACGATGAAAAGTGCGATTGGACAGTGTATCGAGCTATCGCTGTTCGGCGAAAGCCACGGTGAAGCGATCGGCGTCGTGATTCAAGGTCTGCCTTCGGGCATCCGCATCGACGAAGCCTGGATGGGCAAGCAGATGGAGAAACGCAAACCTAAAGGCAAAATATCGACTCAGCGGCAGGAAGCAGACGTTCCGGAAATCGTCAGCGGCGTTTTTGAAGGCCGGACGACGGGCACACCGCTGTGCATTCTTATCCGCAACGAAAACATGCGAAGCAAGGATTATTCGAAAACACGGTATATTCCACGCCCTTCGCATGCCGATTACACGGCCGAGATTAAATATCTGGGCTATCAGGATTACCGCGGGGGCGGTCATTTCTCCGGCCGAATCACCGCGCCGTTAGTGGCAGCGGGCGCAATTTTCCTCCAGATGCTGAAAGCGAAAGGCATCGAGGTCGGAACGCATGTCGCGCAGATGCAGGAATTAACGGACGCTCCGTTTGCGGACGAGGAAGCAGAGCTGCGGGCGCAGCTACTAGGCTTAGAGGATCAATATCTGGCATGTCTGAGCGGTTCAACGCGGACGGCGATCCAGCAGCGGATCGAACAGGCTCAGGCCCAGGGCGATTCGATGGGCGGGATTCTGGAAAGTGCGGTTGTCGGCATGCCGGCCGGAGTGGGCGAACCCTTCTTTGATTCGGTGGAGAGCCGGCTGGCGCACCTGTTGTTCAGCATCGGCGCCGTGAAGGGCGTGGAATTCGGCGATGGTTTCGACTTTGCCGCAAAAAGGGGCAGCGAAGCCAACGACGGCATCACGATCGACAACGGGCATATCCGGACTCTGACCAATCATAACGGCGGGATTAACGGCGGGATTACCAACGGCATGCCGCTGCGCATCCGCACGGTCGTTAAGCCGACCCCTTCGATCTACAAGCCGCAGCCCAGCGTTAATCTGAAAACCGGCGAACCGACGACGCTGCAAATTGAAGGCCGGCATGATCCGGCGATTCTGCATCGGGCGCGGGTCGTCGTCGACAGTCTGATCGCTTTCGGGCTGGCAGATCTGTTGACTGAGCGCTTCGGCATTCTGTGGTGGGAAGGAGAACGGCCATGCGGCGAGGACTGATCGGCGAACATCTGGGTCACAGCTATTCCCAACGGATTCATGAAACGCTGGGCGGCTATCCTTACGAGCTGATTGAGGTGGCTCCCCAGGACTTGGACGCCTGGATGAAAAACAAGGATTTCGCGGCGCTGAACGTCACGATCCCCTATAAGAAAGCAGTGATTCCTTATTTAGAAGAACTGGATGAACGGGCGCGGCGGATCGGGGCCGTCAACACGATCGTCAATGACCATGGCCGCCTGATCGGCAAAAATACTGACTATTACGGCTGTCGGTTCATGCTGGAACAAGCGGGCATTGAAATTCAGGGCCGGAAAGTGATCCTGCTAGGCAACGGCGGGGCGGCGCAGGCCGTACAGGCGGTGCTGGAGGATTTAGGCGCGGCGGCGATCGTCAAGGTCAAGCGCAATCCGTCGCCGGAAACACTGACCTACGAAGAAGCGTACCGCGATCACAGCGGCGCGCAGGTCATCGTCAATACCAGCCCGGTCGGCATGTTTCCGGCTCAGGAAGGCATTCCCGTGGAACTGGATCGGTTCCCTCAGCTGGAAAGCGTTGCGGATGTGATCTACAATCCGCATCGAACCCGCCTGATTGTCGAAGCACAGAAACGCGGCTGTCGGACAGCGACGGGATTAAGCATGTTAACGGCGCAGGCCGCCGAGGCGATTGAAGCGTTTATCGGCAAGCCGGTCGCTCCAAAATCCATTCTGCGCATGACGGCGGAACTGGCGCGGGAAAAAATGAATCTTGTCTTAATCGGGATGCCGGGCTGCGGCAAAAGCACGATCGCCAAAAAAATGGCGGAAATCAGCGGCCGTCCGGCAGTCGATATTGATCAGCGGATCGTTGAGCGGATCGGCATGCCGATCCGGGATTTCTTTGCCCAACAAGGCGAAGTTCGGTTCCGTCAGATCGAAGCGGAAATTCTGGCGGAAGTCACGCTGCAGACGGGGCAGATTATCGCCACGGGCGGCGGCATTGTCAAGGATTGGGAAAACGTCAGACGGCTGCGGCAGAGCGGCAAGGTTTATTTTTTGGACCGCAGTCTGGATCAGCTGGAAACCGATCCGAGCCGGCCGCTGAGCTCCAGCCGCGAAGCCCTGCGGCAGCTCTATGACCAGCGGATTGATTTATACCGGGCAGCCTGCGACCAACAGATCGAAAACAACGGCAGCGCTGATGAAACCGCCCGCCGGTTATGGCAGGACTGGCTGATGGAAACGACGGGATTGATTGATCAGAATTAACTAAAATAAAAGTGAGGATCCACCCTCATTGAATTGGAATAAGGAAGGACTAAGAAACAAGTCTGACAGCAAAAACGAGTGGAGAAACTTAACAGCGGTCACGGACATGGAAGGAATCACACCATGGAAAGATCGAATTATATTTGATCAAAGGACCGAATGGAGATTGAAATAACAGGGGGAATAAAACCATGATTATCACATTAAAAAAGAATACGCCGCAGCCGGAAATCGACCGGCTGATCCAGAACTTTGAAAAACAGGGCGTTCAGGTCAACATGATCTCCGGCGCCAATTACAACGTGTTTGGATTGGTCGGCGATACGGCGAAGCTGGATGAGCGGCGGATTATGGCGAACGAATGGATTGAAGACGTCACACGGATTGCCGCTCCATACAAACTGGCCAACCGGATGTTCCATCCGCAGGACTCGGTGATCGACGTCAGCGGCGTCAAGGTCGGCGGTCAGGAGAAGATCGCCGTGATCGGCGGCCCCTGCTCAGTCGAGGGCGAGGCCATGATCTGCGACATCGCCCAACAGGTCAAAGACGCCGGCGGCGTGATGTTGCGAGGCGGCGCGTACAAACCGAGAACCTCACCTTACGCTTTCCAGGGAATGGGCACCGAAGGCATTCTCGCGATGGTCAAGGCGCGGGAAAAGACCGGTCTGCCGATCGTCAGCGAATTGATGAGCGCGGATAAGATCGACGAATTTGTCGAGCATGTCGATCTGATTCAGGTCGGAGCGCGCAACATGCAGAACTTCGATCTGTTGAAAGCGCTGGGCAAGATTGATAAGCCGGTGCTGTTGAAGCGCGGGCTGGCGAATACGATTGAGGAATGGATCATGGCGGCGGAGTACATCATGGCCGGGGGCAACAAGAACGTGATCCTGTGCGAACGCGGCATCCGGACATTTGAGAAATATACGCGCAACACGCTGGATTTGAGCGTCGTCCCGATCATCAAGGAACGCACGCATCTGCCGATCATCATCGACCCGTCGCATGCGACCGGGGATTGGAAGCTGGTGGAAGCGATGTCCCTGGCGGCGATTGCGGCCGGAGCAGACGGTCTGATCATCGAAGTCCATGCTTGTCCGGAATGTGCCTGGAGCGATGGGGCGCAGTCGCTGAAGCCGGCGAAGTTTGCTTCCCTGATCGAAAAGGGCCGCGCGATTGCTCAGGTGGTCGGGAGATCGCTGTAATGCAGGCGACGATCATCCCGGGACGCTGCACCCAGACGACGGTGGCGATTCCGCCGAGCAAGTCGATGGCCCATCGGGCGATCATCTGCGCCGCTTTGGCACAAGGTGAAAGTCTGATTCATCACGTCGATTATTCCGACGATATCCTGACGACGATCGACGGAATGCGCAAGCTGGGCGCGCACATTGAGCTGGAAGGCAGCGATGTGCGGGTGCAGGGCATTCCCGATTTTAATCAGCTGCAAAGCGAGGAAATTTTCTGCAAGGAATCCGGCTCCACGCTGCGCTTTTTTATCCCGATTTTTTCGCTGACCGGCAAGCGGGTTCGTTTTACCGGGCAGAACCGTCTGCTGCAGCGGCCCCAGACGGTCTATCAACAGCTGTTTGAGGCGCAGGGATTCCATTACTCGCAAACCGCGGAATGGATTGAAATTGAAGGCGCACTGCAGCCGGGCGACATCACGCTGCGCGGCGACATCAGCTCACAGTTCATTTCCGGTTTGTTGTTCGCGCTGGTCTGCCGCAAGGGGGATTCCACGCTGCATATTGAACCGCCGTTTGAGTCGCGTTCGTATGTGGAGCTGACATTGCAGATGCTTCAGGATTTCGGTGTTCATGCTTATTTTGAAGACGAACTGACGCTGCGAATTCCCGGCGGCCAGCGGTATATAGCTTGTGAAACGACCGTCGAATCCGATTATTCCCAGCTTGGTTTCTATGCCGCGCTGGGCTGCGTTAATCATGAAGTCCATTGTCTGGGTCTGCGGCCGGATTCCCGTCAGGGCGACCGTCAGATCCTGGATTTTGTCCGTAAGATGGGCGGTAAGACAGAGGTTAAGGATAAAGAAGTGATCGTTTATCCATCTTCCTTGTCCGGTTGTGAACTGGATATGCAGAACTGCCCGGATCTCGGACCGATTCTGATGGTGTTGGCCAGCTTCGCGCACGGTGAAACAAAAATGATCAATGCCGCTCGCCTGCGGTATAAAGAAAGTGATAGAATAGAAGCGATGGAAACCGAGCTGCGCAAGGTCGGGGTGCCGATTCATTCAAGCGAGGGTGAAGTCTGGATTCAGGGACCGACAGCCTGGAAGGGCGGCGTCACCTTGGACGGGCACAAGGATCATCGGATCGTGATGGCGCTGGCGATCGGCGCGACGATGGCCGACGTTCCGGTGACCATTGAAGGCGCAGAGGCGATCGCCAAGTCGTATCCGGGATTTTTCCGTGATCTGCGCTCGCTGGGAATCGAAGTAAAGGAGAAATAATATGCAGGAGGAATCGCATTTTCTAATCGTCGGTCTGGGCTTGTTGGGCGGAAGCTATGCCCAGGGATTGAAGCGCAAAGGCTTCCATGTCAGCGCGCTGGACATCAATCCGGAAAGCATCACTTATGCTTTAAAGCAAGGCTGGATTGACGAAGGCGCTGTCGGTTTTGACGAAACGCTGGTCCGCCAGGCGGACAGTATCGTGTTCGGCTTGTATCCGCAGGCCCTCTTGGAGTGGATTGATCAATACCAGGACAGCTTTGCCCCGGGAACCCGGATCACCGATGTGACCGGCGTCAAGGAACAGATCGTAGCGCAGGTGCAGGAAAAATTGCGTCCGGATGTGGAATTCATCGCCAGTCATCCGATGGCGGGCCGGGAGGTCAGCGGTGTGCAGTATGCTGACTGTTCGATCTTTGAGCCGGCGAATTTTATCATTACGCCGACGTCCGCCAATACGCCGGAGGGGATCGCGTGGGTGAAAGCGCTGGCGGAAACGCTGAACTTCCGGCACATTGCCATGCTCAGTCCGGCTGAACATGATAAAATGGTCGGGTTTCTCAGCCAGCTGACGCACGTGATCGCAGTGACGCTGATGAATACCAGCGACAACACGCATCTGGTGGACTATACCGGCGATTCCTTCCGCGATCTGACGCGGATCGCGAAGATTAACGAATCGTTATGGACGGAATTGTTTTTAATGAACAAGGCGAATCTTGTCCGTGAAATCGACGAGTTCGCTGCGGAGCTGGCTCATTTCCGCAGCGTGCTGGAAAATGAAGACACCGAGGAAATGAAACGGCTGTTCCGCCAGTCGACGCAGCGGCGGAAATGCTTTGACAAGTGAGGGGTAGAAAATGAAATTTTTAGTGGTCAACGGTCCGAATATCAACATGACCGGAATTCGTGAACAAGGCGTTTACGGCGCGCGCAATTATACCGAAATCATGGCGATGATCGCCGCGGAAGCTAAGCAGCGCGGGATCGAGGTTGAGGTTTTTCAAAGCAATATCGAGGGCGAGATGATCAATGCGATCCAGCGGTGTTATTTCGAGCACATGGACGGGCTGATCATCAATCCAGGCGCTTATACGCATACCAGCTACGCGCTGCATGACGCAATCAAAAGCATTGCGCCGATTCCGGCCGTAGAGGTTCATTTTTCCAACGTTCATGCGCGCGAGAGCTTTCGTCATGAATCAAAAACAGCGCCGGCTTGCCTCGGTCAGCTGTGCGGTTTTGGAGATTATGGCTATGTGATGGCGATGGACGCGCTGATTCAGCACCTCGCGAAAAAATAAAATAGAAATACAGCTCCGGGAAGGACTCGGGCTGTTTTTTGCGTTTCAGACTGGCCGGCCTGTCCGTCTTCGCTGATAAGGAAAGAATCAAAACGTCGGCCATCAGGCAGAAAAGGACGTCAGGCAGAACCGTGATTTTCAGTAGATGAACTGCGGAAAGAGAGGGGTAACGATGTACGCTGATTTGCATATTCATTCGTGGTATTCCGACGGAACGATGACCGTGGATGAAATCGTCGAACAAGCCCGAATCCGGCAGGTCGGCCTGATTGCCGTTACGGATCATAACCAGTTGGCAGGAAGCCGGGAGTGTCTTCAAAAGACGCGGGGAACCGGAATTCGTTGTCTGTCCGGGGTTGAGCTGGACGCCCAGGACTTCGGAATCAATTTTCACATTCTGGGCTACGGCGTCGATTTGGAGAATGGGCAGTTTCAGGCGTTTGTGGAAGCGAATCGGCTGCGGTTGGAACGGGTGAACGAGTTGTTGATCGAAAAAATGGAACATGCCGGGGAGCCGGTCAGTCTTGACGAATATCGTCAGTTTTCCTATGATCGGCGCTCAGGCGGCTGGAAGGCGCTGCATTACTTTGCGGCGAAAGACCTCGTCGCCGATTTTAAGCAGGGCTTTTCGATATATGCCCGCTATCATCATGATTATTGCTGCGTCGGCTTTCCGCCGGTCAGAGAGGTTGTCCGGCAGATTCATGCCGCGAAAGGAAAAGCGATTCTGGCCCATCCCGGCAAAGTGATTCCGGCAATTAAACTGTCGGAAGTCTTGGCCGCGGTCATGGCGGAGGGACTGGATGGGATCGAATGCTGGTACCCGGCGCAGGATCCTGATACAACGCAGATCTGCGTAAATTATTGCCGCGAGCGGGATCTGATGATGACTTCCGGTGCGGATTGTCATGGCAGCTTTGAAAAAACACAAATCGGACAGCTGGAAATTCCTATTTCTCAGCTGGTTTTAAAACATTGGATATAAGCGGATGCTTTTTGTTGAGCACAGGCTAAAAAATGACAGAAAACGAACTTTTTACCAGAACCTAGAAAAAAGTCTTGCAAAAATTTGAAATTAGCATATAATATAAAAGGTATCGGGATGTAGCACAGCTTGGTAGTGCACTTCGTTCGGGACGAAGGGGTCGCAGGTTCAAATCCTGTCATCCCGACCATTTTAAAAACAACGGCTGAAAGGCCGTTTTTGTTTATATCAGATGTTGAGGATGAACGATTTAGCCTGCGAAAGAAACGTTCATTTTCATGCTGAAGGTTCATCTTCATCCTCGGTAAACTCTAAGAAAATCCGGTCTTTAAAACGGCCGCGAGTCTGCGCCTTCGCGTCTTTAACGGCTTGAATTTCGGTCGCGTCAATTTCAAAGAAATCCATCATCGCGTCCAGGACTTCGCTCAGATCGGCCAATTCTTCAATGAACGCTTTCCGATCGGAGGCTTCCTGAACTTCCCGGGCTTCCTCGACCAGCTTGGCTTTGAGTTCGGTTTGATATTCCGTTGACGTTAAACGCCGCGTCTGGCAATCGCGGTATTCGGATTGAATGATCGCCGGAATGCGGTCGCGGACAAGCTTATTATAAATTTTACGCATAGAATCACGCTCCATTCTAAACTTGATTATATCAGAATGATGAAGCATGGGCAATTTCCATTCTGATTGGAAAGGAAGGGTTCAACAGAAAAAGAAGGCCAGAGCTTTAACGGATATCCCGTTGGAGATCGCGGTTTCGGGTACAATCTGGAAATGGCAATTCCAGGCTTTTGTGTTATAATGTCAGCGATCTCTATCAAGTAAAAATATACGAAAAGAAAGGAATTGAATATGAAAATAGGAGTAGTATCTTTAGGCTGCTGCAAGAACTTAGTCGACAGCGAGCGAATGATGGGCCTGCTGCGGCAGTCCGGGCATGAAATTGTCAGCGACGTTCACGAAGCGGAAGCAATTATCGTCAATACCTGCGGATTTATTGAACCGGCCAAGGAGGAAGCGATCAACACGATCCTGGAAATGGCAGAATATAAGAATGAGAATTGCCGGAAACTGATCGTTGCCGGCTGTCTGGCCCAGCGCTACAAAGCCGATCTGGAAGCGGAAATGCCTGAGGTCGATTGTTTTTTGACAATCAGCGATTATCCAAAGATGGGACAGATTCTGACCCAGGTCTTAGGCGAAAAGGTGCTGGATGGCTATGGAAAAAACACCCGGTTGGTTTCGACCAAGCCGTGGACAGCTTATCTGAAAATCGCCGAGGGCTGCGACAACCGCTGTTCCTATTGTGCAATTCCGGGAATCCGGGGCGGTTATGTTTCCTTTCCGATTGAGGATCTGGTTGCCGAAGCGAAGCAGCTGGCTTCGGATGGGGTGAAGGAACTCGTCGTCATCGCGCAGGATACTTCCCGTTATGGAACTGATTTGTATGGCCGCCGGCGGATCTGGGACCTGCTGAAAGAACTGAATGCGATTGACGGATTGCATTGGATTCGTGTTCTTTATCTGTATCCGGATGAAATCGACGATGAGTTTGTCACAGGGATCAAGGATTTGAAAAAGGTTATTCCGTATTTCGATATTCCAGTTCAGCACGGCAGCGATAAAATGCTGAAGCTGATGAACCGCCGCGGCAGCGTGGAAAGCATTCTGCGGACTGTCAAACTGATTCGAGAGAATTACGATATGCCGGTGCTGCGGACGACGATGATCGTCGGTTTCCCGCAGGAAACAGAAGAAGACTTCCAGATGTTGATCGACTTCATCAAGGAAGTGCGCTGGGACCGGCTTGGCGCCTTCACCTTCTCCAACGAGGAGGATACGCCGGCCTATACTATGGATGGACAGATTTCCCAGGAAATTATGGATGAACGGCTGGAACGCTTAATGATGGTGCAAAATCAAATTGCACAGGAAAACGGCGAAGCGTTGATCGGCAAGAAGCTGGAAGTGCTCGTCGAAAACCAGGATGGATTAACCGGTTATTACCATGGCCGCGGCATCCACAGCGCGCCGGACGGCATCGACGGGCTGATCAAATTTAAAAGCTCGCATCACTATCAGCCGGGCACTTTCGCCTGGGTGAAGGTTACTAAAGCAAAACATCACGATTTGATTGGCGTTGACGTTTTAGACGCTGAAGAAATTGCGGCTTAGCTGGGATTTTTCGATCTGATAATTCAATTCATTGCTATCAAGGAGAATTCGATTCTTCCTGCCGTGATTAGATGAATGTAGAAACTCCGCCTGACGTTTTCGTTCAGCTGGAGTTTTTTTATGGTGAAAAATGAGAAAATCAGTTGCGAGAGGCTTAAGCTTTTTGAAGAATCAGACATTTAATATCCGTTGAATGGAATTCATCTTAGTCTTAAAAGGTAAAGGCATCAAGGCCAGTTAAAGCAAGGCGAGGATAGGGGAGGAAAAGAGGATATCGTGACAGCCTTCGCTGCGATTGAAAAGAAGAAAAATAAGAATTGACAAAGATGGAAGACACTCCTATAATACATTTAGATCAACATCTAAATATGGAAATCAGAAAGGAAAACAGAAATGAACAAATCAATCAAAAAAGGATTTATCGGACTTTTACTGATGTCCGTTGTCTTAAGCGGCTGTCAGAAAACGCCCGCTCCCGCCGAAAGCAATCAACCGGGAACAGACATTCAGGATAAGGTGACGGGCAGCCGGGAGGAGATCGCCAAAGCGTATGTGGAAACACTGGGGGCCGGGGATTTTGACAAGCTGCTGCAGGGATTTGCCTATGATGAACAGATGCAGAAGGCATCCTCGCAGCTGCAGGCTTCGCTGGAACCTTCGCTGAAGCAGCTGGGGGCATTAAAAGAAATCCAGACTGTCAATGAAATTAAGCAGGGAGGCTATATCATCGTTCAGGTTCCCGTGTTGTTTGAAAATCAGAACCTGTGTGTGAACGTCGTGTTTGACGATCAGGATCAGATCGCAGGCGTGAACTTCTCCGAATACATTGAGCCGAGCAACGTCGCGGCGCTGACGCTGCCGGAAGGGGCTGCAGAGCAGGAACTGACGCTGACGATGCGCGATGGCAAGGATTTACCTGCCACCTTAACACTGCCCCAAGGCGATCAGCCAGCGCCTGTTATTATTCTGGTACATGGCTCAGGACCGAATGACCGCAACGAAACACTGTATGGAAACACCGTATTTCAGGATATCGCCTACCGGCTGGCCGAGCAGGGCATCGCGACTGTCCGCTATGACAAACGGACCTTTGTTTATGGCGCTGAATGCGCCGGGGACACACAGTTTACAGTGGAACAGGAAACCATCCAGGACGCCGCAGATATCGTTGACCTGATTGCCAAACAGCCGGAGATTGATTCGTCAGCGATTTATGTTCTGGGCCACAGCTTAGGCGGCTTATGCATGCCGCGGATCGCCGCGGAAACTCCGGAGGCAGCGGGCTATATCATGATGGCCGCACCGGTAACGGATCTGGCTTCTTTAATGAAGATGCAGTATGAGCATTTGGCGCAGTTCATGAATACGGATCAGGAAAAAGCGTCGATGGATGCGATGGTTGCCGAGCTGGACAAGCTGCAGCAGCTGGACTCTTTGCCGGAGGATGAAGCGGTGGCTGGCGCCTATCCGGCCTATTGGAAAGATCTGTTGTCCTATGATCCGATCAAAACCGCGGAAACGATCACCAAACCGATGTTAGTGCTGCAGGGCGAGGAAGATTATCAGGTGCCGCTGCAGGAATTTGAAACGTGGAAAGCGGCTTATGGCGAAAAGGCTAACTGGACATTCCACAGCTATTCCGGGCTGTCGCATTTGATGATGCCGGGCGACTACAATGCCAATCCAAACACCTATTACATGCAGAAAGCGGTCGTCGATCCGCGGGTTACAGACGATATCGCAGCCTTTATCCACGCACAGAAATAAGGCTTCAAACTGTCAAGAATCGTAAGCGGATGCAAAAAGCTTGAAGATTCAGTTGATGAGAAAGATTGCAAATGAAGCGGAGATTCACTGATCAGACCGCCCGGGATGACCGCGGCTTTCTGAATCTGGGGAAATCCGCTTTTTGTTTCGTCAACGACGGCCAGCCGCTGAGAAAGAGAGTTCAACAATTCCAAGATTGCAGCCCTTTTGAAACCCGGCGCGAAATTCCGTGGTTTCCGGGCGGTCTTTGGTTGTAACCCCTTGCAGCTTTCGATATAATTAAACGTAAGGAGGACCTAGAGTATGAAAACATATTTAGGAATTGATTTAGGGGGAACGAACGTCCGCGTTGCCAAAGTGACGCGTGACGGGATTGTTTTAGCTGAAGTAAAACGGCCGTCGCTGGCGCAGGAAGGACCTCGCAGAGTTATGGACAACATGATGGAAATGATCCGGGAGATTCCGGGGTATACTGAATGCGAGGGGATCGGCGTGGGCGTGCCGGGACCAGTCGATACGATCAACGGAAAAATGTTGATGGCAACGAATCTGCCGGGGTTTGAGCTTTATCCGATTGCCGCGAAGCTGACGCAAAATTTCAACATGCCGGCCTACGTTGATAACGACGCTAATGTCGCCGGTCTGGCGGAAGCGCTGGTTGGCGCTGGAAAAGGCCTGCCGATCGTCTATTACGTCACGATTTCTACCGGTATCGGCGGCGCATTAGTCGTCGACGGCAAGGTTGTCAGCGGCAAGCATGGTCATGCCGGGGAAATTGCGAATATCATCATTGACCGCAATCGTCAGAAAATCAATCATTTGAACATCGGTGCGGTGGAGAACGAAGCCAGCGGTGTTGCGATTACCCGCAAGGGCAAAGCGCTGTTCGGCGATCGGATCCGGCATGCCGGGGATGTATTTGATTTGGCGAAGCAGGGCAATCCGCAGGCCCAGGCTGTCGTTGACGATATGGCCTACGATCTGGCTGTAATGTTCTCGGTGATCGCCCATGTTGCCGATCCTTGGATGTTTGTGATCGGCGGCGGCATGATGCAGTCCAAGGATGTATTCCTGGATAAAGTTGTCGCTAATTTCAAAAACCTGGTTCATGTGCCGATGCGCGATACCCTGTTTGAAGTGGCAAAGCTGGAAGAACCAGGAATCATCGGCGCGGCGATGCTGCCGATCTCCCACGGAAACTAACATCATAGAAAGAAGGAATAACCTTGGTTTCAGAAAAATGCCTGCGGCAATATGCCGAACTGGCAATTCGGCTGGGCGTCAATGTCCAGAAAGGACAGCTGCTGGTAATTAAGGCGCAGGTTGATTCAGCGCCGTTTGTCAGAATGTGCGTCGAGGAAGGCTATCGTGCCGGAGCGGGTGAGGTCATCGTGCAGTGGCTCGATGATCAGATCACCAAGCTGGACTATCAGTACGCGGAAACGCCGGTGCTGCAGCGGGTTCCAGACTGGCTGATGGCGCGGGAAGAGGAATTTGTCGACCGCGGATACTGCATTCTGCATATTGACTCGAGCATCCCGGGCATCATGAAGGATGTCGATCAAAAGAAGGTCCAGCAGGTCGTCACCGCGCGTCGCAAAGCATTGGAAAAATTCCAGAACTACACGATGGCCAATCTCGGTCAGTGGTCGATCGTCGCAATTCCAAATCCGGAATGGGCGCTGAAAGTCTTTCCGCAGGAACAGCCGGACACCGCAGTGGAAAAGCTGTGGGATGCGATCCTGGCTTCTGTTCGGATTCAGGATCAACAAGATCCGATCCCGTTGTGGGAAAAACATAACCGGCAGTTGTCTGAGCGCAACGACTGGCTGAACCGCCAGCGGTTTGCGGCGCTGCATTTTAAGAATCAGAAAGGTACGGATCTTATTGTAGAGCTGGCCGAGGGCCATCTCTGGGAAGGCGGCTGTGAAAAATCGCAAAGCGGCGTGGTCTTTAATCCCAATATGCCGACCGAGGAAAATTTCACAATGCCGAAAAGAACCGGGGTACGCGGCAAAGTTCAGGCGACAAAGCCGCTCAGCTATCAGGGAAAGTTGATTCAGAATTTCTGGATCGAATTTGAAGAGGGCAAAGCGGTGCGCTGGCATGCCGAGGAAGAAGAAGCCGCCTTGGCCAGTCTGATCCAGTTTGACGAAGGCAGCGCGTATCTTGGAGAAGTTGCGCTGATCGACGTCGATACGCCAATCTCACAATCCGGGATTTTGTTCTACAACACCTTGTTTGATGAAAACGCCAGCTGTCATCTGGCTTTGGGAAGGGCTTACCCGATGAATATGGAAGGCTCACAGTCGATGAGCGAAGATGAAATGAAAGCGAAGGGTTGTAATTTCTCAATGGTCCATGTCGATTTCATGTTCGGCAGCGACGACATGCAGATCACCGGTGTGCATGCGGACGGTTCGGAAGTTGTTTTCTTTCGCGACGGCCAGTTTTGTATTGAATAAAGATAAGTTGAATAAGAGGGAGGACGTTGCCTGGCAGCGTCCTTTTTCATTAAGAAAAGACAGATCTGGGATATTCGAGGGGACAATAGCCGTGATATACTGGAAACATTGAGATGGATGTATGGAAAAGGCATGCCTGAGGAGCCGTGCTTTTTTACTGTTGATAGGACGTTTAAGCTAATTTTAAACATTTATTAAGCTCATCTCTTAAATGATTAAATTCCCGAGAAAATTCCGGAATGAAATAAATTTGTGAAAACCTGGGATTTATCCAACTTTTCTTGGATTGCACGGAGGGGAATGGTATAATCAAAAAGGTGATTATACATGTTTCATACTTCCGATTGTAAAAAATTTAAACGATGTCAGAAATATTTCTGGCTTTCTAAAAAAGAACCGACGCCGCCATTCTCTCCCTATGTCAGGATGGATGAGGATTTAACGGCGCTGGCCTGCCGGAAATTAGAAATTAAAGAATACTTTCAGGGGGTTCGCGGCGATGATCCGCAGCGGGCTATGACAGCGCTGGAAGAATCAGAATGGCTGGTATCCGCCCGCTTTGAATTCCATCAGCTGCGTGTCAAAATTCCCTTTCTTCACAAAACAGATGCCGGCTGGGAAGTCTATTTTCTGTATGGCGGCCATCTGCCTAAAGAAGACGAAGCATTTAGTTATATGCTAAGCGTCTGGGTGCTGGAAAACCTTGGCCTTGCGGTGAATTCCCTTTCTGTGATCCATCTCAATCCCGATTATATCCGGGGGAAAGAATTAGATCCCCAGGAACTCTTTATTATTTCCGATCGGTTTTATAACGAAGCCGGACGTCCGGCCCGAAGGCTTTCAGAAGCAATCGAAAAGCAGAAGATTGAAGTCCAGCCTATGCTTGACGAAATGGAGCGGATGCTTGAGCTGGAAGAACCTGAATCTGTGAAAACCAACCGCTGCACGCGCCGTAATAAATGCGTTTACTACGAACGCTGCTTCCCGGAAGAAAAAGAACTCGATCCTGATTCAATCCTGACGCTGGTTTCATCTCAATATAAAAATCAGATGGCAGCGGAAGGCCGGTTAAAGCTGCAGGACGCAGACCTTGATCGGATTGAAGGGACCCGCCAACAATTCGCTCAGATCAAAGCCGCTCAGAATGGCGGCTGTTACATTGACTATTTTGGGTTGAAAACCTGGCTCGACGGCGCTCTGCAATACCCATACTGCTTCCTCGACTTTGAGTGGGAAACCTATGCTGTGCCGCCATATGAAGGAATGCGCAGCTATCAGGTGTTGCCCTTTCAGTATTCGCTGCATATTTTAGAAGCAGACGGGACGCTGACCCATCGCGAGTTTATCGGCGTGCACGACTGCCGGGAAGATTTTGTCGAGAAGCTGCTACAAGATCTGCCGCCAAAGGGCAGCGTGATCGCCTACAATGCCGAAGGCGCGGAAAAGATCCGGCTTCAGGAGCTGGCCGCCCGGTTTCCTAAACGCGCGAAACCGCTGATGAAGATTTATGCCCGCATGGTCGATCTGGCCTTTCCCTTCCAGGCCGGTCTGTTCTACGACACGCGGATGCGCGGCTATTATTCCTTGAAAACACTGCTGCCGCTGTTTGATGAAAACCTGACTTATCAGGATCTCGACATCCATCAAGGCATGGACGCCGTCGTCCAATGGCGGAATCTTGATCAAAATAACGATCAGTCCGATCATCAGGCGATTCGTGATCATCTGCTTCAATACTGCGGATTGGACACCTATTCCATGATTATCGTTATGAACGGATTGAAAAAGAAGCTGGCGGAATGGGAAGTCCGTCATCAACAAAAAGAAGCGGCGACAGCCGCCGGAAAGGGGATTGAAGATGAAAATTTTTGATTTGCACGCCGATATCGGCTGGGACATTCTGCGCAAGCACGAACAAGGAAGAACCCATGTATTGAGAGAAGAACATTTGCCGAAGCTGCTGAAGGGCGAAGTGCTCGGCGTTGGGATCGCCAGTTATTTTGAAGGCTCGGAGGACTGGGATCGGATGCAGAAAATGGTGCTTGCAGTCCGGCAGGAAATCGAAGAAAACCTCGATGCCGTCACCTGGGTAAAATCCAAAGCTGATCTGGAAGAAACCGGCAAGCCGCTGGTTGTGATGACGGTTGAAGGCATGTGCGGAATCCGGGATCAGGCTGAAGAAAAAATTCAGTGGCTCTATGATCAGGGCGTGCGCATTGCCTCGCTGTGCTGGAATGATGAAAACGCACTGGCGACCGGCGTGAAAGGTACCGTTACCCGAGGATTAACCGAGGAAGGCCGCAAGGCTGTTCGAAAAATGGACGAGCTGGGGATGATTCTCGACGTATCGCATACCAATGAGAAAACGTTCTGGGATATGGTGGAAGTGGTCCGCGGTCCGTTGATCGCCACTCATTCCAACACCCGCGCATTGTGCGAAGTACACCGCAACCTGACTGATCAACAGATCATGGCGATCGCCGCGAAGGGAGGCGTGATCGGCCTGAATGCCGCGAGGAACTTCATTGATTCCAATCCAGAACATCAGGATGCGCTGCATCTGGCGGCGCACGGCCGTCACATTGCCGATCTGGTCGGCGTAGAGCATCTGGCCGTTGGCTTTGATTTCATGGATTTCTTTGAGGATCACGCGACGTCGATGGGCCGCGATCTGACCAGCGCCCTTCAGGCACAGAATCTGATTCAAGGCCTGCGGGTACAGGGCTTTTCGGAAGCGGAATGTCAGGCGATCGGTTATGACAACGCCTTGCGGGTCTTACGGCAAACGTTGAAACAATAGAATGTTAAAAAAAGGGCTGATTTACTGAAATCAGCCCTTACTGCTTTCAGTATAACATGAAAGAGCCGGCGTTTAAAGACTGATTTTTTTCTTTGAATCCGCTTATACTAAAGGTACATCAAAGGAGGAATTATCCATGAAATTTGAGATTGTCGGAAAAAATGTCAGCATCACGGAAGCAATGAGGCAGAAGATCGAAAAGAAATTGTCCTTTCTGGACAAATACCTGTTGATCGATCCTGAAACAAGAGCCCGTGTTGTTGTCCGCACTTATCCTCTCACACAGAAAATTGAAGTCACGATCCCTACCAAAGTCGGGATCTTGAGAACAGAAGTCGAACATGAAGATTTATATGCGGCGATCGATTTGGCGATTGATAAGCTGGAAGATCAGGTTCGTCGTCAGAAGACCCGCCTGTCCCGCAGGCATCGTGAAAAGCTGGCGCTGAGCTTTGTCGAACAGGACAATGGAAAGCTGGATCAGGGCGATATTGCGGTCAGAACCAAGACGGTCAAGGCGCAGCGTATGGATCTGGAAGAAGCGATCATGCGGATGGAAATGCTCGGTCATTCTTTCTTTATCTATACTGATGAAGAAACCGACAGCATCGCCGTTGTTTATAAGCGCAACAGCGGAGGTTATGGTCTGCTGGAAACGGAAGACGAAGAATAGATTACAGGGAACGGTGAGCACCGTTCCTTTTTTCAGCTTTTGCAATGGGTCTTAAGTGAATAAACTGTCACTTTCTATTCAAGCTGTCCGTCATTTCAAATCTTGATTTTCAGGGTATACTAAAATTTCAGAATTATGTTTATAGAAGGGATTTGAGAACTATGGGAATGGTCATTGGAATCACCATAATTGGCCTGCCGCTTTCCTGCCTGATCGCCGGATTTCTGACGCGCGGCATTCGTCGGCGCAAGGATTTGACAAAGGTGCGCAAAGGATTGATCTGGGCAGGGGCATCCTATGCTCTTCTGGTATTCTTTGCGACGGTAGGACTGGATCTTATTTTATTCGGGCCCTCTGCCTTTCATCCGCCGGTGCATTTGATCAACGTCGTTCCCTTTGTCTGGATTCAGGAAACGTATCAGATGGGGGTTGCCCGGATGATCGAACAATTATTGCTGAACATCGCAATGTTTGTTCCGCTGGGATTTCTGGCGCCGGTCTGTTTTCCGAAGTTCCGCAAGTGGCGTGTCTGTCTGATTTGGCTTATGGGGTATTCTTTGACGATTGAAATCCTGCAGTATTTTATCGGCCGGTCTGCCGATATCGACGATCTGATCATGAATACGCTGGGCGGAATTTTGGGCTGGCTGATCTTTTGCGTGGTACAGCGCACGCGGGCCGGGAAAAATTGCTGAAGGAGACTGGAGGATGGAATTGGAATGGCGGCCGCATCAATCACAGATCGTCCAGTCAGGGCTGTGCATTACATGCAGCGAGGCGGCATGAATCGGATGGATTTGTTGGCCGCCGCTGCTTTCAGGAGGAAGAACAAGTGCTGAACAATTCGTCAATCGGCATAAAAGCGAAATGAACTTTCACAGACGGGGCGTGCAAAACGACAAAAACTGCCTGCTGCTTTTTCTATCATAGAACGTAGAGAAAGGAGAAAAGCGTGAACAGTTATGTGGAAGTAACCGTGATTCTGGGAACGATCCTGAACGGCTCAGTCTGGCTGACCTCGGCGTGGCTGTGCCGGCGTCCGGTCCGCCTGAGAAGAATTCTGATATTGTGCCCACTGGCGCCGCTGGCTGCCTGTCTGTGCTGGTTTGACGGCGCGGTCTGGCTCTGCGCCCTGAGCGAGCTGATCAGCGTTCTGATCGTTTTCTCATTTGGAATGCAGGCGTCGGCCTTTGCCTGGGGCATGCGGTTTCTGATCGAATTCGGATTAATGAAGCTGTGGCAAGGATCGCTTGTGCATTTCCAGCTGTTTTTGCCTGCTTCGTGCTGGCAATGGACGATTGCGGCCGGGATGCTGCTGGCGTGGGATTTTATCCTTCAGCGTAAACTGGGCCGGGGGCTAGCGGAAACCGCGTTTTTGTATCCGGTGACGCTGCAGGCGGGCGCGTGTGAACTGGCGCTCTCCGGTTATCTGGATTCGGGCAACAGCGCCGTCATCGAAGGCCGCCCGCTGATTTTCTGCACCCGCGAAGTCAAGGGGCAGCTCAACTGGGATCCAGCTCGCCCGCTGCCGGTGGAAACCGTTGCGGGTGTCCGGGATGTGGCGGCGATCAGCGCTTCGCTGCAGATTCAGGGCGGATGTGCCCAGCCGGTCTGGCTGGCATCCAGCGAAGCGCTGGATGGCTGCGGTTACGATACATTGCTGAACGTCACGCTGTTTACAGGTTACAGATAGAATGAAACGTTGGTTATTCAAATTAAAGGCTTTTCTGTTCGGAAAACGAAGTCGTCAGGTTCACTTTATTCAAGGTAACGACGTTCTGCCGCATCCGCTTGCCCGCGATGAGGAGGAAGCCGCGCTGATCGCACTGGAAAATGGCGATCAACAGGCCCGCGATACGCTGATCGAGCACAATCTGCGTCTGGTCGTCTACATCGCCAAGCGTTATGAAACCAATCCGATTTTCATGGAGGATCTGATCAGTATCGGGACGATCGGTCTGATCAAAGCCGTCAACACGTTTAAGCGGGATAAAAATATCAAGCTGGTTACCTATGCCTCGCGCTGCATTGAAAATGAAATTTTGATGTTTTTGCGCAAGAAAAGCCGGCGGAAAACCGAGATCTCATTCGACGAGCCGCTCAACGTCGATTACGATGGCAACGAACTGCTGCTCTCCGATATTTTGGGAACGGAAGGCGATATCGTTGCGGAAAGTTTCTATGCCGAGGAAGACAAGCGACAGCTGTTAAAAGCCATGAGCAAGTTAAAAGAAAACGAGCGGATGATCCTGGAAATGCGTTATGGCATCAACCATGAGGAACTGACGCAGAAGGACATTGCCGATCAGTTGGGAATCTCGCAGTCATATATCTCAAGGTTAGAAAAACGAATTATCCAAAAGCTTCGAAATCAGTTGATCAAGCAGGAATAAAGCGCGGATAAACCTTGACAGAGACTAAATGAAAAGGCTACAATGAACACGACGGGGGTGGCATCATGAATCGTGTTCGCGAGACAGTTAATGGTTTGCTGGTTGAAGTATTTAACCATATTTTATTTATTGAAGAACAGTATATGAAGCATCAGGGTGTCACGCTTTCCATGACGGAAGTTCATATTCTGGAGAATGTGGAAAAGAGCGAAACCAAGACACTGGGCGATGTCGCGCGGCTGCAGATGGTCACGCCGGGCACGCTGAGCGTTGCGGTGAATTCGCTGGTGCGCAAAGGGTATATCATGAAATGCAAGGATCTGCAGGACAAGCGCGTCGTGCGGCTGCTTTTGTCGGCCAAGGCGAACGAGGTGCTGCGGATTCATCATCGGTTCCATGAGGAAATGGTCGACAGCTGCATCGTCGATCTGGATCTGGAAAAAGAGGAAGTCATGATTGAAAGTCTGGAGAAGATTCTGAATTACTTCCGCCAGGAACTGGAAAAAAACGAGAAGCCGAAACGGCGTCCAGCTGCGGGAAAAAAAGGAAAACCGAAAGATCCGGCGTAAATTTGTTCAGCTTCAGAAATGTCTGATTGATCACAGGAGATCTGCTGCAAAGCGGGTCTTTTCTTTTTGTTGACAATCATTGCCTCCCTGTTACAATGAAATCATCAAGAGTGAGGGAAGCGAGGGAGAGAGGCATGACATTACCTATCATCACCGTCAGCCGTCAATATGGATCGGCAGGACGGGACGTTGCGCGCAAGGTGGCGGAGGAGCTGAAAATTCCGTATTATGACAAAGAGGTCATTTCGATGACCGCGGCACAGACGGGATTCTCAGAGGAAGTCGTCAGAAATGAAGAAAGAAAGCGTTCCGTGCTGAGCAATCCATTGTTCAGTTTAACGCAGATGATCGACGTTCAGGTGTTTATGACGCAGTCCGAAATCATCCAGCAGCTGGCGGTGCAGCCGTGCGTGATCGTCGGCCGGTGCGCAGATTATGTTTTACGGGACAAGGAGATTCTGAGCGTTTTCATCAACGCGCCATTGCCGGACCGGATCGAACGGGTCAAGACGTTTTATAACCGCAAGGAACGCGATATCCGAGCGCTGGTGCTGCGGACGGATAAGGAGCGCAAGGCTTATTATGAGTATTACACGGATAAAAACTGGGGCGACAGCGGGTCCTACGATCTGATGATCAACAGTTCGATCGGTCTGGATCTGGCCAAAGATCTGATTGTGCTCGCCGCTCAAAACTGGCATGGCTCGCAAACAAAATAATATCGTTTAAAATGCCGGAGGCATGGAATTCCTGCTTGTAAACAGGGAGCCAGCTTCCGGTTTTTACCTCGCTTTTTTTGCGTTGGAAAAAGATGACATCAGCCCGGAAATCGCAGTTGTCCTCCAGACAGTCATGGGTGAATCATCGAAATGGCATCTCTTTGAATAGTCTGATTCGAGCCGCGATCTCGGTGGCGAAAGAAACTTTATTTTCTTGAAAAAGTTCCAGAGATCTTTTCGCCGGGATTTTTCTTCGCTGCCAGACTTTCATGAAATTTGTTCAGATGATCATAATAACCCTCATTCTTCTCTCTGTGTTTTCATCAGCCTGAAATTTCGGGTTCTAGAGATTCGGCAGGAGGATTGCTTTGAACTCCGCCAGGCTGGACGTATTTTTTACCCGGCTGAGAATTTCCGGGTTCTCAAACAAGGACAAAATCGATTCATTGATCGTCAGAAGAATCTGCTTGTCATACTTATTGATCGCGATCAGAAGCATGACGTTGACAAGATTGCTTCCCCAGGTTATTCCGCCGCGGCTGACCGCCACCCCGATCTTGGTCTGATAGGCGTCCATGTGCACCGAATGGGGAATCGCGATGCTGCCGAAGGCTGTGGATGACGCGTTTTCCCGCTTTTTGACAAACGATTTGAACGAAGCGGAAACATAGCCGAGTGCCTCCATTTTATCGCAGACCTGTTGGATGACGTCTTCCCGGCTTCCATCTTCGGTCACAAAGAACAGCTCCGGATGGAAGTAATGATCGAAATGATTAAAAATCAGCTCTTTCTTTTTCGTCTGCTGAATTTCATAAATCTTCTCCCGAATCTCATTTTTCTGTTTATCAAGCTGAAACGGCAGAATCAACAGCGAAGGATAGTTATAATTCCGCTCATCCTGAATCATCGTGATCAACAGATCAAACGTTTGTCTTTCCAGTTCTTCATAGCTGGAAACAACGGCATCAATCGTGATCTCATCGGCGTAGTCCTGCATCAACTGATCATAGATCTTCTTTTCCAGACCCAGATAATCGGAACACAACAGGACACATTTCAGCTTATCGTTCGAGGAATTCTGGCGGTCGATTTCCGTGCCGACATGCAGGAAGATAAAGGCGACCTCATCCTCCGCAATCGCAACCTGGTAAATCTCCGAAAGCCGCAGCGCGATAAAAATAGCGATGTCATAGATGATCGGACAATCCTGCTTGATTTTCTCCGATAGCGGGTTGCGGTTATATTTTCCTAAGGAAGCCCGCGTGATCAGCGCTTTGATATGCAGGCCGAACGGGATGATAAAGCTCTCATGCTTCAGGTCGATCGAATACAGCTGTGAAACCTCCGCCATGATTTTCACGATCACGTCCAGCACATCTTCGCCGATTACTTCCCGCAGTTTGTCATAATTGGAATCGACCAGATAATTGATATTCGTCTTAAAAAAGATATAAATCTCATTTTTTTCACAGGCGTTCAGCGTGATACTGAAATCCTGCTCAATCCGGTCGGAAAGTTGTCTGACCAACGCCAGCTCGTCCGGATTTTTCGTCATGATCTCGCGGATTTCCGATAAAGAATTGCCGGTTTTCACCCGCTCGATCAGAATCGCAAAATGCAGAAGCAGATTGGTATAGGAGAAGTTATTTAGATTGTACGTCCCCTGCTTGAAAAAATCGTTGAGAATCTGCGAGATCTTTTCGATTTCCGTGGGACTGAACGACTGTTTCAGCGTGTCCAGATCCAGAATCCGGCTGTGCGTTTCCTGCCGGATGATGCTTGAAAGCAGGGTGCGCTTGTCTTTCTCCGAACCTTGAATCTGAATCAGATCGTTCTGCGTCGAAAAGTGCACGTGAAAGCTCTGATACAGCGTGTTCATTTTCGCCAGGTCGCTTTTCAGCGTCGAATAGCTGATAAACAATTCGTCGCACAGATCAAAGGTATTGAGCGGCCGGTGTTCGATCAGAATTTTCTTAATGATATAGACGGAACGTTCTGCATAGCTCATCGCGAAAGTCTGCGGTTCATCCAGAAATGACAGGTCGCTGATTTTCAATGCAGTGTATCCCTTGTTGGAGGAGAGCACCACCTTATGATGCGCAAGCGCGTTGATCTCCTTGACGTACATTTTAACGGTTCTGACGGAGACGTTTAAGACGTCGGCCAGCTCGGCGGCCGTGCAGGGGACGTTCTGTTCCCATAAATAAAGAATCAGATTTTTCTTTTTGTTGATCGTCACACTCTCACCGGCCTTTTTCCTATGATCTTATTATAAAGGTAAAGATATTCTTGTTCAATTCATTCCCCTTCACCGCAGGGTGCAGAGGTCCTGGCCTGAGCTGTCGGACATGCACCTCAGCGGGCAAAGGACTGGTTGAGGGGAAAGGACAGACAAATTATAATGAATTTGCGAGTGAGGGAAGGAGAAAAAATATGGAACCCATTCAAGTCTTATTGTGCTGCGGCGCTGGCTTGTCCAGCGGCTTTCTGGCTCAGGGCGCGCGTAAGGTCGCTAAGAAAAAAGGCCTTAACGTAAAAATTGAAGCCAAGAGCGAAACCGAGGCGGTCTTGTATCTGCCGAAGATCAACGTCCTGCTGCTGGCCCCGCACTATGAAAACTTCAAGGCTAAATTCACGGAATTGGCTAAGCCCTACAACGTTGCGGTCGGCGTCATTCCGCAGAAGGTCTACGGCAGTCTGGATGGCGAAAAGCTGATCGAGCTGGCGGTAAAGCTGCATCAGAACCGACAGGAAAACCATTGATTTCACCAGGGGAGGAAAAAATATGAAACGATTTATGAACTGGCTGACGAATTCCTTTACGCCAACGATGAACAAGTTCTCACAGAAACCAGTCGTCGCCGCCTTATCCAGTTCGATGCAGAAGATCATCCCGTTTATTCTGACCGGATCCTGCATCCATCTGTATAATGTTCTGCGCTCGACCATTCCGGCGCTGCCGAACTTCATCCGCATCATCAACTTCTCCTTCGGCATGCTGGGGCTGCTGACCGCCTTCATGGTCGCCAACCAGATGATGGAGAAGCTCGGCCATACCCAATATACGATCAATGCCGGATTAACCGCGATTTCCGTGTTCATCATGTTTATCAAGCCGGTCATCGACGCCAACGGCATGTTTAGCGTCGAGTTCAACCGCTTCGGCCCAACCGGCATCATCGTCGGCATCGCGGCCGGCTACATGGTGTCGATTCTGTTCCACCTGGTCGGCAGACTCAATCCGCTGGGCGATTCCAGCCTGCCGGATTTTGTGATCGGCTGGGTTCAGAATATTATTCCGATCATCACCTCGATCGGCCTGACCGTCTTCTTAACGTTCTATCTGAATATTGATCTGTTCGCATTGGTGCTGCTGGCCTTCTCGCCGATCCAGAACTTCGGTCAGACGCTGCCGGGCTTCGTGCTGCTGATCTTCTTAATGACGTTCTTCTATACGCTGGGCATTTCGCACTGGCTGTGGAACGGCGTGAAAACGCCGATCTTCATGGCCGGCATCGCTGCCAACATCGCCGCGGTGGAAGCCGGGCTGGCGCCGATGAACATCGCGACCAACGAAGCGGTATTTACGGCCGGTCTGATCACGATGGGCGGCATGGGTGCAACGCTGACGCTGAATCTGCTGATGTGCTTTTCGAAATCCAAAAGCCTGAAAACGGTCGGCCGGCTGACGATTCTGCCTTCGATCTTCAATATTAACGAGCCGATCATGTACAGTGCGCCGATCGTCATGAACCCGCTGTTGATGGTGCCGATGTGGATCAATGCGATCACCGGGCCGCTGGTCGTCTGGTTTACGATGCGCAGCGGGTTATTGAATATCCCGTCCAAAATGATTCAGGTCGGTCAGATTCCCGCGCCGCTTTCAAGCGTGATGATCACCGAGGATCTGCGGGCGATTCTGGTCTACGTCGTATTATTCCTGATCTATCTGGCAACCTGGTATCCATTCTTCAAGGTCTATGAGAAACAGCGGATCGCCGAGGAACAGAGTGAAGCGCTCAACGGCTAAATCTGCGGAACTGACCGGCAATCCCTTCATCCGGAAGGCTGATATAACTTCAAGCTCCGACTATTTTCATAAAGAAAGGATCGACATGATGACATATTCAAACGAGGAACCGCTGGAACCGACGGAGGTTTCAGAAATTGATTTAAATCAGGTGGCGATGCAGATTATCCTGCATTCGGGCAGCGCGAAAACCCTGGCGGACGAAGCGTTTCAGCTGGCCAAAGAAAAGAAATTCAAAGAAGCCTACGCAAAAATGGAACAAGCGGAAACCGAAGGTATCCTGAAAGCGCACCAGGCTCAGACGCTGGTGATTCAGGAGGAAGCCCGCGGCCTGGCGCACGCGCCGTCGTTGTTGTTTACTCACGCCCAGGATCATTTGATGACGACGATGTGTGAGGTCAGCCAGATCAAGCGGCTGATCGAGCTGTACGAACTGATCGTTGGTCCGCAGTAATTCAAAACAGGAGGAAACCCGATGGAAAAAGAAAAATATAAGTTTCCGCAGGACTTTCTGTGGGGCGGCGCAACGGCGGCCTGTCAGATCGAAGGGGCTTACGATGTAGAGGGACGCGGTCTGTCCACGTCGGACATCCATCTATACAACGATCAGCTGGACCGGATCCGCTACCGGAAGAAGCTGGTGGAAAACGAACATACCAGCGCGACCCTGGCGGCGGCTGTTGCCGATCAGGAAGGGTACTATCCGAAACGTTATGGGAACGGCTTCTATTACCGCTATAAGGAAGACATTGCGCTGATGAAGGAAATGGGCATGAACAGCTTCCGGTTTTCGATCGCGTGGCCGCGGATTTTTCCCCGCGGGGATGAGCGGGAGCCGAATGAAAAGGGCCTGCAATTTTACGACCGGGTGATCCGCGAGGTGATCGACGCCGGCATGGAGCCGATCGTCACGATGTTTCATTACGATATCCCGCTGCCGCTATTGACAGAATACGGCGGTTTCAAGAATCCGCAGCTGATTGAATTCATGGTGCGCTATGCCAAGGTGCTGTTAGACCGCTACGGCTATCTCGTCAAATACTGGATTCCGTTTAACCAGACGAACTTGGTTCAGTATTGTTCGTTTAAGTCGCTGGGAATTCTGCGGGATAAAACCGAGAATCTGATCGAGGATCAGTATATCGCGATTCATCATCAGTTCCTGTGCAATGCCCAAATCAAGGCGTATGCGAAGAAGATCAATCCCAATATTCAAATCGGCATCATGCTGGCGGACTGCACCTACTATCCGGCGACCTGCCGGCCGGAGGACATTGTGTTTGCGATGAAGCGGATCCGGATGCAGTATTTCTATGCCGATGTGCCGCTGCGCGGGGAGTATCCGGGCTTCATGCTGCGCTACTTTAAGGAAAATGACATTCACGTGGACATTACGGAAGCGGATAAGGCGCTGTTAAAAGAAAATACATTGGATTTCCTGGCGTTCTCGTATTATTATTCGCGCACGCTCGATTCGCAGAAGAACACGATGGACCCGGCTTCGATCAGCGAGAATCCCTACTTAAAGGCGAACGCCTGGGGCTGGACGATTGATCCGCTGGGGATGTACAACGCGCTCAGCCAGTATTGGGACCGGTATCAGAAGCCGATCATGATCGCGGAGAACGGCTTCGGCTATGAGGATGTTTTTGTCGGTGGGACGGTGCACGACGATTACCGCATCGACTATCTGCGTCAGCATATCCAGGCGGTCAGCGAAGCGCTGCAGGATGGGGTGAAGGTCTTGGCCTATCTGCCATGGGGCCCAATCGATCTGGTCAGCTCCGGAACGGCAGAGATGAGCAAGCGCTATGGCTTCGTTTACGTCGATCTGGATGATCACGGAAAAGGTACGGGCAACCGGTTTAAGAAGGATTCCTTTGCCTGGTATCAGAAGGTGATTGCCAGCCGGGGATCGGAGCTGTGATAATTTTCAGATAAAAGAAGGCCTTTTGTTGACCACCGATGAAAGGAAACCGAGATTGGCGGCGTGAGGCTGCCCAGCAGAAACAACCTTGCGGGAAGACCGCAGGGTCTTTCCTTTTTCAAGCTGATAGTCAATGAATTTGAAAAGAAACAGAACTGCGGGATGAAAGAAATCGGATTAAGAAAAATCCGAAATAAACGGCCGAATGAAAGAATAAAGAATCGGGGATAAATTTTCCTGATTTTCATTTGAATCTGACAGACAGATGTCAACTTTCATATTGTATGATAAACTTACTAATAGAAAGCGTTCCCTGAGCTTTAGGGCAGGAACGGATGAGGAAATACGATGAGCCGGCCAACAACGAAACAAGACTTGATTCTCGCTGCGGATACCAATTATGAAAAGCTGCTGAACCTGATCGATACCATGACGGAAACTGAATTGAATACGCCGTTCCATTTTGAGCATGACGAAAAGAAAAAGGAAGCGCACTGGAAACGGGATCAGAACTTGAAAGATGTATTGATTCACCTCTATGAATGGCATCAGCTGCTCTTAAACTGGGTTGACGCAAATCAAAAAGGCGAGGCCAGGCCGTTTATCCCTGAACCCTATAACTGGAAAACCTACGGCGTGATGAATGTCGGCTTCTGGAAAAAACATCAGGCAACGACGCTGGAACAGGCCAGGAAACAGTTGGATCAGTCGCATAAGGCTGTCATGGCGCTGGCCGAAACCTTCACCAACGAGCAGCTGTTTGCCAAGGGCATCTATGCCTGGGTCGGCGGCAGCACGCTGGGATCCTATTTCATCAGCTGTACGTCCAGCCATTACGACTGGGCGATGAAGAAGCTGAAAGCCCATATCAAAAACTGCAAGGCTTGATTTTTCCTTGCGTAATGCAACTTTGCCGGCTTTGACTTCGACTGTGATACAATAGAACACAGAAGGAAGGCGAAAGCATGAAAGTGATTTATCATGTCGATGCGATGGAGGCCTGGGCGATGGCGCTGGGCAATGTCCGCAACATGCTGGACTGGCTGCAGCACAATCAAAAGGACTATGAAATTGAGGTGCTGGCCAACGGCCCGGCCGTTCGGGGATATCTGCCAGGGATTCTGTCTGATTCGCTCTATGTCATCATGGCGCAGGCTAAAGCGGAAGGCGTTGTCTTTGCGGCCTGTCATAATGCTCTGCGGGCTCAGGCGCTGGACCCAAAGGATTTGATAGAAAAGACGCTGGTGGTTCCCGTTGGGGTTATTGAGCTGGCTCAAAAGCAGCAGGCCGGTTTTGCCTATATCAAGCCATAGCGCCATCGTCGCTGGGAAAAACGGAAGAAAGAACGGATCGCGGAACTTCGCGATCTTTTTCTGTTGGCGGACGGCGAATCGCTTAGAAGGAATGATCCGGCGATCATACGATGGGATAGGAAATCATGGATTTCTAAAGGAGGATCTCATTATGATGAATCATCTGCACAACGCGCAGTTTCGTCCCGGTCCTGACGATTCCCTGTTATATTTCACGCATGAGGGAAATGTCCGCTGGCAGGACCCGGCAACTCAGGGCTATCATGCGTGCGTGATGTCGCATACCCGACGCAATGGAAACACACAGCTGAACTATGCGCTGCCGATCTGGGTCAAAGACCGCAGCGAGCTGCATTTGAGCGCCTGGATGCGGGCGAACCGCAGGGTGCCGGTTCAGATCAGGCTGCGGTATCAGAAACAGAACGGAAGGCTGGTGAAGGAAGAACAAATTTCCCTGATCGCCGGCCCGGATTGGCAATGGAAATATCACAGCCGCCCTATCCCGGCGGGGGCGGAACAGCTTCGTTTGTCGCTGCATCTGGCGTCTGCCGCGACGCTGCAGCTGCGCGGCCCGCGGGTCTTTTTCTGGTGGTAACGCCTTTTTTGGGATGAATATGATATAATCCTGATGATACTCAGGAGGCAATCATGATCGAAGAAATCAATCCGCATCACTTTTACAATCAATACGAACCCCGGACGCCCCGGGCAACCGACCGAATTTTGACGTTTCAGAACGATCAGGCTGCGATGATCCGGCGGCCAGCCGGGCTGGACTTTCCCCAGTTTGCGGAACTGCCGTTTTCAGCAGCGGCGGCGCAGTCGTTGGTTTATCTGTTCAGAATTGATGAAGAGGCCTATTTTTTAAATGAAACTGCGTTAGAGCTGCCTTCTCTGGAGTGGATCCCTGCAGCCCGATTCCGTGAGCTGAAGCCGAATTCACTGGCAATGGCCGGAATTACCGCGCTTCAGCTGCAGCGCTGGCGGAAAAGCCGGCGCTTTTGCGGTGTCTGCGGCTACGCGTTATGCGACAGTCAGCGGGAACGGGCCCGCGTTTGTCCGCATTGCGGCCATGTCGAATATCCGCAGATCTCGCCCTGTGTGATCACGGCGGTGATCGACCGCAGCCAGAACCGGCTGCTTGTCGTGCAGGGCCATTCGACAGGGCGGCGGATGGCCCTGGTTGCCGGCTACGTTGAAATCGGCGAAACGCTGGAACAGGCGGTAGTGCGGGAAGTCGCGGAGGAAGTCGGATTGCGAGTGAAGAACCTGCGCTATTATGGTTCACAACCCTGGGCGTTTTCCTCGACGCAGATGATGGCGTTTACCGCTGAATTGGACGGCAGTCCGCAGCTTACGCTGCAGGCGGAGGAAATTGCCGCTGCCCGCTGGATGAAACCGGAAGAAATTCCGGAAAATCCGGATCCGTTAAGTCTTGGCCATCAGATGATCGAAACTTTTCGGCAGGGACGATTATAGACGCTGACACTGGCGGCCGGACAGTTTACGATGCCCCGCTTGATCGCCAGGGGAAATTGATCCGGAAAAGAAGAACGACCGCAAATGAAAACAGGGACTTAACCCTGTTTTCATTATCTCGATTATGCCAGCTGAATTAAGAAAAGCATACTCCTGCCGGGCACGAAAGCGAAACAGAATGGAAGCGTTGCTTCCGCCTGGCTTCCAATCCGTCCGCACATCGTCCAGCCCGGATCAGCCGTTCTTACCGTATCCCGCCGGATTCGGCGTTTTCCATCAAACGGAGCTTTTGCTCGACTTCATTCTCAAGCATTGGCTTGCCAAAATAATACCCCTGGATCGTATCGACGTTCATCGGATATAAGATCTGGAATTCAGCTTCCGTTTCCACCCCTTCGGCACAAACCTCAATGTTGACTTTGTGGCAGATTGCCACGATGAACTGAATAAACGATTCATCGAAATTGCTGGCGTCGACGTCGTGCACGAAGGCCCGGTCTATCTTCACGATATCCGCCGGCATCTTCTTCAGCATTTCCAGACTGGAATATCCGGTACCGAAATCATCCATCGCAATCCGAATTCCCAGATCATGAATTCGCTGGAACAGATGTTCTAAGGCATGAGCGCGCGAGGCGATCACCGATTCCGTCATTTCAACAATGATCCGGTGCGGATCGACCTGCGTTGCGGCGAGTGTCTCTTGCATATAATCAATGAAATCGGGTTCCGTCAACTGCAGGTAGGATAAATTGATGCTCATGGTCAGCGCCGGTTCCCGATTGGACCATTGTGCACATTTTTCACAAGCCTGCCGGAAAATCCATCGGCCGACTGGAACGATCATGCCGCTTTCTTCCAATAACGGGATGAATTCGTCAGGCGGAACATAGCCATACGGCGCCTTCTGCCAGCGGGCCAGCGCCTCAAAGCCAATCCACTGGCCGGTTGTGACGCTGACCTGCGGTTGATACATGAGAAAGAATCCGGCATATTCCTGCGCTATGGATTCGCGCATCTTTTCAATAATGCCCAGGGAGCGGATTTTGCGCGCCAGGATCTGCCGGGTGAAAAATTCCAGCCGATTTTTTCCATTGAGCTTGGCCTGCTCCAGCGCGTAGCCGGCCGCTTTGACCAGCTCTAAAAAAACTTTGGCGTCCTGCGGATAAACCGCGCAGCCGGCTGAAAGGGTGCAATAGTAGCGCTGGCCTTCGTAGATCATCTGCTGATCAAAGGCAGTTTGTAGTTTTTTATAGATTTTGCGGATTTCTTCAGTCTGACAACCACTGATCAAAATGCCGAACTCGTCGCCGTCCAGCCGGTAAACTTCGGCGTTTTCCGGAAGCAGGCTCATGATCCGCTGAGCGCTGATGCGCAGGACTTCGTCGCCGAAGCTGCGGTCGTATAAATCGTTGACGTGCCTGAAATCATCCAATCCCAGCTGCATGATCGCTAAGGGCGTATCCGGACGCCGGCTTAACAGCCGCTGCGCTTCCTCCCGGTAGACCATTTTATTGAACAGACCGGTAATCCGATCAGTTTTGTTTTTCCGGCTCAGGTTGAAGATCAACCCGGCAAACAGCACGGGATTTCCATTATCATCAAAGATGACCTTGCCGCGGCAGCGGACCCATACCCATTCCCCGCGCTGGTTCAGGGCGCGGTATTCGACATTATGCGAGGTGGCGCGGCCGTCCAGAATGATCTGGTTGGCTTCCAAGAATGCCGCTTTGTCGTCGGGATGCACCTTTTCACCCCACACCGCCGCGGCGTTGCGTACAATCTGACCGGGCAGGCCGAATTCTTCAACCATCGCCTGGGGATAACGAAACACATCGTCGTGCATGTTGTTGATAAAGATATAATCGTCGGTGCTTTCCACCAGCGCATCATATAAATAAGCGGAATCGTAGCGGAATGAAACTTCCCCATGATAATCGGCAAGCTGCATCTGCGCTTTTTCCGATTCCTTGAGTTGGATGTGAAGCAGCCGCTTCTGCGTATACATCGCGTCGTCAACCTGTGAGAGCAGCGTGCTGCAGGATAGCTGGGTGCCGGCATTGACCGGAATCAATCCAAAGCAGAAGCTGCAGCGGTAGGCTTTCTTTTCCGTTTCTCCCCATTGACGCAGCCGCTGCTGAGCCTGATTCAGTAAGGCGGATCCGATATCCGTCGTCTGATTGACGAAAGCGAGGATAAACTCATCGCCGCTCAGCCGGAAAAACAAATCCTCCTGGGGAAGCAGGGACGCGATCGTCCGGCTGATCTGGCAGATTAAAAGATCGCCTTCCAAATGGCCGAATTGATCGTTCACCATTTTAAGCTGGTCGATATCCAGCATCGCCGCCGTCATGCTGAGCTCGCCTTGTCCGACCTGTTCAAGCAGTTCTTCCAGCTTGCGCAGACCAGCCCGCCGGTTGGGAATCAGTGTCAAGGCGTCGGTATCGGCGTCCAATCGCAGACGGTGGGATTCCGTGACGTCGATCGCATGCTGAAAATGGACAAGCCGTCCGTCGATCCAGGGGATCAGACTATCATGATTGCAATAGATGCGCTGGTTTAGCGTGTTTATCTGATCCCCTGTTTCTGCGGCAGGGCTGTCTTTGACTGAGAAAGCAGATCCGGCAGAGGACAAAAGCGGCAGGGGCCATTCATTTCACGCTGAAGGATTTTCCAGCACGGCTGACCTTCGGGAGAATCCAGCTGAAAAGCTGCTTTCATCGCCCGATTCATAAATAGAATTTCATACGTCTTGGCATCCGCGATCCATAAGTGCGTGGGAATCTGATCCAGGATCTGATGAAAAACGCGGATTTCATGATGCCGGCTTTGAAGCTGCCCGAAGGCGTTGGCATGAGCGCAGGCGAGAAAGCGCAGCGGATCAATCCAGGCGCAGTCAGCGGCTGACCAGGGCTGCGCGCGGCAAAGCTTGAGCAGCGTCGGCGGCGTCTGTGACAATTTCAGCCAGATCGTTTTACCGCCGGGAAGCAGCGTTAAATCGGATAAGGTATTCCAGGCGTTATCGGGCGTGATTTCGTCCGGCCAGGATTTTCTGTCTGACCCTGCCCAACAGCACGTCCAGACGGAATCTGAACGGCAAAACAGCGTGATTTCATCAGGAACCAGCGGTTTGAGCATCCGCTGGAGCGCCGCAAGTTTTGCGGGCGCATCCTGAGCGTGCAGAAACGTGATCCAATCGTTCCAATCCACGCTGAGAATGGAGGCGGGTAAACGGTGTTCATCATTGAAAGAGGATGTTGTCATGAGCAAGCCCTCCGGTCATCAATACGACTGGTTTCATTATAGCAAATTTCCCTGAAAAAGGGGAATTCCTAACAATTCACGCTTCCTTATTTGTGCTTATTTCAGCGTATTTCTTTTATCGGACAATAAAAAAACAGCGGAAATTCCGCTGCTTTGCAAGACGAGGGTAAATTAGAGCAAAATCAATAGAATGTTCCCAAGCAGAACAAGCGAATAGGCCAGCGTCATCGGGATGATCGAATGGGTCTGGTTGTACGCATAGGAAGCCAGCGTGGAGGTTAAAAAGAAATAACCAAACTGCCGCACAAACAGATCGAAGGTTGCAGGAAGCAGACTGGCCGTGCACAGAAAGCCGAACAGGAAGCCGGAGATCAGAATTGTCATCGACTCGCTGACCTGCAGGTGAATCCGGTCGACAAAAATCTTAAATGCCAGCGTAAAGCTGAGGGCGTAACAGACGGAATAGGCCAGGACCATCACCGGGATAAAGAAGGTGTAGTGAAGCAGAATTTCGCGTTCCAGCTCTACTGGTCCCGGATGCAGGACGAAATGAGAGGCAAACTGCAGAAGAACGATTGCGATGAAGCAGATGACCGTAAACAACAGGCCGTCTTTGATATTTCCGGTAAACCGGCGCAGGTGCAGACTGAAAACATCCCAGTTCAGACTGACTAAAACCAACGCGGCAGCGCTGAAGATTAACGTATACGTGATCGTCATGGAATCGACGAACTGGTTCAGCCAGGCCGCACTGAGCGGCAGGGTGAAGTAAACGATTAAGGAAATGAGTATTTTAGGTATGGATATCGTTGTTTTATTCATGTGAAACCTCCGTCATTATTGTAATCTAAACCGGAATAATTGTCACGATGAAACCGTATTGTAAACTGTACAGGAGCCGGAAAATCGGCAATTTGTAAAGTTTAAGCTGGAAAATCAGTGAAAAAGTCCGCGGGAAATAAAAAAATTTACGATAAACGAGAAAAAACAAGGAATTTCGCGAAATTGCGCGAATAAGTATAATAGCGGGCATAAAATCCCGGAAGGAGGATACGCCATGAACAAACCGCTCAAAAGCCGCGAACAGGAAGGGGTAATCCGATATCTGACCCAATGTTACCGCAAATCATGCCAGCGCCTGAGACTGAGCCGTTTTCTTGCGCCGGAGAAGAAGCAGGAGCATAAAGATCAGCAGCAATGCGATGAATTGACCGTTGCGTTGTACGAAAGCGCGCTGGAAGCGATGCCGGAAACCTATCGTGAAATCATCGTCCGGGAATTTCTGGATGAAAGCGCTGACGGCTGGTTCTATAATTACTATCCGAAAAGCACGTTTTATCGGCTTCGCCAGCGGGCGATCCATGAATTTATGGATTGCCTGAACGTGTAAAAAATGATATCATTTCCTGTAGAGGTGGAAAGATGGAAACGTTTGAACTGTTGAGGTCCTTGTTGGCTGAAAAGGTGAAAGACAACGCCGAAATTACACCCCGGACCAACCTCAGAGAGCTGGGCATTGATTCCGTGGATCTGGTGGAAATTCTCTTAAATTTCGAGGAAAAAATGAACCTGACCTTTGAGGATGAAGCCATGCTGAAACTGAGTACCGTTCAGGATGTGCTGGATTTGTCGCAAGAGATATCAAATTAGGAGGAAGCAGTATGTTAAAAGGTATCGCAGCATCGTCAGGAATCGCTATCGCAAAAGTGTATAAGCTCCAACAGCCGGTCTTGAATATCGAGAAGAAGGAATGTGACAGCGCGGCGGAGGTCGCGAAGTTCCAGGCTGCCCTGGTCAAGACGCAGGCAGATATTGAAGCGGTCAAGGCGAAAGCGGAAGGAAAACTTTCGGAGGAAGAGCTGGCGATTTTCGACGCTCATCTGATGATGGCGAACGATCCGGAACTGTCCGGACAGATTGAGGAAATGATCAAGAATGAAAGCTGCAACGCGGAATTCGCTACGGAAACCGTCGCGAACATGATGATTTCCATGTTTGAGTCCATGGACAATGATTATTTCAAGGAAAGAGCTGCCGATGTCAAAGACGTTACATTCCGTCTGAAATGCAACATCGTCGGCGCGGTCATCCCGGATCTGACGACGATTGATGAAGAAGTCATCATCGTGGCGGAAGATTTAACGCCGTCCGATACCGCCCAGCTGAATAAGCAGTATACATTAGGCTTCGCCACGGCGACCGGCGGCCGCACGTCGCATTCCGCGATCATGGCGAGAAGCCTGGAAATTCCGGCCGTTGTCGGCTGCGCCGGCATCATGGAACAGGCCAGCCAGGGCGATCTGCTGATTCTGGATGCGGTTGCGGGTCAGGTTATTCTGAATCCGACGCCGGAACAGGTCAAAGAATATGAAGCCAAGGCGGAAGCGTTCAAGGCTGAAAAAGAAGCGTTAAAGGTTCTCAAAGACGCCAAGAGCGTGACGACGGACGGTCATGAAGTTGAACTGGCCGGCAACATCGGGACGCCGAAGGATGTTGAAGGCGTTTTGAACAACGGCGGCGAAGGCGTCGGCCTGTACCGCACGGAATTCTTATACATGGACAGCGAACTGGACTTCCCGAGCGAGGAAGAGCAGTTTGAAGCGTACAAAGCGGTTCTGGAAGGCATGGGCGGCAAGAAGGTCGTCGTCCGGACGCTGGATATCGGCGGCGATAAGAAACTGCCGTACTTCACGTTCCCGGAAGAAATGAACCCGTTCCTGGGCTACCGCGCCATTCGTCTGTGCTTGGACAGAACCGATATTTTCAGAACTCAGCTGCGCGCTTTGATCCGGGCTTCGGTTTACGGCAAGCTGTGCATCATGTTCCCGATGATCGCGACGCTGGATGAATTCCGTCAGGCCAAAGCCCTGTTTGAAGAAGAAAAGGCGAAGCTGGTCAGCGAAGGCGTTGCCGTTTCCGATCATATCGAAGTCGGGATGATGGTTGAAATTCCGGCAGCTGCGGTTCTGGCCGATCAGTTCGCCAAGGAAGCCGATTTCTTCTCGATCGGCACCAACGACCTGATTCAGTATTCCATGGCGGCCGACCGGATGTCGGAAAAGGTTTCTTACCTGTATCAGCCGCTGAACCCGTCTATCCTGCGTCTGGTCAAGATGACGATCGACGGCGCGCACAAGGAAGGCAAGTGGGTCGGCATGTGCGGCGAAATGGCCGGCGATGAGCTGGCCGCGCCGGTATTGTTAGGCCTGGGCCTGGATGAATTCTCCATGTCCGCTTCCAGCATTCTGCGCACCCGCAAGATGATCCGTTCCCTGTCCAAAAAGGAAATGGAAGTCATGGCGGAAAAGGCCCTACAGTGCAGCAATCTCAAAGAAGTTACAGAATTAGTGAAAAACAGCTTAAAATAATGTAAAATAAAGAGTGGAACTCCACTCTTTATTTTTATGCGCAGGTGATAGACCATGAAAAGAGTCCTCTTTATTTCTTCAACAGGCGGCCACTTAACCGAGCTCTTGCAGCTGGAGCCGCTGTTTCAACGCTACGAAGCTTCGTTAGTTACGGAAAAGACAAAATCGAACGCTTCCTTAAAACAAAAGTATGGAAAACGAATGCATTATCTGGCTTACGGCACAAAGCAGCATCTGCTGCCGTATCTGTTTATTTTTGCGTGGAATATCCTCAAAAGCTTCGCGCTGTTTATCCGCATCCGTCCGGACGTCGTGATTACGACTGGAACGCATACCGCGGTGCCGATGTGTTTTATCGCACATTTCTTCAAAAAGAAAGTGATCTGGATTGAGACATTCGCCAATTCCACGACGCAGACGGAAGCCGGCAAGCTGGTTTATCCGATCGCCGATCTGTTTGTCGTCCAATGGGAATCAATGCTGCAGCTGTATCCGAACGCTGTGATGGGAGGGTGGATTTTTTAATGATATTAGTGACATTAGGTACGCAGGACAAAGCCTTCCCGCGATTGTTGGAAGCGATTGAAACACAGCTGGAGAAGGGGACGATCAACGATGAAGTCATCGTCCAGGCCGGATGCACGGTCTTTGAATCCAAACAGATGAAGCTGTTTGATTTGATTCCGATGGAACAATTTGATCAGCTGCTGGCCCAATGCGATCTGTTGATCACGCATGGCGGAGTGGGGACAATTATGGCCGGACTGCGGCTGGGAAAAAAGATCATCGCCGCGCCGCGGCTGGCACAATATCACGAACACCACAACGACCATCAGACGGAGATTGTGTCGAGCTTTGAGCGGCAGGGGTATCTGCTGGCGCTGCACGATTTCGACCGGCTGGGCGAGGTGCTGAAGCAGGCTGAGACATTTCAGCCAAAGCCCGTTGTCAGCAACACCGCGAACATGATCGAATTGATCGACAACTGGATTCAGACAAACGCGTAAGCAAAAAACAGGACGGTAGAACGTTGTTTTTTTGCGGCCTTCGGTGGAAATGAAATGTGAATTTCAACCATTTTAAAGAAAACGATCGGGCAGGCGAAGGCTGTTGAAATTTAACGACAGGGGGAGAAACTTTTATGAAATTTTTAGCATCGGATTATGATGGAACGCTGCGGTTAGCGCCGCAGGTGGATCCGGGGACCGCCGCGCGTGTCGCCCGGTTTCAGGAACATGGACATCGCTTCGGGATTGTGACCGGCCGCGCGTTAAATACGATTTTTGACGAAGCGCATCACAATCAGGTCGACCCGGACGTCTTCATCTGTTCCAACGGCGCGCTGATTGCGGATCGTGAAAAGAACATTTTAGCGGCGCACTGGATTCCGTTTGACCGGGCCTGCGCTTTGATTGAATATCTGAAACAATCGGATTTTGAATCGTTTACCTTCTGTAATGGCGAGGACAGCGGTTATCATGTCAACGAGCACATCGTGCAGAGTCCGCGTTCGTTAGAGCGGCGGGAAAAGTTTTTCGCCAAAACGATCAGCGAGGCCAGAGTGCTGGCGAAAGGCCGGATGATCTCGATGGCGGCCTGGATCAGCGACCGCGGCCGGATGGCGGAGATGCAGGCGGAAATTCAGGAGAAGTTCGGCGACGCGGTGGAAAGCTATCTCAACCGCGGTACGTTGGATATCGTCGCCCGGGGTGTATCGAAACAAACCGGCGTTGAAGCGGCGGCAGTCTGGCTGAAAGCAAACGAAGTGTATGTCATCGGCGACGATTATAACGATCTTCCGATGATTGAAGGATTGAACGGCTTTGCGATGAGCTCGGGTGTGGAAGCAGTCAAAGCCGCCGCAAGCAGACTGTTCGATACCGTTGACGCATGTCTGGACTATCTGGAAAGTCCGTCTCGATCAAATTGAATTCCGGACCGGAGCGATCATTCAGATCAAAATCCGGTCTTTTTTTGGGAGATCTTTGTGTTCACTCCATGAATGAGCGGACAACGAATACTGCGAGGACGTGTATTTTAAGGGCCTCAGCGATTTCAGACATGGGATAGTATATGTTTACAAGGCCCCGCATGCGCAGGCTGAGCGAACGTTTTGAATCTTAAGATAAAAAAAGCAGCGGCCTGATGCAGACCGCTGCTTTGCTTCCTGGAACAAGATCAGAAGCTGAAACTTATTTTACCTGAGCTAAAGCGTTGTTGACCGCTTCGTTGATTGCTTTGGAAGTAACCGTCGCGCCGGAGATCGTATCGACTTCTGTTCCGTTAGCTTCAACGATCGCCTTTGGCAGCTGTTCGATAGCCGGATCAGAAATATTCTCGGATTCGGAATGTTCAACGATTTCAACGTTAGCGATCTTGTCGCCGTCCATCGTGACTTTGACGACGAGCTTGCCGCCCATGCCGGTGCCTTCGCCGATATATTCGTTATCCTTGGTTTCGTAGCTGGTTTCTTTGTTCAGATCGGTGACTTCGCCCAGCTTGGTCGGCGTGGATTCCACCTTCGGCGCGAGCGTGTATTCCGGCAGTGCATCCTTGGCCGCTGCAGCGTTCTTGCCTGCGATCTGACCGAAGATGATGCATTCCGCCAGGTTGGTGCCGCCCTGATAATGTTCAGAGGTGATGCCGCCCATTTCGCCCGCGGAATACAGATGCGGAATCGGGTTGCCCTTGACGTCCAGAATTTCGGCGTTTTCATTGCGCTTCGGACCGCCCTGAGTGTTCAAAATTTCGGCTTTGACCGGGAAGGCGTAATACTTTGTGCCGTCGAACGGCCGCATCGTTTCCCCATCGCGGTGATACTGTTCGTCAACACCCTGCTTGGCGTAATCGTTGAAATTCGCGATCGTCGCTTTCAGCTGATCCACTTTCATGCCGGTCTTTTCCGCCAGTTCTTCCAGCGAGGAAGCCTCGACGACCTGAGCACGGAACTGTTCCGGAATGGCTTCCGCTTCCGCAATCAGATCGGCCTGCGTCTGATCGTAAACCGTCCACATTTTATCCGGATACGTCGGGTTATGCCATGTGCCGTTCATGTAGACATGACCATGCCGGACGGGAACGGATTCGTTGACGAACCGGTCGCCATCCATGCCCAGCAGAACCAGCGCGCCGGTGTTCAGCGGCCCCTGGCTTAAGACCTGAATCTGCGAAGCGCGCTGGCCTTCTTCGACGTTGAAGGAAACGCCGCCTAAGCCGAAGCCGCCTTCATAAACATGCATGTGCCACAGATCGGCGCCGACGGCCTGCGCCATCTTGATGCCGTCGCCGGTGTTGTATAGACCGCCGATCGGGGCATAGTCGGTCAGACCAATATAGTTCTGAACCATTTCTTTGTTGTCTTCAAAGCCGCCGGTGCATAAGACGACGCCATTGAGGGCGCGGATATGACTTTCCTGGCCGTCACGGGTTACCTTCACGCCGATGATCGCGCCGGACATCGGATCCTGAATCAGTTCAGTTGCCGGTGTTTCAAACCAGACGTCGATCTTGTCCGCGTTTTTAACGACCTGTTCTTTTAAGATCTGATACAGATGAGAATCGCTGGTTCCCATATGCGTCGTCCATAAGCCGACCGTCTCGGAACCTTCAAATTCCGGATATTCCGGGGACATGACGCCGATGACCGGGAATCCCGTCCAGTCGACAAAATCGTCTTTGTTTAAACCGAAATCGTTGACGAGAATTTCCGCCATGTTGGCGACGCCGTTAACGATGACGTCCAGCGAGGCTTCCGGAACTTCCGTATCCCCGGCCAGCGCCTGATAATATTTCTTCGTTTCTTCCACATTGCCGTTGCCATAGGCAAACAGCTGGCCGGCGACCTTGGAGTTGCCCCCAGCTTCCCCCTCGGTGCATTTCTCGACGATCAGAACGGATGCGCCGTTCTCTGCGGCCGTCTTGGCGGTTACGGCTCCGGACGCTCCGAAGCCGGCGACGACGACGTCATATTCCGCATCCCATTTCACGGTATCCGCGAAGGTATAATCGCCGGCTGCCGGGGCAGACGTGCCGCCGTTGGTGGTTGCGCAGGCGCCTAAGCTAAGAACGCAAAAGGCCGCCGTTGCGAGTGCTAACAGCTTTTTCATTTCATTTTCCTCCCTTTATGTTCATATTTTATCATGATAAAAATTGAACATGACCTGCGAAAAATTTTGCGTTGGCAAAAATTTCCGTTTGTCTCTTCTGCAATTCCTGAAATCATGGTACGATTACACCATGGAAGAGAAAAGATTGCTGGAAAAAGCGTCGACGGACTTTGTCCGCGACAACATGCTGATCAACTATTGTCTGTGGGATGACAATGAGCTGTTGATCGAAAGCTTTGTAAAAAACAACCGGATTCCGCTGCGGTTTGATCTGACTGATTATTATTTCTGCATCACAGGGATTGATAAGAAATATAATCTGATCGACGATTCTGAAATTTTTCAGCGGCAGGTGGAAAATACGTACGTCATCTATGATGAAATCGAGGCGTTGTTAACGGAAAATCATTGCAGGGGAAACAGCTTTCTGATCAAGGTCGATAATTCCAAACAAATGGCGGTGCTGTTCAGCCGGGATTCAGACTGCACGATCCGTGCGGAACAGGTGTGTGAACAGCTTCACCGGCATTTTATCGCGCGTCCGCCTTATGCTCCGGGAAATCATCGTTTTATCGCGACGTCGATGGCCGGGCCTTACCACGGCTATGAAGGCATGCATCCGGCTTATTTAAAAGCCCGGCAGCTGAACGATCTGCGTTTCTTTGAGGTCGCGTGTCCGGTGATTACCGAGCAGGTGCTGCAGCAGCGGATTGATCCGGGGGTGTTGGCGATCTATGAAAACGGCCGGCGGCTGCGCAACGAGCTGTGTACGGGGAATCTGCCGGCAGTGCTGGAACAGGTGAATTATGTGTTTGATCATCTTGTCCGCAGCTCGCTCGATATGAACTGCTGCCGGGCGGCGCACACCTTTGTGATCGCGACGCTGAGCTTGTTTGTCAAGGTGTACGGGATAACGCTGGATCTGAATTTCGGACCGCAGGATTTTTTCTCGCTCAGCGAATATCAGGCGCATCTGGAAAATCAGATCCGCAGGCTGTATAAGGACGGAAACGGCGGGCCATGGTATTCGCCCGAGGTGCTGCTGGCGATGGGATTTATCCATGAGAATTATCGTAAGGATATTTCGCTGAAGCTGGTCGCGGAGTACACCAATACCAACGTCAGTCATTTAAGCAGCGAATTCAACCGCCAGACCGGCAGCTCCCTGCCCGATTTTATCTCCGGCCTGCGGATTGAAAAAGCCCGTTTTTATCTGAAGAATTCCACGCTGACCATCGCTCAGATCAGCCGCGAGGTGGGCTTTAGCAGCGAGCGGTATTTCACGGAGATCTTCAAGAAACGCTGCGGGAAAACGCCGATCCAGTATCGCGCGCAGCTGAACATGGAGGAAAGTGAGCCCTTTAGAGAATAAGCGGGGGATGGATCAACTCCGATTAACACAAGGAAGGAAACAAATCGAAACGATGAAAAAGAATTCGGGCCATGGATGAGCGGTGTTGGGGAAATGCGGCTTATTACTGCGGCAGCTGTCCGACCTGTATTCAGGGAATCTGTCCTGACTGTGTGATGGCGCATAAGCCGGAGGATTGTTTTACCCGCGACGGTGTGCTTCATCAGGAATTGACAGCCTGTGGGGAATGCGATTTACCATGCGAGACGATTATGACCCGCCCGTGCTGCACGGTGCTGGATAAAGAGGGGCTCTCGATGGAAAAAACGGACAATTTTGGTAAAATAAAAACGCTTCCGGCGGGTGCCGGAAGACGCTGCTCTTGTGTTCTATCAGGATTATCCGGTGCGGGGAAGATCATTTCCTGTCCGGATTTTTTTATTTGGAGGCAGTCGGTCAAACGTTATTGGATCAAGGATAAATCGGAATTGAAGAAAGCGTCAGACTCCGCAGTACTGGAACGCTTCGGCAGTTGGCAAATCCCGCGCCAACAGAGGACCGCCGCCAGAACAAACCCCAGCCCGCCGATCAACCCCGTCAGATCCGGACCAACTAACGGCATAACGCTGCCCGCGCTCAGCAGGGCTGAAGCGGCGTAGCGGTCAATCCCGTTTAAGGACGCATGCCACAGAGCGCAGGTCCACACAGATTCACTTCGAAATTGCAGCCAGGCCAGGATGATCCCCTGAATCAAACAGAGCCACAGCTGCATCAGCACGCCGAGCAGCGGATGATCGGTTCCATAATTGTAGCCCAGCAGGATGATCGGCGCATGCCATAAGCCCCAGATCAAAGCCGTTACGACGACGGATTTCCGCGTGCCCAGGACATCGCGCAGCCGGGGAAGCAGCCAGCCCCGCCAGGCCAGTTCCTCGCCCAACGCCGGAATCAGTCCGCCGAAGGGATTGACGAGAACCGCAAGCAGCACGACTGGAAGCAGCTGTCTTCCATACGCGCCCGGCTCCGCAAGGCCGTTATTGACCGCAAAGCGCGAGGCCAGCGGCTGAAACTGCGATGGGAAAATCAGGAAGTAGAGTCCGGCTCCGGCAAAGGCCAGCAGGGGCGGAAGAAACCAGCTCAACGCATAACGGGAAAGATTGCGCTTGAATTTTGGCCGCAGAAACAAGGAGTGGCGCTCATGCGTCAGCCTGTTGATGATCAGCGCGCTGAGCGCCGGCGTCAGCATCAGCAGCGAAAGCAGCGTGTTATCGCGATTGCGGGCGTATAAAACGGTAAACAGGCTGAGAAAGGCGAGGGTCAGCATGGCGAACAGGCCGAGCTGTTTTTTCTGATATGCAGTAAATTGTGTCATGAGGATAGTCTCCTTTCTGTTTAAAAGCGGATGTGAAACAACGAACCGTTCAGGAAATCCAGACTGACGACAATCTTTCCATCTTCAATCCAAATCGTCTGGTACCATGGCTTCGAGGGACCGGCGGCTAACGCATCACGACCTCCGGCTGCCAAGCCCGCGCCCACGATCAGCGAACCGGTCAGAACGAAGAACAGGCCGGCGATCAACGCCTTTTTTCTAAAATTTCGGATTACCATTTTTTTACCTCCTGGAAAAACAGAGAACGCAGATTCTGCGCTGTTTTCATCACCGCGGATTTAAACCACGGAATACTGAGCGACGCGCCTAATGCCGCCAGAATTAAACCGCCCAGCGCCATCATTCCGACGCCGAACTGAATGATGCCGGCCGTGAACGAGACGGTTCCCATTACAAACGGGCTGGCGCTGACGCTGACCAGCGCGACGAATAACAGGCTGACCGTCAGCACGACGCAGAGAAACGGCACGCAGCCGGCGATCAGAAAGCCTGCCAGCAACACCATCAATCCCGCCAATAACAGGGCGCCCCACAGGGGGAAACCCAGCACGAGCAGAATGACGGTCAGTCCGCTGTTCAACGGCAATGAAAATTTAAATTTCAGACTGCCGCGGTCCTCGAGAAAAGCTTTCGCCATCTGCCCGGGCGTTTCCAGCTGAGCGACGGCCTCGGCTTCCGAGAAGCCGTTTTCGATTCGATCCTCGATCATCTCCCGGGCGTAGTTGAAACAAATTTCTTTTTCCGGCTTCGGCAGCCATTTCAGCGCTTTGTTTAAAGCATCAAGATATTCTTTTTCAGTCATGGTGAACTTCTCCTTTTATAAAATCGATCACGGTCATCACCGCTTTCCAATCATCCAGAAAATCAGCGATGTGCCGGCGGCCGCTGTCCGTCAGCCGGTAATATTTACGCAGCCGGCTGTTATGCTCGACGGAATAGGTTTCCAGATCGTGACTGGCTTCCAGGCGTTTAAGAATCGGATATAATGTGGATTCAGAGATCTCAATGACCTGGGAAACGTCTTTGATGATTTGATAACCATAGGAATCCTGCTTTGCCAGCGCGGCCAGCACGCAGATTTCCAACAATCCCTTTTTTAGTTGACTATCCATGATTACCTCCTTACGTGTTATACTATATATCGCGTAGTATAATGCGTCAAGCAGTATTTTGAATTTTTGGACTATTTTGTTTTTCGGCTGCCTTTTTCTTTCAACGTCATAAAGTGGCGTCAAGTCAGACTGATGCCGCGGAGCGGAAAGTTGCTTCCCTGGAGGACCGGCTGCACGAGCTGGATTATCTGAAAAATCCTGCGTCAGATTGACGGAAACAAATGATGTTTAAGCAAGTTGAATACTCCCTGAAACGGGAATTTATCGGTAAAGGAAAATTAATCTTTTTGGAAATCAAAAAGAACAATCCCCGGCAGCCTTTAACCATGCCAACCGGGATGATGCAGCCTGTACAGCCGCCATTTGCGCGCACAAAAAAAATGGAACAGGCTCCCATGGAGTTCTGTTCCATTTTTGATCGGTATACGGCAGGGATTTGTTTCGGAGGGAAATTCTCAGCGCCTTCTGCAATTTTGTTACAGCGTGCAGTGCTCGATTTTCCCGTCGATGATCGTGGTCAGACAGGATGTCAGATTTTCAAACGGCATGCCGTCGAAGATCGCGACGTCCGCGTCTTTGCCGGCTTCTAACGAACCGACGTGGTCTTCCAATCCCAGCAGCCGGGCTGGACGGATCGTCACGGATTCCAGCGCGGTCTCAAAGCTCAGCCCGTAACGCATCGCAATGCCGATATCGCTTGGCAGCCAGACGGTGTCGGAAGCGCCGTCCGCGGTCAGGCAGAAGTTGATGCCGGTCTTTTCAAAGACCGCTGGCGTGTCCTGGCGGCAGCCCCAGATTTCAAATTTCATCGGTCCCATTTTTAACGGTCCGACAACGGCCGTGATGTTCTTTTCTTTTAAGAATTCCTTGATCTTATAGCCTTCCGTGCAATGCTCGATGGCATAGCTCAGCTTAAATTCCTCAGCGATCCGGATTGCGGTGACGATATCATCCGCCTGGTGGCAGTGAATCCGGCAGCGGCGTTCACCGCGGACAACCGGGACCAGCGGATCCAGCCGGAAATCCGGTTCGACGTAAAAGCTGGAGTCTGTTTCCGCTTTTTTTAATTTATCCGAGTAGACTTTCGCTTTGAATAACGTTTCCCGCAGCACGGCGCCGGTCCCCATTCGGGTCATCGGCATTTTCTTATCCGGGCCATAGCAGCGCTTTGGATTTTCGCCCAGCGCCATTTTCATGACTTCCGTGCCCGGAATCATCATTTCCTGAACGGTCGCCGCGTTTTTCAGCTTGAAGGAAAAACCGACGCCGCCGATGACGTTGGCGCTGCCCGGCAGTGTGCAGCAGGTCGTAAAGCCGGCGTTTCTGACCTTCGGGATCGCTTCGTCAAACGGATTGAACGCGTCCAGCATCCGCACCTGGGCAGTGACGGGATCGGTAATTTCGTTGGCATCCATCGTCGAAGGCATCCAGGCCGGTTCGTTTAACCCCGACAGATGGCTGTGAGCGTCAATCAGACCCGGCGTCACCCATTTGCCGGAAGCATCGAGAATTTCCGCGCCTTCCGGAACGGCGATATTTTGACCGACCGCCGTAATTTTGCCCTGATCAATCAGCAGCGTGCCGTCTTCGATAACGCCCTGTGTGACAGTCAGCAGCTTTCCGTGAATAATGGCGATCATAAATCACCCTCCTGCCGGACAAATTCCGGTTTTCCGTCAATGATGACCTGTTCGCATAACGTCAGATTGGAGAACGGCATGCCGTTAAAGATCGCGATGTCCGCGTCTTTGCCCACCTCCAGCGAACCGATCCGATCGTCCAGCTTCAGAAGCTTCGCCGGATTGATCGTCACGCATTTTAACGCCTGTTCAAAGCTGAGGCCATTGCGCATGGCGATGCCGACGTGAACCGGCAGCCATTTCGTGGCGGAGGAATCGTCCGCCATCAGACAGAAATCCTCAATTCCGGCCTTTTCAAAGACGGCCGGGGTATCCTGACGGCAGCCCCAGATCTCAAATTTCTGCGGCCCCATTAACAGCGGACCGATGATAACCTTGGCCTTTTTCGCCTTTAAGAAATCCAGAATCTTATACCCTTCGGTGCAATGCTCGATCGTGTAATCAAGGTTGAATTCCTCGGCGATCCGGATCGCCGTGACGATGTCGTCAGCGCGGTGGCAGTGGATCCGGCAGCGCATTTCACCGCGGACGACCGGAACCAGCGCTTCTAAATCAAAGTCACGCTTGACGTCTTTGCCCGCAGCCAGCGCGTCGCTGTATTGCTTCGCGTCGAATAACGCTTTGCGCAGCACTGCGCCGGTGCCCATCCGGGTCATCGGCATTTTCTTTTCCGAGCCGTAGCAGCGCTTCGGGTTTTCGCCCAGCGCCATTTTCATCATTTCCGAGCCTTCAATCGCAATTTCCTGAACGGTCGCCGCGTTTTTCAGCTTGAAGCTCAAGCCGGTGCCGCCGATGACGTTGGCGCTGCCCGGCCCGGTGTAGCAGGTCGTAAAGCCGGCCGACCGCGCCGCGCCGATCGCCATGTCGAAGGGATTCAGCGCGTCGATGCCGCGGATCTGAGCGGTGACGGGTGAGGTGACCTCGTTGCCGTCGCCGATGTGCGGCATCCAGTGCGGTTCGTTAAAGGTAGAAATGTGCGTGTGCGCGTCGATCAAGCCCGGAGTCACCCATTTTCCGGAAGCGTCGATGACCTCGGCTCCCTGCGGGATCGCGAGATCCTTGCCAATCGCTGTGATCTTGCCGTTGTCGAGAAGCAGCGTACCGTCTTCAATCGTACCGTTGACGACGGTCAGCAGCTTGCCGTGTGTAATAGCTATCATTGTATGTCCCCCAATCTCTATGAACTCATTGTATCGTAAAACCAGTGAAAATCAATCCGTGATCCCAATCATTTTCATTAAATATCGAGCGTTGCGCTGCGTACAGCGGCCCGGCTTGAGCTTGTAATCAAAGAAAATCTTCTGATTCTGGTAATGTTCCTCAAAATGAACGTTGACTAAGGAAAGTTCCGTTTGTTCCTGCAGGGCACACAGCTCAAAGTCGTGCGTCGTGATCATCGCGCGGATCCATGGGTGATTCAGGTGGCGCAGCACCTGAGCGCTGCCGTCGATCCGATCCAGCGAGTTGGTGCCCTTGAAGATTTCGTCGATCAGCACCAGCAGCGGTTTTTTCTGAGGCACGGCGTCGATGATCCTGCGGATTCTTAACAGCTCGCCATAGAAGGTGGAGATGCCCTCGTTGACGTCGTCGCGGATCCGCATCGAGGTTAAAACGGTAAAGCCGGATGTATCCATGCTTTGCGCGCAGACGGGACCGCCGGCGGCGGCCAGAATTTGATTCAGACCGATCGTGCGCATGAACGTCGTCTTGCCGGACATGTTGGAGCCGGTGACCAGTGTCAGCGAATGATCGAGGGTGAAATCGTTGCCGATTGCCTGATCGGGATCCAGCAACGGGTGAGTCAGCTGTGAAAATGCCAGAACCGGCGTCGTTTCCTCATGCAGCTTCGGCATGCAGGTCTGCGGATGCGTCAGCGCGATCAGCGCCAGCGACTCCAGCGCTTCCAGCTGTCCCAGCAGTTCCATCACGGCGATCCACGTCTGCCCGGCCTGAGCCTGCCATTGATTCCAGACCCCCACGCATTGCAGATCCCAAAGCAGCAATAACTGCGCCGGCAGATAGAGAAACGGATTGGCCTGCAGCGACAGCCGGTTTAACAGCCCATCAAGCTGCTTTACGCCCTGAAGCAGTCCCTGCGGCTGGCGGATCCGGGTTTTCAGCGCGTCGATCAAGGGGCTGGACAATTCCAACTGATCCAGCTTCTGACAACGGGTCAGGCAGTTCTGCAGCCCCTGCCGGACCTTTGCGACGGTCTGCAGACGGCTGTGCACAGTCCCGAGGGAAAACAGGGCGAGCGCCGACTGGACAAAAAAGATCAGGATGAAGCACAGCGGCGAGATCCAGCGCAGCGACGTCAGCCCCAATAACGTCAGCGTCACCGCCGGCATCCAGCGGATAAACCAGCCGGGAATCGGCAGTGTGATCGGCTGGACAAGCTCATTGAGCTTGTCGGAAGCCATTGCGGCGGCTGTCTGCGGCGTCAGACCGTGCGTGCAGGTCCAGTCCGCAAGCATGAATTCCGAATGCTGGGCCAGAACGGTCACGGTTTCCTGACGCTCGCGGATCGTTTCGGCCGCGGCTGAATCTTTAAAACAGGACGCCAGCGCCGTCTTTCCCTGCGGCAGGACCGCCATGCAGCAGAACTGATATAACGAACGCGGTCCGAACACGTCGAGATCGGCCAGCGCGGGCTGATCGTCGTCTAAAAATTCCGCGCCGGTTTCCGGCGCCTGCTGCCAACGGCCGTCAAACCGCGCCAGACAGCGATGGAGCACTTCGATTTGCGCCTGCGCTTCAAGATAGAACCGGTTGTTTTTCTGATGCGCCAGCATCGCCAGACAAAACCCGGTCAGACTCAGGATCAGGATCGGCCCATAGCCCCTCCGACCGTCGACGACTTGAAAAAAAGCCCATGCCGCGATTAAAAATAAACCGAAGCGAACCCCGGCGATCTGTGAGTTTTTGCGATGGAGCTGAGCGCTTCGTCGCTGCGCCTGAGCCAGCTGCGTTTCCCATTGTTGTTTGTGCATCGGATTCCTCCTTTTTTAATTCTGTGCAATAGCTTTAGTATAAGCCAGATGTCGTTGAAAATCAAAGTAGGAAAGCCTCGTTCGCACCTCAGGTAAACCTTGGATGGAAATAAAATCACCGCAGAATTTCTAAATCTGCACGCAAAGCGGCAAGGGTCGCTATTTCCATTCTTAAAAAAATATGCGATAATAAAAAAGCATTCAGCGCAGCAAGTGATTTTTCCCCGACCACTGTGGCCGAGGGGAGAAATCGTCAAAAACAAGTTTTACTGTGAAGCGCACAGAGAAATCGGGTTTCTTCACGGACAAGAGATCCAATCCTGCCGCTTTAGCAGAGACCGCCGTACTCCGGTTAATAAACGGGTGATGGAAACAATACAGTTCTGAATCAGAGAACAGGAGCGATGCACTATGGAATCAATGGTCGTCTTTCATCGTTGCCGCAGTCTGGCGGCAACCGATGCTTTTTATATTCAGCAATTAGGGCTGAAACTTTGGCATACGCAGCCGGGCTGTCATATTTACGACAGCGGTTATGGCTATCTGGGCTTTGTGGAAAGCGTGGATTTTGAGCTTCCGGCCTATTCGTGCATTTCCTTTAACTGCGCCGATGAGGCTGAAGTCGACGCACTGTACGAAAAATTCAAAGACATGAAGGGAGCTTCCGCTCCCCGGCGGCATCCGCAGTTTGCCGTGTATTCCTTTTTTATTCAGGATCCGGACGGCTATACCGTGGAATTTCAGAAGATTGAAAAGGAGGGGGAACAATGAGTGATCGGATTATTCAGACGGTAACGCCGCGTCAGCTGCGCCGGGAATTCAATGGCGTCGGACTGACGTTTCTGGTTGTCTTTGCGCTGGCCGTCGGCGCGGCCTTTGGCTATCAGCGGCTCGTTCCGCTGCTGGAGCCGTATTATCAAACGGTTGACCGTCAGGCAGCGGAAGCTGGAATCCGGATCGCCGTGACGCTGATCGTCATGCTTCTTCCCTTTCAAGCGTATGCCGCGATAAAGAAAATGAAGACAGGGCGGTTTTTCGGGCGTTGTCAGGGCGAGTGGCGCGATATTCTCGAATTGACATTGATCGGTCTGGCACTGAATCTGCTTCTGACTTTTATCGTCGGAATTCTCTCGCTGGTGCTCAGCTGGTCCAATATTCAGTTCACATCATCACAGCTGATTCTGCAGGGAAAATTACCGGCGGTCATCCTGAATGTGATCCAGACGGCAGTCGTGTTCCCTTTTTGCGAGGAATTTATTTTCCGCGGCGTCTGCCTGCGCAGTTTCGGCCGGATGGGTAATTATTTCGCGATCTTCGCCAGCTCGCTGTTGTTTTCTCTGATGCACGGTAATCTGATCAACATTCTGCCCTCATTCTTTCTGGGCGCTTTTCTGGCGGTTGTGACGATGCGCTTCAATTCAATTCTGCCGGCGGTGATCATCCATATCGCAATCAACTTGCAGACGGTCGCTTTACAGCTGGTGCCGGTGCAGTATTCATGGGTGATCGGATTAAGCTGCGTCATTATTTACGCCCTGGCGCTAATCGCGCTGATCCGGCGGCGGCATAAGCGGATCATCGTGCGCCGGGAAGCAAATCCGTGGATTTTAATCCAGCAGTTCTTCCTGTCCTGGACGATCGTGATCACGCTGATTGTCTACGGCGTACTGAACATCCTGACGCTAAAATTGTAAGGGAAAACCGGCCTGTCCGGTTTTTTTGTTTTTTCAGCGGGGAAATGCGAAACACGAAGGAGGGGAGCGGATTTGTTTTGCGGATGGAGGAAAACGGTGCTACACTGATTTCATCAGAAACGGAGTTGATGGGATGAAAACGACTTTTACTTATGATCATTATGCGGATTATGCCGAGCTGACGGCGCGGTTGGTCTATTTTAGCGAGCATTATCCGGACTTTGCCCGCTTAAGGAGCTTGGGAAAAACCCCGGAAGGGCGCGATTTGTGGGCGATGGAGGTGACGGACTTAAGCTGCGGGGATTTCGATGAGAAACCGGCGCAGCATATCGACGGAAACACGCATGCCGGGGAAGTGACGGGGTCGATGGCCGCGCTGCATCAGCTGGATGTGCTGTTGACCGGACACGCTGAACCGCAGATCGCAAAACTGCTTCGGGCCTATACGTTTACGTTTATCCCGCGGATTTCTCCGGATGGCGCGGAGGTTTATCTGAAAACGCCCCAGCTGCTGAGATCCGTCAACCGGGTTTCAGGGAAAGAACAGTCCGGCGTCGTCCGGCAGGATCTGGATCAGGATGGCGTGATTCGCTGGATGCGGATTCCCGACGAAACCGGAGCGTGGGCGGCGGATGAGGAAGAACCGCGGTTATTGCGCCGGCGGCGGCCGGATGAAATGGACGGCGTGTTCTATACAGTGATGCCGGAAGGCATGCTGCGTGGGGAGAAGGGGGAAATTCTTAAAGCGGCCCCGGCCCAATGGGGGCTGGACTTCAACCGCAATTATCCCTGCTGGTGGAAGCCGCAGCAGCCGGGAGCGGGAAACTATCCGCTGGATAATCCGGAAACCCGTGCGGTGGCGGATTTTCTGATCGCTCATCACAATATCGGCGTGATGGTTACTCATCATACCAGCGGCGGTATGATTCTCAATCCGCCGGGACCGTTTTCGGAAGCTGAACAGGATCCGCTGGATCGGAAAATCTATCATGCGATCGGCGCGCTGGCAACCGAAGAGATGGGTTATCCGTTATTGAATTTATACGATGGCTTTCACTGTACGGAAACCGATTATGCGGCCGGCGCGGGCGATGACTGGGCTTATCTGAACCGCGGAATTTTCGCAGTGACGGCCGAGCTGTGGGATTTGCAGAGCCGGGCCGGGATCAGCGTGGAAGATCAGCTGGATCCGGATTTGAGCGAGGCGCAGCTGTTGCAGCAGCAGAAATTAACGTTGGCCTGGATCGACGCTCATTGTCCGCAAGCCTGGAAGCCGTGGACGCCGCTGAAGCATCCGCAGCTGGGCGAGGTGGAGATCGGCGGGCTGGATTATAAGTTTACGATCCAAAACTGCCCGCCGGCGTATCTGCGCGAAGAATGCGAAAAAGCCACGCGGTTTGCGCTGCGTCAGGTCTGCCTGCTGCCAAGACTGGCGATTTTGCGTTTTGAAGCCCAACCTTTGGGGCATGACTTCGTGAAAGTGACGGCGGAGATCGTCAACCGCGGCTATCTGCCGACATGGATCAGCCGGCAGCGCCAGGCGATGAAGCTGGCGGAACCCATTCAGATTACGTTGGAGGGCGCAAAGATTGTGCAGGGACAGGCGCGCAGTGAAATGGAAGCGCTGGAAGGCTATGGTCAGGATCAAACAGAGTTGTCCTTTTCCAGCGTCTATGGTCAGACAGCCGCGCTGCGGAAGAAAATAGAATGGATTGTTCGTGCGCCTGCAGGAACGACTGTGCGGTTAAACGTTCGCTGCGCTCAGGCCGGACAGGCTTCGGCAAGCTGTGTGATTGATTGAAACCTTGAAATCTGTGTGGATAATTCGATAAAGGAGAAATGAATGGCGGAATTAATGAAAGCAAGAATCAACGCTGACTCGCTCGGCGAACTGGCACGCAGAATCAAAAAAAACCATTCTGCATTTGAGAGCGAAGCCTTTGTGAGCGAGATTCTGGATATGGACTGGGACACGCTGGAACTGAAAGCCCGGATCCGGAAGACGGCGCTGGCCTTGGGCAAATATCTGCCTGCGGACTATTCGCAGGCGGTGACGATTCTGCGGCAGACCGCGGCGAATTATCCAGCGGACAGCGACGGGTTAATGTTGATGTGCTTGCCTGATTATGTCGAAGTATTCGGCCAGGCGGAAGCGGATTGGGAACAATCCATGGCGGCGTTGGAACAAATAACGTCGCTGGCTTCGGCGGAATTCGCCGTCCGCGCGTTCATCCTCCGCGACGAAAAGCGGATGATGGCGCAGATGGCGGTTTGGGCTGAGCACAAAAGCGAGCATGTGCGGCGGCTGGCCAGCGAGGGCTGCCGTCCGCAGCTGCCCTGGGGCCAGGCGTTAGCGAGCTTCAAGCAGAATCCGTTGCCGGTGCTGCGAATTCTCGAGCTGCTGAAAGCGGATCCCTCGCCGTATGTTCAGAAAAGCGTGGCGAACAACCTGAACGATATTTCCAAGACGCATCCCGAGCTTGTGCTGGAAACGGCGCGCCGCTGGCAGGGGCAGAACGCGATCACAGACGCAATCCTCAAACATGGCTGCCGGACATTGCTGAAAAAGGGAAATCCGGAAGCGCTGGCGCTGTTTGGACTGGCGGAGAATGCCAGTGTAAAGACGGCGGAATTCACTGTGACGACGCCGGTCGTGCGAATTGGTGAAGATCTGGTTTTTTCCTTTGTGCTCAGCGCGGAAACCGACGTTCGGGTACGGCTGGAATATGCGGTTGACTACATGAAGGCCAAAGGAAAACACAGTCGGAAAAACTATAAAATATCCGAGCTTACCTTAAAGGCAGGCGAGAAACGAAAATATGTAAAAAAACAACACTTTGCCGACACAAGCGTCAGAAAACATTACCCGGGACGCCATTCGGTCACCCTGATCATCAACGGCTGTCCGCAGGGAACGCGCGATTTTGAGGTCACAGCGGCAGAATAACCAAAACGTCTTTCCCGACCATTTTCCATTCAGGAGATCGCAGCAAGGTTGTCTGAGCAACAACGATAAAAAAAACAGGAACAAGCTTCATCCGGGCCATAGCGGCGCAGATTTGGCTTGTTCCTGTTTTTATTTCATCTTCCTGAGCCGGTCAGATTTCAGAATGAACTGGAATCAACCTCTATTCTGGCTCAGATTCATCAAAGAATTAGGCGCTTAGACGGCGCGGCCGGCGTCGTTGCCCGCATGGATCGCCTTGGCGATATTGAACGGATTGGCACAGTCGCCGACGGCATAGGTTTCCGCTACGGTCAATCCTTCCAGCAGGCTGGTGTTCGGCAGCATGTCGGCGGCGTTGACGATCGCGTCGCAGGCGATTTCCATCTCCACGCCGGTTTCGGTCAGGATGACTGCTTTGTTCTGATTGACCGACTTCAATGAAGCCTGCGGCCAGGCGCTGAAGCCCAGCGAATACAACGCCGTGGTCATCATTCGCATCGCGTGCTGCGATTGCTGCATATCCATTTCCGCGGCTGTATTCGGCGTGATCATCGTGACGTGCTTTTTGTGAACGGTCAGCCACAGAGCGGCGTCGAAGGCCTGGGCATTGGAGCCGTAGATGAGGACGTTTTCCCCCATTTCCGTAAACATGAACGATTCCATGTCGATCACCGGAGCACTGCCGTCGCCTTCCACCTGCAAAGTGTCGCGCAGCCCCCCGGCAGCCAGAATAACGGCATCCGGTGCTTCCGCGTTGATCTTGGCGGCGTCGACTTCCACGCCGGTTTCCACTTTGACGCCGGTGATTTCCAGCTGACGGATCAGATAGTTCTTGAAATCCTGCAAGTTTTCATGCGGACCCTTGACGGTATGTGCGAAATCCAGCAGGCCGCCCAGCGTCCCTTTCTTTTCATACAAGGTCACGTCGTGGCCGCGGGCTGCCGCAATCCGGGCCGCTTCCATTCCAGCCGGGCCGCCGCCGATCACCATGACTTTTTTCGCTTTTTCGATCGGCGGCAGTTCATACGCTGCAGGTCCGCCTTCACGCATGACGCGCTGGGTCAAAGCGTTGACGCGGCAATAGCCGGCCATTGCGTTGGCTTCGTTGCTTCCGATATGGCAATGCAGACAGCGGGTGCACGGCGCGATCTCATCAATCCGTCCCTCACGCAGCTTATTGACATATTCGGTATCGACGGTTAACGGCCGGGTCATCAGGAAGAAATCTGCCTTGCCGTCTTCCAGCGCCTGTTCGAAGAAATCCGGAGCGTGCGCCGGGTCCATGTAAGTGACGACGCCGCAGGGAATGCTGACGGCGGCCTTGTAGCGGGCCGCGACGTTCAGAAGCATGCCGGCGCCCTGCGTATCGCCGATCAGCTGGCCCTGCCAGTGCTTTTTGAAATCATACTGCGTGCCGAAGCCGGACGCGCCTTCGATGCCGTTTAAGATAAAGTACAGATCGCTGCCGAACTGCGCGACGTGATGACCCAGCGGACCTAAGCGCAAATGCATGGAATCCGCGCCGGCGGCCTCAAACAGCTTCGCGAAAGCGATGCCTTCCTCTACCGTCGTGATTTTTGTGCGCGGCGTTGTGACCGCGTTGTCCAACGTCATTAACGTCGGATTGTTGGCGACGTTGTCGTTTTCCTCAATCGCGTCGATTAAGATCTGAACATTGAAGTCCGCACCGCAGGCTTCCTTGATCTTGGCGATGCACTCCGTGACGAAACGGGCGCGGTTTTCCAGACTGGTGCAGCCATATTCGTCCGTGCGTACGTTGTAGAAACGGGACAGGAAATGTTCGCCCATATTGAAGCCGGCGGCGTTGATTTCAAACGCTTTGAAGCCCAGCTGCTGCATGCCCTTGGCGATCTGCGCGCCGCGGTCTTCGATCGCCTGAATCTGTTCGACGCTCATTTCATTTTCCCCGGCGCCGAACTGCGCCCACTGATAGCCCAGGCTGGCGCCATACTTCGCACATTCCGCGACCAGCTTCTGACCGAAGGCCAGGGTTTCAGCGTCGTAGCCGCTGCCGTCGGCAGGAATTTCCAAAGCGGAAATCCCTTCCACATAAATCATCTCAACGCCGCCCTTGGCGAAATTGATATAATATTGAAGCAGTTCATCCGTTAATCCGGCCAGATAGGTTGCGGATCCGGCTGCCGATTTGACCATCCGGTGGCTGAGCTGAAGCGAGCCGATGGTCAGCGGCGAGAACAACGTTTTCAATTCTTTGGTGTTGCTGCGGTAGTCGTCGCGCTGCGGATTGAGATAAGCTGCGGCGATTTTGTCGTTTTCCGGAGCCGGCGAAGACGCAGGGGCATCGGGGGTTTTTTCATTTTCTGCCGAACAGCCGACTAATCCGGCTGCCATGAGGGTTAATGCGGTGGCGCCGCTTCCTTTTAAGAAGTCGCGTCTTGAAATTTTAACCATAGGTATTGATCCTCCTCTTATGCTATAATTTTAACAAGGCAATGGAACCGTATTCATCATCCGATTGCTAGATTATTCACAGAGTATTTCGTGCAAAATGCCGAAAAACCGGGAAATAAGGGGAAATCAGGCGGGACATCCGCTGAAAGGGGAGAATTAATGATGCAGAGTCAGGCGTTGATCGCCGCTGTCGCAGGCGGTTATGCCATATCCATTCCGCGGGATTTGGGCGAAATGCCGATCACCTGCTGTCAGCTGATCTTTGAGCTGCCGGCTGTGCTGACGCCCGCGACCTTGTATATCCAGGCTGAGCCGTTTGCGTTGGATCCTTCGGCCTATCCGCAATGCTTCTTTCTGTTGATGGAAGCCAGCGCGCCAGCCTTTAACGCCGCGGTTTATCATACCGGCAGCGCGCTGGATTTATACCAGACGCTCTCTGCGCTGCTGACCGACACCGACGTGTACGCGCAGGCGCTGTCCGCGCTGGGACGGGCGGCGAGTTCGGGCGAGGGCATTACTGCGCTGGTGAAAACCGCCTGTCAATACATTCAGAATCCGATCCATGTTCTGGATAAAATGTTTTCCCTGATCTGTTCCTGGCCCGATGAACCCTGCGGCAATCCGGTTTACGATTATTTCCTGATTCACAAGGAACCACATCCGGAATATCTGCGCCATGTCGAAACAGCGATCATGCGGTTCAGCCAGCACCATATCCGCTGCGCTCAGCTGGTCGATTACAACAAAGAGCGGCTCAAGTTGATCAGCTGCTCGATCGGCGCTTTGCCGCATCTGTTAGGCGGCATTGAGGTATTGCAGCTGAACCGTCCGTTTACACAGACCGACGTGCGTCTTGTCGATCAGCTCGCGCTGCTTTTACAGATCGAGCTGTTTAAAGCGAACAATGCGGCGGAAAAGGCGGATACGCAATTTGAACTGCTGATTCAGGATATACTGCACGGCCGGTTTTTCCATCCCGAAATTCTGCGCTCGCGGCTGCAGGCGTTTCCGCACTTGCTGAACCGCAGCTTCTGCCTGTTGTTAAGCCAGATTCCAAAAAGCAAAACCTGCACGCTGAAATACTACAATGAGGAAATCAACCGCCGCGTGCAGGTCATTGAAAGTTTTCAATATCAGAACGATCTGTATTTTCTGCTCGATCCGCAGGATTGGAACGAAGACCGGCAGGAAGCGCTGAATACGCTGGCGCTGCAATCCGAGACGTTGATGATCGTCAGCGATCCGATCGAAACCCTCGCCAGCTGTCCGGTCGTCGTAGCGATGCTTCAGGGGGGATTGACGGTGACGGACGCCCTGAGCGGTCTGGTTGCTTTCCGCGATCTTTATTTTAAGACGCTGCTGCACACTCTGTCCTGTCACAGCGCGTTAGCGCTGCACGATTTTGTCCATCCTGGAATTCAGCGCTTAAAAGACTTTGATCAGACGCATCAGACAGATTTTCTGGCGACGTTTAAAACCTATCTGCAATCCCAGTGCAGTCCGACAAACACGGCCGCCGCACTGCATCTGCACCGCAACTCTCTGGCTTACCGGATTCAGAAAGCCCGCCAGATCAGCGGATTTGCCAGTGAGAATCCCAAGGATTGCCAGAATTTTCTGTTGTCGATCCAGATTGACGAATACCTCGGCCCATGAATTTCAGCGCCGCTCAGCCTCTGCACGCCGGATTATCCCTGAGAAGTCAATCAGAATATTTTCCCGCTCTCTTCTTAATCTTAACGGACCGTTTCTTTTTCGATCCGCAAAGACGCTGATTTTGAAGCTTTCAGGGAATCTGCGGAAAGTCGGGAATTTTGATCGGCCGCGTGAACCTGTCTTTGAATTTATCCGGTTCGATGGTAAAATAACAGGAAAGAGAGCGCCGGCCGGTTTTGGCGCGCAAGGTTCAGCAAACGGAGATAAACTATGATGTACTATGAAGATTTAATGGGGAAAAATGCGATTGCGACGATTAAAGTATCCAAGGAACTGCTGAAATATTCAGTGGGAGAACGAATCCCGACGGTCAGCGAATTTGTGGATTCATTAAGTCTGGCCCGCGGCACGGTTCAAAACGCGATCAAGACGCTGGTGGATCATGAAGCGGTGCGGATTGAATCCAAGGGCCATCTGGGTTCCTATCTGGTGAAAAAGAACATGCGGGTGCTGCTGAAATTTGCAGGCGTGCGGATGTTGTTAGGCACGATGCCGCTGCCTTACAGCCGCCGTTATGAGGGACTGGCCTCCGGTTTGATCGCGTCGATGGAAAATAATTACGACCTGCCGATCAATCTTGCCTACATGCGCGGCTCCGTCAACCGCATCAGCATGGTTTTGCAGAAACGTTACGACTTCGCGGTCGTTTCCCGATACGCCGCCAATTATTTCATCGAAAAATATCCGGATAAAATTGAGATCGTCGTCGGTTTCGGCGCAGGCTCTTATTTAAGCAATCACGTAATCATGTTCCATAATCCGAATATTCGGGAAATTCAGGACGGGATGAAGGTCGGCATTGATTCTGCCTCGATTGACCAGAAAGAGCTGACGCAGTTTGTCTGTCAGGGCAAAAACGTCGAATTTATTGAGATCGAATATTCGCGGATCATCGAGCGCGTGATTTCCGGCGATATCGACGCGACGGTCATGAATATCGACGAAGCCAACGATAAACATGTCAAAATCCATACGAAATCAATCCAGCAGGTCAACAAAGACAACACCGAGGCCGTGCTGGTCGTTGCCCGAGAGAATGAAATTTCGACGCTGATCAAAGAACTGGTCGACGTGGAAACGGTGCTGAACATCCAGCGCCTGGTTCTGGAAGAAAAAATAACACCGAGCTATTAAGCCGGTTTCGATCGTCTGTCAGATTCTGACGCGGACGAAAGAAACTGGTTTTTTTTATGTCTTGCACTGCTTTAAATCTCGGGAATCAGAATGGAAAGGTGAGAAATTCAAGAAGAATTGAAAAACGACAGGAGTTGTCAAACGCTGAAGGCGACAGTGGAAAGGTAAGAAAAATCAATCGAACTTCAAAATACATAAAAATGTATTTTGCTTGTTGACTTTCTCACTTGCTGGGGCTATACTGAGTTTGTAAATACGGAATAGTGTATATTGGGTGGGATGAGATGAAAAAAATCAAATGTTACCGATGTGGCAAGATCCATGAGGTTAGTGAGATGAAGCTGCGGAAGTCATGGGAATGCACGCATTGCCACGCGGTGATGGCGCTGGATCCTGCGACACAGCGCAAACTGAAATACATCCGCATGTTGTTCGTCGCGGTCGTCGTCAGTCTGCTGATGTACGGCTGCAGCCGGCTGGGGACATTGACCAGCTATGTCGCGTTGATCGTCACCTGTTCGATTGCGATCGTGATCACGCAGTTTTCCGATCAGCTCTGTCTGGCGCTGACGGACAAGCTGTTCGGACTTCGGTACATGCCGGTGGAAACCGCGAAAAATGCGCCGGTAAAAAACAAAAAGAAAGGAAAATGAGGAGAATGGATTTTACGGAAAGATTGAATCTGTATCTGGAGGGCGGCATGATTCAGCCGGCCGACGTTGACGACATTCAGGCGATCATCGCGATGTTTGACCAGAAATATCACATTCAGCTTCAGGAGGAAAACGCCGATACGTTTATCGCGCATCTGTGCGCGGCCTTTGGCCGCAATGCGACGGGGGAGAAAATCGAACCGCTGCCGCCGGAGGTGAAGGCGGAGCTGGAAGGGTTGGACAGCTATCCGCAATCGCTGCAGATGCTTCAGGATGTTATGGCGGCGACGCGCAATCATTTCAATCAAACCGAACAGGATTACGCGCTGCTTCACATAAATAATTTAATCGCCCGGTTGGCAGAAGGCTGCGGCGATTAAATGAAGGGGAATCATGTTAGTAAGAGGAGGTAAACATGGAAGGAATCATTACTAATTTTGAATTTTCACTGCCGTTTCGCGCGATCGTTCTGATTGCGATCTGTGCCTGGGCAAGCCTGCTTTCGCACAAATGTATTTCCAACTTCAACGACGGCGCGCGGCCGGTTTTTCCGGAATTAATGGAAGGCCGGATGACGCGGGCGGAGTTTGCGGTCGTCGTTACCGGCATGGGTTTCGGCTGGGTTCTGGCCGGTTTCAGCCAGTGGCTGGGCACAGGCCTGATCGCCTGTCATCTGACGTTAATCGCTACCGACTGCCTGGGCGCCTGGTCGCCGAACAAGTGGGTCGCGTTAATCATCGGCGGTGCGTATGGCGCGCTGTGCGCCTTCGGCACCAGCTTTATCAATTCTGCATTCACAGCGCTGCCGTATAACTTCTTAAATGATTTGACACAGATCAGCTCCCCGGCGCTGCCGGTGTTCTGTATGTTCCCAGCGGTTGCGATCGCAAGCCAGTTCGGGGCTAAAAAGGGAATCACAACCGGTCTTATCGAAGCGATCGTCTACATTTTCTGCACAGTGGTCGGCGCTGTCAATTTCGGTTCGATCTCCGTCAGCCTGTATCCGTACACCTTTGCGATGCTGGCCGGCATGATCTGCCTGCTTGTCTATTCCATTAATGGAAGCAAGAATGCGGAAAGCGTGGAAAATGATTCGGAAACCGAAAACCTGTTTACGAAGAATGCCAATCGGATTAAGAGCAACTGGGTTTATCTGTGCATCCAGGGCGCGCTGAACGCGTTGGGGATTCATGTTCTGGCTCAGGCTTATCAGCCGTATGTCCTGTCCTCAGCTGTCTTAGCGGGCAACATGGGCACGTTTGAACTGGCGATGATCGGCGTTATTATCGCGTTTATCCCATTGATCGTTTCCACGGCGCTGGCAACCGGCGTTTATCAGGCTGTCGGTCTGACGACGGTGATGCTGGTCGGCTGTCTGGCTCCGACCTGGTGGCTGGCTCCTGTCTTCGGCTTTGTTGCGGAATTTGTTGAAATTCAGCTGTTAGGCTTATTGGGCAAGGGGCTATCGAAGTTCCCGGAACTGTCCAAATGCGGCGATTATATCCGCGACGCGATGGTTTCCTGCATCGGTCTGGCGTTGGTTGCCGGTTCTTTCCTGGCGGCAAACGCAACCTGGGGTGCAGTCGGTCTTATGATCGTCGGTGGTTTCTTCGTCCTCAACGACGTCACCGGACAGCGGATTCCGAAGTCGGCAGTCGGCCCGTTAGCGGCCGTTGCAGTCGGTATTCTGTACAACATCATGATCTTTCTTGGACTAGTCCTATTGTAATGGAATGAAAGAGGAGAATTGCTTATGTTAAAAATTGAATGCTGCGGATTAACCGCGTTACAAACGAAACAGATTATTGAGAAGAAATTCCCGGGGCTTGTTGAAGCTTCGCTGGATCCGGATATGATCGCGGCGCGGAAAGTGAAAAGCGGCGATGTGGATTTTTACTTGGGAAGCTGTATGACCGGAGGCGGCGGCTCGCTTGCGACGGCGATCATGGTTTTGGGCTATGGGAACTGTCTGACCGTTTCCAAACAAGGCAATTGTCCGAATGAAAAACAAATTCGTCATCTCATTTATTCAGGAAATCATAAGGCGTTTGGCTATGTTAAAACTCATACTGAACAAGTAGTTCCGGCATTGGTGCAGGCTCTGATTGATAAATCTGAAGGAAAACCTGAATAGCGGGTATTCATTTAGGGGCATCTTCGGATGCCTCTTTCTTTTTAAGGAGGAAATTTCATGATCCGTACGGTTTTAAACGATATTGAAAAAGAAAAGCTGGGCGTTACGATGTGCCACGAACACTTCATTGTGGATCTGGATCGGGTCCGTCATGACGGCATCAGCATGATTGAAACGCCGGCGGAAGTCGAGCCGGAAATCAAAAAGATGATGGCGCTGGGCGTTCAGGCGGCAGTGGAGGTCAGCACGATTGATTTAGGCCGCGACGTCCGTAAATTGAAACAGATCAGTTTGGACACCGGATTGACGATCGTGGCGTCCACCGGTTTTTATTTAACGCAGTATCACCCGGAGTGGCTGAAAACAGCTTCGGCTCAGCAGATCGCGGAAGTGTATGTCAGGGAGCTGACCGAAGGCATCGAGGATACCGGAATCCGGGCCGGGATCATCGCTGAGATTGCCTCGTCCCCGGAACGCTTCGAGGGGGAGGAAAAGAAGATTCTGAAGGCTGCCGGCATCGCTTCCCAGCTGACCGGGGCGGCGGTATCGACGCACACCGGCCGCGCGACCGCCGTGGAAACGATCGAAACGCTGCTGGCGGAAGGGGTCGATCCGGATAAGATCATCATCGGGCATCAGGACTTGATCGACGACACAAAGTATCATTGCCAGCTGTTGAATTACGGCGTGAATCTCGCGTTTGACACCTGCGGCAAGAAAGCGTACATGCCGGATGAAACCCGCGCCCGCAATGCGCTGGCGATCATGGAAGCCGGCTATGGCGATCATCTGCTTTTCAGCAACGATATATCCCGGCGGACATATTTCACAAGTCATGGCGGAGACGGGTATTTGAGCGTGATGAAATGGGTCGTTCCGCTTCTGAAGCAGGCCGGCGCCTCAGAGCGGCAGATTCAACGCTGTCTGACGGATAATCCGGCGCGGATCCTGGATAACGAGTGGAGGTAGACTATGTTTTTGAATCAATGCCTGCAGAATAATTCAAAACTGATCGAATTTGCTTTTCATGCGCATCAGCAGGGTCTGATTCTCCCCGACACCTATCTGTTGGATCTCGATACGATCGCTGAAAATGGAAGGCGAATGCTGGAAACCGCCCGTCAAAATGATGTGAAATTGTTTTTCATGCTGAAACAGCTGGGCCGGAATCCAATCGTCGCAAAACGGCTGATGGAGCTGGGCTTTGCCGGCTGCGTCGCGGTCGATTACAAGGAAGCGCTGGTGATGATTGAGAATGGAATTCATCTGGGCAACGTCGGTCACCTGGTTCAGACGCCCAAGGCTGCGCTGAGGAAAATCATTGCGGCGCGTCCGGATGTGATGACGGTGTACAGTCTTGAAAAGATTGCGGAGATCGATCAGGCAGCTGCGGAAATCAATCGGGTACAGCCGCTTATGATCCGGATTACGGATGACGACGCCAGCCTGTATTCCGGTCAGATCGCCGGCTTTTCCAGCGCTCAGCTGCCGGAAATCCTGGCGAAAGTCAAGTCGCTCAGGCACGTGCGGATCGGCGGCGTGACCGTGTTTCCAGCGTTGCTTTACAGTGAAAAAACACAGAAGATAGAAGCCACAAGCAATGTCAGCGGCCTGCTTCGGGCGGTGGATTATCTGAAAGATAAAGTGTCGGATGAATTGTTGATCAACATCCCCAGCGCGACCTGCTGCGCCTCCATTCCCACAATCCGGCAGTTAGGCGGCAACAACGGCGAACCCGGCCACGGGCTGACCGGCACGACGCCGCTGCACAAAGCCAGCCGCGAACCGGAGAATATCGGCTATCTTTATGTTTCGGAAATCTCGCACAATTATAAGGACAAGGCGTACTGCTTCGGCGGCGGACACTACCGGCGCGGACACATGGCGCATGTCCTGGTCGGCCGTGATCTCGCACACGCGCGGATGTTCAACATTCAGGCGCCCGATGACGATTCGATCGACTATCATTTTGAAATCGACCGCAACTGCACGGTATCCGATACCGCGCTGATGTGCTTCCGGGCTCAGATTTTTACAACCCGCAGCCATGTCGCGATCGTCGAAGGACTCAGCCGGGGCTGTCCGCGGATCAGCGGGCTGTTTGACAGTCAGGGCCGAAAAATTCAGGTAAATTGGGAGTAAATCAGGATGAAAGACAACTATTCGCTGCAGCATAAAACCGCATTGCTAAATCCCTATGGATCCATTGTCAAGGTATTGGACGGCGATCCGGAAAAGCTTCTGGTTGGAATCAAAAACGTGCGTTCCATTCCGAATACGCTGATGCACAGACTGGAACCTGCGGGCTTCACGCTGCACACAATCGACAAGAAATCCCAACTGGCCGGCCGGGCTGTCGACACGGAGCTGATCAATCCGATCAGCGGCCGTTTCATGTCAGGTTCCTCCTCCGGCACCGCGATCAACGTATTCGCGGGCATCAATGATCTGGGCATCGGCAACGACGGCGGGGGCAGCGTTTTGGCGCCGGCGATCAGCGTCAATATTTTAAGCTTCATTTCCAGGCTGATCGAAGCCGACCGTCCGCAGCAGCTCAAACCCAACACCGACAACATCACATCAGCCAATTCGATCGGCTTTATGGCCCGCGATAAAAAGATCCTGATGAAGGCAATTCAGGCTGCCATCGGCATCCGTCCGGCCTCCGGCGCTGGAAGGGTTCTGGCGGATCGGGAATATCCGGGAATCGACGCGCAGGTCATTGCGATTGAGGATCCGGCCGCACCGCGCACCGTACTGACAGCGTATTTACAAGTGCTTCTGAAACGCTGCGACGTCTTTATGATCACCGAAGGGCCGATTGATCTGGACGGTTTCGGCGATTCGCTGTTCGGTCATTTCGATGCGCGGACGCAAAGGATTCAGCAGGCCGCGGGGAAGGGCTATGTCCGCGTGTGCAATCTGGCCGGTGCAACGGCGCTGTCGCTGCCGCAGTCCGGCTTGGGCATGGCGACGCTTCTGATGTGCGAAAGTCAAAGTGAAAAAATCGCGCGGCTGCTTTATCTGGCCGAACAGATTGAGGAAGTTCATGACGAACTGATCGAACGGTATTTTTTGGATCTGAACAACTATTTTATCGAAGGTTACGAAATATAGGAGGACAACAATGAACGTTTACCCATTAAAAAATATGACTTTGGAACAGGCGATGCAGAAGCAGTTTAAGCTGGTCGACTGCATTACGCGGCACTTTCGCGGCACTGAAAGTTTAACGCGCGGGGATCTGGGAGTCCATCAGCCGGGCAATCAGCCGGTGACGACGCGGAAAGCGGAACAGGCGATTGCGGAGTTCTTCGGTGCTGAGGAATGCATCTTGGTCCGCGGCAGCGGAACCGGCGCGATTCGCTATGGCTTGAGCGCGATGATGGAGTGCGGTCAGAAGATTCTGATTCACGAAGCCCCGGCCTATTCGACAACCCAGACCAGTTTTGAAATGTTTGGTCTGGTCCCGGTGCCATCCAACTTTAACGACTTGTCGGCAATCGTCAGAACGCTGCAGGAAAATCCGGATATCCGCGGGGCGCTGGTACAGCACAGCCGGCAGAAAATTGACGACAGCTATCATCTGGCGGAAGTGATCGCCACGATCAAGCAGACGGCGGATATTCCAGTGTTGATCGACGATAACTACGGCGTCATGAAGGTGGAAAAGATCGGATGCGAATGCGGAGCGGACGTCTCCTGCTTCTCGACGTTCAAGCTGCAGGGACCGGAAGGGATCGGCTGTGTCGTAGGACGCAAGGTGATCATCGACCGGATCCGGAAGATGCACTATTCCGGCGGATGCCAGACGCAGGGCTGGGAAGCGCTGGAGGTTCTGCGTGGTCTGACCTACGCGCCGGTGATGCTGGCGCTGACGGATGCCGCAGCAAAAGAAGCGCTCAAACGCATTCAGGCCGGGGAAGTCAAAGGGATTAAGCAGGCCTGCATCGCCAACGCTCAGTCGAAGGTGCTGTTAGTCGAATTTGCTGAGCCGATCGCGAAAAAGGTGCTGACGGCGGCTGAAAAACGCGGCGCTCTGCCTAATCCGGTCGGCGCGGAATCCAAATATGAACTGGCGCCGATGTTCTACCGCGTGTCCGGAACGTTCTTAAAATCAGACCCTCGTTATGGTGAATATATGATCCGCATCAATCCCAACCGCTCCGGTGCGGATACGGTATTAAGGATTCTGGCAGAAAGCATTCAGGAAGCGAATGAAGCCTGAATGCGGGGGTGAAGCGGATGAGTAAGCGATTTATCATCGTCGTGCTGGACGGTTTCGGGATCGGCGCGATGGAGGATGCCGCTACGGTGCGTCCGGGCGATGAGAAGGCAAACACGCTGCGCAGCATCCTGCGCGATCACCCGGATCTGAAGCTGCCGACGCTGGAAAAGCTGGGGTTGATGAACGCGTATGGCAGCGAAAGTGCGCAGATGAAATTCAATCCTCAGGCCAATTTCGGCAAAAGCGAATTGATGCATTTCGGAGCGGATACGTTCATGGGGCATCAGGAAATTATGGGGACTCTGCCAAAGCAGCCGGAAGTCCATCCATTCCAGCAGAAAGTCGACGTCGTCGCAGCGCACTTGAAAAACTGCGGCCATCAAGTTGAAATCATCGAACGACAGGGACTGCGGTATGTGGTCTGCGACAAGTTCGTCACGATCGCCGATAATCTGGAAGCAGATCTGGGTATGTGCTACAACGTGACCGCGCCGCTGGATTTGATTTCTTTTGAAAAAGAAGTGGAAATCGCGGAGCGGGTCCGCGAGGTCGTGACGGTCGGCCGGGTGATCGTATTCGGCGGCACCGGCAATACGATGCAGGATTTATATAACGCTGAGGAAATCAGGCAGGGCAGGTTTATCGGAATCGCTTCGGCAAAATCCAAATCCTACGAACAAGGTTATCAATGCCGTCATCTGGGGTATGGCGTCAACAAGAATGTCCAGGTTCCAACAATCCTGACCAAAGCTAGAATTCCGTGCGTATTGATCGGCAAGGTCGCGGATATTGTCGCCAACGATCTGGGTACCAGTCTTTCCTGCGTGCCGACGCCGGAGTGCATGAGGCTGACGTTGGACGCCGTGCGCCGCATGGATACCGGGTTTATCTGCACCAATGTTCAGGAAACTGATCTGGCAGGGCATTCACAGGACAGCGCGGAATACAGGCGGATTCTGGAACAAGCTGACGCGGGTCTGGCGGAAATCCTGCCGGAACTGACGGAAGACGATATATTAATCGTTCAGGCGGATCATGGCAATGATCCGGATATCGGCAGCAGCCGGCATACCCGCGAGTGTGTTCCGTTGTTGATTTATCGGAAAGGTCTGAAAGGCGTGAAAATCGGAACACGGCGCACGATGTCCGACAACGGTGCGACGTGCTGTGATTTCTTTGGCGTGGATGCCCCGGAAAACGGGACTTCGTATCTGGATTTGCTTCAGCTGCCGCAAGGTTAAATCGAAGTTAGCATATTGCAAAGAGGATATGCTGACTTTTTTATCGGTGGGAAGATTGATCGGCACAGGCAGAGAGCACCGATAAAAAAAACTTGAAAATAGCCAATACCTGAACTTAGAGAAAGTTATAAGAAAGATCATCCAATAAGAATAGAATTGGCATGATTCGAAAGAAGACAGGTCAATCCTTTTCGTTTCAGGAAAATCATGTTGGCATTTTGGTCAGTTAAAACTAAGGTGTTCTATACTTATTGCAGAGAAAGTGATAATACAGAAAATGCTTGATGGTTAAAGGGAGAAGGAAGGATCAGCCAAAGCGTCAGATCTGGAATGCAGTGAAAGAAGAGGGGATAATCCGGCGAATTGTGCTTTTGCAAGTGAGAGCGGGACAGGAAAATACGGCCGGCAGGGAGGCTGCACAATCCATGATATTGCTTCGTGTGGGACAGCGGGGCAAGCCATGAGATAAACGAAGGGAACATAACCCGCCACATTTGAATAAAGAAAGTTTTGCCCAGACCTTGAACTCAGCAAGCTGAGTAAGAGAAGGAAGCATACAGGATGGGAAGAAAAGAAGCAGATTTCTGACAGAATTTGCCTTTTCGAATGCGCGGCGTCAGTTCCCTGCGAACATTGACTTTGTTGAAAATATTTTCAGAGCAGACGATTGTTTTTGATGCAGAAAAGGGATGGTTAACCGAATTCGGGTATAAACCTGCCTTTTGCTTGTTATGATAAGAATCAAGTCTTTCAGAAATGGGGAAGACGGGGATCAAATCATGAAAGGAGTCGGCTATGGAATATTCTGAAATGCTTATCCACCGAATTAAAGATCTGTGTCGTCAGCGAGGAGGCATAACCGTTCACCGCCTGGCAAAAATGTCTTCTCTGCGGCAATCGACGCTGGATAATATTATCCGCGGCAACACCAAGGATCCGCGTGTCAGCACGCTGCATCGCATCGCTCTGGGCTTTAATATGACGCTGACTGAATTTCTGGATTTTCCGGAACTCAACGATTATGTATTTGAGGAGGAAGAAGAAATAATCAATCCGGCAGAGCTGAAAAAGCATAAAAAAACGGAAAGGCCGGCATCAAATGCTGTTCTTCCGTAACGATCAGACTTATTTGTCTTTAAATCGGCTGAGGAGGTAATCGGCAACCTCTTCTTTTTTTATTTTGAACGATAATGAAATTTCCTCATGAAGCAGGTCTTCTGCCCGGGCGAGCATTTCAGCATCCGCGCGGGACAGCGATTTACGATCCTTCAGCTTGTCCTGTTTCTGAGTGTAAATCGAGATGATCATCTGCGCGAGCTTGCGGCCGTCGCCTTCTGCCAGAATTGCCTGGTAGGTTTCCTCGCGTTTGCGCTTATCATCAATCCAGGCGGATTCCAGCTGCGGCATTTCGTTGATCATCTGTTCAATCTCTTCCCGATTCATGACCGGGCGCAGTTGTGAATTGGAGGCTGGCGTTACGATCTGCGTATGGATGCCATAAACGGAATTGAGCACGTAACACGTTTCAGGACGGCGCGGTTTCAGTTCTTTTTTGACAATCTGATCAACCTGGAATATTCCTCGCGCACCATAACGTACATAATCCTTTTCTTTAAACATGAAGCTCATTCCCCCTTCCAAAAGGTGAATCTATACCTTTATTCTACCATTTTTAAGGGATTTTCGTAAGTAAAATCGTCAACGGCATCCAAAAGGGGGAAAGTCAGGGTTAAAATAAGCGTGGAAAACAGCGGCCCAAGCATCGCAGTATAAGGCTTGTAAGAACCAGCGGCAGGATGATCAGAAGAAGAAAAACGAATACATTCAGCAAAAAGACATCAGGGATGATTTTTTCCAATGTCATAGCGCAAAGAATCAAGGTCAGCCGGAAGGAAAGATAATAACCAGGCAGAGCACAAATTCAAAATCTGATTTTTTAAGTTTGTTCATCGCCTCTATTTCCTTTCATCATTGAGAGGAATCGGTAAAAATAAGTGTTAAAGGTTCCCAACTGTTGTCAATAAACTGATAAACTTCAATTTCGGAAAACGGAGTTTCGGGCGTAATCTGCAGATCCCTGACGGCCCAGACTTCCCGCAGACCGCCTTGATAGCCAAGGATCGCATAAGCATCGGGTTTTACTTGATATGAATCGTCAGACAGATAAACTAAATAGGACTTTCCAACTTCAATGTCGATATCTTCGGAAACTTTTTGCTTGATATAAGCAGGTTTTTCAGTGGCTGATGCCACAGCGTTCCTTTGACTGGGCTCTAAGGTTTGAAGATATTCTTCGTAAGCGATGATACCGCCAGAACGTGTGAAATGGATCGTTTGACCGGCAGAAAGATCACCTTTCAGGCTTTTGAGAATTGTCAGAGTGCCATAAGTATAAGGCAGAACAATCTTATGTTTGATCTCATGAACGGTGCTTCCTCCCTCAATGGAACAAACTGTCGCTAAAACGACATCGGTGCTGGCCTGAATAAGCGTATCCTGATCCAGCGCGTCAGGGACAAATTCCAAAAGCAGATTCTGAATTTGAATCGAATCCGGATCCAGTTGGGCATAGGCGTCGGTATAGGAACAAGCCTGCAGATCAGCAGAAGCGGAAGATTCGTCAAGCTGAACCTGAGGGGCGGCGTTATTCCTGTCGACGGCGCAAGCAGCAAGCAGAAAAGCACAGAGGAGAACAGTACCGGAATTCTTCATTGAAACACCTCCTGAAATTAAGCAGAATACATTATTTAACTAAAGTATAACAAGAATAAGACGGGAAGGGATCCAAGTTCATAAAAAGTTAAGAAAACAGGGATAACATTAGTCATATTAAGAACGTTAAATTGATAAGATTAGAGGACGCTGATCTGAAATGTGATTCATGAAAAAATAGTGATTCTGACGTTAAAATCATCCTGTTGGACTTTCTATTTATGAAGTTGACTATTTCCTGCATCTGATATTTCCTTTTCTGCCGAGGCAGGTGCTGGATAAGCTCAAAAATCGTCAGTTATCACCGCTAAGATTCAAATACAAAAAAATCAGACTTTCGTCTGATTGTCTTTTTCATGGTCCCCGGGGCCGGACTCGAACCGGCATGGTATCACTACCGAACGATTTTGAGTCGTTTGCGTCTACCAATTTCGCCACCTGGGGAATTCATGTGCTTATTTATTATATCTGATCCCCAGAGTGAAATCAAGTAGAAATTAACACTTTTCCCCGTCGGCCGGTGTGAGCTTAACGCTGCGTTGCTTCATCAATCGGACAAGCCAGGCGCCAATACACAGACCGACAAGACAGCCTGCCAGAACGTCCGAGGGGTAATGTACGTGCAGGTAAATCCGTGAGAAAGCGATTAAAACAGCTCCGCCTAATCCCATCCATTTATAAGGGCCGCCATAAGCGAATAGAATCATCATCGCCGCAAAGGAAGTCGCGGTATGACCTGATGGAAACGAACTGGACGTCGGCATCGCAATCAGAGCCGGCAGTTCGGCATGCGTCATAAACGGCCGCGGCCGGTCGACCAGCTGTTTAATTACTAAATCGTTTAACGACCAGGTCAGCACGATGGCCAGAAGCAGAAAGGCGGCAGTCTGACGATCCTTCTTAATAAAGTAAAAATAAAATGCAAAGCAAATCCACAACGCGCCTAAATTTCCCCAACCGGTAATAAAGCGCATGACCGCCGTCATGGCCGGAGATTGGAACACCTGTGTGATCCATTCCATAATCATGAAATCCAAAGGGAATCCCTCCTTTTTGAAACTATCCCTAGCATAACACAAAAGGGCGGTACTGATTCTTAAGAGTTGTTGAAAAAAACTTAAGAAAATAAAGAAAAAAGGCTTGGTTAAGCCTTTATTTACACATGGCGGAGAACATGAGATTCGAACTCACGGAAGCGTTGCCACTTCGCCACCTTTCCAAGATGGTGCCTTAAACCACTCGGCCAATTCTCCAAGTGCTTTTATATTATAGCGGATCCATATCGGGATGTCAAAGGTTTTAGCAAAATTCATAAGAAAAAGACGACTCAGCAGCCGTCTTTCTTACTTGCGTTTCAGATTTTGTTCAACGTTTCCTTCGTCTTTTCAATCATGGGATTGATCAGTCCGGCATATTTCGGAAAATGGTATTTGCAGTCGATCAATTCCTCGGTCAGCGTCATCAGCTCCTGTTTCAATTTGACAGTATCCATTGTGATCTGGGATTTTTCCAAGGCCATGGAGATCCGCGTACTGACCGCTTCAGCGAATTTGCGGTCCATCGCCTGCCGCAGATCGCTCTGATGAAACGGAGGTTCAACGTCGATATCCTGCGCCAGATCCCACATCTGTTCAACGTCTTTATTCAGAATATCAAAACGGCGCAGGTAATCCTCTAAATGCGGCTGGCCTTTTTCCACTTCGTCGATGACGCGGGTGAAGTGTTTGGAGATTTGTAAATAATCCTGTTCCATTTGTTCCTCGCAATGCGAACAAAAGGTAGACTCGCGGTTCGGCTCCAGGCGTCGTCCGCACTGACGGCAATGTCTTCCGTCATTTTGCGGTTCGCTGTTTGTTTTGAACATTGTAATGAAGGCGCGGATCGTATCAATCAGCCAGCCGATTCCCATGACCCCAAATGTAAAGAAGTATAAAACTCCCAAGCCATATTGGCGGCGAATAAAGTGGTGAACGCCAAAGACTCCAAAAAAGAAGGTGATAAAAAACATAAGTATCGGATCATATTCTTCATGATCATTCATAAGGTAAACCTCCTGTGCAGCATATTTGCGTTTGTAAATACAGTATATCAGATTTATTTAAAAACAATCGGAAAAACTTATGAAGAATTTCGTAAGAAAGTGACTTTTCGGCGAAGCTGCAAGAAGAAAAGCGTTGTTCGCTGAGACAACCGTGACTGAATCCATTTGTCCTTTCTTTGGATTGAACTTTACTGAAAACAGAAACAAAACCTGATTTCGCCAGACGGGTTAAAAAGACCACAGACAAAGAAAAGTTGATTTCCGCAAGAGACCCTTAAGAGAACTGTTCGCGTTCTTTTAGCTATGCGAACAATCTTTTTATCATTTCCTTTAGGCGGATATTGATCTTCAGCGCCAACTTACACATGGAAAGCGGCACATTGCGGATGCCCGTTCCGATAGAATCGTCTTTTCGTTTTTCCATAATCGGCTCAAACAGACACAATTCAACCCTGGAAAATGAAGATAATTTTATGCTTGAACTGGATTGCCGCGGGAATGGAGAAAATGAAAAACAGGTTGTCTTTCATCTGCCGGATTTTTTGCGCCTGGTTTTCAGTAATCCATTGCTCGCCATGCAAGAAACATAAAAAACCAAAACAAGTGAAAAAAGCAATGATTATTCTGACCGTTTGTTTTACTCTGAAAATTCAGCTTTCCTGTAAAATGAAGACAAAGCATAAAGGAGGAGATTATTATGCAGAAAGTCGCGGTTATTCATACCAGTCCGGTCTCGCTTAACGAGCTGAAAGCCTTGTTTGCGGAGTTGTTGCCGGAGGTGGAGATGATCAACATCATTGACGACAGTTTACTGGAGGAGGTCAAGCGCAATAATGGAATCACGCCGGGCATCGTCTCAAGGATGTGCCTGTATGGTCAGGCGGCGCAGTCGATGGGCGTGGACTTGATTCTGAACCAATGCTCATCCGTGGGTGAAAGCGCGGATATTGTGAAGCAGACTGTAACCTGCCCGCTGCTTAAGATCGACGAACCGATGGCCGAGGAAGCGGTGCAGCTGGGAACGAAAATCGGCGTGATCGCTACGGTGGGTTCAACGATGAAACCAAGCTGCAATCTGATTCGTACAAAAGCACGGCAAGCAGGCAAAGCCGTGGAAATGAAGGAGTATCTGGTTGCCGGGGCACTGGATATTTTGATGAAGGAGAAGAATCAGGAAAAACATAATGAACTCGTGCTGAAAGAAATTAAAAAGGCCGAGCAGGAGTGCGATGTGATCGTTTTGGCTCAGGGGAGCATGACGGTGATGCTTCCCTATCTGGAGGGAATTTCCAAGCCGGTGCTGACCAGCCCGCGTAAAGCGGTGGAACGCGTCAAGCAGATGCTGGCGCAGCAGGCATGAGTTCTTTCGTTGACAAAGCACCTAAGATCGTCGTGCTCGACGACGATCCGACCGGGATTCAGATGGTTCATGACGTCGCGGTATATACATCGTGGGAGGAAGAAGCCTGTGAAAACCTCCTGCAGCAGAGTGAGGCGATGGTCTATATCCTGACCAACACCCGTGCGCTCAAGCCGGAAGCCGCGCGCTGCCTGCTGCGGGAATTGACGCAGAATCTGATCACGGCGTCCCGTCGAAGCAACATTCCTTTTTGGCTGGTACTGCGCTCGGATTCAACCCTGCGGGGGCATTATCCGCTGGAATCCGAAACGGTTCGCGCAGGACTCAGCGAGCATGGAATTGAGGTGGAGGGAGAAATTCTGTGTCCATATCTGCAGGGGATGCGAATCACGCGGAACGATATCCATTATCTGAAACAGGGAGGACAATGGCTGCCCGTCGGGGAAAGTGAATTTGCCCAGGATAAGACGTTTGGATTTCATGCCAGCGATCTCAAAGTGTATGTGGAAGAAAAGACCCAGGGACGCTATCCGGCTTCTTCCTGCCTGTCAATTTCCCTGGAAATACTGCGAAATCATGATGAAGCGGCAATTATGCGAATTCTGCGGCAGGCGCACGGCTTTCAGAAGATCATTGTCAACGCGGAAACGGATGACGATCTGCGCGCGTTGATCCGACCATTAAAGACGGTGCTGAAAGAGAAGGTATTCCTGTTTCGGACCGCGGCGTCTTTCTGTAAACTCTTTGCACAGCAGGATGACAAACCGCTGCTGGATCCGCGGGTTTGCGTGCAGCCGCAGAATCACAACGGCGGATTGATCGTCGCAGGCTCGCATGTCCAGAAAACGTCGCGTCAGCTGGAAGTGCTGCGCCAGAATTTATGCCTGGAAACGATCGTCTTTGATCAACATCAGATCCTGCAGGGCTCGCTGATGGAAGAAAGCGAGCGCTGCGCCAGACTTGTAAACCAAAAACTGGCGGAGGGAATCACGGTAGTTTTGCAGACGCGGCGGGAACGCGTGGATCTGCCGCAGGGGAGCGCGGAGGATCAGCTGCGGCTGACGCAGGCGATCAACGATCAGTTCATCCGGGTTGTTGAGCAGCTGAACGTGTGGCCGCGGTTTATGATCACCAAAGGCGGGATCACGTCCAGTGATTGTCTGACGCGGGGGCTTCGGGTCCGGCGGGAATGGGCATCAGGCCAGATTGAACCGGGAATCGGCGTGATTCGCTGTGATCGTGCCAGCCGGTTTCCCGAGCTGCCCGTTGTGATCTTTCCCGGCAATGTCGGGGAAGACAATACGCTGGCGAAGATCGTGGTAAAGCTGAATACGGCGCAGGCATAAGCCTTCTGTTCCCGTTCTTCGGATCATTCGCATTTGCGGGAAAAAAGCAATGCGGAGATTTCTCGATCAGAAGCCGCTGCCTCTTCCTTCCATAAACAAAAAAACAAGAAGACAAATAAAAACGGGAATCGAATTGCCGGATAACTCCTCCAGGCTAGATTCCCGTTTTTCCCGAGCTCTGCTTTATTTAAAAACGATTTTCATGATCCAGGAACACGCGCGATCCGGTTGCGCCTTTCTGCCCCTGGTATTTTCCGTTATACGGATTCAGTGCAGGCGCATCCATTTTCGCGAACACGAGCTGACCGATCCGTCTGCCGGCCTTTAATTCAATCGCGCAGCGGTTCGCGTTATACAGCTCTAACGTGATTTCACCCTTGAAGCCCGGATCAACCCAACCGGCATTCTGAATGAACAGGCCCATTCTGCCTAACGAGCTGCGGCCTTCGACAAAGGCGGTGAGATCGTCAGGCAGATCGAAAAACTCCAGCGTCGTCGCCAGCACAAATTGATTTGGAAGCAGGATGTAGGTGTCGCAGGTGATCGTTTTATAACGGATTTCGTTTTCCATGTTGATCATCCCGGAAGGGGAATCCTCAACGACGCTGAAAGTATTTCCCAAACGGATATCCACGCTGGCGGGTTGAATCTGGTTGGGATCCAGCGGTGTAATTTTCAATGTTTCGGCGCTCAGCATGGCCTGCAATGTTTTGTCGGACAGAATCATTGGCTAACCCTCTTTCTTTACGGTTTTCAATCTGAATTCCGATTGTATTCATCATAGCACAGAGAACAGGGAGTTTTGACCTGTTTTTTTTCGAAATGTCTGACTTTCTGGAAATTGAATGCGGATTGGTTTTATGCAATGAGCGGAATAAAAAAGTCCGCCGTTGTTCAGCGAACTTCTTTTTCTGATTCAGCGGCGGTTTCTTCCGTCTTTGAATCGGACAACAGTGTCAGATGAATCTTGCCGATCCGCTTGCCTTCCATCGACTGTACGGTGAAGCGCAGATTGCCGATCTGGATTTGCGGATGTTCATCGGGCTGCGGAATTTGCCCGAGCTGCTCGATCAGATAACCGGAGATTGTATCGTAATATTCGGTTTCCAGCTTGAAGCCCAGTGCTTTGTTCAGTTCGTCCAGATTCATCAATCCGTCGATCTGATATTCGTTGGCATTGAACTGAATCAGCTCTGGTTCTTCCTGTTCATATTCGTCATGCAGATCGCCGACGATTTCCTCGACGAGATCTTCCGTCGTCGTAATTCCGCTGAATCCTCCGAATTCATCAATCAGGATCGCCATCCGGTACTGCGTCTTCTGCATTTCCCGGAACAGTTCGGCTGTCGGCTTGCTGTCAGGGACAAAATAAGGCTTTTGCAGCAGCGATTCCAGTTTTAACTGATCGGTGTCGCCTTCGCTGATCGCGATCATTAAATCTTTTATATTCAAAATGCCGATGATGTTGTCGCTGTTTTCGCGGTACACCGGAAACCGGCTCAGACGCGTGCTCAGCAGGGCTTTCAACTGCGGACGAACGGGCTCGTCCATGTCGAGCATCACGACTTCCTGACGCGGAACCATGACGTCGCGTGCGGTTTTATCGTCAAAGGTGAAAACCGAATCGATCATTTCCGTCTGCGTGTCGTCAAAGACGCCGCTGGCCCGGCCGCTGTGGACCAGCGAACGGATTTCTTCCTCGCTGACTTCTTCCTCCAGATTTTCCGTTTTCATGCCGATCAGCCGCAGGAAACCGTTGGTCGACAGGGAAAGCAGCTTGATAAACGGCGAGAGTACGCGCGAGATCACCAAGATCGGCTGGACGCACATCAAACTGAACTGCTCCGCTTTCTGCAGTGCGATGCGCTTGGGCACCAGTTCACCGAAGACCAGCGTGCAGTAGGAAAGAATAATCGTGACCAGCACCACCGCGATCGTCGAACTGTACGGGATGCCATACTGTGCCATCCATCCGCCCAGCACCTGCGAAATGCCGGTGGCGGCGGAGGCGCTGGAGAAGAAGCCTGCAAAGGTGATCGCTACCTGAATAGTAGACAGAAACTTCGTCGAGTCGTCAAACAGTCCTTCGATCAACCGGGCTTTTTTGTTTCCTTTCTCGGCCAGCATTTTAATTTTGTTTTTATTCACGGAAACGATAGCCATTTCCGCGCCTGCGAAGAACGCGTTGACTAACGTAAGAAGTACCAGCAGCAACAGCTGCATGGCGATGGCGTTACCGCCGGGATCTGATGCCATAATCATCCTCCTAAACTGATAGCCAGTATATCAGAATTGCGGCTAAACCGCAAATACAGCGGAGCCGGTTTGTCTAATTCAGACAAAAAAAGACGTTTCCCAAGCGGTGCGGGAACGTCCTGAAGAGACACGGAAGGTTAAGCTAAATTGAATACCGCCAGAAGAAATGCGATTCCCAACAGGAGGTAACCACAGTAAAGCGTCAGCTTTTCCTTTTGATTATAGGGGATGCCCTGACCGGCGACGCAGCGCTTGTTATAGAAGATCTTGGAAGCGATCACCAACGCCAGACCGAGGCCCAGTAAAATAAATGCCATGTGTATTTTCTCCTTTTAAACTATTCCGATGAACCATACGGCCAAGACGAAAACCTGAGGCAATCAGGCTGATCTACGGCCGGCGTGGTTGGCAGAAGCAAGCGGAACACGAAACGCGTTGTCCGCGCAGTCCTGTTTATTTCTTCGATACGTTTTCAAATGCAGTCAGAATTTGCGGCTCACTCATTTGTTCCGGCTGGTCTTTGATCCAGCTGACGACGTCTTTGTAATGCAGCAGTGCAAACTCGCTTCGGGCATGCGTCAGATCCGCGGCGTCGGGAAAGGCACAGAGGCCGGTGCAGTCCACGCCGCCCAATGCCTGACGCTGATATTGGCAATGTTGACGCAGTCCGTCGGCAGGATTGGGAATCCGGAAGTTTTTTGTCGTTTCCGTCTGCGGGCGGCTGACGATCCAGTGCTTGTCGTTCGGCTTGCCGCTGATCTGACCTTCGCTGCGGACGTCGCGGATTACGAAGGCGCCGCGGGTGCATAACAGGGTAACATAGGTCTGGGCGACATGCCCATTTTGATCCAGCACGGAATTGTAGAGCAGCCGGTGGAAGCCCAGCTCCTGTTTCAGCCAGCTGCTGACGGACAGGTTCTGGCGGAATTGATAGCGCCAGAAGTATTCAAGATAGTTAGCGAACAACGCCGGATACAGCGTTTTGGTATAATGCTTGTGCAGCCGGAACGCCTGGAACACAGCCAACGCCAACAGAACGGTGATCAGGCCATACAGAATGACATCCATTTAACAGATTACCCCCTGTTTGAAGATTGCGATGCTGCGCAGATCGCTGATTTCATTGCGTGTTTTCTTTCCTTCCAGCACGGCGATCAGATCTTCGACCAGCTGGCTTGCCGCCTCGTCCAGCGTGACGCCCTCCGTCAGGATTCCGGCGTTGAAGTCGATCCAGTGCGGCTTTTTCGCAGCCAGCTCGGAGTTGGTCGAAACTTTGTAAGTTGGAATGAACCCACCAAACGGCGTACCCCGGCCTGTCGTGAACAGCACGATCTGACAGCCGCTGGCGCCCAGCGCCGTGGTTGACACGAGATCGTTGCCCGGCCCATACACGAGACTGACGCCTTTTTTCTGGATCGGCTCGCCATAGTCGAGCACATCGCGGATCAGCGCGGTTCCGGCTTTCTGGATGCAGCCCAGACTTTTTTCCTCCAGCGTCGTGATGCCGCCGGCCTTGTTGCCCGGGGATGGATTTTCATAGACAACCTGATGATTGGACAGGAAATAATCCTTGAAGCGATTGATCATCGCGACGAGCTTATCGAATGTTTCCTGATCGGCGGCCCGGTTCATTAACAGCTGTTCCGCACCGAACATTTCCGGGACTTCGCTGAGCACGATATTCGCACCATAGCTGGACAGAATATCGGAAAACCGTCCCAGCAGCGGATTGGCGGTGATGCCGGAATAGCCGTCGGAACCGCCGCACTTCAAACCGAAGGAGAAATCGCTGAGATCGCAAGCTTCGCGCTGATCATGACGCATGACCTGATAAATCTGTTCGAGCAGCTCCACGGCGCTGTGAACCTCATTCTCGACATCCTGACAGTTCAGGCAGCGGATACGCTCCGGGTCGATCTGTTCCAGTGTATCGTAGAATGGTTTCAGCTGGTTGTTTTCGCAGCCCAAACCGAGCACGAGCACGCCCCCGGCATTGGGATGGGTGACGATGTCCTGTAAAATTTTGACGGTGTTTTGATGGTCCTGTCCCATCTGCGAACAGCCGAATGGATGATCAAACGTGAAGATGCCGTCGATATCATCGAAGGGATGACGCTGGCGGAAGGTGTTGACGATGTTGCGGGCGGTGTCGCCGATGCAGCCGACCGTGACGATCACCCACAGCTCGTTGCGGATTCCGACCTTGCCGTTGGCGCGGCGGTAGGCCATGACGGAACGGCCTTGAGGACGTTTGACAATCGGATCAACGATGGGGTTGTATTGATAGTTAAGCGTCCCGGACAATAATGTTTTCAGGTTATGGCTGTGAACCCAGCGTCCAGGTTCAATTCGTTCAGCGGCCTGACCGATCGGCTGACCGTATTTGATGACCGGCTGATTGGCCAAAATGGGTTTACAGGCAAATTTATGTCCGGATGGGATGTCGTCCAGCAACAGGATCCCATCGACCGATTCTCCGGCGGACAAGGGTTCCAGTGCGACGATCACATTGTCGTTGGACTGGATGTGCAGCGTTTTCTTCATGCAAGTCCCTCCTTTTTTAACGCTTCGCGAAGGCCGAGCGTCGTGAGCGAACGGATGATTTCAGTCAAACGTTCCGTGATGTTGTCCATCGCTGCCAATTTGCCCTGCCAAAGCGGCAGCTGGAGCAGCGCGCTGATCGTTGCCTGCGGCTGGCGCTCATCCCAGTTTTGCCAACAGGCCAGGACTTCCGGGCTTTCGCTGATCAACGGCGTGCCGTCTGATTTCCGCCGGCTCAAAAGGACGATCAGCGCGGCGAGCGAGAAACAGGCATGGGGGGCCAGCGCTTTATGCGTATCGTAATAATGCCGCATCGCCGGCAGATCACGGGTATTGAACTTGGCGATTGAATTGAGCGAAATGCTCATGAGCTCGTGGCGGATATCCGGATTTTCAAAACGTTCAAAAACGTCGTGAGTAAAGGATTTTAATTCACTTTCGCTGAAATTGAGCGAAGGCCATACCTCTTCCTTTAAAAAGGCTTCAAGGAAACGGCGAATCTGCGGATCCTCGACGGTTTCCTTTACGGTTTCCAGTCCCCCCAGTAATCCTAAGGGAACCATCGCGGTATGCGCGCCGTTGAGGATCGCGACTTTGCGGTCGCGGTAAGGGGCCAGATCGTCGGTAAAGATAATGTTTTGATTTAACTGATCCAGCGGCAGCACGGAGCGCAGCGCGGGATCGCCCTGAATTACCCAGCTGTGATAGATTTCACCCTTGACCAGACAGGCATCGTGATAGCCGAGCAGTTCTTCCAGCGCCCCCGCCTGATCTTTCGGATAGCCCGGTACGATGCGGTCAACCAGCGTATTGTAAAATCGGTTGGCGTTCTCAATCCAGTCCAGAAAAGCCTGCGGTTCGCCTTGTTCGCGGGCTTTGCGGCAGACGATTTCTTTCAGCGTGTCGCCGTTGCGTTCAATCAGCTCGCAGCACACGATATCCATGCCGCTTTCCGGCGTGCCCTTTAACGACTGGAAGCGATGCTTCAGCACGGCCAGAACTTTGCCGGGGAAGCTTTGCGGACAAGCGTCCAGCGTCACGTTTTCGTCTGTATAGGCGATTCCCGCTTCGGTGGTGTTCGAGATGATCACGCGGCATTGCGGATCTGCCGCACCTTGCAAAAGCGCCGGGTAATCCGTGTAGGGATCGATTCCCTGTTCGATCACGTCGATGATCCGCATCTCACGCGTTGCCGTGCCTTGTTTTTTTCCTTCTAAAAGCAGCGTATATAATCCATCCTGTTCCATTAAGTTTCTGACCCGCCCATGCGGCCGCGGCTGAACGACGCAGACGCCGCCGTTGAAATCGGTTTTCTCATTCAGCTGAGAAATGAAATCATCGACAAAGGCCCGCAGGAAGTTTCCTTCGCCGAACTGAAGAATGCGCACCGGCCGCTGCGGCTGGGGATGATTTTGACGATTTAAAGATTCCATCATTGATTACTCCATTCTTTTTTTCCATTTTATCATGTTTAACAAGCGTCCACGGCAGGCAAACAGGCAGTTTATTCCGGTAATTTTTTATGTTTTCATTTTAACGAAGTTTTTTGCCTGATTTTTGTTTTCATTCTGATGAAGTCTTGAGAATGAACAAATGGGCAGCCGCTGCGGAATAATCAGAAAAATGATCAAAAGTCCCTCTTTATCCTTTATAATAAAATCATTAACGTAAGAATGAGAAAATCAGAACAGGAGAAAAAGATGCTTGGACAAATTGTCACGGTCACAGTCGATCGAAAAATGGGAACGCGCCATCCAAAGTATCCGGATCTGATCTATCCGGTAAATTATGGTTATATCCAGGGGATCCCCGCGCCCGACGGGGAAGACCAGGACGCGTACATTTTAGGCGTTGATGAACCTGTGAATGTGTTTACGGGAAAAATCATCGCGATCATTCACCGAAAAGACGATGTGGAAGAAAAATGGGTTGTGGTTCCCAGGGAACAAACCTTATCCAAAGAAGAAATCATGGAGCAAGTCAAGTTTCAGGAACAATACTTTACGACTTATATTGAAATGTAGTTTATGATTTAAAGCCTGGAAAAAACGAATTTGAAAATAACTCAGGACAGAATAGAATGGTTAATCATACGGACAATTCTATGAAGTGTTTAGGGTTTACGATGAAGAAAAAAGATATCCCGTATTTCTGAGATATCTTTTTAACATAGGAAAGTTTAAGCCTGAACGAGGCAGAATGGATGCCCTGCCGGATCAAATAGCGTTACAAACTGAGAACCGCCAAACTGCGTGTCGGCCTTCCGCGCGCCCAAGGCTTCCGCTTTTGTGATCATTGTATTCAGGTCGGAAACGAGAAAATCAAAGTGGACTTGTTTCTGTTGCCGGCCTTCAACCTCCGGCCAGACCGGCGGTACATAATCGTCTTCCTGCACGAAGACCAGCATCACGCCGTTTTCGCTGACAACCGCGGGATTGCCGAACAGTTCCGTAGTTTTCCAGCCCAGCAGTTCATGGTAGAACTGACTCAACTTTATAGCGTCAGGACAGTCGACGACCAGATCGGCCAGACGAATTTCATTACACATAAGATGACCTCTTTTTCTTATTTTTAGTTTCATAGTAAACGATTTCTTCAATTTAAGCAAGCGTACCAATTATTTTTTCAGCAGCTGAGCGGCAGCACTTTGAGCGGTGATTCGCGCCCAGACCAGCCCGGATGTCAATTCCCATCCCGGACATTTCGTATCTTCTCCATAAACAGAGTACAGGCCGTTGAATTTATTATTGTCTGAGGCGTAGCTCAGAACTTCCCCTTTAAAGGACACCGGCAAAAGTGATTTGTTGAGAGTCGGGCGGGATAGGGAAGTATGAAATTCCACGATAACATAAGGAGGTATCAGCTCGCTCATTGTCGATCCCTCACGCTGAAATTCTAAATCAAGGCCGGTCCGGGCGTACTGATTGTAATCCGTGATCGTTTTTTTTACAATTCCGGGGTATTCCGGATTGATCATGTCAGCGAGGAAATCAAGATTATCCACTTCGAAATAAAAGGTTCGCGGTGAAATTCCGGCCGCTTGAACGTGATCGAGATCGCTGATTCCATAGACCGGTTCCTGTTTGGCAATCCAAATCAGCTGATCCTGATAGTTCATCTTCGGATCCTTTTCATTAAAGAACCGGCGGCCGTCAGAATTTAAAAAAATGATATTGGGCAGGGTAAAGTAATCGTAGTCTTCCTGCAGTGAAGCCACCGATTCCCAATCCTCTAATTGAAGCGGTGTGTAATCGGAGCTTAAATGTCCGCGAAGGAAAACGTCTTGCGAAAGAAACTGATCCGCGATGATTAACGCATTTGTTTTAATTTTAGGCGAATAATTCAGAGGTTGGCCTGTTTCTTTATTGCTGAAGGATTGCACAACTTTGACGCCTTCTACACCATCCTGTGCTTCATTCAGTAGAATCTGAGTCAGGTGTGAATTTTCCATGAAGGCGATCCCCAGATCGGCGGCGATCTGGGTCAAGGCGGATAGAACGACAGGGTGTCCTTCAGTCTGTCCATCATTGGGGGTCATCATTAATTTATAATCCGGCAGTAAACCCGGTACTGGTTCGGCAAACGGTACGCCGCAGCGTTCGATCAGCCAGTCGACGTCCGCTCCGGAATGTTCAACGGTTGTTCGGAAAAGAGAAGAATCGGCACTCAGCGTGAGTTCCGAAAAATAATCTGTATAAAATTGTTCAATTTCGGTTAGCGTCCAGCGCCGCTGACTTTGGTCAGCCCGCTGAGCTGCGGCGCCTAACGCCGCATAGCGATCGGTTTCCTCCGTCAGAATTTCGACGGAATGGGGCAGATCGGCGCTGTGAAATGAAGTGTAGTCCGGCTTGAGCGAAGATACGATGACAAGGATATCCTCAACCCCCTGATCATGCGCTTCAATCGCGGCGATCAGGCTGGGAATCGCATCGCCGATAATGACCAGGTCGTTTTCCCAATCATACTGTGAATTTAATTCTGAATCGTAGGGAAGGGAAGTCGGCTGACAGCCCGTAAAGAGCAGGACGAAACAAAGCAGAGCGCAGCGAAAACCGTGTCTTGTGAAAGGAAAACGCATGGAAGATCACCTCTGTGATTTCAGTTTACTACCAGAGTCTACGTTTGTAAACCTTTTCGATTGAATGACTTTGGCTTGTCAAGACTGAACGAAATTGAGGATTCATCAAACCAGGCATTAGATTTCGCTGGCATTCAAGGATGAGTAAAAAAGAACCCCAGCCGTCAGACTGGGATTCCTTGGAGGGAAATTGATTTATTTCGCAGCGGCTGCGTTGCGGCCGGCGATCCGTCCGAAGACGGTGATATCGGCGATCGCGCAGGTGCCGACGCGGTTGTTGCCATGGATGCTGCCGGTAACTTCGCCTGCGGCGAACAGACCTGGCATGACATTGCCTTCAGTATCCAGAACTTCTGCATTTTCGTTGATTTCAACGCCGCCCATTGTGTGATGGACAGAAACGACGCCTTCCAGAATGAACCAAGGGCCTTCCTTCATCGTGACCATGCTGGTGGTACGGCCGAATTCATCGTTGTTGTTTTCGATGCCTTCGTTGTACTTATCCATCGTTTCAACGAGGTTTTCAGCGTTGATGCCATAGTGTTCTGCGACTTCTTCCAGCGTGTCGGCTTTGAAGAAGACACCGTCTTCCAGGCAGCGGGCATATTCATCGGCGAATTTTTCTTCCAGATTCAGCCGGTCAGCGACTTCCTGATTGTAGATCGCGTAGACTAAGCCGCCCTGAGCCAGAATACCTTCAGCACGAACGTCGCGCATTGCAACTTCGTTGACGAAACGCTTGCCGTCTTTGTTGACATAGATCAGACCTTCGCCCGACCAGCTTGGTGCTTCGATCCCATAGAAGACGCCGGTGATCGGATTGTTGAACGGATAGAGCTGGATGTGTTCCATATTGATCAGATGAGCGCCGATCTTTTCAGCCATGACGATGCCGTCGCCGACAATCGCCGGGGAGTTCGTCGTTTTAACCGATTCGTCCAGCGTTTCCCAACGCGTGTTGTAATGTTCGCGCATTTCGACGTTCGCGCCGAAACCGCCGGTGGCCAGAACGACGCCATTGTTCGCGGAAATTGTCGCGGTCTGATCGCCCTGGGAGACCTTAACGCCGACAACCTTGCCGGTTTCATCCTGAATCAGTTCTTCAGCCTTGGTGTTCAGCATGATTTCAACGCCGTGACCTTCAGCGTATTCCTTTAACGGATTGATCATGCCCGGGCCTAAATCAATCGGTTCAACGGCACGGGCTACGCTGTGGCCGCCTTCCCAAACGAGGTAATCCTGATATTTGACGCCGATCTCATCGCGCAGCCATTCCGCTGCCGCCGTCGCGTCGTTCGCGACGATATCGACCATTTCCTTCTTTGCGACCTTTCCGCCGCCTTCCCACATTTCCTTCGCCATCAGTTCCGGGCTGTCTTCAATGCCCTGTTCTTCCTGCAGCCAGTTGTTCGGGCAGGCCAGTTCGGCATAGGACAGAATCGTGTTGCCGCCGACATATGGCATTTTTTCAATGACAACGACATTTGCTCCTGCTGCCTGTGCTTCGATCGCTGCAGACAAGCCCGCTCCGCCGGCGCCTAAGACAACGACGTCATAGGTCTTATCTTCTAAAGTAACGGTCGTCTTCGCCGCGCCCTCGCCGCTCATCAGCGCTTCGATATCTGCGCCGGCTTCTGTCAGCGCCGCTTTGACAGCGTTCAGAATCGCGTCGGATGTGTGCGTTGCGCCAGATACCGTGTCGACGTTCAGCGACTGGGATTCAACGATCGAAGCCGGGATGTTGGCGATCGCCGCATCGGAGATGCCAGCCGATTCCTTGTGTTCCGTGACTTCGACCTTTTCAATTTTGTCGGCGCTCAAGGTGACTTCGACGGTAACGTCGCCGTTATTGCCCTGGGCGGTGCCTGTGTAAGTTCCTGCTTTGAATTTGCCTTCGCCGCCTTGATCATTCTTCGGTGCCGAGCTGCACGCAGCCATCGAAGCGATCATCATGACGGAAAGCATCAGTTTAACGATTTTTTTCATAATTTTCCTTCCTCCTGATTCTTATTTTATAGAACCGGCCGAAAGGTTTGAATGGATTATCTTCTGCATTTTTTGTAATATTGTCCATTTGTGCACAAAAACAGATAATTTAAACAAAATTTTTTCAGGGAGTTAACCGAATCCATGAGGGACAGGTGTTCTCATGGCTGTTAATTTCAATGGGATTCTTCTGTTTTTATGCGCTGGATCTTATGATCAACAGGCGGAAAGACGCGGGACGGAATCTATTGGCAGAAAGTTGGAAGAATCTTCAGCGATAGGAGCTTTCAGGAAAGACGATAATCAAATTTCCTGTAAAGCAAAGAGCGTCCCGGCTTTCCATATTCAGTATAACTCAAGAATGGTAATTAAACAACTCTTTTGAGTTTTTTTTGACATGAAATAAAAACGCCGGGCAATCCGGTCCCGGCGTTTCTATCAACAAACATTTCGTTTTGCGTAATTTCCTTCAACGTTGAGCTTCAGCGTTGAAATCCTTCTCCCTTACGGAGCCCTCATTTTTCTCTAAGGAAGAAGAACCGTGATACAAGGCGGTGAGCAGGGAATCAGAGCTGATCCAATCCCAGCCGTGCGATTTCCGCGTCGATTTGCTGCATTTGAGCATCGCTGAGCTGCCATGTGAACGTATTGAGATTTTCCGCGACATGACGCACGCTGCGTACGCCGACCAACGCGGTGGAGACGAATGCTTTCTGCGTCGACCAGTTGATCGCAACCTGACTGACTGGAACCTGATGTGTCCGGGCAATTTCATCCAGCGTTGCCATCAGCTCCATGACGCGGGGGAAGATCTCCGGCTTAAAGCCTTTATAGAAGGACAGCCGGACATCGTTGGCCGGCCAGTCGGGAACCTCGCGGAACCGGCCGGTCAGAATCCCGCCGCTTAAGGAACCATAGGTCATCGTGTCGATGCCATGTGCGGCACACCATTGCATCAATGGCTTATAACGCTGATCGATCATCGAGAAGGGCGGTTGAACGACGTCGATCTGACCGTATTTCATCGCTTCCTCCAATAACGGCTGATCGCAGTTGGACAAGCCGATATAGCGGATTTTTCCCTGCTGCTTTAAGAAGTTCAGGGCACACATCGTTTCCGCAATCGGCGTGTGCGTATCCGGCCAATGCAGGAAATAAAAATCGACGTAATCGGTCTGGAGGTTGCGCAGCGAGCTGGCCATTTCCTCCATGACTGTACCGAAACGGGCGTCGCGGAATACGCCGCCGGTGAATAAATCATTGTGCGTGCCGAACTTCGTGGAAATTAAAATCTCAGACCGGTTCAGACCCTGGATCGCTTTGCCGACGATCTGTTCCGAGCTGTGGTTGCCATAGTTGGGTGCTGTGTCGATCAGGTTGACGCCGCCCTGGATCATCGCGCGGATTGCTTCGATCGCTTCGGTTTCGCTCATCGCGCCGTTCCAGCGCAGGCTGTCCAGCCCCCAGGTGCCGACGGCCAGCTGACTGACGTCGACGTTGGCGTTTTTAAAATGAGTCATGCGCATAATTTAGATCATCCTTTCATCATTGATGCCGGAAAAAAACGGGAAGTCCTGGGCAGGGGAGAAACTTAGGGGCTAAGAAAGATCTGAAGGATTTACCACAGCTGTTTATACAGCTCGATCATCGCCTGTTCCGTTATCGGCTTGCGGGTGTTGGCCGGGGAGCCGGAAACGTTGGCGTCATGGGCCATTTTTTCCAGCGAATTCATGAACTGATCCCGATCGACATTCAGCTGCGCCAAGGTTGGCACGTTCAGCCGGGCTAACAGCGCGGACAGATTTTCAATAAACAGATCGGCCGCCTGTTCATCATCCTCACACTGTGTCATATCGCAATAACGCGCCAGATCCGCAAACCGGGCCACTGCGCCATCCTTAACATATTTCATGCAGACTTCCAACAGCACGGCGTTGCTTAAGCCATGCGCGATATGGAACAGCGCGCCGATCGGACGGCTCATGCCATGGACGATCGTTACCGAGGAATTGTTGAAGGCGATCCCGGCTTCCAGCGCCGCCAGCGACATCTGGATCCGGGCTTCCTCATTGTCGCCATGCTCATAGGCATTTGTCAGATTGTTGAAAATCCGCTTGACGGCGCTGAGCGCGAAGGTGTCGGAAAGTGGCTGGGCCAGACGGGAGGTGTAGGCTTCAACCGCGTGGCACAGGGCGTCGATGCCGGTCGCGCTGGTCACGCCCTTGGGCGCGGTCATCGTGAACTGCGGGTCGATGATCGCCAGATCCGGAATCAGACTGCCGCCTTTTAAAAGCATCTTCACGTCGTTTTCCGTGTCGGTGATGATCGTGAACTGGGTTGCTTCCGAACCCGTGCCGGCAGTCGTCGGGATCGCGACCTTCTTCGGCAGCGGCGTTTCCACCGGCTGACCCATGTAGGAATTCAACGGCCGGTTTGGATCGGCGCTCATCATCGCGATCGCCTTCATCGAGTCGATCGGCGAACCGCCGCCCAGCGCGATCAAGAAGTCGCAGTGTTCCGCCTGATATTGCTTCAAGCCGTCGATGATCATCGTATCGCATGGCTCACTGTTGATTTGAGCATAAATCGAATATCCGACATGATGTTGATTCAGCACTCTCAGCACCTTGTCCAGATTGCCGAGCTTGATCATCATCGAATCGGTGACGATCAGCGCCTTTTTGCCTAACGCGGCCAATGCGGGACCGGCCATTTCCAGAGCGCTTGAACCGTTGATGATTTTAGCGGGTGTTAAAAATAGATTTGCCATTGTCGTTCCTCCTTATTTGATCATGTAGCCGCGGATGAGTTTGACTAAATCGTCATAGCCGCCCAGAAACTGATTCATCGTCGCCAAAAACGCGCCGTAGTGCTCAAACGCTTCCGGCTTTAACCCATCCTCAAAGTATGCTTTTTTGAATTCATCCAGCTTCATCAGCTCGTTGATCAGCTCGTCTGCGACCGGCGTGTCGATGTTGTTTTGGATCACGACGTCGCTGCCGTTGTATTTGCGCTGCCAGTCGCTGGTGATCGTCAGAACGATATCCCCGCCGATGAATTCTTCCCAATGATGCTGATTGCGGAAGGCCGCGACCAGCAGCTTTGTCCGATAGCCGCGTTCCTTGTATAACCGGTAGGCGTTTTTGACGACCGCTACGCCCGCCATGTCCAACGCTTCCGCGCTGATCATCACGTCGTGCTGCTTGACCCAGGCTTTTAAGTAATCGTCGGTCCGGCCGGCCATGATCGTGCAGACCGGATGCATTTCCGCCGTGGACAAGCCTTCCGCTTCCCGCCGCGCCAAGCCGCGCTCCACGGCTTCGGCGACCGCAATCGCCTGGGCGCAGGTGAACGAGACTGTCGCATTGATACTGACGCCGCGGTAGGTCAATTCCTCAAACGCTTCGATGCCGGCCTTGGAGGTCGGGGCTTTGATCTGGGAATTGGGCACGGTGGCCGCCAGCTCGCAGGCCTGCTCGACCATCTTGTCCTTGCTGCGGTAGAACTTGGCGTTGGTCTGAAACGAAATCCGGCCTTTCTGACCATGGCTTTCCTCAAACATCGGCAAAAGCAGCCGGCTGGCTTTGGCGCCTAACGCCTTGATCACATCCCAGGCGACCTCATCCTCGGTGTAAGCCGGATGGGTGCTGATGATTTCTCTGATGGTCTCTTCCCATTCGGGCAGTTCCTTCTTTAAGACGTTGCCGACGATGACCGGGTTGGTGGTTGCGCCGCTGGCGCCGTTGTCGATTGCATATTGCAGCTCCTTGCAGCTGCAGGAGTCGTTCCACACTTCCGTCTGCGGGAAGCGGGTGACCATTTCGTATAATTTATTCATGTATTTTTATTTCTCCTTTACTTTAACAGGCTGACCGCCTTGACAAGACTTGGCGTTGTTTTGCAGGACCGCTGCCCGGCAAGGCATTTGCCGCTGTCCTTTTTTTCGAAGACGGACGGATTCTGCGCGATGGCTGAGCGGACCTGAGGAATGAAGGGGTTATGGCTTATTGATCAAGCTGGAAGAATTCGGCATCCGGATCGTTGACCCATTCATGATCGGGGTCGAAGGTGCGCGTCTTGATCCACGGATTGTTTTTTAGATGCGGAATCATCCAGACATAGAACATCGCGTAGCCCGGCGCGGCATTTTGCGGATGGGTCAGACCGCCGGGGATCATCGCGACGCTGTTGTGCGTGATTTTATAGACCTCCTCGCCCATGAAGCAGCTGCCGAAGCCCTGCGGATGATCGAACTTGTAGAAGTAGACCTCCGGCTGGGGATGATGATGCGGCGGATAACTGCTCCAGAAGCCTGGAAAGTTGGTGATTTCCCCCAGCACCATGTTGGAATATGGCGTGCGCTGGTAATCCAGGATCGTCGTGACCTGGCGCTTGGTCGTGGCAGCCAGCTTGCCTTCGCCGAAGAACTGTTTGTCGATGTTGGACTTATCATACAGCACGGCCGGGAAGATCCGCGGGTTTTCCTTCTGTTGGACCAGCACCTCGCCATCTTCCTCAAAGACCAGCGTCACCGGCGTGTTCCGGCAGACGTGCAGGCAGGTCGCGTCGTCGTGGAAGCAATCCTTCCGCACGGCGCTGACCGCTTTGCCTTCATATTGATAGACAACAGTTCCGCTCAGCAGCAGCAGCGCCGTTTCCTGATCCTTTGACTGGATCGGCCAGGACTCGCCTTTATGGGCGATTAACAGTTGAACGTTCATGAACATCCGGTCTTTTTCACTGTCGCAGATCTGATTGAAACCGGGATGCAGATCCTCATTTTTTCTTAGCATTGTGAACTCCTTTCTGCTTGTCACAGGGATTCAACTTGTCTATAATGGAGAAAGTTGAAAGGTCGGGGAAAAACCATGAAATACAATCGTTTGCAGGAAATGGAAGCCTATATCCGTAAAAACCGCTCGGTGAGCAACGAGGAGCTTCAGCAGCTGTTCAATATCTCCGTGCAGACGCTGCGCCGGGATTTGAAGGAACTGGAGGACCGCAATGTGATCACCAAGGTGTACGGCGGCGTTCTGGCCAAACCGGAAAAGATCAGCGCGGCGACCTTGCCGACTTTATCTTCCCGGCTGCGCACCAACGCGGCGGCCAAGGATCGGATCGGTCAGCTGGCGGCGCGGCAAGTGCAGGACGGCGACGTAATTTTTGTGGATTCAGGTTCCACCGCCTATACCATGATCCCCTATCTTCATCAACAGGAGGTCACGGTGATCTCTCATAGCCTGCATGTCATGAACGCGCTGACGGAAACAGAGAATCTGACGGGCATCTGCCTGGGCGGGAAGCTGAGAAGGGAAACCCAGACCTTCTTCTCCGATACCTCGTTTTATCCGTACTACTATAATAAAGCGTTCATTTCCACGGTCGGCCTGTCGATTTCCAAGGGGCTGACGAATACCGATTTCAATGAAGGGGTGATCAAGCGGCATGTGATCCAGAATTCTGCGGAGGTCTGGATCGTCGCCGATCACTCGAAATTCGGTACGGTGGCGTTTAACAAGTTTTTCGATCTTGAAGGCATTACCGGAATTATCACCGATGAAGAACCGAGTGAAAAATACCGGCAATACTTCAAAAATCTCAAAATCCAGTTGATTGATTAAGTCCGGACAAGCCGGGCTTTTTGATTGCCTGGACAAGCTTATCATAGTGTCTGTTGATCAGGTTGTCAACTTGGTTTTGAGAAGGTCTTGGTTAACTTGATCAACTTGTGATTCTTCGAGAAAAGTATTAAAAAAGCTTTTATAAAAGGGATATTCATGCTTTTTCCCCAGCTTCGCGAAACAACAAGCAAAAAATTACCGGATTTCTGTTCCCGTTTTTCTTTCAGCCGGAACAGGAAAGTATGCTATTTTATTGACGAGGGAAGGGCGGTGACAAAATGAATGATCAAAAGTCTAATTACTACACCCAGCTGATCTTGAAGGCGCTGCTGAATAAAGAGATGGTGACCACGGGCCAGCTGGCGGAAGAAATTGGACTGTCAGAAAAAACGATCCGCACTAAAGTGGAAGTGATCAACAACATGCTGCTGGACAACCAGCTGGGCGAGATATGCAAGAAACCCCGGATCGGGATCTGGCTGAATGCGGATGCGCAGCAGCGGCTGAAGCTCAATTCGCTGATCAACAACTCGACGAATATGGACGTACTGCAAAACGATCAGGTCCGCACCGCAACAGCGCTGAAGCTGATCTTGAAAAGCACGAAGAACAACACGCTGACGACCAAGCAGCTGGCCTCCCAGCTCTATCTCAGCGTACCGACGACGCTCAAGGTGATCAACGACTGCCGCAGCTGGCTGAAGCTGTTTAACATCGAGCTGAACGTCGTGCGCAACAAGGGGCTGGAACTGGCGTACAACGAGGTGTCCTACCGCCTGGCATTGAAGCATTTCATTCTGAAATTCGATACCGAGACCAACGTCGAGGAAAGTATCCTGTTTTTTATGCCGGGACTGGATCTTGATGCGATCCGGCGGGGAATCATGGAAACGGAAAAGGAATGGAGCTTTGAGTTCGCCGAGGAATCCTTCAACGAGGTGCTTGTTTACGCATCGCTGGCGATCTATCAGAACCAGCAGGAAAATGGCCGCAAGCTGAAATTTTCAGATGAAGAGCTGGAAATGCTTCAGAAGTACAACGAATACAGCTTTGCCGAAGCGATCTTTAAAAAGCTCGGGGCGCATTTCAACATGACGCTGCCGACTGAGGAAAAAGCGTTTTTGTCAATCCAGATCCTGTGCTCCAAGCTGATCGACAGCGGCTACAGCGCCGACAGCGGCGAGGTGCTGCGGGAATATGACAACAAGCTGCAGGAATTTGTCCGCAAGATCATCTCCGTTGTCAGCAACGTTCTCAACGTCGATCTGACGCATGACGACGCGCTCTATCACGGCCTGTTGATTCACATGCGGCCGACGCTGTTTCGGCTGCGCTATGAACGTGGACATACCAACGGGCTGACCAGTTATATTAAAACGGAATACAAAAAGACCTTCCGGGTTGCCTGGCTGATCTCCGTTCTGTTTGAGGAATATTTCGATCTGAAGGTCAGCGAGGATGAGCTGGGCTATATCGTGCTGTATATCCAATCCGCTCTGGAGCGCAATGAGAATCCGGTCCGGACGATGCTGGTCAGCGCTTCGGGCATGGGCATCAACCAGATGCTGTGCGACAAGATCTGCCGCTCGTCCAGCCTGATTCATTCGGTGAAGGTGGTCAGCGTCCATGATTTCAAGATTGAAAAAGTCACGGACGTCGATTTGATTTTGACGACGCGCGAGCTGCAGCTGAATGACCCGCGGATCGTGGAGATCGACGATTTCCTGTCCGACGCTTCGATTCAGAAAATCAACCACTGGATCCGCAACACGATTCTCAACAAGGTCAGCGAGGCGCAGTTCGACGCGGACTGCCACCAGCTGTTTGAGCCGGATCTGATCTTTACGCATCTGAAAATTGACGACAAGCCGGCGCTGCTGAAGTATTTATGCGATCATCTGGTCCGCAAGGGCTATGTCACGCGCAAGTATGTCAAGACGGTCCTGGATCGTGAAGCGTTTACGCCGACGTCGATCGGCAACGGCGTTGCGATTCCTCATGGCGATCAGAACGAGATCAACGAAGCCCGGGTCGTCATCGCCACGCTGGAAAAACCGATCTTGTGGGACAGCGAAATGGTCGACGTGATCTTTCTGTTAGTCGTGAAAATGACCAATGACTTTGAGATCCGCCGCACCCAGGCTTTCTATAAGCAGTACATCAAGCTGGTCGGAACCGACGAGCAGGTCAACGTCCTGCGGAATTTCCAGACCAACGTCGATTTTTACAAATATTTAATCAAGTAATTTCAGTAAGCAAAGCTACGATAAGGAGAGAAAACAACGTATGGCATTAGCGGATATTCTGGATGAAAACATCATCGACCTGCATTTAAAGAGCACGACGAAAGACGAAGTGCTCCATGATTTGAGCGCGCACCTGCTGGAAGCGGGCTACATTGAAGACATCGAACAGTTCGTCAAGGACATTTATGTCCGGGAAGCGGAAGGGATTACCGGCATGGGCAACCACATCGCGATTCCTCATGGCAAAAGTCATGCCGTCAAAAAGATCGGGATCGCGATCGGCCGATGCGAAAATGAGATCGAATGGGAAAGCTACGACGATGAGCCGATCAATCTGGTCTTCCTGTTCTGCGTCAGCGACGACGCTGATTTCGCGTCCAATCACATGATGCTGCTGGCGGAGCTGGCCGGCAAGCTGGGCAACGACGAACGCGTGGAGAAGCTGCAGAAGGTTACAACAAAGCAGGAGTTGATTAATTTATTCCTCAACTAATGACCAAAATTACCGTAATTTAATCGTTACTTAATCAAAAAATTACCGTAATAAAGTTCCCGCAGTTGTTAAACTAAAGCGCTTGCAACATGATAAATTATGATCATGCCAAAAGAACAAAGACGGATGGGAGGTGAACCCAAATGAAGATTGTAGGAATTACAGCTTGTACCGCAGGCATCGCGCATACCTATATCGTTGCGGAAAAGATTCAGAACGCAGCGGAGGCCGCGGGCCATCAGTGCAAGATCGAAACGCAGGGGACGATCGGCGCACAGAACAAACTGACAGCGGAAGATATCGCCGCGGCGGATGTTGTCATCATCGCGCATGATATCGCTGTCGGCGGAATGGAACGTTTCGCCGGCAAGCCGACCGTTGACATTCCGATCAGCGTCGCGATGAAGAATCCAAAAAGCTTGATCGCCACGATCGAAAAGAAAATCCAAAAATAAAAAGGGGTAGATGAATCCATGAAAAAGTTGAACTTTAAAAAACACATGATGACCGGCATCTCGTACATGATTCCGATGATCGTGGCCGGCGGTATCCTGGGCGCCTTAGCAAAAGGCTTCGGCGGATGGGAAGTCGGCAATTATGCGCCGGAAGCGGGCGCGACCCTCTTCAGCAACCTGAACTGCTTCGACTGGAAACAGTTCTGGTGGATGATTTCCAAATTATCTGACTACGCGATGAGCTTCGGCGTTGCGGTCATGACGGCCGGCGTCTGTTACTCGATCGCTGAACGTCCGGGCATCGTGCCGGGCTTCGTCATCGGTTATGCGGCAAACCAGTCGAAAGCGGGCTTCTTAGGCGGTCTGCTGATGGCGTTTGTGATCGGTTATTTCATCCAGTGGATGAAGACCTGGAAGCTTCCGAAGTGGATGGTCGGCCTGATGCCGGTTATGATTATTCCAGTCATCGCGACCTTTGTCTGCGGCGTTGCCTTCTTCGCGATCGTGGCGAAGCCGATGGCGATTGCCATGAATGCTCTGCAGGGTTGGATCATGAGCCTCAACGGTGGTTCCAAGTTCATCATCGGCGCGGTTATCGGCGCGGGCATGGGCTTCGATATGGGCGGCCCGGTCAACAAGACGGCTTCTATGGCGGCCAATGCGCTGGGTGCTGATGGCATCTACGGACCAATGTCAGCCAAGATCATCGGCGGCATGACGCCACCATGCGGCGTCTTCGTTTCCACTCTGTTAACACCGAAAAAATTCTCGCTGACGGAAAAAGAAACCGCGAAAACCGCATTCCCGATGGGCCTGTGCTTCATTACTGAAGGCGTCCTGCCATTTGCTGCGGCAGATCCGGCCCGCTTCATCCCCGCTTCCATGATCGGTTCAGCGTTAGCCGGCGGCATCGCCGTAGCGATGGGTGTTGAATCCGTTGCCGGCCATGGCGGAATCTTCGTCTTCCCGATGATGACCAACTGGATGTGGGCGGTGATCGCCTTGATTGTCGGCTCAGTTGCGACTGGCGTCATCTATTCGGCGATCAAGAAGCCGAGCGAGGAAGGTCAGGAAGAGGAAGAAGAAATCGTCGACCTGGACATCAACCTGTAAGCTTCACCCTCAATTTCTAAGACATTCGCAATTATATTAAGGAAAGAAAGAAGGAGTCCTATGTTAGTTTCGATGAAGGATATTCTGCAGCACGCGCACAAGCATAATTACGCGGTGATGGCAGTCAACAGCATCAATATGGAAATGGCCCGCGCGGTGATCAGCGCCGCCGAGGAAGAACATTCCCCGATTATCGTCCAGATGGGTCCGGGTCAGATCGGCAAGCATGCGCATCTGACGGAGATCGTTCCGCTGGTGAAGGAACTGGCTGAACGCGCCAGCATTCCGGTCGCGTTGAACCTGGATCATGGCGGAAAGCTGGAAGATATGGTCACGGCCATCCACAACGGCTTCACCAGCCTGATGATCGACGCTTCTTCCTATCCTTATGAGGAAAACGTCAAGCGGACCTCGGTTGTCTGCGCGCTGGCGCACCCGCACGGAATCTGCGTCGAAGCGGAGCTGGGCCATGTTGGGCAGGCGGCGGACGGCGACAACAGTAAGGTCGACCTGTACACTAACGTCGAAGAAGCAAAGAAGTTTGTGGAAGACACCGGCTGCGACGCTTTGGCTGTGGCGATCGGCACGGCGCATGGGGATTATCCGAAGGGCTATGTGCCGGTGCTGAACTTTGAACGTCTGGCCGAGCTGAAAAAGGCGCTGGATATGCCGTTGGTTCTGCACGGCGGCAGCGGCAGCGGCGAAGAGAACATCCGCAAGGCCGTTGCCGGAGGCATCAACAAGATCAATGTCTGCACCGACGCTTTCCATGCCGCGAAAAACGCGATGCTAAAGAAGCTGGAGTGCAAACCGAACGCGGATTATCTGGAACTGTGCATGACGGCGGAAGCCGCTGTGAAGCAGTTCGTGAAGGAATATATCCGGGTGATCGGGTCCAACAACCAGTATTTCTACGGTGAATCGGTTTCGACCGGCAACGAATAAATCCTCCCATTTATAAGTAAATAAGCGAGCATCTTACCCAAGGTGCTCGTTTGTTGTCTGTGCGGTTTTTTATATGACCCTAGGTCGATATCTAATGAAGGTTATTAAGCAGATGAAAATACAATTTTCTATATTTGATTTATTCGGAAAATACGGATAAAGTAAAGTTATACTTTAAAAATATCGAAAGAAGGTGCTTTCATGTATATTCAAAGACACTTAGAAAATCAAATTCTAACAGCCTCTCGCTCTTATCCTGTCGTCATGGTCTGCGGCCAGCGTCAGATGGGAAAATTTACAATGCTGAATCATATCAAGGAACCGGATCGGCGCTATGTCACACTGGATGACGGCAATGCCCGCAGACTGGCAATTCAGGATCCTGCCCTTTTTTTTGAAACTTATGGATCACCGCTGTTGATCGACGAAATCCAACGTGTTCCTTCGCTTCTTTTGGAAATGAAAAAGATTGTCGATGAGAAGGCGCTTGCGGGCGAAGATAACAACGGGATGTTTTGGATTACCGGATCGCAGAAATTTAAAATGATGCAGGGTGTTTCTGAATCTCTGGCAGGCCGGGTTGCCGTTTTTGATATGGCCGGATTGTCGGCTGCTGAGATCGAGGGACGTCCCGTCGGACTTTTTCAGCCGGATCTAAAATCTTTGCGGGAACGCCTGAAAACCAGCGTGAAGAAGGATATCCATACGATTTATGAGGATATCTATCGTGGAGGCATGCCTAAATTGCGTGTTAGTGATCTTGACAACGATCGTTACTATATGGACTATATCAATACCTGTCTTGAACGTGACATTCAAGACTTGGCGCAGGTTGGAAAACTGAATGAGTTTTATGATTTTCTAGTCTTTGTAGCTGCCCGGACGGGGCAGGAGTTGAAATATGATGAAATCGCTAAGACGATTGGCGTTTCCTTGCCGACCGCTAAATCCTGGATATCCATTCTGGAGCGGTCCGGTGTGATTTTTATTCTGCGTCCTTATTTTTCCAACATTTCCAAACGGTTGGTCAAAACTCCTAAAGTTTATTTTATGGATACAGGACTTGCGGCTTATTTATGCCGGTGGCCGAATGCGGAGACCTTGGCGAATGGTGCGATGGATGGTGCCTTCTTTGAAACTTATGTCGTTACGGAAATTGTTAAGAGTTATTACAATGCCGGCAAACCTGTCGATTTGTTCTATTACCGGGATACGGATAAGAAGGAGATCGACCTGCTTGTTGTGAATGGGGATCAGATCACGCCGATCGAGATTAAGAAAGGCAAGGAACCTTCGAAACCGGATAAGAATTTTAATGTTCTGCAGCAGTTTCATCTCGACGTTCAGCCGGGAATCATTCTATGTTTAAGCGACGAGCTGATTCCGTTTAACCGCCAGTCCTGGTACTGTCCTGTATCAGTACTGTAGTCAAACTGAAAACAATGACCTGGGCAAGGGGTATTGATCGGATCACCTTAGCTGGAAAACAGGATGAAAAATTACAGAATGAAGTTTTATTGGATCACATTATTTTGCTTTTCCATTTTGGCAGGGCGGATAAACGACAATTTACCACATTAAAATGACGAGGATTGATAATCCGGAACGAATCGTTTATGATACTTTTATAGACAGGAACAGGAAAACGATGTTCCTGTTAAAAAGAAGAAAAGGAGAAACAAACACATGAAAATTGCATTAATGAATGAATTCAGCCAGGCCCCGAAGAACACGATTATTCTGGAACAGCTGAAAGACGTCGTCGAACCGATGGGTCATACCGTTTATAACACCGCGATGGCAAAACCGCTGCTGGACAAGGACGTTCCGGAAGCGTATACGGAAGAAAATCCACGTCTGACTTATCTGCATCTGGGCATTCAGGCCTGCCTGCTGCTCAACAGCGGCGCGGTGGACTTCGTCGTTACCGGCTGCGGCACCGGTCAGGGCGCGCTGATGTCGCTGAACGCATATCCGGGCGTTGTCTGCGGCTATTGCATCGAACCGTCGGACGCCTACCTGTTCTTGCAGATCAACAACGGCAACGCACTGTCGATCCCTTATGCCAAAGGCTTCGGCTGGGGCGGCGAGCTGAACATCCACACGATTTTTGAAAAAGCATTTGGTTCTCCGAAGGGCATGGGCTATCCGAATGAGCCGGGCCGCAAGGAATCGCAGAACCGCAACGCCGCGCTGTTAAACGAAGTGAAGGCCGCGGTGGGCAAGCCGGTTCTGGAAGGCTTGAAGGCGCTTGATCAGAGCATGGTCAGGGAAGCGCTGACGCAGCGGTTCCAGGACTGCTTCTTCGCCGGCTGCCAGAACGCCGAGCTGGAAGCGTATGTACGTGAAGTCTTAGGCAAATAAAGTATGAAAAACGTGACCCTTCCGCGCTATACGATCGGCCCGGACGCACTGAATGATCTGGAACGCGTCGTTTCTGCTTATGGACGCAAAGTGGCGCTGATTCATGGTGCGAAAGCCTATGCCGCCTGTCAGGCGCTGTTAACCCCGGCGCTGGGTTCGCTGGACGTTGTCAGGGAAGTCTGTTATGGGCATGAGGCAACCTATGAGAACGTCGCCAGGCTGACAGAGGATCCGGATGTGCGGCGGGCAGACGTGCTGGTGGGCATCGGCGGCGGCAAATGTCTGGACACGGTGAAGCTGGCCGGCGATCAGCTGGGAAAGCCGGTCGTCACGATTGCGACGATCGCCTCCACCTGCGCGGCAGTAACCAAGATCAGCATCATGTATAACGCCGACGGTTCGTTCAAGGATATTCCAAAGCTGAAGGCCGCGCCGGTACACTGTCTGATCCCGACTTCAGTCATTGCCGAAGCGCCGATTCAGTATTTATGGGCCGGTATCGGCGATACGATGGCGAAGCATGTGGAGTGTACGTTCTCCGCCCGCAACGATTCACTGAATTATGCCAGCGAACTGGGCCGTACGATCAGCGCGATGTGCTTTGAGCCGGTGATCGCCCACGGCGTCAGCGCGCTGCGCGCAGCGAAAAATCAGGAAGTCAGCGACGATCTCGAACAGATCATCCAGAATATCCTGATTTCCACCGGCAGCGTTTCACTGCTTGTCCATCCCGATTACAATTCCGCACTGGCGCACGCTCTGTTCTACGGGTTGACGGTGCGCGAGCATATCGAGAAGAACCATCTGCATGGCGAGGTTGTGTCCTACGGCACGCTGGTGCAGCTGATGATGGACGGTCAGAAGGAAATGCTTCAAAAAGCTTACGCCTTCCACCGTCAAATCGGGCTGCCGGTCTGTCTGGCGGATTTAGAGTTAAGTAAGGACGATCCGTTAAGCGATGTGCTGGAAATGGCGGAAAAGAATCAGGAACTCAACCATGTTCCGTATCCGGTCACCCAGGCGCTGATCCGCAAGGCGATCGACGATCTTGAAAACTACGCAGGCTAAACAGTCTGAACAAAGGGACAAGCCGTCCCTTTTCTTTTAGGTAAAGGAGGAAATAAAACCTATGGAAATGACATTACGCTGGTATGGGACCGGCTACGATTCCGTAACGCTTGAACAAATCCGTCAGATTCCGGGCGTCCGCGGCGTCATCACGACGCTGTATGACACGCTGCCAGGTGAAATCTGGACGCCTGAGCGGATCGCGGCGATGAAAGATGAGGTCGAGGCTTCCGGACTGCGCGTCAGCGGAATTGAAAGCGTCAACGTTCACGATGCGATCAAGGCGGGAACGGCGCAGCGCGACGAAATGATCGATCATTATATTCAGACGCTGGAAAATCTGGGCAAAGCGGACATCCACATGGTCTGTTATAATTTCATGCCGGTTTTTGACTGGACGCGGACCGAACTGGCCCGCAAGCGTCCGGACGGCTCGACGGTATTGGCGTACACGCAGAAAGCGGTGGACGAATTGAATCCGGAAAAGATGTTCGCTTCGATCGGCGCGGATACCAACGGTTTTATCCTGCCGGGATGGGAACCGGAACGAATGGACCGGATCAAGGAATTGTTTGCGCTGTACCGCAGCGTCGATGAGCAGCAGCTGTTTGAAAATCTGCGGATTTTCCTGGAAGCGATCATGCCTGTCTGCGACCGGTATGACATCAACATGGCGATTCACCCGGATGATCCGGCCTGGAGCGTGTTCGGTCTGCCGCGGATTATTATTAACGAGGGCAACATTCTGCGGATGATGAAGATGGTCGACAATCCGCACAACGGCGTGACGTTTTGTTCCGGTTCTTATGGAACAAATCTGGAAAATGATCTGCCGCACATGATCCGCTCGTTAAAAGGCCGGATTCACTTCGCGCATGTCCGCAACCTGAAGTTTAATACGCCGGATGATTTTGAGGAAAGTGCGCATCTGTCCAGTGACGGCAGCTTTGATATGTATGAAATTATGAAAGCGCTGTTCGATATCGGTTTTGACGGCCCGATCCGTCCGGACCATGGCCGGATGATCTGGGGCGAGAAAGCGATGCCGGGCTATGGTCTGTATGACCGGGCGCTGGGCGCGGCTTATCTTAACGGTTTGTGGGAAGCGATTGTCAAAAGCGAGGGCCGCGTATGCGATTAACTGATGAAGGACTGAAAGACCGGCAAGGCTGGCTGGATCATGGCTACACGCTGCCGCAATACGACCGCGAGCGGATGCGTCAGGCAACGCTGGCAACGCCGCGCTGGATTCACTTTGGCGCCGGGAATATCTTCCGCGCGTATCAGACGCGGCTGATGCAGCAGCTGATTGAAGCCGGGGAAGTTTCGGAAGGTCTGATCGCGGCGGAAGGATATGATGATGAAATCGTCGACGGAATGCTCAATCCGCACGATGATCTGAATATTCTGGTCACGCTGAAAGCCTCAGGCAGCGTGGAAAAAACGGTGATCGGCAGTCTGGCCGCCGCCTTGAAGCTCGATCCGGCCAGCGCGGATTTCACGACGTTAAGAAAGTTGTTCATCCAGCCGAGCCTGCAGCTGGCCAGCTTTACGATCACGGAAAAAGGATATCGTGTCCGCGATGAAAAAGGGCAGATTCTGCCGGAGATCGCCGCTGAGTTTGAACGGGGGCCGCAGGCGGCGCTCAGCTATATTGGCAAAGTCGCCGCGCTGCTTTCCGCGCGGTATCAAAACGGGGCGCTGCCGATCGCGCTGGTCAGTATGGACAACTGTTCGCACAACGGCGAAAAGCTGAAACAGGCGATTGTGACAATGGCTGAAGGCTGGACGCGCGCGGGCAAGATGGAAGTGGGCTTTCTGGACTATGTGCAGGATGAAGGCCAGGTCAGTTTCCCATGGACGATGATCGACAAGATTACGCCGCGGCCGGATCCGGCGATTGAAGCGTTATTGAAGCAGGACGGAGTGGAGGATGTCAGCCCGATCATAACGGCCAGGCATACCTACATCGCGCCGTTTGTCAACGCCGAGGAATGTGAGTATCTCGTCGTTGAGGACCGTTTTCCCAACGGTCGTCCGCCGCTGGAAAAAGCCGGCGTGATGTTCGCGGACCGGCAGACGGTAGAGCAGGTGGAGCGGATGAAGGTTTCGACCTGTCTGAATCCGGTGCATACCGGTCTGGCGGTGTTCGGCTGTCTGCTCGGCTTCACCAAGATCAGTGCGGAAATGCAGGATCCGGATTTAAAGCGGCTGGCGGAACGGATCGGCCGGGTGGAAGGGTTGCCGGTTGTGACAAACCCGAAAATTCTGGCGCCGGAACAATTTCTTGACGAAGTGCTGACGCTGCGCATCCCGAATCCCTTTATGCCGGATACGCCGCAGCGGATCGCGACCGATACCTCACAGAAGCTGGGGGTGCGGTTTGGCGAAACCGTCAAGGCGTATATGAAGGAAGGCCGCCCGCTTTCCGATTTAAAGGCGATCCCGTTGGTCTATGCCGGATGGCTGCGCTACCTGTTGGGGATTGATGATCAGGGGCAGCCGATGCCGTTAAGCCCGGACCCATTGCTGGACACGCTGCGGCCGCTGCTGGAAGGCATTACGCTGGGTCAGACCTGCCCGCCGCTTACCGGCGTGCGCGCTATTTTAAAGAATCCGGCGATTTTCGGACTGGATCTGGAAGATGCAGGTCTTATTGAACGGGTGGAAGATTTGTTGACCGCAATGCTGCTAGGTCCGGGCGCTGTGCGGCGGACTTTGCATGAACAGTTGGATTGAGCAACTTGTGAAAAAATAAATGAAGGATACAAAACACGGAATTTGTGCTATTGTTAGGGTAACGAGTGAGGAGGATGAATATGATTTATAAAGAAGGATTGCTAAAGGGCAAGGTCGCATTAGTGACCGGGGCAAATCGAGGCTTAGGCTATGCGATGTGCGTTGGTCTGGCGGAAAACGGCGCGGATATTTTCAACATCGGCCATGGCGACGATGCGAATATCCGGGAAGCGATTGAAAAGATCGGCCGCGGTTATCATTACATGAAGGCAGATTTATCGAAGCCGACCAAAGCGCTGACCGATGCGATCGTCGCGGAAGTCGTCAACGTTTATGGTCATCTGGATATTCTGCTGAACAACGCCGGCGTCAACCGCCGCGCACCGTTTCTGGAATACGCCGAAGCGGATTGGGATTACACGCTGAATTTGAATCTGAAGCAGGTCTTTTTGCTTTCACAAAGTGCAGCCAACCAGATGGTAAAGCAGGGAACCCGCGGTAAAATCATCAACATCGCAAGCATGCTTTCCTTTACCGGCGGCATCCTCGTACCGGCCTACACCGCCAGCAAATCGGCGATCATGGGGCTGACGAAGGAAATGGCCAACGAGCTGTCAAGCAAGGATATCAACGTCAACGCCATCGCGCCGGGCTACATGAAGACGCCGCTGACGCAGGCGATGCAGGACGATCCGGTCCGCAATAAAGAAGTGCTCGACCGGCTGCCGATCGGCTACTGGGGCGATCCGTCCGTGCTGCAGGGACCGGTGGTCTTTTTGGCGAGCGAAGCTTCCGACTATATCTGCGGCGCGACGATTCCTGTCGACGGCGGCTGGCTGGCGCGCTAAAGAAGTTATCGAATCGAAGATCGAATCCAAGGCCGGTTTTTCCATGCGGGAAGCCGGTCTTTTTCATTTCACAAGCTCTTGCCATTAGAACTTCATGAGTCCGAAATTGGAAGGACATTCGGCTTTATGCCGAAGACAGGGATTGTCAACATCAGGAAAAAGATCTCGGAACGGTTTGGCTTCGAAAACAAAATTCCTTAGCGGCACTGGGGTGAGTTTTACTAAAGATCTCTTTCCGATTGCGGTGAAAGCAAACTTCAGGATTTTGATATAAACTTTTAATTGATATTCACCGACCTATAGCATATAATAACATTGTAAATGGCACTCGGTGCGGAAGAAAACTCACGATTTATCGTGAGTTTTTTCTATACTTAGATTTTTTATCATGTTTAAATATTTTTTCCTATCTGATTTTTTTCTTAGCTCATGTGTTTTAGGATTATAGAATCTGATTAATATTTCCAGGCTATTGCAATGCATTACACAGTTTCTAATGGATACTAGACAAAACACTTTATCAATAAAATCAGGGACTTTATCAACATTAAATGTCATTTGAAACTTTTTTAAATCCTGAAAAATTCTGTTTTGCATTGAATTGTCAAGACAGGTAAAGACGGTTAGCATATCTCCTAAACTCATTCTATCAAAAAAGCAATAAACATCAGCATATTTAAAAATATCTTTTTTTTAGAGCGTTTATGCGATTGCTCATGTGTTCAATTCTGTTTTCCTTATATTTCGACGTTAAAAAAGCAAATTTTAAGTTTAATTTATCAAGAAATAATTTCAACTGGTTTGAATCTTGGATTTTACAGGTTGTAAGAATATTATAAGCGACGCTGGTTTTAAAATGTAGTATAAAATCTAATATGTTTGTAATGATAATAGGATAAGACTTTCTTTCACGGATAAAGAAATTATAGTACTCCTGAAATTCTATATCTCTCTCGTATACATGTCTTCCGTTTGATTTTTCAACTTCTTTCTTGTTATTTAATTTAGCGAATCTATGTTTAAACGGAGTAATTACATTAATGTAGTTATATTCTAGCAGCTTGTTTCCTGCGTTTTCTTTATTCATCTCATTAAATTGAACTCTTTTATGTTCATTTAAATATTGTAATTGCTCGGAAATAGTTTTGGCTTGCTTATATTGCTGGAAATTACTTTTATCCATTTCGCCCTTCTTCCTAATACCTATTTAATTATAGTGGATGTGATAATTAATACCAATATTAATTTTAAATAGAAAGTATTCAGTGTTTTAAAATCCTTACGCTCTTTTACAGAGATCAGAGGCTGCAGCACTCCGTAAAATGACCGAGCTTGGATCCAAATCCCATTTATCAGAAGCGGGTATGCTTCATTCTTTCCCTTTTGATCAAAATAGCTTACAATAAAGCTATCGTAGAAACAGGATTTGCGGCCGGGAGTCGGGCAAGTGCAGATCCGGGAGGCAGGACATGGCGGATCTGACGAAAAAAGCGATCGCGGAAGGCTTGAAAGAATTATGTCATCACAAGGACTTTAACAAGATTTCAGTGCGGGACATCACGGAACAATGCGGACTGAATCGTCAGACGTTTTATTACCATTTTCAGGATAAATACGAATTGCTGGACTGGATTTATTATCAGGAAGGGTTTGTTTATCTGGCCAGCGACGTGACCTTTGACAACTGGCATCAGCACATGGAAAAGCTGCTGACCATGATGCGCGAAAATCAGATCTTCTATGAGAATACGATCAGCGCTTCGCCGCAGTGTTTTGAGGATTATCTGTTTCAGATCACCTGCACGCTGTTTGAAGAAGCGATCCGCCGTCTGGATGGGAGCCTGCGGCTGCAGGAGGCGGATGTGCGGCTGTATTCCCGCTTTTACAGCTATGGAATGTGCGGGATTATCTGTGACTGGGTCCGGAACGGAATGAAGGAAAGCCCCAAATCCCTGTCGCTGCGGATTCGGAAATTGGCCAATGACAGCGAGAAAATGGCGAATTTGCGTCTGCAGGGGCAGTTCTAAGCCAATGAAAAAGGCTAGATCCGATGGATCAGCCAGGCTGTCGTGTCTTCGATACTCGTCTTTTTTAATAGATTGAAGCATTCTTCACTGATCAGCGATCTGTCATATTCCGGCAGATCCTTTTTTTTCAGCGTGCAGGTCAGATCGACGAGATTGCGGGCGGTCTGCCTTCCGGATTTGCCGCGGCGCAGCCGATGGCGGGCGGCGGTTTCCAAAAGTGATTGCTTCAGCTTTGCGTCCAATGACATTTCCTATCCCTTGCTTTCTGAAATTATCATACGTGAACAGACAGGATTTGCCTATAAGCAGTTTGCGCGTTGTGTCGTAATTTCAGACAAATTTCGGCGGGCAGAAAAGGCCGCGGAAAACCGCGGCCGTCAAATATGTTATGAAATTATGAAATGAGGAACGGAAGCTTACAGGGAAGCGAGGTATTCCTCAACAAAGTGGCTGGCGACTGCGCCGTCACTGGCGGCGGTGATGACCTGCCGCAGCGCTTTGGTGCGCACGTCGCCGATCGCGAAGACACCCGGCAGCGAGGTTCTCGTCGTTTCATCCGCGGCGATGTATCCATGATCCAGTTTCAGCTGTCCTTCAAACAAAGCGGTGTTGGGCAGCTGGCCAACTGCGACGAAGACGCCGTCGCATGCGATTTCCTGCAGCTCGCCGCTGAACTTGTCGCGCAGCCGCAGACCGGTGACCTTTTGATCATGCAGAATGGCATCGACCGTGCTGTTCCAGATGAATTCCAGATTATCGCAGCTTTGCAGCGGATTGAGGTAAACCCGGTCGGCCCGCAGCGTGTCGCGCCGGTGAATCAGAATCACCTTTTCGCAAATCCGCGAGAGAAACAAAGCATCCGCCGCCGCGGTGTTGCCGCCGCCGATGACTGCGACCGTCTTGCCCTTATAAAACATGCCGTCGCACGTCGCGCAGTACGCTACGCCGCGCCCGACCAGCGAATCTTCTTCCGGCACGCCCAATTTCCGCGCCGACGCGCCGGTTGCCAGAATCACGGCGTCCGCCGTCAGCTCGCGGCTGTCGGTGACAATCTTCTTGGGGACTGCGGTTAAATCCACGGAAAGCACTTCTTCCAAATAAGTTTCAGCACCGAACCGTTCCGCCTGCGCCTGCATTTTCATGCCCAGCTCAAAACCATCGACGCCTTCGTCAAACCCCGGGTAATTGTCGATCTGCGCGGTGGTCGCCATCTGGCCGCCGGCCGACAATTTTTCCAGGATTACAGTGCGGAAACCAGCCCGGGCGCAATACAGCGCCGCCGTGTATCCGGCGGGGCCGCCGCCTAAAACAACGACTTGTACGTGTTCCATCATCAGATCCCCTGTTCTTCCAGCCAGCTCATGATTGCGCCGCGGGACGGCGGATTGACCAGCGTTGAACCCTGCACGCCCTGCTTGAACAGGATCAGCGACGGAATCGTGTTGACGTCGAATTTTTCTTCCAGCTCCGGCTGTTGATCAATATCGACTGTCCCGATCCGCACCCGGCCTTCCAATTCTTTTTCCAGCTTGGCGATAACCGGGGCTAAACGCCGGCAGTACATGCACCAGGGCGCCTGGAAATCGAGCATGACCGGCAGGTCGGAATGAACGACCTCCTGATCAAAATTATCCTTTGTAATTACCGTTGCCATTACGAATCCTCCTTTATGTTATTCTGGTTTCATTATAGCCGTGAAAAACGCGGGAAAACAAGGAATTTGCCTGCAAACCCCGGGAAATCTTTCAATTCCATGAAGAAGGATTGAATAAGCCGCCGATTTTCGTTAAACTTAAGCACAAGACAGGGGGATGTTCATGACAGGAATTCTGGGAAAAACAATCACGGATTATTTCAACGGTTTTCTGAGCACGCTCGCTGAAAACAGCGGGCTGTTGTTCTGGAAAGGCGTCGGCATACTGTTGATCGTTCTGGGCGGCAAGCTGGTATTGAATCTGATTTCCAAATTAACTGCCCGGCAGATCAAAAAATCCGAGGAAATGCCGGAAATGCAGGCGCGCCGCGTGCAGACAATGATGACGATGACGCGCAGCACCTTCCGTTATATCGTCTACGGCATCTGCGCCTTGATGATCCTGGCGCAGCTGGGCTTCGGCAATGCGATCAACAATTTGTTGTTATCCGCCGGGATCGGCTCGCTGGCTTTAGGCATCGGCGCGCAAAGCTTAATCAAGGACGTGGTCACTGGTTTTTTCATGATGTTTGAAAAGCAGTTTTCGGTCGGCGATTATGTCAAGCTGGACGATATTGAAGGCACTGTGACGGCGACGGCGATGCGCGTGACGTATTTGAAAAACTTCGCCGGGCAGCAGATCATCATTCCCAACGGCACGATCGGCCGGGTGATCAATTATTCCCGGATGGATTCGCTGGCGAAGGTCACGGTCGGCACGCCGTATGAAGCGGACAGCCGCCAGGTGATGGAGATTCTCGATCAGGCGGCCAAGGCGTATGCCCGGCAGGTCAAGGAAATCATCGTCGAGGAACCGAAGGTTCAGGGAATTACGGAGCTGGCGGATTCCTCCGTCAACATCACGGTCATCTGCCGCACGCTGCCCTTACGGCATTGGGAGGTCGAACGTGGCCTGCGTCTGGCGATCAAGGAAGCGCTGGATGAGGCCGGGATCGGCATTCCGTATCCGCAGCAGGACGTGCATTTGAAAATGGAAGCGGAAGATTCGTCACAACCAAATTGACGTTGCGTTCAGGCAGCGGTAAAATAAGGACAATGAGCTCCATTAGCGGGGCAGGGGGAGAATAAAATGGCAAAACCAATTCAAATTGATACGTTTAAAGCCTATCAGTATCTGTCGGAAGCGACGTTATCGCCGGATGGCCGGCGATGCGTTTATGTGCAGAGCCAAAGCAACGCGGAAGGCACCGGGTATGAGCACGATCTGAGGTGCTGGGACTTTGATCAGAAACGCAGTATTCCGTTGACGTCAGGTCATAAAGAACGTAATTTCCTGTTTGAAGACGCGGAACATATCCTGTTTCCAGCCGATCGGACCGGCGAGGATGAAAAAGCGGCGAAGCAGGGGAAGACGCAGACGACCTATTACCGTCTGGATCTTAACGGTGGGGAAGCGCGGAAGGCGTTTACGCTGCCATGGAAGGTCACGGCGTTAAAGCCGGTCGACGAGGAAACGATGGCCGCGCTGGTCTTGAAGGATCTCAACGAGCTGCCGGCAGAGGGGCTGGAAGGCAAGGCACTCGACAAGGTGCTGGCACAGCGGGAAGAAGAAAAGGATTACGAGGTTTTAGACGAACTGCCGTATTGGTTTAACGGCCGCGGCTTCATCAATAAAAAAAGAACCTGGGCGGTGCTGGTGAAACCGGGCACAGACGAGGCTCAGATCTTATCGCCGAAATATATGGATGTGCGGCATCTGGAAATCAGCCCGGATCACACAAAGATCGCGATCGCCGGTCCTGAATTCGATTCCGTCAACAGCCAGACCTCAGTCTTGTATTTAATTGACCGGGCCAGCGGCGAGCGGACGACGTTGGTGCCGTCGGGCAAATGGAGCTTCGGTCATCTCGGCTGGCTTAACGATAACCAGCTGGCCGTGACCGCGACCGACTATCAAACCTGGGGATCCAGCGAGAACGCCAAGCTGTATACGATTGATGTTGCCAGCGGTGCGATGACACTGCTCAACGGCGAGGATCTGTCGTGGGGCAGCTCTGTCGGCAGCGATGCCAAGCTGTATGGCGGCCGCGGCTGGAAGATCGTCAACGGCGAGATCTGGACGTTATTGACGTGGGATAACCATTCCGAACTGACGGTGTTTGATCGTCAGGGGCAGCGCCGGGCGTTAACGACGGCGGAAGGCTCCGTCGATTTCTTCGACGTGCAGAACGGCCGGATCGTGTTGAGCGCGATGCGCAAAATGCGGCTGCAGGAGCTGTACGAATTGAAAGACGGCGCAGAAATCCAACTGACGCATGTCAACGACGCCGTGCTCGCGGAGTCCTATGTTGCTCAGCCGGAGAAGATCAGCTTTACCAACGACGGCGTGCGGATTGACGGCTGGGTGCTGAAACCAATCGATTTTGACCCGGCGAAGACCTATCCGGCGGTGCTGGATATCCACGGCGGACCGAAAGCGGCGTATGGCGAAGTCTTCATGCATGAGATGCAATATTGGGCTTCTCAGGGCTACTTTGTGTTCTTCTGCAACCCGCGCGGTTCCGACGGCCGCGGCAACGCGTTTATGGATCTGCGCGGCAAGTATGGAACAGTCGACTATTCCGATATCATGACGTTTACGGATCTCGTGCTGAAGACCTATCCGATGATTGATGAACGACGCGTTGCGGTCACCGGCGGCAGCTACGGCGGATTTATGACCAACTGGATTATCGGCCATACTGATCGTTTCGCGTGTGCTGCCAGCCAGCGCTCCATTTCCAACTGGTTCTCCAAATCGCTGACAACCGATATCGGCTATTATCACAACATGAGCCAGATGGATTCGACGCCATGGGAAAATCCGGAAAAAATGTGGGGCTTCTCACCGTTAAAATACGCGGACAAGGCGATGACGCCAACGTTGTTCATCCATTCCGATCAGGATTACCGCTGCTGGATGGCGGAAGGCTTACAGATGTTCCAGGCGCTGAAGCTGCATAATGTCGACGCCCGGATCTGCCTGTTCCATGGCGAAAATCATGAGCTGAGCCGTTCTGGGAAGCCGATTCGCCGGATCCGCCGGTTAAAGGAAATCACGCAGTGGTTCGATCAGTACACCGATCATCTCAGCGTGCTGGAGCCGGAAGAAGAAACGGAAAACGAAACAGAATCATAAAACAGAAAGATCAAAAACGGACGGCTTATCACAGCCGTCCGTTTGTTTAGGCTAAATTAAAGGTAAATATGCAGCGAAATCGACAGGGATAAAATACGGACGGTCCGTCTGGCTTTAACCCCATGTCTTCCGCATCGTCGTGTTGATCAGCACCTGATCACCCCGGCAGACCTGATTGCGGCGCACAGCTTTCCAGCCCTGTCTGCGGAAAAATGGTTCGGCGGTCAGCGAAATATCACTTTCCAGGAAGACCGCGCCCTGGCTGCGGGCCTGAGCTACGACAGCGTTCAACAAAGCGGTACCGACGCCCTGCCGCTGAAAGTCGGGGTGGACGTAGAAACAATCCAGCTGAGTCGGACTTTCCAGATTCGCAAAGCCTGCCAGCTGATCTTCACAGAATGCGCCGATCGTCCAGGTGGCTAAAAACCGCTCGGCCCAGCCGGGTTTTTCAGCGCTTGCGGTCCACGCGGAGCATTGGCTGGGAGTGTAATCCCAGATGGCGATTTCCTGGACGCTGCGGAGAAACAAGTCGCGGATCGCCGGTAAATCAGCGCGGGTGACCGGGCGGATTTCCATTACCGCCATAACTCCTTCTGATGATCGAATAAGAAAGCGTCCAGACCAGCCAGGATTTCCTTGTGATGAACGCCGTACAGCGAGGTCTTTTCAATCGCTTTATCCGCGGCTTTGCCATGCAGCCAGACGCCGCAGCAGGCGGCTTCCATCGGTGTCAATCCGCGTGCAGCGAGGGCGGCGATCATGCCGGTCAACAGATCGCCGCTGCCGGCTTTGGCCAGGCTTGGGTTGCCGGTCTTGTTGACGCAGCGCAGACCTTTCGGCGAAACGATCAGCGTGTCCGCGCCTTTTAAAACCAGCGTCACCTGATGAGCGAGCGCGTATTCCTCGGCGCAGCGGATCCGGTCCGCCTGGATTTCCTCGACGCTGCGTCCGCACAGCGCGCTGAACTCCCCGACATGCGGCGTGAGAATCCAATCGCCGTGAGGGGTGTTGAGCCACTCTGGATGACGTGCCAGACAGCGCAGTGCGGCGGCGTCCAGAATTACCGGCACGGAACTGCAGTGCAGCACTCTTTCCAATAACGTTTCCAGATTTGCCAGATGATCGCAGCCGCTGCCGATCGCCACGGCGTCGGATTGATTAAGCAGAGCGGTCAGATCCGCTTCCGAAAGCGTGTTGGGATGATAGACGATGTGCGGACAGGCGGCCTGCAGGATCGGATAAACGGCGGGATCGACAAGCGCGTGAAGCATGCCGCAGCCCATCGTCTGGGCCGCTTCCAGATTGAACTGAGCTGCGCCGGCCATCCAGGGACTGCCGGCGATCACGGTTAACCGGCCTGTCGTGTTTTTATAATCGTTGTCATGCAGCCGCGGCAGCAGGCGCGTGACCTGCAGCGCATCCATCTGGATCCAGCGCGATGCCTCCGGCTCCGCAAACCCCAGTCCGATCGGAATCAGCCGGTCCAGCTTCTGATGTTCCCGGCTGAATAAGTGAACCGGCTTCAACGCCCCTAACGCCAGCGTCAGCTCGCTGTGCAGGGCGTCGGGATCCCCAAGACTGTGATCTGCTTCCAGGCCGCTGTTGAGGTCGATGCTGACAACGGACAGGCGCTGCTGGTTGATCCAGCGGAAAGCGCTGCGCAAAAAATCCGGCAGCGGGGCATGAAAATTAAATCCGAACACGCAGTCGACAATCACGTCGTAGCGCTGCGCCATCGTCTGAAACTGGGTTTCGCTTAATTCCTCATAACCATAGATCAGGCAGGAATCCGGCAGCTTCTGCCGGGCTTCAATCGCCGCCGGGGTACGGATGTCGTCCAGCATCAGAATGATCGCCACCTGCCGGTTGGCCGCCAGGCAATGCCGTGCGATCACAAACCCGTCGCCGCCGTTGTTGCCGCTTCCGCACAGGATCAGAAACGAGTCGTTTTCCGGATATTCGTGCAGCAGCGTATCGGCGCAGCGTTTGCCCGCCAGCTCCATCAGCTGTGTTTCAGTTTTGCCGCTGGCTGCTTCCGCAGCGGCGATTTGATTCTTCTCGAGGATCACAGGGATCACCTCCTGGCACTATTCTAACATAAATTGTTCCGACGCCGAAAAGAATGGTATAATGAAACCTGAAAAAAGGGGGTATTTCTTTGATTTGGAATGAAGCTTTTGAACAGTATGTCAGCGATCATCAGGATGAGGTTGTGGAACTGATCCGCACGCTGGTGGCGATCCCGGCCTTCAGTAATCATGAACAGGCCCGCGCTGAGTTCTGCGCGAAGTGGTTTCGCGATGTCGGCGCGGAAGATGTGAAAATCGACGAGGCAAGCAATGTCATCGTTACACTCGGCGACGTTCAGGCCGGCAAGGCCGTCGCGTTTATGGCGCACCTGGACACGGTGTTCCCGGATGAAACCGGCTTTGAGCTGGTGGAGGAAGACGGCTGGCTGAAAGCGCCGGGGGTCGGGGACGACACGGCGAACGTCGCGCTTTTGATGGTCATCACCCGGTATCTGCTCGAGCAGAAGTGTCCGCCGAAGCAAGGCGTTTTGATCGTGCTGAACGCCGGTGAGGAAGGTCTGGGCAACCTTAAGGGCTGCCGCCGGCTGATGCAGGATTACGCGGATAAGCTGAGCGAGGTTTACTCGTTTGACGGCTCCTATAAAGGCTATGTCAACAAGGCGGTCGGTTCCGTCCGCTACCGCGTCGAAGTGAAGACGGAGGGCGGCCATTCCTACGGCGCTTTCGGCAACCGCAACGCGATCCGCGTGCTGGCTTCCCTGATCGACGCGCTGTACTCTGTCAAAGTGCCGCAGGGCGGCAAGACCACCTATAATGTCGGCACGATTGAAGGCGGCACTTCCGTCAACACGATCGCCCAGCAGGCTTCGATGTTGTTTGAATTCCGCTCCGATGTGCGTGAGCACCTGGATCAGCTGCGCGGCATGTTCGACAGCCTGATCGACGCTTACCGGAAGATGGGCGTGGAGGTCAATGTCGAGATTTTAGGCGAACGGCCGTGCATGGGCGAAATCGACCAGGAGAAACAGCGCGCGATTGAGAAAAAGGTCGAGGATTTGATCGAACGGCGGATCGGCGTGCGGCCGGAGGGGCACTCTGGATCGACCGACTGCAACATTCCGTTCTCGCTGGGCATTAACTCGTTATGCTTCGGCGGCTATCTGGGCGAGGGCGCGCATACCCGCGAAGAAAAAATCGAAAAGGCGTCGCTGCTTCCGGGGCTGGGCGTCATGATGGAATTTGTTTTAGATTATTTTCTTTGATTTGAATTCTGAAAAAACGGCTTGATTCCGCGATTCGACTTTATTTCATTGATGTTCAATGCTATAATAAAATCGATTAGGGGGTACCTTTCTAATGGAAAAGAAAACAGTACAAGATTATATCGACATTATCAATCAGAAAAAATGGGATGCCCATAACATCCAGTGGCTGTATATTGATATCAACGCCAAAGAGCTGATGACGGAAGTGGAGCCGAAGGTGAACAATCTGACGGCCTGCTGCAAAGCGATGATCGAAATCATGCTGGAAGGCGACCGGTTTATGGAATTGCCGAAAGTCAAAACCAAGATTGGCGGCGCGCTGACCGTGCGGTATTATTGCGACAACTTGAGTCCGGAACGCCGGAAGTATTCAGAAGTCAATCAGTAATGAAAAGGGCCGCGCTTTCGCCGCGGTCTTTTTTGTCAAAAAAATAGAAAAGAGGAGAGTCGTATGGATAAGTATCGTAAGCGCAGAGCAGTGGCCGTCGCCCATGAAATGGTCGATCTGTTAGCGGAAAAGGGGTATATCACCTATTATGCCGAAAATGTGGAGGAAGCCCGCGACAAAGTGCTCGAGCTGATCCCCAAGGGCGCCAGCGTCGGCGTCGGCGGATCGGAAACGCTCAAAGCGATGGATATGATCAATATCCTGCGCAACGGCGATTATCACTTTTTTGACCGTTACCAGGAGGGGCTGCCGTTTTCCGAGGTTGAGGAAATCTACCGTCAGGCTCTGTTAGCGGATGTCTTTCTGACCAGCAGCAACGCGATCACGCGGCAGGGGCAGCTGGTCAATATTGATTCGTCCGGTAATCGTGTCGCGGCGATCAGCTACGGACCGCGCAAGGTCATCGTGGTCGCCGGAGTGAACAAGGTTGTCGATACGCTGGATGACGCGATGAAGCGGCTGCGTCAGATCGCGCCGCTCAATGCGATGCGCGTACATCACAAAGCGCCGTGCGTTGAAACGGGAAAGTGCATGGATTGCCAGATCCAGCAGTCGGTCTGCAATTCGGTCGGCATCATCAACCATGGCCGGAAGACGCCGGGACGTTTCACGATCATCATGATCGCCGATGAAATCGGGTTCTGATTCATTTAAAATGGATGGGACACGATAAAAAAAAGCATAAAAAAGACATGCGGACGATCCCGAAAAGGGAAGCCGCATGTTTTTTTGTTGATTCAAGAGTTCAGCACAGATAAGACAGATCGCCGAGCCGGCGCACGATCCGCTTGCCCCCGCGCAGCCAAAGTTCCAAAACGCCGCCGGCTGATCCGGCCAGCTGAATCGAATTCAGTGCTTCCGCTTCCAGACCCAGCCACAGGGCATGGAGGATGCCCAGCGTATCGCCGTGCGAAACAAGAAGCAGGATTTCCTCCTCCTTTGCCAGCAGCTCTTCCAGCAAGGGCTTGAGCTGGACGTATTGTTCACGGCGGGTCTGGGCGGACGGGAACAGCCGGTCGTCGATCGTGATTTCCGGCTGAAGCAAATTTTCTTTCAGCCAGGCCACAGAATGGCCGACAGCTTCGCCCAGGTTCCGCTCCCGTAGCCGGATTTCTTTTTCCGGTATGACATTCAGTGCCTGGCCGACGATCTGCGCCGTGTGCCAGGCGCGCTTGAGATCCGAGGAAAGAAGCCGGACCGGCTTGTCCTTCAGTTCTTCTTTCAAACGGAAGGCGATGCGTTCGGCCTGTGCGATGCCCAGTTCGGTTAAATCCCAATCCGTCCACGAGCCGACCCGGCCGTTGAGATGGTGCTCGGATTGCGGATGCTGCAGCGTATAAATGATTTTCATACAAGACCTCGCTTTCCCTGCTTTTTGAGATGTCAGGAAATCCATTATAGCCAGACCTGGCGGAAAACGCCAGCGGAGGAGGAGAAATCGCTGATAAAAACGTAATTTTTTGACCTTCATCGCTTCTTCAGCAAGGCTTAAGAATTTCTTTTGAATTTCCAGAAGGGGATCTTCATGTTTAACGGGTAGAATAAAACCAGTAATCAGGAGGACCCTCAAGATGGAACAGAAAACAAAGTGGCAGAAACGTGTGCGTTGGTTCTCAATCGGCGCGATCCTTACCTTTACCCTCGTCATGACGGCGGTGTTGTTCGTTTTATTTCAAAGCGTGGCTTCGGATCCGGCGCAGTTTAAAGTCTGGCTGGAACAGTTCGGCTGGCTGGGCCGGGCGGTGCTAGCAGGCATGATGGCGCTGCAGGTGTTAGTTGCGTTATTGCCGGGAGAAATCATTGAAACCGGCGCGGGCGTCGCTTACGGCCCGATCGAAGGCTTGATCCTGTGCCTGATCGGCGCGGCGGTCGGCACGGCGCTGATCTTCTGGCTCGTGCGCCGCTACGGCTCCAGCTTAGTCGAATGCCTGGTGCCGAAGGAAAAGCTCGATAAGCTTTCGTTTATGAAGGATGAACAGAAGCTGGACAAATTGATCTTCCTGATCTTCTTAATTCCCGGCACACCCAAGGATATCATCACCTATTTTGCCGGGTTAACGCCGGTCAAGTTCACGCACTTCCTGGTCATTACGACCGTCGCGCGGATTCCGTCGGTCATCACCTCGACGCTTGCCGGGGACAAGCTGATCCAGCAGGATTTCGCATCGGCCTTCTGGATTTATGCGATTACGATCGCCTTCAGCGGCGCAGGGCTGCTGCTCTACCGCACGGTGATGAAAAAACGCCAGCAGAAAGCGCTGGAGCATCAACGAAACGAACAGGCGAAAACCAAGAAAGGGAAGACGGCCTTTGTGCCGTCCGAGGGATAAATCATGAAAGTCAGCGTCTTAATCCCCGCTTATAACAGCGAGAAAGAAATCTATACCTGCATCCGTTCCCTGTTGGAACAAACCTATCACGACTTTGAAGTGATCGCCGTCGACGACGGCTCCACGGACCGCACCGGATCGCGGCTGGACTTCTACGCGAAGATCCATCCCGAGCTGATCACGGTCATCCATCAGGAAAACCGCGGCGTCTCAGCGGCCCGCAACGCGGCGCTAAAGGCCGCGAAGGGCGAATTCATTTTGTTTCTGGACAGCGACGACTGGATGAAGCGGCGCACACTGGAAACGCTGGTCGCGGCACAGGCCCGGTATCAGGCCGACGTCGTGATCTGCGGCAACGTTTATGAAGGCCGGATCACAACCCGCCGCCATGTCCGCCGTGTTCAGGTTCCGCACAAGCGGACGCTGATGAAAATGTTGATGAAGGACCGCCAGGTGCGCAACTACGCCTGGGGCAAGCTGATCCGGCGGTCGCTGTTCGACGGTCTGCAGTTCTGGGAAGGCCGGGTGTTTGAGGACGTCCAGCTGATTCCCCAGATACTGCTGAGAGCGGAGAAGACCGTGATCGTTCCGGATACCCTGGTTCATTACAATACCCATCGGCCCAACAGTCTGACCTATTCACTGCGCCCGGATATTCTTAAGGATATGCTGGAAGCGTTCCAGGATCAGGCCCGCTGCATTGTCGCCTATGATCCGTCGCTGACGCGTCAGGCCCGGGTCATGCTGGCCAGGGTGCGGTTAGTGATCGGGGGCGCGCTGGCGCTGCACGGCCGCTTTGATGATCCGCTTCTGGATCAGATTCTGCCGTTTTCCGAACCCTCGCCCAGCACAGAATTCCTCGTTCACCGCAATCTTTACTAATTCTTAAGCTTTTTATCCATTGCAACTTCATGAGTTTATTCTATACTAAAGGAAGAATCAGTGAGGGGAGCAAACCATGCAAAACTATCAAATTCTCGTCTGCGAAGACGAAGTCGAGATCGGCAACGCGATCGAAATCTATTTAAAGAACCAGGGGTACGGCGTTCATCGCGCCTATAACGGGAAGGAAGGGCTGGAGGTTCTGGCCCGTCAGACGATTCATCTGGCGATTGTCGATCTGATGATGCCGGTGATGGACGGACTGACGATGATCATGACGCTGCGGCAGAGCTATGATTTTCCCGTGATCGTGCTGTCGGCGAAGTCCGAGGACATGGATAAAATCACCGGCCTGGACATGGGCGCGGACGATTATATCACTAAACCGTTTACGCCGATGGAGCTGTTGGCGCGGGTGAATTCCCAGCTGCGCCGCTATGCCAAATTCTTAAGCCTGAAAGAACATCAGAGCGAGGATGAACAGGTCTATACGGTCGGCGGCCTGGAGTTGAACAACGATACCAAGGAAGTGTCGCTCGACGGCAATCCGGTGCGCCTGACGCCGATTGAGTTCCGGATTCTGCAGCTGTTGATGAAAAATCCGGGACGCGTCTACAGCGCTGAAGAAATCTACGAACGAGTGTGGAACGAGGAAGCGATCGCGACCGATACGGTCATGGTGCACATCCGCAACATCCGTGAAAAAATTGAGATCGATCCCCGCAATCCGCGGTATTTGAAGGTGGTGTGGGGCGTCGGCTACAAAATAGAGAAGGGATAAAGGAATGAATAAATCCAAATTTTCAGAAAAACTGTTGGCCGGATTTCTGGTTCTGATCTGTTTCCTGAGTCTGATCCTTATCCCATCGGCCGGATCGATCAGCGAGAACGCCGGGCCGGAAACTCACCGCGAGCTGTTCGGCCAAAGCCGCGCGGTTCGTGCATGGATCAACGACTATGCGGTCACGATGATCCGCGATCTGATCAACGAGGTCAACCATACTGATCTGGGCTACGCCGATCTGTTGATCAGCGCTGATCAGCAGCAGCTTCTTTTAGAAGACGGCTGGACGCAGAGTGAGATCAACGAACAGAAATCGCAGCTCGACTGGTCGCTGCAGCAGGAGCTTGAAAACAGCCTGCAGCTGGGTAATCTGCATGCCCTGGCGATTGACAACGTCACTAAGACGACCGTGCGCAGACCCAAAACCAACGTGTTGGCTCAGACCGACAGCGAATTATCCAAAAACTATCAGTTTTGGATCCGCGCGGAATACGACAGCTACGGTGTGCTGAGCGTCACGTCCAACAGCGGTTATGGCTATTCGGATTTCTATCCGCTGAGCGTACTGACGAACTATGTGCAGTATTATGGGGATTTCTCTCTGGAGCTGCATGAGCCGGTGCTGAAGGACATCACGCTGATCTTTGGCATTCCCAACGTGCTGGAAAGCGATGACGCGATTACCAGCCTGATCCACAACGCCGAATATTATTCCTATCGGCAGCTGGCCTCGCGGATCAACATGGTGTTGTACTTCATCCTGTTTTTAGGCGCGCTGTACTTTACCCGCGGCAAGATGCGCGATACCCGGCTTGGGAAGCTGCTCGACCGGATTCCACTGGAAGCGCAGATTCTGGTTACCCTGATCGCGCTGCTGATGATAGAGGAAATGTCTTATAATCTGGGCGGCATCATGCTTGATCTTTATTCCCAGTCGATTGACGACATGAATGGCGTCTTTCAGATTCTCGGTTATGAGTTCACGTTCCTGTTGGAATGCTTCGGCTTGTACTGCGCGATTTACTGGATCCGCGCGGCGCTGCGGGACGGCTGGCGTCAAACGTGGAGCAAGATGGCGACGATCACGCTGTGGCGGCGGCTCTGGCATGGCGTGCGGCATGGCTGGTCAACGCTGAAGCAATGGACCAAGGAATGCTTTACCGTTGATTTCTCAGAGAAAGCGCATTCGCGGCTGATCCGTTTAATGGTCGTCAACGTCGCGCTGATCAGTGTTCTGTGTCTGCTTCTGGACGATTTCTTTGCGGCGGTTATCTACACGGTCTTCCTGTATTTCATCATCATGCGGGCTTTGAAGCGGCTGCGCAGCGACTATGAGACGCTGCTGGGCTGTACCCGGCGGATGGCGCGGGGCGATCTGGAAACGGAAGTGCATGAGGATTTAGGCATTTTCGAGCCGCTGCACAGCGAGCTGGATGATATCCGCTACGGCTTCAACACGGCGATCGCGGAAGAAACCAAGAGTCAGAAGATGAAGACGGAACTGATTTCCAACGTTTCCCACGATTTGAAAACCCCGCTGACCTCGCTGATCTCCTATATCGACTTAATGAAGCAGGAGCCGGACGAAGCCAGGCGGCAGGAATATCTGGCGGTGCTGGAACGCAATTCCATGCGTCTGAAGCATCTGATTGAGGATTTGTTTGAAGTCAGCAAGGCGAACAGCGGCGATCTGAAGCTGAACGTCGTGGATGTCGATCTTGTTTCTTTGATTTCGCAGACGTTGTTCGAGCTGGCTCCGGCGATTGAGAATGCCGGACTGACGATTAAGACCTCGTACAGTCACGATAAGATTGTGCTGCCGCTCGATTCGCAGAAGACGTACCGGATCGTGGAAAATCTTGTTTCCAACGTGACGAAATATTCACTCCGCGGCTCGCGCGTCTATCTGACGCTGATCGAGCGGGGCGAGGAAGTGGTGCTGTCGATCCGCAACATTTCCCAGACGGAGATCGACTTCGATCCGAACGATTTAGTCGAACGCTTTGTGCGCGGGGATAAATCGCGCAACTCGGAAGGCTCCGGGCTGGGACTGGCGATTGCCAAGGGCTTCGCGGAGAGCCAGCACGCGCACTTTACGATTCAGACGGACGGCGATTTCTTCAAGGTCATCGTGATCTTTAACCGCCGCGCGCTGGAAGATCTCAAACCGAAACCGGCGGAAACCGTGAAGCTGGATATGCCGCAGGCGCCGCTGATCGACATTTTAAAAAATAACGAAAATAAAATTTAGGGATTGACAAAGCGCTTTCATCCAGCTTATAATAAGCTCGCAAAAGACAAAGGGACATGTAACTGGTAATGCAGGCAGGATCTCATAAAACAAACGGAATCCGCAAGGAGGACGTGGCTTTTATGATGGATCCTGCCTTTTTGTTTTCCTGCCTTGGGGCCAGAGGGAGGAAAGCGAACAGGAAACAGCCCGGCGATCTGGCGATTATGGAGGAAGAAATCTATGGATTATAAACATACTGCCGCCGAGATTCTGAAATATGTCGGCACAGAAAAAAACGTCGCTCAGCTTGAGCACTGCTCGACCCGTCTGCGCTTCACGCTCAACGATCAGAAAAAAGTCGACGAGGACAAACTGAAAGCGGTCCCGGGCGTCATGGGCGTCGTCCGCAGCAATCAGTTCCAGATCATCATCGGCAACGACGTCGTCGAGGTGTACGACGCCTTGTTGAAAATGATTGATTTCAATGATCAGACAACCCCGGCAGCCCCGGCGGAGAAACAGAAGCTCGGCAAAATGGCGCTGGACTTTCTGATCGGTATCTTCCAGCCGTTAGTTCCGGCAATCGCCGGCGCGGGCGTGCTGAAATCGATCCTGATTCTGTTGGTCGCGCTGCATGTCATGGACGACGCGAACGCGCTGTATAAGATTCTTGCCGCGATTTCTGACGCAACGTTCTACTTCTTACCGATGATGGTGGCTGTGACGACCGCCAACAAGCTGAAAAGCAACCGGCTGGTCGCGATCGCAGCGGTCGGCGTGACGCTGCTGCCGGCGGTGACGACGATGATCGCCGAAGGCACGACGCTGTTCGGCATTCAGCTGCAGAGCATCGCCTATAACGCGCAGGTGTTCCCGGCGATTCTGTGCGTCAGCTTCCTGGCGTTCATGGAACGGCTCATGAACAAGATTTCGCCGAAGCCGATCCGGATCTTCTTTGTTCCGATGATCACACTGGCCGTCACCGTGCCGGTCACGTTGCTGTTCTTAGGTCCATTAGGCTACAATGTCGGCCAGATCTTCACCGCGGCGATCCTGTTCTTATATGACAAGCTCGGCTTTGTGGCGTTGACAGTTCTGTCGGCGATCCTGCCGTTAATGGTGGCGACCGGCATGCACAAGACGCTGCTGCCGTACGCTCTGGCGACTTATGGCGAGCTGGGCTATGAAATGTTGTATCTGCCGGCGTCGCTGGCGCACAACATCGGGGAATCCGGCGCCTGCTTCGCGGTCGCGTTAAAAGCCAAAGATGAAACGCTGAAATCAACCGCCTTCTCCGCGGGAATCTCCGCCTTCATGGGCATTACGGAACCAGCGCTCTACGGCGTGACGCTGCAAAATAAAAAAGTCCTTTACAGCGTCATGCTGGGCGGCGGCCTCACCGGCGCGTTCTTAGGCTTACTGTCGGTCAAGGCATTCGCGGTCGTCGGTCCGGGCGCAGCCAGTATGTCGATGTTCATTGACAGCACCAACGGAATGAATATCGTCTGGGCAATCGCGGGCTTCGCGCTGGCGTTGGTTTCCTCGTTTATCTTCACGCTGATTCTGTGGAAAGAAGAAACCCCGGCGGCTTCAACTCCGACCGCTCCGGTGAAACCGCTGGAAGGCAGTCATGACGTTCTGAATGTGCTGTGCCCGATCGTCGGTCAGGTTGTCGCGCTGGATCAGGTCGGCGATGAAATGTTCTCCAAGAAAGCGCTGGGCGACGGCGTCGCGATCATTCCGGAAGTCGGCGAGCTGCGCGCTCCGGCCGACGGCACGATTCAGATGGTCTTTGAAACGAAGCATTCCTTAGGCATGACAACCGCCAATGGCACAGAAATCCTGTTCCATGTCGGCTTAGATACCGTCAATCTGCAAGGCAAGCCGTTTTCGCCGAGAGTCAAGGCCGGCGACAGTGTTAAAACCGGCGATCTGCTTCTGACATTTGATATTCAGGCGATCAAGGACGCCGGGCTGGATCCGATCACTCCGGTGGTCGTCACCAATTCCCAGGATATGAACGTCAGCGTCGTGAAGACGGGCCATGCCGAAAACACCGACGTTATTCTGCAGACGCAGAGAAAGGAAGATTGACATGCGAAAATTTCCTGAAGGCTTTTTATGGGGCGGGGCGACCGCAGCCAATCAGATCGAAGGCGGATGGCAGGAAGGCGGCAAGGGCTGGTCAGTTTCCGACGCGGCCCGCGCGCACTTCGATGCCGACGTCAAGGATTATAACCGTCACAACCAGATCACAACCCGGGACATTGAGGAAGCGCTGGCCCATCCGGAGGACGAGGTTAACTATCCGAAACGGCACGGCAGCGATTTCTACCATCATTATAAAGAAGACATCGCGTTGATGGCCGAGATGGGCTTCAAGGTCTACCGCATGTCGATCGCCTGGAGCCGCATCTATCCTAACGGCGATGACGAACAGCCTAACGAGGCCGGTCTGCAGTTCTACGACGAGGTGTTCGACGAACTCAAGAAATACAACATTGAACCGCTGGTGACGATGTCGCACTATGAACCACCGCTGAATCTGGTGCTCAATTACGACGGCTGGTATTCCCGTGAAGTCATCGGCTTCTTTGAAAAGTATGTCCGGACGATCTGCGAACGCTACAAGCACAAGGTAAAATACTGGCTGACCTTCAATGAGGTTGACAGCATCATCCGCCATCCCTACACAACCGGCGGTCTGATCGAAGACCGTTTCCCGGGGAAGAACTTTGAAGAGGTCTGTTACCAGGCGATGCATCATCAGTTTGTCGCCTCGGCGCTGGCAACCAAGATCTGCCACGAGATCATTCCGGATTCCCAGGTTGGCTGCATGATCACGAAGCTGACCTACTACCCGTATTCCTGCAAGCCGGAGGACGTGCTGGAAACGCAGAAGCGGATGCGCAGCATTTATGCGTACAGCGACACGCAGGTGTTCGGCGAATATCCCTCGACGCTGCTGTCCTATTATAAGAATCACAACATCCATATCGTGAAGCAGCCGGGCGATGATGAAGTGATGAAGCAGTACCCGGTCGACTTCGTTTCGTTCAGCTATTATATGTCCAGCTGCGTGGCGGCGGATGAAACCGGACTGGACGTCACCCCGGGCAACACGATTCTGGCGGTCAAGAATCCGCATCTGGAAACCAGCGAATGGGGCTGGCAGATCGACCCGATCGGACTGCGGATTTCCTTAGTCGATCTGTATGATCGTTACCGCAAGCCGCTGTTCGTCGTAGAGAACGGATTGGGCGCGAAAGACGTGCTGAGTGGGGATGGGAAGGTGCATGATCCCTATCGGATCGACTATCTGCGCAAGCATTTCAAGTGTATGCTGGACGCAATCGAAGAGGACGGCGTCGAGCTGATGGGCTATACGTCATGGGCGTGCATTGATTTGATCAGCGAATCGACCAAGCAGATCTCCAAGCGCTACGGCTACATTTATGTCGATCTTGATGATCAGGGCAACGGCACGTATAATAGAATCAGAAAAGATTCGTTTTACTGGTATCAGAAAGTCATTCAGAACAACAGTCTGGATTTTGAAGAACAATAACGTCCGGCAGGGACGAAGCAGAAAGGCAGGGGAGCGGGGATGCGGATCAAAAAAGTATTGAATTCCAGTGTCGTGCTGGTCGAAGACGATGCGCATCAGGAATCGATCCTGCTGGGGAAAGGCATCGGTTACGGACAGAAGCCAGGCAATGTGATTGCCCAGCGTCAGGAAAACCAGGTGTTTCTGCCTGTCGACAACGCCCGTTCCCGGCAAATTGTCGAGCTGGTCAACAGCCTGCCCGTAGCGATTCTGGAGCTGGCGCAGGATATCGTGATCGACGCTCAGCAGCGCTTAAAAACGCCGCTGGGGGAAAATCTGGTGTTTGTGCTGGCGGATCATCTCAACTTTGCCTTGGAACGGATCCGCACCGGGATGGTGATTACCAACCGCGTCTTCTGGGAAATCAAAAGCTTCTATCCCCAGGAATTTGAGGCCGGGCTGCACGCGGTCGAACAGGTGCGCCAGCGCTTAGGCGTGGAGCTGCCGGAACAGGAAGCGGCGAATATCGCATTTCATCTGGCCAACGCCCAGGCGGGAAGCGATCCGGATTACGACGCTGCGCGCAATGCCAAGCTGATCGGCGAGCTCATCAATCTGGTCCGCTATTCGCTCAACCGTGAGCTCGATTCCCAAAGCATCCATACGGCGCGGTTTATCACGCATATCAAATTCTTTGTCGACCGCTTCTTTACCGACAAGCTGCTTCAAAACGACGACGATCTGTTATTTGAGCAGATCAAGACGCGCTATCCGAAAGAGCTGGGCGTGGCGCTGAAAATCAAGAGTTACCTGTATGATAAATACGGCCGAATCCTGCCGAATGAAGAAGTGACGTTTCTTGTCGTGCACATCGCGCGGATCGCCTGCAGTCAGCAATGAGCATAGGTTAAAATTAAGAATTGAATCGAATAAAAAGAAAACAGAGAATTCCGGCAGGACAGATTCAACCGGGAATCTCTGTTTTTTTCGTTGCCGCAGACGGATTTCCTGCGGTATTTAAACAAACGGATAGCAAAACAGCCGGATAGCAAAACAGCCGGATAGCAAAACAGCCGGATAACAAAACAGCCGGATAACAAAACAGGCGGATAGGGGCATAAAAATCTTCCCTCCATCTTCGCCGGTTTCAGTTTGTTATAAAGTCTCTGTCAGATCATCACAAGGGAACATCAGCTGGAAGATTCCCAAAGTTTCGCTGTTTTTCTACCCGGTCCGGCTATGCTATAATAACGGCATATTGAACGACGAAACGTTTGTCAAGCGAACAGAGAGGGGGAAATCCATGTCAGCCGAAACTTTAGCGGAAGCTTATTTTCCGCTGACCGCCAATCAGGGCGCGGGCTACCGGGAGATTGAAGCGTGTCCGGCGCTGAAGCCGTGGATCCGCTGTTTCTGGGTATATACCGATCAGTGCGATCAGATCGTGATTCCCGATACGTGCATGGATATTATTTTGTGCGTCGATGAAACCGGGAAGAGCGAGATTTTTTTCTGCGGGATCAACGATTTCACATTTACCTCTTTCAACGACAGCGCCCGGCCCGGCGTGCGATTGATCGGCATCCGGTTTTATTTCTGGGCGGTCGCCAGCTTCTGCACCGGTTCGTTAAAGGCCGTGCGGAATACGAAGGATCAGATGGATTTCTATTTTCCCGGCTGGGCGGAAGGGTTGAAGCAGGCGTTTGACGCGGCGGAAAGTCTGGAAGCGCTGTGGCCGAAGTGGGAAGCGTTTCTGCTTGCGCATCAGCATGCGGATCCGATACCGCCGCTCATCATGCGGGCGGCGGAGCTGATTATCCAGCGCAAGGGCGTGCTGGCGATCGCGGATCTGGCGGCGGAACTCGGCCTTGAGAAACGCTGGATGGAACGGAAATTTCTGGACTTTTACGGCGTCAGCGGCAAGCGTCTTTCGCTTTTGATCCGGTATCAGCTGATCTGGCAGGCCTGTCTGCAGGATCATGATTTCAACGTTCAGGACACGGTTGCGGACTATGGCTTTTACGATCAGGCGCATCTGTTGAATTTCTTTAAAAAATATCATAATTCCCAACGGTTGTCGTTTTTTTCCAAGACAGCCAAACGCTGATTCCGGTACAATAGCCCCGGAGGTGTTTCCCATGAAAAAGAGAATGACGCAGGCTCAGTTTCAGCAAATCCGCCGCTGGGTTCTGCGCAATGGCCGGCCGCTGGAATGGGCGCGCTGGCAAGTAATGTTTGAAGGCGGCAGCCGGAATCAGGCTGCGGAAGTGTTAAGCGGTTATCAAAACGCGGACGGTGGTTTCGGCTGGGGGCTGGAGCCGGATTCCATGAATCCCCAATCTTCCCCCTACCAGACCGGTTCCGCGCTGGCGCTGGCCGAAGCGCTGCAGCTGGACACGCACGATCCGCTATATCGAGGGGCGTTTGCGTATTTGAGCCAGGAAAGCACGGCGTATCAGGACGGCTGGCCGTTTACGATCCAATCCAACGATGCTTCTCCGCATGCCCCGTGGATGGGCTATGATCCAAAGCTCAACGACGCGGAGAGCTTTGGTTTGAATCTGGGCCTGGCGCGGCAGATCCTGACACACGATTGCGACGACAAGACGCTGAGAGCGAAGGCGGAAGCGGTTGTTGTAAAAGCCTTGGAGCAGTTGTTTACACAGGAGAATTTCGGTGAGATGGGCGTGGATGCCTTCTGCGGGTGGCTGCCGCAGCTGGACTTCCTGCCGGCGACGGCGTACACGCAGGATCAAATCCGGGAACGGATTCTGACGTTGATTGAAAAGCGGGTGGAACGCGATCCTGCCCAGTGGCAGGAATATAAACCACGTCCATCCTACTTCGTTCGTTCGCGCAACGACGCAGCGTATCCCCGGCTGAAAGACCTGGTGGAAGCAGAGCTGGAATATTTGATCGACACCTGTCCTGAGGGTGATGTGTGGGAAATTCCGTGGAATTGGGCGGGGCTGTATCCCGAGGCTTTCCGCGTGGCGCGCACACAATGGAAAGGCTGGAAGGCGATTGAGAATATCGCGTTTCTGATGGCGTTTGACCGGATTGAACCGGCTTGTTCAGAAAGGAAACCACGGAGATGAATAAAATTACCTGTATCTGCCTGGGCGTTCGCGATATGGCGAAGTCCCTCTGCTTTTACCGCGACGGCTTAGGCTACAAGACCGATTGCCAGGAAGACAATCCGGCTGTTTGTTTCTTTGATACGCCGGGAACCAAATTTGAACTCTATCCGCTGGCGCTGTTGGCGCAGGACGTCAATCCGCACAATCCGCCGGCGATCAGCCCGGGATTTTCCGGCATCACGCTGGCATACAATGTCGAAAAGAAAGCAGACGTCGATCAGGTGATCGCCCTGGCGCGTGAAGCCGGAGCCACGATCCTGAAAGAATCGCAGCCGGTTTTCTGGGGTGGTTATCATGCGTATTTCAGCGATCCTGACGGTTATGTCTGGGAAGTAGCCTGGGGGCCGAATTTCCAATATGACGAGCAGGGCTTGTTGAAATTTTAAGTGAAAGTGAAGGATCAGCGATGAAATTAAAAAATACGATGCTCATCGTCCGGGATCTGAAACGATCGGAGGCCTTTTATAAGGAAGTGCTGGGCCTGCGGACGTTGGTGGATCTTGAGATTCATGCCGTGCTCAGCGGCGGTCTGGCCTTGCAGACAGAAGAAAGCTGGAAGCAGTTCACCGGTCTTGACGTCGCTTATCAAGCCAATGCGATCGAGCTTTATTTTGAAGAAGCGGAGTTCGACGCGTTTGCCGCAAAGCTTGCGGCGCTCACCTCGGTGCGGGTCATCAATCCTGCTGAGGAACAGCGCTGGGGTCAGCGGATCGTGCGGTTTTGGGATCCGGATGGTCATGTCATTGAAGTCGGAGAGACGATGAAAGCCGTTTGCCAGCGGTTTCTGGACCAGGGGTTGACGATCGAAGCGATCGCCCAGAGGATGGATGTGCCGGTCAAAGCGGTGAACGCCTACCTTCGCTGAAGTCTGCCAGATGCAGCGTCAGGAAGCCGGTATTCCCCATTTCCAGCTGAGGAAAGAAGTCATGCGCTTCAGTACACAAACGATATGATTGAACTGTTCCTTTTTAACTTCACTCACTAAATAAAAATTCAATCCCCGCATCGTACGCAAACGATGCGACAAAGTAGAAACGAAGACCGAATATTTGAAAAAAATTCAATCCCCGCATCGTATTTGTTTTCAACCTGACATCCTGATGTCAGGTTTGGCGCGGTACAATGAAATCAAAAGGAAGGTGCTATACCATGGCCTATGATTTTAAAAAAGAAGAAAAAATGTTCTATATGCCGAAAAACAAACCGGAAATTGTTACGGTTCCGCCCATGAATTTTCTCGTAGTGTCTGGTCAGGGCGATCCCAACGAGGAAGGCGGCGCTTATCAACGGGCCGTCAGCGTCTTGTATGCGCTCGCTTATACGCTCAAAATGAGCTATAAAGGGACACGTCAGATCGCCGGGTTTTACGAATATGTCGTGCCGCCGCTGGAAGGCTTCTGGTGGCAGCCGGGCCTCGCCGGCATGGACTATTCGCAGAAGTGCGGTTTTCATTGGCTCAGCGTGATCCGGGTTCCCGATTTCATCAAGCAGGAAGATTTCGACTGGGCCGTGCAGGAGGCGCAGCGGAAGAAACAGATCGACTGTTCATCCGCGGCGTTTCTGACGATCGAGGAGGGACTGTGCGTGCAGATGATGCACATCGGTGCCTATGACGACGAACCGGCCAGCGTCGCGATGATGGACGCGTACATCGAAGCGCAGGGATATGAAAATGAGATTAACGAAGTCCGCCGGCATCATGAAATCTATTTGTCGGATCCGCGGAAATGCGATCCGGCGAAGCAGAAGACGGTAATCCGGCATCCGATCCGCAAAAAAGACGGTCGTTAAACCGTCTGATCAACACGAAATACAAATTTTTGAAATCAAGGAACTGAAGCTGGAAACGCAACTTCCAGCTTTTTTTAGCTGTTTTTCTATAAAATTTGGAAAATGAATGAATCACAAATTTAAATAAGCGAATTTCACCTGAAAAAGAAAGGTCAAGGCGGTTTGCGTCATGGCTGTCTGATCAGTCGATAAAACTGGCGATTTCCTCAAGGGTCTTCTTTTTCAGCTGCGGCAGCGGCGCGTCTTTTTGCGCGTGGCCAACCACGAGAATCATTTCGGCGACTTCATTTTCCGGACGGCCGCAAAGCTCTGTGAGAAAATGAATCGGCGCCGGCGTGTACGTCAGCATCGCATAGCCGGCCTGGTGCAGCGCCTGGATCAGGAACCCCGTCGCGATCCCGACGGACTCGTTCACGTAATAATTGGGAACCCAGTGTCCTGCGCTGTCCTCATGTTTCATCTGCTTAAAGATCACGATCAAACACGGCGCTTCGCTCAGGAAAGGCTTTTCAACCTGCAGGTTCAGTTTTTCCAGATCCTGCCGCCAGACCTCGCTGATCCGGTTCTCATAAAATTCCCGTTCCACCTGTTCACACGCTTCGCGCAGCGCACGTTTTTTTGCTTTGTTGGTGATGACGCAGAAATGCCATGGCTGCATGTCCGCGCCGCTGGGAGCGGTCGCTGCGATTTTCAAGGCTGTCCGAATATCATTCATCTTTACCGGCGTGCTGTCAAAGTGCCGGATCGTACGGCGTTTCTGCGCCTGCGTTAATGCATTGTCCAAAATTGTCATCAGTTTTCTCCCTGGTAAGATTACGTTTTCTATTATAGGCGAAAGTCAGAGAAAATGCACGCGGGGAAAGCGGCATCCGTTTCCAGCCTGCGGGAGGCGATGTTCAGCTAACCTTCACTTGCAATCACAAACAACCATGTTATAATAGAAAAGCTGAATTAGGATGTGAAACGATGAGCAAAAAAGAAATCAAACTGATAGTCGCTATTTTATTTGTAGCGCTGGGCATTTATGTCGGCGTTCAGATCTATAACCGGCTGAACGTCAAAACCTATGGGATCGTCACGTATAAAAATCAGGTGATCCATACGTTCAACGTCAACAAAGACGAAGACTACTATTTTAACGGATCCTATGGCAAGATGAAGCTGGAAGTCAAGGACGGCAAATGGCGGATTACGGAAGAAGAATGTCCGAATCACATCTGTTCCTCGATCGGCTGGGTCAGCGTTAAGGACTATTTCCCAATCGTCTGTATCCCGAATGAAGTGATTGTCACTCTGAAGGATAACTGACATGAAGCTGAGTAAGACAAAGCATTTCGTTTATGTCACAATGCTGGCGGCGATGGCGATCGCGATCAATCTGCTGGAAACGATGCTGACGGTATCGCTGCCGTTTGGCATGCGTCTGGGGCTGGCCAACATCATCGCCCTGATCACGATTGAAATTCTGGGCGTTAAGGAAATGATCATCGTCAATACGATGCGCGTCGTGATCGGCAATCTGCTGCGGGGAACGATCTTCGGCTCGACGTTCTGGATCTCTGCCGGCGGCGTTATCCTCAGCTCGATCGTGCTGATCGTGATTAAAAAAGGGTTGAAGATGTCGATGATTTCGACCTCGATGCTGTGCGCGATCGGCCACAGCGTTGGGCAGGTTGTGATCGTCATGGTGCTGTATAAAACCGCGGCGATGATGACGATCGTGCCGCTGCTTCTGGTGACCTCGATTCCGACTGGAATCTTTACCGGGATCGTCGCGACCCAGGCGTTAAAACGGATTGATAAAAATTTAGTCGTGCGTTAGACAAATTTGGAAACAGAGTCCTGCGGATTCTGTTTTTTTTCTGTGATTTCCTGTAAAATAGAAATCAGAAGGGGGTACTTGAATGAAAATCACATGGATCGAACACAGCAGTTTCCTGCTGGAGCTGCCTGAGCGCGTGCTCGTGCTGGATTATTTCGGGAAAAGTCGGCTGCCGCTGCCGGCGAACAAACCGGTTACGTTTCTGGCCAGCCATCATCACGCCGATCATTACGATAAAGCGATTCTGGAACACGGCACGGATCAGATCTGGTATGTGCTGAGCCGGGATATTTTCGGCCCGCAGGACGAACATCACATCAAGGTGAAGCCGCATCAGCGCTATGAGCTGAACGGGATGATCATTGAAACGCTCAAATCCAACGACGAGGGCGTGGCGTTTATGATCGAAGTCGACGGCTGGCGGATTCTGCACGCGGGCGATTTAAACGACTGGCATTGGGAGGAAGAAAACGATCAGGACCGACGGGAAAACGAAGTGCTGAAACGACGCTTTGACCGCGAACTGGAACGGGTTGCCGGAAGAACCTTCGACTTGGCGATGATCCCGACCGATCCGCGGTTAAAGGACGGCTATAACCGTGGTCTGTTGGGGTGGGCGAAAGTCTGTCAGTTAGGCTGGATCGCTCCGATGCACACCTTTGGAGAAAACGACGTGATCGACCGCCTGCTTCAGGATCCGGCCTGTGCCGAATTGAGAAGCCGGATTCTTGATCTGCGGAAGGGACCGCAGGTACTGGAGGATCCGCAGCGATGAGAAAAGGTCTTGGAATACTGATTGCGCTGGGATTGTGCTTTTCGTTTCTGCCCATTCACGCGGAAGAATCCGCCGCGATCACATCCCGGCTCGTGGAAGCAGTCGTCCATGCGGATAAGACGATCACCGTGTCGGAAACAATCAGACTGCGGCTGCCGGAGCACGAGACTTATGATCTCTTTCTGGAACTGCCGGACGATGCCGTAGCTCGGGCTGAGGATGTCAGCTTGCTCAGCAGGCAGGCCGTGCTGGATCCGCAATGGAATCAGGTCAAAGTCAATCGGGATCAAGACGTTCAGCTGCAGCTGAATTATACGCTGCGTTGTTTTCAGGATGACGAAGCAGACCGCGATACCTTTTCACTGGATTTAGGCCGTTCGCCGCTGGATTTGCCCGTCGAGCAGATGCATGCCGAAATCCAATTTGATTCCGGGCTTATCCGCGACAACTGGCTTCTCGACTGCGGCCAAAGCGGCGGTCAGTGCCGCTATGGAACAGGCAAGTGGCAGGATCGGACGTTTGTTTTTGATTCCACGGAAGTCCTGGATTATCCGACGTTGGATCTGATCGTTCATTTCGACGAAGGAACCTTCGCCAAAGCGCAGTCCTACCGCTGGCCTTCACGATATTCGCGCTGGCATGTGGAGGTCGAAGTGCTGCCGCAGATGGATCTGCAGGTGCATCAGGAGCTGGAATGGACGAGCCAGAGTTCCGAACTGGATCCGATGCTTGATTTGTTTTTAGGCTGGCCGAGCTATCCCGACGCCCTGTTGAAAGACGTCGTGATCAGCGATCCCTCGCTAAAAGCCTCGGAATACGGCTTCATCCGGCTGCCAAAGGATAAGCCGGTGGCCTTGACACTGGATTACCGGATTGAATTGGCCTCGTCAGAGGACCAATGGCACCTGAATTTCGACGACGCGATGAACGACGCGCAGATCGACGAGCTGGATGTCGTGATTCAGCTGCCGCAAGAGCTCAAATTCAGAACCGATTTCTATAATTCCCGGACATATGAGGATCTGGAAAAGGTGACGCTGGACGTCAGAGAGGATGGCCGCCTGCTGCATCTCTATTCGACGGAAGGTTTGAGCGGGGATGATCGGGTGAGCGTTGAAATTGACATTCCGCGCCATGTACGGCGAATGCTGGGCAGCGATCTGATCGGGTTCTGGTCGATGTTTGGCGTCGGGATGGTGCTGGCGTCGGGGTTGTTCCGCTTTTTGAGCCGCAGTACAAAGCGGAGGACCCTCGGCGAGCTGCCTAACGGCGTTAACCCGCTGCAGGCTGCGTTGTTAACGGATAAACCGATCGGCGCAGAAACGCTGGCGGCCGTGGTGATCAACTGGGCGGCCCGGGATTATATCCAGGTGGAAATGCAGGGTCATCGTATTCAGCTGACGCGCAAACGCTCGCTGATCCATCAGCCGGACTGGGAAAAGCAATTCATGCGTTCGCTGTTGAATCTGGGAGATGGAAATACGGTGACGTTGGATAAGAACGGTTTGCGCTCATCCGCCTGTATTCAGGAAGCCTGCAGGCAGGCCCGGCAGGAAAAGGCGCAATGGCGGCATAAAGGGCTGGCGGGTCTGCGCTGGCTGTTGATTGGACTGAGCGTCCTGCCGCCGGTAATGATCACGCATATCCTGTTTCCATGGGCAGCATCTGACAGCGTCGTATATCTGTTCAGTCTGGGATTGATTGCGGTAACGATCGCGATAGGCTGCTTGAGTGCGGCGTTGGGGCAGGGATTGAAAAAGACACGCTGGGCGTTGGCAGGATTGGGCTTCGGCTGGCTGATTCTTTTAATCCGCGTCCTGGCTTATTTTGATCCGCAGGATCTTCCGGCGGTAATCAGCTTCAGCAGCCTGCTGCTCGGGCAGCTGATCTTGTGGCCGATGAAGCCGCTGAATCCGGAAGGAGCGCGGCTGCTCCAGCAGGTCAGGCAATGGCGCAGTGATCTGAAGCAGATGCCGGATTCAAAACTGGACGACTGGCTGGACCGTGATCCGGACTACGCGTTGAAATGTTATGGCTATGCGCGGACGCTGGGGGTTGGCGGACTATGGAAAAAACGTTTCGGCAATCGAATTCTGCCTTCTTTATCCACGGTGACCGATATGACAGGACAGCCGCAGCGGATCGAAGTGCTCGACAGGCTGTTTGAACAGCTGACAAGCAGTTTCACTGAATAAATTAAAAACGGACCGACAAAACTTGATTCGGATGTTCTCCGCACAAGCTGATGCCGGTCTGTTTCTGTTCAGACCTTTTTTACTGGGATTTTGTTTATGGAAACGCAACTGATACTGTCGATTCAGTCATTGTCAGACTGTATTTCCCGAGAAATAACGTTTAGGGCTGGACCCGCCTGTTCACCTTGGAAAAAGGCTTCAAACGTTTCCGGTTTCAATAAGTTCGGCTGGATCAGCCGGGTGCTGATTCAGCCGTCAAACTGCGTTGTTCCCGCGCCCAGTACAATTTTCATTGCCGGATTCCTTAATGCTCGCTGCAATTTGCGGCGTCGATTGCCAGAACAAGCATGACGATCATCAGCTCATCCCGCGGATCGTCGAAATCAATGACGTAGGTGTCGGTCAGCGAGATGACCTCCTTACTGATTGTTCCGCACAGCTCGCCGTCGCGGAAGATCTGATAATCCCAGCCGAACAAGTCGCCTTCCACGCTCCAGCCTTCGCAGTCGATGCGGTAGCTTGGATGCAGAAACGAGAATTCCTTGCGGATGACCGCGACTTGATCGCCGTCCAGCTCGACTTCAAAGGTCGGCAGGAAGTGAAATAGTTTTTCACGGACTAAACCGATTTCCTGTTCTTCAACGTCAAACACCCGCAGGACATGCGACAACGCTAATAAATCTGCGCGCACACTGTAAACGGCATAGCCTTCTTCATCAGTAATATCAAAGCTGTCGGTCCAGGAAAAGAACCGCTGGCGAATAAATAAACGCATGAACTGATCCTCCTTCAATTCGTAAGCCTATAATACAAAAGGCTGAAATAAAACGCCAGAGATGAAAAGAAATTGTAAGAAAAAGGAAAGAAGTAAGTAGAGCGCGCAGCGTTGATCATGAATTCATGATTGCGTTTTAGATAAGGAATAAGATACAATGAAACAAAGGGGTGATCATGTTGTTTGGAATTTATCAGGATATTAAAAATTTGGTCTTGAAAAATCCTGAAAGTATTTTAAGTTTGATGGCATTAATTTTGGGTTTATTTCTGCCGGGGCTGCTTCAACTGTGTATCAATGAAAGGGAGCTGTTTCTGCTTTTGGATCCGATCCGCGTTCTGTTGTACGCGCTGACGTTTTCCGTCCCGATGTTCGTTATTTGTTTTGTTGAAGAAATATATTTCAGTGCTAAATACTCCGAGGAAGCAGTTATCCATGAATGCTGCTGGATTGCCGGTTTTGAGTCTTTGCTCAGCTTGAGTTGTCTTGTTTTAATGCATCATTATTTTTTTCAGCTTGATCTGTTGACGAAATATGGTATTTGTATGTTGATCGGCGCTTGTGTTATCGCATATTTTGGTAAAAAAGAAGGCAAGGAAAAAACAACTTACATTCAAAAGGAAACAAACGATAGCCGCCAGAAGGACAGCGAATCAACGCATCAGGACTGATCGCCAAAACGCCGCATTCAGAATGAAAAGAATACGATTCCACAAAGCCGCGGGAAAGCGGATTTTACCCTTGTGCAAAGCGTGAAATCGTGCTAAACTAGGGATAAATTCAAGGACCAAGAGGAACCTGGAACGGGATAAGTCAGAGAGGGAAGACAGTGGCTGAAAGCTTCCTTTATCACCCCCCGGCGACTGACACTTGCAAGAAGCGGCAGGGAACCAGCAGTAGCTGCCGACGAATTTCCGGCGTTATCGGAAAGAGGGCATGGAGCAATCCGTGAACTAAGGTGGTACCACGCAGTCAAAGCGTCCTTAGACAGGGCGCTTTTTTTGTGGATCGGCATCCCAAGGCAAGGAACTTGAAAATAGAAAAAGGAGGAATTGATGATGGAGAATTACCAGACTCCGCGCGGCACGCAGGATTTACTTCCGGAAGCGACGCGCAAGTGGCAGAAGGTTGAAGATTTGATCCGCAACCTCTGCGACGTTTACGGGTATGAGGAAATCCGCACGCCGGTCTTCGAGGACACGCGGGTTTTCAAACGGGAAAACGACAGCTCCGACATGGTCAATAAGGAAATGTATACGTTCTCTGTGCATGGCGAGGATTCGCTGACGCTCAGACCGGAAGGCACGGCCGGGGTTGTCCGCAGCTTCGTGCAGCACAAGATGTACGGGCGGCTGGAAATGCCGGCCAAGCTCTACTACATGGGCGAAATGTTCCGTTATGAACGGCCGCAGAAGGGCCGTTACCGCCAGTTCAACCAGTTCGGCATCGAAAACATCGGCATGAAAAGCCCGCTGATCGACGCCGAGGTGATCGCGTTGGGTTACAGCATCGTCAAAGCGCTGGGCTTAAGTCAGGTCAAGGTGTTGATCAACACGCTGGGCGACGATGAAAGCCGGGCAGCCTACCGGGGCGCGCTGCGCGAGCACTTCAAGGACAGCGTCGGTGAGCTGTGCGCAGACTGCCAGCGCCGCTATGAACAAAATCCGCTGCGGCTTCTGGACTGCAAGGTCGATAACGAACATCCAAGTATGCAGAACGTGCCGTCGCTGCAGCAGTATCTGACGCCGGAGTCGAAGGCATACTTCGATCAGGTGCTCGCCGCGCTGGACGCGTTGGAAATCCCTTATGAAATTGACGACAAGCTGGTGCGCGGCCTGGACTACTACACCCACACGGTGTTTGAGGTCGTTTCCACGCATCCGGAATCCGGCTCGCAGGCAACCGTCTTCGCGGGCGGCCGCTACGATGGACTGGTCGAGTATTTCGGCGGTCCGGAAATGTCGGGCGTCGGCTTTGCGATGGGTCTGGAACGCTTAATGATCCTGGCGGAGGCGGAACAGGTTGAGCTGGGCGAAGAAGCCAGTCTGGACGTCTACGTCATGGCGCTGGGCAACGTCGGAACGCTGCCGCTGGCGCTGGCAACCGAATGTCGCGCCGCGGGCTATCACACGGAATTCAACATCCAGCCCCGGTCGCTGAAAGCTCAATTCAAATCGGTGGACCGGCGCAAGGCCCGGGTTGCGGTCATCGCCGGTGAAAGCGAAGCCGCCAACCATCAGGTCAATGTTAAATTTATTGAACAACAGCGTCAGATTACGATTGATCAGGATGAGCTGATCGCGACGCTGGACGCTTATTTTCAGGCAGAAGGAGAAGAAGAAGCATGAAACGGACTCACAATAACGGCGAACTGCGCTTAGCCAACGCCGGAGAACACGTTACGGTCGTCGGCTGGGTTGCCCGCCGGCGTAATCTGGGCGCGCTGGTCTTTATCGACCTGCGCGACCGCAGCGGTATCGTTCAGATTACCGTGGATGAAAAACTGGCCGAGCAGGTTAAGGACGTCCGCAACGAATATATCCTGCAGGTCGAGGGCAAGGTTGTCGAACGCCAGGATAAAAATCCGAAGATGGCGACCGGAGAGATTGAAATCTATGCCGAAAACGTGAATATCGTCAACACGGCGGAAACCACCCCGATGATCATTGCCGAGGAAACCGACGCGCTGGAAGACACGCGCCTGAAATACCGTTATCTCGATCTGCGCCGTGCGCCGATCCAGAACAATCTGATCCTGCGTCACAAGGTCACGATGCTGACGCGTAATTATTTGTCCGATCAGGGTTTTATTGAAGTTGAAACGCCGATCCTGTGCAAATCGACGCCGGAAGGCGCCCGCGATTATCTCGTGCCGTCGCGGATTTTTAAGGGCAAGTTTTTCGCCCTGCCCCAATCGCCGCAGATTTACAAGCAGCTGCTGATGGTCGGAGGAATTGAAAAGTATTTCCAGATCGCCCGCTGCTTCCGCGACGAGGATCTGCGCGCCGACCGCCAGCCGGAATTCACGCAGATCGACATCGAGATGAGTTTTGTCGACGAGGAACAGGTCTGGACGGTTGTCGAAGGTTTGATGAAGGAAATCTTCCGCAATCTGAAAAACGTCGAACTGGACGCATTCCCGCGCTTAACGTATAACGAATGCATGGCGCGGTATGGCTCGGATAAACCGGACACCCGCTTTGACATGGAAATTCAGAACTTAAACGTGGTATTTAAGGATACGGAGTTCACGGTCTTTAAAAATGTCCTGGAACAGCCGAAGGGGATGGTCGGTGCAATCGTCGCTGCTCAGGCCGCGGATCAGTTCTCCCGCAAGGATATCGACAAGCTTCAGGAATTTGTCAAAATTTACGGGGCAAAGGCGCTGGCCTGGCTGAAAATGAGCCAAGGTGAATTGAGCGGATCCGTCGCCAAGGTGCTCAAGCCGGAAGAAAAGAACGCTTTGATCGAAACGCTGGGCTTAAAGGACAACGATCTGATCTTTATGATCGCGGATAAAGCGAAGGTGGCTCAGACGGCGCTGGGTGCGCTGCGTGTGAAACTGGGACGGCAGCTGAATCTGATCGACGAGAGCCGTTACAATTTCCTGTGGGTCACCAACTTCCCGATGTTTGAATACAGCGAGGAAGAACAGCGCTATGTCGCCGCGCATCATCCGTTTACCAGCCCGAATCTGGAAGATGTCGACAAGCTGATGAGCGATCCGGAAAACTGTTATTCCCGGGCGTATGACCTGGTGCTCAACGGCTACGAGCTGCTGAGCGGCTCGATCCGGATTCATGATCAACATGTCCAGGAGAAGGTCTTCGAGGCGATCGGCATGTCGATGGAGGAAGCCCGCGAAAAATTCGGTTTCTTCATTGACGCCTTCCGTTACGGCACGCCGCCGCACGGCGGCGTAGGCATCGGTCTGGAACGTCTGGTTATGATTCTGGCCGGTACCGACAACATCCGCGACGTCGTGGCGTTCCCGAAAACAGCCAGCGCGTCGGATCTGATGAGCGAGGCGCCGAACACCGTGGATGAAAAACAGCTGAAAGAACTGCACATCGCGCTCGAAAAATAAAACTTTCTATAAGTTTCCAAATGTCAAGCATTCATAATTAAAAAAATGCGTGCTATAATACTAATGCCTAAAGGGAACACATATATTTCCAACACTTGATATATGGGAATCCGGACGTTTCAGTTTGGTGTCGAAAACTCTGATTTATCAGGGGATCCTAAAAATCTGAACAGGGTACCCACCTGGCTTATAACCGGGAATCATATCAACCCTTTAGGTCACAAAGAAAGCCTTCCGACGAAGGCTTTTTTTGCGTGCTGATTGGGAGTCCGGCCAGAGCAGGAGTGGCTGATAAGAAGGATTCAGAGGGCGGACATCCGCTTGGAAGCCGGGTGATTTCAAGAGCTGCCTGTCCTTTCCAAGCCTAGAGAATTCTGCCTGCGCCGATCGGAGTTCTCCTCCTTTACATTTCAGGTAAAGGATGATATTCTACTTGTGGAATATGAACGGAGGAGGGTTACCGGATGGCGCTGAAACAAGGCTTGCTTGGATTATTGAATTATGGCGAGATGACCGGCTATGAGCTGGCGAAAGCGTTCAACGATTCCCTGTCGTTTTTCTGGCAGGCGCAAACCAGTCAGATCTACCGTGAGCTGAACCAGCTGGAAGCGGAAGGATTGCTTCATTCCCGGATTGAAGTCCAGACGGGCAAACCGGACAAACGGGTGTATGCGATCACGGCTCAGGGCAAAGCTGAACTGGACCGCTGGTTAGCGAGCGATCTGAGTACGGAAATGATGCCGACACGCAGCGAGGTACTGCTGCGGATCTTCTTTTCCGGCCGCCGTTCGCCCCACGAAAACCGGGAAATGCTTGAGCGGTTAGCGCAGGTCTACGAAGTTCGCCAGAGAGAGATGGAATCTGTCGCCGGTTTGATCGAACAGTATCAGGTGCTGACCCAGTCGCCTTCGGACGCGGTGGTTTGGGAAATGACCGCTGATTTCGGCCGGGCCTATACGCAGATGTGCCAAGACTGGATTGACCGCTGCATCGCGCGGCTGAAGGAGATTGAAAATGAAAATTCTGACGCTTAACGGCAGTCCCCGCGGCGCTGCCAGCAATACGTTTCAGCTGACACAGGCGTTTCTTGAGGGGCTGCGGCAGGAGCTGGAAAGTCCGCTGATCGTTAAAACAAGGATGATCAATGAGCTGAACTTAAGCCCGTGCCGGGGATGCTTCCGCTGCTGGACTGCGACGCCGGGCACATGTGTTATCCCGGATGCGATGGCGGAGGTGCTGGAAGAAATGCGGTCAGCCGATCTGATCCTGTGGAGTTTCCCATTATACTATTTCGGCATGCCGGGACCGGTGAAAACGCTGCTTGACCGCTGTCTGCCGCTGAATCTGCCCTGGATGGAAAGGGATGCGGACGGACGCCCGGTTCATCCCCGGCGTGATCAGAATGCCCCGATGAAATCAATCCTGATCTCTACCTGCGGCTTTACGACGATTGAGAACAATTACGAAGCGCTGATCCGGCAGTTTGATCTGGCCTTCGGTACCAGTCTTAAAATACTATGTCCCCAAGGCGAGCTGTTCGCTCATCCCGAGCTGCGCCGGCAGACCTCGGCGTATCTGATTCAGGTTACGCAGGCCGGGCGGGAATACGCCCGGACCAAAACGCTGTCCGACAGCACGCTGCGGCGCTTAAGCGAGCCGCTGCTGCCGGAAGAAACGTTTATCAGTCTGGCGAATGCCAGCTGGAATATCCAGAATCCAAAGGAACAGAACGATCCGCAGAAGACAAAAGTCCGCCAGGCTGAGCAGTTTACCCGCCAGATGGCGGCGCTGTATAATCCGGCGGCGTTTGATGGAAAAGAACGGGTATTTGAGATTTTCTATACGGACGTGCAGACCGGCTATCAGCTGACGCTGGGCAAGACCTGCGAACTCTGTCCATTGGGAACGAAGCCCTATACGACGCGCGTGGAAACGCCGTTAGAGGTCTGGCAGGCGATTGCTCGCGGCGAACTGCGGGGCGAGCAGGCGATGATGGAAGGCCGTTACAAAACGCGGGGCGAGCTGGCTCTGTTGATGGACTGGGACCGCTATTTTAGCGGCCCGGGGAATTCCATTCCCTCAGATTTGGAAAAAGGGAAGAAAAGGACCAACATGCTTCTGTTGATCCTGCCTTGGTGCTGCTTGTGGATGTTTCTGCCATTTTCCGCTTCGCTGGGCGCCAGCGCCGCGATTATGACGGCGGCGGGACTGGCGCTGGCTGGCAAAAAATGGACGCTGACGATCTATGACGGATTTACCGGCCTGTTGGTCGCGGCCTTCGCTCTGGCGGCGCTGCAGGGCGCTGATCTGCGCTGGCTTATCCCGCTTTCTTATCTGGCGTTCGGTTTGTTATGGCTGCTCTCCTGCCTGACGCCGATACCGTTAAGCGCGCATTATTCCAAGGAAAAATATCATGGCGATGCGGCGTATCAGAATCCTGTATTCATGCGGACCAATCTGATCCTGACGCTGGCCTGGGGCTTGCTTTACGCGGCGAGCGCGGGAGGAACATATGTGATCATGCGCAGTGCGGTTCCAGAACTGGCGGCGCTGATCAACACGCTCTGCCCGCTACTTCTGGGCTTGTTTACGCTCTGGTTTGAGAAAGCCTATCCAGCTAAAATTGCCCGCGGTTAGAATGCGGGTTTTTGATTGGGCGCTTTTGCGCATCGCAAAAGTATCTGAAATTGCGCTGGGAAAATGAATATGAAGTTTGTCTTCCGGGCGTGGCTGCGGCCAATAAAAAACTCCCCAAAGCGGGGAGCGTACAGATCAGAACTGAAGCAGGACGCCGACCGCTGCCGACAGGGCAATCCAGACGATCGGATGCTTTTTGATTTTCGTCGTTAAGAATAACAGCACGGCGAACAGAATAATATTTTTTAACGGAAACAGATCGATCAGACTGCCGGATGCCTGAAAGGCGCTCAGATTGATGACGGAAACGTTGACCAGATTCAGCGCGGCGCACAGGATCAGCGCGGCGACCGCTGGTTTCAGCCCTGTGAAGATCGCCTTGACGACCGGACTGTCGCTGAACTGCTTTAAGAAATGCGCGATGATGATGATAATGACGATGCTCGGCAGCACCAGTCCCAGCGTCGCAACCAGCGAACCGGGAATGCCGGCGGTGGTAAAGCCGGTGTAGGTCGCCATGTTGACGCCCATCGCACCCGGCGTTGATTCCGAGATCGCAATCATGTCGACCAACGTCTCTACGGTAAACCATGTGTATTTTTCCGCCAGCTGGTGTAAAAACGGGATGGTGGCTAAACCGCCGCCGACAGCGAACAGACCGATCTTGAAAAATTCAAGGAATAACTGAATCAGTAAACTCATGCCTTTTTCCCTCCCAGCTTATATTTTAAGAATCCAAATAAGCCGGCCCCCAGCGTGATGAAGACGACTGAAATGTTGGTAAACAGCGACAGCACAAACGCGAAGATAAACATCGCGACGCCGAAGCCGTCCTTGACGCCGTTTTTGATCAGCTTGTAGACGGAAGTCAGCACCAGGACGCACACGCCGACGCGCAAACCCGCCAAAGCATGCTGGACAATCGCCAGGCTCGCAAAGTTCTGGATGAACGCCGCGATGATGATAATGATGACCAGCGACGGGAAGACGAAGCCGAAGGTCGATACCAGCGCTCCCAGCACGCCTTTTTGATAATAGCCGATAAAGGTCGAAACGTTGACCGCAATGATGCCCGGCGTGCATTGACCGACCGCGTAATAATTGGTGATTTCATCGTAGGTCGCCCATTTTTTCTTCTCGACGATTTCCGATTCCAAAAGCGGAAGCATCGCATAGCCGCCGCCGAAGGTGAACAGCCCCAGCTTGCTGAAGGTTGCGAATAATTCCAAATAATCCCTCATGATTCTGCATTTCCTTTCTTAACCAGGTGACAAATGACCGGATAGTGATCGGATGGATATAATCCGTTGAAACAGGTGGTAATGATCCGTGTTGAGCGAACGTCGAAATCCTCGCTGACATAAATATAGTCGATCGGCAGGCGATCTTCCTTTAACCGGCCCTTGCCATAATGCAGTGTGTTGAACGCTGCCGAGGAATCATAGACCGGTTTGAGCCGCAGCCGATTTTCCGGCATGATCAGAAGCTGCAGCGAGCGGCTGGACATCGTGGTGTTCAGATCGCCCATCAGGATTAACGGACAGGCTGTTTCCTCTTGAAGCCGCTGCATTTCATCAATAATCGTGCGGATTTCAAAGGTCCGGGTGTAGGCCAGCAAATGATCCAGATGGGTGTTGAAAACGCGGAAGACTTGTTCAGTTTCCAAATCTTTCAGCTGCGCCATCGTGCAGATCCGCGGAAAAACGCTCGTCCAGGTCCGGCTGCCGGCTTGATCCGGCTGTTTTGACAGCCAGAACGTTTTTTCCCCAAGCAGTTCAAAGCGATCTTTCAGAAACAAAATATCGGAATGTTCGTTCATGAACTGCCGCCGGCGATTGCGCGCCTGACCGACGAACTGGTATTGCGGTAAAAGCGCCTGCAGCTGTTCGCGCATCACGTCGCTTAATTCCTGGACGCCGATGATATCCGGCGAGGTGGAAGCGATCAGATTGCGGACATACTGCCGGCGGGTATCCCAGCGCAGATTCTTCCGTGTAAAGAACATGTCATTTTTTAAATTGAAGGTCATTACCTTTAAACAGGTCATTTCATCACCGCCGTTTTTCATTATACTCAAGTTTGCCGTGATTTACAAAGCAAAAGGGATGAAAGATTGTTTCTGAAAGAGTTTCACAAAAAGTTCACAGGCGCTAACCAAAAAAATTTATAGCTGAAGAAAATTTCTGATCGAATTGTAAGCGCTTAATCCTGCGCAAAATGTCTTCTATCACCTCCGTTGAGCGCGTTTTTCAGGTTTTAACCGAAATAACATTTAGACAAAGCGCGGGGAGTGTCCAAATGGAAATATTGACACGACTCTGGAATTACGCTAAAATGTGAATAGTCAAATTAAACGCTTACAAAGGGAGGAATTACACTTATGGAAATTGTAAATGTTCGTATTGACGAAAGATTGATCCACGGTCAGGTTGCAGCTGTCTGGACGAATACGTTAAACGCTACGCGTATCATGGTTATCGATGATATGGCAGCGAAGGATGAAATTCAGAAAATCGCCCTGAAGATGGCTTGCCCTTCAACGGTTAAACTGTCGATTCTGCCGGCTGAAAAAGCAGCGGAAAGACTGAAGAGCGAAGCTTACCCGACGGATCGGATCTTCATCGTTCTGAAAGGCCCGAAAACGATTAAGCAGGTTGCGGACGCCGGTTATATGTTCCCGGTTGTCAACGTCGGCAACATGTCCAACAAGCACGGTTCGACGCAGATCAAGCGTTCGGTCAGCGTTACGCCGGAAGATGTCGCTGCATTCAGAGAGCTGAATGACAGAGGCGTCAAATTTACAGCGCAGATGGTTCCGACAGAAGAAAAAATCGACTTCATGCCGCTGATCAAAGACCTTTAATCAGGTGAAACTGTAAATTAAAATCAGGAAGAACAGTCGCGTTTCGGGCGAGCGATCGCCGGGGCGGCTGTTCTTTTTTTGTTTTTTCGGACATTTTCAGAAGGCTCCAGGATACAACGCAGGACTTTGACAGTCAGGGCTGGATCTGTATAATGTAAACAGAGGACGTCTGAGCATCGCTCAGGCGGATAGAGGAGTGGGAAGAAATGAAAGTTTTGGCGAGTGATTTTGACGGGACATTATTCTTCAAAGGGACGTTCAAGCCTGAGGATCTGCGGCAGATTCGGGCGTTCCAAGGGCAGGGACACCGCTTTGGTTTGTGCACCGGCCGGCCGCTGCCCGGGGTAACCGAGCCGATTCGCGGCGTTTTGCGCTGTGATTTCATGATTCTGAGCAGCGGAGCGCTGATTCTGGACGATAAAGGAAGAACAATTTATAAAGCCTGTATTGATCATGATACCGCTGTTCAGGTTGGGCGGATGTTTGACTCAAAGCTGGATTTTTACTATCAGACCTGCGAAGGCACGTATTGCCAACGGCTGCCGGACGGTCAGATTCCGGCGTCAGCGTCGATTTTAACCGCGATTCCTTACCGGATCTTTACCCGCATAAGTGAGTTGCCCAGTGATATTTACGGATTATCCTTGTATGCCAAAACCGACGATTACGCCCGGCAGATCGCGATGAAGATCAATACGCAGTTTCCCTCGCTTGCTGCATTTCAAAATGAGGAATGGATCGACGTCGCCCCGCGCGGTTGTTCCAAGGGGAAAGGCATTGAAATCCTGAAGTCCCATTTGGCGTTGGATACGATAGCCGGCATCGGCGATTCCTATAATGATATTCCGCTATTGCGGACGACGTCGCCAAGCTTTACGTTTCATTCCTCCCCCGCCGCAGTGAAACAGGAAGCGCAGATCGTAGTGAATTCGCTGGCTGAGGCGGTTGCGATTTTGATGCGCCAATAAATTCTCATTTCAGCGCATCATCCGGGAAGAAAGCGTCGGAAGAGAAAGGCTGTCAAATAAAAAAATCCGCGGATCTGCGGATTTTCTGTTTATTTCTCTTTTTTCTGCATTTGTTCTTTGATGATGGTCAAAGCCTTGGGCGGAACTAAATGCTTATCGCCGCTGTAGGTGATGACGGTAACGAAGGCCATCGGCATCTTTTTCTTTTCAAAGTCCTTGATGCTTTTATATCGCACGACTTTGCCGCGGTTGATAAAGGCGCTGTTGCTGTAATAGAACTTGTACTGGATGTTGGCCATGAAGAATTCCGCCAGAAACAAAAAGAAGATCAGAACGCCCAGCGCGACGGTCGTGTAATCCTGAATGGTATACCCGTAAATTCCGGAAAGTACGCCCAGAATCGACAGGACGATATAGGCGATTTTCGGCCCTTTGGAAAAATCCATGCACTGATATTTGGAACTGATTCCCCCCGCCGCGGCGATCGCTTCGCGCGCGTCCTTTAATTCTTTCATTCGCGAGGCGAAGATCAACACCGCCACCACGGTTATAAACGCTACAATCCACATGCTTTTCTCACTCCTCAATTTATTGCTTTCTGTTTTTCCTTTCCATTATAACAAAAATCCAGGAAAAAACGAGGAAAAATGCAGAATTGTCGCGCATCGGTTATGATTCGTGGGAAGAGGGAGGGAAAGAAAACCGGATCAGTTGAAGGCTGGCCGCTGATTTGAAGGCTGTCATGAATCTGAGATAGTCTCGAGGGTTTTCAAGACGTGCTGTTCTGGGTGTCGTCACCGCTTGAAATACGTTGAGCAACAGTTTCTCAGGTTTTCCCTCGGTTTCCGCTTCACAAACCCGCATCGCTTTGATTCTATTGTCCGCTTGAACTGACTTGGAAAAAATAAAAGTCATTCTACCCCAGCGGATATCCGCGGCTCAACAAAATCCTGCATGATTGATATTGTATAAAAGGGGAAATAACTCCCCCATGGGAAAATGATGAACCATTATCCGCAAAGTGAAAAGAACGTTTATGGGATGCTTAACGTTCTCTTTCGAAATAAGCTTCAATTTTGCGTGTATTCTTTTTGAATGTTGAAAAAGGTCGGACATCACAGATTTCAATAATGGAGAAGGACATGGCCGGGTTCCATAAAGCGAAATGAAAAGGAAAGGACAGACGAATTAAGTTCGGCTTGTTCAGCGGTGGTTAGAGCCGGAATTTTTCCGTTTCTGAACCGTATAAAATAAACAAATGGCAACGTTGAATCAGAATTGACAGAGAGCCTGATCTCGCTGTTTCTGATCGGTGACGCTGCTTAGAACCCGATTCCGCAGCGGCTTTTCCAAGTTCAAGTGTCTTGAACAGTCCCATTGTTTTTTTACGAAGGGGCATGCGGTTTCAGCAGCGCTTTTGGATTCTGGTCGAATTTTGAATGACGAATACAGGGAATTTTGTTATAATGAAACGCAAGAGGTGAAGAACATGGAAGAAATGAGAGCGAAACTGTGTCGGATCGCCGATTTGCCGCAGTCGGGGAAGCCGGTCGTTTCGATTAATATCAAGCCGTATGTTTCGATCATCGTCTGCATTCTGGTCGGAATTTTGATGATCGCCGCGCAGTTTGTCTGGATTGTAGGCGCCATTCTGATCATTGTGGCACTGCTGGTTTTATGGAAAACGCCGGATTACACCGTGCTGGAAGCCTATCCTGATTATTTTGTGGTTTATACCCGGGGCGACGAGGAGTTTTGTCAGATGGTGCGCTGGGATGAGGTACAGGAATGGGTGTTCCGCCAGGGCAAGGCCGGCATGGATATGCTGGTGATTCGCGTCAGTGAAGAAGAATTTGTATTCATCAACGCGTACAGCAGTACGAAACTGGTGCATTGCTTTAATAAGTTTATTCCGGATAAGGAAGCGCATCGGCAGCAGCAAGCGAAGATGAAGAACTCGCCATTCAAGTGGCCAAAGAAGTGGGGCAGAAAGTAATAAACGGACGCTCGCGCAAGCGCGTTCGCTGGAGGTTATTATGAATATTGATGATTTGATTATTAAATATGGTCTGACGATCGGCCGCCGGTTTACCCGCAAGGAGAAGAATTTCTTCTGCAACGAGATCGGCAAGGATTTCCAGGCGCTGGGCTATTCCGTGCGCGGGGCGATCGGAAAGAAAAAAAGAACCAGGGGGATGAATTTGATGATCGGCAACGTCGGCAAGGCGAAGACGATCTTCGTCGCGCATTACGACACGCTCAATCACGATTTCGGCAATCCGATCCGCTATTTTCCGCTGGATGGCAACGCCAGCTTTTCTTCCTCGTTTCTGCCGATGAACACGCCGGCGATCTTAAGCATGGTGCTGGGGCTGATCCTGCTTCTGGGATTGGGACGGAAGATCAATTTTAAGGATAATCTGGCGATGTCCGTGTTAATTCTCGGCGTTTTAATCGCGCTGGTCGTCGTTTCGTTTATGATGACGTTTCGGATCGGCAATAAAGTCAATCTGAATCGGAATACTTCCGGAGTCATTGCCGCGTATCTGATCGCTCAGCAGCTGCCGGAAAAGCTGCGGGATAAAGTGGCTTTTGTGCTGACCGACGGCGGCAACGGCACGCATGTCGGAGATTATATGCTGCGCGACGCGCTGCCCAATACGATTAAGGACCGCAATGTGATCATTCTGGACTGCGTCGGCAAAGGCCCGCGCTTGGGTATCGGCTATTTTGAAGCCAGCAAGACCAACGCTGAAAAGCTGGAAGCGATCGTCAAGGCGAAAGATCCGGAAGCGAAGCTGCACACGAGCCTGGTCGATGAGGATCATGTAAAGTATACGTCGTTGTCCTTCTATGAAAAGGGCATGATCGTCTGCCGCGGCAAAAACCTCAACGGCTCGCTGATCGTTGAGAACACCGCGACCAATCATGACGACGAGGTCGAACGGGAAAAAATTGAAGCGCTGGCGGCGGATTTGACGGAGCTGGCCAAACAGATTTCATAACAGGAGCAATCCTGTTTTTTTTGGCTCTTTCAAAAATAGTGTTGGTGAGAGAAAAACCGAAACAAGAAAGACGCAGATGAGTTCCAGAAATGGGACTCATTTTTAATTGAGAAAACGGCAGGGAACTAAGGTGTTAGAAATAAGTAAAATGCGGGTCTTAAATTGAATGAAAGAACGATAACCGAAAGCCAGGCGCTTGATGACCTTAATCAGATTATTCGTACCTTCAATCATGCCATTAGAAAATGAGTAAGTCAAGGCGTTGATCACTGCCTCTTTCCGTTCCACTAAGGACTGAATGGCGGTATTCATGGGCTTGGAG
>NZ_LT635453.1 GCF_900120005.1 Holdemania sp. Marseille-P2844
ATGAATTGACGTTGTATTTGTGCTTTTCTTCCTGTTTAGTTTTCAAAGATCGACGCCCTCTCGCGAGGTGCTCATTAATATTACCAAATCACCCCTTTTCTGTCAACATCTTTTTTTATTTTTTTTGTATTTTCTCCCCTCACTTTGTTTCCCCCTTATTTTAAAGCCTTTTTGCTTATTTGTTCATTTTTCGATCGAGGGGTAATTCTCGTTTTGCTTCATTTCTTGACTCGCCATTTTTAATTCTTTCTTCCAATTTGAATCACGCTGTTTTCTTTATTCAATCAATCGTCTTCTTCAATTTAAGCCCGGTCAGTTTCATTCAAGATCATTTCTTCTTTTCCGTATAAAGAAAAGAATATCCTTTTCAGCCAATGCCGGACACCACGCAGTGTCCCCGGTTGATCAGGATATCCTTCTCTTCGCTTTTTTATTTTCAGAATGACAAACTTGAATGCTTGTTCTTATTTTTAATGATGGAACTTTTTAATGATGGAACAGCCGCACGCCGTTAAAGATCAGAACGATACCGTAGCGGTTGCAGGTATCAATGACATGATCGTCGCGGACCGAGCCGCCTGCTTCAACAATATAGGACACGCCGCTCTTGCGGGCCCGTTCAATATTATCACCAAACGGGAAGAAAGCGTCGGAAGCCAGGGAGACGCCGCTGACCTGTGCCAGCCAGGCTTTCTTTTCTTCTGCCGTCAGGACCTCAGGCTTTTCCGTGAAGACTTCCTGCCAGCTTCCCTCGCGCAGCAGGTCTTCCCATTCGTCGGAAATATAGACGTCGATCGCGTTATCGCGGTCAGGCCGCCGGATCTTCTCTTTAAACGGCAAGCTCAATACCTTCGGATGCTGACGGAGATGCCAGATATCCGCTTTGTTGCCCGCCATGCGCGTGCAGTGAATACGGGACTGCTGGCCGGCGCCGATCCCGATCGCCTGGCCGTCTTTGGCATAAACAACGGAATTGGACTGGGTATATTTGGCCGTGATCATCGCGATCAGCAGATCGCGTTTGGCTCCCTCCGGCAATTCCTTATTTTCAGATACGATATTCTGAAGCAGATTTTTGTCGATCTTCACATCGTTGCGCTGCTGATGGAAACGCACGCCGTACACTTCTTTGCTTTCCATTGGTTTGGGCGTATAGTTGGGATCCATCTGCAGGACCAGATAGGTTCCCTTGCGTTTTGCGCGTAAAATTTCAAGCGCTTTTTCGCTGTAAGACGGAGCGATTACACCGTCGGAAACTTCCTTAGATAAGAAACGGGCCGTGGCTTCATCACATTCCTCAGACAGCGCCGCAAAATCACCATAGGAAGACATCCGGTCAGCACCGCGGGCACGGATATACGCGCAGGCAATCGGCGTCAGCTCGATTCCTTCGCAGAAATAGATCTTTTTCATTGTTTCATCCAAGGGCAGCCCGATCGCCGCGCCGGCTGGAGATACATGTTTAAAGGAAGCCGCGGCGGCCATGCCGGTCGCTTCCTTCAATTCCCTGACAAGCTGCCAGGCGTTGAGAGCGTCCAGCAAATTGATATAGCCGGCCCGTCCATTTAAAACGGTAAAGGGCAGGTCGCCTTCTTCAATATCAACGCTGGCTGGTTTCTGGTTGGGGTTGCATCCGTATTTCAGCTGATACTCTTTCATCTGTTCTCCTCCTTTTACGAAAAAAAGCCGCACTGCTGGTCCACAATGGCCCAGACGGTCGGCTCTGCTTAGCATTAACTTCCCTGTGGTCAATTCCACTTCCGTCAGTCGGTTAACTGTCTAAAAATTATCACGCTTCCGTCTTTGTGTCAAGCCTTCTTCCGTGAAGTTTTCCCCATTTTGAAAGGGAACTTTACAAATGGCCTGCCCAAAACTCACAGCCCGCTGCCGCCGCTTTGCGGCATATCGAGGAAATCGAAAATCGAGCTGGTGACCACCGCGCCGTATTGCTTCAGAAACGTCTCGCTGTCCATGCTGCGGTTGTGGCACAGCCAGTGATTGACCGTATAGCACAGACTGTTGCCGAAGTATCCGGCCAGCTCTTCCTCGCTCATCGTACCTAACTGCTCCGGCCGGCCATAACGGCGGAACATCTCGGTAAACAGCTGCTGGACGTTTTCTTCAAACAAGTCTTCAAAGCTGTTCTGACCTGTGATCCGAAATGCGATCTGATAGAATTCGCGGTTTTCCACAAAGTTATCGAGCATCGCTTTGACAGCTTGAAGGAATTGCTTCTTTTCAATATACGGGAGTGCGGTTTCCACCGTATCCAGATAGATGATGTAGCTTAAAGCGGCGTACTTATCTTCGAAGTAATTGTAAAACGTCGCCCGGATGACGCCGGTTTTGTCGCAGATTTGTTTAATCGTGATCTTCTCAAAACTTTTCTGCAGCATGAGTTCTTTCAGGCTTTCAGCCAGAAAGCGTTTCATCATCCCCCGTTTTTCCATGCTCGTCCCCCCTACCGCAGATGCGTCAGCACCTGGAAAAGAATCTTGAGACTGATCAAAAAGAGAATGACGCTGCCCGCCGTGAAGATCGTCCGACGATAGGCCAGCCCCAGCCGATAGCCGATCTGTTGTCCCAGCTCAACGCAGACCAGCGTAACCAGCGTTGAAATCAGACATACCTGAATCGAGTCTGTCTGAAGCAGTGTCATACTCGTGCCCAGCAAGAACACGTCGACGCTGGTAAGCAACCCCAGGATGAGTACTTTTTTGTAGTTAAAGCTTTCGTCGTGACGTTCCTCGAAAGCTTTTTGACGAAATGCCTGAATCAGCAGGAAGCAGCCCAGCGCAAACAGGATCAGCGCGGCGATCACCTGATTGACATGCAGCACCAGCTGGCTCTTGATCAGAGAACCGGCCAGCGACCCCAGCACGATCATCAACAGACTGGATCCGGCGAAGATCAAACTGTTCATCAGCGAACGGCGATGTTCCTGAGGATTCATCATCGCGCCCCGCGCCATCATGACCACAAAGCAATCCAGCGACAAAGCCAGGCAGGTGACCAGAATTTCGAGTGTATTCACCTGATTCTCCCTCCTTTATTGTTTACAGACCCAGTATAGCCGAAGGGGAACAGGGATGCGATAGACAATCGTCAGATTCTGTCAATTCTTCCGGATTCCCAGCCTGCTTTTTAAAACGGCAGGCATGGCGGCGGATTAACTCAGCCTTCAGCAAGACGGATATTTTCCATTCGCTGCAATCTTATGAAAATGGATTGCTTACTTCCAACAGCCGAAACACCGGGCTTTGTCCCTGAATAGACAAAAGCGCAAAAAGAAAAAATCAGCGGCACTTGCGATCCGCTGATTCTAAGCCCGGGTTATTCAATCATAATGGTTTTCTTGTTTTCCACAGCCGGCGCATCCTTCTTCGGCAGAACGATCTTCAGCTCGCCGTTTTCATAGTGAGCTTTGATATCCTCCGGTGTCACCGCCTCGCCGACATAGAAGCTTCTGGAGCAGGAGCCCTGAACCCGCTCCTGGCGGATTACGTTGCCCTGATCATCCTTTTCTTCCTTATTGGTATTGCGGATAGCGGAAACCGTCAGATAGCCGTCTTCCAAATCCATCTTAATGTCTTCCTTGCTGCAGCCTGGCAATTCAATGTCAAGCAGATAACTGCCGTCCTTCTCATGGATGTCACAGCGCATCGCCGTAATTGCGTTGCGGTGGAGCAGCGGTTCGTCAAACACGTCATCAAAGAAGTCGTCAAACATCATTCTCGGTAGTAATCTCATACATCACACCTCTTTCTGTTTTCAACTTATGCGATCCTGCCTGATCAGAACTCTGATTGCTCAGAGAAGTTATTCAATCGAAATGGTCTTTTTGGTCTGCATCGCCTGCGGATCCTTCTTCGGGACGAAGACCTTCAGTTCGCCATTCTCATAGCGGGCTTTAATATCCTCGACATTCATTTCCTCACCGATAAAGTAGGTCCGGGTGCAGCTGCCGCTGAAACGTTCCTGGCGAACGAGCTTGCCCTGTTCGCTTCGTTCTTCATTGGAAGCTGTGCGGGCGGCCGCAATCGTCAGATAACCGTCTTCCAGTTCCATTTTGATTTCTTCCTTTTTAAATCCAGGGAGTTCAATATCCAGAAGATAGCCATCTTCTCGCTCACGAATATCGGTTTTCATGACAGCCGGGACGTTATTCTTTCTGAAAAATGGATCCTTAAGAACCTCGTCGGCCAAGTTGTCCATCCAGGTGTTCGGTACAAATCTCATCTTGAATCGCCTCTTTCTATCTGTCTTATTCCTGGCTTCATTGGGTCTTTCCCAACTTGCAATTTTAGTATATCACAGTTTTTAGCACTGTCAATAGATAAGTGCTAATTTTCTTATTTTACTTTCACAAGTTCACAAAGTACGTCTTTCATAGAGCATCGCGATGATTTTGTCAATCCGGCGAATTCGTTGTTCCTCTGCACCTTGTTCAGCATAATTCATGATTCGTTCCCGCTGCCAGGGATCAAGCAGCTGAAAAAAATAACAAGCGCTTCGATTGGCCAGAAGGGCTTCCTGCAGGGCTTGAGGACAGCGCGTCAGGCATTCGCCGGCTTCCGGAGCCAGCCAGATTTCAACGGTGCCGCCGGCGGTGAGCGGCTGCAGGGAAAAAGCTTCCGCAGGGAGTTCCAGTGTCCAGAGACAGCCTTTTCTTTCCGCCTTTTGTTTGAATAACAGGGTTCCCAGCATGACGATCAGCGCCCCTTCCGGCATGGTCTCCGTCTTGATTTCAAGGTGCGGCTGCGGAACAGCGCGGACGATTCCTTCAATCTGCATCATGATTTCCTCCTGGCCTCTAGTATGCCTCGGCGGATTTAATTTATTTTTATTTTCCCGCCTTTCTGCGGCAGAACCGTCTGATCAGCGCTGTTCGATTTTGCCGGTTTTTGCGTAAGAGGACAGAGGATCCGGACGGCGGTTTCTCCGCTTTGTCTGAATTTTAATCCTGCTTTTGTCTTTTCCCGCGAAGAAACGCTTGAAAAAACGAAATAAAAACTGCCAGTCTTCTGCGTAGAAGTCCCTGACAGTTTTTAATCGGCCGCTTTTTTAACGGTCTTTGAGATTGGTTTGATAAAACGTCTTCAGCGAAGCGGTCAGCGGATCGTTTTTTCCTTTGCGCTCATGCCGCGTCAGCAGGGTCAGAAAGACAAGGCCGCCTAAGAAGCAGACGATCATATCTGTCATCGTATCATAAACGCCCTGGGTGTAGTGATTGATCGCGTCGATCTTCAGAAAGATCAGGCAGGCGAATTCAAAGCATTCCCACAGAAAGGCGATCATCATGTTGATCCCCTGAATCGACAGACATTTTAAAAGGTAATGGCGCCGCGAGTCTTCCGTCCATTGTTGTTTCAGCCAGCAATAAACCAGTGTGATCCCGGCGCAGATCAGAATGCCGGAGCTGAAATGCAGAACTTTGTCAAAGCAGGGAATGGCATAGCCGTTAAGCGTATTGCCGATAATCATCGCGACGGCGATGAACAGCTGCGTCCAGAACAACAAACCCCAGGCGTCTTTTAATTTCAACCCTTTGACCGCCAGCGGACCGATCAGCTGCACGCCCAGCGCCATCGCCAGATAGCCCAGCTTGGCGTAGAGGTGATGCTGCAGCTGAAAGATTGTGCTGATAATCATCAGCGCCGCCGAAGCGCCGTATAAAAAGATACATGCTTTTTTCATGATCAGACTCGCGACCTCCCTGTCTGCGTTATGCCGGCTGTTTTTTTAGCTTACCGGAATTGGAAATCCAAAGTTTTCAATGACTTTCACAACGCGGATCATGTCTATGCGCCGCGTCGGTATTTTATTAATATGCCCCGGTTTCCTGCCGTTCCGCTTCAAAACTTTTCTTTATCGTTTTTAAAGCGATCGGCACGAAGATCAGCGCGACGAGCAGCTCCGCCGCCGGATAACAGAACCAGACGGCGCCCAGGCCGCCCAGCTGGCCGAGTATCCAGGCCAGCGGAATGATGAATACCAGCTGGCGCAATAACGACATGACCAAGCTCATCATGCCTTTGCCTAACGCCTGGAACATCGTCGTCATGATGATGCTGCAGGCCGCCGGCAAGAAGCACAGCGCCAGCACCCGCAGCGCATAGCCGCCCAGCTGAAGCATCTGATCAGAGCCGTTGAACAGCTTCAGCAGCATCTCCGGCATCGTCCAGAACAGCACCGTGCCGACAAGCATGATCGCGACCGCCACGCCGAAAGAGAGCGCCAGCGTGCGGGTGAAGCGTTTTTCATCCGCCGCGCCGTAGTTGTAGCCCAGAATCGGCATGGCACCCTGGTTTAAGCCGAAAATCGGCATGAAGACAAACGACTGAAGCTTAAAATAGATGCCCAGAACCGCCACTGCCGTTGCAGAAAAGCTCATCAGAATGGCGTTCATCGCAGTCGTCGTCAGGGAACCGATCGCGTTCATGACAAACGTCGGAATCCCGACGCGGTAGATATCCTTGGCCGCCTGCATCTGCGGATGATGCCGCCACGGCGCGATATCGACCTCATGCGTGCCGACTTTCAAGACGATCAAGACGAAGATCATCGCCAGGATCTGACCGATAACCGTCGCCACCGCTGCGCCGGCCACGCCCATTTTCGGTACGCCGAAATAGCCGAAGATAAAAATCGGATCAAGAATAATATTGGTAATCGCGCCGATCAGCTGCGAAATCATCGGCACGATCATGTTGCCGGTTGCCTGCAGCACGCGCGAACAGGTCATTTCAATCATGACGCCGACTGAGAATACCATGACGATCATCAAATACTGCGACCCCATCGCAAACACCGCGGCATCCTGCGTAAACAGGCCGACAAACGGCTTGGCCAGAAACAGACCGACGAGCATGCACAGCGCCATGTTGATCAACGACAGCACGATTCCGGTATTCGCTGCAATATTCGCTTCCTCCCGGCGTTTCTCGCCTAACCGGCGGGCGATCAGCGCATTGGTGCCGACCCCGACCCCCAGCGCCAGCGCGATGATCAGCATCTGCAGCGGAAAGGCGATCGAAACCGCGACCAGCGCGTCTTCGCTGACCTGTGCGACGAAAATACTGTCGACAACGTTGTATAACGACTGAACCAACATCGAAAAGATCGCCGGCACCGACATGCTGAAAAGCAGCTTGCCGACCGGCATGGTCCCCATTTTATCGGAATTGAATTTACTCATAAAACCCCTGCTTTCTTAAATCAATAGTCTTATTCTAGTTGAATTGGGCTTATTCTACAAGTCTTATTTCAAAAGGATTTCGCCGGGAATGGGTGTTCCGGTTTTTCTTTTGTTTTATAGAACAAGCTTCGATCCCTAAAACGATGAAAACGGGAAGGATTGTTTGCGGCTTGAAATCATGATAAGATGAAAACCAAGAGGTGATCGCATGCGGCTGAAAGAAGATTTTCATCACACGATCGTGATCGAACGGTCGGAATTTATCTGTTATGTACGCAAATGTCTGGATGAAGTGCAGGCCAAGGCGTTTATTCAGGAAATCCGGAAGCTGCATCCGGAAGCGAATCATCATTGTTACGCGTATATCGCCGGGCAGCACAACGAACTGCAGCGTTCCAACGACGCGGGAGAGCCCGGCGGGACTGCGGGCGTCCCGATGCTGGAATCCTTGAAGCTCAGCGGCCTGCAGGATTGCTGCGCCGTCACGGTGCGGTATTTCGGCGGAATCAAACTGGGCGCGGGCGGCTTGGTTCGGGCGTATTCCCGATCGGTCAGCGAAACGCTGAAGCTGGCGCCGAAGGTGGAAACGATCCAGATGGACCGCTACACGCTGACGTTTTCCTACGACCTGATCGGCAAGCTGGATTATTTATTAAAGGATCAGGCGGACATCGTGGCAAAAGAGTATGGCGAACAGGTGGTCTACGAGTTTTTAACGACAAATTCTTCCTTAATCGAAAAAATTCAGGAGCTGACCAGCGGACGTTACCCCTGCCGCTGGCTGGCGCGGGAGCTGGTGGAAAAGGATTGCGGCTGACGCTTCATTGGTTTCCCCAGACAATCCGGCTAACGAAGTAATGCTGTGTATCCCGATTCATTGACAGCCGGCACTGCCGGCTAACGAAGTAACCGGGTTTCCTCAGAATCGTTCAGCTTGTTCAAAAGCAGACTTTTTTCTTGTGCTTCCCGCAGCGCAGGGGCGGTGTTATAATAAATTAGATTTTCAGACACTGTGTCTGAACGATAGAGGAATAACGAATGAATTTAAAGCTTCAGCCGTTTCTGCCCTCCGGCTTCGATCCCCAGGAAGGCAGACATTTATTGAAAGAAACGATCGACCTGGCCTGGCCGGCGACGGTGGAATCGATCTTCGTCGGATTGGCGTCGCTGGTCGATACGATCATGGTCAGCACTCTGGGCACAACCGCGATTGCGGCGATCGGCCTGACCAACCAGCCGAAATTTATTGCGATTGCGTTCATCGCTTCCCTGAACGTCGGCATCACGGCGATCATTTCCCGCCGGATCGGCGCCAACCGGCTGGACGACGCCAATACCTGTCTGCGGCAGTCGTTGTTGATGTCCGTGCTGATCTCGGCGCTGGTCTGCGGTTTATCGTTTCTGTTTGCCCGGCCTTACATCCAATTCGCGGGCGCGCAGGCGGACACGATTGATCTGGCGGTGCAGTATTTCCGGATTGTCATCGTCGGCCAGTTCTTCGGCAATATCGGGATGACGATCAACGCCGCCCAGCGCTGCGCCGGCAACAGTAAGATCTCGATGCGCACCAATCTGGCGGCCAATGGGATCAATGTGGTTTTCAATTATCTTTTGATCGGCGGACATTTTGGCTTTCCGCGCTTAGAGGTGGCGGGCGCGGCGATCGCGACGGCACTGGGCTGCTTCATCGCGTTTTTAATGAGCGTCCAGTCGTTGGTCAGTCCCAAAAGCAAGCTCCGGCTGACGTTGAAAAAAAGCTGGCTGCCAAGCCGGGAGGTGTTGGCGCCGGTCGGCGAGATTTCGTTCAGCGCGTTTGTGGAACAGCTGTGCATGCGGCTGGGTTTCTTCCTGTATGCCTTAATCGTCGCGGGCCTGGGTACCAAGATGTTTGCGACACATCAGATCTGCATGAATATCTGCAACATCTGTTTCAGCTGCTACGACGGCTTTGCGGCCGCCGCGGCGGCCTTAGTCGGCCAGAATTTAGGCCGCAGGCGCAGCGATCGGGCGGAGTGCGTCACTGTGATCTGCAACCGGCTGGCGATGACGATGGCGGTTCTCATGGTGGCCGGGCTGATCCTGTTTCGCGCGCCGTTGATTCAAATGTTTACCGCGGATCCGGAAATCATCCGGCTGGGATCGTGGATTATGATACTGTTCGCGCTCAGCGTCCCTTCTTTAAGCGCGATGACGGTGTATGGCGGCGCGCTGCGCGGAGCCGGGGACACACGCTTAATCGCGGTGTATGCCTTAGTTTCGACCACGATCATCCGCCCGGCCCTGTCCTGGCTCTTATGTTATCCGGTCGGATTGGGTGTGATCGGACCGTGGATCGGCTTGCTTGTTGACTTTGTGCTGCGGTTTGTGCTCTGCCGCCGGCGCTATCAAACCGGCCTGTGGAAGCAGCGGGTTTATTAATATCGCTAAAACAGACTTGGAATTTCACGAAACTTAAAAGCCTTGGATTCTGCGCTCGAATTTTCATTCAAACCAAAACAAAAAGCTGGTCATGCTCAGCCTGAATTCAGGCTGGATATGGCCAGCTTTTATATCATTGCTTCCACTATAAATTAATTCGGTCTCCTATCCCAGTTTAATTCTCAGATCTTGGAAAGCGTTATCTTATGTTTTGTTGAGTTAAGCTTGCTTAAAAGTTACGAAGCCCCGGCTTATTCAAACTCCACTTTGGCGACACGCACAATCCAGTGGCTGCCATATGGGAAGCCGACAGCGCGGTAGCTGCAGACGTCATCCTTCTGGCTGAACAATAATTCCTCGCCGTTGTCGATCCAGCGGATCGATTTGACCTTGCGGTGCAGTTTGGACAGCGAATGATCCTCATCGGTGCTTTCATACGCCGCGACGACGTCCTTCGGCCCCAATAGCGGAAGATCGTGGACATACACATACGCCGCCCCGTCTTTTTCCAGCACGAAGTCTTTTTCATGGCTGCAGCGGATATCGCACACCTTGCCATCGTACAGCGAATCCTTCGCCATCGCCGTCCACTGGCCGATGACTTCCAATAACGCTTCCGTCATCTTCGTAACGCCGCCCTGGCCGGTCAGCCCGATGTTCAGCAGATAGTTGGCCCCGACCTTGCGGGCATGACACAGCCGTTCGATCATCTGACGCGGACTCTTGTAATCCAGATCATGCGCCGCGATGCCCCAATGCCGGTTCATCGTCTGGCACATTTCCGCCGTGATGTATTTGGCCTTGCCTTCGCGATCCATCGGCGTCGCCTGACCCTGTTCAAACGTAACGGAATCCAGCTCAGGATGACCGGCTTCGCCCTGACGGGACAGACCGGTGTTGTTGATGATCATCGCATCCGGCTGCAGCCGCCGGATCATGCCGTAGAACTCATCCAGCTTCCAGTCCGCATCGCGCTTGGACCAGTTGCCGTCGAACCACAGCCCGCCGATTTTCCCATAGTGTGTGCACAGAATCTCCACCGACTTGGACAGATATTCCAGATAAGCGTCGAAATCGGCGTCAAAATCCGGATGAACCCAGTCTAAGGTCGTGTGATACAGGATCGGCAGGATATCTTCCTCGCGGCAGGCCTCGACAAATTCTTTGACCAGATCCCGTCCGCACGGTGTATGCATGACGTCGTAATCGGTCAAACCGCGGGTATCGTACAATGAAAAACCGTCGTGGTGCCGCGTCGTCAGCGTGATGTATTTCATGCCCGCCTGTTTGGCCAGCGCCACAATCTTCTTTGCATCGAAGTCCTCCGCCGTAAAGTTGTTGAACAGCTCGGTGTACTTTTCCTGGGAAATATGATGCAGGTTCATCGTCCATTCCCCTTGCGCTAACTGGGAATACAGTCCCCAGTGGATAAACATGCCGAAGCCGCGCTTTTCAAAGTCGGCAATGTATTTTGCCGGTACAGGAATACTCATAATAACAGCCCTCTTTCTTTCTCTCTGCTTATATTGTATCAAAATTTCAGAGGCAAAACGACTGGAATTTCGCGATCTGTCCAAAGCGGGCGCCGTTGCGTGGCAGCTCTCAGCGCTTCTCAAAGTCCGCAGCCGGTTTTCTGACATAACAGGTAAAAGAAAAGAACGGCGTGTGTCCGTTCCTTTCAAAAGAAATGGATTAAATAAAGCTCAGCAGCGCGCTAATCACGCCCACGCCGACCATGACTTTGATCGGGCTTGGTTCCCATTTGCGCAGAATGAAGAACGCCGCCGCAAAGAAGATCAGATTCTGCGGGTCAAGAAATTCCAGACCGAAGCCCGCCGCGCCTTCTTTGAAGAACGCCAGCTTGCAGATCGACAGCCCCGCCGAAGCGATCAGAGCGATGACGACCGGGCGCAGACCGGACAGAATGCCTTTCATCAACGACAGGTTTTTATATTTGGTATAAACGTAAGCCAGGGATAAGACGATGATGCAGGAAGGGGCCACGCAGCCGATCGTCGCGATGATCGCGCCCGGCAGACCCGCGATATGCGTGCCGACAAACGTCGCAGAGTTGATCGCGATCGGTCCCGGCGTCATTTCCGCAATCGTGATGATATCCGCAAACTGTGTCATCGTCAGCCACTGATGAATTTCAACGACCTGACTCTGGATCAGCGGCATCGCCGCGTAGCCGCCGCCGATGCTGAACAGGCCGATCTGGAAAAAGCTCAGAAACAGCTGGATAAAGATATTCATTTCTGTTCCTCCCCTTCTTTCGCTTTCTTCTCCCGCGTCATGTAATCCACTGTGCCGATCGCACCGCAGACGACGATGATGATCAGGATGTTAACCTTAAAGTAAACGCTGGCGATGAACGCCGCGACCAACAGGAAATACTTGACGACGTTCTTTTCTTTCACTAATCCCTTTAACATGTTCCAGACGACGTCCAGAATGACCGCCGCCACCGCCGCCTGCATGCCACGCATCACGGCGCTGACAATCGGCGAACTGCGGAACGCCGCATAGAAATAAGAAATAATCGTTAAGATAATTAACGGCGGCAGCACCGTCGCCACGATGTTGACCAGCGCGCCCGGCACCCCTAACAGCCGGTAGCCGATGATGATCGAACCGTTGACCGCGATTGCGCCCGGGGAACTCTGGGCAATCGCCACCATGTCCAGCATTTCTTCCTCGTCGATCCAATGCAGCTCATCGACAAACTTCTTTTTCATCAACGGGACAATGACGAACCCGCCGCCGAACGTAAACATGCTTAACGTAAATGTCGAAGCGAACATTTTTGCATACATTTGTAATTTTGAAGGCTTTTTCTTCTCTTCCATTTGTGTCATCTCTTCTTCCTCCCGCTCTATTATAAGACTTGTGTTCTCATAAAGACAATAATATAATTTTATAAATAACATATCATTTTTGATATGAATTCGATTTCAGGAAGGAGCGTTGATTATGACCCTGCGTCATCTGCGGATTTTTGTTGAAGTCTGCCGCACGGGAAGCATCACCAAGGCCGCGGAAAGCTTGCATTTGAGCCAGCCGGCAGTCTCGCTGGCGATCCGACAGCTGGAGGAATACTATGGAATTCTCTTATTCGACCGGATCTCCAAAAAGTTGTATCTGACGGAATCGGGCAATAAGATGCTGAGCTATGCGAGCCACATCATCGAATCGTTCGACGATATGGAGACGCAGCTGAAAAACTGGGACAGCGCGGGAACGCTGCGGATTGGTTCCAGTATCTCAACCGGGACACAGATGCTGCCGCAGTTAGTCCGGCGCTTCAACCTGCGGTTTCCCCAGATCCGCACGCAGGTTCTGATCGACAATTCACGGATCATTGAAGACAAAGTGCTGACGAACCAGCTTGACCTGGCGTTAGTGGAAAGCTTGTCGTATTCGCCGGATATCGTCTGCGTACCGTTTTACACCGACCGGCTGATCGTCATTACGGCCCCAATGCATCCGCTGACTCAAAGTCCCAAATGCACAGTCAAAGCGCTTGCCGATTACCCGGTATTATTAAGAGAACCGGGCAGCGGTACCCGCGAGGTCGTCGACGCCCTGCTGGTCACGGCCGAGGTTCAGATCACGCCGCTGTGGGAAAGCACGAGCACCCGCTCGATCATCAACGCCGTCAAGGAGAACATCGGGATCTCGATTTTGCCGTATGAGCTGGTCAAAAACGAAATTCAAAGCGGTGCGATCGCCGGGCTGCCGCTGGCCTCCCCGCTGCCCAACCGCACCTGCAGCATCATTCACCACCGCAACAAATACCTGACGCCCTCCGCTCAAGCATTTATTGAGGTCTGTCAGGAATACTCCAACCTTTCCCCGCAATAATTCCAGCCGATCCTGACGCAGGATTGCACGATGCCGCGGGGTCTCGCTATTTTTAATCCAGGGTTGATCACTGCGCAGACATTCGCAAACAGATCTGCCCGCAGCAAAAAGTGTAAATATAAAAAAGAATTCCGCTCCGTCCGGGTTTCACTCCGGCAAAGATAGGAATTCTTTTTGTTTTAATCCTTGATCTCTGCGCACAAAAACGCCTGCGAAACAAACGGGAACTCCATCCGGACTTCCGTTTTGTTTTGACGTATCTGAAAACCGCCGGCTCAGCGGTTGATTTCCAGCAGCTTCTGATTGAGCTCTTTTTCGATCTTGCGCAGCTCGGCTTCGGCTTCGATCCGCTTCTGGCGGCCTTCCTTCTGAATCTGAGCGACTTCGTCCAGCGTCGAGATCAGCGCTTCGTTGGTATGCTGCAGCGTTTCGATATCGACGATGCCGCGCTCGGATTCCTTCGCGGTTTCGATCGTTGCCATTTTCAGCGTGTCGGCGTTCTTCTTCAGCAGCTGGTTGGTCATCTCGTTGACCTCGCGCTGAGCTTCCATCGCCTGCTTGGAGTGGTTCAGGCCCAGCGCCAGCACCATCTGACTTTTCCACAGCGGAATCGTGTTGACCAGCGTCGACTGGATTTTTTCCGTCATCAGCGTATCATTATTCTGAACCAGACGGATCTGCGGCGCCATCTGCAGAGCGACCGTGCGCGTCAGTTCCAGATCGTGAATCTTCTTTTCAAACCGATCGCAGGCGTTGGCCAGATCGTTCGCCTTCTGCGCGTCTTCCGGCAAACCGCTCTTCTGCGCGGCGGCGATCAGCTGCGGCAGATCCTTGCTTCGAACTTCCTGCAGCTTTTTCTTGCCCGCTAAAATATACATCGTCAGTTCCTTGAAATGAACCATGTTTTTCTCATACAGCTGATCCAGAAGAGCGATATCGCGCATCAGCGTGATCTGATGATCCTCCAGCGCCTTGGAAATCTTATTGACGTTTACCTCGGCCTTGTCATACCGGGCTTTCATCTTTTCCATCTTGTTCGTCGTTTTCTTGAACATGCCGAACAAGCCTTTTTCTTCTTCTTCATCGGCAGAGAAACCTTTCAGCTCGCCGACCAGATCCGCCATCATCTCGCCAACTTCGCCTAAATCCTTCGTTCTGACGTTCTGCAGAGCGGAATCGGAGAAATCCGCGATTTTTTTCTGGGCTTCCGCGCCATACTGCAGCACGGTTGTGGACGAGGTAACGTCGATCTGTTTGGAAAAGTCGTCGACCATTTTCTGTTCTTCCGGACTTAATTTCACTTCCTGCTGCTGATCGGCAGTCTCCATCTGTACAGCCGGCTCCGCAACGGTTTCTTCTTCTGTGATCTGGGGATTCAGCGTCAGCGTAATTTTCTCTTCAGCCATGGATAATTCCTCTTTTCTATCAATTTATTTATCTACCTCTTTAATCTTAGACGGTCGCTTTCCGCTTGTCAAGAAACTCAGAGATGTCGGCCGCAATCAATTTTGTTCATTTGCGAAACTTTCCAGTTTCTCAAGGAAACAGCGACAGACGATCAAACCCTTTCCCCTCCCTTCCGCGCTTGCCACGATTTCTGATTTTAAACCTTGGCCCGCTGCGTTCAACGAAAAAGCTGCCGCAGAGGACAGCTTGTTTTAGTCTTGGAGACTTCGCTGATTTATCTTTCTCACCGCTATTCATAGATCCGCATTCATGCGGACAGTTCGAGATCGAAGTCTTCCCGAAGCAACAGATCCATTCGTACCTGCGGGTCGCTGAGAATGCGGCGGGATTGGTTCAGGATCGCTTTTTCCACCGTGTTGCGGGCCAGACGGCCGTTGCCGCTGCGGGCGGCGGAATTCATCTGGACGGCGTTGAAATAAATCGTCAGATCATTCAGACAGCTCTCGTCGATCACATAATCTTTGCCCTGCGCCAGCGAAACAGCGATCTGCGTCAGTTCGCTGCCGGTGTAGTCGGCAAAATTCAGAATATTCGGGAACCGGGATTTCAAGCCGGAATTGGCGTTGAGGAATTCTTCCATCTCACGGCTGTAACCCGCGAGAATGACGATCAGATCGTCGCGGTGATCTTCCATGCCCTTAACCAGCGTATCGACGGCTTCCAGACCGAAGCTGTCGTCCTTGCCGCGGACTAACGAATAGGCTTCGTCGATAAACAGCACGCCGCCCAGCGCGGATTCGATGATCTGCTGGGTCAAAGGCGCGGTATGGCCGACATAGCGGCCGACCAGATCGCTGCGGCTGACCTCGATCAGCTGCCCCTGCGTTAACAAGCCGAGCGCCTTAAACAGCCGGGCGACCAGCCGGGCCATCGTCGTCTTGCCTGTCCCCGGATTGCCGGTAAAGATCATGTGGCGGGACAGCGGGGCGGCTTTTAACCCTTGTTTCTGCCGCAGCTGCGTCACTTTGTAATGTTCTTCCATCGACCGCAGCGTGTCCTTGACTTCCTGCAGACCGACGATCGCGTCCATTTCCTTGCGGATCGCGTCAAGATCGTCCTTTTCCAGCCGGATCAGATCCGAAATCGCCAACCGCTGGCCGTTCACTTCAAAAACCCATTCCCGTCCCGCTTCCGCACGAACCTCCAGAACCGGCTCCGGCTGCTTCAGGCACAGCTCGTTTAAGGCTGCGTTCAGCTGACGCACATCTTTTTCCAGAGCCAGTGCCCCGGCAGAGGTTTCCAGAACCGCCAGCCGTTTCTGCGCCGCATCGTCGTCCAACAGGAGCGTCACGTTCAGCTGTTTCTTCGCGGTCTGCACGCTTTCGTTTAATAACCGCTGATAAATCGTCAGCAGCACCTCCTGACTTAACGGCTGGGTTGCCGGCTGATCAAGAATCTGTTCCACCATCGAATTCGGGAAGTTCTGCATCAGTGCCTTGCGTGAAGTCGTCAGAAAGACGATATATTTGTTCGTCAGCTTCAAGGTGGACACCGTCTGCGTCACTAACGAGCTGCCGGCTTCCACCAGTTGTTTTCCTTTATTCAAAACGTAGCGCTTGTTTAACGTCACTTCTTCATTTTGACACAGCTTCATCAGCTGGTTGAGAAAGGGCGGATACAGCGCTTCCGCCTGTTCGATCACGATCACTTCCGCCGGTGCGCAGGATGCCGCGTAAATATCCTGAATGAAGACTTTTTCCTGATCGCTGCCGGCATAATGCGAGCCGTTGATCATCACGACCTCCGCACTGGCCAGCCAGTGTTTTTCCGCCAGAATGTTGATCATCGTGGCCAGGGCCAGATGCCGGCCGCTGCCGGCCGGGCCGCTGATCACAAATACATTGCGCAGCTGGTCCTCCGGCTGCCCGCTGGCCAACGGGCGGAAAAAAGCCCGCGCCAAATCCGCCAGAAACGGTTCCTGACCTAAAACGACGGTCTCCGTCTGTTTTGCGGCTTCCTGCATTCCATTCAGCACGGCCCGCAGATCCTGAGCCTGCCGCTTCTGATGATTCTCGACGTCGACCGAAATCCCGAAATCCTTCTGCACCTCGGCCTGCAGCTTCGCAAAATCCTGATCGGTAAACCCCAGATCGCGGGATTGATCGCGCAGGGCCTCTGCTTGTTTCTGTAAATCCTCGCTCTGCTGATGCAGGATCGCGTTGAGCTGATCGACGGCGTTTTCCGTCGTGCTCAGCGTATCCTCCACTTGTTTCTGATGTGACTGTGCCTGATCCAGACCCGTCTGCACTTCATTCTGACTTTTTTTAACCTGTTCAAGATAGTCTTCGGCCGAAACGGTATTCAGCCGGTGACCGCGGAACATCGAATTCATCAACTGTTCCAGATCTTTTTTTTCATTATCCTTTGCCATGGATTATCCTCTAATAGACTTTCAGCGCGGCCGCAAGCCGGTCGCTGATCTCTTCCATCATCAAATCGCGTGACTGCTTCAACGCGCGCGCGACGAGCTTCAGGCCGTCGTAATAGCCCTCGTCATATTTATTGCTTCGCTGACGGGAATTCTGTTGGTAATATTTGCGGATTTCCTCGTCGACGATCTTTTCATACATCATCATATCATTCTGGTTGATCGCCATGCGGCGCAGATAGCGCTGAAGTGCATCCTGATGCCCATCGCGGTAATAGCCGCGCTGACGCGGAGGATACACGACGTTTTCCAGCATCTCCCGCACATACTCATAGCGCGTGCGGTAACGGCCGTGACGGCGATGCACGGCGGCGCTGACCGGACGTTTGCGGGTCCGGCTGCTGCCGCTGAGACCCTCCTGAATCTCGCCGCTGATCAGATCGCTCATCGTATCGTAGCCCTGTTTGCGGGCTTCCTCATTGATCGTGTCGCGCACCATCTGTCCGAAATCGGCGAGGTTGGTATTCATGAAATCTTTATCATTGAAGTGTTTATCAAACAAATCATCTAAATAATCGGTGTTTTTACGTTTCTGACTCATGGATTCACCTACTTTCTGACGCCGGAGAGCGTGCCTTCCTGAACCAGACCATCTTTTTTCAACAGGGCTTCCAGCGTGGTCATGTCAGCGGATAAACTCATCAAATCGTCTTCCGCCATCGTCGCGCTGATCGTTTTCATCGCTTCGTTGATCAGAATGATCGTCTTGTTCAGGCGATCCTCCGCTTCATGGAAATCTTCATGATTGGACGCAGACTGGCCGATGTTCTTGTAATTTTCCAGAATGTCCAGCAGAATCGGCAGATAGTATTGATAGAGCTTGTCGAGCTTATCTTTATTCTCCGGGAATTTTTCCTCAGCGATCGCCAGATGTTTCAACAGCGCGCAGGTCTGGTACAGGCCGTTAGTGATGGACTCGTTGGCAATCTCGGTATTCAGAGCGTTGATTTTTTCAATATAGGCTTCCGCCCGATCCAGCTCCGGCTGAGCCGGCTCTGCCTGCGGCAAATCGGCTTCTTCCGCCGGGACTTCTGGTTTCTGATCAGCCGTGGTCTGCGGTTTTTCTTCCGTCTGCGGCTGTTTGGCGAACTCCACCAGTAAGCGCAGAATCTCGTTATACAACCGCGGATAGCGTTCGCCGAACTCGTCGAGCGTGCCGATGCAGTCGTCGTCCTTCAGCAGGACCAGATTGCGCAGTCCGGTGTATTCCGCCTTTTCCGGCCGCAGGCTGATTTCTTCCAGCAGCGGCAGCTTTTCATGCGTGCGGAAATAGCGGCTCAGCGCTTCGTTGACCAGATCGCTCTGCCGGCCGGACAGACGCGTGCGGCTTTGTCCGGAAGAAGAACGCCGGCGGATTGTCTGCCGCTCCTCATTATTCTTTGTCACTGATTTATAAATGATGAAAAAGATGATCAGCGGAAAAAGCAGGCCGCTGAAGATCCCGCCAAATCCAAAGATAATCATAAAAAACAACACCGGAAATATCCAGGAATTTCTCATTTTGTTCCCCCTTGCTCAAGTTCTGGAGCGCTAGTCTGATTTTATAAACTCGCGTTTATTATACCATGATTTAAAACGTGTGCGCGGGAAATCGTTCACGCTTATGACGCTTCAAACCGCACTCAAGACAAAGATTTGAAAAGCGGCCTGAAACAGGCCGCCCGCAAATCTCAATCACCGATGAAATAAAGCTGAAATCCATCTATATCCTCCGGATTCCTGTTTTACCCCATTCCGGGAGTTCTTTCTATAACGTTGCCAGCCAGTCGCCGATCTCACGGATCAGCTGTTCTCCGGCGCCCTTTTCAAACGGACTGCTCATCGCTTCGTAGAACTGCTGGTCATAGGCGTTTTCATCCGCCATATACAGCGAATAGCCGTTGGTGTAGCCGATGAATTCCGCGTTCCAGCGCGCCTTCACCGGATTGCTCAGCTTGCTGAAAAGCTCGACCGGCACGGTGATCAGCTTGACGGAAGGCAGCTGAATGCAGGAAATTGACAGCGGGATCTCGCGCAGACCGGAAGCGTTGCGGCAGGACAGTAAATTATTCTCCGCACCTTCTTTCAGCGATTCCAATAAACGCAGTGCTTTGGCATCAGCGCCTTCGCTGCGCGCCTGTTTGACCTGTGCGCTCAGCGTCCTTACTTTTTCTTCCGCGACTTCAACCGAATCGAGGACCTTGGCCTTCACCATGAAGGTTTTCTGATGAACCTCAAGCGTCAGATTCGCGCCCGGGGACAGCGGCTCCGGCTGGTTCAGCAGCGTTTTCAGCTGATCGGCCGCCAGCTGCGCCATTCGCTCCATTTCCGCAAAGCTGGATTCCCGGCGGGTAAACCGTGTGCTCATATCGCCGCAGCTGCCGTTGACGAAGGCGACCATCTCCGCATCCGCGAAGCAGCTTTCCAACGCGCCCGGAAAGTCTGCGCTCAACATCAGATTTTCGCCGTTGAGCACCGTCGGATGACAGGCCATGCGCGTCCATAGACAGCGTTTCTTATCCTGCGTGATCAGTTCCAGAACAAACGCGTCCTGATCGCTTGGCAGCGTTGGATCATGCCGGTCGGTCCCCAACCCGCTGACGGTGCCGCGCAGAATCCGCCACGAAAACGGTTGTTTCTGCGTCCGCAGCCGCTCGACACCCGCCGCAATCCGCCGGGCGGTTTCCGTTACATAACAGGCGTTATACTCGCCGAAAACAGGTTCCAGTCCCTTTAGAATTCCCTGATCGCAGCGCACCGTGCCGCAGGGGCCGGAATGCGTATGCGTCGAAGAAAGGATCAGATGCGGCGCATGAATCCCCGTTAATTCCGCAATCTGTTGGTAAAGCATGGCGTCCGCCGCACACCAGTCGATCTGGATCCACAGCGTCTCCTGTTCCCCGCTGAACAAAAGCAAACGGGCATACAGCGGATCATGGGCAGTCTGTGCCCAGCGGATCTTGCCGAAGCCGGAAAGCCGGACCGGCAGCGCCGGGGTGACGTCGATTTTTTCAAAGCTGACCTGCATTGTCATATCAAAGTTTCCTCCCTTTTCCTTAGTCTATCATGGAGGCGCAAACCTGTCGAATAAATTATTCACAAATCATATATAATTATAGAATTTATTATTTTCTCCTGATAAATCTTTCCTCAATGTCCACAAGACGTGTTAAACGCGAGCACAGGTTTCAAGGATTTCCACGAAGCTCCGGTTTCACGATGCGGTAAAAAAAAGCAGAGCTGGATCGCCCTGCTTTCTCATGAATTATGCGGCTGGACAGACTCCAGCCGGGCATGAACGACAAACCGGCGCTCCCCGTTATCCGAACAGGTCGACAACGTCAGAACCGAATCCGCCCGGGTTGCTTCCACATCGGTTTTGTATAACGCCCGTTCATGAAAGCCCTGGATGAACTCCGCGTAGGTTTCATCGTGACCAAAGCCGATCGTATAGACGTTAAACGCGTCCGGCTGCGCATATTCAACGGAAAATATCCGATATCTCCGTGTTTCCGCAGGCAGGCTGATCGTAATCTCTCCGCCGAATTGGGAATAGAAATCCGCATTGGCATACTGCTTCAAGCTGCCGAACATACTTCCGTCGTTCATACTGTGACCATAGAGAATCGTATGCAGGTCGTTAAAGTCCGGCTGATTCTCCCATTCCATGAAAATCGCTCCATACCGGCTGACGCGGTCATCCCAGGTATGGCGCAGATAATATGTATCATCAGAGCCTTGAACGATCGGATAATCAATAACTTCCAATCCGGCAATGCGGATCCAGCCGACCACATGCTTTGACACGCAGCGCAGTCCGGCAAAATCCACAGAAAAGTCCGCAGCATCTTCAGAACCCGCCGGCTGCGCGCTCACATAGCGGCTGACAGCCTCTTCCCGGGCTTTCTGATGATTCCGGCTTTCCTCAATATAACGGCTAAATTGAAAAGCGCAGTAAACCAACACGCCGATGCAGACAGCCATACCGGCAAAGATCAAACGCTCCTGTCCGGTTTTTTTTCGTTGCTTCATCCTGCTCCCCCCTTTCTGTCTGAAGCGCTGACAACGCTCACTGACGTTTTCCTCGCTTCCCTCTGTCTTTTAATTTGACACTGCCCGTCAAATCGCTTTACAATGAAGATAAACGTTAGGAGTCTGAATATGAAAATACAACCGCAAATCAAAACGGATTTATCCTCGCCAGGACAGCGCCGGCTGAGCGTTGTCTATCATGGCGCCGGTCTGATTCTGATTTCAGTTTCACTGTTTCTGATTTTATTTTTGACCCTGCCCCCGCTTTCCGGGCTTCATCTTTACGCCATAACCAGCGGCAGTATGGAACCGGGTATTCCCACCGGCAGTCTGGTCTGCGCAAAATCGGCGGATCCCGCTGCCGTTTCCAGCGGCGAGGTCATCGTTTTCCGCGCAGGCGCGGCTTCATCCTCCGTCGTCACCCACCGGGTCGTGGAAAATCAATCGGAACATTCACAGTTGATCACAAAGGGCGACGCCAATCAGGCGGAAGACCGCGAACCGGTCGCGTATGCCCGCTTCATTGGCAAAGTCGTCGCGGTCTTTCCCGGGCTGGGCCCTCTGGCTTTGTTTTTATCCAGTCCTTCCGGCAAATTCATCATGCTTGCGCTGTTGGCGGCCGCCGCCCTTCTGATGTTTCTGGGCGATCAGCTGAAAAAGCCTACCCGGTCTTAGCAAGTTCATATTTCCATTCCTCTTAATCAGTCAGACAACAGAAGGACACCCTGCGATGTCCTTCTGTTTTTACTTCTGTTGTCCGTATCGTTTTTTCAGAATGGACCCGCCGGAATCCTTTCCATTTTAAATCATTCTGACGAGGAAATAAATCCGGACCGACTCTTTTCTCCTTTATTCCTCGCTGTCAGCTTCTTTTTCCTTCTTCATAACCACGATAATCAATCCGATTACAGCGATCAGGGCAACGATACCGCCGATCATGAAGAGATTCATTCCGCCTGCCGCCTGGCCGCCGCTTTGCGGCGTTACCGCTTCTTCCACCGTTTCCTGCTGCGGAACTTCCTGGCCGCCGTTTGTCGGGGTGTTGTTATCTTCTACAACTTCTACCGGCTGCTCCTGTTGGCCGTTATTGACCGGCGGCTGCGGATTGTTGACCTGAACCCCGATTGTATTCGTCACTTCTTCCGTGCGCGTTACGGTCTCCACGTTCGTGTTGGTCGTCGTGCGGACGGCGGAGGCTTCGTAGACAAACGTAAATTCATTCTCCGCGCTCTCCGCAGCCAGACGCGTGTTCTGAATCAGCTGCTGGCAAGCCGGCGTCGGCACATAGCCGTCGATGTTCAGCATGGCTGCCGAAATCGGATCGCCGATCGTGGCATAGAATGTCTGGGAAGCAGCCAGCGTCTGTCCTTCGGCGTCTTCGTAATGAATCGTGTAAGCCACCAGATTCCCCGGTACGCTGTACGCCACAACGTAGCTGGCGTCGCCTTTTACCGTAATGACTTCATTGTTTTCCACGACGGCGTCGCGCCCGCTCAGGCGGTAGCCGCGGACATGATATCGACCATCCGCGTGCGTCACCGCGCCTGCAGTTTGAACATTCAGCTGCACGGCGTCGCCATAATGCAGTCCGGAAATCGTCACTTCATGATCCGTTGCGGTTGCCTGAACCGGATTACCGTTGACCGTCACCGCATCAGCCATGATTTCAGTAAAGGCTCCGGAACCGGAGGACAGCGTAAGCGAATAGCCATAGCCCTGATTTTCTTCCGCCCTCAGCGCCGCAGCCTGACTGGCGATCAACGAGCATAACGTCAAGAATGTGACAAGCGCCCGCATCATTTTCTTCATCTTACCGTTCCTCCTTTGCTTTTCTGCGTTTATTGATTCCGATCAGCACGATCAGCACGATCACCGCGCCTACGGCCAGTGCGCCGAGCAGCGGCAGCGAGCTTCCATCGGAAGTCAGCGGGGAAACAATCGTTTTCACCACGGTATTCACGATCGTGTTCGTTTTGGTTTCATTGACCGTTACGGTCGTCTCGGCAATCTCTGCCGCGAAGTACAGCGACAAAGCCGCTGATTTGCGCTGATAGGCGTTTAACAGCGTTTCCCCATCCAGTCCCAAGGTTAACGTTACCCTGGCCTGTTCGCCATCCGCCAGCGTATCCAGATACAGATAATCGCTGCCCAGCGTCGGATTGATCTGATTTAAGCCCGCGCCGCCTTCCGTGCTTTCCCCGCCGACTGAGCGGCTGTCGTACAGCACCTGGGTCACAGCTGAAGCCCCCGGTTCCGTATAGGTTAACTGATAGGTATACGCGCCATCGGCCGCATCCGCTTCTTCAAAAATATCCAGAATATTGTTCTGAATGTACCAGTCTGCTTTTTCCCCGCAGACATTCTTCAGTGTAATCTCAATGCTGACGGTATCGCCCGGCTGCAGATCACTGAAGGAGTCAGCGAAATCCGCGGCGGTATAATTGGCTTTCATCTTTTGCCCGTCAAACGCGACCTGCCATTGATCCGATCCAGTCTGACTTTCTGCGGATACCGGCGTTGCCAGCGTGATCAGAAACCCGGCGGCGATCAGAAAGCTCATGGCTTTTTTCATCATCTTCATGTTAACTTTCCTCCTATTCCGCCAAACTTAAAGTTCCATCATCCGCAATGTTGACCTTCACGCCCCAGGCGCTTAAGATCGCGTCCTGTGCGTTATTGACCTGCACGGCGTCCACTTCGGCGATCAGCTGCAGCTGCACGCTGTCCGCATCGTAATCATAAGAAGACACGACCGATCCATTTTCCAATTCGGTGTGGGTCAGGATTGAAGCGACTTTCGGATCGACGGAGATTTCTGTATTGAACATCACCGTTTCCGAAGCTTTTACAATGTGTTTTCCATAGAGAACAACCTGTTCTTTGTTTCCGGAGGCAGGAGCAACAATCCAGTCGGTATCCTTCAGCGACAGCCGAATCAGCGCCGGATCCAGTTCCGTTTCCGGAATCTCGGTCACCGTCGTTGATCCATCTTCGTTTTTGACCACTTTGACCCAGCGCCGGGTCACGATGACGCGGATATATTCCTCGACCTCGCCGGTATTCACAGCGCTGAGTTCTTCGGTGTAATTCTTGCCGGGAATGACGTTTTCCTTAAACGTATTCGTCAACAGTTCGCCTTCGTTGGGGATCAGCACGCCGTTTTCCACAAGCCCGACCGTTAGTTCGCTGGTCGCGATTTCAGCCGTATATTCTTCATTGCGGGCTGCCGGAACTGCCCGGGCCGCACCGACGCCCAGGGCGATGACCAGCACGGCCGCGCAGGCGATCAGACCATATTTTATTTTACGCACCGCTTATTCCCCCTTTTCCATTCCATGGGACCAGCTCAGGTTCCAATCCGGATGATCGCCGTCATAGAGCGCCTGAACGCTTTCATGAACGACGACGATCTGGAAATCCTGCGTCAGGCTTCCGGCCTTCGTTTCGTCGACATCCACCTGAACGACCGTGGTGCTCGCTTGCGGCTTCAGCACTTCTGTATAAATCCAGCAGTTTTCCGCTTCCTCCCAAACCCAGCCGGCGCCGGCAGTGATCTTGACATCCAGATTGTCCAGCGCAGGATAGAAAATCCGCAGCCGGACAAACGCTTCCGACGTTCCGGTATTTTTAATTTGAATCTGTTTATCCAATCCGTTTAAGATCTCGATGATCTCCGTATGGGAAGGCTCCAGCGCAACCGGAGCGGTGCCGGCAGCCGTCGTATAATCCGTGAAATAAGCCAGCGACGGATTGACGGCGAAGCCCAGAACGAGTGCCATGATCAAGGCGATTGCTCCGTAGGGCTTTTTCCAGAAATTCTTTTTCATTGGTACTCCTCCTTATTCAGCCTTCTCGTAAACCGGCGTGACTTCGATCTTTCCGTTGTCAACGGCATACTTGTTGATCACGCCGCTGCCGCTGTTCTGATTTTCGTTGAAATCGTTGACGGCCGTCACCTTCAAGCCCAGCCGGCGTCCGTTTTCATCACTCATCAGCGTAACGCCTTCCGGCATCTGATCCGCCGACGCGCTCCAGAGCGAGACCGGCAGCTGGAAGGTATCCGCCCCTGCGGCATCATACACGCTGCCGCTGTAAATTTCTTTCACTGTGTAGTTCAGTCCGTAAGGGAGATCGTTGATTTCCACGGTTTCAGAACCCGCGCTGTTGAAAGTGAGCGCGACGATGTTGTTATAGGCTCCTGCCGGATTGTTTTCATCCTCCGGTGTGCCGGTGATTTCAAAAACGAAGGTTGCGCCTTTGTACGTTTCGCTGTAACGCTGCAGCTGTTTCTCAATCGCCAGGTTGACCTTGGCAATGTTTGTGTAGGCAATCTCGATCGCCTTGTTCATCACGACGCCGGAGGCCGTGCGGTCTTCCGTGAAGACCTCGTCAATGTAGACAAGATAATCACCTTTGGCTTCTTCGATGGAATATTCCGTTCCCTGCGTAAGACCTGTTAACGTAAACTGCTCGCCGCCTTTTAAGACGATCGTCAGGTTTTCCGAATCGTAGACCGGCTTCAGCTTGCCTTTCTGGCCGTCGGCCGACGTGATATAATAGGACAACTTGTTTTTTGTCGGACCCAGCTTGACTGTAAATTCAAACACCGCGTCGGAAGGCTGCGGCTCGATCACCGTTTTTCCAACAGAGAGGGTATAGTTTTTGACCTGCGCATCCTTGCGGTTATCCAGTTTGACCTGATAGAAATTTTCAACTTCGAATTCGCCGTTGAACGGTGCGTCGGCCTTGACCTTTTCGCTGATGATCGCCGAGTATCCGTCGATTCCCGCTTCCACGATCGTCCAGTCATGGCCAGGTTCCAGATTCGTCCAGATATAATTCCAGTTATTGTCCTCGGACAGGATGACCGAGGCGTCTTTGCGGGTCGTTTCATCGATCGATACGCCATCGCGCATGAGGTAGACCAGCACCTGATCCGGATGTTCTTTTAACGGTTTGCCATTGGCGTCAGTCCAGGTCTTGATCACCTGCAATGCCTCGGTATCGGAGCCGATCTGTAAATGACCGTTGTTGGCGATCGCGAAGCCCGGGCCGCCGCCCCGGTTTCCGGTCACGACGACGCCGTGCGCTTCGGCCGCTTCTTTAGCCCATTGTCGGGTCTGCTCGGAAGCCTGGCTGATCATCGAAAAGGAATTTGACGTATACTGGTAAGCGCTGCGGTCAAGCACTTCATCCGGATTGCTGCTGCGGACAAATGTGATCTCGCCGCCGCCCGGCGCTACGTCGGAAACGTAAACTCGATTGCCGTCCCGGCCGCTGTTGTGATAAATATCCGTAGTTCTGTAATTGTTCTTATCTTTGTTGTCGATGATCAGTGCGCCGTTGATCTCAAAGATCGCCGTTTCCCCAGTCGGGCAGGTATACAGCGCGCCATAGTGCGCATAACCGCTGGTCGAGCGGTTGCCGCTCGCATACAGGTTCTTCATTTCTACCGAAGCGTTCTGCTGGATCGAGATCGCACCGCCGCTGACATACATGGAATTGGCCGTGGATTCATTGTCGGTAAAGGTCGCAAGATAGATCTTGCCCTGCGACGAATATTCGTAACAAATACCGCCGCCTTCGCTGACGCTGGTATTCTGGGTAACAAGCGTCCGGCCGTCATACAGACCGAAGTTCACCGTTCCTTTATCGCTTACGTTGACGCCGCCGCCATAAACCGCGGAATGGTTGCCGATAATCGTGCCGCCGTCAAAGTTAACGACCGCCTTATATCCCTGGACATAAACGCCGCCGCCCAGCTTTGTCGCATGATTGCCGCGGATTGTACCGCCGGTCATGTTCAGCAGGCCCTGATTCACGATAATTCCGCCGCCGTAGTCCGCAACGCCGTTTTCAATCAGCGTCGTTCCAGTGATGTTCAATTTGGCGTTGCTGCCGACCGAAATCAGCGAATTCCGGCTTTCAATGCTGGCGCCGTCCAGATGCGCGCCGTCCAGCGTCACTTCGCCTTTGATCTCAAGCAAAGAGGAGTCGTGGTGCTCGCTGCAGCGGACCAGCGTCAGTCCGCGCTGATTCAGAATTTCCTCATCGGCCGCCGTGACCGTGACAGTAGTGCAGACATAAATTTTATTCAGTCCCTGATCCTGCGCTGCCTGCGCCGCTTCCGCCAACGTCCGGGTTACCTGGTCGTTTTCGCCGGTATGGAAGGTTTCGTCGGCTGCTAAATAAATTCGCTTCGGTACTTCCACCAGACTGTAATAGCCCTGATACAAGTCCTTTAAATTTTTCTGCGTATAGAGGTTCAGCGTATAGATCGCGTCTTCCGTTTCCGTTTTCAAGGCCGATTCCGCGATGTTGATGGTCGCTTTGGCGGACGCGGTGTTCGCCGCCAGAATTTCAGAGGAAGCGCCGACAGCGCCGGCCTGACTGTTGACCATTGTATCGTGCGGCGTAAAGTTCTTGTAGATCCGCGTGCCGTCGTTCAAGTTCAGAACGGCTCCGGAGACCGGCGCCAGAAACAGGCCGCCGCCAACGCCTTGAAACGTCTTGTTCGCGGTATTGCCGGTAATGATCACATCCGCCAGTGTCGTCGTTTTGATCTTATTGAGATAAATCCCGCCGCCGTTATTTTCCGCCGTGTTGTTTTCAATCCGGCCGCTGATCTCGACGTGAATCTCGTTGGCGCCGCTGGCATTCAACGAGAGCGCGCCGCCATTGTATTTGGCACTGTTGTTGATCGCCGTGATGTTCTCGAATTGAAGATTCCGGTTATTCGGGATGGCGTTGATCAATACGGCGCCGCCGCCGTTGGTTGCGAACTTCGACGTCGCGGTCGACTGGTTCCCGTCAAAGAGCGTGTTCTGGAACAGGCAGTCTGCCGTCGGTTTATTCAGATAAATCGCACCGCCGCTGGACGCGGAATTTTGTTTGAATTCGGAATCCTTCACTACCAGACTGCTCTCGGTTACGTAGACCGTACCATTGCCTGAGGTCATATTGTCGTTGATTTTAACGTTTGTTAACGTCACCGGAATTTTCTCGGCAGAGATCGCTGCGCCATAGCTGCTCAAGGCTTGCGAACCGGTGATTGTCGTGCCGGCAATCTTCAGCGAAGCGTCAGCGTTTGTCTGTCCCTGGATACTCAGCGCACCGCCGTTGCCTCTGTTGGCCAGCGGTTTATTGTTTGCAAACTGCCCGCCGTTGATCGTGACGTTGAAGGTCGGGTTGGAGTTGGCGTTATTGATTGTGGCGTAGAGCGCGCCGCCGTTAGACAGATACCGGTTATCGGCAAACTCGCAATTTTCAACTGTCAGATCAATCGTTCTGCCAGCGGCCTGACCGTCGATGATCAGGGCTGCTGCGCCGCCATACTGCGCCAGATTTCCCCTGAACGTTGAATTGGTCAATGAGAACGCCAGCGTTTGATCGGCGTCGTCGGAGATCATGGCGACCGCGCCGCCGTAAACGACGTCACTCACCATTCCTTTGGCTGCGCCGTCAAACGTACAGGCGTCCACGGTCAGATTTCCGTTAACCACCAGCACCATGCCGCCTGCGGATTTTCGGTTGCTGTTGATCAAGATTGTTTCTTCGTTGTCAATGTTGTATCCGCCCAGAAATGTAACGTTCGTTACCGATACATCGGCTTCGTTGGCGGTAATCAGACGGTAAACATCCGCCGCCTCCATCGTTCCGTTTTCAATTTTCAGGGAACCGCTGCCGACGGTGATCGCCGATGCGCCGTTTGTCGTCCAGGTCTTTTCGTTCAAATGAATCGTCAGCTGCGCAAATTTCGCCTTCGGTACGGTCACGCTTTCGGCAACGTCAGTTTGAAGCTCGATCACCGGATTGGCATCGTTTGCCTGCGCGGCGGCGTTGATGGCCGCCTGCAGCGTCGCGTAAACGTTATCGTTATACCCGGCTGCCGCCTTCGTCGTCATCGTGATGACATAGGTGGAAAAGCTTTCTGTTTCAAAGGTAATTTCAGTAGTTTTGGCATTTTGCGCAGAGGCGACGACTTCAGCCGCCGCGTCGTCCGGCACGTGCACAACCTGCACTTCCGACTCCTGAGCAACTTCTGAAAGGGTTTCCGTCAGCGGCGCTTTCAAGCTGATATTGACGGAAACACCGCTGTCCGGCTCCACTTCTTCCCCACTGTTCACCGCGTAAAATGTAAGATCATAAGCGGCCAGAGCGACGAGGAGCTGCGTTTCATCCAGCGCGTCTTCAACCTGATCGGCCACGGCTTCCAGTGCCTCCGGCTGCGTAATCTTTTCAGCCTGCAGCCGGACTTCTTCACTAAATGCGCCTTCCGGTGCGGATACCGTGATGATTGCGTCTTCCGTTTCAGCGGTATAGACGGCGGCAGGCATGCGGGTTTCCTCTTTTTCCAGTGCTACGACGACAGTGACATCGTCTTGCGCTGAGGCAATGGAATATTGCACGGCTACTTTTTCAGCGCCGTCTGTTTCTGTTTCATCCGCCGTATTCATCGGCTCTGTCAGTTCATCGTTCACCATGACGCTGACGATCTGATATCCCTGAGCCGGTTCAACCGTGAAGACAGCTTCGTCTTCCGCATTCATGCCGGATGGGCCTTCGATCATTGCCGCTGCTTCCGGCTCGATCACATAGGTGATCTTGTAATCGAATGTTTGTGAATTTTCAAGATCGGGATTCAGGATTTCATCGCCCGCCGGCGTCGAAGTCGGTGACTTCCGGGGTGGCTTCCGGCGTCGAAGTCGGCGTTGTTGCCGGGGTGGCCTCCGGAGTCGAGGTCGGCATGACTTCCGGGGTTGCCGTAGGCGCGACTTCCGGGGTCGGCGTCGGCGAATTCACCGGATCAGCCGTCGCCGGAGTGTTCCCGGCTTCCGATTCCTGATCATTATTCTGACCCTCCCGCATTTCCGTATTCCCTTCGCCCGGCTGTTTCGGCTCAGCGCCTTCCGCCATGACGGACTGATAGTTTATTGCGGTCAGAGCCAACATCATGGCTACGCCGGTTTTCAACAGCTTATTCATCAGATTTTGTAGACTTCTTTGCATTTTCCTGCTCCTCTCAGAATATTTGAAACTTTTATACCGTGGAATCCGAATTCCTTTGCACTCAGGATACCGGTCCTGGCGGATTCTTCTCTGTCAGTCCGTTACGGAAGTTCATCCTGGACCTCTGCGCGGACTGCCGCAGCGTCATTTTTTGATCAGATTTCCCGGGAAGGGGAAAGATCATTCGGTTTAAGAACCAGAATACCCGTTCTTTTTGCACTCGATGCACCTCCTGATGGTTATATCCTATCAAAGCGAGGTTATTTTTTGGTTAGATTTTCTACTTATTCCGGATTTTTTAAGCGATTGCTCAATGAAAAATGCCGAAACACAAAAAAAAAGACAGTCATGAGTGATTTTCCCATGACTGCCGCTTGATTTACTGGGTTAGATGCTTCTCCACAGTTCGCTGTAAGAGATGAACGGGATTTCGTCAGCGTTGATCTTCGCCTGATTGCGCTGTTTCTTGATGTTGCCTTCATGAACGTTCTGAAGCATGTCTTTATTGACCATGTACTGAACGTAAACCACTTTTTTCAACAAGAACCAACGAACAACCAGCGAATAGATCGCCGCTTCTTTGTCTTCCGCTTCGTGCAGCTCGGTTTCCGCATTTTCCCTGACGGCTTCCGCTTCGTCCAGCGCATCCTTCTTCAGCTGTTCATAGTTGGAGAAACGGCTGCGGTCCGCTTCCCGCTGCAGTGCGCCGGCCTTGACGCTGAACAGCTTGCGGAACGTCGCCAGAACGCCGTCGACACTCTCGGCGGTCACTGCGACCAGCTCGTTCTTGCAGTCGGCCAGGAAGCTGTATGGCTCCGTCAGCGTATAATAGAGACCCTTGGCATACAGATAGCTGCGGTCGCTGTGCTTGACTAAGATCAGCGCGCGTTCGGCATCGTCCTGCTTGCCATAAACGATGATCGGGCAGATCACCGGATGCCCCTGCAGCTTAAATGCATCTTTATACCGGATGATCTGATTGGAAATCACCTGCCGGTTGATATCGGCGCGCAGATTCACGCAGATCTTCAAATCATGATTTTCTTCAAACAGTGCGTGCAGGATATCCTTCATCGGCTGATCTTCGGAAGAATCAATGACTTCCAGGTAATCTTCCAGGTAGCCGTTGAACTCGCACAGCTCTCCTTCTTTTCTGACATCTTTAATTTCTTCTAAGATTTGATAAATTGCCATTTCGTTTGGTCCCCCTGTTTCGTTTCTTCTATATCTGTTTTATCACAATCAGGCAATAAAAAAAAGTAAAATTTGTCCCCAAGCCGTAAAAACTGGCAAAATTATCTTGTTTAGCTACTTGACAATGCAAAGTAGTGGGTTTAGCATGGTAATCAGAAGGAAGGATCGCCATGAACGCACAATTTAAAAAAGGCGTGCTCGATCTGGTCGTCATGGTTGTCGTCAGTCAGCACGACATCTATGGCTACGAATTGGTCAAGCGGGTCTGCGAAGTCGTCGAAGTCAACGAAGGCACGATTTATCCGCTGCTCAAGCGGATGACCAACGAAAAGTATTTCGAAACCTACCTGGTGGAATCTACCGAAGGACCGCCGCGCAAGTATTACCGCATCACCGCGCTGGGATTGACAACGATGAATCAGCTCAAAACGGAATGGCTGGCATTTTCCAAGCAATTAAATCTATTCCTGGAAGGGGGAAATCACGATGACCAAGAAGGAATTTCTTGATAAATTAGAACACAAGCTGCATCTGCTGAAACGCGATGAAATCCAGGATATTCTGGACGAGTATTCCGGGTATATCGACAACAAGCTGCAGGAAGGCAAAACCGAGGATGAAGCGGTCGCCGACTTCGGCAACCTCGACGATCTGGCGCGGGAAATTCTCAGCGCGTACAAAATCAACGAAAAGTACACCCGCGATTCAAGCCGGGATATCATCGACAATGTGGTGGACGTGATGACCCAGGGGATCGACTCCGTGGTCAGCTACTTCGCCGGACACTTCAACACCCTCAGCGTCGAGGCCATGATCCGGCTGATCGCGCTGGTATTGATCGCACTGGTGATCGTCGGTTTGATGAAAATCCCGTTTTCCCTGCTGGAAGCCCTGATCGTCAGTCTTCTGCGCGCCATCCTGCCGGGCTTTTTAGCGGCAGCTTTGAACTTCTTCGTTCGTCTGGCGATCAACCTGATTTATCTCTGCCTGGTCGTCCTGCTGATGGCGAGCTTTATTTCTCAGGGTTTGGAAAACAAGCCGGTCACCCTTCGGGATTTGTTTGAAAAACCGCTCCGGTTCAATTTCGGCAGGCGCCATGACGACGCCTGCTCTCCCCAAAGCGGCGTCCCGCAAACTGTAAATTCAAATCTTGCGAAGACGGAAAACGAAGCAGCGCAGCAGCGCAAAGAGGAAGAAGCCTTTGCCCAGGCGGAAACGGCGGCGAAGACGGAAGAGCAGATCGCAGCGGAAATCGACGAGGCGTTCAGTCAGGAATTCGACGAACCGCGGATTCTGGAAGATCCGATCGATCCGCTGATTCAGCCGCGCGGCCGTTACCCTTATTATAATAATGAGGAAAAAACGGCTGAAAAGCAGGGCTGGGGGATTGGAAAAATTGCCGCCCGGCTGATGATCGGGATCGTCCAGCTGATCACGCTGATGATTCTGATTCCGCTGGGACTGGGCGAGTTTGCGTTCTGCTTTGCCTTCGGCTTGTTGGTTTTCCTGTTATTTCAAGGCGCGAAGCTGTGGGGCCTCATGTTGATCTGTCTGGGTTTGATCGGGATTTTCCAGACGGCGGTCGCCGCCTTGTGGCGGATCGTGCATCCGGCGACGAAAAAACGGCCGCTGTTGATCGCGCTGATCATCAGCGTGGTGATCACAGGCATTGGCGTCCCCTTGACGATGGTCGAATTCTCCAGTTTTAAAGAGGTTCCGATCCGCCAGGATTTCCCGGAATTGTTTCAGCCGCAAATCATCCATCTGATGGAAACGGATGATCTGGACAGAGTTTATTTATCGTTTGCTTTTGACGAGATCGTTTTCCGCGAGAATCCAAAGCTGGGCTACGGCAGTTTGCAGCTGATCCTGCCGCCGGGCGAGTATGAACCACGCTATAACGACCAGCTTAATCCGCCGAATTACGAATATGTTAAAACCGTCAATATCGTTGCGATTCACGGCAGTTCGGACAAATTCCGCACGGCGCTGAAGATTCTTCTGCGGGGCATGCGGGAAGGAAAAACATATACAATGGACGACGATGGCATGCGATCGGCCCCATTGATCGTTGAAGCTTCGCATCCGACGCTTGAAAAACTGGCGATGGACGAGAATCAGACACTTTTGTTGATTAATCGCTGACAGACGAACCTGAAATTCGTCTGTTTTTGCGTTTTCAGGCAAGTTCTGGCTTTTGCCGCGGACGGGCTTCTATGATAAAATGAAGCATATTGAAAACAGCGGAGGCGATCATCATGAAAATTCCAAATTTACTGGCGCCGGGGTATTTGCACAGCCTGTTGATCAAAGCGAAGATTCAGGAACAGAACGGGCGGTTTCTGACGCATTATGCCCTCGGGACGGTATCCGGACTGATCCGTGCGCAGGCGATGGCAAATGAAAACGCGACGCGGGACAGTCTGATGGCGTCGATGCGGATTCAGGGGGCAGAGAGCGTTTGCCGGGTCTATCGCAAAATGGTGCGTTATCCTGATTTTCATCGCCAGCTGATTGCGTTTCGGCGACTGATGCAGGATTACGGGCTGACGTTGGCTGAGCTGCCGGAAAAGAGCGAAGGGCAGCGGGAATTGAAGGCGTTATTGGCCTTGATCGCCGATCTTCCTTTTACACATTTGCAGGAAGAACGTTTTCTCGCCGAAATCCAGACGCTCGATTTCAGCGGGGCCGAGTGCACGCCCGGCTGGATCGAGGATCTGCATCAGCAGCGTTTACTTGATGCTTTGAAGGCGCAGGGGCTGCGGTTCAAGCCGCTGAAGCAGGCGCAGCCGCGGACAACGCGGTTTTACAAGGCGCTGAATTCCCGGCAGGAAGCAGAGGGGCTGGCCCAGCTTTTGCTGCGCGAGCAATGGAAGCCGGAGGAAGTCATGATCATTCTGTGCAACAGTCAGCGCGACGGCGGGCTGGTCCGCTCCGTACTGACCCGTTACCAGCTGCCGGCGGCCCAGGTTGCTTATCAGAAACCATCGAAAATCCTGCGCTGCTTTGACGCTTTGGTGTCGCTGACCCGCGCGCCGTCAATCGCGGCGGTTCTGACAACGCTGCAGCTGAAAACCTATCCGACGTTGATTTCCGAGGCGTATGTTCAGTATCTGACACAGTTTGTTTTTGACCTGAACGATCTGTGCAAGCCGGTTTTCACGCATGTACAGCAGGCGCTGGAAAGCAACACACTGCTCAATATCATTGAAAAAGAAAATCTGCTGCGGCTGGAATCGCAGGCTCAGAGCGTGCATGAACAGCTGCTTCCCTGGCTGCTTCCGCTGCTGGAGGATGTCCCGCTGAGCGAAAAGCTCACCCGCTGCTATGAACTGCTTCGTCAGCATTCTTGCTTAAATGACGAATTGGAACGGCGGGCGTTATTAAATCTGAAGACCACGCTGGAGGATTGCTGGGATCTGCTGGAACAGCCGGGAGCTCTCGACATGTTCATGGCGCTGCTTGCGCAGAAAAAGCTGGAAATCAGCGAAGAAGTCGACGGCCGAATCGCGATCACCGATCTGAAGCATCCGCTTCCCTGCCGGCCGCTGACAATTCTTTTCGGCGCGGATCAGAATAGTTTCCCGGGAAATATCGCAGCCACCGGGATCTTTGACGAGGATTATCTGAAGACCACTTCGATGCCATCCCAGGCTGAGCGCTACGATCATTACACTCGCCAGCTGGAATGGATCTACACCAGCGCATCCCACTGCCTGATCTATTCTTACGCTGCCGGCAACTACGAAGGCAAGAGCTGGGACGTCGCGTTTGAAATTGAACAGCGCGCGGCCACCCGCGCCGTGCTGTGGCCGCTGGTTCAAAACGAGGTCTATTCCGATCAGCGGCATCAGCTATCGCCGGATACCGCCCGCCGTCTGTTTGCCCCGGATCATGTGCTGCGCGGCAGTATTTCTTCCTTTGAAACTTATTTCCAATGTCCTTATGCCTACTTCCTCAAAAGCGGTCTGCGCTTATCCAGAGGCAGTTTGACAACGGTAGATGCCGCCATAACCGGTACGATCCAGCACGCGCTGCTGGAACAGGGTATCCGGTCTCAGGGCAAGGCTTACGCCAGCCTCAGCGAAACAGAAATAAACGCGATCCTGAATCCTTATTTCCAGCAGCTCGACGCTCTGTTTCCTGATCAACATGCCGAAATCGACCAGATTCAGCGGCGGATGCAGCTGAATTTAAAGCAGCTGCTTCAGGCGCTGGCCGCCATGGAGGAAAACACTTCGTTTGCACCCGCCTTTCAGGAACTCCGCTTTGAAGAAGATCTGCTTGAAACCGGCGGCGTCACCGTGCGCTTAAATGGAATTATCGACCGCATTGACACCTGCCTCAACGACTTGCGGATTCTGGATTACAAAAGCTCCGCCAAAACACTCAGCGAAGCCAGGGTCAAAGCCGGACTCCAGCTGCAGCTGTTAACCTACCTGATCATTGCCGTCCGCAAGCTCGGGCTGCAACCGGCCGGCGCGTATTACTGTTCCTTAAAAAATGAAACGATCAGCGTCAGCGAAGCTTCGCTGAACGGCCGGCGTATGGAAATTGAAGACGTTGACCGCGATGAATGGATGAGCGAATTGCAAAGCAGCCATCAGCTCAAGGGCTGGACGATGAAGGAGTGCGAAGGTTTGGATTACGACGGCACGCACGTACAGGGACTAACCTGTAAAGACGGTCAGGTCAAAGTCCGAAGCCTGAAAGACTTCGACAATGTCCAGGCACTGATTCTGGAACTTTACCAGCTGTTGGTCCAACAGCTCAGCGCAGGCCGGATAGAGCTGGATCCGGTTGAAGGCGCATGTTTATTCTGTGATTTCAAACCTGTCTGCCGGCTGCGCAAAGCGCCGAAAAAACCGGCGGCGCTGGTTGGCAAAGAAGAAGGAAAGGAGGTGCGGGATGGCGATTCAATGGAGTGAGGAACAGCTCAAGGCGATTCATACGACCGATCATAACATTCTGGTTTCTGCTTCAGCCGGAGCGGGCAAGACAACCGTCCTGGTCGCGCGGTTAATGAAACGGATGCTCGAAGACCACATCAGCATCGACCGCATCGTCGCGATGACCTTCACCGAAGCAGCAGCCAGCGAAATGAAAAAACGACTGCTGCAAAGTCTGAACGACAAGCTGCAGGAACCCGATCTGGACGAAGAGGAAGCGCAATATTGCCGCCAGCAGCTGATCCTGCTGCAAAGCGCGCATATCAGCACGATTCACTCGTTCTGTCTGTCGATCATTCAAGCCGACTACGCCCTGATCGGACTAAACCCGGCCCGCATCCAGCGGATTTTTGACGATGCGGCAGTAGCGCAGATGAAGGAGCAGGCGTTTACCCACGCCTGCCGGAAGCAGATGGCGCAGGATCCCGGGCAGTTTACGACACTGCTGCAAACATTTTCCAGCCGCAGTGAGGATGTATCCGAGCTGAAGAAAGCGGTGCTGACGATCTCGGCCAAAGCGTCCGGGTCGCAGGATCCGCAAGCCTGGATCCGAACGGCAGCGGAAGCTTACGCGCCGATCGCCCGTCTCGATCAGCTGCCTTCCCCGGCAAAAGAAGCTTTCTTTGAAAGCTGCGCCGTAGAAGCGGGACGGCTGGAAGACTGCGCCGTCCAGATGCAGCGGATATTATTCGACGCGTATCCCGACAAAGAAAAGCAGGCCAACGAGGTTCTTCTATTCCTTGGCAAGCTGGCGCCGGCGATTCAAGCTGCGAAAAATTACGATTACCGGGAATACCGCCGCGCGTTGTTCGGCGCGATCCAGACCAAGATCAGTACGCTGAAAGACGCGCTGGATTTCAACGCGCTGCGCAAACAGCTCAACGCGCTGGCAAAGGATCTTGTCAGCCGGACCTATACCGAGGAAACCCTGCTTTCCGACCTGACATTGACCTATGCGATCATAAAGCCGTTAACGGCGCTGACGCTCGACTACCTTGCGCTGTATGCACAGCTGAAGGAAGCGCAGGAAGGGATCGACTTCGATGATATGGAACATTTCGCCTATCAGATTTTAACCGCGGAAAACAATCTGGCCGCGAAGCGGTATCAGGAGCGCTTTGATGAAATCATGGTCGACGAATTCCAGGATTCCAATGATCTGCAGAATGCGATCATCAATCTGATTTCCCGCGGCGCAAACGTCTTCCGCGTCGGCGACGTCAAGCAGTCGATTTACCGGTTCCGCGGCGGAAAGCCGCAGATCATGCGCAATTTGATGAACGACGCCCGGCCGGAAAATTGTTTTATTCACCTTTCCAGCAATTACCGTTCCAAGCAGATGATCGTCGATTTCAACAATGATCTGTTTCTGCGGCTGATGAACATTCCCGGCTGTTCCGATCAATACACCGATCACGACTGCGTAAAAACCGGCGCTCCGGCTCAGAAGCAGGACAACTATCCGGTTGAATTCCATGCGCTGATGACCAAAGCGCTGAAGGATCAGGATGAGGGGGCGGAAAATCTCGCCGCCAATCAGATCAAAGCGCAGTACATCGCCCAACAGATCTTAACGATGCACGAAACCTCAGACTTCCGGCAATGGAAAGATTACGTCGTGCTCGTGCGTTCCCATGCGGTTAAATCCCATTTGAAGCAAGCTTTCGATCAGGCAGGCATTCCTTATTACATCGACGCGAAAGCAGGGTTCTATCAATCGGAAGCAATGCAGATTCTGCTTTCCTGGTTTCGAATTCTGATCAATCCGGCCGATAATTTATCGTTAACCGCCGTGTTATCCTCTGACTTTTATCAGGCGGATGACGAGGAATTGGCACGTCTGGCAATGAAGCGGGAGCGCCGGCCGATCTTCGATATCCTGAAAGAAGAACATCATCCGCTGGTCGCTGACCGGCAGCGGTTAAACGACATCGCACAAAAGCTGGGATTGTGCGCTTTGCTTGACGCGCTGTTTCAGATTCATCACTTTTATGAAGAGCATTGTACCGCTCAGCAGCGGACCAACTGTGACCTGCTTCGCCAGAAAGCGGAACAATACAGCGCCGAGCATTCCGATTCGCTGACCGGCTTTCTCGCGATGATCGACCAGGTGAGCGAGGAAAAAACCTCCGAAGCCATTCCCGTTGGCAATGAGGACGACGTTGTCAAAGTGATGACCATTCACCAATCCAAAGGTCTTCAGTTTCCTGTCGTCTTTTACTGGGCGAGCAGCCGGATCGACATTATGGATAAAAAAGAAACGTGCATTGCGGATGCGGATCTGGGGATCGGCCTGCCGGCGCTGGAGCTGCCATGGCGGTTTAAGCGGCCGACCGCGATCCGGCAGGCGATCGAATATAAAATCACGCTGGAAGAATTGGAAGAAAATATCCGGATTCTCTACGTCGCCCTGACCCGGGCGCAGAATCAGATGATTCTGGTCGATACGATCAAAGGCGAGCTGCCGCATAAACCGGTAACGATGAACACGCTGCTGGAACGCAAAGGGACGACGGACCTGATTTTATCCGCGATGTGCGAAAGTAACTCCAGCTTCTGGAAAGTCCGGACGATTGAAGATCGCTGGGAGGTCCAGCAGCTTCAGCACCGCCGCAAAGCGGTCATCTCCCTGCCGCGCTATACGGAAGAAAAGCCCTTACCGGTCACCCTGACGCCGTCGGAAACAGAACAGACCGCATATATTCCTGCGCTGTTTCCAAAAAGTAAAGCTGTCCGGCCAGCTCAGCGGGGCATCCAGCTGCATGAAGCGGTGGAACGCCTGCCGGAAGGAGATTGGACGGAAAGTCAGATCCGCGGCCTGCTTCCGGAAATAAGACGTTCTGACATCCTTCTTTTGCTTCAGCTGAACAAACAGCCGTTATTTCAGCACTGTCAAACAATGTCCGTTGAAAAGGAATTCTCCTTCGCCGTCCTTTCCGGCAACGAATTAATTCAGGGGCAGATGGACTATGTCGCACAGGATGAAAATGAAGTTATACTGATTGATTTCAAGAGTGATCGTCATGCCCAGGCCGACCAGTTAAAAACGTTGTATGCCCGGCAGATTTCAATTTATCTGCGCTGTCTGCGCGAAATGATTCCGGACAAAAGAATCCGCGCCTATCTGTACTCATTTGATCTTGATCAGTTCATCGAAATGACGCCTGAAGCTGAATTGGCGGCTGCGTAAAAACCGAACCCAAAGAAAAAGCGATCTGATCATCCAGCTTCGCTTTTTTTCATCTTCTTAAAATTAAACCCATGGGAACAAATCACAATTTTCCCAATTCACTCCATGACGCTCAATGCTTAAGGATCGTTTCCTCCCGGGTCGTTTAAGCTGAAAGAATACCAGCCTTCACCCTGCGGATCATCAAAAATACTCTTTTATCAGAGTCACATTGATCATAAAAATAAATTATACCATGAAATGGTAACTGTTTTTTAATTTTGAATGATCACTGAGAAATTCATTGTTTATCGTTGATTTTTAATCCAAGCATTCACAAAAAAGCCAAATAGTATATCACTTTTTCTAATTCGTGCACGTTTTTGAATGATAACTCTGAATTTCATCGTTTATCGCCGATTTTCAAGATTATCATTCAAAATTAAGCGCAAAAATAAAAGCTAATATTATAACATATTTTTAATTCTTCGCACGATTTTGAACGATTGCGCTGAAATTCGTCGTTGATCGTTGATTTCCGGGGGAATCATTCAAAAAACCCTGACTGTTTTCAGCCAGGGATAATCAAATTAGCCGATTAAACTGTCAATCAAGGACTGCGCCTGTTTCCACGCCGATTCAAATGACGAACGGAACAGGACGACCGGTCCGAAAGCTTCGTATTCCGAAGGTTCGATCGCATGCAGGCAATAACTCTTACGGAAATCCGGGAGCTTCTCAAGCAGCTCATCCAGCACGGCGGGCGGCGTTGGCTGGGCAAACCGCTCGATCACCGGCGGATTCTGATCTATCAACTGATCGGCAGTCCCCTTCCAGTTGATCGTAACGCAAGCCTGAGCGCCTACCATCTCTGTGAAATGATGCAGTCCCCGCGCACCGCCGCCGATGAAGCCGACATCCGGATATTGGGTCCGGGTCATCGCATAGGTCTTTTTCGTAGCCGCAATACCGGCCTGAAACAACACATCTGAGGCGATGGCGACCTCCGTTTCCTGTACTGTTTTATACAGATATTCGTCCAGAATTCCCGTGATGTGCGAGTAATAGATTGGTGCCTTCCTGACGCAATGGCTTGTCGCTTCCGCATATACCCGACCGACATCCATGGCCTGACGAACCGACATCACCTCCGTCGCATTGATCGGTACGCCCTGAGCCGCCAGAATACTGATGGCTTTTAACCCTTCTTCCGTAACAGGAATCTTAATCATAATATTCTCGCCCGCTTCCCGATTGAACAACCCGGTCTTTACAATCGAATCGCAATCCTCATGGAACGGATCCCCCTGAATACTGACATATCCCCATCGCCCCTGCGACTGTTGATAAAGCGGTAAAAAGAGTTTGGCGATGCGGCCGACCAGCTCCCGCTGCACGGCGATCAAAATCTGATCCCGGGCGACGCCTTGATCCCGCAGCCGCATTATTAACTGTTGGATTTCCGGCAGCTCGCTTTCCCGCTGCATCATCTTCCAGACATACGCCGGATTCTGCGTACAGCCGCACGCCCCTTCCGCCAAGGCCCGCTTCGCCTCTTCCTGCGTCACATTATTGATCCAGAACCGCGTCGGCGTCAGTTCATTCACTCTGTGAAAATAAGTTTTTTCTTCCATGGACTTCACTCTTTCTCCTGCAGCATCGACCAGGCGCGCTCGATGCCTGAGCGCGGGCTGGTCAGCACTGGTATGGTCATTTCATTTAAATAAGGAAGCAAGGTGATCATGCTGCCCTGCGCCAGCACAACGACGTCGTTTTCTGCCGCTGCCCGCTGAATCATCGCCAGAACAATCCGGTTATGCTTATCCACATCCTTTTCTTTCATCAGAATGTCCAGCGCTTCCGCCGCCAGATATTCCTGCACGGCCACTTCCTTGCCCAGCCGTTGGGCAGTCGTCCGGATCAGATCGCAGCTGGGTTTTACCGTCGACGCCACCGTCGCGATTACGCCGATCCGCGCACCCAGACTCACTGCCTTTTCCGCCATCGGTTCGTCGACTCTCAGCGTGGGAATCGCCGTACACCGGCTGGCAATCGCAAAGGCTTCCCCGACCGAGGAACACTGATTGAAGATCAAATCAACACCTAACGATTCCGCCGACTGAACATAACGGCACATCCGGCTGATCACGGCCGGGGTGATCCCGTTGTTCCGCTTGACCTCCGCTAACAAACTGTCGTCGATGATGTTGATGATTTCCACCTCCGGCATGATCGCTTGACACAAGGCGGTCAGATCCTGCAGCGACACGGCGCTGGTATGGATGATCGCCATCTTTTTCATAGAAATTTCTCCCAATAAGCAGACGCTTTGCCGACGCTGCCGAACAGCTCCATCTTGTGCCGGATGACCGCGCGCGCCGCTTCAAAACCCTTCGGCATCAAGGTTGAGAACTTGAATTCGCCGGTTTCATTCATGATTTCGTTCAGTTTCCGTGAATAGGCTGCCTTGTAATCGCTGGCAATGTTGACCTTGCGGATACCGATCTGACATGCCTGACGGATTTCCTCATCCGGATTATCTGAACCACCGTGCAGCACCAACGGCACCGGGCTGACCTGTTTCAATTCTTTCAACAAGTCCAGCTGCAGCTTCGGCACGAAGCCTTCCGGATATAAGCCATGCGAAGTCCCGATCGCGACCGCCAGACTGTCGACGCCGGTTTTCGCTGTGAAATCAATAACTTCTTCCGGCCGGGTGTAGGTGATATGATCGACTCCCCCTTCATCGGAATAGTTCATAATCCCGATCGTTCCGACTTCCCCTTCGACGGAAACGCCGACCAGATGGGCGAGATCGACAACCGCTTTCGTCTGGCGGACATTCTCCTCATACGGCAGCTCGGAACCGTCGAACATAACGGAAGTGAATCCGGCCTGAATCGCCCGCAGAATATCCTGCAGCGTGCGGCCGTGATCCAGATGCAGCACAAACGGAATCGGACTTTCCAACAGCCGCGTGCGGACATAGCTGTAAAATTCAGGGCCGCAGAAGTCAAGCTCATTGACGGCGATCGCGATGATCGTCGGCGCTTTCTGCGCTTCTGCTTCTTCCACGACGCAGCGGAAATTCGCAACCTCCGTGACGTTGAAGGCGCCGGCCGCGAAGTGATGTTCTTCCGCGACGGCTAGAAATTCCTGCATGTTCATTAACATGATAAATCCCTCCTGTTTCTGATCAGAACGTGATGTTGACTTCGGCGACTTCGCCGTCGTCGGCCTGCGTATAATCAATGCCGTAGGCTTCCTGACTCGGTGTTAAACGACGCTTGAGAACAAACAATGCAACGCCCATGATGACGCTGCCAATCACTAAAGCCGCGACGAATCCCAACGGGTTAGTGAAAGTTGGAATGACGAACCAGCCGCCATGGGCAACCGGACTCTCGACGCCCCATACCATGCACAGACCACCCGCAATCGAACCGCCCAGAACACTGGACAGCACCACCCGCCACAGATCGTTCATCGCCAACGGGATAACGCATTCGGTAATCATACATACCCCCATCGGGAAGCAGGCTTTCAGATTTTCCTTCTCATCATTCGTATAAATCGGCTTGCGGAAAATCTTCGCTAATCCCCAGGCGATCAGCACGCCCATCGGCGGAATCATGCACGCGACCATGTGGCACGCCTTCGGCCCATTAATTCCATCCGCCAACATCGCTGTCGTATATAAGGAAACCGTCTTGTTGACCGGACCGCCGAAGTCGAACGCCGAACCGGCCGACATGACGAAGCCGTAGACAAACTTGGAACCGGTTGACAGATTCGCCAGAAACTGCGTCATCGCCTCCATGAAATACGCGATCGGCGTCCCCAGCACCGTAAACATCAGCACGCCGCAGATCAGCGAAGCGAAGAACGGAATGATCAGAATCGGCATCAGTCCCTTCATCGAATCCGGCAGATGAATATATTTTTTCATGGCGTTGACGACATATCCGACTAAAAACGCGCCGACCAATCCGCCTAAGAAGCCTGCCTTGATTTCCGCGCTCACCAAACCGACGACCAGCCCCGGCGCAATGCCCGGCTTATCCGCGATGGAATAGGATATCGCGGCGCAGATGACCGGAATGATCATCGTGGACATCCCCAGATTGCCGACCTTGTAGATGATGTAAGCGAAACTGCCGACGGCGTCCTTGACATTCGGACCGCCGAGAATAACGCCCAGTGCCTGGCAAAGCCCGGCGCCGACGACGACCGGAACCATAAACGAAATCCCGGTCATGATGTGTTTCTTGATGATTTTCCAATTCATTAAACTCTCCCTCTTTTCTTTTAACTGTATTGTTTTCTGACAAGGCCGGACCACCGTGAAGTCCGTTACGCCAATCGCTTCATGATCCTGTGGGGACAAGTGTTCCTGTCCCGGACTTTCCACGGCGATGATCCGCCGCCATGGATCTCAGCGATGGTTTTTCAACGTCGCTTCGATCTTCTTTAAGAAGCCTTCCGTGTTGCGCATGACGTCTTCCGTCCGGCAGCGCACGACCGGTTTGCCTTTAAAGCGTTCTTCCCCGGTAATCTTGACGTCGACCGCTAGCAGCACGACGTCGGCCTCCGCAATTTCCTGCGCCGTCAGCTCGTCTTCCGCGCCGATCGACCCCTGCGTTTCAATCCGGCAGGGATAGCCGCAAACTTTCGCCGCTTCGATAATTTTCTTCTTCGTGATGTAAGTGTGCGCAATCCCTGTTGGACAGGCAGTAATTCCGACGATCTTCATTCCGATTCCTCCTTTCTTAAAACAGTGACGATTTCCTCAACCGTATGGGCGTGATGAAGTGTGTCAATCACGTCCTTATCCAATAACAGCTGGGCGACATGGGACAGAAGCATGATATGCTGCGACATATCCACATCGCGAATCGCAAACATAATAATGCAGCGAACCGGTTTGTCGTCAAACGTTTCCCAGCTGACGTCGGCACGGGTGCGTCCGATCGCAATGACGCTGCGGTTCACGACAGCGGAACGGCCATGAGGAATCGCGATCCCCTCGCCAATTCCCGTCACGCCTTCCGCTTCGCGGTGAACCAGCTCGTCGATGAACGGCTGTTCCTCCCGGATCGCGCCGTTTTCATAAAGCATGCGCGTCATCTGCGTGAACACTTCCTCCTTGGTTCTGGCTTCCAGTTCCAGATTGACGTTTTCTTCCATTAATACTTCTCTGATATCCAACATAAGAGTCCCTTTCTTTATCCGTTCAGCAAGCGCCGGACTTCCTCGATATCCTTGGGATCCAGCAGCGCGGATACCGTCACGCTCGGACAGGAAATTTCAAAATCAATACCGACGGTCGTTAAGATGAAATCCAGATCGGCTGCCTTTCGGTGCTTCAGCTGCCGCAGCGAGATCACATCGACGATCTCCAATTCCGGAAAGACGGTCGCTACCCGTTTCTTCAACAAATGTGAGGTGCCGATACCGGTCGAACATACTAACAGTACCCGCTGGCGCGGTGTCTTCGGCTCCAGCGCCAGCTGGAAATACAGGCAGAGATAACACAGCTCATCCTCAGAAATAAAATGTTTTGGATAATACTTTTGCTTAAGCTCCAGCACCGCGGTTTTCACCTGCGCGTACATCTGCGGAAATTCCGCGATCGTCTTCTCTTTTAACAGACAGACGATCCGGACGTTGTACTGAATTCGCGTGATCATCGAATTGATATGCAGAAGCAGGCTGTAAAACAGATTCGCGTCCTGTGAAAACTGAACCTGCGTTTCCGCTTCCATCCGCTGAATCAGTTCCTCGCAGAACGCAAGAACTTCCGGCTGGGAGCATTGCAGCGTCTGACCGATCACTTCCCGCTGCGGCAGCTCACCGACCCCGCAGCCCATAAAATGGGTGTAAATATATAACAGCTCGTTAGGGGGAAACGTAATCTGTACTGCTTGCGAGAAATTCTGGATGCATGCGGCAATCTTTTCATAAATCAGCGGATTGATCAGCTTCGGATTCATCACGCCGCCGGGATTGATGTAGCGCCGGCGGCGCATCCGTTCCATCGCGATCAGGATGTGCGTAACAATATTGATATAGTAAATATCGCCGAGAATCACACCGATCGCTTCCTCGATCTCACCCACGCACTGTTCTACCTGACGCAGCGATTGAGCGCCGTAGATTCCGCTCAGCACCATCCGGTTTTCCTCGTTCAGGCGTGTTGGCAGTCCGCTTGGCGGCAGCAGTTGGAAATGGCGGCTTTGGTTCAGCACCTCCGTAACTTCATTGCGGATCGTCAACTCGCCTCCGGTGATGTACGTTCCCTCGCGCGTGCGGTTCAGCGTCAGTCCGGCTTCGCGGATCCGCTGCTCAATGGCGGCCAGATCGTTCACAATCGAACTGCTTCCGACATAATACGCTTCCGAAAGGCTGCGGATTGTCGTGGGCTGAGGCGCGTTGAGAAGCAAACCCAGATAAATCCGGCGTCGCCGGTCTTCCACGGAATCTCCCGAGCTCAGCCGATCCCCGCCGTAAATCCAGCGGTTCAGTCGGCCGCGATCCGCATTGCCGCAGTCCAGCACAATTCCCTGACTGCTGCGTAAGAGCGTATATCCCAGCGACAACCCCAGAATTTCAATGCGCTTGAAATCCCGTTGGATCGTTTTGATCGAACACCCAAAGCGCCGGGCCAGTTCCGGATTCCGCAGCGGTTCCGTCTGCCCCGCCAACAATCTCAAAATCTGAATTTGGCGTTCATTGAGATCTTCCATAGGCATTTCCTTTCTTCGGTTTCATCATAATCAAAGTCCAAACAAGAAACCATACCAAAACATGTCGCGGTTTCCCGGACAATTTTGGTGCTTCTTCGACGTTAAACTTCATCATGACACGGAAACTGCCGTGAAAAAAGTGGTAATTTTTTTCCATAACCAGAAACGTCCTTCGTGTTTATGCACTCTTTCAAAAGCGAAATTCAAACAAAAAAAAGGTTCCCCACTTCACAGGGAAACCTTGCTTCTTTTTATCTTTACCCTTTTGGATGCCGCTATTTGAAGCTGTACCTCACGCCGCTTTCGCTTCCTGAACCTGAATCGTATATTCCGGATTGGCCGTTGTCAACAGCTGGCTGATCACCTCGCCTGCTTTTTTTCGCGCTTCCTCAAGCAGACCGCCGTCAATCACCTTGTCTTCCATGACGATTTTCTGCTGCTTCGAGAATGCGGCGTAATCCGAAATACTGATCGGATTGAAGAGATTGTTAGATTCATCGTAGACCTCAATGCTCGCCTCGTCGACCTCATGGCTTAAAATCTGAGCCGGCGGCAGTGTGATCGTGATCGTCTTGTCCACAACGTCGATCTGAACGTCGTCCAGCCGCACCCCGGCTGTAATTTTACCGTCATACGCCAAAATAAAGCTGGCTTTGGTCAGCGGAATCGTCCAGCCGTTGAGATCAGCGTTTTTTTCAAATTTACCCATATTCGTGTAATGATATTCCACCGTTGTCAGCTGACTGACGGAACGCAGCTGCTGAAACAAGGTGTCGCTGGTCACCGTCGTCTTGCCGGAATGACTGCGCTGCGCCAGCAGGACGCCGCCTAAGAAGCAAACTGCCCCCAGAATCAAAGCGACGATAGTGATGCTGATCATCTTGCGGATGATCGACTGATTTTGTTTTTTACTCATGAACCTGCCTCCAGCCCGGAATCGACAACCTGCGTCGAACTCTGTCGGTTTCTGTCGCTTTCATTATACCACGTCCGCTTTCCTCACGCTGACGCTTTTGCGTTTGACCAAAGAAAAAACGGGCGTTTCCTGAACCCACGGCCCCGTTTTGCACAAGAGCGCGTCGTTTTCGGAAATTCCCGTTTTTGAGAAATCAGTTTAGTCGTTGAACAGATCGTAAACGGCGCTGACCGGATTCTTCAGCTGGATCGCTTCGATCGTCTTCGCCAGCATGTAGCCGACGGACAGCAGCGTGATCTTATCCGTGCCGTTCTTCTTTTCTTCGCTTAACGGAATCGTGTTGGTGATGACCATTTCCTTAATGTAGGAATTCTGAATCCGTTCGATCGCCGGTCCGCTTAACAAACCGTGCGTGCAGGCGAAGTAAATTTCCTTCGCGCCTTTTTCCTTCAGGATGTTGACGCCGGCAATCAGCGTGCCGCAAGTATCCGCCATATCGTCGACGATGATCGCGGTCTTGCCTTCGACCTCGCCGATCACGTTCATCGCTTCCGCGACATTCGGTTTCGGACGACGCTTGTCAATAATTGCCATCGGCGCGTTCAGGCAGTCGGCCAGACGGCGCGCCCGGGTGGTTCCGCCATGGTCCGGCGAAACGACGACGACATTCTCCAGATTCTTGGAACGGAAATACTGGCCGATCATCGAAACGGCGCTCAGATCGTCGATTGGAATATTGAAGAAGCCCTGAATCTGGGTCGCATGCAGGTCAATCGTCACGACGCGGTTCGCCCCAGCAGTCTGAAGCAGATCCGCAACCAGCTTCGCGGTGATCGGCTGGCGCGCACGCGCTTTACGGTCCTGGCGCGCATACCCGTAATACGGCATGATGACGGTGATTTCCCCTGAGCTGGCGCGCTTGCAGGCGTCGATCGCGATCAGCACTTCCATCAGACGGTCGGAAACCGGCGAACATGTCGACTGGACGATATAAACGGAACGGCCGCGAACTGTTTCCTCCGGCTCCACCATAATTTCTCCATCGGCAAAATGCTTAACAGAAATCTTTCCCATTGGTAAGCCCAGGTATTCTACGATTTCCTGAGCCAGTTCAACACTGCTGGACAGTGCGAAGACAATTGCATTCTCGATCATGTTTTCTCCTTTTATTTTTTCTCTTTGTTTTTGTAGATAAGACCATAACCCGGCTTGTTTTCCTGGCGTACGCGACCGATGGCCATATCCCCATCAGGCACATCCTGAGTCGCAGTCGATCCCGCAGCGACGACGGCATTTTCGCCGACCGTCACCGGCGCGATCAAATTGACGTTGCTGCCGATAAAGGCTCCGTCCTTGACAACTGTGTGGAACTTGTTTTTCCCGTCGTAGTTGACGGTGATGACGCCGCAGCCAATGTTGACTTTCGATCCGATCTCGCTGTCGCCCAGATACGTCAGATGCGCACAGCGGCTGTCGAAGCCGAACTTGGTGTTTTTGAATTCGACGAAATTGCCAATCCGGTTCTTACTGTCAACCTCGCAGTTCATCCGCAGATGAGCGTAAGGACCAATTTTAACTTCGTCATGAACGATGCTGTCGGTAATGCGCGAGCTGTCGACCGTGCAGTTCTTTCCGATCACGGCGTTAACCAGAAACGACTGCGGAAGGATTGTCGTCCCGTCGTTGATCACAGTGTTGCCTTCCAGATAGACGTTCGGATACAATGTGACGTCTTTGCCCAAGACGACGTCCGGTCCGATATACGTGCTGTCCGGATTGATCAGCGTGACGCCTTCCTCCATCCAATGCTCGTTGATCCGCTTCTGCATCCAGCGGGTTGCCTGCGCCAGCTCTTTTTTGTCATTGACGCCGCTGGCTTCAAAGCTGTCTTCCACAATCTTGGCCTTGACGCCTAACCCATGGCGGTTGAAAATTTCAACTAAATCCGTAATGTAATACTCCTGCTGCGCGTTGTCATTGTGGATTTCTTTGAGATGCTCAAACAGAGCCTGATTGTCGAAGCAATAGATGCCGGTGTTGATTTCCGTGATTTTCCGCTGTTCCTCCGTGCAGTCTTTGAATTCCACGATCTTCTCAATCATGCCTTCAGCGTTACGGATAATCCGGCCGTACTGTTTCGGATCGTCCAGCACTGCCGTTAACACGACCATGCCGCACTGATCCAGGGCGTCCAGCATCCCCTGATAGGTTGCGCTTTGAATGCAGGGACAATCCCCATTGACGACTAAGGTTTTTCCTTCTGCCTGGCTTAGAATCGGCGCCGCCTGCATGACCGCGTGGCCGGTTCCCAACTGAGGGGATTGAAGCACAAACTCACACTGCCCGCTCATTGCAGCTTCCACCTGTTCGTGGCCAAAACCGACAACAGTTACAATCTTGTCGACCTGAATTTTTTTCAGATTGTCAAGGATATGCCCCAGCATCGGTTTCTGGCAGACCGGATGCATCACCTTCGGCAGCTCGGAGTGCATACGCGTCCCCTTGCCCGCCGCCATAATAATTGCAGATTTCATTATCCATCGTCCTCCATAGTCTATTTTACTCAAACTCGCCCTTTAAAAAAAGCCTAAAGTGATGTTTTTTCCCTGGATTTCCTGTTTTTTACAGTTATTCCCGGCCTGTTTCCTTAATTCCTGTCCCGGGTTTCTGAATGAAGGGGCTTACATTCCGTTTTCATGTTCTCTTCCGGCTGACTGGATACCTGAAAATCGTTCAGGTCAATCCTTCAAAAATAAAAGAACACAGTGTTCGTCACTGCATTCTTCAGGGGTATAATCAGAATCTCCATCCTTTATCTCAAACGGATTTAATTTTAACATTACACGTACGTTTCCCGGATTCCGCCTGTGACAGGAATTCATATCCATCCTTCCGGATTGGCTTCCTGTCAAGACGAAATCAAATGTTTTTAATTTGTCATTTTCCTGTTCTTTTTCGATCTATTTGATGATTGCCGCTTCATTTCTGCCGTTCTTTCTCTTTGATGGAAGATTCATATTCACTGCAAGGACCTCAGCTTCATTCCTGTTTATTTCCTTTTTCCAACCTCTGCGATCAATCCCAGTTTTGCAGTAAGCAATCATTCTTTTCTTCTGAATTTACCTGTCATAACGCTTATAGGGAAACTCTTCCTGCGGCCGCAGTTCCGTCTTGCGGATAAACGCCGCTTTCTTCCGCATCGCCGCCGCTCCTTTTTCCAACAGCTCCGGATCGCGTGTTAACGCGAACACCGTCGATCCGCTGCCCGACATCAGCGCCCCGTCGAAGCCCAGCGCCAACAGCTCCTGCTTGATCGTCGCGATCTGCGGCACCAGCTTAAACGCGCTCTGTTCCAGCGTGTTGCCCAGAGATTGAAGCACACCGTCATAGTCGTTGCCGATCAACGCTTCGCGCATCCTGCGGCAGTCAGGATGTTCGGCACAGCTGAAATCGAGCGTTTCAAAGGCCACCTTCGTGGACACACCCTTATATGGCTTCACTAACAAGAGATAAAACGGCGTATGCACGCGGAAATGTTCCAGATTCTCGCCGATGCCCGTCACAAACGCCGGGCGGCTGCGCAGGCAGAACGGCACGTCCGCTCCAACCTTCTTGGCGATTTCGACCATCTTCTCATTATCCATTCCCAGCTGAAGCATCTTGTTCAGCGCCCGGATCGCCGCCGCACCATCCGTGCTGCCCCCGGCCATGCCGGCCTGCGTCGGAATGTGCTTCTGCAGCGTGATCTCAAAGTTCTCCTTGAAACCATATTCCTCACGAAGCAGCTCGATCGCTTTCACAATCGTATTCCGCCGGTCTAACGGAAGATAGGGCACATTGCTTTGTAAACGCAGCTCGTCGCTGAATTCAAAGTTCAGCGTATCGTAGAGATTCACTGGGGCCATGATCATTTCCAGTTCATGATACCCATCCTCTCGCCGGCGCACGACGTCCAGGCAGAGGTTAATTTTCGCGTAAGCTCTTTGTTTCATACGTCACCTCATACAGATCGAGAAATTGATCCAGCGTCATCGTTTCCGCCCGCAGCGAAGGTTGTAAGCCAGCTTCCTTCAACAGTCGGGCAGCTTCATCCTTATCCTGCAGATATTCGCGGAAGTTGTTGTAAAGCGTCTTGCGGCGCTGTTTGAAGCACCCTTTGACCAGCGCGAAGAACTGTGCTTCATCCCGTGCTGCACGCTGGGGCAGTTTGCGGGTAAACTGCACGACGGCCGAGTCCACCGCCGGGCGGGGATTGAAAATCGTCTTGGGAATCTTCATCACTGTCTGAACCTGATACTGATACTGCACGATCACGCTCAGTGCATTGTAATCCTTCGTCGAAACCGCGGCGGTGAAGCGGTCGGCGACTTCCTTCTGCATCATCACGGTGATCACCGGGATATCCGCCTTACTTTCAAAGATTTTAAATAAGATGGGAGTCGTAATATAATACGGTAAATTGGCGCAGACCAGAACCTGATCCGACTGCGTTTTCAGCTTCGCCACCGTCGCATTCAGGTCTGCTTCCAGAAAGTCCTGATGTTTGACCTCAACGTTCGGGTAATCGGAAAGCGTATCGGCCAGCACCTCGATCAGGCGGTCGTCGATCTCAAACGCCAGCACCTGTCCGGCCACTCTCGCTAACTGTTCCGTCAGAGCGCCGATCCCCGGACCAATCTCGATCACGGCGCTGCGCGCATCCGCCTGGGATAACCGCGCGATCTTTTCCACGATTCCCGGTTCGATAATAAAGTTCTGACCAAAATTCTTTTTTGCGTACAGGTCATATTTCGCTAAGATTTCATTCGTTCTGGCCATTGTAGCAATGGGCTTATTCACCGGCGTCCCTCCGTTCTTCCAACATCGCTTTTGTGATTTTCAGCATATTCAGACGCTTCCACAACGTCTTGGCATTGGCTTCACCGACATGCCATCGGTTTCCAACTTCCCTGCGCCGCAGAGCGCTGTCCGGCAGGCCGGTTAATCCCAGCTCTACAAACTCCGACCAGCTCAGCGTATTTTCCCCATCCGCTTCATAAGTCAGGCAATGCTCCAAAGCGGCCAGAATTTCCTGTTTCCCGGCATGTTCCACACCGACCTTCCGTTTTCCGCGCACGATTTCCCACGCCTTACCCGAGGGCAGAAAAGCATTCTTGCAGCCGGGAACCGCATTGTTGATGCGCTGGCGAATCTGATCGCCCGGGGTATCCGGATCGGTAAAGATGATCACGCCGCGGGTCGTTGCCCACTGGCGGATCTGTTCCAGCGTCGCTTCACTCAGACCGGTGCCGCTGGTTTCCAGCGTGTCCACATCCAGCCAGCGTTTTAAATTAGCCGTATCTTTTTTTCCTTCAACGACGATAATTTCCTTGATCTTCATATCTGTTCCTCATTCCGATCTTTATTTTATCATAGTCTGGGATAACCACCAAATCAAGAATCAAAAGTCATTCCGTTTTTCCCAGATGATAAAGAAATACCCGCTATTTATTTGATATTTCTCAGTTTTAAGTTCAAATTCTTGCGTCATCAAAAAAACCGCCTGAACTATCGGCGGTTTTAAAGTATGATTATTTATTAATCAAATGTCTACGGATGATTCTTCTTATATTGCGTTGGCGAAACACCAATTAATCGTGTAAAGACTTGGAAGAAATATTTATAATCATTAAACCCAACTTGTTCGGCAACCTCATAAATTTTATCTTTTCCTTCAAGAATCCGCAAGCAAGCTTGAGCGATGCGATAATGAATGAGGTAGCGATGCAATGTCAAACCGGTTTCCTGACGGAATAACCGATTAAGATAATCAGCAGAGACACCCATGCGTTCTGCTACTTCCTCATCCCGCAGACGCGATGCAAAATGATCCTGAATCCATTGAGCAGCTCGACAAACATAATCTGAACACCCCTCTGGAATCGTCATCAGTTCAAGTACAGACTGAGGCAGCGAAGCTCCTGTTTCCGTCTGTTTTTTATGGATCCGATCTATCAGTTTGATCAGAACGCTCTCCAGTTCTTTCCTGTTGAATGGCTTTAAAAGATATTCTGCAACCTGTAACGAAATCGCCTCCTGCGCATAACTGAATTCTCCATATCCTGTTAAAATCACAGCTTCATATTGTTCTTGTTCTTTTGATAAACGCAACATTTCCAATCCATCCATCACCGGCATCTTTAAATCTGTAAAAACAATGTCAGGATGATACTGATAAATCTTTTCCAATCCCTCTTTTCCATTCCGTGCCTCGGCGCATATCTGACAACCTAAACGGGAAAAATCCAAAGATTGACGAAAACCCTGACGCAAAATAATTTCATCCTCTACGATTAAAATTTTAATCATCCTTTTTTCCTCCCACTGCACGCATGGTCATTGTTATCGTTGTTCCTTCATGCAGCCGACTGTCGACCTGTACTCCGCAGCCGTTTCCAAAATGCAGTCGAATTCGTTTGTGACTGTTCATAATTCCGATATGTCGGTAATCCTCATGCAGCGAATCAAGATTTTCACGAATTCGCATAAGCTGGGCAGCGTCCATGCCTTCGCCATTATCTTTAACGATGACTTGTAATTTTTCCGCTTTTTGTACGATCTGAATATCCAGATGAAATGGTCTATCCTGAACAAATCCATGGGACAAGCTGTTTTCAATCATGGGCTGGATCACCATCTTTGGAATCCTCAGATTCGAGTGGATTGGAGCTTGAATTGTATAAAGGAACGAATCGCCAAGACGGATTTTCTGCAGCTGCAGATAGTCCTCAATATAGGCAAGGTCCTGATCCAGATCAACCATAGAATCCTCGGAGGCATCAAGCGAGTAGCGTAGTAATTTCGATAATCTGACAATCATATCTTCCGCTTTATCCTGATCAAACATAATCATATATTTAATCGTATCAAGCGTATTGAAAATAAAGTGAGGATTAAATTGAGATTGCAGCTGTCTGATTTGTGCAATCCGCGTCTGCTTCTGCAATTCATCATTTTGATCAATCAACTGCTTAACCTCATCAAGAATGCGATTATACTGTTGAGCGATCGGACGCATTTCATTTTCCTCTACCGGCAGATATTCCAGTTTGCCACTTTGCGCGTAATTTTGCAAAGAAAGGAAGAGGTTATCAACACTCCTCAGACTCGTCCGCGCCGTCATCCGACTGATCTTATTGATGAATATCGCACATAACGCAAATACCAGTAAGTATACAATTAATTCCATCCGCATTAAAGCATAAACGGATTCCAGCGGTTTAAGGATGCAGAGCGATAACCCAAACAGAGGAAGCTCAATCTGTTGTTTAAGCATTGTCTGTCCCTGTATTTGCACCAACTTCCAGAAGAGTGGTTTTTCATCCAATCGCTGATAGGGGATGAATTTCTGATCTTCGCTGAGCAGGACACGCTTGCTTCGATTAATTAAGACAAAATCGGAACTGACACGACTTAAAATTGAACTCAGCTGCCTCTGTGTGAAGTGATAAAACAGATATCCCAAAGTTTGTTCATCATCCCTGATACTGCAAGCCAGTGTAAAAACAATCGGATCCGTCGTCATCATTCCGGAATTCGTTGTACTTCCAATAATCCCTGAATGTTCATCAATTTCATAGTGCAGGACGGGATTTCCCCGATTATCCGGGATCGGTGATTTGTGAGTCGCAAGCACTTGCCCATCCCGACTTTCCAGATCAAAATAGGCCTCAAGCGGAAGACGGTTACGCAGAGAATATAAAATCTGATATACTTCGATAGCATCTTTTCCTTCTTTTAAAAAAGATCGGATATGGGGTTCCTTGCGGATGTCTTCCATTCCCTGACGGTAAGCCTGAAAATTCTCTGTAAGTTGTTCTGAAGCCTGTCTGGCTTCGTCAGCTGTCTGATTTGTCATCAGAAAAATCAACAGAAAAGGAGTGAAAACCAACAGGCAGAATCCCGATATTGCCACCGGGATCAAAATGGATCTAACCAGCTTCTGTTGAATCACTTTATGATAAGGAAAGCAGATTTCTTCCATACAGCTCCTCCTTACTATGTTTTCATTATATCAAATCATTTACAGTTCAATCTCACGCTTACCGGTAATTTTAAACACCAGCAGTAAAACAACAATAGTGGAAGAAATCAAAATTGTAGAAAGCGCGCTGGCAACACCGTAATTACCACGAATAACTTCCGTATAAATCGCAATGGTCATCGTTTTTGTTCCGCCTACATATAACATAATTGATGCACTCAGCTCACTGATGATGGATACCCAGCTCATCAGCGCACCAGACATAACACCGGAGAACATCATGGGCAGCGTAACCTTGATAAAAGTTTCAAATCGGTTGGCACCTAAACTTTGCGAAGCTTCTTCAACATTCAAATTAATCTGATGAAGAATCGCACTGCTGGAACGGATTGTATAAGGCAGTCGCCGAATGACGTAGGCTGCGATAATAATCATTGCGGATCCGCTGAGTAAAAAAGGTTTTTTGTTAAAGGCCAGAAGCAAGGCAATGCCCATAACAGAACCCGGTATAATATACGGGAACATTGTAATTGTATCCAATACTTTTGTCAGTTTGCTTTTGCGGCGTACGGAAGTATAGGCAATCAGCACACCCATAATCACAATCAGAATGATCGCGGCTGTAGAGAATACATAAGTATTGCGGATCGCATTTCCCATCGACGAGAATGCTTTACGGTAACTGTTGAACGAATATCCTTCCACGAATAACATGCCGTTGGTATTCTGGAAAGAATTGACCAATACAACAAAGATCGGAAGGACTGCCAGAAAAGCACATAAGTAGGCAAACAAATGTGACAGGACATTCTTTATTCCACGAGCAGGGCGAGGCTCAATCGGACGCAGCGCCGACATCTCTATTGTCTTTCGGTTGGAAATATACTGTTGGAGCAGGAAAATGATTGTCGTAAAAATAACGATAATCACGCTGATTGCGGCCGCAAATGCTTTATCCCTTCCCATTTCGCCAACAAACGAATTATAGATTAAAACCGGCAGTGTACGATAACCTTCTCCAATCAGCATCGGTGTTCCGAAATCCGCCAGCACCCGCATAAACACAAGTAAGCCTGATGCCAGCATCGTCGGCAAAATCAGCGGAATAACAATCTGAAATATTTTCCGGATCCCAACACATCCCAGACTTTCAGCGGCTTCATTTAAGGAATTATCCATATTTTTTAAAGCCCCCGTTACATACAAATAAACCAGCGGAATCATTTTGATCGTAAATACCAGCAGGATTCCTGAAAAACCATAAATACCCGGCAGCGTCACATGAAAGAATTGATTGAATACCTTTGTTACAACTCCGGCCCGCCCCAGCAAGACGATCCAGGCATAGGCGCCAATGAAAGGAGGGGACAGGACAGAGATGATCATTGCGATATCCAGCGCGCCTTTAAATCGAATCTTGACCGTGCGTGTAATGTAAGCCAGTGCCGAACCAAAGATCACTGTTAACAGGGTTACGGTCGTTGTAACCTTGGCACTGTTGATTATTGTATTTGTATAGTAACTTTTTGAAAAAAACTTTTGGAATGCTGCCAATGAAAAAACACCCGTATCAAAGTCATAAATGCTGCCAATAAAAATACGGGAAATTGGATAAATGAAGAAAAACGCAAAATAGGCGAAGCAAAGTAATGTGATCAGCGTCCAGCCGTCAATTTTCCATTTCCGGGTGCGCATATTCTACACCGCTTCTTTCATTAAGGAAAGTTCAGTTTCCTGATCAAAGATATTGACATGGTGAGGATCAAACGCAAGCCGGACATCTTCGCCAATTTCGTGGATCTTCTCACGCGCATCTTTCGATACCTCTATCACCTGTTGGTTGGGTAATTGGATATCGTATTTCATTGTCGTCCCTAAAAATGTCCGATCCATTATCGTCCCTTTAACTCCGCTATTACTGAAATCCATTTCATTAGGACGCACACAAACTCGAACGGATTGCGCTTCTTTGCAGGCATCAATCAGACGATTAGTCGCAAGAATTTCGCCATCTTCCAACATTACCTGTTTTTCATTCTGCCGTATCACGATTTTTCCATTCAATAAATTACTTTGTCCGATAAACGTCGCGACGAATAAATTCTTCGGATGGGCATAAATTTCTACAGGTGTGCCAATTTGCTGGATAACGCCGTGCTTCATGACCGCAATGCGATCTGACATGGACAAAGCTTCTTCTTGATCATGTGTAACATAAATCGTCGTAATTTTATATTGATGTTGAATTTCCTTGATTGCTGAGCGCATCTCAATCCGCAGCTTGGCGTCCAGATTGGACAGTGGTTCGTCCATTAACAGGACATCCGGTTGGATGACAATCGCTCTTGCCAGCGCAATTCGTTGCTGCTGACCGCCAGACATATTCGAAGGCATCCGGTCTTTCAAATCCGAAATTTGCACGACGTTTAACATTTCGTCCACCCTTCGGGACAGCTCTGGTTCTTTCACTTTTCTTTGTTTTAAGCCATATCCTACATTCTTCCCCGCGCTCATGTGCGGAAAGATTGCATAGTTCTGGAAAACCATCCCAATATTGCGCGTATGCGGTGGGAGATCGTTAATTCGCTTATCATTAAAGTAAAAATCTCCGCCTTCAATAGTATTAAACCCGGCGATCATCCGGAGCAAGGTTGTTTTGCCGCAGCCGCTGGATCCCAGCAGTGTAAAAAATTCGCCTTCTTTGACATGCAGGCAGAGGTCAGGAATGATTGTTTTATCGCCGAAACGTTTTACAGCATGTTCGATATTTATAGCTACACTCATCGTTGTTCTCCTTATTTAAAATAAGGAATTGAACTCCCATTCAATTCCTTATTTCCCATCGGTAATGATTCAAGGTCTTGATTATTCAAAAATAGAAGTATATAAATCAGTATATCGTTCAACAATTTTTTCTTTTGCTTCAGAAGACCACTGACTGGTAATTTTAATTGTTTTTACTTTCGTGATATCCTGCTTGTAATCTGCAAGTTTCACACCTGGACGAACCGCATTGGCCCCTGTAACTTCTGTCCCCATTAATGACTGACCATATTCACTGGACATAAAATCAACAAACAGCTTGGCATTTTCCATGTTCTTTGCGCCTTTGATTACTGCGACGCAGCTCATTTTAGGAACAACGCCTTCTTCCATATAAACAACACCGATATTGTCAATTCCCTGCGATAAATAGGTCTGTGCCGGTGTATCCCAGGTTAATCCTACAGCGTATTCGCCAGAGACTACACCTTTATGAATGGTTCCGGAACTATCAATAATTTTTCCATCCAGCTGAGTTAAAAATTGTTCAACATAATCCCAGCCTTCCTGTGATTCTACCAATTCATCATTAGTCGAGCCTTTTCCCATCGCAAGAAGCATGTTTTCCAGATGATTGTAAGCAGAAGATGAGTTTGCGGAATTCCCCATGGCAATCTTACCTTTGAGCTCCGGATTCAACAGATCGGCATAGCCTTTGATTTCAAAGCTGACCAGATTCTTATTATAAAGAATAACTGGAACATTGTAGTCAACAATCGTAGCATAACCGGTTGCATTCTTGAAATCGCCCATATCCTTGTCATTTTCAGAAATATATTCTTCAAAATAACTGGTATCGCTGACGACGTAATATTCGCCAAGCCATGTCACATCGGCATAGGGATTATCTTTTTCCGCCTGAATACGGGAATAGATTTCGCCTGAACTCGCTGTCACCGTTTCTACTTCAATTCCATATTTCTCTTCGAAAGCTGGAATCATGACATCCAGATTATCCTGAGCAGTTGGTGTGTATAAAACCAGTTTATTACTTTTGGTTTCACCGGTGTTTGGATTATCAGTCTTGGGAGTAGAACTACATCCGCCTAATACAAGTAGAGCACATAGAATCGCAATCAGTTTTTTCATATTTCCTCCTTTACGTTCCTTTGACTTCATTTTATGTGAAATGTAAGCGCTTTACCATGTGGAAAAACAGTCATTTTATCCTAAAATTCCGACTTTCACCTTGAATTCTCTCTCAATCTCCGTCAAACCTGATCTGAAAATCTCCGATCAGAAAAACCGTAAAACTGTTTCCTTATTCGTGATGTTCCAAAAAGAGGAAAATAGATGCTGAACAAACAAAAGAAGTTTCCCGGGATTTTTGATCCGCAGAAAACTTCTTCACTTTAAAAACTTCGGCAAAACTAAAGCGCTCCCCGTCTGGCCTGAATTCCAAGCCATCTTCCAATCAGAATCAGACTGATAAGCAACAAGCCTGTCCAGAACCAGCCCGAATGCAAAAATAACAAGGCTCCCGCCGACGCTCCTGCCGCACCGAGGTTGACCGCAAAGAATCCGAAGAAATAACAGATCGATCCCTTATCCAGGTCATATCCAGACCCAAACGTCAAACTATACGCGACAAACGCCAGTGTGGCGCAAAGCGAAATCCAAACAGCCTTCCAGGTCAGCGGCAGAGCCAGGCTGCCGAAGGGAATGAACAGCTGCGTTCCCAGGATGATCAGATCCATAATCCACAGACTTCCAAGCACGAAGCCCTGCGCGATCAGCTGACCTGCCAGCCGTTTTTTCCGCGAGGCCGGGATCAGGTTCAACGCATAACCTCCGCTTTGAAACTTTTTCGTCAGCTGCCAGCTGGCCGCAAAGTCGCCGACAAAGAACACCAGATAGACATAGCTTCCGTTCAGAAAGATCAGGAAGAGCAAGGCCGCCAAGAGTTGAAGACCCTGATCCCGGGTGTGCCGGCGTTGCTTTTTGCCATGCAGCCTGATTTCCGCCAAATCCAGAATCCCGCGCAGTGGTTCGGAAATTCCCGGAAATTCCAGCTTGTCGAAGGAATCCTGCTTCTCTTTTCCCAACAATTCGATGCGGGTTAATCCGATTGTCAGAGCCAGCACGACCGCCGCAGCCAGGATTAACGATAAAGACAACGCTTTATTACTGATTTCCAGCGCACCGATGACAACGATTAAAATAAGCGCATTGTAAATCATCGCGGTTTTCCAGGTACTGAGCGCTTGTTTTTCTTTCTCCCAACGCAGGACAATCCAGCCATACATCGCCCAGAAAACAACGGCGATCCACGCCAAGACACCGGTCAATCCCGGACGGCGCATATTCATCACCAGACCGCAGCCGCCGACTAAGCCGATCCAGGTCATCGTTACTGTAACAAGCAGAATGATCTTGCGATCCCGGTTGGAAAGCGGCAGCGTCTCCAGCATCCTTCCGCTGGCTTCCTCCTCGCCATCACGCCAGTCCAGCATTTTATTGGTAAAAATGATCGCGCCGAACAACAACGGAAACAGGGCAAGCGCAACACTCCCCGAAGTCAGAATCAGGGAGAAGATGACCATCCCCAACAGACCGCCGTTGCATTGAAACCAATACCCCCTTGCCAGATGCAGCCGATCAGAATTCTTCATACGTCAGATCCTGCGCCAACATGATTTCTTCCAGTGTCGCGGGGGTAAAGACTACCGGAAGATGCCGCAGCTGCGCCGCCTGGGTACACATGCCTTCCCAGCCGGTCTCCGTCGGTTTCGGTTTCAGCACAAAATCCTTCATTTCCTTCGGCATTTTTCCTTCGCAGCGGAAATGCTGCCAATTCTCCATCAAAATTTCCCTGGACGCGGAGAACTTCACATGGCCGTTTTCCAGACAGGTCACATAGTCCGCGATTTTATCCAGATCCGCTGTATTGTGCGTGGAAAATAATAACGAATGATCCTCCTGCTGCATGAACTCATATAACAGATCCAGCACTTCCCGCCGCGACACCGGATCAAGATTCGCCGTCGGCTCATCCAGAATCATCAGCTTGGGATGATGCGATAAAGCGAAGATAATCGAAAGCTTCACTTTCATCCCCGCTGAGAATTCGCCGAACGGTTTGCCTAACGGCAAGCGGAACCGGTTGAGCAGCGTATGATACAGAACTTCGTCAAACTGATCGTAAAACGGTCCGATCCGGTGCATCAGCTTCATCGCATGGTAGGAATCCGGAAATACAAACCGGTCGCTGACTACGCCCAGCTGATTTTTAATCTGCCGCTCGTTCTGATCCATCCGCATCCCCAGCAGCGCGCAATGCTGAGCACGTGCGGGCGTACTGTCCAGCAACGCTTCAATCAGCGTCGTTTTTCCCGCTCCATTGCGGCCGATCAAGCCCATGACATAACCGCATGGCAAGTTAAAATGATCAATGAAAAGATCAAAGTCCGGATAATGCACCCGCAGATTCTCTGCGGAAATCGCGTTTTCAGTCATAACTTCTCCCTCTTTTCCTGAATGACAGTTTTTTGTGCCTGATCAAACAAGGTCTGGATCTGCGGCAGCGTAAGTCCCAGCTTCAATCCCTTATCCAGCGTCGCCTGGAATTCTTCGATCAGCTGTGCTCCCGCCTGTTCCTGTACCTGTTGAACATCCAGCGGACAAACGAAACAGCCCTTGCCCTGACGTGTCTCAATCATCCCCGCTTGTTCCAAATCATCATACGCCCGCTTTACGGTGATGATCGCCACCTGCAGCTGTTTCGCCAGCTGGCGGATCGAAGGCAGCTGATCCTGCGGACGCAGCTGTCCCTGACAAATTGCCGATCGAATCGCGTTTTCGATCTGCAGATAATTCGGATCATTTGAGCTGGAATTCAGAAATATGCGCATCGTTCTTCCTCCACTGTTATTATAGAATAGACACAGTTGATTTGCAATAGACACCCAGAATATCGGCTTGAAAATTCAACGGTATTCCCCCTGATGCAAATCTTTCTTCTGTATTCAACTTAATTCCTTTTAACAAAATTCCTTAAAATTCCCATTGCTTCATACAAAACATAAAATAAGGATAACGAAGAAGGAAAACATAAATCGCTTTGCAAAAAATAAAAAAGACATCCTGCCCCGCAGAATGCCCTCGTTCTCTTATGCCTGATTTGATTTTATTTAGCCGCGCTGCGCCTGCCTTCAAAGCTCTCAGTTGAAGCGGCAGCCGTTGGCCCGTTTGCGGCCGAAGTCCACGATCGAAACTTTGACGTTGGAGCGTTTCCCGTTGCGCACGCTTGGATAATATTCTGATCCGGTGAACAGGTCGATCGTCGATCCCTGCACCGCGCCGCCCCGGTCGGCCACCACTGCCAGGAAAGGTTCTCCCGGCGTCAGCCCCTGACCGTTGAACTTGTGATCGCTGATTTCCACTAACGTGCATAACGGCAGCGTTGAGGATGCGGCGATCAGATAATAGCCGTCGTAAGTAATCCCGTCTTTCCATGTGCCGTCAGACTGACGCACCCCGGTTGTGCTGATCGCGATGCCGGCCGGCGTTCCCCCGCCGCACCCGACGCAATCCGCCCCATAGGAAGTCACGCGGCTGGAATAGAAATACGCTTCCTCTTTGACCTCGGAGCCATAGCTCATAACGATCGGCCGGGCTTCGATGACTTCTGTGGAATAGGGTACCAGGACACGCGACAACAAGTTGCCCTCCTGGTCGTAGGTCATTTCATAGGTATCGTTTTGAACCTTCGGACTTCCGTCGTCCGTTTTGGAGATCATCCAGGAAACGCCGTTTTCCGGAATTTCCTCGGGATGGACAAATACGGTATCCTGCGCTTCCAGAAAGGTCGTGATCGTCTCCTGCGCCGTCCGATACGGAAGCGTTTCTTCACTCGCGGCTCGCGAATAACTAAAGGTCTGCAGGATCAGTGGTGTCTTGACTTCTTCCGGGATCATGATCAATGCGGTCATGCCCAGACCCAAGCATACTAAAATTCCAAAAAGCACTGCTTTTTTCATTTTATTTTCCTCCTTTCACCAGAGATCGTAGACTCTTCTCTTATTTCAGAGTTCGTCTTGCGGGTGGAATAAAGCTTGATAGTTATCCCAAAGACTCTGTTTCAACGTTTCTTCCTCCATTCCGCGCAATTCCAGAATGGTTTTCGCGGTCAGCGGAAGATACATCGGCTCGTTCCGTTTTCCCCGATAAGGAACGGGCGTCAGATAAGGACAATCGGTTTCAATCTGCAAATGTGCCAGATCCACGTCCGCCGCCACCTCTTTCGGGGTCTTGGCGTTTTTGAACGTGACCGGTCCGCCCAGACCGATCGTATAGCCAAGCTTGACGAATTCTCTGGCCATTTCCCGGCTGGAGCTGAAACAATGGATAATCCCGCGGCGGGCAGCGGGATGCTCGCGCAGAAGGGTCAGCGTATCGTTGATCGCATCGCGGCTGTGGACCAGAATCGGTTTATTGACCCGGTTCGCCAGCTCGATCTGACGGATAAACGCCGCCTGCTGCTGAGGATGATTGTCTTTATCCCAATAATAGTCCAGGCCGATCTCACCGACGGCCGTGACATTCTCATTATAGACCAGAGTTTCGAGTTTATGCCAGTCTTCTTCCGTAAAATCGCGCAAATCACTGGGATGAAAGCCCACCGCGACGTCAAAACGCGCGTCTTCGGCCTTCATTTTCAAGGCGGCTTCCGCTTCTTCCAGCCGGCAGCAGACGATCATCATCCGCGCGACGCCGGCATCCAGCGCCCGCTGGCGAACATCCTGAGCCTCGCCAATCAGATCCGCACAGGTCAGATGACAGTGCGAATCAATCCAGCCTAAAGCTTTTCCCATACCGAGGTGCCTGCCATCCGGTCATGCAGCGAGCTGTGCTGATCGGAATACGCGAGAATCGCGGAGAACAAACCCAGAATCCAGATCTGCAGCGAGAACGCCTTCATCACCCCGCGGATCAGGCAGTCGCCGAAGGACAGCGAACCCTGTTCCTTCTCGACTTCCAGCTTCATGATCAGCTTGCCAACGGTACCGCCGGCGAAGTAAACCATCGCCGCCTCATACAAAGCATAGACAATCACGAACAAAAACGATGTCGAAAACAGGAATCGGAAATGATGGAGAAACGGCAGCCAGCTTAAAATCCAGCGGATTAAGGAGAACGCCATTTCGATAATGCCGACCGGAATTCCGATCAACAGACTGTCGATAATCAAAGCGATAACACGGTTGATAAATAATTTCATGAATGATTCCTCACTTTCCTAAACAAAACTTGGAGAACAGCGCATCCAGCAGGTCTTCCCGGCTGGCTTCACCGACGATTTCTTTGAGCGCCATATAGGCGGCCTGCAGGTCGATTGTCACTAAATCCAGTTCCGCGCCTTCCTGCAGCGCGTTGACGGCCTGCGCCATGGACTGACGGGCCTGACGGGCCAGCGCGATCTGGCGCTCATTCGCCAGCGACGGCAGCTCCAGCATCGCGTGATGGTGTTCGTAGCGTTGGTTGATCTGTTCGATCAACGGTTCAATCTGATTCTGCGCGGCACAGATGGAAATTGTACCCGAACGATCCTCCGCCTGCGGCGCGAGATCTTTTTTATTAACAACGACGATCCGGTTGCGGCCCTCGGTCAGATCCAGCAGGCGGCGGTCCTCGTCGTCCTGCGGGCGGCTGGCGTCCAGCACGATCAGGATCAGCTCCGCTTCCTCCAGCGCCTTCATCGAGCGCTCGATGCCGATCTGTTCCACACGGTCCTCGGTTTGGTGAATTCCGGCGGTGTCGATCAGATGAAGCGTGACGTTGCGCAGATGGATTTCCCCTTCAACCAGGTCGCGGGTCGTCCCGGCGATCTCAGTCACAATCGCCTTGTCTTCCTCCAACAGGGCGTTGAGCAGACTCGACTTGCCGACGTTTGGCTTGCCCAGAATGACCGTCTTTACGCCTTTTTTCATGATGCGGCCGCTCTCGGCGCGCTGCAGGATTTCATCCATCCGGATTAACCAGGACCGCGCCTGGGGCAGAACGTTTTCCCAGGTTAATTGTTCGGCATCCTCATATTCCGGATAGTCGATATTGACCTCGATGTTGGCGATGATATTGAGCAGCGCTTCGCTCAGCGGCTCGATCAGACGGCGGATACTGCCGCGGATGCCCTGAATCGCCAGCTGCGCTTGTTGGGAAGAATCGGCGTCGATCATATCCATGACCGCTTCGGCCTGCGTCAGATCAATGCGTCCGTTTAAGAAGGCCCGGCGGGTAAATTCCCCCGGATCGGCCAGCCGCGCGCCTTCCGCCAGTACCAGCGCCAGAATCCGCCGAGTGATGTAGCGTCCGCCATGCCCGCTAATTTCCACAACGTCTTCACGTGTAAAAGTTTTCGGTGCACGGAAAACCGTCAGCAGCACCTCGTCGACAGCTTCCTTACTGATGGGATCAATGATATAGCCATACCGGACGGTATGTGTCGGCTGATCGTCCACCCGGCGGCTGAACAGTCGTCCGGCAATCGCCAGACTGTCCGGGCCGCTGATCCGGATCACCGAAATCGCGCCGTCCTGCAATGCGGTAGAGATCGCCGCTATCGTATCGTTCAGCATTCTCTCACCTCCGAAATGTTCATGGTACAGTTTACCATATTTTTTGGATTTGCCTAGTGAAATCCTTCAATCTCCCTTTAAAATAAGGGATTCTTAAGATCTTTTGGAAATTATTTCCGACGATTTAAGAACTTTTTAAGATTCCATTCCCTCTGTGTCCGGCTGAGTCTGAAGATCAAAATATCCACTTTTTACAAAACAATGGGAGAATCGTCATTCCCTGAAATCCTTCTGTTTGAAAAGACGCCGCGCCGTTTCCGCACAACACCGGGGATGTTTTATTACGCGCTGCGCAAAAGAAAACGGTCAATCCCCTGCCGTTTCAGGTACTGACCGTTTTGAATGACGTGAAATGATTTTCAGGCAAAGCGCCGGCCATTTTCAGAGTCCTTCGCCATGCTTGCCCTGATACTGCCAGAAACCCTTTACGGCTTCTGGCATCCGCCTGATTTCTCAAGGTGCCCGGAAATGAGCTGAGCCTAATCCGGCTTGGACAGCGCCGCAAAGCAGGCCCATTGCTTTCTGAATCCGCACGCCGATCCCTGCAAATAGCCGGTTGCTTGCCGCTGGACACCGCGAATTGCAGCGTTAATCCCGATCGCTGTGAGCGATAAAGTCGCGGTACCAAAACCAGCTTTTCTTTGGAATCCGCTTCAGATCGTGATCAAAATCGACATAGACCAGACCATACCGCTTTTTATAACCATTAATCCAGCTGTACACATCGACGTTGCTCCAGGCATAATAGCCGATCACATTGCAGCCTTCCTCCCGGGCCTTCAACATCCAATGGAAAACATTTTTCATGAAATCGATTCGCTTGTCATCGCGGATCTCGCCGTTTTCATCGACCTCGTCGTACAGCGCGCAGCCGTTTTCCGTGATGAATACCGGAATATCGCCATACCGCTTCTGAATCCCCTTAAGCATGTCATAGACCGTTTTATGATAGATTTCCCGGCCCCATTCATCCCGCGGCAGAGAGAAATCATAGTCGCTTTCAAACCAGTTTTTGACAACCAGTCTTTCCAGCACTTCGCCTTTTCCTTCATAATCGCGGTAATAGTTCGTTTCGCCGCTGACATACGGCTTAACCAGCGTTCGGGTATAACAGTTCTGACCCAGAAAGTCAATCGTGTTCTCGCTGAGAAGTTTCAGGTCTTCCGCTTTAACAAAGCTCAGATCAATGCCCGCTTCCTCTAACAAACCAGGTAAATCTTCCGGGAAATGTCCCAGAATCGCCGGATCGGTCACCCACAAATTTTTAAACAGGTCGCCGCGATGACGGGCAATCCGATATTCCTCGGTGTCCAGCAGTGTCTGAACGGTATTGGTCGTATGCACGATGCCGATTTTAGAGTTCAGCTTCCGTTTTCTGAATTCCGCAACCGCCCGGGCATGCGCGATCACCAGATTGTAACCGACGTGGCAAAGCTCCTGCACGCTGTGATGATTCGGCGGATACTTTCCCTGCAGATAAGCACAGTTCGCATTGTGCGTTATTTCGTTGATCGTGACGTAATACGGAATAGAATCGCCGAACAGATCGAAAACCATCCCGGCATAGCGGGCGAAATAGGCCGGGAACTGATCGTTGAGATATCCGCCTTCCGCCTCAATCCATTGCGGAATATCGTAGTGCAGCAGTGTCACATTGGCGGCAATGCCGTGCTTGCGGCATTCTTCCAGCACGCTGCGGTAAAACGCCACGCCTTGAGGATTGATCTGCCAATTTGACGACGGGATGATCCGGCTCCAGGACAGGGAGAAACGGAAGGTGTTCTGATTTCCCTTTGCCAGCAGTTCGATGTCTTCCTTATAGCGATGATAAAAATCATTGGCGACGTCGCCGGTGATGCCTTTGGGATTTTTATCCGGATCGTGGACAAACGCGTCCCAGTTGCTTTCCCCTTTTCCTCCTTCGTTCCACGCGCCTTCACATTGATAGGCCGCAGTTGCGGATCCCCACAGAAAATCTTCTTTTTTCATGATTACCTCCATTACCGCGCATAATGCGGTTGCAAATATTGCATGAAAGCAAGCTAAGTGGCTTTGCTTTCCCACTTTCTGATCCTGTTTATACTTTGACCCGCCTGTTGGGCTGGCTTAAACACAAGACTTTGAATTGATGTTTCATTCGGGTCTGACGGTTTTTCTTTCTTTTTCTTTTATAAAAGAAAGCTCATCCTTATGGATTAAAATAACGAATCAACTTCCTGTTGCGAGAGATGAGCGGCGATCGCCTGACACGCAGCGAGCAGCTCCGGCAAAACGTCTTCCTGCTTCATCCGTAACAGCGGTGTCGGCGCCACCGTGCTCAGCGTCCCCGCCAGATGCTGCCTCGCCGTGATGATCGGTACGCCCACAGCGCTCATGCCGATATCGGTTTCCTCATTGACCGTCGCATAGCCCTGACGGACTATCTTCTCGATTTCCTGCCGGAAAACCGCGCGGTCCGTGATTGTATTCGGCACAATCGCTCTGAGATCCAGCGCCGAAACCAGAAGATTCCGTTCCGCTTCCGCCAGCGACGCGACGTACAGCTTGCCGGACACTGAAGCGTGCAGCGGAATATCCGCCCCCATTTTAGGACTGTAAGTATAAAACGTTTGGGTTGGTTCCACGACGTCTACCGTATAGATCCGGTTGTGCAGAACAATCTGAAGCCAGATATTCATCTGATGCTTTGCCGCGATACGATTCATATATGGAAATGCGCAGGTCCTGAGATAACGGACATAACCTTCGCTGACCCGATTGGCCTTCATCAGAAATTCATAACCGAGGAAAAAGCGGTTGTTCTTCTCGCTCTTGATCAGATAACCGTTATTCAGCAGCGTCATCACCAGGCCCCGCACCGTGCCGACGTTCAGATTCAACATTTCACTTAATTCTGTCAACGTCAATCCGTTGGCGGATTGATCAATGCACTGAATGATGCTCAGCGCCCGTTCGACGGATTGAATCGTCTTGCCATTCTCCTGATTCATAACACACCTCATCTTCAAATCTTTATCCTTGTTCCAGGGCTGATAAACGACATTGACTTTCCCTGGGCTTATCGTTATAATAAAACCAAAAGTTGATATTGTCAATTTTTTCTTGACATTATCATAAAAACAGGAGGTTTATCTATGGCTGATCGATTCCGTATTCAAAACAATCTGGAAACACTCCGTGATTTCAGCGCACCGGGTGAGGAAGGGACGACCCGGCTGAGCTATACCCCGGCTTACCGGCAGGCCGTCGATTATCTGAAAAAAGAAATGGAAGCTGCCGGATTGCGGACCTGGGAAGATGGCGTCGGCAACGTCTATGGCGAATTGAAGGGAACCGATGAAACCGCCCCGGTAATTCTCTCCGGTTCCCATCTCGATACCGTCCGCTGTTCCGGTTATTTCGACGGTCAGGCCGGCATCGTCTGTGCTTTGGAAGCCGCAAGAATGTTGAAGGAAAGCGGAAAACCGTTAAGAAGCTCCTTTCAGGTTCTGGCGACAATCATGGAGGAAGGCGCCCGGTTCCCGAATCTGACCGGCAGCCGCTATATCGCCGGTGAAAATGGCGAAGCTCAGCTGGATACCTTGCGGGATCAGGATGGCGTTACACTGCGGGAAGCAATCCGGCAATGCGGCTTTTCAGGCAATCTGGAAATGACTTGCAGAAAAGCGGATTCGATCAAGGCATTTTTGGAGCTGCATCTCGAACAGGGAATTCGATTGGAAAGCACGCACACCGATCTGGGCATCGTGGAAACGATCTATGGCTGCCGCTGGTTCACAGTCACGGTGAACGGTGCGACTTCTCACCCTTCTACTCCGATGAATTTAAGAAAAGATGCGGGCATCGCCGCCTGCACCTTGATCAGCGAACTGGCCGCGATGGTTGAAGAACATTATCAGAACCGGGCGACGGTCACCTTCGGAAAATTTGAAAATCATCCAAACGAGATCAATGCCGTGCCCGGACGCACTGTGTTCTCCGTTGATTTCCGCAGTGGAAAACCGGAAATTCTAAATGAACTGGAAGCTTTGTTAAAAGAGAAGCTCAAAGCGATGGAATCCCGGTTCCGCGTTAAAACGGAGCTGACGCTGTATTCGGACGTTCCGCCGACGCCTTGCTGCGCAGAATTTTCAAAGATCTTGGAAGAACAGGCGGCAGCCCTGCATTTCAGCACGCTCAGGATGGATTCCGGAGCAGGCCATGACGCGATGATCTTCGCCAAACATTGGCCTGCGGCCATGATCTTTGTGCCGAGCCATAACGGACTGACCCACTGCCCGAAAGAATGGACAGACTATGGAAATCTGGCCAAAGGAGCCGATGTTCTCTGTGCCGCTATACGTCAGATCGACAAGCTGGATTAATCGCATCCGTAAGCTTCAAAACAGGATGCCGGCTTGATCACAACCCTCTCCGCTCCCGATTTTACCGGTTGGATTTCTCACGGAATCCAACTTTTTTTCAGCGATTTCCGCTTATACGCAGCTGGCTGTGGGCACTGATGTCCCCCGGGTTTTCTTTTCGGCCGCAAAAAGATCGCAGCTTGCCCAACCTGAGGGACATGGGATATCCGATCAGATCAACATCAGCCTGTTTGATCTGATCGGAATGGGAAACGCAAGGAAAGCAAGAGAGAGCGTTTAGACAAACAAAATTCACGGAAAGATAAAATAAAAACTGGAATCACATGGACTCCAGTTCGTTTAATCATTGGGATTGCACTTATTTTTTCAGCAGTTCGCTGACCGCTTCGCCGACAAACTTGCCAGTGTTGACGGAATAGCCCATCGTGTTGCCTGGAAGCAGGAACATGTAGCTGTCGCCGTAAACCGTACAGGAATCGGTGCCCGCCGAATACAGACCAGTGATGACCTGATCGTTCTGATCGAGCACTTCCAGATTGGAATTGACCTTGATGCCGCCGAGTGTCCCGTAGCTGGATGGATAATACTGCGCCGCATAGAACGGAGCGGTCGTGATCGGCTTGAGATACGCCGCACCCTTGCCTAACGGATCGTAACCGTCGGCACACAGCTGGTTGTATTCCGCAACCGTCGCCGCCAGGCCCTGCGGATCAATGTCCATCTTGTTCGCCAGTTCTTCCAGCGTATCAGCTTTGACAATCGCCGTGTAACCGGATTCTTCCATCGTCTTGAAGTTCGCGTCAAACTGCGTGAAGTCATCGGTATTCCATACACGGCTGGTAAAATCGACGCGATTCGCTTCGACATAGCTCTGTTTGATCGCCTCGTCAAGAATCATGAAGCCGGTGTTGCCCGTCTGATTGCGCAGCGAGTTGCCGGTATAGGTCGTGTTCTGCACCTGTTCCTCGTTGAAGAACCGCTTGCCTTGTTGATTGACCATCAGGTTCGGCTGCTGCATGACAAGCTTGATATCGTTGGTATAAGCTCCGGTCGAGCCTGGCTGGAAGATATCGAAGATCATTTCCTCGATCATCTCCGATTGCTTCACGCCGGCATTCCACGCCATCTGGATGCCGTCGCCTTCATGTCCCGGGAAGCGCATGCCGAAGAAGTCCTGATCGAGATTCAAAGCGAATTGTTCCTTAACCCATTCTTCGTTGTTACCAAAGCCGCCGGTGGCGATCAAGGCGGCATTGCACAGGAAATGATAGCCCTGCTTGCCATCCGTGCTGACGGCGCAGACGCCGCTGACCTTGCCGTTTTCCGTTTCCAGACGGCAGGCCGGGGTTTCCAGGTAGAACTCCACGCCCAGTTCGCGGGCCCGAGCTTCCAGATGATCGGTCATGGTCTTCGCCTGACCGCCGCCGATCACACCCGTTTCCGATTTGACAATGTGCCAGGTCGGATAGGATTTTTCAAAATAACGCGCGGCTTCTTCAAATTCGACGCCCATTGATTCGATCCATTCCAGCGTTTCTTTCGATTCCTCGAAGTACCGGCGCATCAGCACGCAGTCGGTGCGGTAGTGCGTGTACTCCGTGAACATGTTGTACATCGCGTCCAGATCCAGTTCTTCCCCCTGCGCTCTCTGCAGCTCAGTGCCGATCGCGAGGATGCCCATGCCGAATTTTGCACAGCCTCCGGTCGCGCCGGTTTTCTCTACCACAGCGACGGACAGGCCGTTTTCCGCAGCTTTCACGGCGGCGCACAGGCCGGCCGGCCCGGCTCCGACAATCACGAAATCCACGGTTTTCTCTGTGATCGCATCCGCGGACAGTGCGGTATATGGCGCATCTAATGCAGTGGCGATGGTGTCCCCCGTGGCTTCCGGCGATGGTGTCGATGTTGTGTTTTCATTGGTGCTGCAAGCCCCCAGCAACCCCAGTGCGCCCATGCCCGCGGCCGCGGCCAGGGAGCTTTTCAGAAACTCTCTGCGAGATAAGTTCATCTCTGATTCCCTCCTAACGTTTCTGGAACCATTGTAGGGTATACAGGTACTGTACAGGCAAGTGATATTTTTAACAATCCTGAAACGGAACGTAACATTTGTGATATTCGATGGTCTTGCCCTCCTGGGTATGGACCAGAATCAGACTGGTGCTGACAAACGAGTGCACCGTCTTGCCGGAGGCGATCACCTCATCCCGAAACGCCAGCGCTTTTTCGATCAGCTGCCCCGGCATCGCGTCCCATTCGCAGCACACGCAGCGAACCGCTGCTTTTGAGGCTTGCAGCTTGCGCATTTTCGGATGCAATGGAATCCCTGCCGCCCGTGCATTGGCTTCGATGATCCCCAGACTGGTGACTGAATGCCAGCCGGAAGGTCCCTCGATCAGATCGGCATGCACGCTGGTCAGAGGCATTGCCGCGATCAGCGCTTTGAGCGTCGGCAGATCGGCAGCCGTCATCTTTCCGAAAGCATCCGCGCTCAGAACATAATAATCCGGACATTCCTCAATCACCGTGCGCGGGAATTGGCACTCCCGGAGAACCCGCTGGTATTTTCGCAGCTCTTCCCGCTGACGCATCAGCCGTTCTATCTGCACATTCAGTTCCTGTTCGCGTTTCGTGATCTGAGCCTGAATTTCCGGCAGCGTCAGTTGGGCTTCTTTGACAAAGGTATGCAATGTTTCATCCAGCGAAAACGACATCGACGCATAGCGTCTTAAATAGAACAGCTGAAAGATATCGTCGACGCTGTACCAGCGGAAATCATGTTCGTCCCGACGCGGATGAATCAAGCCTTTCTCTTCATAAAATCGAATGGCTCCGCGCGTATTATCAAACAAATCGGAAACTTCCTTGATCGTAAACCAACCGTTTTTCACGACGATCACCTCGTTTTGATTGTATCATGAAAAGGCTTGAAAAAGGCGTTATAAAGCAGTGATTAAGTTGGGCGCTGGTTTTTTACGGCTTTGGGTTTGCGGAGAAGTCCAGTCCCAGCCAGGGAAGCTCCGCCAGCCAGATCAGATTGAGCAGATCAAAAAAGCTAAGCATCCATTCGCCGTTTAATTCAGGATAAAAAACGAATAGCCCATAAACACTGACGATCGCCAGCTTGACCGCAACAAATCCCCAGCGGATCTTTTTTGCCTTGTTTAAATACAACGCCGCCAATCCTGCCTGAAAAAGAAACGCGGCGGACTGCACAAGCCCGATCGGCAATGCAAGGCCCAGCATTCTCTTCAAAAATTTCAGAATCAGCGTATGCGGAATTCCGGGGATCTCCAGCAGCAGCGACGCCGCAAAATAACCGTCATCCAGCGGCATCAGCGTCATTAAAAACAGGAGAACTGCCAGTCCAGCCGCAAAGCTTGCGATGTGGTATTTTGCATCGCTGATCCAGAATAAATAAAGGCCCACGATCATCAACCCGACCGAAATCATGATAAAAGAAATCCCCGGCTGAACCCACGGCTCGCCATAGAATCGCAGGGAATGAAGTTCCGGTCCCCAGCTCAGCCAATAGCCCAGCGACAGCGACAAATAGATCAGCAGCCAGCTGCCCGCCCGGTATAAGATCATTCTGTATCGCGAATTATTCATCTGTTGATCCCTTTTCTGCTTTCAAACTCTGCTTTGCAGGAGTGTCCACCCAAATCCACGGAATTTCCGCCAGTCTGACCAGCGTCAGCATACTGAAGAAGCTGAGCATCCAGGTTTCAAGGACATTGTCGTAAAAACAGAACAGCGCATAACCGCTGATCACCGCCAGCTGGGATGCGATACATCCCCAATGGAGCTTTTTAATATATTTGAAACTCAGCACGATCAAAACAAACTGAAGTAAAAATAGAATTCCTGTGACCGCTGAAATGGGGATGATAAGACCGGTAATCACTTTAATGATCTTTAAAATTATCAAATAAGGAAGTGCTGGTAGGGTACAGATCAGAAGAGCACCTAAAAGTCCATCATCGTAGACTGCCACCGCTAATAAAACAAGCTCCAATACCAATCCCACAGCGAATCCTGCCAAAGCGTGTATGGAATCGCTGAGGATAAATAAGACCGCTCCCAGAATCGACATTCCTATAAGAATAAAGAGCGTCAACATCCCCGGAATGATGCGGACATCTCCATAAAAGTGGAAAAATCGACATCCCCCATTAAAATGCCAGCAGCCCAGCACGAGGGATAAATAGATTAGCAGCCAACTACAAATGCGGCATAAAATTGTCGGTCCTTGTGAGTTCATTTTTACTTCCCCCTTTCATTTTTCAATCCAGCGCTGTATCCCCTGAATGATTTGTTCCGCAATGAGAATTTCGATCAGAACTTCCAGAACATAAGGATATAACGTAAGCATTCCGCCATGGATCGTACCGATCGCAAATACATTCGCCAGAATCGTCATGCGAACCGCCGTCCAGCTCCAATGAACTTGTTTTCTGACAATCAAAACAGACAAAAGAATTCCGCAGAGCATACAAGTCAGAATGAAAGAAAAGTGGACATCAGTCCAATGCGCACGACTTTGAGAAATAAACAGATATCGCATGCTTAACGGTGAGAGGAAAGCAAGGATACTGGGAAAATCAGATTCGTTAGCCCATTCCATTGCCCTGATCAAAACAAGCGTCGTCATAATCCCCGCCGCGGCTGTCCGCAGCTGAAAAAACGGAAGTTTCTTTCTGAATAAGAAAACAAAGATCCCGGCGGTCAACCCTGCGGTCAAAACGGTAAAGACCAATGCAGAGGAAGGCTTTTGCAGCATCGGTGAGAAAGGACTTGTTCCTAAAATTTTCTGATACTGCGATGCATATCCCCACCAGACGACGCAGACGCCGGCCAGGATCACAGAAAATAAAATGGCTGACGAAATAATCCGGTCTTTCCGCTGTTTCATTCGATATCACCCCAGATTCTTCCTTTTTTCATTGTAGCATGGCCGCTCATCAGAAAACCTTACGATAATATTACATTTGTAGACCTGATTTAATCCTTGTGTTTTTGGGCTTCTGCTGATATGCTGAGAGCCAGACTTATTGATCTTATTCTTTATTATAAGAAACTTGACAGGAGGTTCTCCCGATGAATAACAACAACGTATTTGAACTACTGGAAGCCGATTTGCGTCAGGCGGTTGAAGCGCTGCACTACACGCAGCCCACCCCGGTTCAGGAACAGGTGATTCCCTCTTTTCTTCAGGGACGGGATTGTCTGGTCCAGGCGAAGACCGGCTCAGGAAAAACCGCAGCCTACGCCCTCCCCGTTTGCCAACAATGTCATTTTGAAGACCGGCTTCCGCAGGCGTTAATCCTCGCTCCGACGCGTGAACTGGCTGATCAGATCACTCAGGAAATCCAGAATTTCAGTTTGTTCCGACGTCTGACGTGTGCACGGCTGGTTGGCCGGCAGCCGATGAAAAGTCAGAAATACCAGCTGAAGCAGCGAGTTCAGATTGTCGTCGGTACCCCGGGCCGGGTGTGGGATCATATAGAACAGGGAACGCTCGATCTCTCCCAGCTGAAAATGGTCGTTCTGGATGAAGCGGATCAGATGTTCTCGCTGGGGCTGACAGAAACCGTTCATCAGATTTTAGAAAAGCTTCCTTCCCCCATTCAAACTTGTTTGTTTTCCGCAACCCTAAGTCCGGAAATTTTACAGTTGGCGGAAATCACGGTTCACGATCCTTTGATGATCCAGATTGATTCGCCTCGCCAGACAAATCAGAATATCCGCCTGACCTCGTTGACGGTTTCCAACACTGAAAAACTTACCGGTCTGCTTCATGTCTTCTCCACAATCCAAGCACCCTCCGCGATTGTTTTCTGCGACCGGCAGGTGATGGCGGAAGAAGTCGCAGAACAACTCAAGAAAAAAGGGGTTTGTGCGGATGCCCTGCACGGCGGGATGGAACAGGATCAGCGGTTTGCCGTGTTGAAACAATTTCGTCAGGGACAACTGCGGGTCTTATGCGCGACTGACGTGGCGGCGCGGGGTCTGGATATCGACGGTTTATCGCTGATTGTGCATTGGGATCTGCCATTGAATCTGGAATCCTTCATTCACCGCTGCGGGCGCTGCGGACGGATTGATCAGCCGGGTACCTCGGTTGCCCTCCTCACGCCCAATCAGCAAAACCGCTACTCGTCCTTTCTGGAAACGTTGGAAATTCAGGATGAAACTTTCGAACTGGATCCGTTGGATGATCACTCAGGATTAGCGCATTGGAAAACAAAAAATCAAAGCCAGCCGGAGAAAGCGGCTGAACTGAAACAAAACAAAGCGACGATCTTAATCCGGGCCGGCCGGCAGCATAAGCTGCGCCCTGGTGATTTTGTCGGCGCTTTATGCAGCGTGGGGTATCGTGCAGAACAGATCGGAACGATCGAAGTACAGGAACGGGTGACCTTTATTACGCTGATTCAAGCCGATCCACAGCCGTTAATCCGAGCGGGAGAGCTTTCTGTCAAAGGCAAGCTCCGCCGGGTTGAGCGCGCCCGTTCTCTCTAATCAAACGAAGTTCATTTATGCCAAATTCTTAAAACAGAAGTTTTTGTGTTGACTTACGTTAAACACAGAACTTCTGTTTTTTGTTGATATGAAAGATGGTATAATTTCTCCATCAATGAGAACTGGATAGGGAGTAGGAAAATGCTTACGAGTGAAGAAGAACTCTGGAAACAAGCCATGCAGTTGATTATTCCTGCAGCTCCGGCTTTGCTGACCTTTGTCATGGTATGGATTATTGAGATCATTTTGCTTAATAAAAAAATTATCGGATGGGGACAAGAAAAGAAAATTGAAAAAGCAAAACAATCAGGGCAGGTTGTTGATGCAACGATAACAGGCAGTCAAAAAAGCTACTATTATGCTGATGGTAGTGGAATCGAAGCTGTGCGGTATTCGTATTCAATAAAGGGCAGACGAAAGAGAACTAAAATAGTCCAATTTCGAGTAGATGGAAGAACTACTTTTCCAGAAACAATCAAAATTTACTATCTGGGAAAGAGAATCTATACAGATTACGACAATCCAAAAGGAATTCCCAACTTTCTGTTCGTGGCCTTGCCGTTTATAATTGCCATGTTGGTTTTAATTTTGACTCAGCCTGAACTCATAGGTTGATCTTCAAATATTCATCAAAACAAAAAAGAAAAAATAAGATAACACGCCACTGAGCTTGAAAGGAAAATCAGGGATGGATATTGGTTGTATTTTTTCGATCAAGAGAAATAAAAATCCACAAAAAATATCTTTATGCGGACATTGGGAAGCGGTCGTTGGAAATTATTTTCTTACTCAGGAAGGCAATCCCAAAGCATTTTTCCGTGAGTCATTTCGTGAAGTATTGCCGACTGGACAAAGAATAAACTGGCTGGAAAAGGAAAGAATAATTGAACTTTTGAAAAGAGGGTTGTCCCTCCCCGGATTCCGGCACGGATTCCTGTTTCCCGCGAAGTCTGGCTGTTCCAAATGAAAAGAACGTTCGCAAAGCACAAAGAAAACCCCCGTCCAAAATCAACTCCCTGATAGAAGAGTCAATTAGACGAGGGTTTTTATTACGATTTACGCTGACTCAGCCAGGCGCTCAGCGGGAACATCATGATGCCGGCCACGATGATTAACGGCAGCCAGAACTGCGCGAAGCCGGTGAACTTGGCATAGTAGCCCTGGAAAAAGATGAAGATGACAATGCACGGCAGACCCCAGCGCAGATAGCCGCGGATCTTCTCTGGAAAGCGCAGTCCTTTTCCGGCGTTCGCTTCCTCGATGAACGCATCCCAGCCCCACCCGCATTTCCGCGTACAGAACATCAGGTAGATCAACGAACCCAACGGCAGAATGTTGCTGGAAACGATAAAATCCTCCAGATCCTGAATCGTGCTGCCGGCGCCCAACGGCTGGAAGCCGCTCCACAGATTGAAGCCCAGCGCACAAGGCAGTGATAAGACCAGAAGCAGAATAATATTCATCCCTACCGACATCTTCCGCGACATCCCTGAATCCATTGCGAAGGCCACGATATTTTCAAATACCGCGATGATCGTCGTCAGCGCGGCAAACGACAGGAAGATGAAGAACAACGTTCCCCAAATCTGCCCGCCGGGCATTGAGTTGAAGATATTCGGCAGCGTGATGAACACCAGTCCCGGTCCGGAATCGACAGGTATGTTGTAAGCCGCCGCGGCCGGAAAAATGATCAGCCCGGAAAGCAGCGCAACCACGGTATCCAGCGCCATGATATTTAAGCTCTCGCCGAACAGGCTGCGTTCTTTACCGATGTAGCTGCCGAAGATCGCCAGCGATCCCATACCGATCGACAACGTGAAGAATGCCTGACTCATCGCCGCGAAAATGACGTTGCTGATGCCCGCCTCCAGCATCCGGTTAAAATCCGGAATCAGATAAAACTTTAATCCTTCGATCGCATTCGGCAAGGTCAGCGAACGAATGCACAGCACGATCATGATCAGAAACAGGCAGGACATCATGACCTTGGATACCCGTTCCACACCGTTCTTCAAGCCTAACCGGCAGACCAGAAATCCCAGCAGGACCGCCAGCACCATAAACCCGATCTGCTGCGCCGGGGATTTCAACATGGCATCAAACACCCCAGACACGTCCGCCGCTTCCAAACCATTCAGACTGCCGGAACTCATTTTAACCACATAGTTCATCATCCAGCCGCCGACCACCGTATAGAACATCATCAGAATGTAGTTGCCGCTGACCGCCATGGCTTTAAACCCATGCCAGCGCGTCCCTTTCGGCTCCAGGACGTCGAAGGAATGCGAAACTGATTTGCGCGACGCCCGGCCGACAGAAAATTCCATGACCATAATCGGCAACCCCAGCAGGATCAGGAAAAACAAATAGATTAAGACAAACGCTCCGCCGCCATATTGGCCTGTAATAAACGGAAACCGCCAGACGTTGCCCAGACCGACCGCGCAGCCTGCGGATATTAAAATAAATCCCAGCCGGGAAGATAACTTTTCTCTTTCTTTCATGGTTGATAAAATCCCCTTTTTCTCCGCTATTGTATCATAGAATACAGGCGCTGTCTTTAGCCAAAATAACCCGGAACTCCCGGATTCTGATCGCATTCTCCGCTGAATCAGCCTGCTTTTCAAAGTTCTGGATCAACCGCTGCCGCGGAATAGGAAATAGGATTGCTTTGATGCCGGACATCCGTTACACTGAACTTAACCTGCACGATGCCGGTCAAAGGAGAACTTACCATGCAGAAATTCAATTTGCACACGCACACCTTCCGCTGCGGTCATGCCAGCGGCACTGATGATCAGATGGTACTCAGCGCGATCGAGGCCGGTTTTGAGCTGCTCGGTTTCAGCGATCACATGCCCTATCCCGAGCTGCATCTGCCAACCTGCCGCATGGCCTATGACCAGCGTCAGGAATACGTTGATTCCATGATCAAGTTAAAAGTCAAATATCAAGATTGGATCACGCTGCGGTTTGGTTATGAAGCGGAGTATCTCGAGGATCATCAGGAACTGTTGGAACAACTCCATGGCGAAGTTGATTATCTGATTCTCGGTCAACATTTCAAAGCGATCGAAACGAATCCAGCTTATGAGCTGGTCTATGATTACGACGCCTATAATAATGATGAAGACGTGCTGTTCTATGCCGGTCAAATTGAAAAAGCCGTAGCGACCGGCTGGTTCAGTCTGATTGCCCATCCGGATTACTTCATGCTTGGCCGCCGCACCTTCACCCCCGCCTGCGCGGAAGCGGCCAAGCGGATCTGCACGGTCAGTGCAAGGACGGGGATTCCGTTGGAAATCAACCTGAACGGCGTACATTACGGCCAGCACGAATACCGAATCAGCACGACTGATCCAGCATCCACGGAAACGACCTGCGCCTATCCGTTCCGGAAGTTTTGGGAGATCGCCGCCGCCATGCAGTGTCCGGTATGTTATGGATGGGATGCGCATGCACCGCTGGTACTTCAGGATTTCAGCCGGGTTGCGATGGCGGAAAAGCTGCTTGAAGGACTGCCGCTGAACTTTATCGACTGCTCGCCGGTTGATTGATTCTCCCCTGACTGCCGCTCTGATTTTCGTTTTCCGTCCTTGCCGCAGCCGCTTATTTTAAGCTGGGAGAACTTCCGCGGTGTTTTCGCTTTTGTTTGCCGGCTGTCCGCCCGTTTCTTTTCCATTCCATTTTGAATTCTTCCGTCAAATAGTGTAATATGAAGTACAGAAATAGGGGGTAAACCACATGAATGAATGTTCCGGAGCTGCCCTGAAAACCCTGATTCGGATGCAGCAGAATGAAATTGACGAATATCATATCTATCAAAAAATCGCAGCGACGGTCAAGTCGGAGGAAGACCGCAAGATCCTGATTCAAATTGCCCAGGAAGAAGCCTCGCATGGCAAGCTGTGGGGAAAATATACCGGCTTGCAGCCCAAGCCGAACACCGGCAAGGTGTTCTGGTACAGCCTGCTTTCTAAAATTTTCGGCTATACCTTCGCTCTGAAACTGATGGAAAACGGCGAGGACAAGGCGGATAAAGCCTATACGAGCTTAATTCAGGAAATTCCGGAAGCCGAGAAAATCGCCGAGGATGAAGAGCGGCATGAACAAGCCTTGCTGGCGATGCTTGATGAGGAACGCCTGCAGTTTGTCGGTTCGATGGTGCTGGGCATGAACGATGCCTTAGTCGAGCTGACCGGAACGCTGGCCGGCCTGACCTTCGCCCTGCAGAACAACCGGCTGGTCGCTCTGTCCGGCTTGATCACCGGCGTTTCCGCGACCTTCTCGATGACCGCTTCGGCCTATCTCTCCGCCAAGAGTGACAATGACCCGCAGGCTGTCAAATCGTGTCTGTATACCGGCGTCATGTATATGATCACCGTCGCTTTGATGAGCCTGCCGTATTTACTGCTTCCGGCGGAAGCCTACATCCCGGCGCTGATCGCGCTGTTAGTCACGGTGACGCTGATTATTCTGGTTTTCAATTATTATATTTCCGTCGCCAAGGACTACAATTTCAAGCAGCGGTTTCTTGAGATGTTTGTGATTTCCGGCTCGGTCGCCGTGATTTCCTTTCTGGTCGGTCTGGCGATCAAAGCCTGGCTGGGCATCGACATTTGACCGCAGACATCACAAGTTCCTTTTCCTGCCAGCCAACCGGGTTAAAACAAGCCCGGTTTTTCTTTTTCCCTCTGTCTCTGCTTTTTCCGGCCTACGCCTTATAATGAGGACAGGAACACTGATCTATCAATGAACAACATCCACCCCGGGATCCAGGGAGGGGGAGTGAAGAATGAACCCTCTTTTCTTTAGAAGGATGATTCATGCCTGATCAACGGTTTATCCTGTGTGTCAAAAAAGGCTGCGCCGTCAGTGGGGGTGGAAAAGCAGTGCAACGCGGGCGTGAGAATTCAGATCTTTCCTTGCACTGCTTTTTTTAAAATCATGTTTTTCACTGCACCTCAGACTAACTCGTTTTAACAAAAAAAGCAAGGCGGAATTTTAATCCATCCTTGCTTTTTCTGTTTATTTTCCAATCTGGTTCGCGTAGAAATCGACCAGCTGTGTCCGCATTTGCGCTACGACCTCTTTCGCCCAGGCGTAATCCTTTTTCTTTTCCTTACTGCCGACGGCGTTCGCGAAGCGTTCCGCCAGATCCTGGCCTTCATAGAACGGAACCGCAACGTCGACCACCTTCCGCTCCGGTGTTTCTTCAAGAACCGCGTCGCTGCTCAGCTTGGTGATCAGCACGGTCTGATCCTGAAGGTTGAAATAGCTTTCCGGTTTCAGGGTGTCCTTGTTGTACTGCTGAACGATGAAGACCGGCAGCGATACCGTTTCTTTTCCCTTTTTGTTAAAGCTCAGGGAAACGACATACCCATCGCCGTTGAGCGTCAGTCCGTCAATCGACTGGAATGTGCGTTCAATTCCGGACGGGAAGGATGTCTGCTTGAGATACGCGACCGTCACTTTCAGATTTTCAATCTGCTTGCTTTCGGCGTCCAGATCGCTGAATAAAGCGGGACTCGGCACGCGGTAATCCTGAAGCATTTCGCCGACCGCGGCAGTTTCGTCGTAAACCCAGCGCGTCATCTGATCCGCGATTGTCCGCTGATCTTCGCCTTCAGTACGGCCGATCAAATTGTTCATATTGACTAAGGACACTGTGCCGTTAGTCCAGATCTGATGTTCTTTTAACTGTTCCGCGTTCCAGCTGCCCTTGCTTGTGGTCAGCGGTTTGGCGTTCATCGCTTCCTCGGTAAACAGCTGAAAGAGGGACAGCCCTGGATTCAGCTTGGTTCCCGCTAAGATGACCGTGCCTTTCAGACCGGCCTTCTTCGCTTCCTCGCACGCGTCCATCGTACAGCCGTCCAGCGTTTCTTCGCTGATCGACAGCCGGACGGTTTCCGAAGCGATCCGGATTGGCGCGGTCTGCGTGATCTGCAGCTTCGCCGACGCCAGGTCAATTCCCGGCTGTTCGTTGTTGATCACTTGTTCCTCGGGTGCCGGAAGCATGCCGTTCTCGGTGGGCTGCGGCTTCTCCTTATTCTGACAACCGCTGATCAACAAGATCAGCACCAAAGCTGCTGCGACTGTTTTTTTCATTTCCTGCACCTCGTTTCCGCTTTTATTATAAAGGATAACGTTAAGGAATATCTTAAATTTTACTTACGACTTATGAAATTTTTATTAGTAAATTCTGGCTGGCGCTCAGCGAAAGCGGAAGAACTCCTGCACGCGGCGGGCATAATGACCCAGCACGATCAGATGATGATTCCCGATCGGCTCGCGCAGCAGCGTGTCCAATCCCTGCGGCAGCGAAACCCGGATCTGTGTGCGGCACAGGTGTTTTTCGTTCAGATTTTCGACAATTTCGCCATCCTGGACAAAGTAACGGTCCATCAGCGCGGAACACTTGAAGACCGTCGCGTCGCCTTCTCTTAAATGGCCGGCCAGCGCAACGCCCAGATCGGATTCAAAGTGCGTCATCAGCCGGAAAGCGCTCGGCATGGTCAGCGGCAGCGTGCAGTGCGCGAAGATGATCTGTTTCTGCCGGGAGAGAATCCGCGACGGATTGCACATAAAGACCGGCTGATCCGTCAGCTTGCCGATCAGCGTCATCGCGATCAATGACGGCATATCCCCTTCGCATCCGCCATAAACACCCTCGGCGTTAAGAATTGCCAAGGCAAGACAGCCGGTGCTCTTGACCGGACCTAACAGATCAAAGCAGCGCACCGTGACTCCGGCCAGCTGATATTTCTGACAGATCCGCTTGAGCGCGCCGTAGATTTCCAGTGATTTCTGCATTTCCGCTTCCGGCCACGGTTGCTGGCGCAGCTGCCGGGTATATTCGTTTTCCTCGACCTGATGTTTTTCAATCTCCGCAAAGAATTCGTCCATCGAAATCGTAACGAGCTCAATTCCGGTCTTCTCCCGGACTTCCCGAGCGTCCACATGACTGGAGATCAGCCAGTCTGAAGGCTCGCCGACGCTGCCCAAGCGCAGCCCCTGCAGCTCCCGCTTGACTTTGAACACCTGAACCAGATCCGCTAACCGGGCCGCGGTATCGTCCAGATCCCCATGCAGGATTTCCGCCTGCACGCCCTTCTGGCGCAGATAGGACAGGATTTCCATCGACGCCGCCAGCGAATTATTTTCGCCGGAGGTCAACAGGAAAACCGGTGCCTTTAAATATGGCTCCAGCTTGAGGAAGCGACCCTCCGTTCCGCCCCCACCCACAAACACAACGGTCATCGCTTCGTCTTTCAAGGCTTCCGCCGGTACGATTTCCAACGTGTGGCCGCAGCGTTTGGATAATTCCTGCAGATAGTTCCGGTTCAGCACATCGCGGTCTTCCATATCCGCGTTCATACTTTGTAAATAGCCAATTCCAATCTTCATGATAACCCTTCTTTCTTTAGTTTCATTGTAACCTTACCCCGGCTAAAAAACAATCAATCTGCCAGACTTCATCCTCTGCTTTCCCACTTTGCCCACTCTTTTACCACTTTTCGTCAGGATAAGAAAAAGACCGGGAAAGCGAACAGTTTCTCTTCGCTTTTCCGATCCGTAAGGCGTGGCCTGCCTTCCGTTTATGCTTGCGATCCAATCATTTCCAGCGTCTGCGGAGGATGCCTGTAATATTGCGCCTGCGCTTCCCACAGTTCCTGATACAAGCCCGGCTGCCCGGCCAGCTGATCATGGGTTCCGCGCTGGACGATCTGTCCGTGGTCGAACACGACGATTTCATCACAGAACTTACAGCTGCTCATGCGGTGTGAAATAAAGATCGAAGTCTTATCCTTCACCAGTTCGTTGAAATTTTCATAGATTTCCGCTTCTGCCAGGGGATCCAGCGCCGCCGTCGGTTCGTCAAGAATCACGACGGGCGCATCCTTATACAGCGCTCGGGCGATCGCGGCTTTCTGAGCTTCCCCACCGCTGAGCAGGATGCCTTCACCGTTTTCTTTGCCCAGCAGCGTCTTCAATCCTTTTTCCATACCCGCGACTCTGGCGCTCAGTCCGACTTCCTCCAGTACCTGCATCGCCTTCTGTTCATCGACATGGGCCGAGGCCGCCAGATTTTCGCCCAGCGGCATTTCCATCAGCTTGAAATCCTGGAAAACGACGGAGAAGATCTGAACGTATTCTTCAAACGCGTATTTTCGGATATCAATCCCATTCAGCAGGATTCTTCCCTCCGTCGGTTCCGCCAGCCGGCACATCAGCTTGATGAACGTCGTTTTCCCTGCGCCGTTGCGCCCGACGACCGCAAAGTGTTTCTTCAGTTCCAGATCAAAGGAGATATCCTTCAGCGCGTTTTCACTCTGGCCCGGATAGCGGTAAGAAACATGATCGAAGGTCAGATGATATTCGCCGTCATCCCGTTTCTCCACCGGCAGCGTCCCTTCATAGCTCATATTCGGACGTTGAATGAAGGCTTCATAGCTGTTGAGGTATTCGTAACGATAGGCGATGTTGTTATAGCTGGCCGCCAGTGTGACTAACGAGGTCGTGAAGCGCAGGATCGCGTTGGCGTACAACATGACCTCGCCGATGCCGATGGTACCCTGCATCGCGATGATGCCGATGACCAGATAGGTCATCCCGGAAGCCAGCTGCGTCAGAAAGGTGATGACGCCGTTGATCTTGCCGTTGGTTGTGCCCCAGGCAATATAAAGCCGGGAGCTTATCAGCGTCTTGTCAAAGAGTTCCATCAGGAAATCCTTCATTTGATATAACCGGATATCCTTGCCATTTTGAATACTCATTCCCAGATTGCCGATATACCCGCACATCGCGTTGTTATGGACGTTATCCCGTTTCATTTTCTGAAGCAGTCTTCCTGCTTTCGCGCTCAATCGTGATCCGATCACAATGACCACCACATATACAACGAAAAGGAAGATTAAACAGCCTATCGGCATCCAATAGTCCTGCGCCCGCGTAAAAATCTGAACTAACAAAACAGCGACAAAGACCAAAGAATAAAGCATGGAGAAGAACATCGTCAGAAATTGAAGCAGATCCCGAAGCTGTTCCCCCGTACCGCCACCGCCGTTACTGCCTTGATCCGCCTTGCGAATTTCGTCGATCGTTTCTGCTTTTTCCAATTCTTCATATTCAATCTGATAGGCTTTTTCAAGAACACGCTGACGGATTTTGTATTTCGACAGATCGCGCAGCTTAAGAAAACGTTGATTCAAAGCCTTACTGCTCAACCCCAGAATAACGCTGAAACCGATCATCCAGTAAACGTTCTGCATTGCCTGCGGAAATTGACCGGCGATCAGGAAATTTAAAATCTGAGCGGAGAAGTAAATCGGCAGAAAGGGCACGGCCGCCGTAATCGCAGCGGTCAGGATCAGATAGGCGATCACATGGGGTTCGCTCTTCTGCATCATCCGGATGAATTTACAGGTTTCCTGCCAGGCTGTTTTCAAACTCATAGACTTCCCCTCCTTCCTGATAATATTGGCTTTGAACTTCAAACATCCTGGCATATTTGCCTTTCCGCTTCATCAATTCCTCGTGGGTGCCATCTTCCACAATCATCCCGTGTTCAAGAAACAGGATCCGATCGCAGAACTGGGTAGAGGACAGACGATGGGATATAAACAACGCCGTGTGGTCTTCGACCAGATTGTTCACCATTTTATACATCTCGCTTTCAGCGATCGCATCCAGCGCGGCTGTCGGTTCATCGAGGATCAGCATCTTTGCTTCCTTATATAAAGCCCGTGCCAGAATCAATCGCTGAACCTCGCCTCCGGAAAGTTGAATTCCGTCTGTGTTCAGATCTTTTCCAAGATAGGTTTTTTCCTGCAGCGGCAGACGACTGACCTTCTCCCAGAGATTCGCCCGCTTCAATACCTCGACCACTTTTTCGCAATCCGTGTTTTCCAGATTTTTGCCGGAGATGTTTTCAGCGATCGTCACCGACATGATCATCGCATCCTGAAACACCACCGCCAGTTGTTTTTGGAACGCTTCCCGGTTGTTCTCCGTTAGCTCCCGACCGTTCAGTAAAATCCGGCCGCTGTCCGGCCGATACAGGCCGCATAACAGCTTGACCAGCGTCGTTTTGCCAGCCCCGTTAATTCCTACCAGCGCAACTTTCTGCCCCGCTGGGATCGTCAGATTAAAATCATCCAGAACCTTGCGTTGTTTGTCATATTGAAACGATACATGATCAAAGGTAATGGTCATGGATTCCGATGCATCCTGAGGTTCCGCATGTTTTGCATGAACCACTTCCGATTCCGTATAATCGCGGTAATAACCAATCCGCATCAGATCGTTGCTCAACAACGATATCATTTCGCTGATTGTGGAAAACCATGTGGAAAAGCCGCTGATCACGCCTAACAGAAAGACAAATTGCGCGATGCTCATACCGTGCATCAGACTCAGAATCAGCCAGCTGTAAGCCGCCAGATCCCGGACCGCCTGAATGAAAATACCCGCCATGTCATAAATAAAATAAGCGCTCCGGACCTTTCCTTCAATCTTTTCCAGCCGGCGGATCAGGCTTCGATAGAATTCAGCCATCCAGTTTCGCATTCCATATAAGCGGATATCCTTCCCCGTTGCCACATTGTAGGTTTCCTTATGCAGATACCAGATTGACCGCACGATCTGACCGGACTCCTCCATGGTCGCCGCTTCTTTTTTCCAGGCATAGTGATAAATAAAATATTGAATTACCGATAACCCCAATAACAGGCCGATCAGCTGAATGTTCGTCTTCCCGATAACCAGAGAGTACAACGTTAAGCCGAAAAGGTTCACGGCCAGCTTGATGTTGTGGTGGCAAAACCCTTCCAAACCGTGATCGTTGGACGATAAACATTCCTCCGTTTTCGCAATCTGGATCTGTGTTTTATAATCTTCCACATTCTGATAGTCCCGCGTAATCGTGCTGCGGAACATTTCACTCCAGAACTTTTTTAAACGAAAGAGGATAAACTGTGTTGACGAGCGACTCTCTAAAAAGGTCTGAATCCCGTTGATCACGCCGTAGACTAAAAACGCGCTGAGACAAACGAGGATCAAAGTCTGCACGCCGGCCTGTTGTTCCAGACAGGCAATGATCAGCGATGGCATGAACACTCCGACCAACGGCGTTATGGCGGAAAACAGTACCTCGGCGATTCCGTAATATATTAATTTCCGATCAAAGTCCCACATTTGGGAATAGACCAGATGATAGGTGCTGCGCACACTGTATTTCATAATGACGCCCCTTCCTGTCGTTATCTTCATTTTGATTATAAAGAAAAACAGTGCCGAATAAGAAAAAAGTGCACGAAATGCAAAATTTCATGCACGAATGGTCTTATAAAGGAAGCATAATTTCTGTGACGAAGATCCCCGGCTCATTCTTGCGGTTGATATACCCGCCGTACTTCTCCACTTCCCGATTGATGCGCAGTAAGCCATGCCCATGGTTGCCTCGTTTATGCGTGATGTATTCATCATCCATCTTCCGCACCACCTCCGCGGTCGCATTGGCAACGGAGATGTAAAGCTGCTGCTTAAAGACGCCGATATATAAACGGATAAACCGGTCCGACGCCAACCCTTCGCACGCTTCCATCGCATTGTCGATCAGATTTCCCAGAATCACGCACAGATCCAGATCGGCGACGGTAAGCTGACTCGGCACGGTCGCTTTGTAGTCCAGCGCGATCTCTTTCTTGATCGCCATCGACAGTTTTGAATTCAGGATCGCGTCGACGTTCAGGTTGCCGCTGTCCACCAGCTCATAGACGTCTTCCAGATCCTGTTCCAGTGCGTTCAGATAGTTCTTCGCTTCCTCGATTTGATTCATCCGCAGCTGGGCTTTCAGATTCTGTAAATGATTGTGATAATCATGCCGCCAGCCGCGCATAATCTGATAGATATTATTGACTTCCTCCATCTGCTGGACCAGAATTTTATTCTGATATTCCATCATCCGGTCTTCATAACTGCGCCGCAGCAACCGCTGGTTTTCGCAGCCGACGCCGTAAAGCAAAAGGCTGATCATCAGAAAAAGCAGAAGCTGATCCTGCAATACACCGCAGCCGACGAGGAAAAGCATACTCACGCCGATCACCGCCAGAATCGCCGGCCGGCTCTGACTTCGCTGCTGTTCAAGGACAAGACAAAGCAGATAAGCAACGCAGAAAAACGGCAGAAAGGAGCGGGTTCCCATATAACTGAGTGCCGCGCCGGCCAGCACCGCCAAATCCAGTGCCAGACTTTTTCGCTGAAACCGCAGCCAGAGCAGAATCATCAGTCCGATTCCCGGCAAACACTCCACAAGATAAACCGCGATCATAAGCCTGTTCCTTTGTTATATTGAATGAACGCCTCGTTGACAATCTTTAACTGCGACCGGGCGACCGGCAGCGTAAACGGACCCGCAGAGATATCCTCACGGCGGATCTGATCCACCTTGGCGATATTGACCAGATACGAACGGTGAATCATCACAAACGTTTCGTCCAGCATCGCCTTCAGCTCCCGGATGCCGATCTTCTCTTTCTGCCGATGATCTTCAAAAACAAGATGACAATAGTGGGCTTCCGCTTCCACATAAATTAGATCATTCAGGTTAATCCGACTTCCGTTTAATAAAATCGAGTGCTGAGCTGCAGATTGAATTTCATCGAGGATCGCGAACAACGCCGTATCCTGAACTGGTTTGATCAGATACCGCAGAGCTTTGACCTCATAACCTTCAAACACATACTCCTTGATCGCCGTTAAAAACAAGATCGGTACCTGCGCGTCAGTCTGACGGATCTTGCGCGCCAGCTCCATCCCGTTCTGTTTCTTCATCTGGATATCGAGGATGATCAAATCAAACGGATATCGGCCGTCGCACTCAAAAAGCATCTGTTCTGCACTTTCATACCAGACCAGATCTGTTTTGCCCCAACGGCCAAGCGATTCTTCCAGAATCGCTTTCTGAGTTTTTTCATCTTCACAATAAGCGATTTTCATAATTTCATTTTATAATGTTCTCGATCTTCGCACAAGCCGGAATTCAAGCGTGAAGGAATAAGCGAGGTCGATTATTTCTGTTTTTATGGAAAACAATCGTCAGATAAATAAAGTGTAACGCCTGTTTCTGATCGCTCCGATTGCATTGAAATCCATTTACGACTGTTTTATGGTTTGAAATTACACATTTTTCTAAAAAGCTACGATAACCAATCCACCTTCGAAGAATAAATGATTCAAGCGATCACGCCTGATCAAAGTAGCGGATTCAACGGCTGAGATCAGGTTCTTACCCGGTTTAGGACAGGAATAGCATTTCCATGCAAAGAAGCAGGCAAGATAAAGCTTGATATAAAACGTTATCTTGCCCGCCCTTTTTATTTTTGCCCAAATCCGATTAAGAACCTGAGATCAGCGGGCTGCCTGTCCTTTTTACGGTTTTGCTTTGCGTAAAAATTAAAAAACAGGCAGAACAAAGCTTGATATCTCTGTCCTGCCTGCTTGTTTGTAAGAAGTTTCAAGTCTTTCCCCCAAATCGGGTGAGAACCTTAAACAACGTCTTAAGTTCAGATTTATTTCAGTTCTGCCGCAGCGTTTTCGCCCGCGACCTTACCAAAGACAACCGACTGGGAATAACCGCCGGACTGCCATGTCACTTCTCCAGAAGCGTACAGACCCTTGACGACAGTGCCGTCTTCGTAGAGAACCTGTGCTTTTTCGTTAGCGACAACGCCGCCCTTGGTCATGTGATTTGCCGGTTCGACGCGAACGCCGTAGTACGGACCTTCCGCATCCAATGCACGGGAAGGAACTTCGCCCAAGACCGCGTTTTCTGCGCCCGCTTCCGCATCTGCGTTGTACTGTTCAATGCTGGCCTTCAACCCAGCCGCATCAACACCCAGCGCTTCCGCCAGTTCTTCAATCGTCTTGCCTTCCGCATAGTAGCCCAGACCGACATGCTTGCGGATCCGATAGAATGAATCGTAGCCCGTCTTATCTGTGATATAGAAAGCCGCGCCATCCAACTGACCCTGAACCATCGCTGCGCGATCCAGTCCGCCGTTGTTGTCGTTCAGCAGTTCGCCGGCTTTGTTGACTAACAGATTCATGTCCGCACCGCCTGTCAGATCCCGGCGTGGAACGATGATGTTGGAGAACACGCTCATCTTGCCCATGTTTTCCATCTGGAAGCCGTTCTTTTCAAAGACTTTGACAAAGTCGCCCGTCGTGCCCATCTGGTTCGACGTATTCATGACTTCGTAGCCCGGAGCATATTCGGCTAACAGCTCCTTGTTGCTGCAGAAGCCGCCGGTCGCGATGATGACTGCCTGCGCATTGATGTCATACGATTCGTTATCGTTGTTTGTGACTTTCACGCCGATGACGTCCTTGCCGTCCAGAATCAGATCTTCACCCTTAGTGCCGGTGCGGATATCGACGCCCAGGTCCTTCGCCGTCTTTTCCAGACCTGCCTGAATGACTTCGCCGGAATACTGGTTGTCTTCCGCCATGTGGTTGGTTCCACCATAGTTGTAGTTCAGCTCGACGCCCATCGCGCGCAGCCAGGCATCCAGTTCGTTTTCCTGGTTGGCCCAGACTTCGATGCGTTCGGCGCTTTCGCCGGATTTCGACTTGCTTTCAATGAAGTTTTCGACCTGATTGACCGTCCATTCCTCATTGCCCGCTTTTTTCTGAGCTTCGGTATTGATGATATCGAAGAAGTTCATATCGAATTTGCCGTTGCCGCTCAGGATATCCAGTTTTTCAACCAGAATCACGTTGGCGTTCGCATTGGTCTGCTTCGCGCCGATGGCTGCCGCTAATCCCGAAGGACCGCCGCCGACAACGACGATATCGCAGGTTTCCGCTTCACGCTGAGACGCTGGTTTTTCCGGTCCCTGCGTGGTCATTGTGATGTCTTCCACATCCATGCCCGCCTGCTTCATCGCATCCGCAACCGCAGCCTTCACGCCAAACGACGAGAATGTCGCAGCCGTCACGCTGTCAACGACCGGCGAGTTGGCTTCCAGAATTCTCTCTTTAATCACCGGGAACGCGCGATCAATGACGACATTGGTTTCGTGGCTGTCCACCAGCTCGATGTCCGTAATCTTCTGATCGGCGATCGTGACTTTCAGATTCATCTCTCCGCCATAACCTGTACCCTTGACGTCATAGACGCCGGAGTTTGCCGTGTCAGGAGTTTTTTCCTGACTTGGTTCCGCAGGCGTATTTGAGCAAGCAGTCATGCTTGCCGCTAATAAACCCGCAAGACCGACCTTCACAAATTTGTTGTTCATGTTTCCTCCTATGTAGATCTCCTCTACAACCCCTATTTTACAGAAATCTCTTCATCCGTCAAGTGAATATAATCACAATGATTTCACAAAATAAACACAATATATCCAGATCATGGCTTCACTCTGAGGCTTTCTTGATCTTTCTGGAATCATTTTCAGGAACTGAAAAGTTTTTGGAAATGAAAAGAAACCCGCTTTCTGCTCGAAAACGGGTCTTTTTTGCTTTATTTTCGCATTTCTTCGCGGACTTCGCAGAAGCAGCGGACAATCGTGTCGATGTCTTCGCGGGTATGCGCGGCGCTGACCTGCGTGCGGATCCGGGCTTTCCCCTTCGGGACGACCGGATAGGAGAAGGCGACGACGTAGATGCCTTTGTCCATCATCCGTCTGGCCATTTCCCCGGCGGTCTTTTCATCATAAAGCATAACCGGCACGATTGGATGCACGCTCGGGATGATATCGAATCCGGAGTCCGTCATTTTCTGACGGTAATAAGCGGTGATGTCTTCAAGATGATCGCGCAGCGAGGTATCGGCTTCCAGAATCTTGAAGACTTCCAGCGAAGCGGCGACGATGGCCGGCGCCAAGGTGTTGGAGAACAGATACGGACGGCTGCGCTGACGAAGCAGATCGACAATTTCCTGACGCGCCGCCGTAAAGCCGCCGGAAGCCCCGCCTAACGCCTTGCCCAGCGTGCCGGTGATGATGTCCACACGCCCTTCCACGCCGCAGTATTCCGCCGTTCCCCGGCCATGCTTTCCGACAAAGCCGGCGGAATGACTGTCGTCGACCATGACCAGCGCATGAAATTCGTCGGCCAGATCGCAGATGGATTTCAGATCGGCGATGATGCCGTCCATTGAGAACACACCGTCGGTGGCGATCAGCTTAATCCGTGCTCCGGCTTCCTCCGCAGCGATCAGCTGCAGCCGCAGATCGGCCATGTCATTGTTTTTATAACGGAAACGCTTGGCTTTGCATAAGCGCACGCCGTCGATGATGCTGGCATGATTCAGCTCATCGCTGATCACAGCGTCCTCCGGTCCCAGAATTGTCTCGAACAGACCGCCGTTGGCATCGAAGCAGGAGGAATACAGGATCGTATCGTCCATGCCCAGAAAGTGCGAAATCGCCGCTTCCAGCTGTTTGTGGCTGTCCTGCGTACCGCAGATAAACCGCACGGAAGCCAGACCGTAACCCTTTTCCTCATACGATTTCTGTGCCGCCTGAATCAGACGCGGATCGTTGCCCAGACCGAGATAGTTGTTCGCGCACATGTTGATGACCTCACGGCCATCTTCCAGTCTCACATGCGCGGATTGGGGTGTGACGATCGGACTTTCACCTTTGAACAAACCGGCTTCTTTAATGTCTTTAACTTCCTGAGCGTAATAGTGCAGCGCTTCAATCTTATTCATTCTTTTTCCTCCTTCTGCAGCGAACTCCAGTCCAGCACCACTTTGCCGGATTGTCCGGAGTTCATCGCCGCGAATCCTTTTTCATAATCCTGAATATCGAACCGATGAGTGATCACAGCGTCGATGTTCAAGCCGCTCTGCAGCATCGTCGACATCTTATACCAGGTTTCCCACATCTCCCGGCCATAGATGCCCTTGATCGTCAGCCCGTTGAAAATGACTTTTTCCCAGTTGATCCGGGCGTCCGCTTTCTGTAAGCCCAACAGCGCGATCTTGCCGCCGTTTTTCATGTTGTCGATCATGTCGTTGAAGCCGGACTGCGCGCCGCTCATCTCCAGACCGACGTCGAAGCCTTCCTTCATGCCCAGTTCACGCATCACCTCCGGCAGCTTCTCCTGAGCGACGTTGACCGTGCGGGTCGCTCCGAGCGTCCTGGCCAGGTTCAGGCGGTATTCGTTGACATCGGTCACGACCACATGCCGCGCTCCGACATGGCGGGAGATCGCCGCCGCCATGCATCCGATTGGCCCGGCGCCGGTGATCAGCACATCCTCGCCGATCATATTGAACTGCAGTGCTGTATGCACCGCGTTGCCTAACGGATCGAAGCATGAATATAATTCCTCGCGGATCGACGGATCGCAATGCCACGCGTTTTTCGCCGGAATCACGAGGTACTGCGCGAACGCACCGTTGCGGTTGACGCCGACGCCCTGGGTGTTGCGGCATAAATGCGGCTGTCCCGCCAGGCAGTTCCGGCAATGGCCGCAGGTGATATGCCCTTCCCCGCTGACAAGGTCGCCAACCTGAAAGCCCTCGACATTTTCGCCAACCTCGACGATTTCCCCGACATACTCATGCCCGGCGGTCAAGCCGATCGGAATCGTATGCTGTGCCCATTCGTTCCAGTTATAAATATGCACGTCGGTGCCGCAGATCGACGTCTTGCGGATTTTGATCTTCACGTCATTTTTGCCGCATTTCGGAATTGGTACCTGTTTCAGCGTTAAGCCGACGTCTGCCTTATCCTTCACTAAAGCCCACATCCATTTTCCTTCGCTCATCTTGTTCCTCCTTCATTCTTGTAAGCGGTCTCTTTGATTTTATAGTGCCTTAGTTTCCAATGAAATGCAAGACACTTTTTTAAATTTGTCCGCAATATAAAGACAGTTCTTCGATTTATCCGCGATGCTTTCTGAAATTTGTGAAAACTCGCTGAAAATGAAAACTTTCCTCTGATTTACGCCCGGCTTATCTCTGCTTTTTTCATGATTCGACAAAATTCGGCAACAATAAAAAGGAGAAAGGAGGAATCGTGATTGAAAATCGAAGCTAAAAACACGAAGCGACAGCACCGGAGTTCCCGCCTGCCAATCCTGTTGTTCAGCATGGCAGGAATCGGCGCAGCAGTGGCCGGATCCCTGTTTCTGAGCACACAAGGCTGGTCAGAAACCACGCGCCCCAGCTTTCTGGAAGCAGAAGACCGGCAGTTGGATCAGGCGCTGCATGAAAAACAAGACGCGGCAGAAATTGTCGTTTTCTATCCGCAGGAACCGCAGGCTGTCCAAGCCACAGCCCGGCAGCAGGCTGGCTTGTTGATGAGCGCGTTGTCAACGGCATACGCCGAGTGGCCGGCTGCCAGTCAGGAAGATCCAAAACCGATCCTGATCAAAGCGGATTATCATACTGAAGCTTTGGCGCAGAACACCATGTCGGTTGTCTATTTAATTCAGAAAAAAGTCGGCGATCATATCGAGGAAGAACACTGGGGTTACATGCTTGATCAACAGACAGGGGAATTGATCGGCGCAGAACAGGCTTTCGATCAAACCGGGCTGGAGCGGATCTCCGCGCTTTTCCGGGATGCGATGAAAAATCAGGAGGCTACCCGCTCCCTCGCATACACGCTGCCGTTTATTCAGGCCAGCGCCCCTACGGCAGAGAATTTCTCCCGGTTTTATTCTGAGGGAGATCAACTGACATTCCTCTTTGATCTTCCCGTCCCCACAGAGACGTTAAAGGAAAACGGCGAGGCTGAACGGGAAGAAGAAACAAGCCACGACGAAGTCAATATTGACGCAGAAAGTAAATTGGATAAAAGCAAACAGGAAACCTCGGAACAGGAATCAATCCATCTGGACCCAGAAAGTCCGCTGCAATGGTCGCTGGACCGGGCGCAGCTGGGTTCTCATTTTCTGTTAAAACCTGCGGAAGACAGCGGGAATCTCTTCATTCCTCCAAGAACTGTCGATCCTGACCGGCCGATGGTGGCGCTCACCTTCGACGATGGTCCGCACCCCAAGAATACGCCGCGGATTCTGGAAGCTTTGCGAGCCAGCGACGGGGCATGTACATTTTTCATGGTCGGGACCAACGTCGAGCTTTATCCGGACGTTGTCAAAGCGGTTGCGGAGAGCGGCAGTGAAATCGCGTCGCATACTTACAGTCATCCGAATCTGACAAAACTGTCCAACGATCGCCTGAACTATCAGCTAAGCCGCGTCAGTGAACTGGTCAGCGAGTTAACCGGCCGCCAGATACAGGTCAAAACGCTGCGTCCGCCCTACGGCGCTGTCAGCGAACAAGTCAAAGAGGCTTCCGCTGTGCCGCTGATCTTGTGGAGCATGGACACGCTGGACTGGAAAACCCGCGATGCGCAGAAAACGATCAGCCATGTCCTTGAAAACGTGGAAGACGGCGATATCATTCTGATGCATGATATCCACGCGGAATCTGCGGACGCCGCCGCAGCGATTATCCCGCAGTTGACCGCAATGGGTTATCAGCTTGTCACCGTTCAGGAACTGATGGAAGCAAAGGGACTGGAAATGGTTCCGGGACAGAAGATTTTCAGTGGTCATCCCGCTTCGCAATAATGGATCGCAAAGCGCCAGCTTGCTTTAAAAGACCGGCCGCAAGCTTCTGATTGCCTTGCGCAGACAAGCTTGCATGGTTAAAAACAATCCATGAACATTGAAAAAAGGCATATCCCCGTCTGACGTTCGACGCTTGGATATGCCTTTTTGATTTTCAGTTTACGATTCAGTTTCTTCCAGACAATGAATCAATTCCAGAATCCGGTTCAAATCCTGCGTACCGGAATACTGAATCACGATCTGTTTCTTATCGACCTTGACGCGGGTCTGCAGCTTGTTCTGCATGACTTCCTCAACATACAGCAGATTCGGGTCTTCCGCCTTTTTGGCGGCCTTCGGTTTCGGTTTTTCCTGCCGTTCCTTGACCAGCCGTTCCACCTCGCGCACAGACAGACCTTCCTCGGCGATCTTCATCGCCAGATCATAGGCTTCGCCCTCATCCTCAATCGTGACTAACGGGCGCACATGCCCCATTGACAATTTATTCTCCGTGACCAGCTGCTGGACGGATTTCGGCAGCTTTAACAGCCGCAGGGTGTTGGTGATGTGTTCGCGGGATTTCCCGACGCGCTGGGCCAGTTTTTCCTGCGTGTAGTCCAGCCGTTCGATCAGGCGCTGATATGCCTGAGCTTCTTCAATCGCGTTCAGGTCTTCGCGCTGGATGTTTTCCAGCAGCGAGATTTCCATCATCTGTTCTTCGGTGAACTCCATGACGATCGCGGGAATCGTCTTCAATCCTGCCTTCTTACTGGCGCGGACGCGGCGTTCACCGGCGATCAGCTCGTAGCCTTTGACCGATTTGCGCAGCAATACCGGAGTGAAGACGCCATGCTCCTTGATTGACTGAGCCAGCTCGCCGATCTTCTCGTCGTCGAATATTTTACGCGGCTGGTAGGGATTCGGCCGGATCTCCGACAGCTTGATCTCGCTCTGACGGCTTTCGTCGCCCTGCTGGATCTCCTCGATCACATTGCTTAAATCCTCGCCGAAAATGGCTCCCAGGCCTTTCCCCAGCCGGGCTTCATCCTTTTTCATTGGCTTTTGCCTCCTTTGCGTTATAGGAAATGACTTCCTTTGCTAACGATGCGTAGGCCTTGGCTCCTTCCGATTTTACGTCATATTCAAAAATCGTGGCGCCGCGGGAAGGCGCTTCCGACAGCTTGACGTTGCGCGGAATATACGTTTTATATACCCGCTCCTTGAAATACCGCCGGACTTCCTGCTGGACTTCGACGCTCAGCTTGGTCCGCGCATCAAACATCGTCAATAATACGCCTTCGATCATCAGTTTATTGTTGAAAAGACGCTGTACCAGACGAATTGTCGACAACAGCTGCGTCAAGCCTTCCAGCGCATAGTATTCACATTGCACCGGGATGATCACCGAATCCGCGGCCGTCAGGGCGTTGGTGTTCAGCAATCCCAGCGAAGGCGGACAGTCGATGATGATGTAATCGTAATCGTTCTTCACGGCGACCAGTTTGTTTTTCAGCAGCTTCTCGCGGCCGTATTTGTATTCAACCATTTCCAGATCCGCCCCGGCCAGGTCAATCGTCGCCGGCAGGATATCCAGCGGCGGAATCTTCATGGTTTTCACAGCGTCTTTCACTTCCACGTCACTCATAATGACGTCGTAAATACTTTTTACAAAGCTCTGGCGGGTCGCGCCGACGCCCTGTGTCGCATTGCCCTGCGGGTCAAAATCGACCAGTAATATTTTTTTGCCGAGATAGGCCAGTCCGGCGGAGAGATTGATGCTCGTCGTCGTTTTTCCGACGCCGCCCTTCTGATTGGCGATGGCAATGATTTTTCCCATTTTTTCACATCCTTTTATCTTGATTTAATCCTCACTCGGTATTCACAGAGCATAATTGTCCCCCAGCAAGGTAGGCGAACCTTCCTGTCTTACAGGCAATCTGTTTTATCCATCGCCTGTTGACCTCTGGCCTGTTTTTGTCAGGACCTTCCTTAAAAGTATGGGGTTTCTTCCTTATTTATTGGGAAACTTAATGATAATCCGGACGTCGTTGTCCGTTTCTGCTTCCTCAGTTTCAATCGCGATCCCGGTGCGGCGAACCATCTCCACCGCCTGGTAAATTGTGTTCACCGCGATTTTAATATTGCGGGCAAATCCTTTGAAGACCGGTTTCTTCGCTTCGGTTTTCGGCTGCGGTGCTTCTTTCATGCTGGTGATCAGCTGTTCTGTCTGACGGACGTTCATGCCCTTCTTTACGATTTTTTCATAGACTTCCCGCTGCTTTTCCGGCTCCACCGAAAGCAGCGCCCGCGCATGGCGTTCCGTAATCTTACGGGAGGAGATACCTTCCTGAATTTCATCCGGCAAATTCAATAACCGCACCTTGTTTGCGATCGTGGACTGGGATTTTCCCATTTTGGACGCCAGTTCTTCCTGCGTCATGCCGGCAGAGCGCATGATCTGGATGTACGCCTTGGCTTCTTCGATGGAAGTCAGGTTCTCGCGCTGAATGTTTTCCACTAACGCCAGCTCCGCTAATTTTTGTTCGTCGGCGCTCATGACATTGCATGGAACTTCGCTGTATCCGGCCAGAATGCAGGCTTTGTAGCGGCGTTCCCCGGCAATGATTTCATACCCGTCTTCGTCTTCCCGAACCGTGATTGGCTGGATCAGCCCATTCTCCCGGATCGACTGCGCCAGCTCCATCAGCGCGTCTTCGTTAAATTCCAGCCGCGGCTGGTGACGGTTGGGATGAATCTGCTCGATTGATATTTCCCGAACTTCTCTCATAAAAACACTCCTTTACAACGGACTCTTTTTGATTTTCGCATAGGCGCGCGGATACTGCGGCGGCGTGGTTCTGACCTTGCGGTAGGTCAGATTGACGCGCGCTGAGCCGTCCTGCAGATGGACTTCCTCGGCCTTTTCCAATTCCGCGCCCAGAATTTTCGTCGCTTTTTCCGCCTCGGCTTGTTCTTCAAATCCGGCGGCCCCCTTCATGGCGACAAAGATTCCATTCTTTTTTACTAACGGCAGACACAGCTCCGACAGCACGCGCAGATTGGCGACGGCCCGCGCCGTGACCAAATCAAACGATTCGCGATGTTCTTTCGCGTAGTCCTCAGCCCGGACATTCAAACATTCGACATTGTCCAGCTGAAGCTCGCGGCATACTTCCTTGAGAAAAACAACCCGCTTGTTCAGCGGTTCTAAAATTGTGATCTTCATTTGAGGATTCATAATTTTTAACGGCAGGGAAGGAAAGCCCGCGCCCGCCCCGACGTCGCACAGGTGGACAGCGTCCAGCGCCATGCCGGCAAACGGAACCAGCGAATCATAGAAATGCTTTTCCAGCACTTCCTCCCATTCCGTGATGGCAGTAAGATTTATTTTTTCATTCCATTCCCGCAGCAGCTGCGCATACCGCACAAACTGATTCTGCTGAACAGCGGAACATTCGATTTTCTTTTGCCGACAGGCTTCGATAAATTCTTCCCATTTCATACTGCATCCTCCGCATGGGTTATTATAGCAAAATTCTCTCCTGTTCTAAAGCACTTCTTCCCATGAAATTGATGTTTCATCGTTTTTCATCGCCGGGATTTTGCTTTCTTCTGAAACACGTTATGAGTTTTTACATCAGGAGTTTTCTTTGATGAAGAAGTTCTGCCTTCCTTTTCGGATTCTTTTCCGACTGAACTGTCTGATCAAGCGGCGGCAGGAAGCGCTGCATCTGTCTTTTGCGGATGCCGGATTGATTTCGATCTGACTTTCGCGGGTTGGCTTCATAAAGCCATTTCCTACAAGGTTTTCCTTTGCGGCCGGACTTTGATCGCAACGGTGAAAGATCTGTTTTGTTCCTTATACTAAATAAGGAGAAACTGCCGCGGATCGGGAATCCGGTTTGCCTTTCTTCAGCGATTGTGATACCCTGTTTTTAACGGATTTTTTCAGAGAGGAAAGGAGAAACCACAGATGAAGGACAGAAAACCAATCCGGCTGATCGCCAGCGATCTGGACGGCACGTTATATCATGGAGCGCAGGAACTGGGGAAAATGACGCCGGCCAACCGGGATGCGATCATCCGCTGGAAGGATGCGGGCAATCGGTTTTTGATCGCCACGGGAAGACGGGCATGTACGCGTGAGGAAATCATCCGCGATTACGCTGTCGACTGCGATATCATCGCCTGCAACGGCGCCAAGGTGATACTGAACGACCAGCTGTTATGGAGCCGGGAAGTCATGCCGCCGGAGCTGAACGAGCTGTGCGATTTGTGCGAACCCTTTCGCGATGAACTGGATTTCGTATTGGATATCGACATCACCGAGCGGATCACCTATCAGGCTGACAGCCTGATTCAAAAGCGATTCCCAGAAGATCTTTACCTGCGGCAGGTCCGCGATTATTTGAACCAGCCGCAAACCGCGTATCCCAATAAGATTTTTATGATCCTGGCCGATCCGGCAAGGCTCCCATTTTTCCTGGATTACTTCGGCAAACATTTCCAAGGCCGGCTGGCTGTGACCAGCAGCGGTCCGGATCTGGTGGAAATGAGCTGTGCAGGCTGCAGCAAGGGAGCTGCTTTATTGGAGATTCTGGATCGGTTAGGTCTGGATCGGAAACAGGCCGCCGCCATCGGCGATGAACAGAACGATCTGGATATGCTGCAAAGCATTCCGTATGGCTTCGCGATGAATTCAGCCCGCCCGGCGATCAAAGCTCAGGTTTCTTATTCTGTCGATTCGGTCCATGATTTGATCGACGCCTGTCTGCGGTACAATGCGGCATGCGAACAGCCGTCCGCCGCAAATGATCGAAATTTTCCCGAAATCTTTCGATCTTCCCACGCTTCAATTTACTAAACAATTCCTCTCGGACTTGTCTCTGGTCTTCAAATTTCAGTCTTTCCCGTAAAAAACGCAGGTCTGTTTTCAGATGCAGCATAGATCGTAATAAAAGGAAAAAACAATCATGAAAAATAAACTGTTCCGCGCTTTGGCGCTATCCAGCCTTGTTGCCCTGTTCACTGCCTGTCAATCCACACCAACCGCCACAGCGCCGTTAAGCGTGTCGCCGCACACGCTTTCCGAAGATACCCAGACTCTGCTTGATTTAATGCCGCAAGGGGATTCCACCTTCTTTTTTGATTTGCACCTCAACGAGACCGTCGATGGGCTGGAAGTTCAGAGCTGGACGTTAAACGCGGATCATCAATGGCAGGAGGAGGCCGGCGGCGGAACCAGCGGGATGCTTGAACACGACGATAAAATCCTGATGATTCAGGTTTTAGCCGATCAGTCCCGCTTTGCCTGGTCTTGCGGCGGCGTGTCTTCCCCGGGCGTCCCGATTGGCGAAGACGGTGCTTATTTCACTTCAGACTGGGGAGCACGCGGAACGGATCGTCTGGATGAAACCATCGACGTTCCGTTGAACCAACCGGTGCCGCTGCTTTTGATACTTGAAAAAGATGGCGGCAGCGATGGACAGCTTTCAATGGAGGTCAACGATCTGATGCAAAGTTTAGAACACCCGGAACAGGTCGATGCCGACCGGGCTTTGTTGATCACCGTCAAGTTTCGATAAAGGAAATTCAGATCATCCATTTTTAAAGAATGAAGATCGAAGGTTTTGGCGTTTATGCCTGAACCTTTTTTGATGTAAATTGCCAACGCGAACAGGATTTCTTTCTTCTTTCTTCATTAAAAGCACTGTTTCGCACGAAGAAGCAGGTACAATTTTTACAGTAAACCAGAAAAAAGCCTGGTTCGCCCAGGTTTTAGTACAAAGCAATGTCCGCTTCAGTTTGAAGCATTGCCACAAATTCAGTTGTTTTCCATTTTTGCCAAGTAGATTATCCTTGTTCAGCTTATTTTCTATACTGAACATGTTCAATGACTAGAAATAGGACAGTCATTATAAATGTCAAGCTATTCAGTATTATAAAAACGTTCGCCAAAAAATCCATATCTCTGAAGATATAACTTGTCAGAACGGAGCACAGGAGTAATAATGCAAATATTGCGCTTTTTTTACAGTAAATTCACTCTCATTCTTTAACATGGGAAATCTGATTTTTATTTTTTAACAACTTATAGATTCGTATCTGTGTATACGCAATCCTTTTGCCAAGCCAGATCTTTTCCGCCTTAGTAAGCAAGGAAAACATGATCCGCCAGGAAAACAGAACTATTGCCGCAAAGTATACGTCGCCTGTTGCCGAACTTCCTCTTTTGGAAGCAGCGCCCGGACAGCGTGCAGTAGTTCAAGTACCCCTTCCCGCTGCCCTTCGTCAGGAAGAGTCACGGTGATCAACGTCAGCTGTGCGCCGCAAATAATCTGGGCCGCAAGCTGAAGTTCGTCCTTGGACGCATACCAGCCATACCGACAGATGCCCTCACCCGCCTGGAATTCCTCGATGTCCGAGACTTTCTCAAATCCTTGCTCAAAGAAAATCGCATCTCCCTGATTGCGGGAAAACCCGATGATCTGCCAGAGCGGACAGAGCGGGTCGCTTCCATCTGTCCATAAATTGATTCCCCGGCCTTGTTCCGTCTGCTTATATTCATATTTATATTTCCCAGGGAATACAAACTTGACGTTGCCGAAATCCTGCGTGATCCGGTCCCGGCGATACCCGATCTTTGTTTCATAGCACAGCTCAGGAACCCCTGTCAGATCCAGCGGGTCTTTGCCATCCAGCTGACAAAGCTTGTAGTACGCTTCAATCGGAAATGGCAGCGTTCGGTCCATCATCAGCGCCTGTTCCAGATGGGAGAAGATAAATTCGTTGGTCTGCCGATCCAGCTCACTGCGGGAAGACGGCGCGAAATAACAATGCTCCCACAACTGGTTCAACGCACAGTTCCGGTAATACAGTGCGTCCTTGATCGGATTCTTCCAGATAAAGAACTGATCGGCGAATGACTCGATGCCGTCTTCCAGCTTCTCAGCCAATGCGGAAATTGAAAATCGACCCATGTGCGTGATGATCGTGCCAGGAATTTCCCGGGGCATATATTGATTCAGATCCCAGCATAAGCACAGGCTGGTATATTCATCGTCTTCCATCTGATGAATCGGAATCGTCGTCAGCGTTGCCAGCCAGGGATAAAAATGATCCTCTACCATTTTCTTAAAATCATGGTAGATCATATATTCCGCTTCATCCTCAAACAGAATTTCAAGATTCAGCCGATCCGCCAGCGTCTCAATAAAATCAGCGGCCGCTTTGTGCAGCCCCGGTCCGGCCGGTGTCGTCACGCACTCACCTGACATGATCCAATGATTCATCTCTTCCTGTTGGAATTGAATTTCCAGAATTCCAATCGGGCAGAACGATAAGCTCACGCTGTTTTCATCCGGAAAAGCCGGGATGTTCCACTGTTCCGCCAAGTCCATAATTTCTTCCCGGACTTCACTTACATCCTGAATCTGAGCCTCAAACGAAAGTCCAATACTCATCGCCAACCCTCCTGTTCTTTCTTTTTCTTATTATAACATATTCCCCACGCCGCATTTCCATCCGCAAAGAAAAGCGAGCTTCCATCTTTCCCTCGATGTGCCCGCTTGTTTCGCTATGATTCTGTTTTGTTATTCAGCCGCACTCTTTCCAATCACAAACGCGTACGCCCGTCCCGGCTGCGGATTTAATTCTTTATAGACGCTGTCCACCTCGGTAAAATCATGCACCGGTACATAGATTACATCTTCCCAGGTCAGTTCCGGATTGTGACAGACGAGGAAGTCCTCAACCGCGATCCGATGATCATGAACGCCGACGATCGTGATATGATAGGACGTTTCATCTAATTCATTCCAGCCTTCCAATAAGCCCCCCTGCGGCAGCGGATCTTTATACAGAAACAACAGATATTCCGAACCGTCGCGGCCGCCGTAATAGAAAGAATGTCCGATGAATGTTTTTCCATCCTGTGCCTTGTAGAGAAGCACGATGCGCTCAAATTCATCCAGACTGGTTTTGACTCTAAACGTTTCAATCATTGTTCATCACCTCTTGATTTCAGTATAAATAGCCTGCCCCAAAAGCTCAACTATGATTTTTCAGGTTTACTAAACCTTCCTTATTTTACAGAATGGATTTTTTCCCTTTCATTCTTCTGTATTTCAAAGATCGCTTCCCTTTTACAAATTTCGTTGGTAAGATGGAAGCAGGAATTTGTGTGATTTACGAAAAAAAGTGTGGCTTGCCTTATCATCCAAAGAAGAAGTTAAAGGTTAAAGCGGTCTGATTATTTCCCGGGAAAGTGCTTGATTCAAGTTCTCTGACTCTGATTTATGGAATTCAAATAACCGCTGTCCTCAGCACATGTCCGGGAAATTCAAAGAACACAACGACTTCGTTCATAAGGAGGAATTTTGATGTTCACTTCTGCTCGCAGCGCTCAAGTTGCCGTCAACGGCGATAAGATGAATTATCTAGTCTTTGGAAAAGGTCCAAAAACACTGGTCATTCTGCCCGGATTAGGCGATGGACTGACCCCGGTTCATGGTCAGTTTCAGGCACTCGCTTTTGCGTTCAGCTACCGACGGATTGCCCGGCATTTCAAAGTTTATTTGTTCAGCCGCCGCAATACGCTGCCCCCAATCTATTCCACGCGGCAGATGGCTGCCGATCAGGCGCTTGCCATGAAAGCTTTAGGCATTAAAGCCGCCGCCGTTCTGGGCGTGTCGCAGGGTGGGATGATCGCCCAGTACCTCGCGATTGATTATCCAGAGCTTGTCAGCCGCCTTGTTTTGGCCCTCACCACAGCACAGCCCGGACAAACAACTCGCGCCACCCTCCAAAGCTGGATCCACATGGCAAAACAGTCGGATTATTCTGGTTTGATGACGGATACGGCTGAAAAGTCTTACTCCGACGCCTATCTCAAAAAATACCGCCGGCTCCTTCCTCTGCTCAGCCGATGGGGGAAACCCCAAACCTTCGACCGGTTTCTCACGCAGGCTCAGGCTTGTCTTGATCATGACGCGCTGGAAGAAATCCATCGGATCTTTTGCCCGGTCTTCGTGATCGGAGGCGAGTGTGATCACATCGTCGGTGTTCAGGCTTCCCGCGATCTGGCTGAAAAGCTGAACACGGCATCTCTTTTGATTTATCCGGGCTTGGGTCATGCCGCCTATGAGGAAGCCGGTGATTTTCAACAACGGATCCTTGATTTCTTATCTCACGCATAACGATCTGCCAAGGTTGTCCCCTCAGATCATCATAGTCTGGCGGTGCATCAGTGCAAAAGAAAGACTCCCCCTCATGCGGATTTCTGTCAATCCGGTTGAGCGAGAGTCTTTTATACTGCTTTCAATTCTTGATTCTAAGCTGATTTCCTTGACAGTCCGCTTAATAAGCCAGCGTCGTGCCCCACTGTTCTTTATCCAGTCCGGACCAGACGATCACATGTCCCATGCCCTGACGCTCGTTGATCAGCACGGCGTCAGACGGTCCCATGTAATCCTCATGCGCGATCATCACGGTGAACTGATCGGCGCCCTTCTGGATCACCCAGCCTTCCGCGACCGATTTCGCAAACGGACGATCCTGCCGGCTGACCAGACTGACCGGAGCCGGCACCGCGAAGCACGGCGCTTTTTCCCCTTTCGGGTTGAGTGAGAAAATCGTTGTGATCGAAGTGAAACCCGCTTCGTTCAGCTCGGTTTCCAACATGACCGACGGCGTCGTCGTATTGTAATGCAGCGACAGCCGCGTGTCCGTCAGCCGGACTTCAGCCTTCTCCGCCAGCGTCAGCACTTCGCAGTCGCTGTTGTTCAACATCAGTCCCGCCGTCTGCCCTTTTAACATAACCTGAGCATCCGGCGAGAAATGCCAGCGCTGCACAATTTTATGCTTATCCTGCGGGTTGGCATAAATCTCGTCATGGACAAGAATCAGATCTTCCCGCAGCCAGACCACCTTCCGGCTGAGCACCGCGCTGCCGGTTTCCAAATCCATGTAACCTAACGCCGCCCCCTGCGCCAGCCGGAAGCTGCTGGCTTGACTCATCTGTGTGTTCAGCGACCAGGAGCGCTTATGATATCCCCAGGAACGCTTGCATTGAATTGACGGCTGATCGTCCAGCTCGATGACATTGTGCGCTCTCGGGCCTTTAAACTCATACCGTTCCGGCTTATCGACATACGTCAGCCGGCCGCTGTCGCGCACGATATCCTCGCCGCGGTAAAACAGATCGACATGCAGCTTGTCCTCATGGGCATGCCCGCCGCCATGGACGCCGTTGGTGAAATGCAGCCACGTTTGATCCGCGGAATCATCACTGTGCCAGAAAATATGTCCGCTGTCCGGGAAGATGACGCTTCGCTTGCCGGAGGGGATAGCCGGCATGTCCGCATACGCCTTCGCCGCTTCCGCGCCCAAATCAAACACACAGTCAAAATCAAACTCCGGATACCCGGCGGCTTTCCAGGCTGGATTGTTGAAGCTGACGGCTGCTTTGGTGATGATGTCGCGCACGTCGATATCGTCGCTGTCGCCCATCGCCATTTCAATCCCATCCGGTTTGCGGTGTTCGACGCAGAAGTCGATCATTTTCGCCAGCCGTTCATTATATCCAAAAGGCAGCTCGATACCGTTGCGGTCGGCCAGAATCTTCACTTCCAGAAAATCCTGCGCGACCTCGTTGTGATACATCGTCGATTGTTCCCAATGCACGCCGTCCGGATACACCTGCCGCTGCAGCTGCAGATCCAGCCGGCGCAGCGCTTCCCTGCGCATTTCCTCACTGAACGGATGTTCCGGCATCAACAAGGCTGCCGTAAACAAGCCGTGGTTTTCCAGCACGCCCCAGTTGGAAATGATCTTCGTGCTGTTCCAGACTTCGGCGATGAACTTTTCCTGCTCGAGGATTGATTCCTCAAACAACGAACAGAAACTGTCGGTCAGCGCCGGACTGTCGCGGAACAGACAGAAAGCCTTGATCCACAGGTTCATTCGGATTCCGGTTTCCAATGTCCGGCAGGCGTTGGCACAGTCCGGATCGCGCAGGTTGATCTGGCAGATCCAGCTCTTGCATTGTTTGACGAACGCCTCGGCGTATTTCTCATCGCCGGTCAGCACATACGCCTGTCCCATCGTGATCCAGAAATGATGGCGGTTAAACGCAAAGATCCATTCCGGGTCATCCGCCGGCTGATGCAGCCAGTTGATTTCCTTTTCAAACACGACCGGAATTTCCGTGTATTCCATATCCCAGCGCAGATCGAAACGGAAGCTCTGTGCGCAGGCTTCGTCCGCCCGGGCGATGATCTTGTCAATCTGATCCTGCGCGCAATGGGTTAGAACATAGTCCTTCACCGCCGCGGTGTCATTGACAAAAAATTGTTTCTTCTGTGCAAAAAATTCGCTTTTCTTCATGCTTTGCTCCTTACCAATACCGATTCCAGTCCGTCACCATCCGCGTCAGGGCTTCCATATAATAGTAGTCGCCCCAGCTGCAGCACTCGTCGACGCCTTTGTTGCGGCAGGTGTTGGTCGGCGTGTGGCGGTTATAGGTGCTGTGAAGCAGGATGCCGTTGGTCGAATCCCAATCCTTAACCTCATAGTTGTCGATCAATGATTTCATCATCTGATACGCAAGTCTCGTATAGTATTCCGCTTCTTCTTTGTCCAGCACTTTCGCCGCTTCCAGAAAGCCGCAGATCACAATCGCCGCTGAAGAGGAATCGCGCGGTTCACTGCTTCCGTCGGTAAAATCGAAGTCCCAGAACGGAACCAGATCCTTCGGCAGATGGCGCAGATAGTAATCGCTGATGTGGCGGAACAGCTCCAGGTATTCCGGATCCTGCGTATATTGATAGCTCAGAATCGTACCGTAAACGCCCCAGGCCTGCCCGCGTGCCCATGCGGAATTATCGCGGTTGCCCTGATGCGTGACGCCCTTGAGCGGCAGGCCGGTTTCCGGATCGAAGAAATACGTGTGGATCGTTGAGTAATCCTCACGCACGACACACTTCATCGCCGTGCGGATATGCTTGTGCGCGATGTCCGCAAACTTCGGATCACCGGTGACCTCGCTCGCCCAGTACAACAGCGGCAGGTTTAACAGACAGTCGATAATCAGCCGGTAGCTGTCCTTATCGCCCATCTCGCCCCAGGCCTGAATGAATTCGCCTTTTTCCTGAAAGCGGGTGATCAGCTTCTCCGCCGCCATGATCGCCGCTTTCTTCGCCGTTTCATCACCGGTCAGTTTGTAGCCCGCGACGCAGGAGAGGGAGTACAGGAAGCCAAGGTCATGATGATCGACGCTGAATTCCTCATTGATCCGCTTGTAGAAGTCCTCCACCTGAATCAGTGCGGCATACTTGAAGATGTTCTTTTTCGTGTGTTCATAAGCCAGCCAGATCTCGCCAGTCCAGAAGCCGTTGGTCCAGTCCATGTTGATGATCGGCTGGTAGAATAAATCGGTGCTGCTGGCAGCCTGATATTGATACGTGAACGCAGGCAGGTTTTTTTCTACCTGAGCGCAGGCACGGTCCAGCGCGGCGGTGATTTCTGCTTTTGCCGCCAGGGGTTTATCTAAAAATTGAATACGGTCCATGAACGGGAAACCTCTCTTTCTTCTCTGTCTTGAGTTTATCATCATTTTTCGCTATGATAAATAGGAAGGTTAAGGTTTTTTTGTATAAATTAAAGAAAGAAGGAAGGGAAATGCAGGATTTCAGCGTGACGTTCCGCTATGCAATTCAACGGGAATGTACTTTAGAATGGCGGGTGAAGCGGGATCGCATCGACTACAACAACCTTGTGTTCATATTAAAGGGAAAAGCGTTGTATAAAACTGACGATAACGAACAGGTTCTGACTGAGAATCAGGTGCTTTTAATCCCGGCGGGCAGTCTGCGGGAGGCGGAGCGGTTTGCGGAGGAGCCGCTGACGCTGCAATCCTTTGATTTTTTCAGCGATCAGCCGCTGCCGGCCTTGCCTCAGCCGGTTCTGACCCTGGATTCGCTTGATTTCTATCTGCCGTTGTTTCAGGATTTCAACCGGCACTGGCTGACGGAAAAGCCGTTGTCCCGGCTGCATTGCAAAGCGGTGTTCTATCAGATTCTGGACGAGCTGTACCAGACGGCCTGGGCGCAGCAGGAGAATCCGCATGTCCGGCAGATGAAAAGCTACATCGAATCGCATCTGACGCAGACCATCACGATGGAGGATCTGGCATGGGTCACCGGCCTGAACGTCGTGTACTGCGGGGCGTTGTTCAAACAGGAAACCGGCGTCACGGCGCTGCGCTACTGGCGGACGCTTCAAATCCGCAAAGCAGCCCAGCTGCTGCGGGAACCGGACATCTCGGTCAGTGAAGCGGCATGGCAGTCCGGCTTTGACGATCTGTTTTATTTCTCCAAATTATTTAAAGAGATTCAAGGCGTATCGCCGAAGGTGTATCAGCGGCGGCATCCCTTATAAATCCTTATCGGGAATAGTTAACTCAATCCGCGTCCTCGTCCAGTGCTTCAATATAGAAGCTGACTGGACGGAAACCGTCGTTGCAGGAGATCATGGCGGAGCGCGGATTTTTCATCCAGCCTTCATAAAGATTTTCCCCGCCGTGAGCCAGCGTCATCACAAACGGGGACAGACTCGACCAGGCGCTGTCGCACAAGCCTTCCGGTTTCATCCAGCCGTTGGCGATAAAGACCTGCCCTTCCCGCAGATCGCAGGCGTGCAGCATCGGATTTTCATAGCGCGCCATCAAGTCGGTATGTTCTGTCACTTTCGCTACGGTAATTCTGCATTTTTTCATAACTTCTCCCGCTCCTTCCTTGTTTTCATTGCAGCACCGGTTTAAGAACCGGGGACCGGAAGGATTTCCAGCTTTCGCTTTCGATCCTTTGCCGGATGAATCAGTGAGCTGTGCCTGGGGCTGCTTCAATGCATCCTGCCTGGATTTATTCTGTGCAAACCTTTCCGCTGAAGATCAAAAAAACCTTGTCTTTGCGGCAAGGATTCGTTGTCTATGATGCAATGTTTATCACAACTTCATTTCAGCCCCCGATCGCAATGCCTGTCGGCGGGCTCGGATCCTCTGCCGCCCCGCTTTCCGATCAAGTTCGCCATCGCTATTGGGGACTTTGATGTTGATTGCGGATCTCGTTGATTTCATCAATATCGTCGAAGCATTGGGAATCAAAGAACTCCTTGAGCGAAAGATTCAGCGCCAGACAGATACTGTAAATCGTCGGCATATACAGCGTTTCCTGATCCTTCGACATAAAACTGGAAATCGTGCTGTTGCCGCAGGCCTTCTGACTCAGCGTGCTTGGATTCAGATCATATTCCCCGCATAATTCTTTAATTCTGATGCGTAATGCTTCACTAAATTTCATCGTTATAGTCCATCCTCTAAATTGTCGAATAACTCGCTGTCGAAGAATTGACTGAACGACATATTGAACGCGCCCAAGATCTTACAACACGTATGAAGCGTCAGATATTTATCCGGCTCCCGTTTATAATTGTAAAATGTATTTTTACTGACTCCGCTGACCTTGGCCAATTCATAATAAGTCCAGCCGCGTTGTGCGCGGAGTTCGTCGATTCTCTTAAGCGTCGCTTCGTTCAATTTCATGCCATCGCTACCTTTGTATCAACACTGAATTAGTCAATAACTTCCAATTCCTGCTTTTATTATAACTAGCTGCATGATAAAATTGGTTTGGAGGTTATGTGCTAACATTATGATAAACAAAGGTATTCCCGACGTCGGTTCCACCGTCCGTCAACTCCGGATCGACAAAGGCATGACAATCGAAGCCCTTTCCCGCATAACTAAAATTAAAATTGAAGAACTGACTTGCCTGGAACAAGGCGGAAACTGCCCGGTTCCCGATTATTTCGTAATCCTGACGGCACTGGGTTATGATTGGGACCAGATCGTCGACCTCCTACAGCGCGGTCAGGCCCGCTTCACCTGAATTTCTGCCGCAGAAAGCTGCCGATTCCCAGGTTGGAACACCTTGCGCAACAGAAAAGAAAAGAGGATGATCCGCTTCGGTTTTCCTTGACTTAGAATTCGGCATGGAAAGAAATCTGCGATTTCCGATATGATTCCGGATTTCTCATTTCTTATTTCCGTCCCGTCATCGCCAAGGAAGCGAAGCGCAATCATCCCGTGACCGTTCAGCTTAAATGCCTAAAAACTGGTAAAAACCAAATAAAGGAAAAGTACCTGATAAAACAGATAAGTAAATTAAATTCATCCCTGATTACTCCTCTCTTTTCAAGTACTTGATATAAAAATTATATTATCGGAACTCACTTTAAACAAGGAAACACGCTTAATAAAGATCGCTGGAAACTCGGCGCTGCCCTGCGGCGTTTTGATAAAATTTACAGTAAAGGAGAGCGAATGAAACAGATCAACGCTTTAATACGGATAACCCGTCTGAAAAAAGGAATTAAAGCGGCGGCGTTAGCCCATGAATGCCATATCACAGCCAGTTATTTAAGCCAGATCGAATCGGGAAAGGAGGTCGATCCGGCAATCACCTCGGCGATTCTGCGTCAGCTGGGGATTGGAATCAAGAAGAATAACAAACAGATTCAGAAATTTGACAAGCTGATGGATGATCTGATCACGGCGGCGGCTTTTTACGATGCAGTCACGATGAACACACTGTTCGATCAACTATCCCAATCGGAATCCAGCCTTATGGAATCTGAGCTGGCGCTGAAATTCACGCTGGCTGCCTTTATCACGCACGTCGTCAATAAAAATTATGCACAGATCAAAGAAACGCGGGATATCCTGAAGCAATGTGTAAAGCTGTTGACTCCCGAACTGCTTCAACTTTATTATCTGTATCTGGGAATGTCTTTTGCGGATGTCCGCGGCGATCTGTTTAAGGAATACACGCTGAAAGCGCTGAGCATGAAAGAAAAAGAATCCGTAACTTCGATTGCGCACTACAATCTGGCTATCTGCTATGCCCGGGAAAACAACCACTTTCTGGCGGACAAGTACAATCTGAAAGCCCAGCGCTCATTTCTGGATGAACAGAATTACCTCCGGCTGATTTTCAGCAAGTCTTTTGAAGCCGTTCTGTATTCTGAAAATGGAATGTTTGAGGAAGCGTTGGAAATTTCCACTTCCATTCTGGATCAGACGATCATAAAGATTCCCGAATTTCAGCGGAAACAGGTGCTCCAGAATATTCTTTTTACCTGCATTCTGGCGAAAAAATATGAAGAAGTTCAACGCTATTGCATTCGGTATGCAGCCTCTGTCGAACTGACTGATTTTCACCGCGCCATGCAAGCCTGGGCTTTATATAAATTAAATCAGATGGAGGAAGCAGCGGCGCTGATTAAAACCTGCCATCAGGACAAAACCAATCCTTTTTCCTCGCTGTTTATCACGATCGTCAATCTGACGCTGGCGCAGGAGGAAGTCGAATTGCAGCATCAGCTGATCCAATTCCAGAAATTTGCGCTGAAGCTGGGCGACGATTTATCCGCCAAATTCATCACTGAATTGTTATGTGAATCCTATCTTCGCAAAAACAATTATTCCAAGGCTATTTACTATCAGAATCTGGTTGACCGCAAAAAATAAGCGCGATCATTTCCGTGGGAAAGGGGACAATTATGCTTGAAGGGGTACAGGAGCTGTTTGAACAGCTGGCGAAGGATAATCAGGTGAGCGTAGAGGATATTCAATCCGATTTGCAGAAACGGATTGACACGGCATGGGCGGATCAAAATGAATCCTCCGCTGTGCTGCGCCGGTTTTTCAAAGACAAGAAACCGACCGCCGTTTTTTTCCTGTTTGCTTTTGATCAAATCCAGAAAATGAATGATCAGATTCAGGAAATCATCGAAGAAGTTTATCTGACTGAAATGAAGGCTGGCGGGAAGTCCTCAGTCGAGGTGACCGGAGAGCTGGATGCCGATCAAATCCAAGATCCGATCGAGACCTTTCTGGCCATTTTAAATTGTCTTCAAAGCAATGCGCTGATCATCGAAACAATTCGTCAGATGGACTGTCTACCACAGGAAAAGGATTGAACTTTCCAATCGTTCAATCCTTTTTTTGAGTTTGTTTGTCAGCAACGATCACGATCAGCTTTTCAAGGGAGTAAAGCGCTTTTTGCCAAGCGCTTTCCCTTTGTTTCTCTTTTTGATTTCAAGCTTCATTTCCGGGGGGATTTCCAGGCAAGGATGCCGCTGACCCGCCTTATTAATTATCCTCTGTTTCCGCACTCTGTTTTATGCTTCAAAAGTTCTGGATTGTCTGACAACCTTGGAACATAAAAAAGGACTGACTTTTGTTCAGCCCCTTTTCCTCACTTTCAAATTCAGTTGTTCACGCTTTTAGAGAAAGTGTGTGAGGTTTCTTAAAATCCTTATTTCGCCTGATCTAAGCACTCAGTAACGCCTTTGATGACCGCGTTAGAAGAGTTGGTAGCGCCGGAAACCGTATCGACTTCCGCAGAGTTGGCTTCAACGATCGCCGCGCAGATCTTTTCCATCGCGACATCGCCCAGACCTGCAGTTTCGGCCTGTTCCGGAGTTGTGACGCTGGCGATCTTGCCGCCTTCAATCTTAACTTCGACAGTAACGTCGCCGTTGTTGCCCTTCTGTGTGGAGGTGTATGTGCCGTCTTTGTAGCCAGCAGCGTTGCCGCCCTTATCCTTGCTTCCGCAAGCGCTCATGGACAGAACCATCATGCCAGCCAGAGCCAGTGCTAAAAACTTTTTCATGGTTATTTCTTTCTCCTTCCAAAAATATCGAACATTGTCGATGGTTTAATCATATCAACACCCGTTTCCAATGTCAATTCCTGAACGCTTCGTTCTTGTGAAAAATCGCTTTAAATTAAAGATATCAGCGGCTTACAGGTCGTCCTTGAGGGCGGAAGCCTTCGCATAAGCGCTGGAGCGGGCTTCGAAGAAATCGGTTTTGATCAGATTGGCATTGGCATACTGACTGACCCATTTCATCGACGCCGGTTCTTCCTCTTCGCCCGGATAAAGAATTTCCAGATGAATTGCCCGGGCACGCAGGTTGCCGAGATAGTGGATGTAATCGCAGATCATCGTTTTGTTCAGCCCCGGGATCTCATCGCCCAGAATTGCGCAGCCCCATGCGATCTCCTCTTCGACGCCCTGTTTCAGCATATCCCGGTAAAGCTGTTCCAGTTGCGGCGTGAACAGCTGCGGCTCCTCCTTGCGCAGCTGTAGAATCATGCTGCGAAACAGCCACAGGTGGGTATTTTCATCGCGATTGATGTAACGGATTTCCTGCACTGATCCGGGCATCAGTCCCATCCGGCCGAGGTTGTAAAAAAACATGAATCCCGAGTAAAAGTAAATTCCTTCAAGAATGTAATTGGCGATCAGCGTCTTCATCAGCTGCACCGGCGTGCGTTGTTCCATGAACTCATTATACAGCCCGCCGATAAATTCATTGCGCTTCAATAGCCGCGGGTCGTTTTTCCATTGGTACAGGATCTCTGTGCGTTGATCCGGCGAACAGAAGGAATCGAGCATGTAGCTGTAACTCTGGGAATGCACCGCTTCCTGAAAGGCCTGAATCGTCAGGCACAGATTGATTTCGTTGGCCGTGATCACCTCGGCAATGTTGGGCAGGTTGGCCGTCTGGATACTGTCGAGAAAGATCAGAAACGACAGTGTTTTATCAAGCGCGGTCTTCACTGCCGGTTCCAGCTTGGGATAATCCTTGAGATCTTGTCCGAGGTTGATTTCCTCGGGAATCCAGAAATTGTTCATCGCCTGACGATACCAGTCCGATACCCAGCCATATTTCAGCGTGTTGAAATCATTGAGGTTGGTCGTGTTGCCGTTGATCATCCGGCGCTGGCGGACGTCGGTATCGCCCTGGGCGTTAAACAGCGCTTTGCGTTTGAGTTGTTCTGACATCGTGGTTCCTCCCTTGATCTGTGACGGTGGTCTTGAAATGAAGATTGATGTTTTAGAGATGGTCCTGAATTGAAGATTGATTCGTGATGGGATGAGGAAGATTTCGCCAACAGGCAGAGCTGCGCCATTGGACAAGCCTTGTCTGATTGTGAATCAGGCGGAACAGGACTCACATTCTTCCACTTCCAGCGACTGGCTGCGGACGTAATAAAGCGTCTTCACGCCTTTCTCCCAAGCCAGAATCATCAGGTTCAACAGATCCCGCAGGGAATAATCGGTCGTAATATAAAGATTGACGGACTGCGCCTGGTCGATATGCCGCTGCCGCACGCCCGCGGCCCGGACAACCCAGGTCTGGTCGATCTGATGAGCTTTCTTGTAATACCAATAGGTTTTTTCATCCAGCTCAGGAGCGACGCGCGCGATGATGCTGCCCTTTTTCTCTTCAAGGAAAAACTTGTTCATGATCGGATCAACGCCCGCGCTGGTGCCGGCAATGACCGAGGTCGAGCTGGTCGGCGCGATTGCGAGCAGCCAGCCGTTGCGTAAACCATCCCGCGCTACTTCTTTAGCCAGCGACTGCCAGGCGTCGGAGGTGTAGCCGCGCTTGGTAAAATAAGCGCCGGTTTGCCAGTCGGAGCCTTCAAAATAGGCATACCGGCCTTTTTCCTGAGCCAGCCGCAGACTGGCACGGATCGCATTGTAATTGATTGCTTCAAACAGAGCGTCGGCCGCTTTCAAATGTTCGTCAGACTCGAAGAAGATCGAACGCTTCGCCAGCCAGTGATGCAGGCCGCTGACGCCCAAGCCGATCGCCCGGCTGAGCTTGGCTGTATGCTGCGCTTGGGGCAGCGGGTAGGCGTTGAGATTGATCACATTGTCAAGCGCCCGCACGGTCACTTCGATGACCGATCGCAGTTCTTCTTCATCTTCGGTATTCAGCCGGCCAAGATTAAGGGAGGCGAGGTTACAGACGACCATCTCTCCAGCTTTCGCCTGTTCGAGGATCACCGTTTCCCCATTGACCTCCGTCAGCCGGGTTTCAATTTCTCCAGCCGGCGCGATGTTCTGTGCGATTTCCGTGCATAAATTGGAACAGTAAATCACACCGCGATGAGGATTGGGATTCATCGCGTTGACAAGATCGCGGTTAAAGACAAATGGCGTGCCGGTTTCAGCAGCTGATTTCAGAATCAGCCTGACGAGGTCCTTTAATAAGATCACGCGTTTTTCGATCCGCGGATCGGCAATGCATTCCTGATAGCGCTGTTCCCACAACTCGCCAGTGCAACCTTCCAGCGCATAGCCTTTCACCTGCTGGATTTGATGCGGGTCGAGCAAATACCAGTTCTGATCCAGATTTTCCTTTGCCATCCGCCAGAACAGATCCGGATAGCACACTGCCGGGAAGACATCGTGCGCCTTCATGCGATCGTCGCCATTGTTGGTTCGGATTTGAAGGAATTCCGGCAGATCCCGATGCCAGCAGTCAAGGTAAACCGCGACGGCCCCCTGACGCACGCCCAGCTGATCGACCGCCACCGCGGTATCATTGACCAGCCGGATCCAGCGCAGCACACCGCCCGCGGCGCCCTGAAATCCCCGGATATCACTGCCGGAAGCGCGGACCTTGCCAAAGTACAGGCCCATGCCGCCGCCCTGCTTGGAAATTTGCGCAAAGCTGTCAAGCGACTTGTAAATTCCCTTCAGAGAATCCGCAACGACGTCGATAAAGCACGAAGCCAGCTGTGCTTTCGGCTTGCGGGCGTTGGCCAGCGTCGGCGTCGCCATCGTGACTTTCAGCTGACTTAAGACATCGTAGATTTTGATCGCCCATTCGACGCGTTTTTTTCCTTCCGGAATCGCCAGATGCATCGCGATCCCCATGAACATCTCCTGCGGCAGTTCCAGAACTTCACCCTGATGATTGCGGATCAGATAGCGTTTGATCAACAATTCCAGACCGCTGGCGTTGAACAGCTGGTCGCGGTCGTAGTCGATCGCCTGTTCCAGACGGTTTAAATCGTTATAGCTGTAATGCTCGGCTAAGCTCGCGTTGATCAAACCCTGCGATTCCAGATATAACAGCTTCTGGGCCAATGTGCGGATCCCCTGTTGCTGCATCCGCTGGCTGACGGAGCGGCGCAGCTTGATCATCATAAACCGGGCCGCGGCCATTTCCCATTGCGGCGTGTGCGGACTGATCAGCTCGATGCAGGCGCGGATCAGATTGTCAAGCTGCTGGGAGCATTTCATCTTCTCCTTGGAAAAAGCCTGGACTTTCTGAATCAAAGCGTCAAGCGACATCGCCGGCTGAGGAAAATCACGCTGCAGCTGACGGCAGGCGGCCAGAATTTCCGGATCCGGAATGATCCGGCGCAGCTGATCAATCTGATCGCGCAGCCTGGCATGTTCCTGACGGTACAGGATATAGTGGCGGGCTTCTTCATAACAATCCTGACGCATTAACGCCTGTTCCACCCAGTCCTGAATTTGTTCGACGCTGACCGGGGCCGTTTCCGCCGCAGTGCAGATCTGGACTTCTACCTGATCGAGAATGGCTTCCTTCTTCATGTCCGGCAGCGGATGGCCCACGCTGTCAAAAGCCGCGCTCACCGCCCGGCTGATTTTCCGGCGATCATAGGCTTGAACGCTTTGATCTCGTTTGATGATCTCCATTTTGATTCTCCTTTTGCATGATCTCTTGTCCCGGTTTCCGTTTCAAATGTTTCCGGGCGTTGGTGTGCTTATTATACAAAAGTTGTCCGCGCAAAGGAAAAGATATGCCCGCGATTTTCGAAGCGGGGCTAAGAGGAAAAACAGAAGGTTGAATCGGAGGCAGGGCCGGGAATCGAAAAAGAAGGTTCTATATCTTGTAATTTCATAAATTTTAACGTCGGTGGAAACCAGTGCCTTTTTTATCGGTTCTATAAATTCTGATGTTGGTGGAAACCAGTGCCTTTTTTATCTTGAACATAAAAAAAGACATAGATAAGAATTCCCGTTACAATAAAGTTACCACACCATACAGAAAGGAAATCTCACTATGTCCGTTACTTATTTTATCTTATCTGCGCAAAAATTAAAAGACCCGTATCTTCATTTCTCGAATGATGGCTTCTTTTCCCAATCCATTCGCAGCGTGGATTCCCCTGTCTTTTCCGGTTCGCTTTTCCAGACTTCACCTCCTTTCTGACCTCACGCTTTCACCAGTGACAACGTAAGGCCCACAGGCACAAAACCGTATTCTTTGGCTTTTTTCGCATGAAAAAAACACCGGGACATTACCCCAGTGTAAATTCAGATTTTTCTCTTGTGATCGCCGATTATTTTGTCTCGATCATCAGTTCCTGAAGATTTTCCAGCTCCTGACTGACCCGCTGCGCATTTTCTGCGGCGGGCTGGAACAGTGAATTGTAGCTGAAGATGGAGAAGCCGGCCACATCCGCATGATCGCGCAGCTCCAGAATCTGCCGTTTCAGGATATCGTTGTGCTGCTGCCACTCAAACTTGCCGTCCTTGGCATAATTGTCCACGGTATTGATCTTATAGGCGGCCAGCCCGACGATCAGTTCGGTCGAAGTGCCCTGAGTAAGGTCTTCCCATTGTTTCAGGCATTGATCAAACGGCAGCGTGCCGTGCTCATAGCCGAAATAGATCTGCGGAAGAATGTAGTCAAGATAGCCGTCGTGGCGGACCCATTCCCGGACATCGCCATAAATGCTTTCCACCGAGTATTCCAGATTGCCAGCCGGACTGATGCCGACCTGAATCGTTTCATCAACCTGTTTCACCGTGGCGTACAGACTGGCCACCATCTCATTGATGTTCTGCCGCCGCCAGTCGCCCAGCGACAGCTCCCCGCCGGTTTGCCGGTATGCCTGATAAGCGGGGTGATCAAAGCTTTCGCTGACACCGTCGGGATAGAAATAATCGTCCAGATGCAAACCGTCGATCGGATAGTTCTGCGCCAGTTCTTTCGCCACCGCGCAGATCAGTTCGCGGACCTCGGGATAGGCTGGATTGAGATACCAGCGCTCGCCTTCCGCAACGATCCGGGTGCCGCGCATCGCGGTGTCGTTAAGCCACTGGCCGATCACGGAGCTGGCAGGAATCTGACTTTCCTGATCTGTGCGGAACGAACGCATCGGATTGATCCATGCCTCGATGTGAAAACCCACTTCATGGGCCTGCTTGACAAACAGCCCGAACGGATCATAATTCACATTCTGTCCGATCTGACCGGCGACATATTGCGCCGCCGGATAGTATTGCGAGGGATAATAGGCATCGGTGAAGGCAGATGCGTGAACGTAGACCGTGTTGAAGTTCATGGTTTTCAAGTTTTCCAGCATTGTCTTGACGCCCTGGATGTACTCAGCTTCACTGCGGTTGTCCAGAATTGATGATAATTCGATGTAGGAAATCCAGGCGGCCCGGACTTCGCCCATTTCTCCGGTTTTTTTGTGCGGATGACAGCCGGCAAAGATCAGCAGGATCACGAAGACGGCGATCAGGATTCGTTTTATGTGCATAAACTCGCTCTCCTTCAACCTTACTTTATGCGCGGCCGGGTATCCTTATGAAACGGTTCAGGCCGTCTTGCCGGTAATGAACTCGCTGTACGGCAGCGTTTCGATCCAGGCGCAGAAGGCCCGCCATTCCGGCAGCCGGTGCGTGCGGCGCTGCAGATAGATCGTTTTGAGCTGACGGTAGTTGGTCGTCATGCGGGCGGTAAGACGGAAGCCGCAGGGATTGGAATAGAGAATCTGCAAGTAGCGTTCGTTCAGCTCCGCCTGCAGCGTCTGCTTTTCCGCCGGATCTTCCGTTTCCTTCATCCGGGCCTGCAGGTCGTTGTAAGCCTGGACTTTTTCCTTCATGATCTGAACCATCCGCGGATCGACGTAATCAATATAGGCGCTGTCCAGATCAAATTTCGTAATCCGGTGCATCGTCGACTGACTCGATACGAAGTCGAGGAAATGGTAGCGCTCGGCTTCCACCCAGGCTTTGTTGGTCAGCGTCAGATCCATCTGCACGATGATGCCGTTCATAAAATTATCGTGGCCTTCGCCCTGCTTGCTGGTGGCGAGCTTGACGACGGTCGGGGTGACGTCCTCGCTGACCTTGCCCAGATCGGTCGCCATCGGGTATTTGCTTCCGCGCACGCTTTCTTCCAAGCCGTAAACGTGGACGCGGGAAATTACTTCTTCATAGTTCATATTTTCTGTTCCTTTCTGTGACGTTGTTCCAGAACCATCGCGAGCATCGCAATGTCGGCCGGCGACACGCCGGAGATGCGGGAAGCCTGGCCCAGAGTGTGCGGCTGGATCGCCTTGAGCTTCTGGCGGCCTTCCAGCGAAAGATGCTGCACCTGATCGTAGTCCAGATCTTCCGGCAGGACCACATGATCCATCGCCATCATCTTCTCCGCTTCCTTGCGGGCTTTGTTGATATAGCCTTCATATTTCAGTTCGATTTCCGTCTGTGCGGCGGCAGCGGCGTCGAATTCAAAATCCAGCGCCGGTTTCAGCATCGCCACGGTGATGTGCGGCCGGCGGACGAGTTCCTCGGCGCTCACCCCATCGGTCAGCGCGGCATAGCCGACCGCTTCTAAAGCATCCTGAATCGGACTTTTCGGCGTCAGCCGGCAGGTCTTCAGCTGTTCCTTGAGTTGTTCGACCTGAGCACGGCGGCGTTGATAATCCTGCCAGCGCTGCTCGCTGATGCTGCCAAGTTTGTAGCCGTAGTGCATCAGGCGCTGATCGGCGTTGTCGTGGCGCAATAGCAGGCGGAATTCGGCCCGGGAGGTCAACAGCCGGTAGGGTTCCTGCGTGCCTTTGGTGACCAGATCGTCGATCATCACGCCGATGTAGGCTTCATCCCGCCGCAGCACCAGCGGCGGTTGATTGCGCAGCTTGAGCACGGCGTTGATTCCGGCCATCAATCCCTGCGCGGCGGCTTCCTCATACCCGGATGTGCCGTTGATCTGACCGGCCGTAAACAAATTCTCCACAACCAGCGTTTCCAACGATGGTTTTAACTGAAGAGGGTCGATTGCGTCATATTCGATTGCGTAGGCGTATTTGCGGATGACAGCGTGTTCCAGTCCCGGCAGTGAATAGACCATCTGTTCCTGCAGATCACGCGGCAGCGAGGTGGAAAAGCCCTGGACATACGTGGTATCCAGCGATTCCGATTCCGGCTCCAGAAAGATCTGATGGCGTGGTTTATCGGAAAACCGCACGAGCTTGTCCTCAATCGAAGGACAATAGCGCGGGCCAACGCCTTTGACGACGCCGGAATACATGCTCGACTTTTTCAGATTCGTCAGAATCAGTTCATGGGTCTGGGGTGTCGTATAGGTCAGATAACAGAGCTTCTGATCTTCCGGCCGGCGGATGGTGCGGGTCGTCGTGGAAAAGGCGACGAACTGATCGGTGCCGGGCTGCGGTGTGGTCTTGGAAAAATCAATGGATTCCGTCAGCACCCGCGGCGGCGTTCCGGTCTTTAACCGGAAGGTTTTTAAGCCGGCCTGACGCAGCGATTCGGAGAGCTTGTTGGTGGTTGGTTCCCCATCCGGACCGCTGGGCGTCACTTCGCTGCTGATCATGACCGAGGAACTCATGTATGTGCCGGTGGTCAGAATAACAGCCCGGGCGTCTATTGTCTGACCGTCCTCCATGGTAATGCCGGTAATTTTCCCGTTTTCAACAAGGATCCCGGTACAGATTCCCAAAATCAGCTGCAGGTGCTCCTGATGCAGAATTTCTTCCTGCATCTGTCGGGCATAAGCAAGCTTATCCGACTGCACCCGCAGCGACTGCACCCCCGGGCCTTTGGTCGTATTTAACATCTTAAACTGCAAGGCTGTCTGATCGGCAGTGATGCCCATCTGACCGCCCAGCGCGTCGATCTCCCGGACGACGATGCCCTTGGCCGGGCCGCCGACGGAGGGATTGCACGGCATCTTGCCGATATTTTCCAAACTTAACGAAATCAGCGCCGTTTCACATCCCAGACGAGCCGCGATCAGCGCCGCTTCAATTCCGGCATGGCCGCCGCCCACAACGATGACATCCAGCATGTTTGATCAAATCCTTTCTTCTCCCTGATTTAAAGCGTCGATTGCCCGCGTAACCTCATCAGGCAGCGGTTCTTCACCGACGATCTCAAAATGCAGCGGAATGTGATATTCACTCCACCGGGAAAACTCCAGCTTCATCAGCGCGCAGTGGCCGATCAGATACTGCAGCTTCCGGTAGAAGTCTTTTGAAGTATAGACGAATGGGATCAGGATTTCAATCCTTTCACCCGTATAACAGACAAGTTCGGTTTTACTGCCCTTGATCAGCTCGATAATCTTTTTTTCTTCCGCTTTCTGATCCATCGTCTGACGGGCTAAGCGGCGCAGCCGCTTTTTCTCACTTTCGGTGTAGAAGGAGTCGCCGGCCTTTTCGATGATCTGCGACAGCTGGTGCTTGATCTGTTCTTCCTCGAGGTCGAAGTTCTGGCCGAGTGTCTCACTCATCGCTGCCATCCACATATCGACGCCGGTTTCCTTGGCTTTGTTCAGCACCTTGGAGGTCGCCTGCGGATCTTCCTTATCCAGATAGATATAGCTCTCCACTTTATTGGAGATGGCGACGCCAATCTCGCTTAAATAAATCGGCGCCTGAAAAAACACAACATCGGTGAGATACAGGCAATTCATCAGTTTTGGCATTTTCTTATTTTTGGAAACCTTGACGATCGCGTCATACAGTTCATCTTCGCTGGCATAGCCGTTTTCTGTGCCATAGACGTTCCACATCTGACGAAAACTGAGGGTATGGGCTTTTTGAAACCTACCGTAGCCCACAATTCCTTTCTCGCGATGACGTCCGCGCTCGCTGCCTTTGGCCAGAAAAAACAACAGGTCGCCCGGTTTGAAATCAGTAAATTTTTTGGAATTGCTGGGACGCCAGAAATTCATCTTCCGGTTTCCGTTCAGGCGATGAAATTCGATCATATTCCGGTCTGTAATGTATGCGATGGATGCCATGAAAACTCACCTCTATGCCTATTATTTTACCATTTTCCTGAGCCTGTGAAAAGAAAACAAAGTTGAACAAGCCCGGAAGTTGCAGGAATTTTTCAACGGTTTTCATATCCAGAAATCACAGATTCCTAAATATCCTGTTTTATTCTCATTTTAATCAATTTATTCGTGCCGCATTGCTTTGTAAAAAAGTTTAGATGAATATTATTCAAGTTCATTTGTTTGTTTTTGATGATCCTGGCAAAAAAAGATGAAGCTATTTTTAACGGCTTCATCTTGATTGAAATTCAATTTTATCCGAGGTTTCCGGTATTTCTGACCGCCTATTTTAAGACTTAGAAAATACCGTAGGAAATACCCTTTTCGTTGATCCCCATGTGCAGTGCTGCCGGATCCTTCGGCAGACCTGGCATCGTCATGATGTTTCCCGTCAAAACAACGACAAAGCCCGCGCCGGCGGAAATCCGCAGTTCCTGAACGTGAATATCAAACCCTGTCGGACGGCCGACGATTTTCGCGTCGTCTGTCAGAGAGTTCGGGGTTTTCGCCATGCAGACCGGCAGCTTATCCCAGCCTGCCCGTTTGTATTCTTCCAGCTGAGCTTTAGCCCGATCGCTGAAGATGACAGACCGCCCGCCGTAAATCTTTCGAACGATCGTGTCGATCTTTTCTTCCAGTGACAGATCGAGATCGTATAACGGTTCAAATTTGGAGTCTTCTTCACACATTCTGACAACTTCCTGCGCCAGATCGACAGCGCCCGCTCCGCCGCTGGCCCAGGCGTCGGATAAGACAACGCGGTGGCCATTGTCTTTGCACCAATTCAGAATCGCATTGACTTCCGCCTGCGTATCGGCGCTGAACTTGTTGATCGCGACGATATACGGCACGCGGTACTGCCTGATGGATTCGATATGCTTTTCCAGATTTTTAATTCCTTCCAGAATTGCCGGAACATTCTCTTCTTTCAGCTGATCTGCCGGCACGCCGCCATGCAGCTTCAGCGCTCTGGCCGTTGCGACAATGACGACGGCGTTCGGTTTCAGTTCGCCGTAGCGGCATTTGATATCAAAGAATTTTTCGGCCCCCAAATCTGCGCCGAAGCCTGCTTCAGTAACAACATAGTCTGAAAGCTTCAGTGCCATGCGGGTCGCGATCAGACTGTTGCATCCATGCGCGATATTCGCAAACGGACCGCCGTGGATGAATACCGGCGTTTTTTCCAGAGTCTGAACCAGATTTGGTTTCAGCGCTTCCTTCATCACCAGCGTGACCGCGCCTTCGACCTTGAGATCGCCGACCGTGACCGGCTGATCGTCATAGGTATAGGCAACGACCGCCCGGCTGACGCGTTTTTCAAAGTCCTGCAGGTCTTTGGACAGACACATGATCGCCATGATCTCCGTTGCCACGGTGATGATGAATCCATCTTTGCGTTCTACGCCGTTTGTTTTTTTATCCTGAGCGATCGTTATGCTGCGCAGCGTCCGATCGTTCATATCCAGACAGCGCTTCCAGACGACCTTCGTCGGATCAATGTTCAATTCGTTCCCCTGATAGATGTGATTATCCAGCACCGCGCTGATCAGATTGTTTGCCGCGGTGATCGCATGCATATCGCCGGTAAAATGCAGGTTGATTTCCTCCATCGGCACCACCTGGGCATATCCGCCGCCGGTCGCACCGCCCTTTAAACCGAAAACCGGGCCCAGAGAAGGCTCACGCAGACAGCCGATGACCATTTTGTTGATCTGAGCCAGACCGTCGACTAAGCCGATCGTCGTTGTCGACTTGCCCTCGCCGGCTTTGGTCGGATTGATCGCCGTGACCAGAATCAGCTTGCCGTTGCGGTTATCCGCAATCTTGTCCATGATTTTCAAATCGATCTTCGCTTTGTTTTTGCCGTACACTTCAAGGTAATCAGAATCAATCTTGGCCTTTCTTGCAATTTTTTCAATATTGTCCATCGTGTTTTCCTGTGCGATTTGTAAATCTGTTTTCATGTTAATCCCTTCTCTCTTATTTAAGACTTTTGCGTCCTTCGAACGCTTTGATCAGCGTCAGTTCGTCGGCATAGTCCAGATGGCCGCCCATCGGCAGACCGTGCGCGATGCGGGTGACAAGCACCCCTTTTCCGGAAAGCAGCTTGTCCAGATACAGCGCTGTGGTTTCACCTTCGATTGTGGCGTTGGTGGCGATGATCACTTCTTCAGTTTCCGGGCTGATTCGCTCCAGCAGCGCGTCGATATTCAGATCTTCCGGCATGATTCCCCTGGATGTGGAAATCAAACCGTTGAGGACATGGTAAACGCCGGCGTATTCCTGCATTTTTTCCATGGCGATCACGTCCTTCGGCGACTGCACGACGCAGATCATCCGCGGATTGCGATTTTCATTCTGACAGATCGGACATTCGTCCTGATCGCTGATGTTGCCGCAGATCCGACAGCGCTTGATGTCATTCTTGCAGCTGATTAACGCCTGAGCGAACAACTCAACTTGTTCCTGCGGCGCATCGAGCATCATAAAGGCGTAGCGTTCGGCTGTCTTGGCGCCGACGCCCGGCAGCAGCTGAAAGCATTCGATCAGTCGTTCAAATGACTTCGGATACATGCAATCAGAAAGCTCCCGGCATCTTGACGCCCTGCGTGATTTTATTCATCCGTTCTTCTTTATCTTTTACCGCGGCGGCCAGGGCTGCGTTCACCGCGATCATCACAGTATCCTGAAGCATCTCTTTGGAGTCTGCGGACAACAGATCTTCGCTGATCTCAATGCCGGTAACTTCCATCTTTCCTGTCAGCGTCACCTTTACCGCATCGCCGCCAGCTGTGGCCGTGTATTCTGTCGCTTCAATCTCTTTTTCTACCTTACCGATCTGATTCTGCATCTGCTGCGCCTGTTTTAATAAATGTTGAATGTTCATTTGTTATTCCTCCTCGATGATTTCGACATTTTCGGCTCCGAACAAATCGCACAGTTTTTCAACCACGTCCTGTTCTGGTTCCGTTTTCTCTGTTTTTCCGACTTCCTCGTCAATTTCTACCGGTGCGACCTGAGCCGGTTCCGGCAGTGTTCCGCTGCGCGAGCGGGCGAGGAAATCGTTCGTTTCTATTTTAAACTGTTCCTGCGTAATCGCAAAGAGTTGTTTTTTGATTTTCAAGCTTTCATAACAGAATTGATTGATCTGCGATTTCATTGCCGGATCGTTGATCTGATTGGCCAGCGCCTGATAGGATACGCAGATCAGGATATAGTTTTCTCCGCATGCAACAATTTTCCCATTGCGCAGCAGATTGGCAATCCGCGCACAGTTGAGATCACGGTCACGGCACTTCTGATCAATCAGTTTCCACTGACTTTCATCTTTCATCCGCATTTCTTTATTCGCGCCGGCCAGAAGCTGCATGACAAATTCATAATCCAGCGGCAGAATTTCGAACTCCGGATGGACCTCCGCCGGTTTTTCCTGAACAACGCTTATGTTTTCTTCCGGCGGCGTCGGTATGGACGGCGCTATTTCTATCGGCGGTGCTTCTTCCGTCAGATCGGCTTCCTCGTCTGTTCCCTCAGGCATGTTCGAAATTTCAATCTGCGGTTTAGCCGGGGACGCCGGCGCCGGAGCGGGTTTTACCGGCGCTGCGGCCGGTTGGGTATAAACGGTCTGAACCGGTGCGGCCGGGCGTTGGCTTGAATCCAGTTCAGCCATCATTTTCAATACCGCGACTTCAAAATACGATGCGGCGCTGCTTGCGGTCCGGTATTTTTCCAGAGTTTCCATCAGAATGTCAATCAGCGCTAATAACTCGCGCGAACTTTTGCCGCTGATGATCGTATTGGCTTCTTCTTCGTTAATCTTATTTAAAAGAGTCACGTCCTGCGTATAGATGAAAATTACGCATTCCTTCAAAATTTCGATGAAATCGGAGGTCAGACGTTTAATATCGACGCCTTTTTCATTAAGCGTGCGGATTTTTTCCAATAACAGCTGAGCTTGATGCTGAAAAATCCATTGCAGCATCTCAATTTTCTCACTCACTGTCGTAATTCCATAGATTTCATTGACATGTGCGGCGGTGATATGATTTTGAGCATAGGCGATACATTGATCCATAATGCTCAAAGCGTCGCGCATTCCGCCGTCAGCCAGTTGGGCAACCAGACGCAGCGCTTCATCGTCGCATTCAATATGTTCCTGTTCCAGAACACTGCGGACACGGGCCATGATTTCATTCTGACTTACTTTTGAAAAATCATAGCGCTGGCAGCGTGAAATAATGGTCGGAAGCACCTTCTGCGGTTCTGTCGTCGCCAGAATGAAGATGACGTGAGACGGAGGTTCTTCCAAAGTTTTTAACAGCGCGTTGAAGGCGCCGGAGGACATCATGTGAACTTCGTCGATAATATAAACTTTATAGCGTCCTTCCAATGGGGCATATTTTACTTTTTCAATGAGTTCCCGGACTTCGTCGACGCCGTTGTTGGATGCAGCGTCAATTTCCACGATATCGGGATGATTTCCCTGTTGGATTGCCAGACAGCTGCGGCATTGATTGCACGGTGCATTCTGTTGATCCTCGCAATTCACCGCTTTGGCCAACAGCTTGGCAATGGTCGTCTTCCCGGTCCCGCGGGGACCGCAGAACAAATATGCATGGGCGATTTTATTTTGCTTTACTGCGTTTTTCAGCGTCGTGACAATGTGCTGCTGACCTACGACTTCTTCAAAGGAGGATGGTCGATAGGTTCGATATAGTGCTTTATAACTCATGCCTGATTCCTCCTTCGCTGACTTACTTATTATAACAAAAATGAGTCGTCATTAAAATGAAAACCCATCTTTTTACGATATTCGTTTCTGTTATTTTCTGGCGTTTTCGCTGGCCTGTTCCGGATGGGAAAAATCTTTTGATTTTTCTTCTTTCAGGCCCTTTTTCTTGGCCCTTTTTTGTTTAAAGAACGTTTTTAACAGGGCTGCGCAATCCTCGCCAAGCACGTCTTTCGTCACTTCGGGATAGTGATTGAATCCTGGGATATCATAAAGGTTAAAACAGGTTCCAACACTGCCGCCTTTGGGATCCGCAGCGCCGTAAACCACCCGGGCAATGCGCGACTGAAGAATGGCTCCGGCACACATCGGACATGGTTCCAGCGTCACATAGAGAATACAGTTTTCCAGCCGCCAGGAATTCATTTTCCGGCAGCCTTTCTCAATAGCGATGATTTCCGCATGAGCCAGCGCAGACTGCTTCTTTTCGCGCAGATTATGTCCCCGGGCAATGATCTTTCCCTCATGGACAAGCACCGCTCCAATGGGAACTTCGTCGATCAACTCTGCTTTTTTTGCTTCTTTGATCGCCTGACGCATGAAATACTCATCATTTTTATCTTGTTTGTTCTCTGCCATGTTTTGAACCTCGATTCAAGAAAATAAAAAGGGTACACACAAACAGAGATTCTTATGGCTGCTACCTTCCGGTCCTGACCAGGTTCAAATATGTTTGTTGTACCGTTTATTATTATACTCAATCCTTGCTTAAACCGCAAGTGACTGTCTGTCTTTTTTGACACAAACTCTTTTCAAGTCTTAATGAGGAAATTATGAATGTTTCACGTGAAACACTCCAGATGAATTCAAAGAAATATCCTGTTGTTTAATAAACCATGACACATCTATCGGCTTCTTATGATTGTTCTTGTTGGGTTTTAGTTTCTTACAACGCGGATGACTTTTCCCAATCCGACAGCTTCTCTTCCTTCCATGATCTGAAACATTTGACCTTTCCTCACCTGATCATAGTGACTGTCCTGAAAAGTGAATTGGATTTTCGCTGTCGACCATGTTTCAAATTCTGATATGGAACAATCAATAAATGTTATACCCCAGTATTCATCCGGATTCTGCCCTTCAAATAAAGCATCAGGCCGATATCCAATGACAGGCAGATGTCGGCGCTTACTGGAATAAAAGAACACTTCTGACAGGATGACTTTGTTATCTTCCATAAGTATACCTTTCCTTTGTTATAAACTAAAAAGTTCGTATTGTTTTTAATTTAACTTTGTTTTACAAAACAATTTACACAGAAAGCGATTGAACAAAGCGCAATCTTTTAAATGTCTTCATCTTTATTTTGAGATTATAAACCAGTTTTTATTGTCTGATAACCCTCTCTTGATGGATTGCCATCGCAAAACTGGATTTTATCATCATTGAGATCATAGATCACAGACCAGACTGTATCTCCGCCGCGTCGACGGTCATATTGACATAAAAATCCTTGTTTTCCTTTTAATACCTCTTTTAAATATTCCATACTCAGCACATTTTGATGTTGAAAAGCTTTCTGACACGTTTTTAATCGCAGCCCTGATTCCATATCATCAATATTTTCTGGATTAGCTGGTTTCATGGCGTCGCTGACAAACTGATTTACTGAATATAAGATGGAATGAGATTGAATAATCTCGATATGCTGCGCACTGCATTCGACAACCGCTTTGTTGCCTGTGCTGTCAGCCATCGTTAAGATCTGAGATGAGCCGATCTTCATCTTCTTTAGCCTGGTAATTGCTTCATTTACGTTTGCACAGTGTTCTAATAAGATCCTGACGATCATTCCGGCGTTTAAACCAAAATGCTTTTGTGCGCTGTATACGAAAGTCAGACCAACTGCGAGTCCTTTTTCATTCATGCCATCTTCCATTTCGACAAAACCTGTTGTGTTTCCTGTAAAAGCATAGCCTGACGCAGGTTTAATTACGCAATGACTATACATTGGCTGCATCGCCGTCAAAAAATCACTGTTTCTTCCTAATAAGAGATGCCTGCGGTGATCTAATCCTGTAATGCAGGTACAGAAATTCATCGCCGTATAAACATACATGCTTAACAAGAATTGAGTCAGTACCTCCGCATCACAGCCATTTCCTTGCGCCACTCCTTCAATTTCTTTCAGAATCGCCGGATAATCAGATTTATACAGGAATTTTACTGATTCACTGTATTCTTTTCGTTCTTTCGTTCCGGGAGGCAACGTTGCGGACAGATTAACGCCCAGTTCCGCAAAATATTTTCCATATTGAAAACCAATCTCTCGTGGAGTTCCGACTAAGTTTAAATTGTTCATCTTCTATTTTCTCCTGATTTCAGGAGCTGGCGCCAACCCCACAATTAGGATAACTGAATAAAAATTACTTGTCTATGCTTAAATTTTATTCTTAATTTTCTTTTTCCTTTTTCAAAGCTCACCTGTTTAATCTTATGTTTCACGTGAAACATTTGATATGACTGTTATTATTTGATGTTACTCAATTACATTCTTTTCCACTGCATAAGAAGCTCGATTTCGCCTGTTTTCTGATCCATAAGCCGTTCACCAATAACAAAGCCTTCCTTAAGATAAAATTGCAACGCTCTTTGATTCTTTTGATATACGCTCAGCGTCAATTCTTCATTTCCGGTCTTAGCCCATTCGATTAAAGAATGTCCAATCCCTCTTGATTGAAAATCAGAACTTACAAATAAACCTTCAATTCTGGTTTCATTCATTCCAATGAAACCGACGATATTTCCATCAATTTCCGCGACTTGAATAAGACTGTGAGGGAGCATTTTTCTCACTTCTTCTTTATTCTCCTTCCAATAATCTGATTCAATAAAAGAATGAGCCTGAATATTGCTTTCCAACCAGATCTTAACAACATAATCAAGATCGTCTGTTCTCATAGTTCTTAACATTTTTCCTCCAAAGTAATGAAAAAGGAGAGTTATCTCCCCTTTTCATACTATTTCTTCTCGATTTTTGTCTTTCCGCCCATATACATTCTTAACGGTTCAGGAATATTCACCGTTCCGTCAGCGTTTAAATTGTTTTCCAGGAAAGCAATCAGCATTCTTGGCGGAGCTACGACTGTGTTATTCAGCGTATGGGCAAAATACTTCCCTTCCTTGCCCTGAACACGAATGCCTAATCGGCGAGCCTGCGCATCGCCCAGATTAGAGCAGCTGCCTACTTCAAAATACTTCTTCTGACGCGGAGACCAGGCTTCTACGTCGCAGCTCTTTACTTTCAGATCTGCCAGGTCGCCAGAGCAGCATTCCAGCGTTCTGACAGGAATATCCAGTGAACGGAAGAAATCGACCGAGTTCTTCCACAGCTGATCATACCAGTATTTTGAGTCTTCCGGCTTGCAGACAACGATCATTTCCTGCTTTTCGAACTGATGAATTCGATAAACGCCGCGTTCTTCAATGCCATGCGCACCCACTTCTTTACGGAAGCATGGGGAATAAGACGTCAGCGTCTGCGGAAGCTGTTCTTCATCAATAATCGTATCAATGAACTTGCCAATCATGGAATGTTCGCTGGTACCAATCAAATACAGGTCTTCCCCTTCAATTTTATACATCATGTTTTCCATTTCCGCAAAGCTCATGACGCCTGTGACCACGTCGCTGCGGATCATAAATGGCGGGATGTAGTAGGTAAAGCCACGGTCGATCATGAAATCCCGCGCATAGGACAAAATTGCAGAATGCAGACGGGCAATATCGCCTTTTAAATAGTAGAAACCATTTCCACTCGTTTTTCTGGCACTGTCCAGATCAATTCCATCAAACGACTCCATGATCTCCGTATGATAAGGAATCTCAAAATCAGGAACGACAGGCTCGCCGAATTTTTCAATTTCCACGTTTTCACTGTCATCTTTGCCAATCGGGACTGTTTCATCAATGATATTCGGCAGCACAAGCATAATCTTTTTGATCTCCGCTGCTAATTCTTCTTCCTTCACTTCCAAATCAGCCAGCTGCCTTGCAATATTGGCAACCTCTTTCTTTGCTTCTTCCGCTTTTTCTTTTAAGCCCTGCTTCATAAAGCCGCCGATCTGCTTACTGATGGCATTCCGCTGTCCCCGCAGACTATCGCCGTCGGTTTTCGCCTTCCGGAACTGACGATCCAATTCGACCACCTTATCGACTAATTCCAATTTTTGATTCTGAAACTTCTTTTTAATGTTTTCTTTGACTACTTCTGGATTTGTACGCAACAAATTGATGTCCAGCATGACTATTTCCTCCTTTTAACATAAAAAAGGCCCGCCCACTCAGGGACGATGCCTCGTGTTGCCACCCTAATTACCAATGTTTCACGTGAAACATCAGTCACTTGAATCGTTAACGGCGATAACCGGAAAGGTTCACTTTCACTCCGAGGTGGATTTCAGCACGGATTGACAACAGTTTTCACCAACCACTGTTTCTCTAAAGAAAATCATGTACTTACTTATCCTCATCTACGTTTTAACACCTTCATTTTAATCAAGCCCCATTTTTTTGTCAATGGATAAAACGAAACCAACGTAATTCCGATTTCATTCCTTCTTCAGTTTGACCCGAAAGAAAGAAAATAAACGAGAAATTGAGATATTGAATCCGCAAAACGAAAATTAATCTGAAAACTTACGAACTGGGCGGATATATTTCCAGCACCGCTCAGGATTAAAATAGAAATAAATTAACCGTCCTGGAGTCGTTGTATCATAACCATATCCAGTGTCTTTGAAATCAAAATCAGCCATCGCCTTCTCAACTTTTTCCTCAACGCTGCGATTTTCCTGTTCATAATCAAACGGGCCATGCTCAAAAACGAGGTATTCGCCCTCAGGAATTTCTGTCAGCTGCATCCCTGTGGGAATTTCTCCTTGATACTCGTTGGGAAGCCGGACTCCGTAACACTCTGTACGGGGGAAGCCCCAGTCGCATAGCCGTCCTGACGGATCATTACGATAAGCCATAATCTGACCTCCGCCGCTGTTCGCTTCGCTTCCGCCCTCATCATCTAATTTTCCTTTGATACTGTCGAGCAATCCGCAAATCGTTGCCTGATCCTGACCTGGAATCTGATTTTGTTTCTGCCAGAAATCCCAGTATCCGTTACTCTCTTTATTTTCAACATACAAAAATTGATGAGCTGGAATCGTAACGAAATAAATTTTTAAAGCTTCTGATGACTTAACCATACCAATCTCTCCTTGTCCAAAAAAGTAGCGATCAAAAGGATTGATTTTCGTACGTAAAATAACTGGCACAGGATGTCTCCGATAATCGCTGGGCGTTATGCCATACAAGTTTTTAAACGCCCGGGTAAAGGCTTCATGGGAAGAAAAGCCATAATCCAGAGCGATTTCCAGGATTCCTTTCTCACTGTCACGGACTTCCTTTAAAGCAAAGGCCAGTTTCCGCCGGCGCAGATAATCCCGAAACACCATTCCCGATATTGCCTTAAATTTTCGCGCTGTATAAAACTCGGAATAGCCCAGCTGATCGGCCAAAGCATTCAAGGTCAGAAATTCGTCCTGATGCGCTTTGATACTCTCGTCAATCACATTAACGACGTACTGAATCTGTTTTTGCCATTCAAGCATAAATCTTTCCTCCTTTCGCTGCTTACTTTGCAATTATAGGCCACCCCCTGCTTCGCCGCTTGATCAGACTTGCCTTTTTCGTTTTTCACTTTCAGGAATTGAAGATCTTGATTTCAGCTTGAATATTATTCTTATTAAAATTGAGAACGCTTTTCTTCTCAGTTACATCCTATTCTTTATCCTGTTCTAAAAATTATTAAAGTGAATGTGAATTCCGAAAAAAAGCTATAATCTTAATCGACTATAGCTTTTTCATTACTTTTTAAAACCAGTTCTATTTCAGTCTATTCCTGAATCTCAGATTCAGATGCGTCCCCTTGAACTTCGCTGCTCTGATCCCCGGTTTCATCCGTTTCTACCGTTGAATTCAGTTCGCTGTTTCCGGCTTCGCCCTCTGTTTCCTCATCGTCTTCCGACTTGTAAACGATGGCAACCGTGGAAACACTCTGGCTGTCTTCTACGGAAATCAACTTTACACCCTGCGTATTCCGGCTGTATACCGAAACCTTTTCCAAACTGATTCGAATGACGATTCCTTCGTTGGTCATAATCAGGCAGTCTTCATCGCCGTTGACCGCGCGTAAGAAGACTAACGGTCCGTTCTTATCGGTAACCTGAACGGTCTTTACCCCCTTGCCGCCGCGGTTGGTCATTCGGTAATCCTCCAGCTTGGATTTCTTACCATACCCCTTTTCCGTAACGGACAGGATATACTGACCTTCAAAGTCGGTCGTCATGCCGATAACCCGGCTGCCGTTGACATTGAAGCCCTTGACGCCGGTTGCGGTCCGGCCCATCGGACGGACGTCGGTTTCATCGAAGCGAATTGCCTGTCCATTCGCCGCCGCAATCAGAATCTGACTGCTGCCGGTCGTCGGTTTCGCGCTGATCAGCTCGTCGCCCTCGCGCAGATTGATCGCAATCTTACCCGATTGCCGGATATTTTCGAATTCTTCAATCGGGACACGTTTGACAATGCCCTGCGCTGTGACAAAGAACAGGAACTTCGCCGGAGAATTCTCGCGTTCTACCGGTACCATTGCCAGTACCTTTTCATCCTTGTCCAGATTCAACAGGTTGACGATTGGAATGCCCTTGGAAGTCCGGGAAGCCAGCGGGACCTGATAGCCCTTGATCCGGTACACCTTGCCCTGATTCGTAAACATCAAAAGGTAATCGTGCGTCATCATCGTCAGGAACTGATCGACGATATCATCCTCATGCATGCTCATGCCCTTGATACCCTTGCCGCCGCGATTCTGCAGCCGGTAGGTATCGACCGGAATCCGCTTGACATAGCCGTTGACCGTCATCGTGATCACGACGTCTTCCTGCGGAATCAGATCTTCATCCTGCATATCAATTTCAGCGTCGATGATTTCGGAACGACGCTTGTCGTTGTACTTTTCTTTAATCTCCGTCAATTCCGAACGGATGATTTCCAAAACGCGGCTGTGATTGTTCAGAATATCCTTTAAATCGGTAATCTGCGCCATCAAACCGTCATACTCTTCTTCAATTTTCTGCCGTTCCAAGCCGGTCAACCGTCTGAACTGCATATCCAGGATCGCCTTCGCCTGAATTTCGCTCAGGCCGAAGTTTTCCATCAACCCGTTCATCGCAATGGATGTGTCCTTGGAACTGCGAATCAGGCTGATGATGGCATCAATGTGATCCAGCGCAATCTTCAAGCCTTCCAAGATATGCGCACGGTCTTCCGCTTTCTTCAATTCAAAGCGTGTCCGGCGCACCGTGACGTCGATCTGGTGATCAAGATAGCATTTTAAAACATCCTTCAATCCCAGCTGCTGCGGGGCGTTGTCGACCAGAACGATCATATTTACGCCGAACGACGTCTGCAGCGAGGTCATGCGGTACAGCTGGTTTAAGATAACGTCGCTCTGGACGTCCTTACGCAGCTCGATCACGATGCGGATGCCTTCCATGTTGGATTCATCGCGCAGATCAGTAATGCCCTCAATAATCTTCTCACGGACCAGACTGGCGATCTTTTCAACCAGCGCCGCCTTGTTGACGACATATGGAATTTCCGTTACGATGATCTGTTTCTTGCCGTTAGGCATATCCTCAACCTTGACCTTAGACCGGATCATGATGGATCCGCGGCCGGTTTCATAGGCCTGCTTGATGCCCGCACGGCCTAAGATATACCCACCTGTCGGGAAATCCGGACCGCTGATGTAATCTTCCATCAGTTCCATGACCGTGATATCCGGGTTCTCCATCAACGCAATGACAGCGTCGATCGTTTCCCCGAGGTTATGCGGCGGAATATTGGTCGCCATGCCGACCGCGATGCCGGTTGTCCCGTTGACTAACAAGTTCGGGAAGCGGCAAGGCAGAACCACCGGTTCGTGTTCCTCGCCGTCGTAGTTATCCATCCAGTCGACAGTATCTTTATTGATATCGCGAAGCAGCTCCATTGAAATCTTGGACATGCGCGCTTCGGTATATCGCATAGCTGCCGCTCCATCGCCATCAACCGAGCCGAAGTTGCCATGGCCGTCGACTAACGGATAACGATAGCTGAAATCCTGAGCCATTCGGACCATCGTTTCATAAACCGCGGTATCCCCATGCGGGTGATATTTACCGATAACTTCACCGACGATACGCGCCGATTTCTTATGCGGCTTATCCGCAACGATGCCCAGATCGTTCATCGCGTACAGAATGCGGCGGTGGACCGGCTTCATTCCATCCCGGACATCCGGCAGCGCTCGCGCCACGATAACGGACATGGAGTAATCCAGAAAGGATGTCCGCATTTCACTGGAAATATTCGTTGTTTTTATATTTCCGTGATTAAAGTTGTTCTCATCCATCGACGATCCTCCTTAAATATCCAAATTCTTCACGAAATGGGCGTTTTCCTGAATAAAGTTGCGGCGCGGTTCGACTTCGTCGCCCATCAGCATCGAGAACACGGCGTCCGCATCCATCGCGTCTTCAATCGTCACCTGAATCAGGGTTCTGACTTCCGGATCCATTGTCGTTTCCCACAGCTGTTCCGGATTCATTTCACCCAAGCCTTTGTAACGCTGAATATTCAGCCGGTCGCCCAGCTCAGCTTTGACATGATTCAATTCGTCGTCCGAGTAGGCATAACGAACCTGTTGGCCCTTCTGAATCTTATACAGCGGCGGCTGCGCAATGTAGACGAATCCGCCTTCAACCACCGGCCGCAAATAACGATACAGGAATGTTAACAGCAGCGTGCGGATATGTGCGCCGTCGACATCGGCATCGGTCATGATGACAATTTTATGATAGCGCAGCTTCGTCACGTCGACTTCCTCGCCGACCCCCGCGCCGAAGGCGGTGATCATCGAACGGATTTCGTTGTTGTCAAAAATACGGTGCAAACGGGCTTTTTCAACGTTTAAAATCTTACCCCGCAGCGGCAGGATCGCCTGAAACTTGGAATTTCTTCCCTGTTTCGCGCTTCCGCCGGCGGAGTCCCCTTCCACCAGGTAAATTTCGCAGATTTCAGCATTCTTACTGGAACAGTCAGCCAGTTTTCCCGGCAGTGAACTGATTTCCAGCGCGCTTTTCCGACGTGTCAGTTCACGGGCTTTTTTCGCCGCCAAACGTGCTTTGGAGGCCAGCTGCGCTTTTTCGATGATCAGCTTCGCGCTGTTCGGATTTTCCAATAAGAACCGTTCCAGCTGTTCGCCCAGAATGTTGGAAACGATCTTGCGCACTTCGACGTTGCCCAGCTTGGTTTTTGTCTGGCCTTCATACTGCGGATCCGGATGCTTGACGGAAATGATCGCGGTCAGCCCTTCGCGCACATCGTCGCTCTGCAGCCCTTCCTCGTCCTTTTTCAACAAGCCCGCCTCTTTGGCGTAGTTGTTTAACGTGCGGTTAAGCGCCAGCTTGAAGCCTTCCTCATGCGTGCCGCCCTCGCCGGTATTGATGTTGTTGCAGAATGAATACACATTAGGCACATAGCCGTCATTGTACTGCATCGCAATTTCAACTTGGATGCCGTCCTGCTCGCCTTCCACGTAAATGATTTCTTCGTGGATCGGCGTCTTGTTTTTATTTAAAAACGCGATGTATTCCTTCAAGCCGCCCTCATACAAAAACGTATGCGTCCGCTTGACTTCATCTTCCATTCTCTCGTCCGTAAATAACAGCTTAATGCCCTTGTTTAAGAAGGCGATCTGGCGCAGCCGGTCATATAACACGTCATGGTTGTAAGCGACGGTTTCCGTAAAGATCGTCGAATCCGCTTTGAAACGGACTAAACTGCCATGCTTATCCGGATCGCAGGTCCCGATCTGCTTCAGCGGCGCAACCGCCTTGCCGCCGTTTTCGAAGCGGATAAAGAAGACCTTGCCTTCCTTGTAGACCGTGACTTCCAGCCATTCGCTCAGCGCGTTGACGACGGAAGCGCCGACGCCGTGCAGACCGCCGGAGACTTTATACGCTCCACCGCCGAACTTGCCGCCGGCGTGCAAAACGGTGAAAATCGTTTCTACCGTTGAAATCCCCGTCTTTTCATGAATTTCAACCGGCATGCCGCGGCCGTTGTCCTCGACCGTGACGATATTTTCAGGATCGACAGTGACTTCAATATCCGTCGCATACCCGGCCAGCGCCTCGTCGATCGAGTTGTCGACGATTTCCCAGACCAGATGATGCAGGCCCTTTTCCGAAGTCGAACCGATATACATGCCAGGCCGTTTTCGGACCGCCTCTAACCCCTCCAGCACTTGAATATCATGCGAGGTATAAGAATGCTCTACTGGTTTTTCCATATTCAATTCATGTCCTCCTTCCAAGGTCGTATCTGACCGCTGTCTATTTCTGCAATTTTAACTTTTCGCGACAGAAACGGAAGCAGATCCGCAATTTCCGTCGTCGTAATAAACGTTTGGATTTCCGGGGAAATCAAAGAAAAAAGGTTTACCCTTTTTTGTTGATCCAGCTCCGACAACACGTCGTCCAAAAGCAATACCGGCAGTTCGTGAAGCTGATCTGCAATGAAGTCGATCAGCGACAGTTTCCACGCCAGTACAATCATTCTCCGCTGACCCTGGGAAGCATAGCTCAACACATCCCGTCCATTGAGCTGAAAGCTCAGATCGTCGCGGTGAACGCCGCTGGACGTCGTCTTCAAAATCCGGTCGCGCTCGCGGTTTTCCAACAATTTGCGGCTGATTTCTTCCCGCATCGCCGCCGGCCCGGTTTGTTCCGTGATCGTATGGTAGGCCGCCCTGACCTGCGCTTCTTCTTCGGCCAGCGTGCTGTACATCCGGCTTAAACTTTCATTCATCCTGGCGATGAATTGCCGCCGCATCGTGATGATCGTCAGCTGCTGCTCGATCATCTGCTGATCCAGAACCTCCAGCATCGCGTTGTCGACGTGTTCACGTTTCAACAGGCTGTTGCGTTCTTTTAAAAGCTTCATCATCGCGCTCAGCGCCTGCATGTACCGCGGCGAAACCTTGCCGATCTCCACGTCCATCAACCGTCTTCGTACCTTCGGCGGCGCTTCAAAAAGCTCCAAATCCGAAGGCGCAAACAGCACCGCGTTGAGCTTGCCGATGAATTCGCTGGATCGGGATATCGGCTTCTGATGGATCATCAGCGTTTTTCCTTTTCCGTGAATCACCGCCGACAGCACCATCTCCGGCTCAGTATCCAGCCGGCATTCCGCCTTGCAGAAGTCCTGGCCTTCCCGGATCATATCCTGATCCCGCACAGCCCGGTGAGATCGTGTCGTCGAAAGCAGTACGATGCTTTCCAGAAGATTGGTTTTGCCCTGCGCGTTTTTCCCGATGATCACATTCATGTGCGGATCCGGGATAAACTGGCAGGAATCATAGTTTCTGAAATTTTTCAGGCGGATCTGATTGATCTTCATCGTTCGATCGTATAACGCTTATCCTCGATCCTGATTTCATCACCGGGATAAAGCTTGCGGCCGCGCCGGTCTTCTTTTTCACCGTTGACCGTAATCTTGAGTTCTTTCACTGCCAGCTTCGCTTCGCCCCCGGAGGAGATCCAGTCCGTCATTTTCAGCAGCTGCCCCAAGGTAATGAATTCCGTATCAATTTTGATCATTGTCAGAGTCCTTTCCTGCCTGTGGCCTATCGTATAGATTATACCACAAAAGCAAGCAAAAAGCACCGTCTGGGTGCTTTTATTTCGTGTTTCAGAAAGATTTAAGAATAGGTTCTGACCGGCAGAACCAGCTGCAGAATCGAGTCGTCGTCAGTGTTGCGGATGACGAAGGGTTTCATCTCGCCGCTGAACAGAATTTTGATCGTCGTTGCGGATAAAACGCGGATCGCTTCAAACACATATTTGCCGCTGAATGAGATTTCAAGCGGATTGCCTTCATAGCCAAGGATGTTTAAATTTTCAACCGATGAACCGACTTCCTGTGATTTGCTGGAAATGACGACTTCCTCGCTGTTGGCGCTCAGCTTGACGATGGAAATGCCTTCATTTTTGATGAACGACGCACGGTCGATCGCATTGAGCATGTCGCGGGAATCCACGGTCAGCTCATGCGCGAATTCTGTCGGAATTAAACGGGCGGTTTCCGGATAGGCGCCGTCGATCAGACGGGTCTGAATCACGGTTTCACCAATCCAGAACTGCGCTTTCTTATCCGAGACGGCGATCAGCACGCTGCTGTCCTGAGCGATCGTCTTGGACACTTCATTTAAGCTCTTGGCCGGGATGGTAATGTTAAAGTTGTTTTCGGAGGTCAGATCGACGATCTTGCGGGCCAAGCGGTAGCTGTCGGTAGCGACGCATTCCAGCCGCTTGCCGCTGCACTTCATGTTGACGCCGGTTAAGACCGGGCGGGTTTCCCGATCACTGGTCGCAAACGTCGTCTGGCTGATGACCTTTAATAAGACGTCGGCATCCATTTCAAACTGCTGACCCGGGCGGGTAAAGTCGATCGCCGGATAGTCCAGGGCGCGCATCCCGTTGATCCGGAATTCTGCCGACATCCCGCTGATCTTGGTCAGCGAACCGTCGACGATTTCCAGTTCGATTTCGTCGGCGTCGATCTTTCTGACGATTTCGAGGATATATTTGGCTTCAATCACAATCGAACCGGTTTCTTTGACGATCAGATTGGTTTCTTCATCGCTGCCATTTAATGTGGTCTGGATGGAGATATCGGAATCACTGCCGGTCAGTACGATGGAATCCTGATTCACTTCAATTTTGATGCCGGATAACGCTGGTAATGGCGAGTTGGAAGAAATCGCTCTGGATACGGTATTGAGGGCAGAGTAGAAAACTCGCTTGGAGATTTTGAAATTCATGGTGTACCTCCCTTGTGTTTTTATTAAGTATTCAAGTTCAACATCATTAGGACTGTGGAAAAGTGGATAACGTTTCAAAAAGCCTTATATTACAGGTCTATTTTATCACTTTTGACGGCGGAAATAAAGTGGAAAGCAGTGGTTAACTATTTGACCTGCATGAGCTTCTCCAGCTCGCCGACTGCCTGCCGGTAGGTCTCGTCGTTCTTTAACCCCTTCTCAACTTTCTCGCAGGCGCTCATCACCGTCGAGTGATCACGCTTGCCGAATTCATCGCCGATTTTCACGTAAGGCATGTCGAGATGCTTGCGGCACAGATACATCGCCATGTGCCGGGCGGTCGCGATGTTTTTCGTGCGCGTTTTGGAGACCAGCTGCAGTTTGGTCAGGCCATAGTAATCGGCGACGCAGCGGATGATCTTGGAGGCGGTCAGATCGTTTTTATCAATCGTCTGGGCCTGGCCGCGGAACGCGGAAACCGCCGTTTTGAAATCGATCCGGGTGCTGTTGGAGAAGTTGATTGAATAGAATAATAAACGGTTGAGCGCGCCTTCCAGCTTGCGCACATCCTGCGAAAAATTCGAAGCGATGTATGCCAGCACATCGTCGTCGATGATCGCCGGATCGACGCTCTGCTTTTCCAGCTTGACCTTTAAGATCGCAACGGACGTTTCAAATTCCGGCGAGTCGACGCCGACGGACAACCCGGAAGAGAAACGGCTGATCAGGCGTTCTTCCAGTCCTTTGATCTCGGTCGGATGGCGGTCGGAGGTCAGGCAGATCTGCTTCTTGTTGTTGACCAGTTCGTTAAAGATGTAGAAGAACGTTTCATGGCTCTTTTCCTTGCCGGCCAGAAACTGGATGTCGTCGACCAACAGGACGTCCAGATCGTTCATTTCTTCTTTGAATTCCTGAATCTGGCCGTTTTTGATGGAATTGACGACGGCGTTGACGAAGTCTTCGCTGGTCGTGTAGTAGACTTTTTTGTCCGGCGCATGGGCGCTGACGTAGTTGCCGATCGCGTTTAACAAATGCGTCTTGCCTAACCCGGAATTGCCGTAGATGAACAGCGGGTTGAAAAACTGTCCGGGATTGTAGGCACAGGCCAGCGCTGCGGAGTGGCTTTCGCGGTTGCTTCCCCCGACTACGAAATTGTCAAAAGTGTAATCCGGGATCAGGTTGGTCGTGTTCAATCCAGTGATCGCCGGCGCTTTCTTTTTCGCCGCCATCGGCCGGATTTTCTGCAGCTGGCTTTCCATGATAATCTCGCAGCTGATCTTCCGTTCCTGAACTTCGCTGATCGCTTCTTCAACGATCTCTTTGTTCTGCATCATAATCGTTTGCTGGATATACCCGGGCACGACGACCAGAGCTTTCTTTTCATCAAGGTCCATCAGCTTGGAATCGGAAAAAAACTGATTAAAGATCAGATTGTCCAGTTTTTCCTGCTGTTTCCCCTTTTCCAAGATCAGCGTCAGGGTTCGTTTCCAGATATCGGATAAGTAAGAATCCATTACTGTCATTTTTTATACAACTCCCATTCGTGGATAAGTTTCCATAGCACTACTAGTTTAGCTAATTTATCAGCATTTTTCCACGATGATTTTCTTCCAAAAAAAGTTTTCCACAGGATAAGTGTCCTTAAATCGGTGTTTATTGTTTGTTTATGCCGGGTTATCCACTGTAATCCACATCTTTTCCATTGTGGAGAAAGTGGGGAAAAGTGGACATGGATAACTTTTTTGGGGAAAATGGGGATAAAACCGGTGGAACATAAAGTTATCAATAGTTTATCCATATCAAAATAGCCTTTTATAAAAGTCTTTTTGACATAATCCACCATTATCCACAACTGTGGATAACTATTGAATGTGGAATGCGGAGAAGGCGTGGATAAAGAATTATCCAACCGCGGGAAAACCCCGAAAATCCGCGGGTTGGACAGAAGCTGCGGTTTTTCCTGTGGATATCTTGGGATTTGCTTACCATTGCCGCGATGGTATAATTACAATACGATAAAGTGAGGATTAAAAAATGATACGTTTGATCTTTTGCGACGTGGACGGAACGCTGGTTCAGGATAACGAGCAGGGGGAATACACGATTTCGGTGGAAAACCTCCGGGAAATCAACAAGACGGTGAACTCCGGCGTGCATTTCGCGCTGGCGACGGGGCGTCCCGCCGACTTTGTTCCGCGGACTTATGGCCGGCAGTTCAGCTTTGATACGGTCGCCTATTCCGGCGCTTACGTCACATCGCGCCAGAAGCTGATTTACGAAAGTGTATTTACGCTGGAAGAAGCGCGGCATGTCCATGCTTTGTTGGAAAATCAGCCGGCGGAACTGTTGTGCATCACGAATCAGAATGATTATTGCTTTGCGGATCGGAAACCGGAATACATCGACGAATTTTCCGATCCGGACAATGTGCCGGACCATCGGGAAATCCTGCCGTGGACACTTGCGGAGCTGAGCCATCGCAAACCTGAAATAACCTTTGTTTCGCTGGTGATTCTTTGCCATCAGCCGGAAACGTTAGCGCTGCTGGCCAGACAGGCTGCGCGATTGGGCTATGATCCGGTCATGACCCGCCATGATGGATACTCGATGATGAAACCCGGCGTCAACAAGGCCAGCGGAATTCAGAAGATCGCCGCGCTCGACCATGTGCCGCTGTATGAGATCGCCGTTTTAGGGGATTCTATCAATGATCTGGAAATGTTTGAATTGATTGAAGAAAGCTACGCGATGGAAAAAAGCAATCCGGAAATCCTGGCGCGGGCTAAATATATTGTGCCCGACGTTGCCGCGGCGCTGCGCCGGATTCAGGAGAAAAACCGCGAAGAACAGGAGATGAGCAAGTGTTGAAAATAACGAAAATACTGATTGCCCTGATGCTGGTCATGACGATCGGCGGTTGTGGAAAAAAGGCAAAGACGCCGGCCGAGGATCATTCTGCCCCTGCCGAAACGACCTCGCCGCAGCCAACTGATGCACCGGAGGAGACTCCGGCGTCGGGCAAGGAGGATGGGGAAGGAGATATTCTTATGGAAGTTCCAGATCTGACCAGTCTTGAAAGCATTACGCTGATCGTCAACAAGCAGCGTCCCTTAGGCAAAGATTATGAACCGGCCGACCTTGTGAAACCAGATGTGCCGCTGGCCAAGTCCTCCGTCACGCTGCGTCAGGAGGCGGCGGACGCGATGAAAATCATGTTTGACGCCGCAAAAGAAGACGGCATTTCTTTAATGATCGGCAGCGGCTACCGTTCTTATGATTATCAGAAAAATCTGTATAACAACTATGTCGCCCGCGACGGCGAGGAAGAAGCCAGCCGCTATTCCGCCAAACCAGGCCAGAGCGAGCACCAGACCGGACTGGCCGCCGATTTATCCGGAACGAACGGCAGCTGTTATCTCAAAGGCTGTTTCAAGGATACCGACGAAGGCGTCTGGCTGAAAGAAAACGCCTGGAAATACGGCTTCATCCTGCGCTATCCGGAAGGCAAGGAAGAAATCACCGGTTATATCTTCGAACCGTGGCATTACCGCTATTTCGGCACGGAAGAAGCGCAGAAAATCTATGAAAGCGGTTTAACCGTAGAAGAATATTACAATTTACTGGATTAGGCTTTTCAATTTCTAATTCATCTTCTATAATGGGGCTGTTTTTGAGCCAATGAAGAAGATGAAGGAGCAGCGATGAAGAAAAAATGTCTCTTTTTTGATATTGACGGTACGCTGGTGGATGAACAGACGCACCAGATTCCGCAAAGTACGATTGAAGCCCTGCACACGGCCCGGCGCAACGGCAGCGTTGTATTTATCAACACCGGCCGGCCCTATTCCCACGTTTCAGCGAGGATCAAAGCTTTGAATTTTGACGGCTACTGCTGCGGCTGCGGTACGGAAATTCTGGTTCAGGGAAAACCCCTCTACCGTCATCAGATTCCACAAACCGTCTGCCAGCAGATCAAGGAAAAAGCCGACGCGTGCCGGATCGACGTATTCGGTGAAAATACGCCGACCTGTTACGTCAGCCTGGGACATGTGGAGAACGGTTTTGTGAAGTCGATGGAGATTCTGCACAGCGAAGGCTTCAACAACATTGTTCCCTGGATTGACCACCGCTCCGAATTCGTAAAGTTCTGCATCGCTTATGATCAGCGCAGCGATCTGGAAGACTTCAAACATTTTTTGAAGCAGAAAGAATTTGCGTTTATCGACCGTTTCGACGGATTCGCGGAGATTGTCCCTCAGGCTTGCAGCAAAGCGACGGCGATTGACGTCGTGCGGGAAAAATACAATGTTGATCTGCAGGACTGCTACGTCTTCGGCGACAGCACGAACGATCTGCCCATGCTCAAACATGTGCCGCACAGCGTTTTAATGGGTAACGGTACGCCTTCCCTGCAGCCTGTCGTTGAAAAGGTCACGGCCCCGATTGATCAGGATGGCATTGCGAAAGCGCTGAAAGAATACGGCTTGATCGGCTGAATTGATATAAAAAAGCAGAAACCTTCCGGCTTGCAAGATGTCGGAAGGTTTTATTCGTGTGCCGGGCATGGCATACATCTAGTTGGTGAAAATCCAACCACGGGTATTTACCGCCAAGTGTAGTGAACCACAAGTCGTTAGCAGTGATGTTAAGGGTGAAGGAAGTGGTGTAGCAAAATCTTCGAGGTTACGAACAGAAACCTGATGAGGCTAAATGGTGGATAAGGTTGCGAAACAAACCAAAGTCCAAAAGGTAAACGTAAAACCAAGACAGTAAATCAGGAACTTGTGAAGATAGGAAAGAGATGTATGTCTTACCCCGGGAGGTCTTGTGAACGATGAAGTCCAATAAACTTTAAAATCAGGGATGGTAGCATCGGTCGAAAAAGGTTTATCACAAGAAGTCAGCTGAGGTCATATTAGTTATCCAGCCTAGATAACGAAGGACTTAATGTATGTATAGTGTGAATCACTATGAGAAAATGTTCAAGCAATCCGAAAATGAGGATACTCTGAAACAATGAATCGTAATCATTGATGAGGAAAGTAGTGGGGATGGTCTTGGATAAATCTACGAGTAGAGGAGGAACAGCGAATGAGATTGATAGAAAAGATGCTAAGTAAAAGAAATATGGAACTGGCGATAAAGAAAGTCAAGAGTAACAAAGGCGCACCGGGTGTTGATAACATGATGGTGGAAGAAATTGACAAATATTTTGAAATACATGGAGAGGAAATTATAACCGCAATCATGAATATGAAATATAAACCAAAGCCAGTAAGGAGAGTCTATATACCAAAAGCAGATGGAAAGCAAAGACCGCTAGGTATACCGACAGTAACAGATAGAGTAATACAACAAGCATTAGCGCAGATACTGAGCGAAATATATGAACCACATTTCAGTGAAAACAGTTATGGGTTTCGCCCCAATAGAAGTGCACATAATGCGATGGAACAAGTATTAGAATATCTAAACGAAGGATACGAATGGGTTATTGACATAGATATAGAAAAATATTTCGATACAGTACATCATGACAAGTTAATCTCAATACTTAGAGAACATGTGAATGAAAGAGAAATACTGCATCTGATACGTTCGTTCTTAAAAGCAGGAGTTATGGAAGATGGACTAGTAAGTCCAAATGAAGCAGGAGTACCACAAGGAGGACCACTCAGTCCAGTACTATCAAATATATATTTAGATAAGCTTGATAAAGAACTTGAAGAGAGAGGGCTGCGCTTTGTGAGGTACGCTGATGATGGTAACATCTTCGTAAAGAGCGAAATGGCAGCAGAAAGAGTAATGAAATCAATCACATGGTGGCTAGAAAGAAAACTATTCTTAAAAGTGAGTGCGACAAAGACCAAAATCGTAAGACCGACGAAAAGTAATTTTCTAGGTTTTACGTTCTGGAAAGGAAGTATGGGATGGAAGTGTAGGCCAAGCGATAACAGGAAAGCGAAGTTATGCATGAAAATCAAAGAAATACTAAAACGGAAACACGCAGTAGCAAGACCATTAGCAGAGACATTTAAAAGAATAAACCAAATTATACGAGGATGGATAAACTATTTCCGTATCGGAAGTATGAAACAATTCTTGGATAAATTCGGACAATGGTTAAGACACAAAATAAGAGTGGTTATTATTAAGCAATGGAAGATACCGAAACGGATTTATATAAATCTGCAAAGACTGAATAAACTGCAAAATTTTTCCTTTACAGAGGAAGACATATTTAAAGTAGCAAATTCAAGACTAGGATGGTATCGAAGATGTGGAATGAATGTGGTAAACTACATCTTAAATCCCAGAATACTAGCCATAAAGAAAAAGGAAAGACAAGGCTTAGTCAATCCTTTAGAGTACTATCTAAGTTATTCGTGACAGCAATACATATGTAGCGCCGTATACGAGATCCGTACGTACGGTGCAATGGGAGGGGCGAAATTTATTTTCCCTCTACCCTATTGAAAAACGCATGAAATTGAAGAAGGTTTCTGGAAAAATAAGTTTTCTGTAGGAGCTTTCGATTTGAACGCGTGATTTCAGCGCTGTTTTAATCCGCAAATCCTGTTTTATTCTGGGCGGTCACAACGACTGCATGCAGGGAAAAACAGGATAGACAAACGATTATAAAATGATTTTCGTCTATCAAATCAATAAAAAAACCGGCCGCAGTGCTTGCAAGTTTGGATAATCGCTGAAAAGCGGGGCCGGAAATTTATGATCAAAAGGATGTCTGAAAAAAGATCGGTGCCCATCCTGCCGCAGTGACTGTCTGATCAGGACGCTAGTGTTGCGCCGGAGGATCTTCCCGATGAACCGGGCGGTCCAGATCCTTTGCCGTTTTAGAATCCACAGGCGAGGTCCGCAGGTAAAAACTGTTTTTCCCCTGCCGTTTTGCCTGATACATTGCTATATCTGCGGCGTCATACAGCTGATCATAAGTCGTGCCGTCGATGGGCGCGTAGGCAATGCCGATGCTGACGGAAAACGTTCCGGCTTTTTCCGCAGCGAGCCGTTTAAGAATATGCGAAGCTTTCTGAACCGCAATCATCGGATCGCGGGTTTGTCCCATGAAAACCATGAATTCATCCCCGCCCAGTCTTCCGATCACGTCGTTCTGGCGAAATTCGGATTTAAGCAGCTCTACGAGGTCAATCAGGATCTGATCGCCGATCCGGTGACCCCGCGTATCGTTAATCTCTTTAAAATTATCAATGTCCAGTAAGAACAAAAAGCCGGTTTCCTCTTCATTCAGATGTTCGGTGATCTGCGCTTTGGTTGCTTCCCGGTTCAAGGCGCCGGTCATCGCGTCAGTGGAAGATTTTTCGATCAATCGTTCCTCCTTGGATTTCTGATCCTGAATGTCGGCGATCTTTCCGATAATGGATAACGGCCGCCCGCCGCGCTCGCGCAGCGTTTGTCCCTGGCAGGAAACCCAGCGGTAATTCCCGGCACGGGTCTGGAAACGAACGTCGATGCGGTATAAGGTATCAACGGCGGCCTGGGACGCTGTTTTCAGCATGGTGATCAAAGTGGTCTGGTCATCCAGATGGATCAAAGGCATGGCCCCCGGGCTGTCCATGGGGTAAAGAATCAGATCAGCCGGCACGTTAAATCGTTCCGCAATGTTGGGCGTAAATGTCAGCCGCTGTGTTTTACAGGAATATTCAAATAAAATGGTATCCGAGAATTGTGCGAGCAGATCGTAGCGCGCCTGATTGTGCAAAATTTTCTTCCGCTGCCAGATAAAAATAGTGATGATCATTCCAGCGAGCAAAATCAGAAAGAGAATCAGCGAAGCAGTTAAAACCGCGGCGTTTTGGCTGATCAGCTTGGAATATCCCTTAAATTCGTAAGGATAAGCGATCGTCAGCAGCAGCCAGTCGTTATAGCCCAGAGCGGAAATCGTGAGATACAACGCGCGGTTTTTCGTGCCTTTGACCAGCAGCATATCGCTTTCGCCCCGGTTCAGCGCCGCTTCCACATGGGCGATCGCATCTTCAGAAACGCCGATGTTCTCCAGTTCCGACTGAAGCTGATAAGGAATTTCCGGCCATCCAAACGGCTCGAGTATAATTTCGCCGTCGCGGCGGATCAGAAAATTCTGGGCATATTCTTCATTTCTGGCATTGGGAACACTGACGAACAGATTGGCGTTAAGAATGCTGTGGAAGGCGCCGATCACCTGACCTTTCTGGATCACCGGGACAGAAACGCTGATCAGGGCGTCCGTCCCGTATTGTTTTTGGCGGAACAGATCCGAAACGTAAGGATGGCCGTCCAGCAAGTTTTGGATCCCCTGCGGATCAGTTCCCGGCACCGGCGTATTGACCATGGATTGCAGCGTCTGAGCGGAAACATATTGAATATCCCGAACCGTATTGAAGTTTTCAATGGCAGTCAGATAGGATTGCGTCCAGGGGCTGTTGGGATCGGTGTCGGACGTCTGGTAAATTGCCGCGATGGCTTCCAGACTGCGCTGGGTATCTTCAATGGCATTGATCGCTTCTAATTCCTGCTGCTGATGAGAAACGCTCAGGATTTCACTGATCAGTTTCTGAAAAACCTCTTCATTGCGCTTTTGATTGATCTGAAGCAGACCGGCAATCACCAAAAGCGACACGATCAGACTGCCGGCGATCAAAAACCAGCTTGTACGGAAAACCGTCTTTTTTTGAGAGAAATTCGTTTTGTGTTTCATGGATCTTCACCCGTTTTCTAAGGAGAAAAAGTCGTCTTCTGACCTTGTGCACGTGAAAAGCAAATATTACCGACGTTTTAATGAAACAAAGAAGAAGAAAAACGGAAAAAGAATTCCGGTTTATATTTCTTCCGGAAATCAGCGTTATTGATTTTCAGGTTTTGTTTTTCTGGTTTGTAATTGCGGAATTATCCCTGGGATAAACTGGTAAAATGATAAATTGAATTCAGGAATAAAGAGTATCTTTATTGTATAGCTTTCAATCGGGAGAATCAAGAACAGGGCTTAAAAAGGTGCGCCAGAAGCGCCGAGAAATTCAGTAAAAGAGATGCTGAGGAAGCGGCCGAAATTGCCTTGATCTGAGTGAAAATAAAAAAAACTTCTTTCATTTTATCAAAAAAGGAGAAATCAGAGGGGGAAGTCGGCGGAGTTTAGTTGACTTTTACAGAAAAACTATTGTATAATGTACCAGCAATTGCTCATTATTGTATAAAAAGAACTGGAGGTGGCTCTTTAATATGAAAAGAACTTATCAACCGAGCAAAAGAAAACACCAAAAAGTCCACGGTTTCAGAGCCCGCATGAAAACGGTCGGAGGACGTAAAGTTTTAGCCCGCCGTCGTGCTAAAGGCAGAAAGATCTTGTCGGCATAAAATAGTCACCCACAGGTGGCTTTTTTAATAAATCAAGATGAAGAAAAAATATCGGATCAAAAAAGCCGGCGAATTTCAAACGATTATTGAGCATCGGAAATTTGTCAGCTGCCCTTCTTTCGTACTGTATGTCAAAGCACGCAAAGAGGAGCACAGCCGGATCGGAATTTCTGTCGGCAAGAAATTGGGCAATGCCGTGGTCAGAAACAAAACCAAGCGTCAGGTGCGGATGATGTTTCAGGAAATTTATGATTTTGATGAAAATTTTGACGGAATTTTAATCGTCAGGAAAAAGTTTCTGGAACAAAGTTATGCAGACAACAAAAAAGACTTGGAAAGCCTTATTAAAAAAGTTAAAATAAAGAAGTACGCATGATTATTCAGTTAAGGAGAGTTCAATGAGAAATCGTAAAAAACAGTTGCTTCTGCTGTTGGTCTTCGTCGCGCTGCTGTTTTTGGCAAGCGGATGCACATCACCAGTAGATCCGGAAACAAAAGAAGTTATTCAAATCACATCAGAGACGACGTTTAAGTATATGATGGCCAATGAAAACTGGTTCAACGCATTCTTCGTCTTCCCGTTATCGAAGTTAATTAACTTCCTGACGCCGTATGTCGGAGTCGCGCTGTCCGTTTCCATCGTCACCCTGCTGGTTCATCTGATCACGCTGATCTTCACGATCAAGTCGACGGTCATGACTCAGAAGATGCAGGTCATCCAGCCGGAAATGAACCGGATCACGAAAAAGTACGAAGGCAAGACCGACGAGCGTTCCCAGATGGCGCAGGCTCAGGAAATGCAGCGCTTATACAAGGAAAACGGCATCAATCCGTTCGGCGCAATTATTTCCTCTTTCATTCAGCTGCCGATCATCATGGCGGTTTACATGTCGGTTCAGCGTGCTGAATCCGTCGTTAACGGCACGATGTGGGGCTTAAGTCTGAAAGAAACGCCGCTGCATGGCATTATGTCGGGACAGTGGCTGTATCTGGTATTGTTTGTCATCATGGCGATCTGCCAGATCGGTTCGATGATGCTGCCGCAGTTCTTAGCGACGCAGAAAGCGAAGAAGGAAGCCGCCGCACATCATAAAAAGTATGAAAAGACCAAGCAGCCAGGCGGCAATATGATGATCTACATGATGGTCTTCATCCTTGTCATCTCCGTTAACTGGCCGGCAGCCATGACGATTTACTGGGCTGTTTCTTCGCTGGTTATGATCTTTAAGACCTTGTTCGTTCAGTTTATCTATATCGATAAGAAATAGAAAAGAAGGGACTTTATGAAGAAATACACAGGAAAAACATTAAATGACGTACTGAATTCCGCAGCGAAAGAAAAAGGCGTGTCCGTCGAGGAACTGACTTATTTCGTTACCGAAGAAAAACAAGGATTCCTGGGAATCGGAGCTTCAGTCACCGCTGAGGTTTATGCTTCCTGTGATGTCAAAGAGTTTCTCTTCAATTATATCGGCGAGTTTTTCACCGGTCTGAATCAGGATGTCGAAATTGAGATCTTTGAGGAAGACGGCGGTTATCGGATCATGCTGAACGCGGAAAACAACGCGGTGATCATCGGCAAGAACGGCCAGACGCTGCAGGCGTTGAATACCGTGGTGCGCGGAGCTGTCAATTCAGCGTTCCGCAAGCGTTTCTCAGTCATGATTGATATCAATCATTACAAAGAAGAACGGTATGAAAAGGTGAAGTCGATTGCCGGACGAATTGCGAAAACGGTGCAGCGCACGAAAGTGGATGCTTCACTGGATCCGATGCCGAATGATGAACGGAAAGTCATCCATCAGTATTTGTCGGACTGGCCATACATCAAGACGGAGAGCGAAGGCGAAGGCAGCCGGCGTCATCTGAAAATCATGTATGACCGCACAAAGACTGCGGGAAAGAAATAAACTGAAGAAAGAGCTGTAACGCAAAAGGCTAAAACCAAGCGTTACAGCTTTTTTTGTGTTCACGGGTTGAAGCGAGAGAACACATTGACATTTGTAAAGGAAATCGTTATGATTATATTGACAAATGTAGAGGTGATAATCATGGGCGGAGAGAAAAGGCTGCCGGACACGGAGCTGGAAGTGATGACGGCGATCTGGCAATGCGAGATTCCGGCAAAAACATCGGAAATTGCCAGACACATTGAACGGGACTGGACAATGTCGACGATTCAGGCGCTGTTGGCGCGTCTGGAAGAGAAAGGGTTTGTACACGTCGCCAAGCAGGGGCGGTTGAAAACCTATGTTCCGTTGATCAGCGAAGAAGAATATCGCGATCAGGAAACAGTTCGATTCTTTGAGCGGTTTCACCGTAAGTCGGTGCGCAGCTTATTTATGACGCTGGTTAAAAATGAAAATCTATCAGAAGCAGATCTGGAAGAACTGGAAGAAATCATTCGGAAAGAAGAAAAAAAGCATGGTTGATTTGTTCGGACAGGTCATTGAAATTTCTCTTTCCATGTCTGTGCTCATTCTGCTTCTGTTTATTTTTTCCAAAGCTTTGCATAAACGCTACCGGGCTTCAGCGGCAGTATTTGCCTGGCTGGCAATCGCTTTGCGGCTGATTCTGCCATGGAATATATCCCTGCCTTCCGCAGCGGTTACGATTCCCATTCCGCAGACCATGGTGCAGCCGCATCCCGTTGCCTCCGTTTTTACCGAAACTTTGCTTACGGAGGTGACCGAGGAGAACGCCGTCCCTCAGATTCCGCAGACTGCGCCTGCGGATAATCCTGAAAAAAACAATGAAGAAAGCCTTTCACCCGCGTCCGGGTTTTCCCTTTCTGCCGTGCAGATTCTGACGGGAATCTGGATCCTTGGCATGGGATTTTCCCTCCTTCGCTTAATTCTTGACTATCATCAGGTAAAAAAACTGTTGATGGCCCGCGGCCGGCGAATTTCCAGGCAAAGTCCGCAAGGCCGTCTGCTGCGCCAGCTGTGCCGGAAAATGCAAATCAGGAAAATACCGCCGCTGATGGTCAGCCGGTCAGCACCGACGCCGATGACAATCGGTTTTTTCAATCCGTCAATCGTTTTGGCGCCGGAATTGTTGGACCATGAAAATCTGGATCTGATTCTGATGCATGAATTAATTCATTTAAAACAAAAGGATTTGTGGAAGAAAGTGCTGCTCAGCGCAGCGCAGACGATCCACTGGTTTAATCCGCTCGTCTGGCTGATGAACAATCAGGCGGAAAATGATATCGAGATGGCGTGCGATCAGTGCCTGTTAAAAGACCAGCCGAAAGAAGTCAGAGCAGTCTATGGCCGGATGATCGTCGATGTCATCCGTCAGACCCGTCTTCCGATGACGGCGTTCTCCACCCGCTTTTCATCAGGAAAACCGCTGAAAAAAAGAATTCAGGCCCTATTTGATTCCTCAAGGAAAAAGAAAGGGACGCTGATCTTAACGTTGATCCTGTTATGTGCTGGCATGGGTTCCATGTTGATTGCCTGCGGCGTTCAGACTCAGCCAGGCCAGCCGGAAGAACAGTTGCTGCGGATCAGCCGCAATGAAGACAACGCGGAACTGATGGTTCAAAGCGAAGATCCGGCTGTTCTGGAAACGATGCAGAAGGTGATTGAGCGCCAGCGAGCGCCTATCAGCGAACCTTATTATTATGATTTGAAAATCCATTTTAACGGGAAAGACTATTTGGCCTGGACCAATCCCCAATGGCTTTATCTCAAGGATCAACAGGGAAAGATCAGTTATACTGACGATCCTTACGCGCTTTATGATTTCTATGCTTTGATCGGTTATGAACAGCCGGAAATCAGGACGGGAGAATTAACGATCAATCCCATTGAAGGCAGAATCAACAAGCTTTCTGTACCTGATATCCGAGAGGATATGCAGCCGGAAAAAGAAGTGAATTGGGCTTGGATTCAGCCCAATCAATATACTTATTTCGATATTTTTTCAAATCTGCATGGCGAGTATGTTGAAATTGGAAAAAATACCTGGATTAGTCAAAATCAAAGCTTGGCGGAGAATCCATTATTTACGTTTATTGTTAATCTGGGAGGTGAACTTATCAATGATGCACATATCTTTCATGATCCTGTGACGGTATGCTTTATTAATGGTGATCTGGCAATACTCAACGGTTGGTTAGTTCAACTGGATCGTGATTATTCCAACTTAATACAGAAACTTTTAATAAATTTAAGCGATACAGGCTCCCATTTTGAAAGTCTTGAAGAAGAAGCACAGTTAAAAAAGCAATATTATACAGAAAGCAATCTTTATTCTCATATTATTGATCCTGTTTTTCAAAATGGAAATACTGTTTATGAAATATCAGGTATGAATTTAAAAATTATTGTTGATCAGGAAGTACCCTCTGATGTCTTTATGATTTATGATCAATTATCAAAAAGCGCAAGTTTTGAATTTATAGAGTGGCCGATTGATCACCTGTATCATTATTTTGAAGGCGGTTGTTATAGCGATGGTTATTATAAGTTTGCTATTCAATCTCAGGAAGATATGAATGATGAAGATTCTGAATCTATTCTTGCGAATGAAGTTTATAGGTTTAATAATGGTGAGATTGTTTACATGTTCTCTGACTTAGATATGATGTTATCGGAAAAATCAATCAATTATATGAAGTCAGTAGGTTTTTATCCGAAAGAATACGGAAAATTGGAATTAATAGATCATCTGACTTTTGAAAAAATTCGATAGCTAAATAAAGTTTATATGTTTTTGATCTGGTTTTTTTGATATTTGACAGAAGAAAGGAAGACATCGAATGAAAAAGTTTGCACTAATTTTGGCCTGTTTCGTATTGGCAAGCTGTGCGGCGCAGGAAATAAAAGAACCTGCCAAAAATCCGTCGGCGGCACTCCCTGCAGAAAGAACGCCGGAAGCCTCGGCAGAGACAGTGCCGACACCTTCTTCGGAAACGATTGTGTTGGCGGAAGGCGTAACTGCGAAGAAACAGGAAGGAAAGTTGATCGTCAGCGCATTTGATGGAGATGTCACGTTTGAAATGACCGACCCGCTGCCTTCCGAGCTGAAATCCAGCTTTCAGATGAGCGAGGATCAAACTACGTTACAAATTGAGCTGGAGTTCAGAGCAGAGGGATGTACAGGAGATGACGAAACCTGCAGGGGTCTCTTTGAATCGTATTCCATTGCCCGGGAAGCCGGAGAAAATCCGATGGGTACGATTAACGGCTATACCGTATCTCAAAACATCATTATGGATTCGCTGCTGACGGAGGAAAATTTAAAACGGTATCGGGAATTACAAGGCTATCCCGAGGGTGAATGGCGCGAAGGCATTGAACCAGTTAACTATTTTCACTGGTCTTTTGATAAAGAATCCTGAACAGACAAATTAAAAGCGACAAAAAAAGAATGGGCGACTGTTCTTTTTTTGAAACCTGAAATTCCAGGAAAAAAGGAAATGTTGCGAAATCTTGAAGAAAAACACAAGTAGAATTTGACAAAACAAAACTACAAATGTAGACTTATATTGGAACTACATTTGTAGACTCTCTGCTTATTCGATCATTTTAGAAACAGATCGAGGTTCAGGGATAGAAGGAGAGAATCGCTATGATCGCAGACGAATATGTTTTTGATGAACATCCCAAACCTCAGGAAATCGAAGATTTTCTGGAAGGCCATCCGCAGAACAATTTACTTCAACATGCCCGCTGGAGCCAGGTCAAGGAAAACTGGTCGATGAAACAAGTCGTCGTCCGCCGCGGCGGAACAATTCGGGCTTATGCGATGATTTTGATTCGTCCGCTGCCGCTGGGGCTGAGTTTGTTTTATATTCCCCGTGGTCCGATTGTCAATTATCAGGATGAACCGTTAATTCGTTTCTTCTTCGCAAAGCTGAAGAAGCTGGCGCGCCGCAGCCATGCGGTCACGATTCGCTTCGATCCGAATCTGATCGACCGGACATACCCCTATGTTCAACGCAATCAGGAACACGGCGAGCATCGTCAGGCTCCCGTTATCCGGCAGCTGACGGAAATGAAATGCCGCCATAAAGGATATACGCTGTACCTGCGTGAAGCCACGCAGCCGCGCTTTCAGGCGGTGATGCTGCGGGAACAAATGGATTGGGCAGCGTTAAGCGCCAAGACCCGGCGAAGTATCCGGCATGCTGAAAAATGCGGCGTGACGATCCATGAAGGCGAAAGCGAGCTGGAACATTTTGCGGAAGTGATGAAACAAACTGAACAGCGGAAAAAAATCCATCTGCGCAATGCGGCCTACTTTAAACGGTTAACAGCCCTGTATGGCGAACGTGCCGTACTGATCACTGCCCGGCTAGATTTGAAGCAACGGCTGGACAGAATCACAAATCAGTTGTCTGAGCTTCAAGGAAAACCGGAAGACTTAAACAAAGCAGAAAAAGAACAGATCATCAATCTGAACCGGGAACAGGAATTTCTGGAGAAAAAAATCAGCGAAGGTTCTTCTGTTGTGACGCTGTGCGGATTATTGGCTTTGATTCAGGATGATCAGATGGAAGTCCTGTACGCGGGCACCCACAGTGAATTTCTCTCCTATCGCGCGCCGTATTCCGCACACTGGCGATTGTTTGAAAAGGCGCGGAAAATGGGCATTCAGCGCTGCAATCTGGGTGGCGTGGAAGGGACGCTGGACGATGGACTCAGCGTCTTTAAAGGAAATTTTCCAATTCAGATTGAAGAGATGATCGGCGAATTTGATCTGCCGGTCATGCCGGTTCTTGCCTGGACGCTGGATCGGGGTATCGCCTTGATCAAAGCGGTGCGGCGATGGAGGGTGAAGACATGTTAAGACTGATCGAACATGAACAGTCCCAGCCCTTCGACGCCTTCGCGGCCAGCGGGAAAATTCCGCACTATACGAAAACCCATTTTTATGGCGAACTTTGTCGCCGAAAGGGGATTGAGGTTCAGCGGGTCTCCGCCCGCAATGAAAAGGATGAAATTGTGGCGACAGCCTTAATCCAATGGGAGAAATGCGGCAGGAAGGAGTATGGTTATCTCTGTTATGGATTCAATCTGGATTATACGAACTCAGAAACCTTGCAATTCTTTGCCAGCGCTTTAACGAAATTGGCAAAGCGGCGCGGTGCCGCGTATTTGCGGATGGAGCTGAACATTCCGCGGATCGAGCATGAAAAAGATGGCCGGATTAAACCGGAGGGATTTAACAACGAATTTGTGACGGCGCAGATGGAAGCCTGCGGTTATCGTCATCTGGGGTATACCTATGGTTACAGCGGCAACCGGATGTCGCGGTTTACCTATTGTCTGAATCTTGATCAGCCGCTGGAAACGATCCGGAAACAGATAAAGCATTACACCGCCTATCAGAAGAAAAATATTCAGCGCGCGGTTTCAGTAAAATTAAGTGATGAGCGAGATCTGTCGATCTTAGTCGAAGCGGAACGGGAGCTGGCGCATAAGCTGCATTTTCTGCCCAAAAAAGAAAAGGATTTCCGGCAGCTGATGGAATGTTTCCCTGATCAGGCCCGTTTGTATGTTGTCAGCGCAAATGTCGATCAGGCTTTGAGTCATCTGAAACTTCTGCGCGAACAGCTTATTTGTCAGCAGGGAAAGTTGATCAATGCTCAACGCCTCGCTGAAAATCAGAAACAGATTGCGGCGCTGGATCAGGAGATTGCGGAACTGATGCGGGATTATCAGGGACTGGGTGAAATCAAACTGGGCGCTAAACTCATCATTCAACAAGGCGAGCATGTCTATAACGTCAATATGTATACAAAGAAAATTCTGCCGAACTTCCGCGCCGCTTTTGCGCTGCACAGCGCGGTGATCGAGGATTGCTGGAAAAGGGGAGCGAAGACCTATGATTTTGAAGGCGTATCCGGCGCGCTGAATCCAAAGGATCCGTACTACGGTATTCATGATTTCAAGAAAAGCTTCGGCGGAGAATTCATTGAGTTCCTCGGTGAGTTCGACTATATCCAAGATCCGCAGGCGTATCAGAGAATTTTAAAGCGGCAGCGCCGGCACAGAAGACTGCGGCGAGGTCTGGCCCGGGTACTTTACCGTTGAGATCGAAAGCATGAGTTGACTTCCAAGGACGAGAAGCGGGAGAAAGCGCAGTATCAAACAAACGACTTCCCGATAAAATAAAAAAATCATAAAGGAACATAAAAATCCACCTTCCTGGCAGGTCTGCGGGCAAAAAACAGAGAGATGGATTTTTTAGGAATTGTTTAAAAGGGGAAATAATCAACTTATCAGGATTTAAAACAAGTCCATCAGAAATTTCGTTTCAACAACGATTTTTGACAAAAAAAGTAGGCATTTTGCTTCATCCTAAATTGTAAGGATAAGCCTTTATATAAAGGCTTATTTGAAGGTTAAATTCATTATAAAACAGCTGTCACAAAAAGACTACATTATGTGACAGGAGGAAAAAAGAATGGATGAAGGCCGCAGAAAAGAACTGGAAAAATTATTTATTATGGATCTGGATGATGCGTGGCGAACGCGGTTGTCGCCCGAGGAAGCTCTGTTGATCGCTCTGTGGGATCGTCAGTTTGCGGAAGCTCAGCTTCGCCTGCAGCAGGGAGAAAATCGGAAAGCTTCCCAACGTGCAAGCACAAAAGAATGCGAATGAGATTTTTCACACGAAAAAACAAGGCGAAGACTTTGTTTTTTTTTGTGTTGACAGAAGTATTAGATAATGTTATTGTATTAGTGTACTAATACAGAGAGGAGAAAACCTATGGCAATCGATTTTGATTCCAACCTTCCGATTTATATCCAGGTCATGGATTATATCAAAAAAGAGATCGTATCCGGACGGTTAAAGCCTGGCGATCGGGTCGATTCCGTACGGGATCTGGCTCTGCATTTCGGCGTCAACCCCAATACCGTGCAGCGCTCGTTATCCGAGCTGGAGCGTGAAGGGCTACTGAAAAGCGAACGAACCGCAGGTCGTTTTATCTGTGAAAATGAGGAACTGATCAGTCTGGTTCGCGAGCAGATGGCGACTTCCTGCATCAGCCGCTATGTGAAAGAGATGGAGAATCTGGGATTTGAGGGGGAAGAAATTCTCACCCAGACCGCTTATTATGTAAAGGAGAGAGACAATGACAACGGAAAACATTAAACCTTTGATTCAGATCCGGGGCTTGACGAAATCTTACAGTCAGACAACGGCGTTAAAAAATGTAGATCTGGATCTGATTCCAGGTCAGATCATCGGGCTGCTGGGCCCCAATGGCAGCGGTAAGACGACCTTAATCAAGATTATGAACGGCCTGCTTCGGGATTACAGCGGCGAGATTCTGATCGACAGGCATAAGCCGGATGCTTATACCAAAAGCATGATTTCCTATCTGCCGGACGAGAGCTATTTCAGCGACTGGATGAAAGCCAGCGATGCGCTGAAGATGTTTGAGGATATGTACGCAGACTTTGACAGTACAAAAGCCCGCCTGTTGATGAAGCGTCTGGATTTGAATGCGAACATGCGGATTAAGTCAATGTCCAAGGGCATGAAGGAGAAATTTCAGCTGTGTCTGGTCATGAGCCGCAAAGCCCGGATCTATGTGCTGGACGAGCCGATCGGCGGAGTCGATCCGGCGGCACGCGAATTGATTCTCGATATTATCCTGAACAACTATGCCGAAGACGCAATCGTTCTGATCTCCACGCATTTGATCAGCGATATCGAAAAAATCTTCGACGATGTTATCTTCTTGAAATATGGAGAGCTGGCCATGCATGAGAATGCGGAGCAGCTCCGGGCGGAAACAGGAAAATCGGTAGACGAAGTTTTCCGGGAGGTCTTCAAATGTTAAAACTCTTAAAATATGAATTGATTCATGAATGGCGCAGCTATGGGATTATCTATCTGGTCTTCATCGCCGCCTGCGGTCTGTCGCCGATCTTATTTAAAGATCAGATTATGATGAATCAGGCGATGGTTCAAACGGACTCGACGATGAACATGCTGGGCATGATTTCCATTCTTGTGATTAGTATTCTGACAATGGCGATCATCATCAGCACAGCGATCAACATTGCACTGAATTACCGGAATTCCATGTTTAAACGCCCGGGTTATCTGACCCTGACGCTGCCGGTCACAACGCATCAGCTGATTTTAAGCAAGGTAGTGGCGGATATTCTGTGGATTTTGATCGCCGGTTTCGTATTGATGTTTGGTTATATGCTCATGGTTCTGGTTGCCGGAATTCTGGTGGGGATGGACTTGCCAAGCTGGTCGGAATGGATGCGCTTATTCTCCCATCTGCATATAGATCTGTCAGATCTGGTAAGATCGATCTTGGCACTGGTTCTGATTTTCTCGGGCATGGCGGAAATGATTCTGTATGTTTATATGGTCATTACGCTGCCGCAGACGAAGTTTACGCCGCGGCATAAGACGGCGATCTCCGTGACGCTGTTCTTCGCAATTTCGATCGTGCTGGGGATGATTCGCGACAGCTTTTCCGGCCCGCTGACTCAGCTGCTGCACGGAATGCCGACCAATGGAATCCTCGCGGTGGAGATTCTGATCGCCTTGCTGACCTGTGCTTTGTTCTACGGCGTCATCTACTTTATTCTTGAAAAGAAATTGGAAGTGGAATAAACAAAAGAAATTCTCATGGGCAGACCGTGGGAATTTTTTATTTAAAACCAAAAGCAGGCAGCGAAAAGTTCGGATTTACGGGATAACTTTTGAAATGTGATTGGCAACCAGCGACTTCTGCTTGCGGAAAGTTCCTGTAAAAGCCAAGGTTGAAATAGAGGGAAGGAAAAAAAATTTGAGGCTCAGAGAGAAAAAAACGCCACGAAGTTTTCCAATTTCTATTTAAAGTTATAAAATGGTTCGAGGCTGGCCATACTAACGACCAGGAGGATCGATGAGATGAAAATGATCAATGGAATTGCCTTGCTTCTGGTCATCGTCGGCGCAGTCAACTGGGGTCTGGTCGGAGCTTTTGAATTCAACCTGGTTTCCTTCCTGTTTGGTCCAGGCACGCTGTTTTCACGGATTATCTACAGTCTGGTAGGGATCAGTGGCCTGATCGCGCTGACCTTCTTCGGAAGACTTGGCGACTGACAGAAACCGGCAATGCTTTTTTTCCTGAGCTAAATCAGGTATAATGTCACCGAAGAGGTGACTTTTTTTATGAGTCTTGTAATTACGATTGTCTGCTTCGCGATTTCAGCGGGCATGTTGATTTCCCTGCTGACGTTGCTGAAGCGTTCCAAGAAAATGAAAAAACTGATTGCCTGCGTCGATCAGATCGGCGATGAAGCCCAATTTTTTCCGGTAATTGATCAGTTTATCACGTCGATTCAGGATCCGGAGTTTGCGGCGAAAGGTGAAATCCTGAAATTGTGGGGATTGATCAAGTTTTATCATGAGTTGTCTGAAATTGAAGCATGCCTGCAGCGTATTGATTTAAGTAAAATCATCATTGATCCGAAGCATCGCCGGCGCAATAAGATCGGCTTAAACGAAGATAGTTTTTATTATCTCTGTTTCGCGTGCAGCTTCAAAGCGTACAGCCAGAACAAGACCGAGCTGTTAAACCGCCTGCATGAAAAGGTGCTGGAAAAGGAAGATTATTTTCAGGATCAGCTGTTCTATCAGTTATACTCCGCCAGCTGGAACTGGTATACGAAGCAGGGCGACCGCGGGGAAGCCGTATTTCTGGATCTGGCGCAGGGCCTGATCAGAAAAATGAAATGTTCCCGGCAGATGCTGGATATTTACCGGAATATCGCCGCGGCTTTCCTGGCGGGAATCGCGCAGGATCGCGGCGATACGGAATTAGCGCAGCGGGTGGAAAAGCCGGTGTCCAGCTGGGCGGCAACGGAAATGGGCGGCAACATCCTGCGGGATCTGGGAATCCGCGAAGTGAGTCCGATGCAGAGCTGGTCGAAAACGGAAGCGGCAGAAGAAGAAAAGCCGGAAAAATAACAAACCGGATTTTGTATTAACCCGAATTTTTTTGAAATCAGGAGAATAAAACATAAAATGTCGCAAAAATGATGGATAAAACTGTTATCCTGCGTAAAGCTGTAAATAGCAGAAGGAAACTTCGTCTGCGAAAAGTTGAAAGTCCCTGGTCTGAAACGGGATTTAAAAATATTTGGCAATCTCAAAAGAGGTTGCCTTTTCATTTGAGAAAAAAGAAAAGACGAAAAATCAAGTCTGCGGATAGGACAACCGGGCAGAATTCTGATATAATGATCGCGCACGAAAAGACCGGGATGAATTGAAATCCGGTCATTTTGCGTCTTGTTGACACGGTGAGCACAAAATGGTGCACCCCTTCAACAAGAGGTTGAACTACGCTTCTATGAAAAGACAGGAGGAATGATTTATGAAGTTAATCGTCGGCTTAGGCAATCCCGGCCGAGAATACGAACATACCCGTCACAACGCCGGTTTCGATGTGCTGGACCGGCTGGCTGATCTGTTGAACACCGGCATCAGCCAGTCCAAGTTCAACGCGCTGATCACAACAGTGCGCACCGGACAGGAAACGATCCTTTTGATGAAACCCCAGACCTACATGAACAATTCCGGGGAAGCGGTGATCCAGGCCGTCCAGTTCTATAAAATCCCGGTCGATCAGATTTTGGTAATTCACGACGACCTCGATCTGCCTGTCGGCAAGATCCGTATCCGCACCTCCGGCAGCGCCGGGGGCCAGAAGGGGATGAAGAACATCATCGACCATCTGCATACTCAGGATATCGCCCGGATCCGCGTCGGAATCGACAAAAATCCTTTGATTCCAATCGTCGATTATGTGCTGGGCAAAGTCCCGGCCGATCAGCGCGAGGACTATCAGGCGGCGATCAACCATGCGGCGGAAGCGGCCAAAGCCAGTATGACGATGCCGATCAGCGACGTCATGAACCGCTTCAACCGCAGCCGATGAATTTCCTGTTAGGCCGGCTGGCAAACAATCCAGCCGTTTTGGCCTGCACGGAGCAACAAGCCTTCCTCTCCGCGTCTTCCCTCACGGAAGAAGCGCTGATTCTGGCCGCCAGCTACGCGCAACATCCGCGGCCGATGTTGATCGTCAAGAATAACTTATATACCGCACAGCGTCTGGCGGAGAAGCTCAAATCCCTGCTTTCTCCGCAGGTCTGCGCGCTTTTCAGCGTGGAAGAATCGCTGCGCGTGGAAGCCATCGCCGCTTCGCCGGAAGCCACGGCGGAAAAAGTCGAAACGCTGAACCGGCTGCTGAACGAGGATCAGCTGATCTGCGTCACCCACGCGTCGGCGTTGGTTCGCTATCTGCCCTCACCGGCCCAGTTTAAGCTCTGTACGATCGTCTTGAAGACCGGTATGGAAGTGTCGATGAACGAGCTGAAACGCACGCTGATCGCGGCCGGTTATCAACAGACCGCCCGCGTCGACCAGCCGCTGTGCTTCGCCAGCCGCGGCGGGATTATCGACATCTACTCCATCAACAGTGAAACCCCGGTGCGGATTGAATTTTTCGATACCGAGATCGAGAGTATCCGCACCTTTGATATCGCCACCCAGCGCACCGTCGAGGTCAAAGCCGAAACTGAAATTGTCCCGGCCTCCGACCTGCTTCTGGATGACGAGCAGATAAGCTTGATTCAGCAGCGCGTCCGCCGCCATCTCGAGTCGCTCAAAAGCCGCTATACCCATGGCGAATACGAACAGATCGAGGGTATCATTGACCTTGATATGGAAACGATGCGCGCTCATCTGCGGGAAAGCCGGCTGTATCCTTATCTGAGCTATCTTGATGACAACAGCTCGCTGATCGACTACTGTCCTAAAGCTCAGGTTTTCCTGTCCCATCCCGATCAGATTAAAACCCATCTTCATCAACTGAGCGAGGAAACGACGGCGTATATTCAGGAAATGACGCTGGAGCTGAAAATGCTGCCGCGCTTCACCGTCCAGCATGAATTAAACACCGTGCTCGCCGGACGCAAGGTTACGGAAATCGACAGCTTCGATTCGCTGCGCAGAGTTCCGCACGCGATGATCCGCGAGGTTGCGCTGCCCAACGAAACGCTGGAAATGAAGCTACAGATCGCCCTGAAGGAAGGCCGCGGACGTCAGCTGTATTTCTTCTTGCAGGAACATGAGCTGAAGGAAATCGTGCCGATCCTCAAAGGCAAGGAAATTCCGTTTCTGCTCAATGATCGTAAGCCGCATGACGAAGGTCTGGTCTTGATCAATCAGTCATTGGACGAAGGGTTTGAGGCGCTTAAGGAAAACATTGTCGTTTACACTTCGCACGAACTATTTAAGAAAAAGACCAAGCTGGGCCGCTACGCCTCCAAGTTCAAGGAAGCCGAAGCACTCAGCAGCTATCAGGATTTACAGCCGGGCGATTTTATCGTTCATTCCCAACACGGCGTCGGGCAATACCTTGGGATCGTGACCCGCGAGTTCAACGGTGTTCATAAGGATTTCCTGCGCGTCGTCTACAAGGGCAACGACGAGCTGTTAGTTCCGCTGGAACAATTCCGTCTGGTGCGTAAATTCGTCTCCCGTGAAGGGGTTGTGCCGAAACTGAATAAGCTGGGCAGCCATGATTGGGAAAAGACCAAGCAGCGCTTGAAAGACAATGTCAACGAGATTGCCGACCGCCTGGTCAAGCTGTATTCCCAACGCGAGGAAAATATCGGCTACGCCTACGGGCCGGATTCTCCGCTCCAACAGGAATTTGAAGACGATTTCGATTACGAGCTGACGCCCGATCAGGCACTGGCCGTGCAGGAGATCAAAAAAGACATGATGCAGTCCAAACCGATGGATCGTCTGTTGTGCGGCGACGTTGGCTTTGGCAAGACCGAGGTCGCGCTGCGGGCTGCGTTCAAGGCGATTACCGAGGGCAAGCAGGTCGCGTTTTTGTGCCCGACCACGATCCTTTCCCTGCAGCACACCGCCACGGCCATGAAGCGCTTTGAAAACTTCCCGATTCACGTCGAGGTCCTCAACCGGTTTGTCGTGGAGTCCAAACAAAAGGAAATTCTGCGCGAACTCAAGGAAGGAAAGGTCGATATGATCATCGGCACGCACCGGATTCTGTCCAAAGACGTGCAGTTTCACGATCTCGGGCTGTTGGTCATTGACGAAGAACAACGCTTCGGGGTTGAACATAAGGAAAAGATCAAGGAAATGAAGGAATCCATCGACGTGCTTTCGCTCTCCGCCACGCCGATTCCGCGCACCTTGCAGATGTCGCTGATCGGCATCCGCTCCTTGTCCCAGCTGGAAACACCGCCGAGCAACCGGATGCCTGTGCAGACCTATGTCATTGAGAAAAACCGGGCGTTGGTCAAGGAAGTCATCGAGCGCGAGCTGGCCCGGCAGGGACAGGTGTTCTACCTGTTCAACAACATCCAGGAAATCTACAATGTCGCCCGTCAGATCAAGCAGGACGTGCCGGAAGCGGAAATCGCCGTCGCTCATGGCAAGATGAGCCGCGATGAAATTGAGGAAGTCATGATGCAGTTCACGGATAACGAAGTGAACGTGCTGATCTGCACGACGATTATCGAAACGGGCATCGACATTCCCAACGCCAACACAATTCTGATCGAAAACGCCGATACCTTCGGTCTGGCACAGCTCTATCAGATCAAAGGCCGGGTCGGCCGCAGCGACCGCATCGCCTATGCCTATCTGATGGTGCGTCCGCGCAAGCAGGTGAACGAGATCGCTCAGAAGCGCTTGCAGGCGATCAAGGAATTCACGGAGCTGGGCAGCGGTTATAAGATCGCGATGCGGGATTTGACGATCCGCGGCGCCGGCGATTTGTTAGGCCCGAGTCAGTCCGGCTTCATCGACACCGTGGGGATTGATATGTATATTGAAATGCTGCAGGAAGCGATCGCCGAGAAGAAAGGCGAAGTCAAGCCGGAGGTCAAAGAACCTGTCCGCGCGCAGGTTCAGGTCGACGGCTACATTCCGAAGCAGTTCGCCCCGCTGGATTTTGAGAAAATCTCGCTTTACCAGCGGATTGATGCAACGGCGGATGAAGCGCAGCTCATGGCGCTGAAAGAAGAAACCCAGGATTATTTTGGCAAAATGCCGAAATCCGTCGGCTTGTTGTTTGAGAAGAAACGACTCGATATCCTGCTGAACGAACCGCGGATCGATTCTTTCCGCGACGTTAAAAACCAGATGGAAATCGTCTTCTCCAAAGCCTTTTCCGATCATATCGACGGCGTGAAATTATTTGAAACCTTCACGACGATCTCCAAGGATATCCAGCTCCGGTATGTGCAGGGCAAGAATATTGTCCGGCTGCCGAAAAAAGGAAATGAACTGGCGCTGGCCATCGAAGTGTTGGATCAAAGTAAGAAACTGGAAGTTTCATAGAATAATCCGGGGCCGGCTGTCCCATACTATTTGTACGTAAAGGAGAGTCGGCATGAAAGCAACAGGTATAGTTAGAAGACTGGATGACTTAGGGCGTTTGGTCATCCCGAAGGAAATCCGTAAAATATATAAGCTCAAGGAAGGGGATTCGATTGAATTCTTCGTCAACGAGGATTCTGAAATCGTATTGAAGAAATTCTCCGTCCTGAGCGATGAAACGGAGTCGATTACGCGGATGTGTCAGACGCTGCAGGAAGTCACGGAACATCCGGTCTTGTTTGTAGAGGACGATCAGATCTTATGCGTCGGTCAGGCGAAGCTGGATGAATGGCGCAGTCAGTCGTTGTCGGTGGAATTTCAGGAGTGCGTGAAGGCGTATCATGTCCGTCCGTTTGATCAGGTGCGCTTATTCGCCGCTAAGCCGGAAACCTTTAAGGGAACGATCTTCCCGGTTGCGGTGTACGGCGACTGGCTGGGAGCGTTTGTCGTGCTGGAAGAGGAGACGCCGCTGCAGCCGCAGCATCTGGATATCGCGCAGGCGTTCAGCCGGCTGCTGATCCGCAATCACGAACATTAACTCGTGTAACGGCATTGAATGAGAAACGGGCGGCGGATGACCAGACGGTATCGAACATAGAATCTTTATTTTTGGCAAACTGCAGTACAGAATCATAAGATCGTCCAATTTAAGCAAAAAATGAAAAAACAGGCGTCTGCCGCTGTCTTCGGGTTTGCGAAGTGCGGAAGACGTCTGTTTTATGTTGGAAAACGGAATAAAAAAACCTTTAATTTATACAAAAATATAGCGAATGTCCATGGAACGATGGCGGATGTAGTCAGATCTGGAATTTTGGCTTTAGAAGGATTCCTTTTACAGAGCCTCAGCCGATAAAAAACGTTTTGCCGTCAAACGTTTCCCGGCGCAGCTTGTCATCCAGCGCCGGCGCTGCTTCCCAATCGGAATCCGAACAGCCATATTTTATCGTGTGCAGCACCGTGCCTTCAAAAAGATAGACATTATGCGGAAGTCCCGGCGGAAGCATAAAGCACTCGTCAGGATCCAGGCGGCGGAAGGTCAGCTGTTCCGACTGCCACAAGGCGATCACAATCCACCCTTGTTCTACAATGTAAAACTCCCGCTTCCGATGATGGATGTGGCTGGACTGCCATCCACTCTGGTTTGTGCCCAGCGTCAGAATATAACTGCTTCCCGTTTCCCGGGTCAGACGAAACCGCAGCTCGCCGTTATTCATTTGATGATGCACAGGCTGGACGCCGAACTCCAGCGCCTGATCGTTCGTCAGTTTTCGCATGGCGATTCCTCATTTCTTTCTGATCAGTATAAACCGGGAATAGATTTATGAACAGAGCCAAACGGATATTTGATTTTGTGAAACTGAATCTTTTAAAATTCTGCAGAAAAAGGAAAACTCCGATTCAGAGGACAGGGGATTGATAAGAATAAGCTATGTGAAAATGTTAAAATGTCTTGACATTACAAAAGCAGAGATTATAATGAAAATGTAAAAAGAGTTTAATATTAAAGAACTCTCAGATAAGGAGGCATCAAGGATGAAAAAGAGAGATGAAATGGATCGGAACATTCAGCTTCGCTCGGAAGCCTGGGGCTACAAAGCCGTCTTGCTTGCTTTGTGTGCAGCAACCTTATGGAATTGCGGACAGACCTGGCTGAACCATAGCCAATATCATCCATGGCCCTCGCTGGTCTTAGGCATGGCCGTCTGTGTCCAGGGATTTTCACAGCTTGCCTTAAAACGGCGGATGATCGCCGGCGACGACGAATATCATGAGCCGAATAAGCTGTTATGGACAGCTGCGGCAGCGTTTGTCATCCTTGTCCTGGCGGTCGCTCTGGGCGTGGGTCTGATGCAGGGATAACCTGAATGCGAAACCGGGTCAAAGAACTGCGCAAGCAGGCGGGACTGCGTCAGGAAGATCTGGCGAAGGAATTAGGCGTCAGCCGCCAGACGATCATCGCGATTGAAAACGATAAATACAATCCGACGCTGGAGCTGGCAATGAAACTGGCGCGGCGGCTGGGCTTGCACGTCGACGAAATATTCTGGCTGGAAGAAGACAGTCCCGGAAGGGCAGAAACGCCGCGAGCTTAAAAAGAGAATCAAACTATGGTATGATAAGAAGCAGAGGTGATGGAATGCGATTGGATAAATATTTAAAGGTGGCCCGGATCTTAAAACGCCGCACGGTTTCAAAGGACCTGGCGGATCATCAGCGCGTGCTGATCAACGGCAAAGTGGCCAAACCGGCCAGCGAAGTCCAGGCTGGCGACCTGATCACCGTGATTTTCGGCCAGCGTCAGCTGACGGTGCGCGTGACGGAAACCACTCAGTACACCCGCAAGGAAGACGCGGCTTCCATGTATGAGGTCGTGGAGGAAAAACGCGTCGAGCTGGAATAAACGAAACCTTCTGTTCATAGGTTGATAGGGAACAGGAGGTTTTCTTTATGAGTGAAAGTCTGTTATCCAATCCCTTGAAATTCGAAACGAATCCCTATCATAACGTGGTGATGAAAGACCGCAAAAGTCTGGATCTGACGGGAGTGAAGCAGATCGACAGCTTCGACAGCAATGAGTTTCTTCTGGAAACCAGCCAGGGCTGGATGCTGGTGCAGGGGAAGGATCTGACATTGGGCAAGCTGGATACGGAACGCGGCGAGGTCAGCATCCGCGGCCTGATCGACCGCCTGGAATATATCGTAAACAAAAAAGGACCGGGCAAGGAATCCTTTTTAGGTAAGCTGCTGAAATGATTCTGCTTCCCCAGCAGTTTCAGGCGCTGGTCTATCATTTTTTCAGCGGCTGGGTATTCGCCCTGACCTGGAGCGGCATGAACCGGCTGACGTGGCACTATCGACGCCATTTTGTGCGCTGGGTGATCGAAACGCTTTACTTTTTTCTTTTCGTCACGCTGATGTACGCCGGCCTGCTGCCGATTACCGGCGGGCAGACGCAGACGTATCTGATCGCCGTCTTCGTGCTGGGCGCCGCAGTTTACCTTAAATTTTACGCGATGACCTTTTCTCCCTTATTTGAAGGGCTTGTGCGCGGTATCGTCAGGCAGCTGACCGGATTTAAGAAACAAAAAGCGAAAAGTCAGGCGGCTTTTAAACATCGCCAGGAAATCCGGCATAAGAAAAGGGACGAAAAGCGGCAGAACAAAAAGTTGAAGCATCAGAAAAAACATCACGAAAAGCAGCTGAAGCGGCAGAAGAAAGAGGAAAAACGGCAGATCAAACGAAGCCGGAAACATCCCGGCCGTGTGCCGCCGAAGGAAGAATCTGACTGAAGTGCGGATTCTTTTCGTATTTTTTCATTTCAAGCGGTTGTAGCCGCAGTCAGTTCACCGGAGTTTCACTTGCGTTTAAATGAATTTTCAGTATAATAAAGATGCACCTAAATTTTTATCATTTTCGCAAGAAAACAGGCGAAGGAGGAATTGAACTTGACAGCTGAAAATAAAAATGAGCCGAAAACCGTCAAACCCAAAGGACGGAAAAAACGGAGCATGCTTGCAAAGTTCATCAGTCTGGTCGTAATCTGTTTTTCCCTGTTTATGCTTTACGGCGTAGTTAAGGAAATCTTAACGACGATGGAATTGAAGCAACAGATCTCCCGAGTTGAGGAAGAACTGAAAACACTCCAGGAAGAAAATAAATATCTGACACTGCAGCGGGATAAACTTGAAGATCCTGCTTACGTACAAAGCTATGCGCGGGGAAGCTTTATGCTTTCCAAGGAAGGCGAACAGATTTTCTATCTGCCGTCGGACGATAAGAAATAGCCAGGAAATACGCAATCACAGCCGGGTCTTGAAGACCCGGTTTTTTTGTTTTCCACCGCCTGGATCCCGTTGCGCCTGAAAGAATGATGTAGGATTACCTGAAAAACAAAGGAAAAATAAGCGATTTCCAGAGGTTAAATCCTTATAAATCAACTATTTTTCATACAACGACACGTTACGCGGGATTTCGACAAACCCCAACCCCTATAATGACGCTGTCAAGGTAAAGAAAGTGAGTGAATAAGGATGAAGGGTCCGGGAATCAACGATTATTTAAGAATACTTCAACAGAAGAAGCAGGAGGCGCATGATCGAGGGGAGAAATGGATAGAAATTAGTTCCAAAGAGCTGCATCAGGAGGTGTCGCCGGAACATGCGACAATGCCGACCTGTTGTCAGGCAATTTACAAACTGTTGTATCAGGGTGATGAAATTCTGCAGCGGCCGAAGGGACAGACCGGTTTTGGTTCGCATTTGCGCGTGCGGTATTACGTCGATAATCTGAATGACCGGGAAGCGATGTTCCCGCCGAAAAAACGCGGCCGGCCAGCCAAGAGCGAGGAACAGAAACGCCGCGACCGAATGCTGAAAAGCAGCCGGAATACGGAAGATCTGCGGCGGATTTTAGCGGCCTGGCTGAATGAACGCGGCTGGCAGACCACAGAGTTTCCCAACAAGATTCAGGCGGAAAAAGACGGAATTACCTGGATTATCGAAGTGCAGGGAACGCATCGCGGCCGCCGGCAGCCTCTGCCGGTGAAGATCAACGCGATTCTGAAAGACATCAGTGAGGATACGGCCAGCTCCGTTCGATACAGCGTCGCTTTTAACGATTCTTCAGTGTACCGCAAGCAATGGAGCGAGATTCCGAAGGTGGTCAAAAACAAACTGAATGTCAGCGTCATTCTGGCGGATAAAAGCGGGAATATTCAGGAAGTCAAATAATCGTCAGTTCAGGACTGAGCGAACCTCCTTTATAACAAAATGAAGAAAGATCCGGGATCAGAAAACGGATCTTTTTTTATGAAATCGAAAAAATTCGTGCATATTTCCAGGAAATGGATGAAAAAGTAGACTTTATGCACCAGTCCTGATTATGTCAAAAATGAGAGGTTTTTCCAGTAATTCTAATTATATTTCAATCGTCAGGTAAAGTCTACTTTTTGAGACAGACAGGGAAAGACAGGTGAATGGCATGGAAGTTTTCGGGATCAACAGCGCGATTGAGCATATTCTGATCTTTTTAAAAAATGAAGTGAACGCCGCGGAGCTGACGGATTTACGAAAACCGGCTTATCAGGAATTGCTGCTTGCGGTGCTGATCGAATGTCCGCTCGGTTTATATCGCCTGGAAACCTGGCAGGAAGTCTTCCGCTGGCTGAACTGGACGTTGGTCTTTTCGGATTATGATGAATTGAAAGCGGCTTTGGAAAGCGCGCAGAGGAAAATGGAAAACTAAGAACTGCGGGCGCGGTTCTTTCTTTTACTTCCTGCGGGAAACCGAAGCGGCAAGCATAAACTGAAACTGACTGTCCAAACGCCAAAGCAATCCAACCGCCAGCGGTCAAACTGATCGGCGTTGTTGGATTGATAAGAAAAGGAGGCTCGCCATGATCATTCAAAACCTGCGTTCAGGCCGGGAAAACGAAATTCTGAGGCTGTATGAAGCTGTCGGCTGGACGGCCTATTTAAGTCAGCCGGAACGGATAAAACCCGCTTTCGATCACTCGCTCTGCGTGCTTGAACTCTGCGATGAACAAGACCGGCTGATGGGGTTTGTGCGGGCGGTGGGCGATGGTGAAACAATCCTCCATATTCAGGATCTGATCGTCGACCCGTCGATTCAGAATCAGGGATGGGGAACTCTGCTTTTAAAAACCATGTCGGACAGATACCCGCAAGTTCGTCAGAAAATCCTGTTGAGCGACGACGTCGCAGAAACGCTGCGCTTTTATCGTCGGCTGGGCTGGCAGCTGGTAACGGAGCTGCATTGTCAGGCTTTGATCAAAATCATTCGTTAGCAGAACGTCGTAAATTCGAAGATTAATAACTCAATAATCCGTTATTAATTTCCTTTCGTTATGAAAGAAAGCTGCGAAGCAACAGGTTTTAGTAAATTGTGTATAATTTGTGAAAAATTTCTTGATTCTCCGGCTTAAATTGATTACTATAAAAACGCAAAAGCATTTGCAAAGGAGAGAATGAAATGAAAAAATTAGTTGCTCTTACTCTTGCCAGCTTGATGCTTCTGGCGGGCTGCTCCAGCACGCCGAAGAACGACGGCAATGAGGCAACACCGACTCCGGAGGCGGCGGCGACAGAAGCTGACGTTATCGTCGTAGGCGCCGGCGGAGCGGGCATGACAGCGGCGATTGAAGCTGTAAACGCAGGCAAGTCGGTTATCGTGATCGAAAAGGCAGCGATGACTGGCGGCAACACCACGCGTTCTACCGGCGGCATGAACGCGGCGAATACACCGGAACAGGATAAGAATGATTTCGCGGAAGACGCGGGCGTCGAAAAGATGCTGGCGAGCGCGAAGGAAAACTATCCGGATTTAGCGGAGCTGACAGCCACGGTTGAAAAGCAGTATGAAGAATACAAAGCCAATCCGACAGGTTACTTTGATACCGAAGAGCTGTTTATGCTGGATACGCTGGTCGGCGGCAAGAACCTGAACGATCACGCTTTAGTTGAAGTTCTGGCGAATGAAGCGAAGAACGGCATTGAATGGTTAAAGACAATCGACGCGAACCTGTCGCAGGTCGGCAGCTTCGGCGGCGCGAGCGTCAAGCGGATTCACAAGCCGGTCAACGACGAAGGCAAGACAGTCGCAGTGGGTTCTTACCTGGTTCCGAAGCTGACAAAAGCAGCGGAAGACAAAGGCGTTCAGTTTGTAATGGAAACGGCGGCGACGGAATTAGTCGTTACTGACGGCAAGGTTACCGGCGTTAAGGCTGGCGATACGACGTATACCGGCAAAGCAGTTATTCTGGCGACCGGCGGTTTTGCGGCGAATACGGAAATGGTTCTGAAATACAAGCCAGATTATAAAGGCTTTGTCTGTACGAATGCTCCGGGCATGACGGGCGACGGCATCGTGATGGCAACGGCCATCGGCGCAGATACCGTGGATATGGAACAGATCCAGATCCATCCGACAGTTTCTCAGGAAACCAGCGCGTTGATCACAGAAGGTCTGCGCGGCGACGGTGCGATTCTGGTCAACAGCGAAGGCAAGCGTTTCTTTGACGAAGTCGGCACGCGTGATGCGGTATCGGCAGCGGAAGTTGCGCAGCCGGGCGGATTTGCATGGCTGATCGTCGACAACAAGATGGTCGAAGCTTCCAGCGTTATCGCGGGATACATCAAGCAGGGCCTGACGGTGGAAGGCGCCGACGTTGAAGCGTTAGCGGCGGCAATGGGCGTTGACGGCGCGGCGTTAGTTGAAACAATGGACAAGTGGAATGCCTGCGTCGAAGCCGGCAAGGATGAAGAATTCGGCCGGACCAGCTTCGCGAACAAGCTGGACGAAGGTCCTTACTATGCGATCAAAGTGGCTCCGGGCGTTCACCACACGATGGGCGGTCTGAAGATCAACACAAACACGGAAGTTCTGGATGCTTCCGGCAATCCGATTCCGGGTCTGTTCGCAGCGGGCGAAGTCACCGGCGGCGTGCATGGCGCTAACCGTTTAGGCGGCAACGCGGTGGCGGATATTATCGTCTTCGGACGGATCGCCGGCCAGCAGGCGGCGGCTTACGCAAACTAAGCAAGATTAACAATATCGAAGAAAGAGCGGATGTTCAGGCATGAATGTCCGTTTTTTTATGAATTTACCGTTAAAATAGGAAGTTTGAATTCTTTGTTTCATTTATTTTCTTTTGATGAATGCTATTTTTGAACTGGAAAGTTGATCGCGGACTGGTATAATGATAGAGAAAAGCTTAGCTTGCTAACTGTTGATAAAGGAAACTAAGTATGTGGAGGGGGAATGGGAATCTGTTATGGAACTCTTGAAGAAATACTTGAAACCGCTGCTGAAAGAGATGTCGATCAGCTTTTTGATGAAGACGCTGGGGGCGCTGGCGGTTTTGCTTCTGCCGTATCTGTTGGCGTATGTGATTGATACGATCGTGCCGACGAAGGACATTCAGCGGATTGTAGTTTACGGTCTGATCATGATCGCCGTGTCCATCGCGGGCTGGATTTTTGACATTAAGGCCAATCGGCTTGCCTCGCGCGTAGCCCGGGACGCCACGATTCACATCCGGCATGATCTGTTTGAAAAAACGATCCGACTGTCGTGCCGCAAGGGGGATGAATTTACGATTCCATCGCTGGAAAGCCGTCTGACCAGCGACACCTACAATGTCCATCGGATGATCGGCATGATTCAGCGAATGGGCGTCCGCGCGCCGATCCTGCTGATCGGGGGAATTGTGATCACGCTGATAATGGAGCCGGTGCTGGCGCTGGTGATGCTGGCGACGCTGCCGTTTATCACGCTTTTGGTTTACTCCAAAGCGACCAAGGGTATTCCGATGTTTACCAAGGTTCAGCGGGCACAGGACCGGATGATTTCCGTCGTGCGGGAAAACGCCCAGGGCATTCGCGTGATCAAGGCACTGTCCAAAGCGGATCATGAAAAAAAGCGTTATGAAACAGTCAATATGGGACTGGCGAACGAAGAACTCAAAGCCAATACCCGGATGGCCGCGATCAATCCGCTGATGAACCTGTTTATGAACCTTGGACTGGTCGGCGTCATTCTCGTCGGTGCGTGGCGGGTCAACGGGGGACTAAGTGAAACCGGCAAGATCATCGCCTTCACCAATTACTTTACGATCATTACCAACGCGATGATGTCGATCAGCCGAATCTTCGTCATGGTCTCCAAGGGCATCGCCAGCGCAAACCGGATTGAGGAAGTGCTTCAGGCCCACGATGAAATGGAAATCATCGCCGACGATTCTCCGCTCAATGACAAGATCGTTGAATTTGATCATGTCAATTTCTCCTATCTTGGCGTAAAGGATAACGTCGAGGACATCACGTTTGAATTGAAAAAAGGCCAGACGCTGGGGATTATCGGCGCAACCGGTTCCGGCAAGTCGACGATTCTGCAGCTGCTGATGCGCTTTTACGACGCAGACAGCGGCACGATCCGGATTCACGGCCGCGATATCCGCAGCTATGATCCGAAGGATCTGCGGAAGGAATACGGCATCGTCATGCAGAACGATTTCATCTTTCAGGATTCCGTGCGCGAAAACATCGCTTTCGGCCGACCGATCGACGACGAGCTGCTGGATGAAGCGACGCAGATTGCTCAGGCCCGGCCATTTATCAAGAGTCTGACCGATGAATTTGATTATAAGCTGAACTCCAAAGGCACCAACCTTTCCGGCGGCCAGCGCCAGCGGATATTCTTATCCCGAGCGTTTGTCAACAATCCGAAGATTCTGCTGCTGGACGATTCCAGCTCGGCGCTGGATTATGAAACCGACGCCCGGCTGCGCAAGGCAATCAATACGCACTTTGCCGATACGGCCAAGGTGATCGTTGCCCAGCGGGTTTCCAGCATCATGCACGCGGATGAGATTCTCGTGCTGGATCAGGGAAAAATCGTGGCCCGCGGAACACATGACGAGCTGATGCAGACCAGTGAGATTTACTCGTCAATCAGCGACAGCCAGATGGGAGGTGCGCTGCTTGAATAGAAAAGCGACAATCCGACGGTTGATCGGATATTTAAAGGAATCTCAGTTTCTGCTTTTACTGGCATGTGTGACGACGATCGTCGCCAACGTGCTCGCATTGTACGGCCCGAAGCTGACCGGCGTCGCGATCGACGCAATCGGCGGTCCGGGACAAGTTAATTTTGACAAGGTTCTCTATTACTGCGTTCTGATGATCCTTTTCTATGTTATATCCAGCGTGCTGACCTACATCCTGCAGATCATTCTGCTGCAGGTATCAAAGAAGATCACGCACCGGATGCGCAGGCAGGTGTTCGAGCATCTGCTGGAGCTGCCGGTCAGTTATTTTGACCGCAACCAGACCGGCGATATCGTATCCAAAATTTCCTATGATATCGACACAATCAACACCTCGCTGTCCAGCGATATTCTGCAGCTGGTCACCGGGGTGATCACGGTTGTCGGCTCGTTGTTGATGATGTTGTCCATCGCGCCAATATTGGTGCTGGTCTTTGTCATCACCGTCCCGATCACGCTGGTGTTTGCACGCTATCGGATGATTAAAGTCAAGCCGCTGTTCCGCCGGCGTTCCCGCAAGCTGGGTGAGCTGAACGGTTTTACGGAAGAAATGTTGTCAGGCAACAAGACGATCAAGGCGTATGGTCAGGAAGATACGATCATCACGAAGTATGACAGCCGCAATGAGGACGCCAGCCAGGCCTACTACACCGCGGACTATGAGGGTAGTATTATGGGGCCTTCCGTCAACTTCGTCAACAACCTCTCGCTTTCCTTAATCAGTATGTTCGGCGCGATTCTGTTTCTTCTGGGCAAAATCACGATCGGCAACATTTCCTCGTTTGTCATGTATTCGCGGAAGTTCTCCGGTCCGATCAATGAAACAGCCAACATCATCACAGAGCTGCAGACCGCGGCGGCTGCGGCGGAGCGGGTGTTCCGGCTGCTGGATGAGCCATCGGAAATTCCGGACGCTCCGGACGCCAAGGTTCTGATCGACACGAAGGGGATGGTTGATATTGATCATGTCAAATTCGGATACACACCGGAAAAAGAAATTATCCATGATTTGCGTCTGCATGCCGACCCGGGCCAGCTGGTTGCGATCGTCGGTCCGACCGGCGCGGGCAAGACGACGATTATCAATCTGCTGATGCGTTTCTACGACGTCAATGAAGGCGTGATCTCGGTCGACGGCTATCCGATCCGCAATCTGACCCGCGACAGTCTGCGCAAGGCGTTTACGATGGTGCTGCAGGATACCTGGCTGTTCCAGGGCACAATTGAGGAAAACGTCGCGTATGCCCGCGAAGACGCGACACTGGAGGAAGTGATCGCGGTCTGTAAGAAGGCGCATATCCATGACTTTGTGGAAACGCTGCCGCAGGGCTATCAGACCGTGCTGACCGATGACGGCGTGAATATTTCCAAGGGCCAGAAGCAGCTGTTGACGATTGCCCGGGCAATGCTGTCCAACGCACGGATGTTGATCCTGGACGAAGCCACCTCCAACGTCGATTCCCGCACGGAAATGGCGATTCAGGACGCGATGCTGGAACTGATGAAGGGACGCACCTGCTTTGTCATCGCGCACCGGTTGTCGACGATCAAAAACGCCGATGTCATTCTGGTACTGAAGGACGGGGACATTATCGAGTCCGGGACGCATGACGAACTGCTTCAGGCGCGCGGCTTCTATGCCAAGCTGTTTAACAGTCAGTTTGAAAGTTGAATTTCGCAGCGATCAGAAACTTAATTTCTGGTCGCTTTTTTTTAGATCGCAGGACATTGCTTCCGCGATTCCGCTCAGTTATAGGTTTTAAAATTTGACTTCTGAGTGAAATTCAAGGAAAGTATGCGACAATGAAGACAAAGAAAGTAATGTCATGACCCGCAAGGAATGGGGACAGTCCTGTTTTAAGAATGTTTTCAGCCGATTCCGGTTTTATCTGATCACTTCTGTACTGATATCGTTGGTCATCACCGGCGCGGTACTGAAATGGAAGGAACCGGTGTTGATCGGGATCGCTGTGATTTTCTGGCTGGTGACACTGGGCGTTTTGCTTTTGCTTCTTCTGGAATGGAGAGGAATCCAGCGGATGATGCAGAACTTGCCGGAGTCGCTGGGACCTGTGCGGCAGCTGAATACACTGTGGCTGGGAGAAGATACTGTCTATTTCTGGTACCGCCGTCAGGGACATGTCATTCCGATTCGAGAGATTGTGTCCTGCAGCGTCGCATCCGTTACGGAAAGTCCGTATGCCAGCGGCAGTGCCCGCAATAGCATGTTGATTCTGGGCTTGAAGGATCGAAATCTGGGTGTAAATGTCAGCGACCGAAAGAACGCAATCCAGGCTGCGCAGTTTCTGAAAACAAAAAATCCGCGGCTGACGCTGATGGATATTGAAGAAAAAAAGGTGTCTTTGACAGAAATTCACACTGAATAATAATCAGAAAGTTGAGACGTTGGACTGGAAGCAAGATTCAGAAAGACTTAGTTCTCTTAAAGCCATCGCTATTCAACGAAAGTTTGGAAAGGTTTTTGAGCTTGAAGTAAACTTTGGCTTATGAGTATGAGTTCACGGAAAAAGTATAATGAAAAACAGGAGAAACAGACTGATTGAGAGGGATATCCCTTGTCAGCAGGGTAAAACTCCTGTTTTTCTTTCGCTTATTTTTGTCTTAAAAGCCATTTTGCTTGTGGAAAAATTAAGTTCAAAATAAAAGAGATTGGGATCAGTCCGTAATATCTGATTTGCTTTTTTGTGATGCACTTCATTTTACATTAAATTTCATCGATATTTCTTCTTGTCAGACAGGTCTGCTTATCCCTAAAAAGTGATAAGTAGAAAGAAGAAACAGAGCTCTTTTTGAATTCAGGAAATTTCAATTTTCAAAACAGCGATGCTGAAAAGGCGGCAAATAAAAAGAAGCTTTCGCGTTGACAGCGGCGCTTTTTTCCGTTATTTTATGGATAGAGAGAGGGCGGCTGTTTTGGCAGCTGTCTGAATGAGGAATTCCGCCCGGCCATGCAGGACGAGTTCACGAACCGAATTCTAATGAATGGAATAGACTAAAGAGAAGCCTGGAATCGACTTCTTTTTCCGTATTCTTAAGTGAAAATGACACAAACTAACAGAAAGGTGATGATGAATGTTTAAATTAGCGATTTTATTGATTGCGCTGTTGTATTGGATTCTGCATTAAAAAGTGACAGAGTGTTCAGTGAAAAACGAATGGGATTTGACTGAACAGCCTGATCGAAACGGAAAAACGATGTCGCATGACTTCCACAGGAGCTGCCGAAAATCCGGCAGTTTTCATTTTGCGCCGCAAGTGAATTGAAAAAGTAAACGCAGCCTTAAGACAAAAAGAAATTGCATTTACTTTTGCAAAGACGCGGACTGCATTTACTCGTGCAAATGAGTTATAGTCATCTTGTATCTCCCTGTCCAGATAGGAGTCCTCATTATGAGCCACTTAACTTTGCAAGATCGGATTACGATTCAATCCGAGTTGAATCAGGGTTCTTCTTTCAACACGATTGCTCGTTTGATTTCCAAGAGTCCTACCACGCTCTCCCGCGAGATTCGAAATCATCTGCTGATTCGCGATCGTTCTTCTTACCCTCAGTCTCGCATGATGAACGATTGCCTCCATCGCTTTGAATGCCGGCTAAAATTTGTCTGTCAGCCTCAGTGCCATTTTCAAAAGGGGAATTGTCGTTTTTGTGGTCATTGTTTCCGGGTTTGTCATGATTATGAAAAAGAGTGCTGTCCTTCTCTCTCTCATCCTCCTTATGTTTGTAATGGCTGTCGGCAGCGTCAGCGCTGCTCCCTGGAACAACGTGATTATAAGGCAGCAGAAGCCCACCAGGAATATCGGCAGAGGCTCGTTGAAACCCGTTCTGGATTTAATTTAACCGAAGCTGAATTGGCTTTGATTCAGCGGGAGCTTACTCCGCTTATTAAAGAGAATAAACAATCCGTACATCATGCTTGTCTGGTTAAAGCTGATATTCTCCCTTGTCATGAGAAAACCATTTATAATCTCATTGACGCCAACCTGCTTCCCGGTATCAAAAATTTAGATTTGCCTCGAAAGTGCCGCTTAAAACCTAGAAAATCAGGGCGGAAAGAACATAAGGTCGATAGTCAATGTCGGATTCACCGAACTTATGCAGACTACCTGGACTTCGTTCAAGCTCATCCGGATGTCTCCGTTGTAGAGATGGATACTGTTGAAGGGATTAAAGGCGGTAAGGTGATTCTCACGTTTCTCTTCAAGTCCTGCAATCTTCAATTATACTTCCTGGCCGACCACCATACCTCTCAAGCTACAATTCAACAGATGGATCAACTTTATGAACAACGATTCGGTCCTGAGTTATTCAAGAAAATATTTGAAGTCACCCTGACGGATAATGGCTCCGAATTCTCCAATCCGACGGCGATTGAAAACGATGCCTTCCATCAATCCAGGTCTCGTTTATTCTACTGTGATCCCGCTGCTTCCTATCAAAAAGGGACTTGCGAGAATAACCATGAAATGTTGCGCAGATTCTATCCTAAAGGATCATCTTTCGATCAGTTAACACAAGATGAATTGAACCTCATTTCAAGCCATATCAATTCTTATAAAAGAAAAAGACTGAATGATCACTCGCCTCTTGAGTTATTCAGTCTTCTCTTCGGGAACGAAACGCTCGATAAATTAGGGCTTGTTTCCATCGCTCCTGAAAGCGTTTGCCTTTCCCTCCGGGGTTTGTTCAACAAATAAAGAATAGACACAGGGAGATCCATTGACAAGCCAGCCTAAGAACGAATTTAGCACCTGCATTTACTCAACGAAATAAATTGCATTTCGCTAAATATCTTTTCTTGTACCCTTTTTTATCTGGTTTCTACGGATATTTTAACACTTTTCCCTCATTATCTGGCTCTTTTTTTGTTTCCTTTTACTCTGTTTCTCCTTTTACTCTGCCCCGATACACATTTTCTTCTTTACCTGCGTTTACTTTTACTATTGACCCATTTTGCGCCGCAGGATACTCAATTCAAATTAATTATGTTTAAGCGATGCTCAGAAAAAGCTTGTGGGCGCAGATCAGGTAGGCTATAATGTTCTGGATTTTGTAAATCGGAAGGGGGAAAAGAATGCATAATCGAATGACGGAAGGCAGTCCGCTGAAACTGATCCTGATGTTTGCGATGCCGGTTTTGTTAGGCAATGTCTTCCAGCAATTTTATAATATGGCCGATACGATGATGGTCGGCAGGATTCTGGGGGTGGACGCTTTGGCGGCAATGGGCGCTACGGCTTCGGTTTCCGGTCTGGTTTTGGGCTTGAATATCGGTTTGGCGCAGGGCTTTGCGATTCCGATCGCGCAGTATGTCGGCGCTGGAGACATGGGGAAAGTCAGAAAAGCGGTAGCGGGCACGCTGATGCTGGGGGTGATCTTTGTTCTCGGCATTACGATCGCTGCGCTTATGACAGGCATTCCGGTACTGAAGCTGTTGGGGACGCCGGAAGAAATCATGGGAATGTCAGTTGAGTATATCTTTATTATTTACGGCGGGCTGATCATCACGATGATGTACAACATGGCCGCCAGTATCTTACGTTCCTACGGCGACAGCCGGACTCCGCTGTATTTTCTGATTCTGGCCTCGCTGACCAACATTGTGCTGGACTATGTATTTTTAAAGACCCTGCGGATGGGCGTCGGCGGCGCGGCGATTGCGACGTTGATTTCCCAAGCTCTGTCCGTCGTGCTCTGCGTCTTGTATATCAAAGAAAAGACAAGCTTTCTGATTCCGGGAAAAGAGGATTTCTGCTGGGATAGAGAGATGCTGAAAGCGCAGCTGTCGTTGGGAATCTCCATGGGTTTGATGAATTCGATCGTTTCGATCGGCTCGGTCATTCTGCAAAGCGCCGTCAACAAGCTGGGGTCGGTGATCATCGCCGGACATACTGCTTCCCGCAAGGTGATCGAAATGTTCATGCAGCCGCTGATCAGCATCGGCGTTACCGCAACAACCTATGTTTCACAGAATCTGGGGGCCGGGAAGCTCGAACGGATCCGCAAAGGGCTGCACTGCTGCACGGCGATCAGCTTTGTGTGGTCGACGTTCTGCATCCTCATTTCCTTCTGGGGAATTGACTTGATCCTGGCGCTGGTGGTGGACGCGAAGGAGATTCAGGTCATCGCCACCGCCCGGCAGTATTTTAAAATCAACGTGTTCTTCTTCTATGCTTTGTCGGTTTTGTTTATCTACCGCAACGCGCTGCAGGGATTGGGAAAAAGTCAGGCGCCGATCTTTTCCAGCTGTATCGAGATGGTCGTGAAGATCCTGGCGACGCTGCTGCTGACGCCGGCTCTGGGGTATCTGGGCGTATGTTATACCGAACCGATTGCCTGGATCTTGATGGCGGTGTTTCTGTTGGCGGCCTTTTACCGGGATCCCCGGTTCCATCCCGACTTTCATCACAAAAAAGTCTGAACAAAGACACGAAAAAGGTTGGTATAAATGTGGAAATCGCTTTCTTTAACTGCGCGGTGCCAAAACGATAAAAAAGGAAAGAAAAATCTGGCAGATTGCGGTAAATTTTTGTGCCGAATGGGCATAACTGTGCTAAACTAGTTCTGCATTATATGGAGGAAAAGGCATGAATAAAGTTTACACTGGAAAGACAAAAGATGTTTACGCGTTAGACAACGGCAACTACCAGCTGAAATTCAAGGACGATTGCACGGGCACCGACGGCGTCTTCGATCCGGGAGCCAACACCGTTGGATTGCAGATTGAAGGCATTGGCCGCGAAAATCTGAAAGTATCGGTTTATTTCTTCGAAATTTTGAAAAAAGCAGGTGTGAAAACACATTATGTCAGTGCGGATATCGACAATGCGACAATGGAAGTGCTGCCGGCGAAGGTGTTCGGCAAAGGTCTGGAAGTCATCTGCCGTTACCGTGCGGTCGGAAGCTTCATCCGTCGTTATGGCGCCTATATGGAAAGCGGCACACCGCTGAACGCTTATGTGGAAACAACGCTGAAAGATGATGATCTGGGTGATCCGCTGATCACGCCGGATGGTCTGGAAGCGATTGGGGTCATGACGCTGGATCAGTATGCACAGATGAAGGCGATGACGCAGAAGATTTCCGGTATTGTCAAAGACACGCTGGCGGAAAAAGGTCTTGATCTGTACGACATCAAGTTTGAATTCGGTTATTATAACGGCGAAGTTATCTTAATTGATGAAATTGCGTCAGGCAATATGCGCGTTTACAAAGACGGCGAAATTGTTGAACCGACGGATCTGACAAAATTAATCTTAGGGTAAACGTAAGCAAGACTCAGAACGGGAACGGATGAAAATCCGTTCTTTTTCGTGATTAAAATAGAGAAATGAAATTGAAAACAAAACGGTACTGAGTTATAATAAGCTCAGAAAGATTAACTCAAAAAAGTATTTTTACAAATTTCAATTCTTTTAGGGGGCTTTTCCTGATTTTCCGCAATATTAATATTAGGAGGCTCCTGAATATGAAACAAAGTAACTTACTTCTCAACATTTCCGATCAACAATTACAGCAGGCGGGACTGACCCGCGCTCAGGCTAGAAAAAGTCTGGCCGCTCTTGATTATCGGGATAACGACGTGTTCCGTCATGTGATGAACGCGGAGAATCCGGTTTCCCGAAAGATTCTGACGATGTATCTCTCGGATTTGCTTCATCGGCGGATTGTGTGGATAGGATCGGAAGCGACAGAACCGGTGAAGGCAAACTTCCGGGAGAAAGGGGTCCGCTACGACGTCATGGTGAGGATCCAGGATGATCAGGGAAAGCCGATGCTGGTAAATTTAGAAATGCAGAATTATCGGATGGCGGAATCGTTATCGCTGCGGTCGCAGGGCTATGCCTCAAGGATGGTTTCCGATCAGATTGAAGTGGGCGGCAGCTTTGATTTTATTCCTGTGCTTCAGATCATGATTACCAGGCGGATGCCGGAGATGAAAGCGAGTCGTGAATATTTGCATTACCACCGGTATACCAACGAAAAAACAAGCAAATGGATGCCGAAGGAACGCTGCCGAACGCTTTGGATCGAGATGGAAAAAACACAGGCGTTGGAGAGGATTCCGACAGAACAATGGCGGATCTCAGACAAGATGACGTACATGCTTCGATACAGCCGGGATCCGAAAAAGCAGAAGATCATTCATGAATTGATAGAGAAAGAGGAGGTTATTCGAATGATGGAAGAAAAACGGATGGATTTTTTAAAGGACACCAGTGATGCAATAGCCAGGATGCGGATGAAATACGACGAGATGGATGAGAAGACGGTGTATAAAAAAGGCATAAAAAAAGGGATGCGGAAAGGTGTAAAGAAAGGCGTGAAACAAGGGATGAAACAAGGATTGGAACAAGGGATGGAACAAGGGATGGTTCAAGGAATCGTAAAAGGGAAAGTTTCCTTGCTGAAGGAGTTACTGCGGCAGAAATGGGAATTAACGGAAAGTGATGAGAAAGATTTGGACAGTTTAAATGAAGAAGAAGTGAATCAGATCGTCCAAGTTTTAAATAGAATAAATACCCCAAAAGATCTTCATGATCAACTGAAAAAGCTTTCCGGTTCAAAGCATCAAGCGGAGAGTCATGCTCAATTTTCATTTTCTCATGACTAATTGAAGGAGAGAAGCCAAGGGAGAAAAGCAAATGGACTATTTAAAGGACACCAGTGATGTAATCGTCAAGATGCGTATCAAACAGGATGAAATGAACATGTAGCAGATAAAAAAAGGCATAGAATAAAGAATAGCACAGGGTGAAAGGGAAAATTAACCCTGAAGGACAGACTGAATCAGAGATGAGCGTTAACGGAAACGGATGAAGCCTGTTTAGATAAATTAAAGGAGAAGGATGTCGATCGGATAATCTTAGTTTCATAAAAGATGAATACGCTGGTCGATTTCCATGATCAGCTTAGAAAACTCACTCCGTCAAAAATTAACGGTTAAGAATAAAATCTGTAATTCTTCAAACAGACTAAAATAAAATTGTCTTTTGGTTAACCGACAAATAAAGTGTCATGACCATAAAATTACGTTCAGGATTCAATCTATGAACCGATCAAATTTTGAAAAGAAGAAAGAGCAGAAACCAGTATAATGATCAATGTGGAAATCTTAATTTTAACGATAATCTCTGGTTAATTTAGACGGAGGTTCCATGAGAGGAGCAGACCATGAAGGGAATTTTATTGTTAAGCCATGGCGATATGGCGAAAGGCATGCTGCAGTCATCTTCAATTTTTTTCGGTGAGAATTTGCCGCAGGTGCAGGCTTTAGGCTATCAGATGACTGATGACAGCGAGGCGTTTGAGGAAAGGATTGGTAAGGCGATCGCGGAACTGGACAGCGGCGACGGCGTGCTGGTGCTGACGGATCTGTTTGCGGGAACACCGGCGCACAAGACGACGCGCTATTTAAAGCCGGGGCAGGTCGATGTGATCTGCGGTGTTAACCTGCCTTTGTTTTTAGAACTGCTGGGTTTGCGGGAAGCTGGTGATCTGGATCTGAGCACGGTGATGCAGACTGGGAAAGATGGAATTCGGCTGTGGGAAGTCGCACAGTCGCAGAGCGACGACGATTTCTTTTAAAATCGGACGATTACGATAAGACTGAAGATTTATATTTTACAAAAACCCTGGCTGATGGGGCGGTCCAATAAAACAGTATAATAATGTTTTCGGGAAGCGGCATGAGTAATCATGCCGCTTTTCCGTTTATAACGTCATAGAGCAAATCGGCGGGGAGTATGCCGATATAGTTGTAGCTGATCGTCACATCCTGCACTCGGTGTCCGCTGGACTTATCCGGTGCATGAACATATACGGCGTTGACCATATCGTTCAGAATAGTGGGTGTCAGCTTCTCCAAGTACAAGTACTTCTTTGCCTGTCGGATAAACCTATCAACATTCTCCGCTTGATCTTCTTGATTCTGTATTTCGTTTTCAAGCATTTCAATCTTAGCTCTCAGGTCTGCCTGCTCCTGCTCATAATCATCAGATAACATCTGAAAGCGAGCTTCGGACAGCTTTCCGTTTACCATGTCCTCGTAAATACGCTTGAACAATCTGTCCAGTTCTACCAGACGGTTTTCGGATTTCTGCAAGGTTCGTTTCTTGGCAGAAAGCTCTTTCTTTGCTTCGTCACTTCGCTTTGCGCCCAACGCTCGGCGGAACGCATCCTCGTAATCGGCAACGCATTGGATAACCAATCTCAGGTGTTGGAGCGTACCTTCTTCCAGTACCACGGCACGGATGAAGTGGGTGTCGCAGACTTCCTTGCCCTTTTTACGGGAAGTGGAGCATACGAAGTGATCTTGTCTGGTTTCAAAACTGTTGCTGGTACAGTAGTACAATTTTTCACCACAATCGGCACAGCGGACGAGACCGGAGAACATATTGGTCTTGCCTGTTCTGGCAGGTCTGCGTTTGTTCTTGCGAAGTTCCTGTACACGGGCAAAGGTTTCTTCGTCAATAATGGCTTCATGAGTGTTCTCGAAAATCTTCCATTGATCGGGAGGATTTTCGAGTTTCTTTTTGCTCCTGTACGACTGCTTGCGTGTCTTGAAGTTGACCATGTGCCCAAGGTATTCCTGCTTTTCCAGTATGCCGGTGATGGTGCGTGGTGCCCAATCGTAAGGATTGTCCGGTGTCTTTGCAGGAGCATTTCGTCCCATCTTCATCCAATGAACCGTAGGACACTCCACCTTTGCTTTCTTCAGCTTCTTAGCGATCTGAGAGGGGCCGTAGCCCTCCATGCACCATGCGAAGATCTGACGAACAACGGCTGCGGCTTCATCGTCCACAATCCAATGTTTCTTTGGATTGTCGGGGTCTTTCGTGTAGCCATAGGGCGGGTTGGTGGTCAGATACTCACCGGATTCGCCTTTCTGCTTCATGGACGCTTTGACCTTTTTGCTGCTGTCCTTGACATAGAACTCGTTGATGATATTCAAGAACGGAGTAAAGTCGTTGTCCTGCTGATTGGCGCTGTCCACACCGCTGTTTACAGCGATGAAGCGGACATTGTGTTCGGGGAAAAGCATTTCGGTGTAAAGACCAACTTCCAGATAGTTTCTGCCGATACGGCTCATATCTTTGGCAATGATGATACCAACCTTATCGTTCTCGACCAACTCAATCATTCGTTTCCAATCGGGTCTGTTGAATAATGAGGTGTGATAGCGATAGCGGCAAAAAGCTAATAAAATCAATGGTTTTGCGGACAGCGGATAGACAGGGAATGTGTTAAAAACTGAATACGCACACAAACGGCGTTACCTTAACCCCTTTGGGGGAGAAAGTAACGCCGTTTTTTTATGCCCGCAGGAAAGGAGGTGCAGCCGGAATGTATTTCACAAAGGGCAAGCAGCGGGCGTTTGAATTGCTCATGCAGCAGAAGCCGGGATTTGACCGCTATCAATCCGGTTGTGCCGGAGATGATGAAGATTGCGGCACTTGCCGTTTCTACCGCCCCGGGTGGAAATATGAGTTTTGCGTTTTCAAAGAGTGTCCCTATTGCCCCGGCAAAAGGACGCGGAAAACGCACGCCAGCATGGACAAATAGACGGGCAAAAGCCCTTGTGCCATGCGGCTTTGCAGACGCGAAAACGGCAAAGGGCATATTGCAATACCAAAACAGCCGAAAACGGCTTTCTAATTGTCCACGCATACCAAGAGAGGAAGTGAGGAAATATGGCAGTTTTCAGAGTGGAGCGAAATACGGGATATACCGTTATGAGCAACCACCACTTGCGAAACAAGGAATTGTCCTTAAAGGCAAAGGGCTTGTTGTCGCAAATGCTTTCGCTGCCCGAAGATTGGGATTATACCCTTGCGGGCTTATCCCATATCAACCGGGAGAAGATCGACGCAATCCGCGAAGCGGTAAAGGAACTCGAAAAAGCCGGATATATCGTGCGCAGCCGGGAGCGCGACGAAAAGGGACGCTTGCGGGGCGCAGATTACGTCATATACGAGCAGCCGCAGCCGCGAGAGCCGGAAGCAGCTACCAGCGGCGGACAGCCGCCTATATTGGATTTACCTACATTGGAAAATCCAACATTGGATAATCCAACGTTGGAAAAACCTACGCAGGAAAAACCTACGTTGGAAAATCCAACGCAATTAAATAAAGATATATTAAGTAAAGAACAATCAATTACTGATTTATCAAGTACCGATTCCATTCCTTTCCATTCCCTAAACCCCTTGCCCTTTGCGCATGGCGAAGCGGCTACGCCGCCGGAAAGGAAAAGAACGGAAGCGAAAAGCAATAGCGCAGTAGAGATTTACAGGGAGATTATCAAGGACAATATCGAATACGACCATCTCATTCAAAACTGCAAAATTGACAAAGACCGTTTGGACGAGATTGTTGACCTTATGCTGGAAACCGTCTGCACAGCCCGAAAGACAATCCGTATTGCCGGGGACGACTACCCCGCCGAATTGGTGAAATCCAAGTTTTTGAAGCTGAACAGCAGCCATATTGAGTTTGTTTTGGATTGCATGAGGGAGAACACAACCAAAGTGCGCAACATCAAGCAGTATCTAAAAGCGGTGCTGTTCAACGCGCCGAGTACCATTGACAGCTACTATACCGCCCTTGTCAATCACGACTTATACGGCGGCGAATGAGCATAGCCGCACTTTACCGGGAAAGGAGTTGATACCTTGCAGGAGGAAGTAACCCAAAAAACGATTGCCCTATACGTCAAAGTGGGAAAAGGCGCGGCGCGGCTTACCGAACAGGCGTTACAGAAAGCAATCCAAAAGTTTTTGGAGCAGAAAAGCAAACCCGCGCATGGGAAACAGACCATGCGGCAGCTTATGAAGCAGAACGCGGGTGTTTCCAACATCGAGATCACCGACAGCAATATTAAAGCCTTTGAGAGTACGGCGAAGAAATACAACATAGATTTTTCGCTAAAAAAGGTTAAGGGCGAGCAGACCCGTTACCTTGTGTTTTTCAAAGGCCGGGACGCGGACGTTATGACCGCAGCGTTTCAAGAGTTTTCCGCAAAGAAGCTGAACCGGGAGAAAAAGCCCTCTATCCGCAAAGCCCTTGCCGCTGCAAAGGACAAGGCGAAGCAGCTTAACGCCGCCCGCGACAAGGTAAAGAAAATGGACAGGGGGCGCGAGATATGAAGCAGATCAACTACAAAAAGCTGATACTTCCGAATATCCCCTATGTGTTCTTTGTCTATCTCTTTGATAAAGTCGGACAGGCGGTGCGGCTTGCCCCCGGCGCGGATATTTCTGCAAAGATACTGAATATCACACAAGGATTTTCCGCAGCCTTTGAAAACGCCTTGCCGAGCGTTTACCCGTTGGATTTGCTTGTCGGCATTGTCGGTGCGGTGATTATCCGCTTGATAGTCTATGTCAAAGGGAAAAACGCGAAGAAATACCGCAAGGGCGCGGAGTACGGCTCTGCCCGATGGGGAAACGCCGAAGATATAAAGCCCTACATAGACCCGGATTTCCAAAACAACATCATTTTGACGCAGACGGAACGGCTTACCATGAACAGCCGCCCGAAGCAGCCGAAGTACGCGAGAAATAAGAACGTCGTCGTGATCGGCGGCAGCGGCAGCGGAAAAACAAGATTTTTTGTCAAACCTAATCTAATGCAGCTTCATTCCTCTTACGTCTTAACCGACCCGAAAGGTACGGTTTTGATTGAGTGCGGGAAGCTGCTGCAACGGGCGGGCTACCGCATTAAGGTACTGAATACGATTAACTTCAAAAAATCTATGCACTACAACCCCTTTGTGTATATCCGCAGCGAGAAAGATATTTTGAAGCTGGTAAATACGTTGATAGCGAATACCAAAGGTGAGGGAGAAAAAAGCGCGGAGGATTTTTGGGTAAAGGCAGAACGGCTTTTGTATTGCGCGTTGGTGGGCTACATCTGGTACGAAGCCCCCGCCGAGGAAATGAACTTTATTACCCTGTTGGAACTTATCAACGCCAGCGAAGCCCGCGAGGACGACGAGGAATATCAAAGCCCCGTCGATTTGCTGTTTGCCGACTTGGAAGAACGCGACCCCGACCATTTCGCGGTGAAGCAGTACCGAAAATATAAATTGGCGGCGGGCAAAACCGCAAAATCAATCCTCATTTCTTGCGGTGCGAGGCTCGCTCCTTTTGATATAAAGGAATTGCGCGATCTTATGTCCTACGACGAATTAGAACTTGACACGTTAGGCGACAGAAAAACAGCTTTGTTTTTGATTATGAGCGATACGGACAGCACGTTTAATTTTGTTATCGCTATGCTGCAATCGCAGTTATTTAATCTCTTGTGCGACAAGGCCGACGACGAATACGGCGGCAAGCTGCCGGTTCATGTTCGCTGCCTGTTAGACGAGTTTGCAAACATTGGACAAATCCCGCAGTTTGAAAAATTGATTGCCACAATCCGCAGCCGGGAAATCTCGGCTTCTATCATTCTGCAATCGCAGAGCCAGCTAAAAGCCATTTACAAGGACGCGGCAGAAATCATACTTGACAATGCCGACAGCACCTTGTTTTTGGGAGGGCGCGGGAAAAATGCAAAGGATATTTCGGAGAACTTGGGACGTGAAACAATCGACAGTTTCAACACTTCCGAAAATCGCGGCACGCAGGTTTCTCATGGCCTCAATTATCAGAAATTGGGAAAGGAGTTGATGACACAGGACGAAATCGCAGTTATGGACGGAGGAAAATGTATTTTGCAGTTGCGCGGCGTGCGCCCCTTTTTCAGCGATAAGTACGATATAACGCAGCACCCGAACTACAAATACCTTTCCGACTTCGACAAGAAAAACGCTTTTGACGTTGAACGGTATATGTCCACCCGTCCGGCAATCGTAAAGCCCGACGAACCCTTTGACATATACGAAATAGATTTGTCCGACGAGGACGCAGCCGCCGAATAAAAACGGCGGCATTTTTATTTCCAACAACATTTTTTGAGCCGTTTTAGCGGCAGAAAGCGAGGTTTATATGGATTTTTTCAACAGCGCAGTTGACGTATTGCAGACTTTGGTAATCGCGCTTGGCGCAGGACTTGGCATTTGGGGCGGCATTAACCTCATGGAGGGGTACGGCAACGATAACCCCGGCGCGAAGTCGCAGGGCATGAAACAGTTGATGGCGGGCGGCGGCGTTGCCCTTATCGGCCTTACCCTTGTCCCGCTGCTCTCCGGCCTGTTTGGATAATGCCACAAACTAACACTACCCGCCGCGCTCTCCCGCTTCACGCGGGAGGGCGCGGGAAAGGAGGGATTAGCTTTTGATATGGCAGATGATTGAAGATTGGTTTCGCGGCATTTTGACAGACGGAATACTCTCTAATCTCTCCGGGCTGTTCGACAGCGTAAATACAGAGGTTGGAGAAATCGCAACGCAAGTCGGCACAACCCCCGCCGGGTGGAACGCGGGCATATTCAATATGATACGCAGCCTATCGGAAAACGTCATTGTGCCGATTGCGGGCGTTATCATTACCTTTGTCATGTGCTACGAACTAATCCAGCTTGTAATTGAGAAAAACAATCTGCACGATCTCGACACTTGGATTTTCTTCAAGTGGATTTTCAAAACCTTTGTTGCGGTGCTGCTGGTAACAAATACTTGGAACATCGTCATGGGCGTATTTGACATTACACAGAGCGTCGTCAACGACAGCGCGGGCGTTATCATATCCGACACAAGCATAGATATTGCAACCGTTATCACCGATATAGAAGCAAAGCTGGACGCTATGAGCGTCGGCGGGCTTTTGGGGCTATGGTTTCAATCACTCTTTGTGGGGCTTACCATGAAAGCGTTGTCTATCTGTATCATGCTGGTGGTGTACGGGCGCATGATTGAAATATACCTTGTAACGAGTATCGCCCCTATCCCCGTTGCGACAATGGTAAATCGTGAATGGGGCGGCATGGGACAGAACTACTTAAAATCCTTGCTTGCCCTCGGTTTTCAGGCTTTTCTAATTCTTGTGTGCGTCGGTATTTATGCGGTTTTGATACAGACAATCGCAGCAACCGATGACATATCCGGCGCGATCTGGTCTTGCATGGGCTATACCGTCCTCTTGTGTTTTACGCTTTTCAAAACGGGAAGCCTTGCAAAATCCGTATTCAGCGCGCATTAAGGGGGTGCAGATGAAGAAATACAAAATCATTTACGCCGATCCCCCTTGGAGATACGCGAGAAGCAAGGTACAGGGCGCAGCGGAAAAGCACTATCCCACTATGAGTATTGAGGAACTTTGCGCTTTACCCGTCAAAGAAATTGCGGATAAGGACTGTATTTTATTCCTATGGGCGACGTTCCCGCAGCTTAAAGAAGCGTTGCAGTTAATCAAGGCTTGGGGATTTACCTATAAATCCGTTGCCTTTGTATGGTTAAAGCAAAATCGGAAATCGCCCACTTGGTTTTATGGCTTGGGCTTTTGGACGCGAGGAAATGCGGAAATCTGCTTGCTTGCTACCAAAGGACACCCGAAGCGACAATCAAACAAGGTACATCAATTTATTATTTCCCCTGTTGAGCAGCACAGCAAAAAGCCGGATATAACGCGGGAAAAGATACTTGCCCTTATGGGCGACCTACCGCGTATTGAACTGTTTGCAAGGCAGCATACCCCTGGTTGGGACGTATGGGGAAATGAAATCAAAAGCGACATACGGTTTGCCGGAAAGGAGGTTTGAAATGGCGTATGTAACCGTCCCAAAGGATTTAACCAAAATCAAGAGCAAGGTAATGTTCAACCTTACCAAAAGACAATTACTCTGTTTCGGCGCGGCGGTGGCTATCGGGCTACCGCTATTCTTTTTGACAAAGGACAGCGCGGGAACGACAACGGCGGCTTTGTGCATGGTGCTTGCCATGCTGCCCATGTTCCTACTCGCTATGTACGAGAAGAACGGGCAACCGCTGGAAGTGATTATACGGCAATTTGTGGAAGTGAAGTTTCTTCGCCCCAAAGAGCGACCTTATCAGACCAACAATTTTTATACCGCCCTTGCGCGGCAGGAGCGATTAGATAAGGAGGTACGGGCGATTGTCAAAGGAAAAGGGAAAGACCCAAAACAAAAAGCGTAAACTTACGCGGCAGGAAAAGAAACAGATCGACGCGCTTATCCGGCAGTCAAAGGGCGACGGGAAGCCCCATACGGCGCAGGACAGCATACCGTTTGAACGAATGTATAAGGACGGGATTTGCCGCCTTGCAAACGGGCGGTATTCCAAGTGCATTGAGTTTGAAGATATTAACTATCAGCTTGCGCAGCCGGACGACAAGACCGCCATTTTTGAAGCCCTTTGCGATATGTATAACTCTTTTGACGCTTCTATCAGTGTGCAGCTTTCCTTAATCAGCCGCCATGCGAACAAGGAGGATTTCAAGAGCAGTATCACGATTGCCCCACAGAATGACGACTTTGACAGTATCAGAGCCGAATACACCGAAATGCTGCAAACACAGCTTGAACGCGGCAACAACGGGCTTATCAAGACAAAGTTTCTCACCTTTACCATTGAAGCAAAAGATATTAAATCGGCGCGGGCGCGGCTTGCCCGTATCGAAACGGACACCCTCAACCATTTTAAGGTGATCGGCGCGGCGGCGCGGGTATTGGACGGGAAGCAGCGGCTTGAAGTGCTGCATGGGCTTTTCCACCCGGACGGGGAACGCTTCAACTTTGCGTGGGAATGGCTACCCGTAAGCGGCCTTTCCGTCAAAGACTTTATTGCCCCGTCCTCTTTCCGTTTTGGCGACGGGCGAATGTTTCAAATGGGCGGGAAGTTTGGCGCGGTTTCCTTTTTGCAGATTGCCGCGCCGGAACTTTCAGACCGTATGCTTGCCGACTTCATGGAAGCGGAAAACGGGATTGTCGTCAATCTGCACATTCAGAGTATCGACCACAACGAAGCGATCAAGACGATCAAGCGGAAAATCACCGACCTTGACCGTATGAAAATCGAGGAACAGAAAAAGGCAATCCGCAGCGGCTACGATATGGATATAATTCCGTCCGACCTTGCCACCTACGGCGGCGAAGCGAAAAACCTTTTGCGGGATTTGCAGAGCCGGAACGAGCGAATGTTTTTGCTTACGCTGTTAGTTTTGAATGTGGCAGACACAAAGCAGAAATTGGACAACGACGTATTTCAGGCCGCAAGTATCGCACAGAAATACAACTGTATGCTCACCCGCCTTGACTACCGGCAGGAACAGGGGCTTATGTCCTCTATCCCATTGGGCGAAAACCTAATCCAAATCCAGCGGGGCTTGACGACTTCCAGCACCGCCATTTTCGTCCCCTTTACGGTACAAGAGCTGTTCCAAAGCGGCGAAGCGTTGTATTACGGCTTAAACGCATTATCGAATAACATGATTTTGTGCGACAGGAAAAGGCTGAAGAACCCTAACGGCTTGATACTCGGCACACCCGGCAGCGGCAAGAGTTTTTCGGCAAAGCGCGAGATCACCAACGCTTTTCTCATTACCGCAGACGATATTATCATTTGCGACCCGGAAGCGGAATATTACCCCCTTGTGGAACGGCTGAAAGGGCAGGTTATCAAGGTTTCGCAGAACAGCACGCAGTACATTAACCCGATGGATATAAACCTCAATTACAGCGAGGGCGACACGCCCATAGCCTTAAAGAGCGATTTTATCCTTTCCTTTTGCGAGTTGATTATGGGCGGCAAAAACGGGCTGGAAGCGGTTGAAAAGACTTTGATTGACCGCGCCGTTATCAGCGTGTACCGCAGCTACCTTGCAGACCCGAAGCCGGAGAATATGCCGATTTTGGGCGACCTCTACAATGAAATCAAGAAGCAGCCGGAAAAGGAAGCGCAGCGTATCGCGTCGGCATTGGAACTCTATGTAAATGGCAGTTTGAACGTGTTTAACCACCAAACAAACGTTGACATTCACAACCGCCTTGTCTGCTTTGATATTAAAGAACTCGGCACCCAGCTACGAAAACTCGGTATGCTCATTGTCCAGGATGTGCGCTTTGTTTCTTGTTAATCTCCATAGAAATATGGAACAAAGCAAGACAGATTTCTAATGAAATCTGAACTCTATATTCGATTTGACAGGGGAAGTTCCTGTCTGACCCGGTGTGACGGGTTACAAAAATTCTAATTTCCGACGTGCATTTCATTGTGACAGGTGAATTGTACGAAGCTCGGTGAAAAGCGGGGAAGAAGCTTGAGACAGCTTGGATAACCGCAAGAAGCTATAAATTAGTCATGTCCAGTATATTTTGTTGCAATCGACAAAAGTCCTGAGTGTAAGGCTCGTAAACGATGGGATGATAACACAGCCATCCTCCCCATGTGGGGTGCTGTCGCCGTTGAAATATGTCTTGGTGGAAAACGGCAGAAAACCGGAATGGTCGAATGTCACTGGCAATCAATCACACAAGCCAGTGATGGCAGCCGGGTCAGAGGGACGGGCTAAAACTAAATGTAAAGCTAGAATATAGGGAACAAAGGAACCGTGGACGGCGCTCCGGTACATGCCGGTGCAAGTAAGGTGTCACCCTTGCCGCACAGGTAGGAAATGACCTGTTAATCCACGGGGCATCAGCCCGTAGTAGTGATGAAGCTCCTGTAATGGGAGTGGAGCGAAGGGGCATAGTCAATATGGATTCGTATGTGAACAGAAAGTCGAGGAAGCCGTAGGCAAACCTGACTAAAACCAGAAACACAACCTCGGAAGGAGGTGGTGCGTATGGCACAACAATTCGACTGCCCAAAAACTGAAACTGAATTACGCACTTTGTTAGACGAATTGTATCAACAAAGCAGGAAAGCCAGACAGGAAGGGAAATACCCTGCCTTCAAAGGCTTACTGGAAATTATGTCAGCAGAAACAACGATTGTGACTGCAATTCACAATATCAAGAGCAATCATGGGAGTGATACTCCCGGTGTCGATAACAAGACTATGCGGCGGGAATATCTGCAAAAACCCTACCGATGGGTTATTAACGACATCCAGAGAGCTTTTGAAAAGTTTGAAGCACAGAAAATACGCAGGAAATATATTGACAAACCGGGGAAAAAGGAAAAGCGTCCGTTAGGTATTCCTACAATACGGGACCGCATTGTACAGGAATGTATGCGTATCGTGTTGGAACCCATTGTAGAAGCGCTATTCTTTGAACATTCTTATGGTTTCCGCCCAATGAGGGATACGGCAATGGCGCTGGAAAGACTGAATTTCATCACTTTCCACACAGGTTATTACTGGTTTGTGGAAGGAGACATCAGTAAATGTTTCGACTATATCGACCACGCTATACTTCTTCGCAGACTATATCATTTGGGAATTAAAGACCGGCGTGTGCTTCAAATCATCAAACAAATGCTGAAAGCAGGCGTTCTTGATGAATGTGAAGTAAATGAAGAAGGCACTATGCAGGGCGGGATTATCAGCCCTCTGCTTGCAAATGTCTATCTCGACATTATGGATGAATGGGTAACAAAACAGTGGGAACTGAAAAACACCACCCACAAATACAATCAGGATTCCGCAAAAAGAAGGGCATTGAAAAAGACCAGACTGGTGCCGGGATTCCTAGTGAGGTATGCCGACGATTTTGTAATTATTACAGATAGCCGGGAACATGCTGAATTTTGGAAATCATCGTTAAAGGAATTTCTGGAAACAGAGATGAAGCTGACATTGTCCAAAGAGAAAACACTGATTACGGATGTAAGAAAGAAACACGCCACATTTCTCGGATACGAGTTTAAGGTAGTAAAGGGGAAAGGCGAACATGGTTATGTTACCAGAACACAGCCGGACAGAGAAAGACTGAAACGCAAAGTTGATGTGATAGCGGATAATATTAAGAAAATCCCACGGGATACAAGCCGTGAAAAGCTGATTGATGAAATCAATCGGATTAACAGCCAGATACGAGGGGTCATCCAGTATTATCAATGCTGCACATGGGTTAGCGTGAGCATGGACAAATATGGCAGAAAGATACAACTTGCAGCGAGCCGCCGGCTCAAACAGTATAAAGGGAAATGGATTCGAGCCAAAGATACGCAGAACCTTCCCCGAATACACCAGAATTACAGGCAAAAGATACCTTCTGTCAAATACCGTGACATCTATGTTGGAGTTACATCGCTCACGTTCTGTAACTGGCAGGAAACGAGAGGGAAAAATCCAAAAGAAACGCCCTATACTGCCGAAGGACGGGAAATCAATTTCAGGCGCACTAAGAAGAAGCGCATACAAGCCAGATTGGATGATGTGTATTCAGAAAATGCGTCAATCGCTGTCTTAAAGGGTAAATGGGGCTATCTGAACAATTTTGAGTTTGTCATGAATAAGGCATACGCCCTGAACCGTGACCGGCTCAAATGCAGGGTTTGCGGAAAATGGTTGATAGACCATGCTCCATACACCCATAGAATTAACCCATATCTTCCGCTGGATAAAGTAAACCGTGTCAACAACCTTATATCAGTACACAAGAAATGCTCTATGGCGATTAACACGCCGGGCATGGACATCAGTGATTATGAAAAACAAGTGCAAAAGAAGATTTTAAGTTATAGGGAAAAACTGGTAGCTTCACATACACGCAACAACTAATCCGTATTGATGGAGCGCCGTGTGCGACGAAAGCCGCACGCACGGTGCGACGTGGGGGAAAATCCGTCCTGACTACCATATCGGGAGATATGGCAAAAGCGGCGGATTACCTATCACAATCAAGTTTGGAACAGAGTTACCATAAACCGCAGCGAAGGCAAGGCGACGCGGTACTATATCGACGAGTTTCATTTGCTGCTCAAAGAGGAACAGACCGCAGCGTACAGCGTTGAGATTTGGAAGCGTTTTAGAAAATGGGGCGGTATTCCGACAGGTATCACCCAAAACGTGAAAGATTTGTTATCGTCCCGCGAGGTGGAGAACATTTTTGAAAACAGCGATTTTGTGTATATGCTCAACCAAGCCCAGGGCGACAGGGAAATCCTTGCAAAGCAGCTTAACATTTCGCAGCAGCAAATGACCTATGTAACCCATTCCGACGCGGGCGAGGGGCTTATCTTCTATGGCAACGTGATTTTGCCCTTTATTGACCGTTTCCCGCAAGATACGGAACTCTATCGTGTAATGACGACCAAACCCGGCGAGGTGTCGGCATGAGGATAGAAATGGACAAAATCTATTGCGGCGACAGCTTGCAGGTGCTTCAAACCTTGCCGGAAAATGCAGTTGATTGTTGCGTAACGTCCCCACCCTACTATGCCTTGCGGGACTACGGCGCAGACGGGCAGATCGGACGGGAAGCAACGCCGGAGGAATATGTTTCCCGTATTACGGCGGTATTCCATGAGGTAAAGCGGGTGCTTACGCCGGAGGGTACTTGTTGGCTGAATATCGCGGACACTTATTGCGGCACAGGCAGCAAAGCCGACCACCAAGACCCCAAATACCCCAAAGGCAGGAACGGGCAGCAAGTGGCGTTTAACCACCGCGCCCCCGGCTGCAAGCCCAAAGATTTAATTGGTATTCCGTGGCTTGTAGCCCTCGCCTTGCGGGGCGACGGTTGGTATTTGCGCAGTTCTATCATTTGGCACAAAACAAACCCCATGCCGGAAAGCACGCGGGACAGGCCGACCCGCTGCTATGAATATGTGTTTCTGCTTACCAAGTCAAAGAAGTATTATTACGATTGGCAAGCAGTAGCCGAGCCGATAGCCCCCACAACGGCGGGGCGGCTGAAAAGCGGAGTTAGCAAAGGAAATAAGTATAACGTTACTGTTCCGGGGCAAAACCAACCGCAGAAAATCAACCGCCCCCGCGAAAAGGGCGCATACGCCGACGAGTTGATTTCTCCCGTCCGCAGCCGCCGCAACGTTTGGCAGATTAACAATGTCGGCTATCATGGCGGGCATTTCGCAGCGTTCCCGCCGAAACTTGCGGAAACGTGCATTTTGGCGGGCTGTCCCATCGGCGGGATTGTCCTTGACCCCTTTTTCGGCAGCGGCACGACGGGCATGGTAGCAAAACGGCTTAACCGCCGCTATATCGGCATTGAGTTAAACCCCGACTATTGCGAACTTGCAAAACAGCGGATTGGAGGTGATGAAGATTGAGCAAGGAACTGAAAGCCCCCGACAAGGTAACGCAAAAAATGACCCGCGACGGTGCGGTTGCGGAAAACCTCACGACGGGCGAAACGTCCAGTATCAGCGAAAGGCCGCAGGAAGAAAACTATTCAGCCCCCGCAGGGGTGGCAGCGGAAAAGGTTGTGCAGCATATCGGCGCAGAGATTGAGCGACACGCAGCAAAAGGCGCGGAGAAAAAAGCCCTTGACGCGACGCAGCCTAAAACCCATTCTTCCCGCTTGCAGTTTTCCGAAGCGGAACGGGCAACGCCGGAACTTCAAAAAGCGATCAAGAAATCGGATAAGGCGGCAGACTGTTTAGACGCAGCGCGGGCGGCTATCCCCAAGCAGACCAAAATCAAGAAAGAGCGCGTTTTTGACGAAGCGAAAGGCAAGGCAAAGACGCGCCTTTCCTTTGAAAAGACGGATAAGCCCCCAAACGGCAAGTTGCGGCATAACCCCTTATCCCGTCCGGCACAGGAGTTAAACAGTACCGTACATGGGAAAATCTACGAGGTAGAGAAAGAAAACGTCGGTGTGGAAAGCGGGCACCGGGTAGAACTTGCCGGAGAGAAAGCGGGCGGCATGGCGGCGCGGGCAGTTAAGGGCGGCATACGCCGCCATAAGCTGAAACCCTACCGGGCAGCGGCGGCAGCGGAAAAACAAGCGGTAAAGGCAAACGCAGATTTTCTCTATCAAAAGGCGTTGCACGATAACCCCGCGCTTGCGCACTCCAACCCCATTTCCCGTTTTTGGCAGAAGCAGCGCATTAAAAAGCAGTATGCAAAAACGCTGAAAGCGGGCGGCAAAGCGAAAAAAACCGCTGAAGCCACCGCAAAGGCGGCGAAGAAAACCGCGCAGGAAACCAAACGGGCGACGTTCTTTGTTGTCCGGCATTGGAAAGGCTGCTTGATTGTGGGCGGGATTGCCTTTATCGTGCTGCTGCTTTTCGGCGGGCTGTCCTCTTGCTCCCTCTTTGGCGGCAACAGCGGCAGCGGCTTGATTGCGTCGTCCTATCTCTCCGAGGACGCGGATATAACGGGCGCGGAAAGCGCGTATGCCGCTATGGAAGCCGAGTTACAAGATATGCTGGACAATATCGAAAGCGAATACCCCGGCTATGACGAATACCGGGTAAACGCGGACGAGATCGAGCATGACCCCTATGTGCTAATTTCTATCCTTTCCGCGTGGCATGAGGGCGTGTTTACACTCGATGAAGTGCAAAGCACCCTTGAAATGCTCTTTGAGAAACAGTATATCTTGACGGTCGAGGAAGAAGTACAGGTACGCTACCGCACCGAAACAAGGACGGACAGCGAGGGCAACCCCTATACGGTTGAAGTCCCCTATAACTATTACATTCTTCATGTGGATTTGGAAAACTTCAACCTCTCCCATGTCCCCGTTTACATCATGGGCGAAGAACAGCTATCCATGTACGCTATGTATATGTCGTCGCTGGGAAACAGACCCGACCTTTTCCCGCAATCCGGCTATGTGTCTAAATACTATGAAACCCCGCCCGCCGATTATGAAGTACCCGCCGCGCTGCTGGGTTCCGATGAAAAGTTTGCGCGGCTCATGGAGGAAGCAGATAAATACGTCGGTTTTCCCTATGTGTGGGGCGGCAGCACCCCGGAAACCTCTTTTGATTGCAGCGGCTTTGTGAGTTATGTGTTGACGAACAGCGGCCTATACAATACGGGCAGACTTGGGGCGCAAGGGCTTTACAACATCTCAACCCCTGTTTCTAACCCGCAGCCGGGGGATTTGGTGTTCTTTACGGGTACATACGACACCCCCGGCGTTTCCCATGTGGGGATTTATGTGGGCGAGGACGGGGACGGAAGCCCCGTCATGCTGCATTGTGGCGACCCTATCCAGTATTCAAAGCTGGACACCAGCTATTGGCAATCCCACTTTTACGCCTACGGGCGGTTAAATTACAATTAAAAGGAGTTGAAAAATGAATATTGTATCTTTTGGCGGCGGCACGAATAGTGCCGCCTTACTTATTGGCCTATACAAGCACAAAATCCCGATTGACCTTATCACCTTTGCCGATACGGGCGCGGAACACCCGCATACCTATCAATTTATCGAGATAATCAATCAATGGCTTGCGGAACACGGTATGCCGCAGATTACCGTTGTGCAGTATGTTGACCGCTACGGCAACCGCCTATCTCTTGAAACCGAGTGCTTGCGCTCTCATACGCTCCCGTCGATTGCCTACGGGCATAAGCGTTGTTCGCAGAAACACAAAATCGCACCGCAGGAAAAGTTTTGCAACCACTATGCGCCTTGCCGCGAAGTATGGCAGCGCGGCGAGAAAGTCAACCGCTATATCGGCTATGACGCGGGAGAAGTGAAACGGTATGAACATTCCCGCAAGTACAACGAAGCCGACAAAAAATATCATAACCGCTACCCCCTCATTGAAGAATGGGGCTGGAACAGGGACGATTGTATCCGGGAAATCAAAGCGGCAGGATTGCCGCAGCCGGGTAAATCGTCCTGTTTCTTTTGTCCGAGCATGAAGAAACAAGAGATTTTATATCTCAAAGAACACTATCCCGATCTATTTAACCGGGCGGCGACTTTGGAAGAAAACGCTATGCCCTATCTTAAAACCGTTAAGGGATTGGGGCGCAGCTATTCATGGAAAGAACAGTTTGGAAAGGAGTAAATGACTATGGCGAACACGAAACTTGACCGTATCGAAAGGGATATTGAGAAAACGAGGGCAAAAATCCTTGAACAGCAAAAGAAGCTGAAAGACCTTGAAGCGCAGAAAGTCGAGGAAGAAAACGCGCAGATCGTGCAAATGGTAAAGGCGGTACACCTTGACGGGACGCAGCTTGCCGCGTTCCTCTCCGCTTACGCCAGCGGCGAAATCACCTTGCCGCAGCCGGAAGCCACTTACCCCGCCGAACAGGAGGACAACGACAATGAAGAATAAAAAGATAATCCGAAAGTTTACCGTATTGCTTGCCGCACTGGTTATCATGTGCGGCTTTTCTGTTACCGCTTATGCGGGCGGTGGCGATGAAAGCGACGACACGCCTACCCCCGTAACCGAGGAAACCCCCGCGCCGGAAACCGAGCCGGAAGAAACGACGGGCGGCTATGAGCCGCAGCCCCTTACCCCGGACGGGAATATGTCCCTTGTGGACGATATAACGGGTGAAGCGTCCGGCGACAAGCAGTTTATCACCGTCGTTACCAAAAGTGGCAACTATTTTTACATCATCATTGACCGCGCCGAGGACGGGGAAAATACCGTCCATTTCCTTAACCAAGTGGACGAAGCGGATTTAACCGCCCTTATGGAGGACGGGCAGACCGAAGCCCCCGTTTGTAGCTGCACCGATAAATGCGTTGCCGGAAGCGTCAACACCGCTTGCCCGGTTTGCAGCGTCAACATGAGCGAGTGCGCGGGTGTGGAAGCCGAGCCGGAGCCGGAAGAAACCGAGCAGCCGCCGGAAGAAGAAAAAGGCGGCGGCATGGGTATTCTGCTTGTCGTGCTGCTTGTTGCCGCAGCGGGCGGCGGCGCGTTCTACTACTTTAAGATTTTGAAGCCCAAAAAGGACGCGGCGAAAGGCAGCAGCAGCCTTGACGACCTTGATTTTGACGAGGACGACGAGGAAACGGAAGTAGTCGAAACCGAACAGACCGAGCAGGAGGACGATAATCTATGAAACTTGTAATTGCAGAAAAACCGAGCGTCGGGGCGGCGATTGCCGCCGTTATGGGCGCGAATGAAAAGCGCAGCGGATATTTTGAGGGCGGCGGCTACCTTGTGTCGTGGTGTATCGGGCATTTGATTAGCCTTGCAGACGCGGCGACCTACAATGAACAATTCCGTAAATGGAAGTACGACGATCTTCCCATTGTCCCGCAGGAGTGGCAGTTTATTGTTGCCAGCGGCAAGGAGCAGCAGTTTTCCATTCTCAAAGACCTTATGCACCGCAGCGACGTTACCGAGATTATCAATGCTTGCGACAGCGGGCGCGAGGGGGAACTCATTTTCCGCTTTGTCTATGAACAGGCGAATTGCAAAAAGCCCTTTTCCCGCCTTTGGATTAGCAGCATGGAAGCAAGTGCAATCCGCGAGGGCTTTTCAAATCTCAAAGACGGGCGCGGCTATGACAACCTCTATCAATCCGCGCTTTGCAGAGCAAAGGCCGATTGGCTCATTGGCATTAACGCGACCCGCCTTTTCTCTATCCTCTACCATAAAACATTGAATGTCGGCAGAGTGCAAACGCCCACCCTTGCTATGCTGGTAAACCGCGACTATGCAATCAGCAGCTTTAAGAAAGAGAAATATCATGTCGTCCGGCTGGACGTTGGCGGCGTTGCCGCCCTTTCCGAAAGGCAGGACGACGAAGCGGCGGCGCGGCAGATGAAAGCGGCTTGCGAGAAATCGCAGGCCGTTTGTACTTCCCTTAAAAAAGAGAAAAAGACCGCAGCCCCGCCGAAACTGTTTGACCTCACCGCCTTGCAGCGGGAAGCAAACCGTTTGTATGGGTTTACGGCGAAACAGACCCTTGACTATGCGCAAGCCCTTTATGAAAAACGGCTTTTGACCTATCCCCGCACCGACAGCAAATATATCACTTCCGATATGGAGGGCAGCACAAAGGAACTTATCACCGGCCTTTGCGCTGCTCTCCCCTTTATGCAGGGCGTGAAGCTGCAAGCCGACCTTGCGAGGATTTGCGACAACAGCAAAGTAACCGACCATCACGCCATTTTGCCGACAGCGGAGTTTGTGAAAACGGGCTTTTCTTCCCTTGCCGAAAGTGAGAAAAAGCTAATGACCCTTGTGTGCGCAAAACTGCTTTGCGCCGTTGCCGCGCCCTATGAGTATGAAGCGGTTACGGCGGTTTTCACTTGCGGCGGCTATACCTTTACCGCAAAGGGCAGGACGACGCTTTGCGAGGGTTGGCGCGAGATTGAAAGACTATCCCGCGCCGCGTCCGGGGAACAGGACGAGGACGCAGAGCCGGAAGCGGTTTTACCCCCGCTTGCCGAGGGGCAGACCTTTGACAATCCGGCAGCGGAGATCTCCGAACGTTACACGCAGCCCCCAAAGGCATTTACCGAAGATACGTTACTTTCGGCTATGGAGAGTGCGGGAAAGGAGGACACGCCGGAGGACGCGGAGCGCAAAGGGTTAGGCACCACCGCGACGCGGGCGGGTATCATTGAAAAACTCATTAGCGCGGGCTTTGCCGAGCGCAAGGGCAAAAAGCTAATCCCCACAAAGGACGGGTATAACCTTGTCGCTATTCTGCCCGACAGCCTTACGTCCCCGCAGATTACGGCAGAATGGGAAACGCGCCTTACCGGGATTGCAAAGGGCAGCGACAGCCCCGCCGACTTCATGCGCGGGATTGAGGAAATGACAGCGGGGCTTGTCAAGACCTATTCCGCGATTTCCGAGGATAAAGCGAAGCTGTTTACCCCGCAGCGGGAAGCAATCGGCACTTGCCCCCGTTGCGGCGCGGCGGTTTACGAGGGCAAGAAAAACTTTTACTGCTCCGACAGGGCTTGCAGCTTTGTGATGTGGAAGAATGACCGCTTTTTTGAGCAGCGCAAAAAGGCTTTCACAAAGGCGATTGCCGCCGCCCTTTTGAAAGACGGAAAGGTAAAAATCAAAGGTATGTACTCGACCAAGACGGGAAAGACCTTTGACGGAGTTGTGCTGCTTGCCGACACAGGCGGCAAGTATGTAAACTTCCGCGTCGAGCAGAACCGAAAATGATAAGGCTTGATGAAAAGCAATACCGCGCCGTAAAGAAAATGACCCGCGCCGCTTGTGCAAACAACGATTGCGGGAATTGTCTGCTGCTGGACGACGGGGAAACTTGCGTTTGTGTGCAGAGTATCAGCTATTCGCTGCTATGCCGCTATTTCCGCGAAGCGGTATTACCCGCCGACAGGCAGCTTTGCGAACAGATCACCCGCAGCGGGGAAACCGATTTGAAGCGTTGCGCGGTATGCGGCAGCACGTTTGCGGCGGGCAGCAACCGGGCGAAATACTGCCCCGATTGCGCGGCAAAGATACGCCGCAGACAGAAAGCCCAAAGCGAGAGAAACAGGCGTTTACGGATAAAAACAACTACATAGCAAGCACAGCAAACGAGTACCCGTTTGCGAGAAATGCCCGCGCTTCCCATAGAGAGCGCGGGCATTTTGCTTGTTGGGATAGTCCCAAACCCTTATATGACCGAGAAAGGACGTGATGAAAGAATATGCCGTATTCCTCATACGACCATGACAAATTAGAAGCCGCCGAAACCATGCGGATAGAACGCCGGATATATTTTGAAGCAAAGGACAGGGAGATTGCCCCTTATGCTTCCTTGCCGATTGCGCAGCTACTTTCCATGCGCAGCGAAAGCGCGGCGGCAGAACAGGCGATTTTTGACGACCTTAAAGAACGCGCCGCCGCATGGGAAGAACAGGCGGGAAGAACGCTTTTGCTGGATAAAACACTTGAATATGTGAGAACGCCGCACGTCCAGCACACCGCTAACGAGTGGCAGACCACCGAGCATAACCGCCATATTCGCAGCAATCGGGTATATCAGATGAATTACTACATTTACGAGAATACCCGCTACGACAAAGAAGCGCAGAAATCTATCCCGTATTCATGGACGCTTACATGGAGCGTGCGCACCAACAGCCCAAGCAGAACCCAAGCGAAGATTGCCGGACAAGATAGAAAGGTTTTCACCGACAAGGCAGCTATGGAAAAGTATCTGAATGGGCGTATCAAAGCGTATGACCGCTTGTTTACGGAAATCTCCCCGCCTATCCCGCAGGAGTACGCCGACTATTTCAAAGTAAACGGTATGCTCATGCCGGACTACACCATAGAGGGCGAAGAACCCCCGCAGCAGCAACAGGCGGCAGCTATCCCCGAAAATACCGGGCAGGAAAAGGAGCGTGAACACATGAGCGAACAGTTTTCTATTATGATAGGCAACCGCAGCCGCTTTGACGCGGGCGACCCCGGCGGCTATTGGTTGGATATGCCCGCCACAAAGGAGCAGTTGCACGAAGCTATGCGGAACGTCGGCATTACCGCCGACAACCCGCAGGATTTTTCCATTCGCGGCTATTCCGACGACCCGGAGAAACATATTGCCTTGCCTTATGAAATGGTATGCGCCGCCGACGTGGACGAACTCAATTTTCTTGCGGCGCGGCTCGAACAGCTTGACCCCGCCGAGGTTGGCAAGCTGAACGCAGCTTTGCAGCAGAAAAACGGGCTTGCAAATATTGGACAGGTAATTGACTTCACCTACAACGTGGATTTTTACGTCCATATCCCCGAAGTACATAACTACCACGATTTGGGCGACTATTACTTAAATCAATCCGGCATGGTACAAATGCCCGAAGAATGGAAAGGCGGCATTGACCTTTCTACTTTTGGCAGGAACGCTGCCGCGCAGGAAAAAGGCGCGTTTACCGAGTACGGCTATATCGTGGAAAGCGGCGACGAGTGGGAACGGCAGTTTGAGGGGCGCGAAGTGCCGGAAGAATACCGCATTATGAGTTACCCGCAGCCGGAGCGCGGCGAACAGGACAAAGCCTATATGGACGCAGCCGAAACGCAGCAAGCAGACGCACAGGCCGCAGAGCCGCAGCAGCCCCGCCCCGTCGTCCCCATTATCCTTACTTCCGAAAAGCCCGCCGAAAAGGTAAAGGAGATCACCGCGCGTTTGGAACAGGGCGTACAGGCGATTTTTGACAGCGACCGCTACAAAGAGTTTCTAACCGCTATGTCAAAGTTCCATGATTATAGTTTGAATAACACTATCCTAATTGCTATGCAGGGCGGCAATTTGGTAATGGGCTTCCGTCAATGGGAAAAGGAGTTTGACCGCCATGTAAAGAAAGGCGAGAAAGGCATTAAAATCTTTGCCCCCGCGCCCTACAAGGTGAAAAAGCTGGTTGATAAAATCGACCCCGAAACGAGAAAGCCCATGCTTGACCGCGAGGGAAAAGTGGTAAAGGAAGAAAAGGAAATCACCGTCCCCGCCTTTAAGGTTATAACCGTCTTTGATATTTCGCAGACCGAGGGCAAGGAGTTTCCCGACCTTTCCGTTAAACCGCTGCTTGCCGATGTGGAGCAGTACGAGGATTTTTTCGCCGCCCTTGAAAAAGCGTCCCCCGTCCCGATTGCATTTGAGCAGATCACAAACGGCGCAAATGGGTATTTCAGTTTGACCGACAAGCGTATTGCAATCAAAGAGGGCGTGAGTGAATTACAGGCGGTAAAGACCGCCATTCACGAAATCGCCCATGCGAAGCTGCACGACGTAGACTTAAACGCCCCGCCGGAGCAGCAAAACCGCGTTGACCGCCATACCTGCGAGGTAGAAGCGGAAAGCGTCGCTTATACGGTTTGCCAGCATTTCGGCCTTGATACTTCCGATTACTCTTTCGGCTATGTGGCTGGTTGGAGCAGCGGCAAGGAAATGACCGAGTTAAAAGCGTCCCTTGAAACAATACAGACCACCGCAAAGGAACTCATTACCGAGATTGAGGGGCATTTTACCGAGTTGCAGCAGCAGCGGCAAGCCGAGCAGGAGCAGGGCGATACCTTTTCCATTTATCAGTTAAAGCGCGGGGACGAAACAAGGGACTTGCGCTTTGAGCCTTATGACCGTCTGCAAGCGGCTGGACTTACCATTGACCGGGTAAATTATGAACTCGTCTATACTGCACCGCTTACAAAGGATATGACGCTGGGCGACATTTGGGAAAGGTTTAATATCGACCACCCCGCCGACTTTAAGGGGCATAGCCTTTCCGTTTCCGACATTGTTGTGCTTCATCAGAACGACGAGGACACCGCCCACTATGTAGACAGTATCGGTTTTCAGCAAGTGCCGGAGTTTTTGCAGGAGCAGCAGACCCCCGTATTTGACAAGCTGCCGCCCGAACAGCAGCAAGCCTTGTCCGACACCGTACAAGACACTTTGCAAATGCTGGTTGACGCAGACAAGCGGATTTATGGCGACGTTACGGGCAAGACCCTTGAAGCAATCGCGGCGCAAGGATATTCCTACAAGGACGGGCAGCTTGAAAAGCAGCAGCCGGAAGCGACCCCCGACAGCCTTTTGACGGGTGAAACCGTTAGAACGCCGAGGGGCAATTTTCATATTACCGATATGAGCCGTGAACAGATCGAAGCGGCGGGATTTGGTTTTCACCATGCGTCGGAGGACGGGAAGTATCTCATTATGGGGAATGGCACACAGGCTTATGCCATAGCCGCCGAGCAGCCGCAGCGGGATAATCCCTTAAAGCACGTCGAGGACACCATAGAGCAGAACGACAACAATTTTGACGGGCTTATCAACAATACGCCGCAAACGCCCACCGTTGCAGATTTTGAGCAGCGGGCAAAGGCGGGGGAAGCGATTTCCGTTACCGACCTTGCAAAAGCGGTAAAAGCCGAGAAACGGGAACAGCCGCAGAAAAAACCGTCCATTTTGAAGAAGCTGGACGAATACAAGAAACAGGCGGCGCAGCAGCCGAAAGATAAACAGAAAGAGCATAAAAAGGATTTGGAGGTTTGATAGCATGAATACCCGCTTTACCATTGAGGAAGAAAACATTGTTGCGATCTACGCCGAGGACAGCCGGGAAACAACGCTTGAAAATATCCTTGCCGCCATGCCCTACATGGACGAGGATATGCGCCAGCTTGCCGCCGCAGCGGTGAACAAGCTGCAAGCCATGACGGACAGCGAGTTTTCCGAAAGGGAGTTTATCTTGACCGACGAGGAATAGCCCATAGAGAACAGGGGCGCGGTTGCCGATTTCCGGCACCGCGCCCCTGTTCTTTTTTTGTCCTTGCGTGGACAATTAGAAAGCCGTTTTTGCGGGTTTGAATATACTTTATCGTCTATGTCGTTTTCATGCGCTGGAAGCCGCAGAAACACAGGCGTTTTCAGCCCTTAACATTCCACTTGCCACCCCATGTTTTGCGCCTTATCGCTCCTGCTCCCGCGCCCTGCTTTGGGACGGGTAAAGAATACTATCGACGTTCTTTTTGACAACGCCGTATTCCTGCATTTGCTTCTTGGCTTGCCGATAATCTTCATACAATTTGGTTTTCCTGTCGTTTAAGCTTCTATACTCCTTGCGCAGCGCGGCGAGATCGGGCAGCTTCTTTATCTGCATTTCCTTTAATGCCCTTGCCGCAGCTTCAAACAGGATAATTTCGCTTTCATGCCCCCGCAGATACTTTTCCTTGTCCGGCGATTTTCGGTATTCATCGTAAATCGGTTTTAACTGTCGGTATGTGGTGGTGTGCTTGATAAGCAGCGACAAATCAGACATACGCTGTTCCACTTCCTTAACCGCCTTTGCCGCCGCGTCATGAGCGGTCATAATATCGGCTATCTTGCTTTCAAGTTCGCTATAATACTCAATCTTGTTTTCGGTTAGGAAGTTCATGCTTTTAGCAGCCTGTTTCAGATTATGGATTTTTGCCCACCGTTCATAGCCCGCCGACTGTTGGGCTTTGATACTGTTTTCAAGATCGACGACAAGCCGGATTTTCTTATCTTCCCGCAGCGTTTTTGTTTTGGCAACATACACGCCCTTGATACGCTCCTTTATCGCTTCTTCCGTATAGGCCGCGCCGAGCGTCTTTGTGCGGGTAAACCGTTCCTGTCCGGCAGCGCGAAAGGAAATGTATTTGCCCTGTTTGATTTCATACCCCATTTCCTGCAAGCGGCGCAGCAGTTCGTCAAAATCTTTCACTTGGGGAATGAGAGTATCTATCGCCGTTTTCAGCTTTGCTTTGTAGCTTGTCCCTTGCTTTTCGGCGGTGTATTCTGCATAGCTTTTTCCCTTGTCCTGTCCCGGTACGACGACGGATAGCCCATGCTCTTTACATATCCTGTCGCTGGTGCGCCGGATAAAGTGATAGCTTTGCTTGTTGGAATGGTACTTTTTGTAGTCAACGAAGCTAACCGCGTTGAAAATCAAGTGATTATGCAGATGGTCTTTATCGACGTGAGTTGTCAAAACAAACTCATACTTGCCGCCTAATACCGCCCCGGCAAGTTCCATGCCGATTTTGTGCGCTTCTTCCGGTGTGGTTTCTCCCACCGCAAAGGATTGTATCAAGTGCCGCCCTAAATGTGTGCCGCGATCTCCGGCAGCTTCCCGCGTCCATGCAAACTCAATATCGGCGGTTTCCAGCCCGCAGCCGAAAGAGGACGCAAGCAGCTTCCCGTCTGTCTTTTCGGGATTTAAGATATAGTCTATCGCAGCCTTTAAGGTTGATTTAATAGGGTGCGTCTTTGTAACCGCCATATCTCGTCCACCGCCTTTTTAATGTCCTCTATATCCTGCCTGTAAACCGTCCCCGTCGCATTGGCGCGTTTTGCAATTTGGTTGATGTTCCGGCTCACCGCTTGCAGTTCCCGGATATATGCTTTTGTGTCGCTTCGGTCAACGACAAGAATATACCCGTCTATCGCCATTTTACGGAAGTATGCCCCATACTGCTTTATGGGAAGCTGCTTCATCTTCTCGTCGATCAGCCGCTTTTCTTCTTCCGTAACGTAAAACTTCATCTGTATATTTCTCTTTCGGTTTTCCATTTCCGCACCGCCTTTCGGTATAAGGGTTTGGGATTATCCCAACAAGCATTTTCCGCAAACGGGTACTCGTTTGCTGTGCTTGCTATCTACTCCATACCCCCACCGAAAGGCGGTATTTGTTGCGCGTTCCTTTGATTTTGGACGCAAAAAAAGATTGCAGCCGCCATGCGCTGCAATCTCCCGATTTCTCATATTGTGAGGTTAATCCTCTGCTTTTTCGACTTCCGTTATCTCCCTTGCTGTTGCGGTTACAATCCGTATGCCTTTATCGCTCATACCGTCCAGCAGCGCGTCAAGCTGCCGCCGCCCGGTGGATTTCTCCGCATTGCTGTTCGGGAAGAAAAATTGATCTACCGAAATATGATACCGGGTTACAAGGTCATAGAATACCTGTAAACTCGGCTGTTGTCCCTTGTTCTCGATATTCGCAAGGTAGCGCGGGGAAATATATAACTCGTCGCTTACCTTTTTGCGGCTCTCGCCGTATTCATTTCTCGCGGCTTTTATAGCTGCCCCGAAAGCCTTAAAGTCGTACAATGGTACGGGTCTTTTTGCCATTTTCATTCACCCTGTTACATTTTACAGTTCACCTTTCTTTTTGGATATGTCCACACAATTCATATCATTAGGTTAAATACTTCCTGTTGTGTATTGACAGTAGACTGATTTTCTGATAAAATAAAATTTATGTAAAAGGAGGCGGCGTTTATGTTGCATAGCATGCGTATTAGATAAGCATTGAAAAAAAGGATTTTCCCATTTTCAACATGGGCTTTTTTGTCATGCTTATTTTGCGGATGCTATACAAAAAACTAACGACGTATAGATATAGTATAGACATAGTGCAAGCTATGCCTTAGTTTTGTTGTACTGCTCTGTGCATTATAAATGCAGGTCAATGCTCATGTTGAGGATTGACCTGCATTTTTTTGTGTAAAAAGGACGAGTGAAATATAATGCTTAAAAAATATTGGATAAAATGTCCGATTTGTAACGGAAAGACGAGAGTTCAAGTATTTCATAATACTGTATTAAAAGATTTTCCTCTTTTCTGCCCTAAATGCAAATTGACGCATATCATTGATGTAGAAAAATTAGAGATTGTAATCAAAAATACAGAAAAACAAACTTTTATTATTTAGAAGAAAGGATATAAAAATGAAACGTTTACCTAAATATACGCCTGCGGAAGTACGGAATGATCCATACGGATTTACTTACAAAGAAATGTCGGAAGTTATTGGCGAGAATGAAGCAAAAGCCTTATATGAAGAATTATATAAGCAATTACCACGCAAAAAAAATCTATCAATGTTGGTAAAAAATATTTGCAAAAGCAGTGATACTGAAAAGTATGTTTACGAACTGAAAGACAACAAATACATTGAAACGGTTTTTATCAAGCGGCGAGATGGTGGAACTGTTTGCGTGAGCACACAAGTCGGTTGTCCTGTTGGTTGTATTTTTTGTGAGTCCGGGCGAAATGGCTTTGTTCGTAATCTAACATCGTCAGAAATCGTACAACAGATTATATTGTTGCGTCGAAAAGTAAACCGTATCGTTTTTATGGGTATGGGAGAGCCTTTATTCAATTATGACAACTTGATAAAAGCAATCCATATTCTCCGAGATAGATATGGGCTCAACTTTCCAACCGACGGCATTACCATATCAACAGTTGGTCCGGTCGATCAATTAAAAAAATTGCGCGAGGAACATCTTAAAATTCAGTTGACAATATCTTTACACGCAGCAACACAATCTGCAAGAAATCGTATTATTCCTCACATGCGCATATATGCTATTGAAGATGTTGTTAAGCAAGCCTTATCCTATTCTGAAAGGCATAATCGCAAAATTGTCTTTGCGTATTTGCTTTTACCGGGTATAAATGACCGGCCCTCAGATGTAAGACAACTTGCAAAATGGTTTCGGGGCAAAAAAGTTATGATTAACGTGTTACAATACAACCCAACAAGCAATTCAAGAATTAAAGCACCACAGAAACGGGAAATAGTTGCATTCAAACATCAATTAGAGCAAGCAGGACTTGAAGTTACTATGAGAGTTTCTCATGGCAGAGAGATTAACGCGGCTTGTGGACAGTTAGCTAACACATATAATAAATTCAAAAAAAAATGATTAAAAGTGCCAGACGCATAGACGCAGAGCCGATAACGCATTAGGTCAAAAAACCTATGTGTTATCGGCTTTTTTATTTAATATTGCGCAAAAGCCGCTGTTCCCTATTATAGAATGGATTGCGGGTAGTGTATTAAAGTCGCCCTTTTTTAAGGATACGGCGGTATCGGGGAGGTATCGCCGTGTCCATTTTTATTTACTGTAACCCGCCTAATGCTTTGCGGTCAAAAAAAGCTATGCTCCGCAAGCGGGATATTCCGGCTATGAATGTGAACTGTCAATACATTTAGCTACTGCTTACATTTCCTTTGCGCCCGTCCGCGTCTTGCGGACGGGCGCATTTTGCTTTTTTCAACTTTTTTCTGAAAAGCGCACTCAAGAGCCATCTCCCGAACGGGTACGGAGCGAAAGGGGCAGAGAGGACAAGCCCTTAACTCCCGTCCTCTACTCCACGCGGGAAGGAGGTGAACTCTATGGAGCTATCTTCTTCCGACAAGGAAAGAATACAACATCAGTACGACGCATTAGCAAAGAAAACTTTGGTCGGCGAAGCGAAAAGCCACCGCCGCACTCTTGCGAAACGCGCAGCACGCGAAGTTACTTTTTCGGATTTGAGCGAAAGCGAACTCGCGCAGCTTTTCACAACGGACGAATACGAAAGCGATTATTTCCGTTTTCAAGTGTCCGGCTTTGATGTACTCGTCAAAAATGAACTGCTTGCCGAAGCCCTTAACGCTTTGCCCGAAAGGAAACGCGACATTATCCTTTTGTCCTACTTCTTGGATATGAGCGACGCGGAAATTGGCGAACTGCTGAATGTTGTACGCACGACGGTTTTCCGGCACAGGAAATCCGCGCTTGCGAAAATCAAACAGTATTTGGAGGGAAAAGCAGATGATGAATACCGTTAGGAAGTCTGAAAATCTGTTGCCGTTCCCTGTCATTTCCGCAGCGGCAAACGGCGACACAACCGCCATGTGCGCGATCTTGAAGCACTACGAGGGTTACATAGCGAAACTTTGTACCCGCACGCTGAAAGACGACGCGGGCAATACCTATTCCTATGTGGACGAGGAAATGCGTAACAGGCTGCAAGTGCGCCTTATTACCCGCACCCTTGCTTTTCATGTAGGATAATCTTTTAGCCCATGCGGGGAGCGTGTCCCCTTTCCACGCTTCCCGTTATGGGCTATTTGTCGTTCCGCAAAAGCATATCCGCTGTTGATGTGCTTTTGCAGGCCGACAAAGCCTATTGTTCTTTGACAAAGAAAGCGGCCTTTGGTGCGCAGCATAACAGGCAAACGGGTACATTCCGTCTGTACCGAGCCAGTCGGCGGGTACGCCATGACAGCTTTTCCCCATAGGGGAAAAGCCGAGCGAGAACTACCGCGCCGTAAAACAGGTTTAGCAGCTTGTGGGCGACGACATACAAGGCGGCACAATGATACTCCCGCGTTGAACACCCTCAAAGTATTGCGCGGCGCACCCATAAGCATGGGCCGGGGTGAAACTCCCGTGAGGTTGCAGCTAACAACCGCCCGTTTTTGCCTTTTGACGAATATAGTTTATCCATACAGGAAAAGGAGGTTTTTCTAATGGATAAAAAACAGACAATTACAACCGAACGCAAAATAGGGAAAATCACCTATCTTGTTCAAGCGTTGCCGAGTGAAAAGGCAACCGATACAATCCATAAAAAGATTGAGAAACTCATTGTAAAGGATTTGCAGAAAAAGCCCGGAAATCCGGGATTTTTAGCGTCCGAGTAGTGCATTAGGCGGCGGGATATGGTATAATGATAGCAACACATTATACCTGTTTATTCGGCTGTCGGAAAGGAGGACTAATGTTACAGTCGAATAAAATCACCGCCCTTTACTGCCGTTTAAGTCAAGAGGATATGCAAGCCGGAGAAAGCGGAAGCATACAGCACCAAAAAATGATACTTCAACGCTATGCGGACGAACACCATTTTTTGAACACAAAGTTTTTTGTGGACGACGGATTTTCCGGCGTGAGTTTTGAGCGCGAGGGGCTGCAAGCGATGTTGCAGGAAGTGGAAGCCGGACGAGTGGCGACGGTCATTACCAAAGACCTTTCCCGTCTTGGCAGAAACTATCTGAAAACGGGCGAACTCATAGAGATTGTATTTCCCGAAAACGGAGTACGCTATATCGCGATCAACGACGGAGTTGACACAGCGCGGGAGGATAACGAGTTTACCCCCTTGCGGAACTGGTTTAACGAGTTTTACGCCCGCGACACAAGCAAGAAAATCCGCGCAGTTAAACAGGCACAGGCGCAAAAAGGCGAGCGCGTCAACGGGGAATATCCATACGGCTATATCCCAGACCCGAACAACCGCCACCACCTTATACCCGACCCGGAAACCGCGCCGATTGTCAAACAGGTTTTCGCTATGTTTGTTAGCGGCGTGCGTATGTGCGAAATCCAAAAATGGCTTGCGGAAAACAAAGTCTTGACGATTGGAGCGTTGCGCTATCAGCGTACAGGACAGGCGCGGTATCAGCGGGCAATGATCGCCCCCTATACTTGGCCGGACAAAACGCTCTATGACATATTAGCAAGGCAGGAATATTTAGGGCATACCATAACCGCGAAAACTCACAAGGTATCCTACAAGTCGAAAAAGACCCGGAAGAACGAAGAAGAACAACGCTATTTCTTCCCAAACACCCATGAGCCGCTTGTTGACGAGGAAACCTTTGAACTTGCGCAAAAGCGGATTGCTACCCGCCACCGCCCGACAAAAGCAGCGGAGATTGATATTTTTTCCGGCTTGCTGTTTTGCGCTGGTTGCAGACATAAGATGTATTACCAACAGGGCGTAAATATCGAGCCGCGCAAGTTTTCCTATTCTTGCGGCGCATGGCGCAACAGGGCAAGGACAGGCAGCGAGTGTACCTCTCATTATATCCGCAAAAACGTACTTCTTGATTTAGTGCTGGAAGATATGCGGCGGGTTTTGCGGTATGTTAAGGAACACGAACAGGACTTTATCTGTAAAGCTACCGAGTACGGCGACATGGAAGCGAGAAAGGCATTAGCGCAGCAGCAAAAGGAACTTTTCAAAGCACAGGCGCGTATGACCGAACTTGACACGCTTTTCCGCAAGCTGTATGAGGACAACGCATTAGGCAGACTGACAGATGAACGGTTTGTGTTTCTAACTTCCGGCTATGAGGACGAAAAGAAATCCCTTGCCGCAAGGATAGACGAGTTACAACAGCAGATCGCAACCGTTACCGAGCGAAAAAGGGATATATCAAGGTTTATTCAGATTGTCGGGAAATACAGCGACATACAGGAATTGACCTATGAAAACGTCCATGAGTTTATCGACCGTATTTTGATACATGAATTAGACCGGGAAACCAACACCCGGAAAATCGAAATCCATTATAGCTTTGTCGGACAGGTTGATACCGAGCAGGAGCCGACGCAAGTTGTCAACCATGACCGCCGCAACATGGTAGATGTAAAAAGTATCGCTATCTAACCCCAGCAAAGTTGGCACCGGAGTAACCATCGTCCACGAAAAACTGGATGTTGCGGAAACTTTGTTCTTGTGCGTATTTTTTGAGAATCGCCTTTTGATTGACAATGCTGTTGCTCTCTCCTGTGAGTTCGTCATCACGACTCAATCTACAGTAGATCGCAGTAATTTTGTCAGACTGCCTGTTCATGTCTTGTTCCTCCTTAATCGGCGGGCAGTCTGCCAATACAGGATTGCTTGTATCCATTATATCATACCCCTGCAAACTTGTCTCCTTTGTCATTCGTCGGCCCCCTCCTTTGCCATGTGGTTGAGTAATTTACCGGAAAGACTTCTTGTGCCATCGTAGCTTCCGCCAAATCTATAAGTAGTCTGCCCGGAACGGATGGTCACGGTGATCTGCGGCAGTTCAGCCGCACAATAGTTGTGAACGACAATACTGCCGTTTTCGTTGATGGTGTAATTTCTGCTTTTCTGTTCGTTCATTTAATCGTCCTTTCTTGTTTTGGAATGGAATGGAATCGAAAGGAAAGGAATGAATCAGCGTTCCTCTTGCTTTCGATGATCTTTTTTCTGGTTGCTCTGCTCGGCATGGCATCCTTTTTCCACGCAGGCGTGAATGTGATAAATCTTCTGGTGTTCTTCACGGATAGCTTTGAATTTTGCATAGGTTTCTGCATGAGCCTTTTCAAGCGCTGTATACTCCTTGTCTAAAAGCTTTTGGTCGTGCTTGCCGTCGGGGCATGCCTCCAAGAGCTTTCGCCTTACGGCGTAGTACTGCTTCAATTCCTTTTCGTGTTCTGCCTTGTACTTCGCCTTCGCCTTATCGAACTTGATTTTCTGCAAGCCGTCCACAATCGGTTTCAGATCTCTCAGAACGGAAAGGTATTCGGGAACCTTGCGAATTTCTTTCATACGGGTGACTTCCTTATCCATGGTGACTTTCAATTCATCCACGGTGTTCTTCAAATCAGACACACGGCTTTCCAAATCCTCGATGGTGTAAATCTCATGGGCTTTGAGATAGTTTGCCATCAGGTTCAGTTCTTTCAGATTGTTGACCCTGGCTGTCTGGGAATAAGCCTTTGCGTTACGCATATCAAAATATCTCTGCAGCGGAATGATGACGGGATCGGATTGCGGCTTATCCAGCTCAGCCTTGATCTCCTTGATGGCTTCAAGGAGCGCCGACAGATTCTTACGGAGATTGCGAATAAAGGCATTGGTGGCTCTGATCCAACGATTAAACTCGCCCTTTTCAGTTTTAATTCCTTTCTTCTCCATGGCTCGGACGGTGGAGCCTTCGTGTCGTGTGGGTAGCAGCTCTACGCCTTGGCGTTCATAGCTGCGATGGTCGATGCGAACATCCAAGCCCTTTTCTTCAAACTTGGCGTTGCACATCACTGCCCATTGCTCACGCCAGAACTCCAAAGTTTCAGCAGAGCCCCAATCGGTAGTGGGAACGGCGTTGAACACATAATCACCTTTGCCATCGGGGATGCGGTTGCCGTTTTCATCAAGCACATACTCTCGTCTTTGCTTCAAACCCCATTTGCCGTTTTGCTCGATAGGACGGATTGGACAGAGGAAGTGGAAGTGCGGATTATTGATACCACCTTCTTCTCGCTCCGGTTCGTGAACGGCAAAGTCCACCACCATGCCACGGCTGACAAAATGCTCGGTGAGGAATTGTCTGGCAAGGGCGATATTTTCTTCCTGGCTAAATTCATTCTGAAAGGAAATATCGAAGCTGTAGGCAAGCTGCGCTTTCTTTCCTTTCTCTGCTTTCTCAACTGCGTTCCATAAAGTTTCCCGGTCTGCATACTCTCGTGGCGCATGGGGTGGCAGAAAGATTTCTGTATAAATCACGCCGCCCTTATTGGTGTAATCGCTGTCCTCACCGTAATAATCGCTGTGCAGTTTTTCGCCTGCCCGGTAGGCAGCGGATGCCACAACCGATTGCCCCTCGCTGCGTTTGATCTGATCTACATGGAAATGATATAAAGCGATACTTACCCCTCCTTTGCTCGTCTAACTTTTGAGTCGTGGTTGATCTTCATGCGGTGCACCAACTTCTGTATTTCTTCCTTGTGGAAGATATATTCCAGAAGCTCCATCACCTCGGTGATGTCCAGTTCCTTGATCTCCGGTGCGATACTTTCCAAAGTTCCTGCGATGGTGCAAAGTCTGTGAGTGCGGCGCTTGCGTTCGCCGTCCACAAAATACTTCTGGCGATTTTCCAGCCGAGTGATTTTGTGGGTGAGCTGTTCAATCTCCTTTTCGTTTTTCTCTTTTTCAGCTCGGAGCTTTTCAAGCTCGGGGTTAGATGTGTATTCCATAGAACCTCCTTTGAGTGTTGTTATTTTCAGCCTTGTGGGTACGGAATGATTTGAAAAATCGTTTCGTACTCATAAGGGCGCTGGGATAGCTGCATAGCAGCGCAAGGGGTGCAGCCCCTTGTTCGGAACAAAGTGACGGAAGGACAGATACAACTTCGGAGTTGTTGTCTGTCAGCCTCGCAGAGCGCACATACGAGGTGTGGAACACACCCGTATAGAAGTGCGCCCTTAGTAAACTAAGGGTTAAAATCGCTTTCGCCGTTCTACCCGAATGTCGTTCCTGCCCGGGAGTCTCACCCCAGCGTTGCTTCGCTCATGTCATCGCAAAGTCATATCCCATTCGGACGGTCATTTAGTTGTTGGATGTAGAAGAAAACAAAAAGAGCCGATTACACAGAGCACCAAGAATCGGCGGGAGCATAGCTCTCGCTTCAAAGTGATGTTCTATGTAATCGGCTCTGAAAATTCAAAGTCGGGTTCTGCTTTCTACAGCTCCTGCCAACAAAACCAAAGGCGTGGTGGAGCAGTTCGGCACTTCCGGTGTGCCGATACCGTGTCGGGTGAAACCGACTTATGGTGGAACATTGGTATTCAGTTGTTTATGTAGCGGATCACCGCTGTGCCACCATTATACAGATACATCACTTGACCGTCAAGTTTCTGAATGTCTCTCACTATATTCAGAATTTCAAAGAGCAGTTTTCAACGGGATCGAAAAAAAGATCCCTCTACTGGTTAGGATATTTAGGAGCGAATTATCAACGGTTTTTGAAAGCCTTTCTTCATATACCTCCAGAAAAAACTTTCACATTCGCACCTTGCACAGAAGAATTTACTTTCAAGTGGAGCCGGTGAGAAACGCTTTTTGTCCATAGTTGTTTTCAAATGGTAGCCGGGGAAACCAAACTTTTTATGCGTGCGTCGTTTGCAATTTTTCAAAATGTTTCTTCAAGTGGTAGCCGACGGGATTTGCGTTTTGGGGAGTGCCCACAGAAAAAATCTCTCCCAGTGGTAGCCGACGAGAAAGGCATTTTTAGAATCATTTCAAGAAAAAATTCCAAAAAAATAATTCTGCCCAAGTTGGACAGAATTTTCAAAATCAACTTCCCGACAACTTGTCGGGAAGAAAAACCCAACCTCCAACCAAGTTGGTCGGAAGTCCAAAATCCAACTTCTGCCCAACTTGGGCAGAAGTTAAAAATCACTTCGCCGTAACTTGCGGAGAAGTGAAAATTGCAACTTCGACACAGGTTGTGTCGAAGTTAAATATTCGCAAAAGAAGAAAGGCACTAACCGCATCAGTTAGTGCCTTTTGTGAATTGTGCTTACTTGTTACTGTCTTCCGCAAAAGATTCCCCAGCGTTGACCAGCCCGAAATACTTTTCAAAGAATGCTTTCAGTTTTTCAATAACTGTCTGCTTCTTTTTATCACGTGAACCACCGCCACCAAAACGGGAGACGGGCGGCATCAGACGGTCAACATCTGTGCCTGTTGTTTTGAGTACGCCATCACGAAAAGCGTTTTCAACAAACTTTCTGGTTTCTTCAGGCTTCAACTTTTCTTCTGCGATCAAGGCCTGAATATCGGTTTCACGCTGTTCTTTTACAAAACGCTGCCAATCTGCATTGACATCGGTTTTGGTGTTGATAGTAGCAATAAAGTTCTCGATCAGCTCTTTTTTCGATCTGAGCTGCAAACTCGACTTAATCGCCTTATCAATCGCAACGAGGATTTCTTTGTCTTCGCAGTTGCCGTCATGGTATTTCGCAACCAGCATCAGAATATAGTCGATGTTGACTTCAACCTGTTTGACAAGTTCCATTTCAAAGACAACATCATCCATGATGCTGTCTTTGCTTCCCGGCTTCGGCTTGATCTCATCGTACACATCGTGGTATGTACCAGTGTAGTCTTGGAAATCGATAGGAGACAAAATTTCGTTTCCGGCAAAGCGGTCAAAAGCTGACAGGATATTTCTCAGACGGAGAATATTACCGAACAGAACAATAAAATCTTTTTTATTCTGCTCGCCGATGATAGGCTGCCCCAATGGGTATTTCTGCAGTAGCTCTGCGATACGCTCTTCGTAGCCTTTCTGCTCACGTCCCTTGTCGTCAACACAGCCATAGTAATAGTCTTCGTAGGATTTCAGAAGAACAATGCCATTGGCTTCTTTGTCGCCGAATAAGGCGATGGCTTCGTTTGTCTCTTTTTCAAGATCACGGAAACAGACAATATTACCAAAGGTCTTAACGGAGTTCAGGATGCGGTTGGTTCTTGAAAACGCCTGAATCAGACCATGCATTTTCAAGTTTTTGTCTACCCAAAGGGTGTTGAGTGTCGTTGCATCAAAGCCCGTCAAGAACATATTGACCACGATAAGCAAATCAACTTCACGCTTTTTCACTTTGTCAGAGAGGTCTTTGTAATAGTCCTGGAAGCCCTTGCTGGATGTGTCAAAGTTGGTCTTGAAAGTCTTGTTGTACTCGTCAATCGCCATGTCCAGAAAATCACGAGAACTCTGGTCAAGTCCATCGGTATCAAAACTTTCATCATCCAAGATGCCATCTGCGCTATCTGCTTCGTTGGGGGCAAACGAGAAGATGGTGGCAATCGTCAGATCACGATGCTGTTCTGCAATCTGCTTTTTCAGTTCCAGATAGTATTTTTGGCAAACGGAGATGGAGCTGACTGCAAGCATGGAGTTGAAACCATTCACACGCTGACCCTTAAGACTGTAATAGGAGTTTCGCATAGTCTTTTGGTCAAAGTGTTCCAGAATGTACTTCACAACTTCGGATATACGTTCCTGAGAAGCAAGGGCTTCCTCGGTATCAATAGCAGCAACTTGCTTATCCTGTTTTCCGTCCTTTTGCTTTACCGTATTGATATAGTCAATGCGGAACGGCAAAACATTTCCGTCATTGATGGCGTCAACGATGGTGTAGGTATGGAGTTTATCACCAAATGCCTGCTCAGTAGTTTTCAGATTTGGATTTCCGCCAGTACCTGCATTGACCGAGAAAATCGGAGTGCCCGTAAAACCAAAGATGTGATAGTTTCTAAAGTATCTGTGTACTTTAACAACCTTTTCACCTTTTTTGATCTGACCGCCCACAATTCTCGTATGCATATCACCGAACTGGCTTCTATGGCATTCATCAAACACCAAAACAATATGCTTATCCCTAATGGGATGCATGGGGTTCTTCTGAATAAAGACATCCAACTTCTGAATTGTAGTTACAATAATTCGAGAAGTAGAGTCCTCAAGCTGCTTTTGCAGAATCGCTGTGCTCTTATTGCTGTTGGCAGCACCTTTTTCAAATCGGTCATACTCTTTGATGGTCTGATAGTCTAAGTCCTTGCGGTCAACAACAAAGAGTACCTTGTCAATGTACGGCAAGTTGGTAGCGAGTTGTGCCGTTTTGAAAGAGGTGAGGGTTTTACCGCTGCCCGTAGTATGCCAAATGTATCCGCCTGCTTCGATCTTTCCGGTTTTCTTGCTGTTGGAGGATGTCTCGATTCTGTTCAAGATGCGTTCTGTTGCAACGATCTGATAAGGACGCATGACAAGCAGCAATTCCTCAGATGTAAACACGCAGTACTTTGTTAGAATATTCAGCAGAGTATGCTTGGCAAAGAACGTTTTTGTAAAGTCAACAAGGTCTGCAATGACTCTGTTGTTACCATCTGCCCAATAGGAAGTGAACTCAAAACTATTGGAAGTTTTCTTGCTGTGTTTTTTGCTGCTGCCGTCATTCTCCTTGATATGGCTTGCTCTCGTGGTATTGGAATAATATTTCGTGAATGTGCCGTTGGAAATGACAAAAATCTGCACATACTCGTAAAGCCCGGAGCCTGCCCAAAAGCTGTCTCTCTGATAGCGGTTGATCTGGTTAAATGCTTCCTTGATCGCAACACCACGGCGTTTCAGCTCCACATGAACCAACGGCAGACCGTTCACAAGAATCGTCACATCATATCGGGTGTCGTGATTGCCGGCACCTTCTTCATACTGATTGATGACCTGCAAACGGTTGTTATGGATATTCTTTTTATCAATCAGATAGATGTTTTGAGTTTTGCCATCTTCGCAAGTCAGGTTCTGTACATAATCTTCCTGAATCTTACGAGTCTTTTCTACGATACCTTCGTTGGCATTGGCAATCTTAGATTTGAAGAATGTCTCCCATTCTTTGTCGGTGAAGCTGTACTGGTTAAGGCGCTCAAGCTGCTTGCGAAGGTTAAGCACGAGATCTTCTTCGTTGTGAATGGACACGTACTCATAACCTTGTTCGCCAAGCATTTTGATGAAGGCTGCCTCCAAAGCAGCTTCACTCTGATACGCATCGGAACGTTTCGCTTGCGGCTCATATTCAGTTACAACGGTACTTTCATTGGTTGAAAGCACAATGTTATATGTACTCATCGTATTATTTCCTTACCCCCATTCTGTATAGGATTTAATCTTCATGTAAGTCGGGCTGGATGTTTCCTTTATGGTTTCCACAAGCTTTAGTTCGTTTCCGCATACCTCAGCAAGCACGAAATGTCCTGCATATATGAATGTGAAGTACACATCGAATTGTGCGGCAACATCCTTACGATATTTGAATACTTCGGAGAAATCTTGTGTCAAGGCCTCGATAATATCTGCTACCACGGCAGAAAAGTCATTATTGGTTTCCGTAAAAAACTCATACGGAAAGAACATTAAAATGTGTTTTTGAGTTTCAAGTGTATCCAATAAGGCTTTGATATCAGTTTCGATTCCTTGCTTTTTCTCCTTACTGTTTCGAATTGACTTCAATTCAGCAAGATCAATTGATCTCAATGCCGCAAAGATGCGTGTTGCCTGAATAGGTTTGTACTTGGGATTATCGGCCTCTATTTTAGGACCGCAATAAGCAGTAACACCTTCTGCCATTTGATAAATTCTGCCCGAAAACAAATTTCTGGCCCGCAGCGAAGTTTCGCTGGCAATTAACTTGAAATCAAGGGAATAGTTTTCAGAAATGCAATCCCATTCACCATGAGATTCGTCCGGTGGCGCTGTATACACCAATCCGTTGGACTTGCTTTTGAAATACGCAGATGCATTGACTATTTCACGCAGATAAATTTCATAATCGCAATCTGCCATTCCGGTTATGTAGCCTTTGCAGATCAGTGCTGCAGGAAGCAATTTTGCAGTAAGTGTTTTGTCCATTTGTATTTCCTTTCTCAAGGAATCTGCTTGAAAGTTAGAAGCTTGTCTCGATAATACGCATATTGTTTTTGCCTCATTTCGATTTCTGCAGGCAAACCGGTGGAAACATTATTACATAATGCATCAAATTTTCTCACCAAATCGACAACTCGTTCTTGCTCTGTTAGGTTTGGTACGGGAATTTTTACATCAAGCAAGTCTTTTACTTTCAGATGCGGAACTGAACCTTTGGATATTTTGGGTTCGAATTGTCTTTTGGCACTTTGTGTATACAATGCGTACATCAAATAGTATGGGTTAATAACATCCACTTTGGGTTTTAGGCAAAACATGGTTTCACTTACAGCCCATGTATTGTCGTAGTTGTCTACCACGGCCATTCTTCCAACAGTTCCAGTACCCGTACTCGCAAAAAGGACGTCGTTAGTTGCCAAGCATGCTCTGCGGTTAATTAGTAAAACAACATCATCTGTAATGAGATCTGTTTTATCAGAAACATTGATCGAATTGTTATATATGTCTTTTCCTGTGATGTATGGTTTATCACCGCCTACATTCAATTTGAAGTTCTGTCGAGGATTGAGTCCAGTCTTGAGAGAAATAATTATTTCTCCAACGGCCATCCACTCGTTTGGGGGAATATCAGATACGAACAGGTAATCCGCATAATGTTCATACTGCTTTTTCCTTGCAATAAGTTCAAGTCCAAGGTTATTACCAAGAGATTCAAACTTATCGAAAATACGAACAATCTCGCGTTGGACAGATATCGGAGGGACCGGAACTTTGACTCTTTTCAAAGAATCAACTGTAAGAGATACATTTGCTCCTCCTCGCATGAGCGGAACAATAAGAGTATCCTTTTTATGATTCAAGTAATAGAACAGGAATTTTGCAGACAGCTCATCACTATTAACAGGAGTAACACCACAAAGGATATTACCGAGAGCAAACTTCCCCTCCTGATAATACAAGCTATTCAAAGACGCAACACCGTGACCTCTGGACGAAACCAACGGGATACAAACAGTTGGTTTGTCAAACTGATATGTATTGCAAGACTTGCGTTCTTCGGTTGTCACAACTAAAGGAAATTCTCCAGGTATTGCTTTCTGAATGGGCGTGTTTCCCTTTTCCAACACACAGCAATCTGCGAGTTTTTTGTACTCAACACCATTAGGGCAAAGCTCATGTATCAAGTCCTTTAATTTATTCACTTTGCTCACCCCCATTGCTAAATCCTATTGCCGCCAATGCCTTCTTGATTTCGGCATTTCGTTTAATTTCTTCCTCGTTTTTTCTAACGTTCTCAATCACGCCAACAACCAATCTGCGCAAAGGTTCATACTCTTTCAAAGCAGTTTCCTCATCAGAGTTACCGTGAGCAATTTCACTCAGCTTTTGAAAGAGTTTATAACCGTTATCTGAATAAATCGTTGGGATGATAGAGCATTGGGCATCTACGGCCTGTAACACCTGATTAAAAGGTTTGGTACGACCGTTAGGTTGATAAATATCAACGCCTGCATCATTGCCCACTTTTATTGTAATCTGTTCCAAGATAGATCTTAGATAAATAACTGAACCGGCACCAAGTCTTTCTTTGTGCGCAATTTCCGCTTTTGCCAACCACTCAGTAAATTTGTCTTCTGTTTCAACTGGCAGCTTTATGTTTGCAGGTAGCTTGAAATTCTGCTTGATCAGATAGACGTTGGGCGTTGCCGAAAAAATATCGTCTGCTCCTACCAAAAACCATGCTTGGATGCAGTGGCTGCACTCTTTGCACGCTTGATTACTATCATCATAATCCATGCACTGCAACTGGCAATCAATGCTGATCATTTTCTCACTGATTATCAGGCAATGCAGATTTTTGGGAGATACAAAAGAAACACTATCATTGCATTTGGTTGAGTAAAACGGCAAGGTGATTTTACCAATCTGAATATCAATGAAATCACCGGCAGAGATCAATTGAAGATCTTCCGATTCTTCAGGAGAAATCGTGTACTTTTCCCAATCAATGAAAGATTCGATTTCACCGTGGTTTTTACTTTTATCAGATAATCTACTGCTGAGTCTCATAAATTATCCCTCTAATTCTGCAATGATTTTTGCAATTTCTGCTCTCAGCACCTGCTCCCTTGCAACAATTTCTTCAATCTCCTTATTGAGCTTTACGATATCAATTTCTTCTCTGGTATCCTCTTGCTCAACATAGGAGCTGACAGAAAGGTTATAGTCCTGTTCCACGATTTCTTCGTAAGGAACACAGCGTGCAAAATGCTCCTTATCCGCACGAGAAACGAAAGCATCAACGATATGTGCGATATTTCCGTCAGGGCCGTCGGTTAGTTTGTTGTTGTTCGTTACCTTTACGCACTCGTTAGTAGCATCAATGAACAGGGTTCGGTTGTCAGCCTTGCTGCGCTTCAAAACCATAATACAGGTAGCGATAGTAGTTCCAAAGAACAGATTGCTCGGCAACTGGATGATACAGTCGATAAAGTTGTTGTCGATCAGATACTGGCGGATTTTCTTTTCAGCACCACCACGGTACATGATACCAGGGAAACAAACAATCGCAGCCGTGCCGTTAGTAGCAAGCCAAGACAAAGAGTGCATAATAAACGCAAGGTCAGCTTTGGACTTAGGTGCAAGTACACCGGCAGGAGAGAAGCGGGGATCGTTAATCAAAACAGGGTTATCATCGCCTTCCCATTTGATGGAGTAGGGCGGATTGGAAACGATGACTTCAAAGGGTTCATCGTCCCAATGCTGCGGATTGAGCAGAGTATCCTCATGTGCAATATCAAACTTGTCGTAGTCAATATCGTGCAGGAACATATTGATACGGCAAAGGTTATAGGTGGTGAGGTTGATCTCCTGACCATAGAAACCTTGACGAACATTCTCTTTGCCAAGGATCTTCGCTGCTTTCAAAAGAAGCGAACCAGAGCCGCAGGCGGGGTCGTAGACTTTGTTTACTTCAGTCTTTCCTACAACAGCAATGCGGGTCAACAGTTCGGAAACTTCCTGCGGGGTGAAGAATTCGCCGCCGCTCTTTCCTGCGTTGGATGCGTACATGCTCATCAGGTATTCGTAAGCATCACCAAAAGCATCAATGGAGTTGTCCTTGTAGTTGCCCAGCTTCATGTCCGCAACGCCCTCAATTAACTTGACGAGATTGGCATTACGCTTGGCAACGGTGGCACCCAGTTTATTGCTGTTGACATCAATGTCATCAAACAGGCCTGCGAAATTATCTTCGCTCTCGCTGCCTTTGGCGGAGTCCTCAATGTTTTTGAAGATCGTTTCCAACGTCATATTCAGGTTTTCATCGCCCGCAGCCTTTTTTCTGAGGTTGCAGAAAAGTTCGGAGGGGAGAATGAAAAAGCCCTTTGTCTTGACCATGTCTTCACGAGCCTGTTCTGCATCTTCGTCAGACAGTAAGGCATAATCAAAGCCCTCATTGCCGGCTTCAATCTCACCCTCGTTAATATAGTTGGTCAGATTCTCAGAGATATAGCGATAGAACATCATGCCCAGCACATAGGACTTGAAGTCCCATCCGTCTACGCTTCCACGCAGGCCGTCAGCAATCGCCCATATTGCACGATGGAGTTCATCTCTTTCTTGATCTTTTCTAATGTCAGCCATTGCTCTTTCCTCCGTTTATGTTTCCAACTGTTTTTCTGTATTTGTCAGGATTTTTCAGATAGGCTTCTGCCGCTTCATTGAAAAAATCAGCAAGTGAGCTATCATCCTGTATTAGTGCCAATTTCAACTGCTTGTGTAGTGACGCAGGTAAACGCACCTGTACCTGCTTATCACGATCCGATTTCAGATCTGTTTTCTGCATCACTTGCCACCTCCAAATGATATCATTATATCTCGATATAATGATATCATATTTTAGTGAAAAAGTCAATAGAACTGAGGAAAACGCAGAAAAAAGCCGCTCTATGCTACCCATAAAAGCAACATAGAGCGGCTTCGTCAACTTGTGAAATTAGAGTTCTTCCATGACTTCCAACATCATTCTTGCGCCCAGCTTAAAGCCATTCTGGAAAATCAAACAGTCTGTATTGGTTTGATGCTCTCGCACACAATCGGTATATTTCTCAAACAGTTCTTTCTGCTCGTCCGTCATAGTGGCTTTGAGCTTTTCTTCATTCCTGCAAATCAGCTCCAGCAGCTTTTTATATTCCTTGTAAGAGGACGTGTCATATTCGGTTGGCTCGATGTTGCCGTGCCAAAATTCTTCGAGGATTCTCATACCGCATCCTCCTCATAGATCATCTCACGCAGAACAATTTCCTCGGCTCGGTTGCGGATGCTATTCATGGCTCCAACCCACGCCATCTGATCGTGCTGCTTCATGCGCTCTGTCATGCCCTCAGAGTCTTTTATTTGCTCAATGATAAGTTCAAGGCGGTTTTGTGCCTGTTCGTTCAAGTCAGCCAAGTACGTCCACAATTCGCCGCTGAGACAAAGATCGTTGATGCGGATAGGGTTGTGCTCCTTGATATAATCTCTGTGCATACGTCCCCACCGACCAATAGGTCTATTTTCCTCCGGTAAACGAATATCGGGAATATAGTAATCACCGCAACGGATATAGTTGAGTTCCTGCATCATATGTACCTCCAATAAGATTCAAACATTCTGTTAACGATAGAAAAAGGCGATACCTGGTTGTGAAAACCAAGTATCGCCAATTTTTCTTGTCGCACTCCTGTACGGCAGCTACCCTATGTCAGTAATGTTCTCATACTGTCTTATTGGAAACTACCCGAGGCTGGGTTTTTTGTGGTTTTGGGCATTGGAAATCAGAAATCCAGATCAGGCTGAACAGGAAGATCAAAATTTCTCAGCTTCTTTCTTCACCTTGGGGTTGATGCCGTAAATCAGAAAGCTTGATTCAAGTCACAACTAAGATCTCAGAATGAAAAGTTCACAAAAAGCGTCCATTAATTATTACTTTTTGAAATTTTAGGTGAAAGCGCTTTAAGTATAATGATGATGTTGAAATCAACGGAAATCACCGCTGATGAAAAAAGAGGAGGAAAGGAAGAATGATTGTTCAACTTAGAATCGACGAACGTCTGATCCATGGACAGATTACCACTGCCTGGTCACGCTATCTCGATGTCAGCCGGATTGTCGTCGCGAGCGATAAGCTGGCTAAGGATCCGCTGACCACCCAGACGTTGCTGATGTCGGCGCCTGCAGGCAAAAAGGTCGCGGTGAAGACGATTCCCGACGCGATTAAGCTGCTGTCCGATCCGCGCGTGGACACGGTGCGCGTGCTGATCATTGTCGACAATCCGAAAGACGCGGTCGCTTTGGTCAAAGCCCTGCCGATCACGGAGGTCAACGTCGCCAACTACGTCAAGAAAAAATCCGCCAACAAGGTCAATCTGACAAGGGGAGTCAATTCCGATCCGGAAGATCTGGTCTATTTCAAAGAACTGGCCCAGATCGGCGGGCATGTATTCTCACAGCTGATTCCATCCAATCCGATTGAAAACTTCGCCGAGATCGTTTCCAAACTTTAAAGAAAAAGGGGGTTCCTCATGACCAACGCATTATTGATCGCGTTCGCCTATCTCTTATGGCAGGTTGCTGACAACTGGCTGGGATGGCAAACGTTTACCCGTCCGTTAGTTTTATGTACATTAACCGGTTTAATGTGCGGCGATATCACCACCGGCGTCATCATTGGCGCTGAACTGGAAGCTGTTTACATGGGCGTCTCCGCCATTGGCGGCGAAGCACCGTCCAACTATCAGGCCGCTTCCGTTCTGGCTGTCGGCTTTGTTGTTCTGTCCGGTGCGGATCAGGGCGTCGGCTTGGCGCTGGCTGTTACCGTCGGCACGCTGATCAACGCCGTGAAGCCGTTCACGCAGGCCATTGCCTTAGCGCTACATCCGTGGTTTATGAAAATTGCGGAAACCGGCAATGTTAAGAAATTCCGCATCGCCATGTGGATGCAGGTCATCTTCGTTTCTCAGCTGCTGAACACGATCGTCGTCTTCTTGGTCGCGTTGGGCGGCGAAGCGGGTTTGCAGACGTTTATCTCGATCTGCCCGGCCTTTATCATCAATGGTCTCAACGCTTCCGCGAACATGCTGGTAGTCGTCGGCTTATGCTTGACGACGCAGGCGATCTGGAATGGAACAACAACCGTCATGTATGTCATTCTCGGTTTTGTCGCCGTCAAATATCTGGCGCTGGGCACGCTGCCGCTGGCGTTGATCGGCATCGTCATTGCCTTCGCGCATTTCCAGAACAGCTATAAATTAGCGCAGAGCCGCTCTGCCGCGGCGATTGGCACGAATGCTCAGGAAGGGGATGATTTCTATGAATAAGGCGCCGAAACTGACTCCGGAAGAACGGAAAATGTTGAATAAATCGTTCTACTTCTCCTTAGGCACCAATATGGCAAGCAGTAAGGTTTCCCAGCAGTCCAAGTGCTTCGCGATGGCGATGGCGCCGGGATTGGAAATGTTCTATGACGATCCCGAAGACCGCCGTAAGGCTTTCTACCGCCACGCCGGCGAATTCTTCAATACCCATCAGGTATTCTTGGGTTTGTTGGTCGGCATCGCGCTGGCGATGGAAAAGCAGCAGGCTGAACATCCGGAAGACGATATTACGGAAACCATTTCCACGCTGAAAGCGTCCCTGATGGGACCGACTGCCGGCATCGGCGACAGCTTCTTCTTCAACTGCTACCGCGTCATCATCGCCGGTCTGTGTATTGGATTATCCGCCAACGGCAGTCTGCTGGGCGTCATTCTGTTCGTCCTGTTGTACGGCTGCCTGCTGCTGGTCTACAAATATATCTTCTTAACGGCCGGCTACCGCTACGGCACCAGCCTGATCACGGAAGCCTTTGAACGCGGCATCGTTCCGTTAATTACGGAAGCAGCGGGCATCCTGGGTGCGATCATGGTCGGCGCGCTGATCGCGCAGAACGTTTCGATCAAAATTGCGCTGCAGCCGGTGATCGGCGGTGCGACGATCGACTTCCAGGGCATGCTGGACTCGATTATGCCGGGCCTGCTCTCCCTGTTATTGTGGGGCTGGAGCTTCTCCCAGGTCCAGAAGGGCTGGTCGCCGACGAAATTGATCTTCATGATCATGGGCGCCTGCGTCGTGCTCGCTTTCTTCGGCATCCTCTAAAAAACCAAAGGCTGTCACGCAAATTCCAACCCGTGACAGCCTTTTTTAAAGCACATGGAAAATCCCGACGACATCCTTATAGGAGCGGTCATACAGAGTGTTGATAAACAGCTCGTTCTGATGGATGAACTGCTTCAGCAGGTAGGAAATGATCTGAACGTTCTCTTTGCTTCCATTGCCCTGTTGATAAAAGATGTAGACGCTCGCTTTCGCCCGTTCCCACAGCATCGGCTTCTTGTTGACGAACACCTCGAAGACCGGCTGCGCGATCCGCAGCGCCAGCGGCGTGATCAGGATGATATTCTTTTCCTTCTCATAGCTGATGAAGCTGCTGCGCATCTTTAAATCATGGATGAAATGTTCATAATCGCCTATTTCATTCTGATACAGCTTGTAGATTGCGTCATAGACCTGCATCTGCGAGGTGAAGCTGCATTTGTGGAAGTTCTTTTCACGGAACAAGGTCCGCGCTTTCGCGTTGAAGCGCTGAATCAGAAATGTGGAAAGAGAATTGAGATCCGACTGGATGTGATTCAGGTTGCAGTCGATCAAGGCTCCGGCGTAATTCTCCGGCAGGATGTGTCTGTTGACGTCTGTAAGCAGCGCGTCATAAGCGTCAAGCTCATGATTGAACAATTCCGTATATTCCAACACGTCAATGGATTGGATATAGCGCCCATACTGCATGCGTATTCGATCGGACAGATTTTCGCTGTAATACCGACCATGCCGGGAAACGACCGCAAATTTCATTTTGTTATAATAAGTGTTATTTTTAAATAGCGCGGAATTGAAGATGTAATAGGCATCCACTAAATCGACCTCCTGCAGATACACGCCGTGTTTCACCTTGTAAAACAAAGCGAACAGCGAGCTGATATCCGCGGATAACAGGCCGATTTTTGTCGAACCGGGAAGCTTCTCGGAATCGGAAGTGAAATCAAACTCTTTTTTCAAATTCAAGCCGTACAGATAACAGGCAAAATCCCGATAAAAAATCGTGTCGAATATGCCGTCGACTTCGTAATATTTGGCAATAAAATCGACAACCTCCTGGACTTCCTCCTGAATTGCGTGCCGGTCTGCGTCAGGAATCCAATCCGGCTGTCTTATCGTCATACAACAGGCGATCAGCGCGGCAAAAGATAAAATGTCAGTTTCGCTTACGCCTTCCTGAAAATAAACTGGAAGCTGAGCGTAGATTGCCTGGGCAGCTGGATAAACCGGCAGCGAATGCAGCCGCTGGATCTGGGAGGGGGGTCAAGTGAAGATCTTTGCTGAAAGGGGAGCGGGTTCTGGCAAGCAGAAGATACTGCGCCAGTTTGATAAAGTGGATGTTTGGAATGGTGATCGCCTGTTGAGCGCTGAAATAACGCAGCACGCAATCGCGGACTGCCGTGGGATAGTCGGTATGATTGAGAAACAGCGCGTTGAAAATACTGGTGCGGACAAGCTGCGGATTTTCATGAACGAAGACCTTATGCATAAAAATCAGGCAGATTCGTTTCGACCATTCGGTACCTTCAATATATAACCCGTAATTGCGTTTGTTTTTCAAGTCGAGATGGAATTGATCGAGGATCAGCTGTGTCGAATCCAGCGTGCGCAGCACGGTGCTTTTGGAACAATATAAACTGTTCATCAGTGAGTCAATCGTCGTATAGGATGAAGCTGTTAACAGCTTCATCGCAATCGTATATGCGGTAGAAAATTCAGAGTAGTTCAAGTAGCGAAACTGGCGGAATTCTTTCAGGATCTGCGCTAAAAATGGCTGTGCCTGTTCCGGCCGGACCATCGTTAAACAATAACCGGAGGCAATCTTGGTGTCGATGAAGCAGCCATGTCCGCGGAGATAATCGTTGATCAAATCAATTTCCTTGCGGATCGTGTTGATCGAAACGTTGCATATTTTACTGAGTTCTTCGCTGCTGATGTAATCATGACAGGCCGCGATTTGCTGCAAAAGTGTTTTTCCAAGTTCGTTTAGCATCATTATTTCTCCTGAACTTCATTATAAAGGATTTTCAGGATTATTGCATGTGCATGGTGAGCAGACGGGTTATTATGGCCGTTTCGTGGTTTCGTTTGTTTCCGATTCTCCTGATCGTATTTCCAAGAACGCAGGGATCAGGAAGTGAATTTTTGAACAGCTGCAGGCTCTGCAAAATAAAAATGACGAGGCATATCGCAAATGGATTCATGTCCGGAGCGCGGCGCTTTTTCTCAAACTTCAATTTGATCCTGCTGCTGTAAAGTCTGACAAGGATGGATCTAAGCCATTTAGACAATGAAGCAAAATAGTCTTTTTACAAACAACGCCGTAAAATTTTACTGCGCCCATCGAAGAAACATTGCAGATCTTACTTCCTTTCACTCACCGCTGGCATCATTGCCGCAAAAGAAGAGGTGTTGTAAGATTTTATCTTCTGATTGTTATAACATTGTTTTCCCCGAGGCATGTTACTATAACACATTCCGGATGAGTTTGGCAGAGGAAAGTCAGGAAGAAAGCAGGGACTTAAAATAAAACAAAAATCATAGGTCCAAGTGAGGAAAATGATTTTCGAGGCTGTGCTTAAAGCGCTAAATAACGGATTGTGCAGGGAGATCAAGGAAGTTATAATAAGTTTAGATGAAGAATCTGGGCATGGGAGAAACAGCTGATGATTGATATCCGGGACAGAACCGCTTGTCCAACTTTGGAAGAAATTGGAGAGTACGTCAAGAATCCCCTATTTATTCAATTTTGCGAAGACATTAAAAACAGATATAAGGGCAAAGAAAAAATAGAATTTAGTTCCTGCAGTTGGAAATTCGGTTGGAATGTTAAGTGGAGAAAGGCGGGAAAGAATCTATGTACGATCTATCCTGAAAAAGGATATTTTTCCGTTTTAATCGTTATTGGACAAAAAGAGAAAGAAGCGGTTGAGGCTGTTCTGGAAGAATGTACCGCAGAATTAAGAGAGCTTTATTATCAGACGCAAATGGGGAATGGACAAAAATGGCTGATGATCGATTTAGAGGAGAAATCAAAAATGTATGCCGATATATTTCATTTGCTTGATATTCGCAAAGGCAGATGATTTCGGTTCAGTTGGACCAGCCCTGCATCTGGGAATTGAAATATAAATGGAAAAGAGGCAGATGAAAAGGCTGTCGAAAAGTATGGGGCAATTATATCGGCGGCACAGACGACAGTTTGACTTTGCTGGATTATCTCATTGGAAAGCAGAAAGATGAAATTTCATTAAGTGAAATCTTGGCGGATACAGGTCTGGATTAGCTGAATTGGAACTTCCAAATTACGGAATGGCCGCTTGAATTGAAAGACGAAGACGGTCTGGAACATGAATTTGATTTTTCGATCAGCCTTATAACCGATCTGGCCGCTCTTTTGTTGGAGTGTCAGGTTAATGGCAATGTGCCTTTAGGGCTAATTCAAAACAATGCGGATGACTGTACAATTCGAATTATTTCCACTTCCAAGGAAAAAGCTTGTATGAACAAAACACTGGCTGATTTGTCGAAGGACCCGCTGGCTCATGATCTCTATGAAATGGTTCCAGAGGAAGAAATGAAGGAAATAGCTCGCGACTGCGAAAATCTGCGTAAGGAATTATTTGGGTAAGCGGCCAGTCAGAATGAAAGGATGAAGAAAAGATCTGATTGAAGAACTTGCCGAGGTTTTGATGGATTTTAACGATGTTCTTCGATGTTATGGTATCTCTTCGGAAGAATTAAATCGGCTTATATCACAAAGTTTGAAAAAAATATGAAGCGTGGGTAAGCAAACCTCAGAAAAGAGAACCGGGCTCTCTAAAAGCAAGGTAACTGCTACACTACGGCATAGAAAGGAATGGAATTCGATGAAGACTGAAGAAGAATCCGGATGGGTTGAGAAAATTAACAAGATCTCAGGAAAAGAAGCTTTCATTCAATTTCTTGAAGACCTGTCTTTAGATTATCAACAACATCTTGAAGCATGGGAAAATACGACAATCCCTGACTATTTGCAACAAATGGCAAGCTGGATAGAAGACGATTCAGCCAGTCCCACCAAGAATATAGTCTGGGCGGAAGTGGATTTTCAGGTTTTGGCTAAAATTCTCTATATGGGAAAGCTCTATGAATAAAAGCTTTGCCCGGATTTCATCCTTCTCAATACGTTGGTTTCAAAAACATAATCAATTTGAAGCTGACGGACTGCAGCGAATCAATTCATTCGCTGTTTTTTATGGAAAAGAATGCGGCGAAGCGCTCAGTGTTCCGGAGGTCTTTTCTAGTTCAAAGCTCAGCTCATTGTTGAGTCGGAAAAGCAAAAGGAACGTTTTAAAATTGAGTTCAGTGGAAATCAGTTTCCGGATGTTTTAGCAGAAACCCAAACATGAACGCTTATCCGGATCCCATAAAAAAAGCGCCGCCGTTTATGGCTTTGCGCTTTACGAATTCAGTTCAGGCATGCTTTGCATTATAATCAAGACACCAGTTGATCGCATCCGCTGCGGATTCTACGATGTGCCCGGCGATGCGCTGCAGCTTGGGACTGCCGCTTTGCATCGCGAAGGTATGTCCCGCCCCGGCAAACATTTCCGCATCGTTCTGAGCGTCGCCGATCACCGCGATTTCCTCCGCTTTCAGCTTATATGCGGTCTTCAGATAGTCGATAAAGACACCTTTATGCGCCGCTCCGTTTCCAATTTCCAGAAGCTGTTTTCCGCTCTGAGTGACAAAGCATTGTCCCTGCAGCCGTTCACGCAGCCGCAGAAGGGCCGCAAGACAGACTTCCGGCGAAGGCAGCGTCAGCGACAGCTTGCCGGCGAGAATCCCGCGGTCATCGTTGAGGAACTCATCCAGTGTAAAATCCATGACCTGACCGATTCCAAGCTCAGCGCATTCCTTTCGGTAACGCTGCGCCGTTGGATGAAGAGGATCCGCAAAGATCCGTTCGGAATTCATGCCCTGAACCTGAATCATAGTCCATTGCGGAAACTCGCCGTCAAGGATGGCGACGATTTCGCGAAGCTGGCGGACCTGCAGCGGATCAGTGACGACGAACTGTCCCTGATCATAACAAACGGCGCCGTTAAATCCCGCGGCCCGGATGGCGCGAAACCCATATTTTTCTAACAAATGAATACCGTAGCCGATCATCCGTCCGCTGGCAACGCAAAACTCGATCCCCTGACGCTGAAGTGCTTTCAGCGCCGCTTCATTGGCCGGACATAAATCAAAGACCGTTTCTCCATGCCCTTCAAATAATGTGCCGTCAAGATCGCTGACAATCCATTTAATCATAATCGCTCCTTCTCCCCCCCCCTGTTTTTTTTCTCTTTGCTTCTTATTTTACTCTGAAATCGGGCCTGAACGGAAGTTGAGATTTCCGCTTATCCGTCGCCGTTTCCGCTTCAGTATGCAGCTTATTCATCTTCATCATCATACTGCGGGAACTGATAATCGTTCATGCAGACGACCGCTTCTCTGCCGACGTCGGCCAGCGCTTTGATCTCAGCCTCCGTTGCATTTTCATCCAGGCAGGTCAGCTGCAGCAACATGGGAAAATTCATTCCGGTAAACAGATAAGTGTTCGGCCGGGAAAGGTAGGGCAGAGCCAGCTGATTGACGCTGCCGCCCAGAATATCGGTGCACAGGATGACCTGATCGTCGTCGTTAACACTTGCCCAGAACGATTCCAGTTCCGCCTTGGGATCACAATCGTCAACATAAGCACTGATCGCTGTGATCTGGTCGATATTGGCTGTGAAAATACTTAAGGTGTTCAGGAGGCCCTTCGCCATCCCGCCGTGACTTAAGAGTACAATTTTACGCATCATTCTTCCTTCTTTCTTTCATTTTTTCAGTTTTATGAGCTGAAGCCCGCAAGGCAGCGCAGCCGCAGCTCGCCGATGCCGGTTTGGGGTCTGGATCCGATGAAGACCGATGATCGGAAATGAATGAAAATCATTTACCGGAAGCTGCTTCCCAGCGTCAGCACCGCGAAATGATATTCCAGAATTACATCCATCAGATGCTCATAATCCGGATTTTTAACCAGTTCGTCGATCACAAGCCGGTCGTGAAACACCGTTTCCAACAGATGCGGCACGTATTCATTTTCAAACCGTTCCGCATCCTTCGCGACCTGTCCGCGATCCCAATACACGATGATCTGCGCTTTATGCAGGCTGTGATTCCAGGGGATCGGCCGTTTCAGGACAAAGACGCCGATGATGACGTTGGCGGTGTGAGAATGCAGGCCGCTGAGAATGACGACGTTATCCCGCGGCTGTGACGCCATGATCTCCTCGCAGGTACGCAAGTCCTCTTCTAACGCCTGAGGGCTGTCCAACAGAACCGGCTTCAGCGATTCACTGATTTTTTTCAGACAGGCGTCCTCGCTGGCCGCCTCTACCCCGGTAAAGATCAACTCTGGCCGCAGATCACTGCGAATCTTGAAATTGCTGTGATGATTGCCGTTGACGAATAAGGAACGGATCTTGCGCTTGGTGCTTTCATCAAAGAACAGATCCAGCTGGAAAACCGTCAGCGACTTGGGAAGAAACGTTAATTCTTCAGGACTGTAAGAGGTAAATAACAATTCATACAGGCTTAAGTCAGCGTCTTTTAATTCATACAATTCCAAAACGTCGATCTGTTCCATGAACCGGCCGAAATTGCGCATCAATCGTTCCGCGATTCCGCGGCCGACACTTTTGTCGATGTTGGATACGCAGCAGGCGCGGATCTTTTTAAACTTCCATGGGAAGCGGCCGAAGACCGGGTGGATTACCAGCGCCAGCCGCGTGATTTCCTCCGCGCTGATTTCGATTTCATACTTCTCATGCAGATACACCATCGCCTGCATCGCCATTTTCCGCGACATCAGCGAGCTTTCCACCTGCACCTCGCTGGCAAACTGCGTCGTGCGCAGATGATAGCGGGAACGGGTAAACAAACCGTCAAGGTGCAGCGCGATGTCGTCGACCAGCTTGATATCCTTGTTGATCGAGCTGAACTGATTGGTCTGCGCCAGATGCTGAACGAGATCGAATGCGATATCCTTGCTTTCCAGAAACCCGTCGCGAAACATTTCGTCCGGACTCAGCGCGATCCGGAAACCGACGAAACCGATTGCCAGTAAAATGATATCTTCACGGATAAAGGTGCATTGAAGTAATTCGGCGCACTGGTTCAGCACCAGCTTGGCGACGTAATACGAATTCCGGTTCGTGAACCGGATAATGGTCGATTCAGGATAGTCCAGCGGATGACCGTTCTTGCTGCGGACGGCGGAGATCAGAATCAGCCGGCTCAGGGAAGCCAGACTGGAGACCGACAGGTTGTAGCTGATGAACATTTCCTGCAGCGACCGGATGATCCGCTCAATCCGCTGCTGAATCTGCGGATCAAATCGGTAAAGCCGGCCATATTCTTCCGGTTGGGCCAGGTGCAGTGAGGTCGTGGAATAATTGCCGTATTCATAATTCAGGCACAGCCGGAGATCATGTTCCCGGCCGCTGATTTTCATTCCGTGGCGGCTTTTGGAAACGATCTTTAAATCGAACAGCTTCAGGATTTCACGAGCCCGGTTCAGAATCTGTTTGACACTGGTCAGGTTCATGAAAAGCAGATCTTCCAGCTCCTCAATGCGGGTGTAATCCTGCCGGCAGAGCAGCGTGCGGATAATGAAATGCGCGCGGTCAACCTGAATCGGATTGAGGATATGCTGCGAAGGGCGAACGGATGTGTTCTGCATAAACTGCTCGAAGCGTTCCCGATCTTCAATGATCAGCCAGTACCCGCTGCCCGTTTTGGAGGCGATCGCCGCACCCTGATCGCTCAGCGCAAGATTCAGCTGGCTGAGGTTTTTACGGATTGTCTTGCTGGAAACGCCCAGACTGTTGGCAAGAAATTGGGAACTGACGGGTTCCTTAGTCCGGTTCAGCCGGTCGAGCAGCTGTATTTGAATCGGAAGCAGTTTTTCCTTCATCCGTTCACCTCCTGTTGTTCAATCAATCCAGTTCAAGGACTTCCAGCTGCGCATGCGCTGCGGCCCAGGTCTTTATGGCATCCAGGGCGGCCGGGTCGTAGACCAGAAAATCAACGTAACTATGCGCGTTGCCCAGCGCGGCGTTGATCAACATCCCGCTTTGTCCCTCGCTCAATATCCGGCTGACTTCTTTTTCCACCTGTTCCCGATGCGCGATCTTTTCCTTTTTCGCCAGCGCAGGCGCCTCGTTGACGACAACGCTGCAATAGCCTGCCTGACACGCACGGACAAGGTTTGTTGATCCTTGTTTTTCAGTCGCTTCGCCTTCTTCGTTTAACAGCGGCAGGCAGAAGCTGATGCCTTCGATGATATCCTGCCGCAGCTGCAGCTTCTTTGTCCGGCGGGTGTAATTCTCAGCGATAAAGACGATATCGCGAGGATCAATCCAGCCACGTTTTTCCCATTCTTCATGCAGCACGGCTTCCAATTCGAGCAGCGACACCCGTTTTTTCCCCCGGCTTGTCAGCTTCCCGACCCCGTCCAGAAACTGAAGGGAGCCAAGATAAGCTTCGACCACAATTTCCCCCAACGCGTCAGAAAGCATCATATATAATATCATGAAGCAGTCTTCCTCACGGAGGTCTTTAAATTTCGGATGTTTTTCGACTTTGAGGTTCAGCCGGTGACGCTTGTTGTCCAGCGTGGGGATAACCTGAATTTCTTCTGGTCTCCAGGTCCGGCCGTTGTATGTGAAATTGCCTTTGAGCGCCGGGTGGCTGGCGTCGAAACACCAGCGGGATTTCAGACTGTCAGGCAGCCGGGAACAAAAATAATAGGCCAGAATCCTGCGCACCGGATCCAGCGTCGTTGTCAGTTCCAGATGAATTTCCCGGCTGTTCTGCGGTTGGAACAATCGGAATGCAAAGCCGGGCAGCACCCGTTCCATCATTTGCAGCAGCTCCGGGTTCACCTCTTCAAATCGCCCCTGGCCGATCAGGCGTTCAAAGCGGTCATGCTTCTGGACGAATTCGTCCATAAATTGTGCAACGTTTTCTTTTAATCGAATCATCGGGTTCTCCTTTAAGAAAGGAAGCACGCAAGAGTCCTGCGTGCTTCCTGTTCATCCTGATTTTGCGGCTCAGGCAAGAATGCCGATCGCCGAAAGAACGATGGCGGCCACCAGCACGATGACGATCATCTTGCCGGACGTCATGCTCTTGCGGCCTAACCCCCAGTAGATCAGGGCGACGGTGACCACGTTGCCGAAATGCGGAATGATCGAATCCAACAGATCGTTGACCGGCTGGACGACTTCGCCATAGCTCATCGTAATGCCGAATTTGACGTTGACGGTCGAAGCGACCAGCGCGCCGACAACGGACAGGCCGAGTACAGACGCCGCTTCCGTGATGTGCTGCAGCTGCGCGCTGCGGGTGGTGACGAAGGTAACGCCTTGTTCATAGGCGACGAAGAACAATTTGTAGAAGGCAAACCAGATGACCAGCTGAATCACTTCGGCGATGACCCAGCCGACAATGCTGCCTTCCAACGCCATATACGCGGCAATCGCGCCCAGGATTGTCATAAACATGATCCAGATGATCGCATCGCCGATGCCGGCCAGCGGTCCCATCAGCGCGGTCCGCATTTCAACGGCCTGTTTGGTTGCGTCCGGATCCTTCGTGGATTCGATCGCGATGCATGCGCCGAGGATGATGTTGCCCATCCACGGATGTGTATTATAGAATTTGAAATGATCCTTGTACTTTTCCGCTAACAGATCGGCGTCGCCGTCATAGATCTTTTCCATCGCCGGATGGATGGAGTAGACCCAGCCGCCCGACTGCATCGTTTCATAGTTAAACGGCGACTGACGTGTGAAAATATAACGGTTTAAGCAGCGCCGGAGATCTTTTTTGGTTAATACATTACTCATCGTAGTTCCCTCCGTTTCCGGCCGCTGCGGCGGTATTGCCCTTTTCCAAGCCTTTATAGACCATGTAGGCGGCGACGAACGCGAACATTGAAATCGCGACCATCGACAGTCCCAGGTAGGAGGCGGCGGCGAAGCCGAAGATCATAAAGACGCCGTATTCGCGGATCGGCAGATATTTCATCAGGATCGCGAAGCCCACGGCCGGAAGCATCCCGGCGGCGGTATTCAGGCCCTTGGTCAGCCAGACTGGCATGTTCGCCAACAGGGTGGTAATAATCCCGGAGCCGACGGTCATAACCAGTAAGATCGGCAGCGTGTAGAGCGTAGCGCGGAAAATATTCCAGCCGTGCGCCCAGATACCCATTTTATCGAACTGGTGTTTTTCAACGCAGTCCATCTGTTTGTGAATGAAGAAGGAACCGCACATTTTCGCAAGGATATCAAACTGCGTGCCTAAGGTCGCAACCGGAATTCCGGTCGCCAGGCCCGCTTCGACCCCGCCGCCGGTCGCAATCGCGAAGACGGTACCGACGACAGTACCCATCGCGTAATCCGGAACGGAGGATCCGCCGTAACCGCCGACCCCCAGACCCATTAAGCATAACGTGCCGCCGACGGTCAGGCCGGTCGCAACGTCGCCCATGATCAAGCCGGTAACGAAGCCATGCAGAACCGCCACGCCGTAGCTGAAAAGCTGAACGCTCATTCCGATCACGGTGAATCCCCACATCCACGCGCAGACCAGAATGATTTGAATTGGAGTAAACATTTCTCTCATCCTTTCTTAATCCAGTTTATTGATTGAGTTGTAAATGAAACCGAGATAAATTGAAGCTAAGAGTCCAGAACTTCCTTGCAGACTTTTACCGGATCGTCGGTGCGGAATTGACAGGTGATCTGAATTCCGGCATCGCGCATTTCGCGAAGCATCGCTTTTTCTTCGGCGTTGACCCGCACGGTTTTGTCAAGGATCAATGTTTCCCCGGTATTCTGGGTGACGTTGCCGAGATTGACCCGGGCAAATTGGACGCCGGCCTTATATAAGGCGTAAACATCCTGAATTTCACGACCGACAATAAACACGCGCTGATCGGCGTAATTGCCGTTTTTAATGTTGCCCGCGGCTTTTTCCGGAGCTAAGACCGACAGGCTGACGCCGGCCGGCACGGACATTTTCAGCGTGCTGCGAATCACCTGATTGTTGGAAGCATCTTCATTCACAACCATGACCCGGGTGCAGTGATTCTCTGGAATCCACATGGTAGCGACGATACCGTGAACCATCCGGTCGTCGACACGGACGTCTACAATACCGCTGCTCTGTAGATATTCGTTCATAAATAATCTCCTTTCGTATCAATCAAATATGCATATTTATCTGATAGGTTAATTATAAACGCTTACATTTTCTAATTATAGGATATCAAGTTCCACTAGGATTTAGCCTTTTCCAAGCTTGTTTTTAAGCGTCTGATGCCAAATAATGGAAAACATTTCCATTCGGACAGAAAAGTTCCGCACCGTTGTGATCTTGGACTGATCAAGCGGCAAATTGCGGGAAAACGGATGGCGGAATGTGTCGTTTCCCTGAAAAGGGGGAAGCGGGATATCGTTCCTTTTTGTCGAAGTTGTCGGGAAAGTCAGTCCGCGCACTTTGTCATGGATGTTCAGAGACCATGAAAATCTGAGGGTGAGCGTATCGGGATATCCATGCGCTATCCGTTCATCGCAAGCCGCAAGAAGCTGCAAAGGCGGAAGACTGCGATTTTGCGGCAGAAACAAGCTCACGGCAGCACTGCGCGGTCGATTCGGTTTCATGGATAACAGGGTCAGAAGCACAAGGGGAAATCCCTCCAGCAGTGTTTCAAAAAGGATGACGGCGGCGATCAAACGGGCTAGTCTTTGGAAGAGACTTACAAAGAGACTCTTACAAAGAGACTTATAAAGAGACTTACAAAGAGACTTACAAAGACACTAAAAAGGCGCAGGAATGGAATCGGGATCAACGAAAACGGCAAGATCCAGAACAAAAAAGTTCCGGAAGGACACCGGGATGGGATCCTTTCAGAACTTGATTGTCAGGAAGCGTCAGGGAAAAAGAAATCAGAACAGATTCTGGATCAGTCTGGCGACGTATTCCTCGGCCTGTCCGCGCAGAAGTCGGGTGGAGATGCCGTCGTGACCACCGTTAAACTCGCTCGCTTCAACGACATAGGTGCTGCAGCCATTGGCGTAACCCCAGACTAAGCAGAGTTTGGCGTTGGAGCTGCGCTTGATCTGACGGCCGAAGGCGCTGGCCAGCTCACAGGGAACGATCACCAGCTCCAGATCACCTAACCGCAGGATTGTACTGTTGAGGCAGACGTGCACATGATCCTGAGCCAACTTGCGCCGGGTACCGGAAATTTCCGAAAGCAGCCATTTGCGGGCGTCGAATTCCGTGGCGAAAGAAAGCTGCCGCTCAAGCTTTGCCAGCGCCTCCGTCAGCGCTTCTTTATCAGTATCATAGTCGACTTCAAAGCCGACTTCATGGTATCGGACCGGCGTCAGGCACAGGGAGGCGCCGTCATGGAAACCAGCGATATGCGCCGCAATCCCGGAGGTCACGCGCTTCAGTTCGTTAAAATCATTGCCATGCCGGTACAGCCGGTTGGACAGATCGCCCGCATTGCCGTTGCTCATGAGCGGAACGACGCCCAGATACGGCGCTAATTCCCGCCGGACATTCCCCAGCATATCGGCGCTTAATCGGGTTTCCAGCGGATTCATGATGGTGGAGTGGCACGACATGTTGACGAAGGCCGCGACGGTCTTGCCGTTTTCATCGCGGAATTCCAGAACGGTGATGACTTCGTCGCCCGGTTTATCCAACCCGTTGCGGTTGCCATAGAATCCTTTAACTTCACCCTGACGCACGACGACATCGCTAAAGGGCACGAAGTGTTTCGCGGCGTCCAGCACCGCTTCAATCGTTTTATCCAGCACTTCGTCTTCATATTGAGCTTCCGCTTCGGTTTTGGTTCCCGTCATTGCGGAAAGTCCGAAATAAGGCCCAGTGTGGGTATGGGTGACGCTGAAGATGGTCAGGGCCGGATCAATACCCAATAATTCATGGACGGTCGCCTGAACACGGCGGGCAAAGTCAAAGCCGACGCCGATCACATCGGCATTGATGAAGCAACATTTTGTATCTTCAAGATTGAGAAGCAGGACATGAACTTCCAATTCATCGTGGACGCCGGTGGAACTTTCCGTCCGCATTGCGTGGCCGGCGATTGGCACAGAGCCGGCAGGGGTGATGGCGCGGGAACTTTTTGCGACTTCTAACATGATTTTTTTTCCTCCTTGAACTAACGGAGATCTCCGTTGGTTTTTCTGATTGGAACTCTGATGATGACTTCGCCGGTCAATCGTAACTCTGCCGATCAGGGGCAATTATTTTTTATAACCGGGATTTTATGAATCAATTCTTATCGGGAGCGTCAGCGAAGGGCTTCTCAACAGAGCTGAAGGATTGCGGAACATTTCTGTTTTGTAAGAAATAATGGTATGAAGGCGCAGCGATCAGCGCAGGGCCGCGATTTCATTGAGAATTTCAGCGACGATTTCCTCAGTTGTGCCTTCCGGGATGGATCCCGCAGCGCTTTCAAATGATCGCCCATATTCGGCGCGGTCGACCAGATAACCGACGGAATAATTGGAATATCCCCAGACGATCGGACACACGGCGGCCATCGCCTGTTTCATTTCCAAACCGAAGCGAGAAAACAGCTCGGCCGGGATCGTCAGGATAAATAAATCATTCATTTTATATAACGTGTATTCCAAGTCGAAATCCGTTTCCTCTTCCCCTGTCTGATGGCAAAGAACCGCCAGACTGGAGGTATAAACTTTCTTTTCATCGAAGGTCTTCGCTTCGGCAATTCTTTTTTCCACCTCCGCGATCAAGGCTTTCTGCTTCTGCGGATCTTTTCTGAACGTGCGTTGGAATCGCCCAGTTCGCATCGTTACCGGCGCGAGGTTCAGCGACGTTCGCTCCGGATGGGCGTCCCATTGCGCCATGATCGCCTCGCTGATTCGCTGCAATTCATGAAAATCGTTACCCTGGCGGTATAACCGGTTGGACATATCGCCGGCCGCGCCCTGCATCACTAAAGGATACACGCCCCAGCGCTGCTGCAGAGAACGCGCCAGACTGCCGGCCAGATCGCCGCTGACAAAACAATTCTGCGGTCCTAACACCGTCGGATGGCAGGTGAAGCTGAGAATGCCGCCGACAATCCGCTCGCCAGATCGGAATTCAATCGTCGTCAGGTTTTTATCCGCCGGCTTGTCCTTACCGTTGCGGTTGCCGTAACACCCTTCAATCTGGAGGGTGGACGCATAAGCCTGAACTTCCTCAAAGCCCTTTTCAAAGCATTGGGCAACTGCTTTGAGAATCTGAGACTGGACGAATTCCATATATCCGGGAATCCCGGCTTTTTCCGTTCCGAAAAACGGGGAGACCGAATCATATTCCGGTCCGGAATGGGTGTGGGTGAAGCTGATCGTGATCGCTTCTTTCGCCACGGAATACTGATGGGAAAGCTCGGCGCGAAGGTGATCACTGGCGGTTTTGCTGAAGCCGGCCAGATCGACGGTGACCCAGATCAGGGTCGTTTCTTCGATCTTTAAGACGAGGGCGGTAGCCCAGAGATCGTCCGCGACGCCGGTGGCTTTTTCTGTTCGGATCGCATGGCCGAGAAGATAACATGGGAAAAACGGACCTTCCGGCGTGATGCGGGTGCGGCTGCTGCTGATCTGCATTTCTTTTCCTCCTTTAACCAGGCAAAACAGCGGCGCTGCAGCTTCTGTTTTAATCCTGTTTGTTATCCAAATTATAAGCATTTTAAAAATCGGATGAAATACACTTTAATTCCAGAAGCTTACGGACCTGAAGCGATGGTCTTGTTCTGAAATGGGAAGGAGTATCGGATGAAAACGCCAGATTTCGGCGGACTTTCTAACGAATGGATGAGTTCTGAAAACGAACATCGTTGAAATCAAATCAGGAAAATGCCGTACTCCCCTTCGATTCCTTTCAGGGGATGATGAAAATTTCTAATTTCATGGTCATGATGAATTACTTATTGAAATTTTAGTCGAACAGATCCTTGTTAAAATAAGCCTGTTTATGGGAGGTGTTTCATTTGTGACACAAGTGATAAAAAAAGGCCAAGTCGGAATGAACCTGACGGAAGGTTCCATTCTGCGCTGCCTGTTGATTTTTGCGATTCCGATCGTGCTGACCAATCTGGTCCAGCAGCTGTATTCGATGGTCGATCTGGCGGTCATCGGTCAGTATGTCGGCACGCTGGGAACGATCGGCGTCAATACCGGCGGCGAGATCGCCGATCTGGTTGCGCCGGTTGCGATGGGGTTTTCCACAGCGGGGCAGATTTACATTTCCCAGCTGTTCGGGGCTGGGGAAGAGGGGAAGATCAAGAAAACCGTCGGTACGTTGCTGAGCTTCATGATTCTCATTTCAATCGTGCTGGCAATCGTGGCGATTTTCTTTCATACACCGATTCTGAATCTGATCAACTGTCCGAAGGAAGCGATGGATCAGGCGAGCGCCTACATGGTGATCACGGCAATCGGATTTCCGTTTATCTTCGGTTATTATGCCGTCTGCGGAATCTTGCGGGGGATGGGTGAATCCAAGCGTCCGCTGATTTTCATTATCGTAGCGGCGGCGATCAATATCATTCTGGATCTTGTACTGGTCGCGGGCTTCCACATGGAAGCGGCCGGGACGGCCATCGCGACCGTGCTAGCCCAGATCGGATCGTTCGGCGCGGCGTTGATTTTCATGCTCAGAAACCGGGAAAAGTTTGATTTTGAAGCCAAGCTGTCCTATTTTAAACTGGATGGCGAAGTCATGAAAATTATTATTAAGCTCGGTATTCCGCAAGTAGTGCGCAGTCTGTTAGTCCGGTTCTCCATGTTGTGGGTCAATTCGACGGCCAATTCCTACGGCGTCATCGTTTCCAGCACTAACTCCATCGGCAACAAGCTGCAGAAGTTCCTGGAAGTCTTCGTTCAGGGCGTCGATACCGCATCCGCTTCAATGGTGGGGCAGAATCTGGGGGCGCATCAGGTGGAAAGGGCTGGCAAAACGACGATCTATACGCTGGGCTGCACGTTAGTCTGCGCGACGGTGACCAGTCTGTTATGCCTGTTCTGTCCAAAGGTGATCTTCGGTCTGTTTACTAAGGATCCGCTAGTGCTGGATCTGGGCGTGACCTTCTTACGCATCTTCATCCTGCATTTCTTCGTTTCCGCGGTGATCGGAGCGTTTCAGGCCATGGTTACCGGCTGCGGTTTCGTCGAGCTGGGATTTGCGATCGGTATCCTTGACGGCGTTGTCTGCAAGATCGGTCTCAGCCTGATCTTCGTCAATCTCTTCCAGATGGATTATCAGGGCTTGTGGTGGGGCGTCGCCTGTTCGCGGATTATTCCATGTCTGATCTGTATCGGCTATTACTGCAGCGGGAAGTGGAAAACCCGGAAACTGCTGACATCCGGTTCCTGAAGGGAACGATCAAGCGGTCAATCCGGGATCGGCGAATGAACCTCCCTTTCTAAACCGATCCCGGTTCCGACTGACTTGACAGGCAAAGGAATTGAAGAAGAATTCTAGAAGAAAAAAGGAAAATCAGAGAAAAATATGGAAGGCGCGGTCTGTAACAAAACAGCCCGCCTTTTTTCCTGGCTTTTAGAATTCGGCGGAGGCGGGATGAGGTTAGCGGCGTTAATCTTAACTTTTCCTGTTCGCAAGTGTCAGATCCTACAAGAAAAAAGGAAGGAAACGGCGTACAATAAAGCCAGAAGAAAAAAGGGGGAAGTCCATGCCATCGACACAGGAACAGCGGCATGTCTACTATGACCGCGATTTGGAAATCGAAGCGTACAATCTGGGCGGGATTGTTCAGAAGTTTCCCAATCATTTTCATGAATTTTATGTCCTTGGTTTTATCGAAGGGGGAAAACGGCATCTGTGGTGCCGGGGCGAGGAATATGACGTGAGTGCCGGGGATCTGATTCTGTTCAATCCGCGGGATAACCATTACTGCGCGCCGATCAACGGCGAGATTCTGGATTACCGGGCAGTGAACATCAATCCGGACGTTATGCGCAAAGCCGTCAGGGAAATTACCGGACACGATCAGCTGCCGCGGTTTACGCGGAATGTCGTGCCGCAAAGTGAAATCGCCGCACTGATCGGGGATTTGTACGACGCAATCTTAAGCCGTGCGCCGAAGCTGAAAAAAGCCGAAGCTTTTTACTTTCTGATCGAACAGGTGCTGCAGGAGTGTGCGGTGGATTATGATCAAAGTCCAATTCCGCAGCCCAATCCGCTGATTCAGGCGTTATGCCAATATATTGAGGAACACTTTGCGGAGAATATCACACTGGAAGAACTGGCCGCTCGGGCCGGGTTTGGCAAGTCGTATCTGCTGCGCTGTTTTACCCAGCAGATTGGCGTGTCTCCGTACCGCTATTTGCAGACCATCCGGATTGATCGGGCAAAGAAACTGTTGGAACAAGGCGCAGCGCCGGTGGAGGCGGCAGGAATGACGGGATTTGCGGACCAGAGTCACTTCACTAATTATTTTAAAGAGTTTATCGGTCTGACACCGAAGCAGTATCAGCGGATTTTTACCCCGCCGCAGGAAAGCGCAAAAACGGATGAGGAATAACAAATCGCTGCGGTCAGGTCAGGCTGCGGCGCTGGTGACAATTTTAATCTGGGGCACGACGTTCATTTCCACTAAGGTCCTGCTGAACACGCTCTCCCCGGTGGAAATTCTGTTTTTACGGTTTGGCATCGGCTATCTGGCTTTGTGGCTGGCCGCTCCGCGAAGGCTGCGGTTAACAGAGGGGCGGCAGGAAGGCTTATTCGCATTGGCTGGACTGTGCGGCGTTACCTTGTATTATGGCTTTGAAAATCTGGCGCTGAGCGCAACCCGGGCATCGAACGTCGGCGTGATCATTTCCATCGCACCCTTCTTCACCGTTCTGTTCAGCAGTGCTTTCTTAAAAGAGAAACGGCCGGGCCTGCGGTTTTTTCTGGGCTTTGTGATCGCGATGGCGGGCATCATGTTGATCAGCTTCCATCAGGATGCGGTTGAGCTTCATCCTTTAGGCGATGGGCTGGCGGTGATCGCCGCGATGATCTGGGCGGTCTATTGCTTGTTAAGCCGGCGAATTTCCGAGCTGGGCTATAACGTGCTGTTAGCGACGCGAAGAACCTTTTTTTATGGCTTACTCTTCATGCTTCCGTTAGTTTACACACAATTCCCAATCCGGATCCAGACGATTCTCAGCCCGGAGGTCCTGTTCAATTTAGTCTTTTTAGGGCTGGGCGCTTCCGCGCTGTGCTTTGTCACCTGGAATCTGGCAGTCGGGATTTTGGGCTCGGTGAAGACCAGCGTTACCATTTATATCGTCCCGGTGATCACCGCGGTGGCTTCGGCTCTGGTTCTTCATGAACCGCTGACGGCGAAGGTGATCCTGGGGCTGGCTTTAACGCTGGGCGGCCTGGTGCTGTCGCAGAATACCAATCAGGAAAAGGAGAAAGAAGAAAACTATGGAACACTCGAATGAAAAATGCGTGATGGTGATCAATGCAGAATTGCCCTTGGGCTTAATCGCAAACACTGCCGGAATTTTAGGCGTCACCTTAGGCAAGCTGGCGCCGCAGATCGTCGGCGAAGATGTTGTCGATCAAAGCGGAAATTCCCATCGGGGCGTCGTCGCAATCCCGATTCCGATTCTCAGCGTATCCAGGGAGAAGCTGAAAATGATTCGTGAACAGCTGTATCAGCCGGAGTTCTCCGACCTGATCGTCGTCGATTTCTCCGACGTCGCCCAGAGCTGCAAGAACTATCCGGAATACATTGAAAAGGCCGCGGCGGTAACCGAAGAAGAGATCACATACTTTGGCATCGGAATTTACGGTTCGAAAAAACGCGTCAACAAGCTGACGGGCGATCTGCCGCTGCTGCGCTGAGCCGCGTTTTGTCACAATCAGAAATGGGGCTGCTGGCAAGGAACGGGGAAATAACCGGGCCTTGCCTTTTTCTATCCGTTTTTTCGCAAGGACCAAAGAAGCTCCGGCTGAAATCATGAATAATCCAGGAAATCACAAGACATTTTAATGCTTTTGCGTCCGCTTCGTGGTATATTATTGATGTGAAAACAGGAGGAAATATCATGAACAGAAAACCTTTAGTTCTTGTTGTCATGGACGGCGTCGGATTAACCGATAAGGACAACGGCAATGCGGTCAAGCATGCCTACACTCCAAACCTGGACGCCTTGATGGCAACCTGCCCAAATACGAAAATCAAAGCGCACGGGACCGCGGTCGGTCTGCCGAGCGACGCCGATATGGGAAACTCTGAAGTCGGTCATAACGCGTTAGGCTGCGGCCAGATTTACAGCCAGGGCGCGAAGCTGGTCAACGAGTCGATTGAAACCGGCGCGATCTATACTTCGGATACCTGGAAAGAACTGATCGCCAACGCCAAGGGTCACACGCTGCATTTCTTAGGTCTGTTGTCGGACGGCAACGTCCATTCGCATATTGATCATCTGAAGGCGATGATCCGCGAAGCGAAGAAGGAAGGCGTGGAACGGGTCCGCCTGCACGTCCTGCTGGACGGCCGCGATGTTCCGGAAACCTCGGCGTTAATCTATGTTGAAGAAATTGAAAACCTGTTGGCGGAGCTGAGCGACGGCACCTTCGATGCGAAGATTGCCAGCGGCGGCGGACGCATGGTCATTACGATGGACCGTTACGAAGCCAACTGGAATATGGTCGAAAAGGGCTGGCATATCCATGTCCTGGGCGAAGGCCGTCAGTTTGCTTCGACCAAGGAAGCGATTGAAACCTATCGCGATGAGCTGCATTGTTCCGATCAGGATCTGCCGGGCTTTGTCATCGCAGAAAATGGCCAGCCGGTCGGTACAATCGAAGATGGCGACAGCGTGATCCTGTTCAACTTCCGCGGCGACCGTGCGATTGAAATCTCCAAAGCGTTTGAAATGGCGAACTTCGACGCGTTTGACCGCGTGCGCTTCCCGAAGGTGGTTTACGCAGGCATGCTTCAGTATGACGGCGATCTGCACATCCCGGAAAAATTCCTGGTTACCCCGCCGCACATCACCAACACGTTATCTGAATATCTGGTAAAGAAAGGCATTCGTTCCTACGCGATCTCGGAAACGCAGAAATTCGGTCACGTCACGTATTTCTGGAATGGCAACCGTTCTGAGAAATTCGATGAAAAGCTGGAAACCTGGGTTGAAATCCCTTCCGACGTCGTTCCATTTGAGCAGCGGCCTTGGATGAAGGGCGCGGAAATCAGTGACGAATTGATCAAAGCGATTGAATCCGGCGACTATGACTTCTACCGCGTTAATTATCCGAACGGCGACATGGTAGGGCATACGGGCAACTATGAAGCGACGATCATCGGTATGGAAACCGTCGATCTGTGCCTGAAGCGGCTGATGGATGCCTGCGATAAAGCCGGGGCGATCATGATCGTTACCGCCGACCACGGCAATGCCGACGAGATGGAAGAAAAGAAGAAGAATCCGGAAGACAAGGCGAAACCGAAGACTTCGCATACGCTCAATCCGGTTCCGTTCATCATCCGCGGGGCGGACGTCGAATTGAAAGACGGCGAGTTCGGCTTAAGCAACGTTGCGGCAACGGCAGTCGAGCTGATGGGTCTGGAAGTTCCGGAAGGCTGGAACGAAAGCATGCTGGCAAAGAAATAAAAAAGTGTTCCGCAAAATAAACAATCCCTCTGAGTTGTGGTATCATAAACTCAGAGGTTTTCTTTTTATTGAAGATGCCGGGGCCATGCCTGAGGATTTAGAACGTCTTTGGCTTCATTTCACAAGAAAACCATTCTCATTCTCTGCGGCGACCATCAAAAAGGAGGACAACTATGCGAAAAGGATTATCATTCATCTTGGCCTGCGGGCTGCTGCTATGCGCCGGCTGTACGCCGGCTGCGGAAAAACGAACATTCAGCGAAGACGGGAAGAGCGCCGTCGCTTATCAGGAAACATTGTTGGAAACTCAGAACCAACAGACCGAACAAATCGCCGCGCAGGCGGTGGGCGGAACTCTGGACAATCCTGTTGTTCTCGTCAATCCCTATGGATTAAGTCCGCTGAGCGCGTTGATTCAATTCGATACCGAAACCGCGGAACCGGTCACGGTCATTGTCAAAGGCAAACAGGCGCAGGCGGATCTGAGCTGGACTTATGAACCATCAACCGCGCATTGCCTGCCGATCATCGGTTTGTATCCGCAGCAGAAAACGACGGTTCAGCTGATCGTCGATGATCAGGTGAAGGAGCTGGAGATTGAAGGTCAGGCGCTGCCGGAGGATGCTTTCAGGGCGGAGGTGACGGTTGCCGATCAGAACCCGCAGCCGAATCAGCTGATCTTTACAACCCCTTCCAGCACCGGTTATGCCACCGGGTATGACAGTCAGGGCGAGATCCGCTGGATTTTAAATGTGATGATGTTATGGGATCTGAATTTACTGGAAGACGGCCGGATTACGCTGAGCACCAACCGCCTGCTGGACAGTCCATATTACACGACAGGATTTCTGACGATGGATTTGCTGGGGCATATCGACGCGGAATACAGTGTGCCGGGCGGGTATCATCATGATCTGGATCAGCTGCCTGACGGTAATTTCCTGATCGCTTCCGATGACTTCAGCGGATCGACCGTGGAGGATGTGATCGTTGAGATTGATCGGCAAACTGGGGCCGTAGTGAAATCCTTTGATTTGAAAACAATTCTGCCGCAGGATCAGGGAAAGAGCTTGAACTGGACGGCAAAGGACTGGTTCCACAATAACAGCGTCGATTATAACCCGGCGCAGAATACGCTGACGGTGTCCGGCAGGCATCAGGACGCTGTGGCTGTGATCGACTACGACACTCAGAAATTGATCGCGATCATCGGCTCGCCAGAGGGATGGTCGGAAGAAATGCAGGATTATTTTCTGACGCCGGAAGGCGGGGACTTTGAATGGCAGTGGGCGCAGCATGCCGCGACCTGGCTGGACGATCAGCACATTATGATGTTTGACAACGGGATGTACCGGTCGAAGACCGAAGAGAACGCGGTCAAAGCGGAGGATAATTATTCCCGGCTGGTCGTTTATGCGGTGGATCTGGAAGGCAAGACGATCCGGCAGGTCAGGGAATATGGCAAGGAGCGGGGATATGCTTATTATTCCCCCTATATCAGCGACGTTGATTTCCTGGGAAATGACCGGTGGCTGGTGACTTCGGGCGGAATTTCCTGGCTGGATGGCAAGATCAACAATATGCCGGGATCATTGACAGCTTTCGATCAGATGGAGGCGTATGTAACCGTGATCGACGGAGATCAGGAACAGTTTGAGATGAAAATCCCGGCGAATATCTACCGGGCTGAGATGATCGACGTTTCCAAGACGACGATGACACCGCTGGAATCCGGAAGATTATTAGGAAGTCTGGGTGTCACGGCATATCAAACGGAAGATGATCTGGATGCCAGACTGAAATTCAGCGAAGCTCGGCCGATTGATGAGAAACTGGCGGAAAAGCTGACGCTGACACATGAACAAGACCGCCTGATGGTGACGGCGACGTTAAATAAACATGATAATCTTGATCTCATTTTAGCGAATGAGGAAGGGCTGAGGATTTATCCGGTACAGACGGACACCCAGCCGGGAATGTGCGTGGCGGTTTTCAACCAGCCGAAATCGCCGGATGTCTCAACGTTAATTCAGACGATCAGCGCGGAAGGGCTGGATGGGACGTGGCATGTGTACTACCGGCTCAATAATCAGCTGATCGACGCGCGGCAGGTCTATCGGAATTGATTAAGGGAGAAATCGAAAAACAGAAACAGACTGGCTGGACTGAAGTCCTTTGAAGTGTAATCATTAAAAAATCGGGAATGAAGAAGTTCCCGATTTTTTTGGCCTTTTTTTATTTTTCCTGACGGTAACACTGATAGCGGAATGAATACTGATCCGCATGATAATAGGTTTCCGTATATTCAAACGGGGTGTTGTCCGTCAGATAGGAAATATGCGTGCTCAGGACTACGTCCCGCTTTTCAGCCATTTCCAGAGCTTTTTGAATTTCCCTGCTTGGCATGACGACGCTGATTGTCGTATCATTATAAGCCAGCTGTAAATTTAATTTTTCTTCCAGATACTGATAAAGTGATTTTTCCAGATAGGTAATATCCAGATAGGGCACTTTAAGAACAGAAATGTAATTGTAGCTGACGGCCATCGGCTTGCCATCTCCTAAGCGCAATCGAATAAAATAATGGATAAAATCATTCTCTTTCAGACCAAGCTTCTCCATGATCTCGGGAACCTCTTTAGCGCAGATCACGGAATAATGAAGCAATTTTGCTTCCGTTTTAATACCGACACGCCGATGTTCTTCAGAAAAGGAAAGCATCTCCGGAATTTTCCGCTCGATCCGCGGTCCTCGTACAAAACTCCCCTTGCCTGGAATTCGTTCAATGTATTCCTGATCGGAAAGGTGAGTCAGCGCTTTATTCACGGTCATGCGGCTGACGTTAAACTGGGCGCACAGCTCGTTTTCAGAAGGAAGCTTATCTCCACGATGCACTTTTCCGTGTTTAATCTGTTTTATGATATAATCTTCGATCTTCTGATATTGAAGCTGTTTTTTCGCCATGGTGTCCCTCAACTCTCTATTTGAAATTATTTTACCATAAATATCCAGCAAATCATCATTCTTCCGCACAATTACGAAGCGACGAATTTGCTTCCTGCTTTTTTATGGAAAAGCGGATCTGCGGCGAGGAAGGGATTGATGCCCAGCCGGTAGGGAATTCGTGATGAAATAATCTGCAGCGGCAGGATATACTCCAGAACATGAAAGTCCGGATCGTCAATCATTGGCAGCAGACAGTCTTTTTCCGTTGTCATCGACGAGTGCTGGTCAGGACCGATGATAAATTGATGGGAAGTCGTTTCCCGGATCACAGAATGGATTTGGACCAGTCTGTCTTTTTCATAAGGATCCGGACTGGCCAGATAGATCAGGCGGGTCTCTTTCTGAACGGAATTATAAATCCCATGACAGAACTCTTCCAGTTCATAGCCGACAATCCCGAAGCGGAGAGTTTCCAACATTTTCAGCGCGCCTTCTAAAACATTGGCATAGTTATTTCCATAACCTAAAACCAGGATTCGCCGGCCTTCAATCAATTCTTCCTGAATTGCATCTACCCAGGCGGTCGCTGCCGGGATAATTGCGTCATAATTTACAATCACAGTTTTCAGCCGTGTGAGCAGATCATTGACTTCCGCGTGGCTGATCCGGTTCAAGCACAACGCACCTTCAATTCCAAGCAGCCATAAAATTAAAACAGTAGCGGTATATCCCTTGGTTTTGGCGATGCTCAGCTCCGCGCCGCATTCCATAAGCAGATGCACATCGGAAAGCTGGAAGATCAGACTTTTGGGATTTTCGCTTAAACCGGCGGTCATGCATTGATGTGTCTTCGCTTTTTCCAGGGCGTCGGCGGTAGAGTAGCTGTTTCCACCCTGGGAAATTCCCAGAACCAGCGTATTTTTTGAATAGATCTTCTGCTGGGTTGTAAATAGAGAAGGCAATTCTGCCCGAACCCGGATCTGAAGCAGATTTTCCATAACCCGCCGGGCTGCCAGCGCCGCGTGATAAGAAGTTCCTGATCCGCACAGAACAAGCTCATCCACGTTTTTTTCATGAAGCATTGTGCAGAATGGACGGGTGATCGTTTTTCGTTTCTGGAGAATATTCAATAACACGTCTTTTTCTTCCAGAATATAATCGTACATCGTAATCTCGGTCATCGTATTTCCTCCTGCTTCAACATGGGAATACCGGAAACAAATGTCTGAAGAATCTGATAATCCTCGTCATAAACCGTAAGATCCGCCTGATAACCGGTTTTGATCAGACCTAAATGATCGTCCAGCTTTAACATCCGCGCCGGATTGATCGTCGCCGCGTTGATGGCGCAGGCTTCGCTGAGCTTTCCCAGAGTTTGAAGATTGCGGACCGACTGAATCATCGTGATGCAGGAACCGGCCAGCCGGCCGTCTGAAAGCCGACCGACGCCGTCTTCTCCGATTGTGACCTTGCGGTCGACGGACTCATAATAGCCCGGTTTTAATCCTTTATAACGAGAGGAATCAGTAATGACAACCAGACGGTCACTGCCTTTGCATCGGCCAATGATATTGATAACGGAGGGATGGACGTGAATGCCGTCGGCGATGACCTCAGAGTACAAAGCATCGCAGGATAATGCGGCTCCCGGCAATCCCGGTTTGCGATGATGCAGCGGATTCATACTGTTGAAGCAATGGACGACAGACGAGGCGCCCTCCTCGACGGCCTGCATCATTTCCTCATAGCTGACGCCGGAGAAGCCAACCGCAACTTCCAGACCAAGCTCTGCGCAATGTTTTAATACCTGATGCCCTTCATCTTTTTCCACAGCGAGGCCCACGCGGAGAATGTGGCCGCCGGAGGCTTCCATGAAACGGTCAAATTGTGCAATCTCCGGTTTTTGGATCAAGTATTTATCATAGGCGCCGGGATATTCGTGAGAGGTATAGGGACCCTGCAGGAAAATACCCGGGATGTGAGCGCCGTCTTCATTTTTTTCCTCAATGACGGTGCGGATGGCCTGAAGCGCCTGAATAATTCGAGGTTCTGAACGGGTTACTGTACCTGGCAGAAAAGAAGTAACCCCTTCCTGCGGCAAATATCGCTGCCAGACCCGAAGGGTTTCCGGGTCTCCGTCAGAAGCGTCGCCGCCCGCGTAACCGTGGGTATGCACATCAATTAAACCGGGGATAATCCGGGCATTCTCATAGAATTGAGAATTTTCCAGGATGCCATTGTGAATTTCTGTGATTTTTCCATCTTCCAGTTTTAAGGTGGCAGGAATAAATTGCTCGTCAATCCAGACGCGCTGACTGCTGATAAAGGTCATGAACGATTCTCCTTTCTGCTGAGGCGAAGAGCTCAGCACTTGACTGCTTATCTGATAAACAAATTATATACCACTGCATTTTAAAATGGAATAAAAATATATACAAGTTTATAAAAATGTATTTCATAACTGCAAATTTTATTTATAATGAAATCATAACAAACCTGATGAAGTAAGGAAAAGTAATCATTTTTTAATGAATAATACTTCATCGAGAAAACAGGACGTTAATAAATAGAAAGGAGGATCGGGGCTGTTCAGTATTACGACAAGAAGCAATCCATCATAATGAAAGGGGCAGACTTATGACAATCTTCCAGATTTTGTTACTTACTCTGTGGGCAGGCTTATCGCAGGTTGATCAGATGACGTTCAATCTGCTGCCCAGCGGTATTATCCCGACGGCAATTTTTACCGGACTTGTGGTTGGAAAACCAGAATTGGGGCTGCTTGTCGGCGGCACGCTGCAATCCTATGCCTTGGGCTTGGGGATGTTCGGCGGTGCTTCCATACCGAATTACCCGGTTACGGCGATTATCGTTGTTGCTTTATCAGCTTCGGCGGCGGATGTGCCGGCAACGATCGCTTTGATCGGCATTCCAGTCGCGACGCTGACGGTTCAAATTGACGTTTTCGGACGTTTCTTAAACACATTCTTTCAACACCGCGCGGATAAATACGCAGCGCTGGGAAATTCCCGGCAAGTCGCATACAGTAATTATTTGGGTGTTTTAAGCTGGTCTTTATCGCGAATGATTCCGGTCTTTGTCGCCTTGTGCTTAGGTCCAACTTTCGTCGATATGTTAAATGCGATCATGCCGCCATGGCTCAGCTCCGGGCTGTCGATCGCCGCGGGTATGTTCCCGGCTGTCGGATTCGCAATCTTATTGAAATACCTGCCGATTCGCTCTAATCTTCATTTCCTGATCCTGGGCTTTGCGTTAACGGCGTGGGCGGGAATGCCGACGCTGGCCGTAGCGACGTTTGGCGCAGCGGCCGCGATCGCTGTTTATTATCAGACGGGAAAGACCGATAAATCCAATGCAGGGGGTGAAGTCGATGAGTAAGCAGTTCACAAAAAAAGAAATCCGCAGGTTATCCTATCGCTGGTCATGGAATCGTTCATTAGCCTGGAACTATGAAAAAATGATGACAGCCGGCTATATGACGACGATGCTTCCGGTTATTGACAAGCTATATCAGGATGATCCGGAAGGCCGGAAGAAAGCCTTTGAAACGCACAGTGTGTTCTTCAACTGCGAACCTAATCTGACCAATATCATTCTGGGAATGGATATCGCAATCGAAGAAGAAATGGGCGCGGAAGGGCTGGAAACTGTCGCGGGGATTAAAGCCAGCTTAATGGGGCCGTTTGCGGGGATCGGAGATACGTTGTTTACCAGCGTCTTAGCGACAATCTTCGGTTCAATCGCGGTTACGACCGCTCTGGACGGCAGCTATTTTGGAATTGTATTGTGGGAGATCTGGTTATTCTTCGTGATGTTCGGGTTACGGCCTTATCTGATGCAGCTGGGTTATACGCAAGGCATTAAGCTGGTCACAACGCTCAGTGGAAAATTGAATCAGATTACGCAGGCTGCCAGCGTTTTGGGAATTATGGTAGTCGGCTCGATGGTCGCTTCCTTAGTAAAAGTCAAATTTGGTACCTTGACGATCATGGGGACGGAATTTGATCTGCAAACTAAATTATTCGATGCGATCATGCCGAAGTTCGGCGCAGTGCTGGTTGTCGCTTTGTGCTATTGGATTTTAGGCAAGATCGGGATGAAATCTTCACGGCTGATCCTGATGATTATGGCGCTTGCCATTCTCTGTTCCTTCCTTGGCATTTTGGTGCCTTAAAATGAAAATTATCGTCAACGCTGATGACATGGGGTATACCTGCGGCGTAACAGAAGGAATTATCGAAGGATATGAAAAAGGAATCGTTACTTCAACCACCGTCATGTGCAATATGCCGAATGCTGCGCAGGCAGCTCAACGATTACGATCAGTTCCGGGTCTTGGAACCGGCGTTCATTTAACGCTGACCTGCGGCCGTCCGCTGACGAGAGCGAAAACGTTGACGGATCAGCATGGTGATTTCCTGAAAAACACGCAGTTTTATAAAGTTTATGTCGATCCCGCTGAGGTGGAAGCCGAATTTCGGGCCCAGATTGAGAAGTTTATGGAGTTATTTGGCCGCCAGCCGACGCATCTGGATTGCCATCAGGGCTGCTATGACGGACAGACATTGACAATGGCCCGTGTCGGAGGCATCGGCGAGGAACACAATACCGAGGAAATTCTGGCCGTGACGCTGGATCTGGCTAAAGAATATCACCTTCCGCTGCGGCGTCATTGCGAATACCTGTGGCTGAGCTCTTACCATGGCGAACAGGCAACGCCTGAGCATTTCATAAAAATGCTGGACGAGCACGCCGATGCCGAAAAACTGGAGTTTATGGTTCATCCGGGATGGTGCGATTTAGAACTTTATCAGAAAAGCTCGTATAGTTTGGAACGAGTTCAGGAACTGGCCGGACTTTGCGATCTCAGACTGAAAGAAGCGCTGCAGGTGCGAAATATTGAATTAGTTCATTTTTGATATTTATAAGCAGGCGTTTGTGCTTAACACACAACGCCTTTTTTTGGCTTAATTTGTAAAGTTTCAGACTAAAACAAGGCAGGAAGAGTTTTGATTTTCATGAATATTGGAGTGGAAATTCAGACGGCAAAAACAGGGAAATCAGATTGATAAAAGGACGCATTTGAGTTATAATGAAATTGTAAAATTAACTCAGAAAAGTATTTTTAATTTTTTTAATTATTTTAGGAGGCTTTTTCCGATTTTCCGCAATATTAATGATAGGAGGTTTCCTATTATGCAGAAAATCGATCGGCTCAGAACTTTAAACAGACAGGAAATTCAAAAAATCAGATTTGTGTACACTCCCACCCATCCCGTCTTAGCGGCTTTGGATTATCGCAATAACGATCTGTTTCGTTGTACTTTTGGCTCGGAGGACGAACTCTCCCCAAAAATTTTGACCGCTTTTTTATCCGATCTGCTTGACTTTCAGATTACATGGCTGCGGTTTCGGAATACGGAACCGGTTAAGACGAGTGAAAAAGAGAAAGGCATTCGCTTTGATCTGTTAGTAGAGATTTACGATGATCAGGGGAGAATGATGCTGGTAAATCTGGAAATGCAGAATTACCGCATGAAGGATTCCTTATCTCTGCGTTCTCAGGTTTATTTGTCACGGATAGTCAGTGATGAGGTTGTTGCCGGGGAGGATTATGAATTCTGTCCGGTTATTCAGATTATGATCGTTAACCGGCTGCCCAACATGAAAAAGCATTCTCATTTTACTCATCAGAGCCGATATTTCGTGATTGAAGATCACATCATGATGCCGGATGAGCGCTGCCGGATCCTCTGGGTAGAGATGGATTATCTAAGTGAGCTGGCGAAGAAACCAATCGAAGAGTGGCGGATGGCAGAAAAGATTCTTTATATGACACGGTACAGTTTAGATGCCGAAAAACAGGAAATCATTCGGGAGTTAAAAGAAAAAGAGGAGGTCATACAAATGATGGAAGAAAAGAAGATGGAGTTTTTGAGGAACACAAGTTTGTCTATCGCATTGATGAGGACACGATTTGATGAAATTGACGAACAGAAGATTTATGAAAAAGGGCAGCGGTTAGGGAAGAAGATCGGGGAATGCATTGGAGAGCGCATAGGCAGACAGCAAGGGGAACGCGTTGGCGAGCTTAATGGGCAGAGAATGATGCTTCGACAGATGTTGAGCTTCCAGATTTCGATCGGAGAAAAAGAAACAGATTTGCTTCAACAGTTAAATGGTGATGAGTTGCTGATATTATCAGAGCGGTATGAGATGATAAAAACGCCGGACGATCTGGCAGAACAGGTTCATCAGATTGTAAATCAGAGAACAAACTCAACCCCACAGCCTAAGCTGGCGGCCACGGTTTAAAACTATCTTCAGAGGTGATTCCAATGATCAGAATGACAGAAGAACAGCGGATGGAGTTTTTGAGAAGTACAAGCTTGGACATCGCATTGATGAGGACACGGTTTGATGAAATTGATGAACAGAAGATTTACGAAAAAGGGCAGCGGTTAGGGAAGAAGATCGGGGAATGCATTGGAGAGCGCATAGGCAGACAGCAAGGGGAACGTAAAGGGGAAGCAAGACAAAGAATGATGCTTCGACAGGTGCTGAGTATCCGGATTCCGATGGGTGAAGAAGAAACGGCGCTGCTTCAGCAGTTAAATGGTGATGAGTTGCTGATATTATCGGAGCGGTATGAGATGATCAAGACATCCGAAGATCTGGCAGAACAGGTTCGTCAGATTGTAAGCCAAAGAAGAGAGCGAAAAATCAATTTAAACGAGTTTCCAGAGTCGGAAGCTTATAGAGAAATCGGAGAAATACTTTAAAAATTTTATTTTGTCTGTACCGTTATATTTCATAACTTAAACAATAGCGGTAAAGCAGGCAAGATGTATCGTATTCATGAGGACATACCGTTTAGATATGTGGGTTGGTATTCAATTTTTGATACCCCGTTAAAAAACACAGTCTGGTTCAGTTCAACAGTTCAACTGAATGAGAGGCTCTTCGATAAGATCTTAAATATCCGGACTAAAGCAGACATAGTTTTTTCACAAAAACTTTAATAAGATTTAAGAGTTGCCAGGATTGAATCATGATATACTCCTATCATGAACCGGAAAGAAGGGATACTGTGTTTAAAAATAAAAATGGAGAACTTCGTTCCGGCTGGAAAATCGCAGGAATGCTGGGAACGGTTTTCGGCGTTTTGTTTCTTCTTATGTTTCTCATTCAGTTTGGATTTGTGTTTATCATGACCACAACCGGGAATCTGGATCCGACGACTGCGGCCGCGACGCCGCTGGCTTTTCAGACAGCAGCGATCATCAACAGTTCCATGATGTTCTTACAGACGATCGTTATGATCACGATTCCGATTCTGTTATGGACGAAGGTGCTGAAAAAGGATAAGGCGTCGCTGGGACTTCCGCCGCTGGCGAAGCAGAGAAGGACAATGAGACAAGGACTGGCGATGGGCGCTGGCTCCATGACGTTAGTTTTTCTGCTTCTCATAGTCACGGACAGCGCACAGGTTTTGACTTGGATTCCCCAAGGCTCACCTTCGCTGCTGATCATGTTCTTCCTGTATATTCTGATTGGCTATTCGGAAGAAATCATCTGCCGCGGCTATATTCAGGGCGTTATGCGGCAGACACACAATCCAGGGCTGATCATTTTGGTGCCTTCCCTGATCTTTTCGCTGCTTCACTCAGCGAATCAGGGGATCGGGTGGCTTCCCTATCTCAATCTCTTTCTGATCGGCTTGTTTCTGTCGCTGATCACACTTTCCAGCGGCAACCTGTATTCGGCCATCGGTTTTCATATTTTCTGGAATTTCTTCCAGGGACCAATTTACGGCTTTTCTGTCAGCGGCGGTCAGGAAAGCGGTCTGCTGACAACCTATATGAAAGGCAATTCCCTGCTTAATGGCGGAACCTTCGGACCAGAAGGCGGGTTGATCGTAACGGCGGTCATGTTATTCATGATTGGCGCCTGGTATTGGCGGACAAAAGAACAGCTGCCGGAAATGATTGCCATGTTGAAAACTGAGGAGAATTCCGTCGCAAAACCGGTTTTCGTTAATGACGACACAAAATTCAGGCCATCGGGAATGAATACAGAGGAAAAGGCCAACGCAGAATCCATCCACATCAGTCAGGCTGAAACGCCGATCCGGTAAAAGCCTGAAGTAAAACGCGTTCACCCCTGAACTGACAGGATGAACGCGTTTATTTTAAATAAATCTGAACTTTGTAATCTGATTCCGGTTTAGTCTGCCGTTTTGGAGTCCGCTAACAGCCGGATTTCACTGCGGTATAAGAACAGGATGTAAACGAAGGTGATCGCCATATTCACGACGTTGCTGACAAGCGACAGGACGCTGGACCAATCGGATACAAACAGCAGTAAGACGGAAAACAGAATATTGAGCCCATAGCTGATAATCATCAATTTCCAGGTTGTTTCCCCATGCTTGACCAGCGCTTCTTCCTGCAGTTCACCCAGGAATTTCGTCGTTCCCTTGATGATGAAGAAATTCTGAAGAAATCCAAACACGGCGGCGACGACAGACAGGATCAGCGCCACGATCATAAAGGTTTGAGCCGCGCCGAGATTTCCATCGGCATACAGGCTGGAAAAGTAAACTGTCGCCATAGACAGAACCAGACTGCAGCCCAAGCTGCACAGAACCATGATAAAAGCCCGGTTATATAAAGCATCCGCTTTGCGGATTTTGACAATACCGACTAAAATGGTAATTCCGGCGATCAAGCTGATGAGATTTCCCACATTGGGCAAACTGACGAACAGCGCGATGACCTGACCGATGAAAATCAATTTCAGGGCTTTTCCGGCTGTGAAAAAACGTTCTTCTAACATAAAATGCTCCTCTCTGCGTGAATTTGCATGAAATTGCGATTGTACAACGGGAATTCTACCATAGAAAAGGGCGCAGGACAAGGCGGGGACCGGAATTGGGGTAGCGGCAAAAGGGATAAGCGGCAGAATTCAGGAAAGAATAGCGGATAAGGGAGGATTTGCGCAATGTACTTTAATTATCATGCCAAAGCGATGCGTCTGATCCGTCAGGGACATTGCACCCATTTTGAACTGGTCGAGCGATGGAATCAGATTGCTCCGGCGCTGGTGCTCTACTTTGACAACGAACCGCCGATGCCAATCCGTGAAGAGCGCTGGGCAGATTATTTTGAATTGATCGACGAAATTCATAACAAGACCATAAAGGAAGGGGAATAATCCTTTACTCTGGTTGGGAAATCCGCTAAACTAGAAGCGATTGAGAGGGTGATGACATGACGCAGATCAAAGCGGTTGTGTTCGATATGGACGGGGTTCTGATCGATTCGGAACAGTATTATCAGGATAGACTGATGGAATATTTCAGAGCGATGAAGGTGGATCTGCCGCCGCAGCGATTAAATCTGCTGGTCGGCGCGAATGGCAAGATGAACCTGTGGCCGAAAATTCTGGAAGGCATTGAACTGCCGCAGCCGTATGACGAATTCATGGTCGGGATGCGGGAATATCGCCATGCGCAGCGAATTGAAGATTATCAGGCGCTGTTGTTTCCGGGAGTGGAAGAGACGTTGAAAGCGTTGAAGGCGCAGGGAAAGAAACTGGCGCTGGCGTCTTCCAGTTCGTTTGCCATGATTGAGAAGATGTTGTCGGACACCGGTCTGTATCCTTATTTTGAACTGGTCACCTCCGGCGGAATGTTTAAAGAATCGAAGCCGAATCCGGAAATCTATCTGTTCACGGCGGAGAAATTGAAATTGGATCCGCGGCAATGCGTCGTTGTGGAGGATTCGCCGTATGGGATCCAGGCGGGCGTCTCGGCAGGAATGACGGTAATTGCCCGGCAGGGCGAACGATTCCCGATGGATCAGTCGAAAGCCCATTATTTTGTAAAACAACTGCCGGAAATACTGGCAATTCTGGCTCAGCTGGGCTGAATCGGCAAAAACAAATCAGGAAGTCAAGGCGATCGCCAACAGATCCTGATAGCCGCATGATTCCTGATTTTATTTCTATCCCTTTCGAAGTTTATCTGGAATTCAAGTCACAACCAGGCATAATGAGTCTTAAATCCAAGCGTAAAGCTTGAATATTACGTTTGATCCTGACTCATAGGCGTCAGCCGTGAAGGGCTGTGGATTTTGAAAAATCATCAAAAAAAACTGAAATCTGTTCCGGGCGATGCTTCTGGACAGATTTTTATTTGTGAAAAAACAAGTTTGTAAGCGCTTCACATTTTCTCTTGACTGGTCTGACCAGATCCTGCTATGATGGAAGAGTCGAAAAGGAAATCTCTGGAAAGAGATCGTCGAAAGAGAGGAACAAGGATGAAAAAACTGATGATTTTAGTCCTGGCTGCCGTGTTAGCCACCACGGCGGCAGGCTGCAGCGCAAACAACTCGTCATCCGCCGGCCAGCCTTCGGCGCAGACGAATGAAACGCGCGGCGTTACGCTGAGCGAAGGCGTCAGCGTTAAAGGCGTTCAGGCAGATGTCACCTATCCGCTGGAGGGATTGGACGACACGCTGGCGATGAACAATCTGACAACAATCAAAACGTATGCCGGACAAGGCCAGGTTTCCGTGACGCCGAAGGGAGCGGAAAGCTTCGATCTGTTCATCAACGGAACAGCCGTCGATCACAGCGAATTTGCGGGGAAAGCCTTCACGGTCGATTTCTCGGCTCTGGCAACCAACGAGATCAACACGATTCAGGTAACCAACATTCTTCCGGAAACCGCAAGCGTCAATATTAAAGTTGACTATCCGACGGTGATCGAAGGGACACCGGAGGAAGTCGGCTTCAGCAGCGAGAAGCTCAGCTTTATTGACGATCTGCTGAACAAGGAAGTGGAATATGGATTCCCGGGTGGTCAGCTGGTCATCATCAAAGACGGAAAGATGATCAAAAACACGGCTTACGGCTATGCCAATTCCTACAATCAGGATGGAACGCGGATTGAAAATCCGGTGCCAAGCACTCCGGAAACCTTATATGATTTAGCGTCCAACACCAAAATGTACGCGACCAACTATGCGCTGCAAATGCTGGTCAGCGAAGGCAAGGTCAACATTACCGATACGATTCAAAGCTATTTCCCGGAATTCAAGGATGAAGCAGGCGCTGCCATCCGGGGCAAGGACACGATGACTCTCCAGAACATTCTGGAACATCAGGCCGGATTCCCGGCCGATCCGCAGTATCATAACGATACCTACGACAAGGATGATGGAATTGTCAACGGCGTCAACGATCTGTATTCAGTGGAAAAAGCCACGACCAGGGAAATGATACTGAAGACTCCGCTGCAGTATGAGCCGGGAAGCAAGACCGTATACTCTGATGTCGACTACATGCTTCTGGGACTGATCGTCGAACAGGTTACCGGCATGGATCTCGATGTCTTTGTCGAAGAAAATATCTACAAGCCGCTGGGCCTCGATCACATCGTCTTCAATCCGCTGCAGAAGGGATTTGAAAAAGACCAGTGCGCGGCAACCGAGCTGAACGGCAATTCCCGCGACGGCGCGATTTCGTTTACGGTTAACCGTACCGATACGATTCAGGGCGAAGTCCATGATGAAAAAGCTTTCTATGCGATGAACGGTGTTTCCGGTCATGCCGGTCTGTTTGCCGACGCGCAGGATCTGGCGCGCTTAGCGCAGGTCATGCTGAACCAGGGCGGTTATGGCGATGTCAAGCTGTTCTCGAAACAGACGATTGATCAATTCACCAAGCCGAAGTTCACAAGCCAGACCTATGGATTAGGCTGGCGGCGCATGGGCGATCATGGTTACAGCTGGTATTTCGGACCACAGGCCGGAGCTTCAACGTATGGTCATACCGGTTGGACAGGTACACTGAGTTTAATCGACCCGGAAAATGATATGATCGTCATCTGGCTGTCCAACAAGATCAACAGTCCGGTTGTCGATCCGACGGTCAATCCGAATTATTTCTATGGCAACCATTTCATCGGCGGAACCCTGGGCGGTGTGGCGACGCTTGCTTATGACGCACTGAATCCGACATCCATGGACAGCATCGATTCCCTGTTGGCGCAGATGGTTGCGAACAAGCTGACATTGATCGAAACTGACGAAGGCTATCAGAACGCGGCGGACGAACAATCGCTGCAAGCCTTGATGGATCTGCTGGTCAGCCGTGTGGAAAAGACCGGCTCGGCCGCCGTGAAGAGTCAGGCCGAACGGCTGGTTGAAAAACTGAGCGATGAAGCGGCGAAAACGGCGCTGAACGAACGGCTGGCTGCGGTGAAATAAACAATCTCGATTCATCAAAATCAGGATTTCACGCAAACTGTTGGAATGCAGAAATCTGCGGCAGGGAGCCTGCTTTCAGGCGCAGGGTGCTGAAAGGGCAGAGCTTGCCAAAAAAGAATCAGGATCAGGAAAAGGTTCTTCCTCAGCTTAGGGCAGACCTGAAATTTTCATGCAAAGAAGCAGGGGGTATGAAGCGTTATCAAAACTTCGTACCCCTGTCTTTTTATCTTTCCTCAAGTTTAAGAAAGAACACGGGAAAAGGAGCGGATTGAATTTCGCTTCTTTTTGCTTTTGTGCAGATGAAAAATTGAAGTCTTCATTGAACCCGCTCTAACTCGCCTCTTCGCTCCATCGTGCGGTAATCATTTTTCAGCCATTCCCCTTCCCCTATTTACCTGTTTCTTCATCAGAAACAGGAAAATGAGAGATAAAAAGCGGACTGCCCGGGCGTTATGTACACCGTCAGGCAATCCGCTGTTTTCGTAAGCAGCATTAGAGATAAAACGGAAATCTTTGAGCGAAAATCTTATTCTCTGCTCATCGGTTTCCAAGATCCGGCTCAGGGATGGGATAAAGTTTCGGCCTTTTCCGTTAATTGATCCTGAAAATAACCGCTGCCAAACAGCCGCTCATATTGCAGGGTCTGATAATCCTCAAGGACAGCGGTGAAATCCGTAGATTCCCAATGACTGTACGCATTTCCCTGCGAATCCATATAGCCCGCAAAGGTAACGACCGGCAGCGATGTGCGCAGAGTCTGTAAATACTGACCATAAGCATCCGTTTCCAATCCGGCATAGTCTAACAGAAGCGACGATAGAAAATTAAGACTGATTTCCGGCAGCGCTGTTTCCGGCAGGGGGTAATTAGCCCAGAGGACAAACGGAACCCGAAATTTGTTCATATACTCTTCCATGGATAATGTGCCGTCTTCCACGCCATAAGCTTTGTTCAGAAATGCCGGTTCCACGGAAGGCTGGTGATCGCCGAACATCAGAATCAGCACCGGTTCATCCTGTCGGCTGAAATATTCAGTCAGCCGCAGAAACTGGTCTTCCGTTTTGTGAACGAGCGTCAGATACTGTTCGGCCATCGGATAAACGCCCGGCTGATCCATCAGGCGAATTTCCGCCGGATAGTCCTTGACAGTGTACGCGCCATGATTCTGAATGGTGACGTTAAACAGAAATAACGGTTTGTCGGGATCACGATGTTCATAGTCCCACACAATCTGATCAAAATCTGTTTCATCGCTGACATAGCCATGTTCTGTGATGATCGGAACGTCCAGTTCGTCCGCGCTTTTAAATGAGTCGAAGCCCAGCCGCGGATAAGCCTGATCCCGCTGCCAGGAACTCCGCTCGCCCGGATGAAACGCCGCCGTTTGATAGCCGAGCTGTTTCAGCTGGGAAGCCAGAGAAAAGGAATCCTTTAAAATATATTGTTGATAAGGGATGCTTCCAGAGGGCAGAAAGGCCATCGAATTTCCGGTGAGAAACTCAAATTCACTGGCGCTGGTACCCGCGCCGAAAACGGAAGCATAGGCGTGGGAGAACCGGGCGTTATCCAGCTTGGAAATACCGTCGATGACGCTTTCGCTGAGCTGAAGATTGCCGAATTCTTCAAAATCTGCCCACGATTCATTCATGATTGCGATGATATGCGGTTTCTGATTCAAAGTCAGAGCCGGCTCCTTTGCAAAGACGGAGCTTAAGATCTGATCCAGCTTTTCTCTGGAGGTATCGGAAGGAACTTCAACGTTCATGAATTCGGTATTGCGCAGGAAGGTAGCGAGGATTCCGCTTTTCTGATAAGCGCCGCGCTGATCCCAGACATCTGTCTGAACGTTGAAGCGGGCCAGGTTTTTCGGAGAGGTGAAGACCGCGCAAAGCAGCGCCAGCGTCAGGCAGAGAAGCCGCAGCGGCAGGGGAAAGCGTCGGCAGAGCGCATGGGGCAGTACGTCAAATCTGCGGAAATGAAGGAGAACGATCAACGCTCCGATCAAAACTACCGCAGCGATGATCATGGGCCCGGTCGGCGTAAAATCATAGGTGGAAGAGACGGCCAGCGCCGTGTTCAGCGCCGTCAGGTCCCAGGGCAGAACCGGCGTGCCGCGGAAGACGGAGACGAAATAATTGATCGCGCCTAAAAGCGCGCAGGCCGTGTGGATCATAACGCTGGCGGCGGCCGGTTTGCGGATCAGGGCGCAAAGCAGATAATAAAGCACGCCGACGCAGATCGCGTTGGCCAGAAAGGCGGACGCGGAAATTTGCCACGGATCGCCGCAGTAGACATACTGCATCAGAAAGACGGCGGTAAAGGGCGTCGCGCTCATCAGGCACAAGCCTCCGATCCGAAGCCGATGCTTATTTATATTTTTTAACACGTGGTTCAAGGTGTTTATCCCCCTTTCATGTTCGCTTTCACAGAACGAACAACTTGGCTTATTTTAAACGAGTTCCCCGGAAAGATCAAGAAAGCCCGGGGAATTCACTAAAAATTCCCATATTTAAAAGGCTGCTTGCGATTGGCGTAGGGGGGAAAACCGCTGAATTCAGCAAGCGGATAGCGGCCGAGAACAAGGAAATATGAAATGGTTAAACAGCGATCAGAATCAATCGGCGAGTTTAACTGCTGCAGGATTTGCGGAGATAGGGAAGCAAATTCGGGAAAGCGGAAAGAAGCGAAGCTTGACAACAAGCCGGACACCCTTCTTATCGTGCCTGCTCTCTGGGATATGGCGGGCTTCAATGAGTTTGTCAATCAGAGGGAAAAATTGAGTTCAGGCAACGATGCAAGGCAGCGATCCTCTCTGGAAAGCTGCAATATTGATCCCAAAAATACGGCGCCCATTCTCTGCGGACGTTTCCCGCCGTCTTGCATTCATTGTGATTTCGCCTTACAATATCTCTCATAACCAGCTTGAATAAGGGGGAATTCAGGATGAAGCGGGAAAACTGGGCGTTTTTAAAACGGGTAATTTTACTCTCGCTGCCGGTCATGATCCAGCAGCTTTTAACGAATATGCTGAACCTGTGCGATACGATGATGATCGGCGGGATCGGGGAGAATGCGATCAGCGCGGTGGCGATCGTCAACAAAGTCTTTTTTGTTTATCAGCTGATTTTATTCGGATTAAGCAATGGGATCGGAATCTTCATCTCGCAATACATGGGGGCGCGGCAGGAGGATCAGATTACCGATCTGTATAATTTTGGACTTGGCTTGTGCTGTGTGATGGGGATTCTGGTGACCGGAATTCTGGTCATTTTCCCGCAGCCGATTCTCGGTTTATTCGTTCAGAATCCGCTGGTGCTGGCAGATGCGGAAGCGTATTTAGGCGTGCTGCTGTGGACGCTGCTGCCGTTTGCCTGCACGTCGATGATCAGCGTGGCGTGCCGCGTCATGGGCCGGCCGGCGATTCCGATGGTGTCCGGCGTGATTTCCTGCCTTGTCAACATTGTTTTAAACGCGCTGCTGATTTATGGTTTATTCCACTTTCCGCGCTGGGGAGTGATCGGCGCAGCGGCCGCAACGATGATCGCGCGGTTTTTGGAAGCGGCTTATTTGTTCTATGCCTCCCGCAAATATCTGCCAACGCTGAAGCTGCGGTTAAAAAATCATCTGCCCTCTTCGATGCGTTGGACGGTTATCCGCAAGGCGCTGCCGCTGATGGGAAACGAATTGATCTGGTCGCTGGGGCTGAACATGATCTTTATTAATTACAGCTTTATCGCGGAACAGTACATTCCGGCGATCACGGTGGTCGACAACATCAGCAATCTGGTCTACGTTGCCTTCAGCGGCTGTTCGGTGGCGGTCGGGGTGATCATCGGTCAGGCGTTAGGTTCAGGGAAGCTGGACCAGGCAAAGCAGGATGCAAAGAAAATGATCGGCTTTGCGCTGACGGTGTATCTGGCAGGAGGTCTGATTTTAGTGGCGATCCATCGCTGGGCGCCGGTCTGGTTCTCGCTGAGTCCGGCGAATGTTTCGATGGCGGCGGTTTTAATTCTGGCGAAGGCGTTTCTGGCCTGGACGCAGGGCTACGCGAACACGGTTTATTATATTCTGCGGGCGGGCGGCGACACGAAGTCGGTGCTGATCATCGACGGCCTGTTTACCTGGTTTGGCCCGGTGCTGCTGAGCTTTCTTGTCGCGCGGGTATTCCGGGTTTCGTTGTTTCCCGCTTACTGCATCGTCGAAGGCGCGGGTTTAGTCAAAGTTTGCCTGGCCACGGGTTTTCTGAAAAAAGGCAACTGGCTGAAAAACTTAACGGACAGTTCGTCAGAAAGAATTCAGGCCGGGCAGGCGTAATCTTTCTATAATAAAGCAAGGCAGACGCGTGATACAGGATTGTGAGGAACAGATTGACGGAAAATAATCAATGAATTTGAACAACGAATCAAAGAAATAAAGGAGTTAAAAAAAGCATCTCTTCCTGCCGCGAATAAGCGCTCCCGGAACAGCGGGACGCAAAATTGCCGCGGGAGCATCAGGACAGATATGCTTTTTATTTCGTTTTAACAGGGAAAAAATCGTTTAATCATATTGATTAAAATAATGGCGTCAATAAGAGCGCGATCAGTAAGGCGGGAAGCAGATTAGCGACCCGAATTTTAGTGTTAAACATCAGATTGACGCCGACGCAGAAGATTAACATGGAACCGGTCATGGCCAGATTGGCGATCATCCCATCCGTCAGCACCGGGGCGATCAGCCGCGCCAGGAAAGTGATCGAGCCTTGGAACAAAACGAGCGGAATGACGGAAAAGACCGCGCCTTTACCCAAAGCCGAAGTAAAGATCATGATGATCAGACAATCCAGCACTGCTTTAGTGATCAACAGCGACGGGTTGGCGGACAAGCCGTCCTGCAGCGCGCCGACAATCGCCATCGCTCCGACGCAGATCGTCAGCGAAGCGGTGAGGAACGCCTCCATAAACTGATCGTCCTGATCGCTGCCGGTTTTCTTTTTCAGCCAGCTTCCGAATTGCTCAAACCGGAATTCAAGGTTAATTCCTTCGCCCACCAGCGCGCCGGCAGCCAGGCTGATCACCGACAACATTGTGCCCTGTACGCTGACAGCACTATTTTGAATCACCAACATTTTTTCCAGGGCTCCGGAAATTCCGATAAAGATCGAAGACAAGCCCAGCGCCTGCATTAACGTGTCCTGAAACCGCTGCGGCAGACCTTTACGGAAGATCAGACCCAGCAGCCCGCCGCCGATGACCGCCAATCCGTTTATCAATGTCCCTAAACCTGGTATCATTGTTATCCCTCTCTCTGTTTACCGGCTTCTTGTTTTCCCTCGCACGTTGCGCTCAGAGGCTTTAATCGGCGCAGTGAGAAACAGTGGAATTCCATCGCTGAGATAGTGAAGAAAACCGCAGTCTATCGCATTCCCGCACCTATTTCTTGAATTCCCCATAAGTTTTATAGATTTTTTCTTCATTGTTCATGACGGTCTGACTTGGCTGATAATCCGTATCACCGTAAATATTCGCATGCAGATGACGCACCATATCACTGTAACTGCGCACCAGATAACCACCCAGTCCCGGACAGCGCATGATATCGTCATATTCGCCGCTCGGTTCTTTATACGTTTCAATTCTGGTCAGATCGAAGCTCAACAATGAAACGAGATATTTTTTGATCTCGGAATTCGTCAGGTTCGTCGTGATATAGGGAAGCATGTCGTTGACGATCTCCATCAATTCCAGAATATTCTTATGCTTCAGTTTGGCGATGATCGCGTTAATCACGTTGTTCTGGCGGTCCATCCGCACGAAATCACTGTCGATGTAGCGCTGCCGGCAGTACATCATCGCGTCGTAGCCATTGAGCGTATTGGTTCCCGTCTGCACGCTGTGCTTCGTTTTTCCTGTCAGCGCCCCGACTTCCCTGGCCGTCAGATCAATGTCGACGCCGCCGATCAGATCGACAAGCCTTTCCACCGCGTTAAAACTGAATGTCACATACTGCGTGATGTCCAGGTCCAAGTTGTAATTCAGGGTCTGAACGGCCAGCGTTGCGCCGCCGAACCAGTAAGCCCAGTTGAAATGTCCGTATTTTTGATGATCGCCGGGAATCCAGACGACGACATCCCGTTCCACGGACGTAATTTTTAATTTTTTGTTATCAAAATCAAGCGATACAATTTTCATCGCGTCGCTGCGGTCCTCGTCGGTGCCCGTCGGCCCCTGGCTGTTATCCGCGCCAAACAAAGCGATATTCACCAGCTTCCGTTCTTTCACCGCTTCGCTGACTTCCGGCGCGATCGCTGCCGTTTCGCTCTCGATGGTTTCGCCATGTTCCATTTTGTTAAGCATCGCATCCATCGCCCAGTTGGCCGCGCCATAGCCGCAGCCGCCGGTCAACAGGATGACGGCGATGATAATGCATCCTGTTTTTACCCCTTTTTTCAATTCCTTCACCTCTGCGATAATAAACGAGTTCATTCCTTTATCTTTTTCATTATACCAGTTTGAAGCCAAAGCGAAATGATAAAAGCAGAAAACCGGCGACGCAGGAACATCTCAGCAGCTATTTTGTAAATATAATTCAACTCATCCCTGAAAATAATAAACAGGAATGAAACGCAGGGATAACCACACAGATTTTTTGAATAACAGGTTAAATCCGCAGGCAGCGATCGGGATGAAGCCGGTTGACGAAGGGGCAAAATCAACTGGAGTTATGATTTTAATCTTTCGGTTTGTGAATCTGGTTTTTTCTTTCCGGCAAGAATGTATAAAATCACTGCCAGAATAATGATCAGGCAGCCGAGGATCTTCGCCGTCGTTAATTCTTCGTGCAATAACAATGCGCCGCAGATCACGCTGCCGATCGGTTCAAACAGGCAGAAAATCGAAGCGGTTGAGGAACCCAGAGCTTCAATACCTTTTTGAAGCAGGACTACCGCCAGAAACGAGGTCATCATGGCGATCACAATCATCGTCAGATAGGAAATGACCGGCTGTTGATAATGCAGACCATCGGTAAACGTTCCGACGAGAAAGAGATCGGCGGCCGCAAACAAAGCCAGCCAGAATGAACAAAGAAATGGATTCATCCGGGATAATCCTTTCTTTTCCAGCAAGACCAGATAAAATGCATAGGTCATTCCTGAAGCCAGCGCTATCGCGACGCCCGTCAGGTTTTTCAGATTGCCGAAGTCCATGAAAAACAAGGTGCCGGTCAAGGCCAGGATTAACGCCAGAACTTTAATTTTGCCCAATTTCTCGTGATAGAAAAAACGGCAGAACAAAGCGACGAACAGTGGGTAGAAAAAATGCAGCGTGGTGCCGGCGCCGACGCCGATATAGGAATAACTGCTGTATAAAAGCAGCGGCGTAAGACAGGATCCCATTGTTGCAACGAACAACAGGGCGAGAAACTGATCCCGCGGCAGCTTAACCGAAACCCGGCTGCGCCGCATCAGAACGAACAAAACCGGAAGCACAAACAAATTACGGAACATGACCATGGTCAGCGGATTATTACCCCAATCATAAGTCCAACTGACGAAAACCGGCGAGATGGCAAACAAGAGAGCGGAGAGGATCGTTAAAACGATGCCTGTCGTTTTCATGACGCATTCCTTCTTCCTTTTCTCCTTTTATTATAAACCTCTGGAAAGTCAGGTGAAGCAAGATGATTGCACGAATATTGAGGAAGTCGATTTTCATCTTGATTTTTCCATGAAATCTCTCTATAACTAAATCAGAGCCTGAAAAGGAATTCCGTCAGGACGCTCCAAAGTCATGGAGACGGGAAACGGAAAACAGGGGGGAATAATGAAACTGATTGAACAAACCAATTCACAAAAACGGGTTTTTACCGGACGGCTGATTCATGTGCGGCATGATGAAGTTACCTTGCCCGACGGGACGGAAACGATCCGTGAGGTCGTTGAACATCCCGGCGGCGTGGCGATCGCAGCGCTGACCGATCAGAATGAGCTGCTTCTCGTCGATCAATTCCGCTATGCCCAACAGCGGATCATGCGCGAAGTCCCGGCAGGCAAACGAGAACCTGGCGAGGATCCGTTAGTCACCGCGAAGCGGGAGCTGCAGGAAGAAACCGGCTATACCGCTGAAACCTTTGAGTTTATGGGCGAGATGGTGCCGACCGGCGCGTATCTGGAAGAAACAATACAGATGTATTGGGCAAAGGGACTGACCTTTGTCGGTACGCATCTGGATGAAGATGAATTCCTGAACTGCGTAAAGGTGCCGTTGAAGGACGTCGTCGATCAGGTGATGCGCGGTGAGATTATCGACGGGAAAACGATCGCGATGACGCTGAAATTACAAGCTTTATTGGAGGAAGAACAATGATGAATTTCGACTGTTTTGATCAACCGTTTTCATCCAACCGCTATCCGGTGATGGCGCGCAGAGGGATGGTCTGTACCGGTTCCGCGCTGGCGTCGGCAGCCGGCTTGGAAATGCTGCGGCAAGGCGGCAATGCGATCGACGCGGCGGTGGCGACGGCGGCTGCCCTGACGGTCGTGGAACCGACGGCCAACGGACTGGGCAGCGACGCGTTTGCGATCGTCTGGCATAAAGGAGAATTGATCGGGCTGAATTCTTCCGGCTTTGCACCGCAGGCGATCAGTGCTGAACAGGTCAAAGCTCAGGGTCATTCGACGATGCCGACCTTCGGCTGGACGCCGGTCACGGTGCCGGGCGCGGTCAAAGCCTGGAAAAGCCTGAACGAGCGCTTTGGAAAGCTGACGCTGGCGCAATGCCTGGCCCCGGCGATCCGCTATGCCCAAGAAGGCTATCCATGTTCCCCGGTTTTAGCGCATTACTGGCAGGCGGCTTTTGACAAGTACAAAAAAGAATTTGCCGGGAAACCGGAGTTTGACGAATGGTTTGCGACGTTCGCTCCGCAGGGACAAGCGCCGCAGGCGGGGGATGTGATCACCTTGAAAAATCATGCGGAAACATTAAAAGAAATCGGCCGCACGCAGGCGGACAGCTTTTACCATGGCCCGCTTGCCGATCAGATCGACGCCTGCAGCCGCAAATATGGCGGGTACCTCCGCAAAGCGGATCTGGAAGCGTTTGAAAATGAATGGGTCACTCCGATCCGGCTGAATTACCGCGGCTATGAAATCTGTGAAATTCCGCCGAATGGGCAGGGGATCGTCGCCCTGATGGCGCTGAATATTCTGAAAGAATTCCAATTTCATGAGAAGCTGCACGTGGAAACGGTTCACCGTCAGCTGGAAGCAATGAAGATGGCGTTCAAGGATGGCTTGTTCTATATTACAGATCCGAAGGCAATGAAGGTGAAAACGGAACACCTGCTTGATCCGCAGCTGGGGCGTCTGCGCGCCGCTCAGATCACGGACATTGCGCAGGATCCACAGGTCAGCGAGCTGCCGCAGAGCGGAACGGTGTATTTATGCACGGCGGATGAGGAAGGCAACATGGTGTCCTATATTCAGAGTAATTATATGGGCTTCGGCAGCGGCATCGTCGTTGAGGGCACCGGCATTTCCTTGCAGAACCGGGGTCATGATTTCTCGCTGGATGACAAGCATGCCAATTATTTAGAGCCGCGCAAGCGGACGTATCACACGATCATTCCGGGATTTTTGATGAAAGAGGGGAAAGCAGTCGGACCGTTCGGCGTCATGGGCGGCTATATGCAGCCGCAGGGGCATGTCCAGGTGGCGATGAACCTGATCGACTTTCATCTCAATCCGCAGATGGCGCTGGATGCGCCGCGCTGGCTGTGGGAACGGGACAACCGGATTCTCGTTGAACCGCACTTCCCGACCGCTTTAGCGAAGGCGCTGCAGAAGCGGGGACACCGGATTGAGGTTTGTCTGGATCCCGGCGTTTTCGGCAGGGGACAGATGATTCTCAGAATGGAGAACGGCACGTTGATCGGCGGGACAGAATCCCGTACCGATAGCAACATTGCCTGTTTCTGACAATGGCTTCGACATTGGAATTTGTCAGGTATGTGTGCGATCAGCTGGCTTTGGCCGGCACAATTACCTGGAAACGAATGTTCGGGGAGGTTGGCCTGTATTGCGATCAGGTGTTCTTTGCGGTGATCTGCGACGATCAGCTGTTTATTAAAATCACGCCGGAGGTGGCGGCCAGGATGCCGGATTGTCCAAAAGCGCCGGCTTATCCGGGCGCGAAGGAAAGTTTTTTGATGGAAGATCTGGATGACCGGGAAAGACTGGCACAGATCGTCCGAGCGACCTGTGACGCTTTGTCCAAGCCAAAGACGCGGCGGCCGAAAACCGCAAAATCCGAATGATGTCTAAAAATGATGTCTAAGATAGAACGGCAGGTTATGCTCTGTTCTATCTTTTTTTCTTTTTTTCCTGAATCCGGCAGTCAGTAAGCGGGGATGAACCTGTCGTCGCCGGCAGCGGTGGGTTAAAGAAGAAATTTCGGCAGAATTCGTCTTATTGGAAATCCGGTTTTGCGGTTTTGTCGTAATCGTCCGGGCTTGCGTGAGCGTCGTGCAATGCTCCTGCTGAACGGTATTGGAAGATGCGAAATTCCCATCGGGAGATAAACCGCGGAATAACTTTGACTTCTTCGCAGCACCAGACAGTACCGAAAGTAAAATAAAAGGGGACAGGGAAGCTGTGCTTTAAAAGAAAAACGAGGGAAATCCAAAACGGGAATCCCTCGCTTTCCATCCAGATAACGGATGTTCAAATCCTTAATGTTACAAGCCGTTAAGGACGATAACGTTCTTCATTATAAGCGTGCGTCAGTTTTTTGAACTGATCGTCCGGTTCTTCGTCCTGAACTTCCTGCCAATATTCCCATGGCGTCGCAGAAGGGGCGAACGGATGTCCTTTCCGAATTCGCTCGTCAACCGCTTCTTTATATTGTTTTCTTACGGGCGAAAGTGCTTCCGGATGCAGCCAGGAATGCAGACGCTGACGCAGTGTCGGCCGGGGTTCCAGCGCGGAGGCCGCGATTTTCTCACTGCGGAAGTTGCCTTCCAGAGAAGGGTAATGCGTTTTCCGGATTAAACGAATGAACCAGCGAAGTAAGAGAAAAAGCAGAAGCCCGGCGGCGATGATGAGGATCAAAGTCAGAATTCCATTGAAAAGCGGCGAAGTCGTCATTGCGGATTCTGGGTTCTGCGTGATCGTTGCTTCGCTCTGGGGCGGCTGCATCGTGACTTCTGTTCCTGTTTGATGCGCCAGAATCCAGCGGATCAGACTTTGCAGCGACAGGATGATCGCCGAGAAGACAAACGCGAAAATTTCGATCAGACGGCTTAAAATCCAGGTCAGCACCTGGCCTGCTCCCTCAGCGGCGGCAAGAATCAAAGCGCTCAGCGGCCCGATCGCCAACGTGGCCGCAAGCTGAATTCCAGCCATCCTGAGCAACAGTTTTTCCTGATCGGGATCGAGCTGGTACAGGGATGCCGGATCAGCCGGATTGAATAGTTGAGACTGCACGCGCAGGCATAACGCCGCCAGTGCCAGCAGCAATGAGCTGCGGATCAGGTCCGGACTGGCGCTGACCGTATTGATGAGGATCAGGATTAAGCCGCCGATCCCCAACCGTCCCCAGGAACAATCCCGGAAATTTTCCAGCGTCAGGATCAGGCCGGTTTCCAGAATCAGTCCGACGGCGGTTAACGCAATCGCCGGAATATTTTTCTGCAAGGGAAGCAGAAGCGCAAAGATCACGATGTTCAGCCACAACAGGCCAGAGCGCAGCGCTGGTTTTTTCTTGTTGGAAAGCAGCGACAGGCCCCATTGCAGGATGAAGAACAGGACACATCCCGGCAGGAAAAGCATTCCGGACAGAAACGCCTGCGCCAAGACAAGCATGATCCACAATCCGCACAGAACCTGTTGGAAGGCGATCAGATAAGGAAAGCACCGTTTCATTCTGTTCCCTCCTTCCGCAGCGGCAGCGCCTGACAACGCGCCGGCAGTGTCCTGGGATCGGGCAGCGTCCAGCAGACCAGCGTGACGGCCGTGCCCTGGGCGCAGAGTTTCATCACCCATTCGCGGATGGCGTCCGTCAATGAATTGAGAATGAACAGGCAATGATGCGAGGCATCCAACAGCTGTGGATATCGCTGAAATAACCGCGTCGGTTCACCCAGCGGATAGGGTGCGGCACAAGCTAACAGATCCAGACAGCTGACCGTATGGTTCAGACTGGTATCGCACGCCGAGGTATCCGCGACGGTAAAGCGCACGACGGCATTGGTGACCAGCGCTGCAGACAGCTGTTGGCGCTGGCTCTGGTCCAGTACGGCGGCCGCGAACTGCACCGCGCTTTCCATAAATTCTGTATCATCCGCAAACAGATTCTGAATCGACTGCAGGATTAAGAAAATCGAAAATGCCGGATCGGAGGTATGATCGTATTCTTTGACATAAAACGATTGATACCGCGCCGTCGCCCGCCAGTCGATATCGCGGAAGCTGTCCTGCGGCTGATAGGGACGCACGCCGGTATAAAAGATCGAATCCGGATAGAGCCAGCGGCGTACTGACTGCTGCCCCTGAAGACCGCACGGACGGGCATCCAGCGCCGCCGGGAATTGTCGCAGGGGATGGACGACGCATAAACGCGGCGCAGCCTGCGGACCGTCCAGCTGGGTCAGATTCAGATAATCGGAAAGCGTTGTTGCGGCCCGGAATTCGCCAGCCCCACGCTGCTTCGCAGTGAATTGCAGCGTGCGGGTTTTCTTCTGGCGTCCACTCAGCGTCGTATGCAGGACAAACGCATTCGTCGCGCTTTCGCCGGTCAGGGACAGATCGGTTTCCTCGCATTCCAGAATCGCGGGAAAAGTGATCCGCACCGCGGCATGCGGCACGCTCATCCGCTTTTTATTCTCCAGAATCACCGTCAGCGTCAGCGTCTGTCCCGGTTCCAGCCGGCTGACGTCGCTGAGCAGCGTGACCGTTAACTCCCGAGCGCCGCGGCGTTCAAAATCATAGCGTCCCAGCTGGGCGAGAATCAGACCGAGGACGAAGATGAACAACAATGTCATGAGGAATCAACCCTGAAACTTTTCAACCGGAACCGGGATCTCTTCCAGAATCTGCGCCAGCACGGCTTCCGCCTGCCGGTCCGATCCGAGGCTTAATCCGCCCAGAATCAAACGATGCGCCAGCACCGGCTGGGCACAGGCTTTCAAATCATCCGGCAGCACATAATCGCGCCCCTGGATCGCGGCCGTTGCTTTCGCGCAGCGCACCCACGCCAGCGCTCCGCGGGGACTGACGCCTAATTGAATCCGCTCATGCGCCCGCGTTCTGCCTACGACCTGCAGCGCATACGCCAACAGCTCATCATGGATCTGAACTGCGTCGACCTCACTGCGCAATGTAAGCAGCTGTTTTCCGTCGAGCACCGGCGAGAGCTGCGGCGCGGCCGCCTGTGCGCTGAGATTTTTCAGCATTCGCTGTTCCTCCTGCGGCGAAGGATAGCCGGGATGAATGCGAATCATAAACCGGTCGATCTGCGCTTCCGGCAGCGGGAAGGTTCCCTGATTTTCAATCGGGTTCTGTGTTGCGATGACAAAGAACGGCTCTGGCAGCGGATAGGTTGTACCCTCCACGCTGATCTGGTGTTCTTCCATCGCTTCCAATAAGCTTGACTGGGTGCGCGGGGCGGCGCGGTTGATCTCATCCGCCAGCACAAGCTGGGTAAATAACGGACCCGGCCGGAACTCAAATTCCCCTTTGGCCTGATTGTAGAACTGAATGCCGATCAAATCGGACGGCATCAGATCCGGGGTAAACTGAACCCGTTTAAACGAGAGGTTCAGCGATTGGGCGACTGCTTTGGCCAGCGTCGTCTTTCCGGTGCCGGGCACGTCTTCTAACAGAATGTGGCCTCCGGCTAATAAACTCATCATGATCAGGTCGCAGCTCTGTTCGCTGCCGACCATGATCTGTTCGATATTCTTCTTTAATAAGGATGCGGCTTCCTGACATTTCATGGATATTCCTCCTGCGATTTTATTTATTTTATCACGAATTGCGTCTCGTATTTGAAAAGTCCTCTGAAAATTGTCTGGGAAAATGATTGAAATTTGTAAAATTGAAATATTTCAATGAAATTAGACAAAAAGTCCCAAACTGTTCACCGCTCCTTCATTGAATCTGAAAGCATTCAATGAGATAATAAAGCCAATCGGAAATTGGTGTTTCCTGTCGCAGGAAAGGACTGATGACCAATAAGGAAGACAGGAGGCGGATGAAATGTATGAACGCATGCTGGACGGCGGGCATCGTCCCTCCACTCTGGAAATTCAAAATACGCTGGGCATGAAAGCTTGTGCTTATCTGAACCTGTTGGAAACACGGCTTGCGGATCTTTACGATCTGCGCAAAGAATTCCGCTTCCCTTTTGGCAACGATTACGGTTGGGGTGTGAAGTACAGTCACAAGGCTGTTCACTTAGTTTACGTCTTTTTTGAACAGGGAGCGTTCACCGTGATGCTTCAGATCGGCGACGCGCGCGTGCCGTTGATGAAAGAGAGCCTGTCCTCATGGAGTGAAAAGGCGCGGACTCTGTGGGAAAACCGGTATCCGTGCGGGGAGGAAGGCGGCTGGATCCGTTATCGAATTCTGGAACAAGAGGAAATTGAGGAAATAATCCGGCTGATCATGATAAAAAAAGCGCCGCCGAAAAAACGGTGAAATACCATTGGAAACCAACGATAGAAAGGGGCTGACTTATGCGAAAAGGCAATCGTTTATTACTGATTTTGACCGGCATACTGGGATTGTGCGCCGTGGTGCTGCTGCTTCTGGTCAGCGTGTTCCGGGTGGAAAGCCTGACGATTATCGAACAGAATACCGAATTGATCTATCAGAGCAGTTCGGCGGAAATGATGGGCTTTGAATTCAGTTATTTAAGCGCTCAGGACGAACCGAAAACCGTCGCAACGATGCGCTTTGTCGCCAGGGATTTTCCGGTCTATGTGATCGGGCGCACGACGCAGAGCTTCGGTCCGTTTGAAGTGACGACGGTGCAGGCGGTCATCGCGCCGATGGACACGGAGTGGCCGGAAAGCGGCGGGCTGGACTTGTCCGACGCGATCCTGACGTTCACCGACGGCAGTGAGGAACAGATCCGGCTGGGCAAGCTGAAGCTGGTGCCGAAAGAAAAAAATGAAGGTCCGTATGAAATTACGGAAATGACGTCCAAGGATGACGGAAGCTTTACGATTCGGTTAAACGCGACGAAAATGCTGCATTTTGCCAGTATTTCCAGTACGACCACGGAAAATGTGCTGGATGTGCTGGAACTGATTATCAACGACAAGCCGGTGGAGGAATGGAAAGGGTTGCTTGTGCCGCAGGGCGAGATCGTGATTCAGGGCAGCTTTAAGGACAAAACGGTCGATCCGCTGCAATCCATGCGGCTCAGCCCGACGATGGTTCTGGAAGATGAAAAAGGCAATCCGTTCGATCTTCAGTTTTCCACCCAGCGCAAGCGGCAGGAAGGGTTTAACGTCTTCAACCTGTTGTCGACCACGCGGAAGGGAGGCAGCGAATGAAAAAGGGAATGCTTCTGATTTTCTGGGGCCTGATGTTTCTGACCCTGACGATCGTAAAACTGCCTTGGGAAGGGCTGGTTTGGGGTTTTAATATGATCGGCTACGGCTTGTGCGCAGCAGGCATGCTGATGAGCTTCAGAGCCAGCGAAATCCGCGCGTTTCTGATCTCCGGCGTCGGTCTTTTAGGCGCGATGATCTGCTGTCTGTTGTCGTTGGCGGCCAGTCTGCCGCTGCGGTACAGCGGCATTCTGATGCTGGTATGCAGGATCTTTGAACTGTTCGGCTTTGCGAAAATGTTTGAAGGGTGCTGGCGGCAGTTCCGCCGTCGGCGGCTGCGGGAAAAAGCGAAGGAAACGGATCTCCGCATGAAAATCTACATGCTGGCGTTCACGTTATGCGCCATCGCCGAGGCGGCCTGTTGGTTCATCGGCGCGGCCTGGGCCTCGCAGATCGTCCAGCTGATCATCCGGCTGGTTTACGGCATGTTGATGGCGTGCGTTATGCTGTATTCGGAAAGCGACTCGCTGCTGCCGCGCGAGGAAGAATCGAGAATTTGAATTTGATCAGAAAACCGGTTCGCCGGTTTTTTGTCCTTTTGGCGAGTGAAAATTGAAAAAATGATAAAACGGAATCGCACGATTAGGGAAGTGTGTTTTCAGATGTGAAGAAAGAGCTTCTGATTTCATTCGGATGATTCGATTTTATAAAAGAAGCGTTAGCAAGTTGATTAGACAGTTTATCTTACAAATATCAATATGATTTTTTCCAGAATCCTACTTAACCAGACGATTGGGAAAACAATCGTTTTCTTCCTCTTTATAAGTTCATAAAATCTGTTATAATAGTAAACGTTTTGAGAGAAGACATGTCAGTCGCAATCCCCTGACAATAAACAAAACACGAAAGGAATTCAATAAGATAATGAAAAACAAAACTTTAGTTCGTTTTTGTATCAGCGCGGTGATCGCCGCGTTGTACGCCGCCGTTTCTCTGGCGTTAGCGCCGCTTTCATTCGGACCGGTTCAGATCCGGATCGCGGAAGCGATGACGCTGCTTCCGGTTTTATTCCCGGAGGCGATTGCCGGCGTGACGCTGGGCTGTTTTCTGACTAACTTGATCGGCGCGATCATGGGCGTCAATTTGTTAGGCTTTTTTGATGTGCTGGCGGGGACGCTGGCGACTTTCCTGGCCGCTCTTCTGACCTGGAAGTTCCGCAAGCTCTGCGTCAAAGGACTGCCGCTCGTTTCAGCGCTGATGCCGGTGCTGTTCAACGCCGTGATCGTGGGCGCGGAATTGGCGTATGTTCTCTATCCAACCGCTTTGGTTACCGGCTTTATGATCAATGCGCTGGAAGTCGGTTTTGGCGAGCTGATCGCCTGCTTCGTTCTGGGCTTGCCGTTAGTCAAAGCGCTGGATAAAGCGCAGGTGGCCAGGCGCTTCGGATTATAAAGGTAAGATCGACTCTGTTGAAAAGACCTCTCAAGACAGACTGCTAAAGGGATTTCGGACGCTTTCGGGCGTCTTTTTTTGTACCATTCCTGATAACCACTTTTTAATTCTTCTAATTTCATGAAAGACCTTGCCTTCCTTCCCCTCTATCCTTTACAATGAGGGGAAAGAAGGAATGTAAGAATTACGGGGGGGAAAGAATGGGCCGGGAAAGAAGGCAAAGGAAGAAACAACATCATTGGACAAGAACGCTCACAGTCATGATGATCGGGATTTTGCTTTGCGGCTGCAGCGTGAAGCCGACATCGGATGTGCCGATGCCTTCGTTGGTGCCAACGCCGACAGCGAATGAAGAAACTCTATTACGGCAGTTCCTGAATGATAAAGGTGTGATGGATCGCCTGAATGCAGCCTGGTATGATTTTAGTCATCAATATGAACTGGACATCACTGAAGCGGCATGGGTCTTTACAGATACATTGGGTCAAGGAGATATTGTCGTCAATCTAATTAATTCTGAAATCACTTTTGGTTTTCCTGATGTGACGATCGAATACAAAAAGAAAGATCGCGTTATTAAAACAGCAGTATTTTCAGCGCAGCTTATGATGAATTTGAAGAGCTCTGATTCTGTTTGGCAATCGGAAATCGTTACAGAAGACCATCAGCGGTTCCTCATTCAATTCGACCCGCAAACTTTGGAGCTTCAAGACGCAGAATTGAATTCTAAGACGTTAGGGAAGAAAATGAATTTTGCACCATCGCTTTATGGTCAGTGTTTGAGTTATTTTAAACGATATTGGAATCAATCGCTGACTCAGCGCACTCTGATTCAACAAATGGTGGCAGTCGCTGCTGAAATTAAACCAGGAATGAATCTGAATGAACTGGCAGAAAACTTTGCTATACTTTATGATCAGCATGTTGATATTCTGGAACCTGGGGCGATCACGCCGGATATCACGCTGGAAGTGGAAATGAATTTTAATGATAAGGATACGCTATATCTGAAGGATACGACAAAGCTTGAGAAAACATTGTACCTGTTCACCGCGATGGATCAGGGCTTCGACGATCCCTCTGCGATTGATTGGGAAGCGCTGGCGCCAACCTTGATGAGCGCGATTCCTGACTATGGCTGCGATGGCCGATATTGCAGGAATGCCGAAGGACAGGTGCGGTTTGCGGACTTCGCGATCCGCGAGGGCTATGGCTCGCTGGTTACCCAGCCAGACATGAACAAGGCGGCAAAGGTGCTGAGCGGGCAGGATTATGTTTATGACGATTATGATAACCGGAAGTTAAGCAGCGGTGTCGTTTACAGCCAAAGTGTGAACAGCTATGTCGCCTATTCCCGCGAAGGCGACTGGCTGCCAGCCAGTCCCGGTGTGATCGTTTTGGATCAAAAGCAATCAGATAATCGAATCACCGTGGATTTTGTGACCTATGTGCCTCATTGGGATAACAAGCTGATTGTAGAAGGGATTCCGATCGAAGCCGAAAATGGATTGAACAATGCCAATCAAAAGATTATTCAGACGGTGAAAGACAATCTCGACCGCATGCCGCACTGGACTGCGGAGCTGGAAGATACCGGTGATGATCAGTTTTACCACCTGCTTTGGGCTGTCCGGTATTAAGCGCAGGGAAAAAAGAGAGCGTTAACAAAAGAAAACTATCCGTTTATCCGGGCGGATAGTTCTTTTCTATGGAGAAATTCAGCGTTCTATCCCGCCTGCGCAGGAAGGGAAAGGTTGTAGCGTAACTACGGTTAACCGTGATATAATAGCACAGGAGATCAAGGGTGAGCGTATATGAAAAAAGGTTATTTTATTACATTTGAAGGCCCGGACGGCAGCGGGAAAACCACAGTCAGCACGGCGGTGGCGAAGCGGCTGCAGGAAATGGGCGTTGATTCCCTATATACCCGGGAACCGGGAGGGATTGAGATTGCGGAGCAAATCCGCCGCGTGATTCTCGATCCTGCCAACACGGCAATGGATAGCAAGACCGAAGCGCTGCTTTACGCCGCGGCCCGGCGGCAACATTTGATCGAAAAAGTACTGCCGGCCTTAGCCGAAGGCAAGGTCGTAATCTGCGACCGCTTCGTCGACAGCTCGCTGGCTTATCAAGGCGTCGGCCGGTATTTGGGGATCGAAGAAGTTTTGTCGATCAACGAGTTTGCGATCGAAGGCCATTGGCCGGATAAAACCTTGTATCTCGACCTGGCTCCTCAACAGGGGCTGGACCGGATCGCCAGCCGGCAGGACAAAGACCGGCTCGATCAGGAAAAGATTGATTTCCATCTGCGCGTCTGTGAAGGCTATCGCCAGGTGCGTCGGCGGTTTGCCGAACGGATGATCGTGATCGACGCCTCCCAGCCGGTTGAGCAGGTGATTGACGATTGTGTGAAAACGATTGGAGCGCTGATCCAACGTGAAGTTCGCTGAACGCTTACAGGCTCAGCAGCCGGTCGTTTATCAGACGCTGAAACACGCGTTAATGCAGAAGAAACTGGCGCATGCGTTTCTGTTTGTCGGGCAGAAGGGAACGCCGCGTCTGGAAACGGCGCTTCTGTTAGCGCAAAGCCGGATCTGTCAGCACGTTCACGACGGATTCGCCTGTGAAGAATGCATCGACTGCCAGCGGATTGCGGAGGGCAACTATGCCGATCTGATTCTTTTGGACGGCGCGTCCAAGTCGATTAAAAAAGAGGAAATTCGCTCGCTGCAGGAACGTTTCAATAAAACCGGACTGGAGCGCAGCGGACAGAAAGTCTATATTCTCAACAACGCGGAGAACACGACGCCCGAAGCACTTAACAGCCTGTTGAAGTTTCTGGAAGAGCCGCAAGGCTCTGATACTCTCGCGATTCTGATTGTGGAAAATCAGGACCGGATTCTGCCGACGATCGTCTCCCGCTGCCAGACGCTGACCTTTCGGCCGCTGACGCAGCGTCAGATACATCAGATCGCATTGGAAGAACAGCTTGACGAAACCGACGGCTATCTGTTGTCGCACATGATCCGCGACGTCGATCAGATCAAACAGACGGCTGAGGATGAAGCGTACCAGAATGGAATGCTGATGATGCGCCGGTTTATCCGTGAATTCCCATTGCGTGAAGAAGAAGTGCTGGTGTGGATGCAGACCGAGTATCTGGGAAGCAAGGATAAGGAGAAGGACAAACGAACCTTCGGTTATTTTATCGACTGTCTGCTTCAATTTCTCCGCGACGCCGCGGTAGGGCATACGGAAGGCCCGGCCTGGATGGCGGAGGAAATAGGAAACTGGAATCAGCGTCCGCTGCGGCTGGATCGGCTGATTATCGTTTTGCTTGAATGCCGGGACAAGCTGTCCCGTAGTTATAATCTGCCATTGTTGGCGGATCAGTTAATTTATCAAATGAAGGAGGGAATGAAAGATGAGTGAAAATCAGGAAGCTGTAAAAACGGAAGAATCCAAACCGGCTCCGGCTTACCGCTATGTCGTCTCCGTGCGGTTTAAGAATTCGCGTAAGGCGTACAGCTTTGGCGCGAACGATGAAACGCTGGAATATGGCGATTATGTCGTCGTGGAAACTATCCGGGGCGTCGAGATGGGCGAGATCATCAGCAACCTGCGCGACGTGTCGATGCACACCCAGAATACGCCGCTCAAGCCGGTGCTGCGCAAAGCGACCCGGCATGACCGCGAGATGTATGCCGAAAATAAAGATCTGGCCAAAGAAGCGCTGGCCCGCTGTCAGGAAGCAGTGGCCCGGCTCAAGCTGGATATGAATCTGATCAGCTGCGAATACACGCTGGATCGAAGCAAGATCATCTTCGTCTATGTCGCCGACGAGCGTGTCGATTTCCGCGAGCTGTTAAAGGAACTGGCGGGGATCTTCAAGTGCCGGATCGAGCTGCGTCAGATCGGTCCGCGCGATAAAGCGAAGATCATCGGCGGTCTGGGCACCTGCGGCATGGAAACCTGCTGCTCGCGGTTCATGGATGATTTTGACGTCGTGTCGATCAACATGGCGAAGAACCAGCTGCTGGCTCTGAACATTCAGAAATTGTCGGGACAGTGCGGCAAGCTGATGTGCTGTCTGAAATTTGAGGATGAGAATTACAAACAGCTGCGCGCCGGATTACCGAAGATGAACGCTCAGGTCGAATATGAAGGCAAGCTGTACCGCGTGACGTCGATGAACGTGATCAACGGGACCGCCAAGCTGGAAAATCGGGAAAACGTACAGTTTATTACGCTTGCGGATTTAATGGAAAAGGGCGTGTTCCGTCGCCCGGAAGCCCAGAACGCAAAAAACAAAGAGAAAGAAAACCGGCCTGGCGAACGCAAGGATGACCGCCGGGATAACGAACGGAAAGAAAACAACCGTAAGGAAACGCACGAGCGTCGGGAAGCGGAGGCGAAGGAAACCGAGCGTCAGGACGATCGGAAAGTAACCGATCGAAAACCTGCCGAAGAGAAAAAGCAGGAACGCAGAGAACCTGCCCGGCGTCCGGCTGAGAAAAAAACGGAAAAGAAGCCGGAAGAAAGAAAACCGGAAGAAAAGCGCCGCGAGGATCGCAAACCGCAGGAGAACCGCAGACATCAGAAGCCGCGGGAGAGCGGGAAGGAAGTCAAACCGGAAGGCGAAGTTAAGGCGCAGGAAGGTGATGGCGAGGCGAAAACTCAGGAGCGGAAACGGCCGAATCGCCGCCGGCGGCACCCTGGCCGCAAAGAGGGTCAGCCGAAAAATGCGCCGGGAGAGGATCAGAAATGATTCGCCAGCAAAGCTTTTCCAATGAAAAACCGACGCTGTATCTCGTACCGACGCCGATTGGGAATCTTGAAGAAATGACGCCTCGGGCGATTGAGATTTTGCGCACAGTGGATGTGATCGCCGCGGAGGATACCCGCAACACGATGAAGCTGCTTCAAGTGTTCGATATTCATACCCGCATGATCGCCCATCATTCTCATAACGAACGGGAAAGCGCCAAAGGATTGTTAAATCTGCTTGAACAAGGTCAGTCCGTCGCGGTGGTTTCCGACGCCGGGTATCCCCTGATTTCCGATCCGGGGCAGAATATCGTCGAGCAGGTAACGGCCGCGGGGTATAACGTCGTGCCGGTGTCTGGCTGCAGTGCTTCGATCAACGCGCTGGTCGCGTCCGGTTTGAAAGCTCAGCCATTCTTGTTCAAAGGATTTCTTTCCAGCAATGACCGCGAGTGCGTGAAGGAGCTGGAAGGGTTGAAATCCTTGCCGTTCACCATGATCTTCTATGAAGCGCCGCATCGGATTGAGCGGATGCTGGGGCATTGTCTGGACGTTCTGGGCGACCGCAAAGCATGTCTGGCCCGGGAAATCACCAAGCGGCATGAGGAATTTCTGCGCGGAACCTTAAGCGAGCTGAAAGCGGCGGCGGCCGGTCTGAAAGGCGAAATGGTCCTCGTTGTGGAGGGCTGCGGACAGGAAAGCCAGCCGGCTCTGGATATGGCGCAGATCACCGATCAGATTAACGAACGGATCCGTTCCGGGATGTCCGCCGCTGATGCGATCAGGCAGATTGCGAAGGAATCCGGCGTGTCCAAGAATGAGATTTACCGCGCATATCATCAGGAATCATAAAGAAGAAAGCTCTTTTTGGATCGGAAATCCCCGATACCGAAAGAGCTTTTTATATCGAATTGGGAAATAATGAAAAAAATGCCGAAAGGATCAGAACGGATTCAACATAGACTAATGCGTTTTCTGCCGGATTTCCTTAAGTAAAGTTTTGAGGAAGCACAGGCAGAAACCGGTCAGCCCTGAAGCAAGAACTGTAAAAAAGATTCCCTGCGCACCTTTCTGCCTGGCAAACAGAACAATCGCCAGAGAACCGGATCCAAGGGTGATGACGGTAAGCACAAGAAATAAGCCGCTGAAGAAAATCAACCCCAAAATACGCAGCGGCCGGGGCGCGGAAGGATTTTAGGCAGACCAGCCTGACAAACGCACGAGCATTGCCGCGGCAAAATCAAGGAACAGCTGCATCATTCCACCTTCTTTTCATGGTTCTTTCCTTTATCTGCTTTCACAGCTTTTATAAACTTACGGCAGAAGGAAACAAAATCAACAGCCCGATCAACCAGAAAGCTGTAAAAAAGACTGATCCAAAAACAAAACGTCAGGGCCCGGATTATCCGGTATACCTGATTTTTTGTTTTCTTTTGTTCCACGGCAGAAGTCTGCCTGTCAACTTCTGTTTCCATTTTTGGCAATGCGCTTCATTCAGGATTTTTCCCCTCGTTGCCCACCGGAAGATCCCGGTTCTCAAACGTCGGCGTCCAAGGGGGGATATTCAGCATATCCGTTCGGAAAACCAATCAAAAATTTAAAAAATTTGAACGCAGCGGCTTGACTCTCAGAAAACTTATGCTATAATGATAACAGTTATCGTTATTAGGAGGTGAGATGATGATTCGCAGGAATTCAAGGCAACGCCAGCTGATCCTGGATGTGATGCGCGGCGAAGGAATTCACATGAATGCCGAGCAGGTTTACCAGAAGGTAAAAGAAGCTGATCCTTCCATTGGAATCGCAACCGTCTATCGCAACCTGAATCTGTTGTCGGAACTGGGTGAAATCCAGAAGTTCCAGGACCGCAGCGCTGGATTCATGTACGATGGAAATCCGAAAAAGCATCATCACTTCTATTGTCGATACTGCAAGCGGTATTTCGACGTTTCCTTCTCCGTTGAGGAGCAGATGATCAGCCAGGTGGAAGACCAGATGGGCGTCAGCGTGGAAGATCTGAATATCTCGTTGGAAGGCTGCTGCAACCAGTGTAAAGACAAACAGGAAAAAGAGAAAGAAAGAGGTAAAGAACAATGGAATTAAAAGGATCAAGAACTGAACAGAACTTAATGAGCGCTTTCGCCGGCGAATCTCAGGCCCGCAACAAGTACACTTACTATGCAATGAAGGCTCGTGCCGAAGGCATGGAGCAGATCGCGAATATCTTTGAGGAAACAGCGCGCAACGAACAGGAACATGCGATGCTGTGGTTCAAGGCTCTGCATGGCGATCAGATTCCTTCGACAGACGTTAACCTGCAGGATGCGGCCAATGGCGAAAACTACGAATGGACTGACATGTACGCTGAATTCGCCAAGATTGCGCGTGAAGAAGGCTTCAACAAGATCGCGGCCCAGATGGATATGGTTGCCAAAATCGAAAAGCGTCATGAAGAACGTTATCTGGCTCTGTTAAGCAATGTGAAGGAAGACAAAGTCTTCAAGAAGGAAGAAGACGTCATGTGGAAATGCCAGATCTGCGGTTATACTCTGGTCGGCAAGAACGCTCCGGGTCTGTGCCCGCTGTGCGGCTATGCGAAGTCTTTCTTCGAAGTTGAAAAAGCCAACTATTAATTTCTCTGATTCACAGGATCCGCTCGCCGGGTCCTTTTTCTTTTAATCCTTATTTCTATTTCAAGCTTTCGCTTCAGATTCCGCTCCGGTTTATCACCGATCTCATACATATTTATGGATTCCGGGACATACATTGGAAACAGAATCGGAGGAAAACGCAATGAAAATCAGAATCCTGCAATGCGATCCGATTGACCCGCAGGCCGAGGATCAGGTTCACCGGATCCGCCATCAGACGGGCGATCTCGTCATTGAGTACATCCAAATTCAAGATGCCGGCAGCCGTCCCGAAAAATGGGATCAGACAATTCTATGTTCCTCGAAAGCTGTGGATCCGCAGCTGGCCGCTTCCTTTCCCCAGCCAATTTTAATTATCAGTCCTCAACCGCTGGCTGATTATCCATCCTGGCAGATTCGCAGCCGATTGACGGACCCCTGGAATGGCGAATGGCTGGTCAAAATGATCAGTCAATTAGTGCATAACGGACAGCCGCTGAACCAAAGTCAATGCCTGGAATTTGTTAAAGTGAAAAAGGAGCGTAAAATCAGCGCGGAACTGGAACATCTGCTTTCTGGCATCAAGTCCCGGGATTATCCTGCGGCGTTATGGCTGTTTGTGCAGGATCGGCAGAATGAGGCGATGGAGCCGGAGGGAGAGGCGCTGCCTTTTCCTGTCCATTGTTACTGGATGAAACAGAAAGCAGACGTGAACGTCGCTTGTCTGATCTATCCCCAAGTTCCCTCAACTGTCTGAGGCAGGGGACAGGCTCAGACATTTCTCTTTTAAACCCTGAACCAAGAAGAAAAGCACTCGCAGGAGTGCTTTTCGCATGTCTGATTCGAAAAGACAATTAAAGCTTGCAGACGTTCGCAGCCTGTTCGCCGCGATCGCTCTGGACGACTTCAAAGCTTACCGCTTCGCCATCGTCTAAGGTTTTAAAACCTTCTGTCTGAATCGCGGAATAATGAACGAAGACGTCTTTTCCTTCATCCGTCGTGATGAATCCGTAGCCTTTTTCAGCATTAAACCATTTGACTTTTCCTGTAACCATGAGCTGTCCTCCTATGCCACTATAATAAAAGACACATGAGCGCGGGAATTAACTATCCTTTCCTCATGTGAAATTATAGTTATAGCCTTGAAAATCTAACTACAATATAGCACGATTTCCTGGCGGAATCAATCCGGATTTCATGATAAATTTGGACGAAATAGTCGGTTATTGTTCGAAATTGTAATAATTTTAATGGATTCCCGATAAAAATCAGAAGCGAAAAGAAGACAGAATCAGTCCTTTTTTCAAAGCTCTGCATCCTTGTTTGAAAGAGAATTCCCCGGGTCTGAAAGACCCCGCAAAATTGATCAGCAGGAAGCATTCTGATAGAAATTTGTTCAGAATTTGACTATGATAATCAGGAAAGAAAAGATTTCTGTTAATTTCCAGAATATTGGGAAAGAATGAATAAAGGAGTGATGCAGGATGGCAATCAATCAACAAATAACCAACGACCTGACCTGGGTAGGTGTCCAGGATCCGCAGCTGAAGGTATTTGATATCATCATGGAAACGGAATATGGAACGACGTACAACGCGTATATCCTTAAAGGTACAGCGAAAACGGCGCTGATCGAAACGGTCAAGCTTCCGTTTTTTGATGAGTTTGAAAAGCGTGTTGAAGCGGTGCTGCCAGTCGATCAAATCGACTATTTGATCGTGAATCACACCGAGCCGGATCATGCCGGTTCGATCGCGAAGTTGTTGGAAGTGAATCCGAATCTGACCATCGTCGGCAGTCCGGCGGCGCTGCAATTCTTAAAGGAAATCGTCAATCAGGATTTCCGCTCACTGACAGCGGCAGAAGGCATGACGCTGGATCTTGGCAAAAAGACGCTGCGGTTTATCATGGCGCCCAATCTGCATTGGCCGGATACGATGGTTACATTGGCACAGGAAGATGGGATTTTGTTTACCTGTGATTCGTTTGGCGCACATTATGCGTTTGAAGGGCTGCGCGTGAGTGAGGTCGAGGATCAAACGGCCTATCAGAGTGCGTTAAAATACTATTATGATCATATTTTAAAGCCATTTCGCCCATTCATGCGGAAAGCGCTGGACAAAGTGGCCGGGCTGGATGTGAAGATGATCTGTCCGGGTCATGGACCGGTGCTGGATTGCGGGCTGGAGGAGATTTTAAACCAATATCGTAGGTGGAGCGCGGAACCGCAGTTGGAAAACAAGCTGATTCTGGCCTATGTCAGCGCTTATGGCTACACGGAACAGCTGGCGCAGGCGATCGCCCGGGGCATTGAAAGTGCCGGCTGGAAAGCGGAATTGATGGAACTGACGCAGATCCCGGTGACGGAAGTGGTGGAAAAGCTGGAACAGGCCCGGGGATTTCTGTTGGGATCGCCGACGATTCTGGCGGAAGCACTGCCGCCGGTCTGGATGCTTCTCTCTTATTTGAATCCGGTCGTGCACGGCGGAAAGTTTGCGGCAGTCTTCGGCAGCTATGGCTGGAGCGGGGAAGCGTTCGCTCATCTGGAAGAACGGTTAAAACAGCTGCGGATTACGGTCATGCCAGCCTTGAAAGTGCGGTTTAAGCCGTCCATGGCGCAGCTTGAGGAAGCAGAACAGGCCGGACGGCGCTGGGTGGAACAGATCGCCGGGAAATAAACTGGGTTTATTAAGCAAACGGACTTCCTTTCAATTAAAGAAGGAGCTGCTTTCTTTCAAATTCATTTCAAGCGCATAATGGGAAGTCACGAAAACAGATGGCTGCCGCTGGGGAGGTTCTTAGTCGAATTTGCATGATGAAATGGGCAGGATAAACGGTTATACAACGCTTTATCCTGCCTGTTTCTTTGTATGGAAATTCTATTCTTACCCTGAGCCAGGGAAGAATTACTGCGGATACCGTCTGTTTTTTAATTGTCCTCAATCTTCAGAATCGCAGAGGGACTTTTGCCATAAGGAAAGTTTAAAACGCAGGGGAATGCCGCCGCTAAGAAAACGGTTCCGTCTGAAATATGATTCTTTTCGCCAGATTACAGGAACTTCCAGAAATCCGGTGAAAGGACGCTTGCTTTTTTTTCACAGTCATGGTAAGCTGATTACGCTTAAGGTTAGATATGGCTAACTAAAAAATAAAAGAATCGATCTGACGTCGACTCTTTTATTTTTCCATCAATGTTAGATTAAACTAACATTCAACGATGAAAGGAGAACGTTATGCTTCAACGATTTAAAAGTACGCTGATTCTGACCGCAGTTCTCTTGGGCTGTTCCGGGATTTCGTTATTGATCGGCGCGGCGGATTTCGGCGTATCCGACGTGCTGAATGGAAACTGGGAGGCGCTGGAGATTCTGGTTCTTTCCCGCCTGCCGCGGCTGCTGGCGATTTTATGCACTGGCATGGGCATGAGCGTGGCCGGCTTGATCATGCAGCAGCTGTGCATGAATAAATTTGTTTCCCCCTCGACCGGCGCGACGATTTCCTCCGCTCAGCTGGGAATTCTGTTCGCTTTTCTGTTCATGCCCGGCTCGACGCTGTGGGTGCGCGCGGGCTTTGCCTTCGTCAGCGCGATTGCGGGAACCTGGATCTTTGTGGCGTTTATCCAGCGGATTCAGTTCAAGGACGTTGTGATGGTGCCGTTAGTCGGCATTATGTTCGGCAATGTCATCGGCGGAATTACGAACTATCTGGCGTATAAATACGAAATGACGCAGGCGCTCTCCTCGTGGCTGGTCGGCCACTTCTCCCTGGTGATGAAGGGGCGCTATGAGCTGGTCATTCTGGTTGTGCCGTTAGTTCTGGCGGCGTTTGTGTTTGCCAACCATTTCAATATCGTCGGCATGGGCAAAGACTTCTCAAAGAACCTCGGCGTGCCCTATAACGCCGTGTTGTTTCTGGGATTGACGATCGCCGCGATGATCACCGCCAGCATCGTCGTGGTGGCCGGCAGTATTTCCTATGTTGGACTGATCGTTCCCAATCTGGTCACGATGTTCAAGGGTGATAAGCTGCGCGGAACATTAGCCGATACCGCGCTGTTCGGAGCGCTGTTCGTGCTGGTCTGCGACATGCTCGGCCGGATCGTGATCGCTCCGTATGAACTGCCGATCGAGCTGATCGTCGGGATTTTGGGCAGCCTGATCTTCATCGGCCTGCTTTGGATGCGGCTTAACGGAAAAGCCCGTATCGTCAGAAAACCGGAAGGAGGCTGCAGAGGATGAAGCGCTGTGATGCCAATCATTTTAAAGCGGCGGTTCTGATCACGCTGGCTATTCTGGCGGTGATCGGCTATCTGACGCTCAACGTCAATCCGAAATATGTCGAATTCGCAATGCGCCTGCGCGTGCCGAAATTATCAGTTATGCTCGTGACAGCCTTCTGTATCGGCGGCGCGTCGATCGTCTTCCAGACATTGATTCAAAACACGATTGTGACCCCCTGCCTGCTGGGGATGAATTCGTTGTACGCCCTGATCCATACCGCAGTGGTGTTCTTTCTTGGCTCCGGCAGTCTGATCGCCCGCCATCCGCAGCTTTCGTTTCTTGTCGATCTGACGATCATGGGGGCAGCCGCGATCCTGATTTACGGGACGTTGTTTAAGAAGATGAAGCATCAGATTCTCTATGTGCTGCTGGCGGGCACGGTCATGTCGACGTTGTTCTCCAGCATGCAGACGACGCTGACCCGGATCATGGATCCCAACGAATACGACGCGCTGTTAAGCTCGCTGGTCGCCAGCTTTTCCAACGTCAATTCCAGTCTGTTGGCGATCTCAGCCGTGCTGATCGGCTTGGTGATCTTCGCGCTGCGGAAGGAGCTGAAGCTGCTCGATGTGATCGCGCTGGGGAAGAATCAGGCGATAAATCTGGGCGCGGATGTGGACAAAACGATCCGCCGGTTATTGCTGGGCGTAACGGTGCTGATCGCGATCGCCACGGCGCTGGTCGGTCCGATTTCCTTTCTGGGCCTGATCATCGCGAATCTGTCGCGGCAGCTGTTTAAGACATACAGGCATACCTGGCTGATTTTTGGCGCGGCTGTGCTGGGGATGATCATTCTGGTCGGCGGACAGCTGATCGTCGAGCATGGTTTTTCTTACAGCATGCCGGTCAGCGTGTTCATCACGATCGGCGGCGGTTTGTATTTTTTGATTCTGTTATTTGGAAAAGGGAGGCAGCGGGCATGATTATTAAACAACTGACAAAGCACTATGGCGCAAAACGGGTCGTCGACGAGGTGAGCTTCGAAATTCCCAAGGGCAAGGTCCTGTCCCTGATCGGTCCCAACGGCGCGGGCAAGTCGACGGTCATGGGGATGATTTCCCGGCTGGTCGCTAAAGATGCGGGACTGGTGCAGTTTGAAGGAAAGGATCTGGCGAAGTGGAACAGCCGCGACCTGTCCAAACGGCTGGCGATCCTGACGCAGTCCAACAACATTCAGATGAAGCTCACGGTGCGCGAACTGGTCAGCTTCGGCCGTTTCCCTTATTGTCAGGGGCGGCTGCAGGAAGAAGACCGGCGGAAAGTGGATGAAGCGCTGGCCTACATGGAGCTGGAAGCGATCGCTGATCAATTTATCGACGAGCTGTCCGGCGGGCAGCGGCAGCGGGCAATGATCGCGATGGTGATCGCTCAGGATACGGATTATATTCTGTTGGACGAACCGACGAATAACCTCGATATCTACCACGCGTCAAACATGATGAAAATCGTACGCCGGCTGTGCGATGAATTGGGAAAAACGGTGATTCTGGTTCTGCATGAAATCAACTACGCGGCGTTCTACTCGGATTATATCTGCGCGTTTGTCGGCGGTAAGGTAGCACGATTCGGGACTGTTGAGGACGTGATCACCAAGGAAAACCTTTCGGCGATCTACGGCGTGAATTTCGAGATTCAACAGGTCGCGGGCCGGCCGCTGTCGATCTATTATTAATAGGTTTCTAAAATTTGAAAAAAGGCGAGAGAGAAATTTCAGCTGAATCGGAAAGGAAAGTCAGTTTGAATGATGTGAATCACAGGTTTTCCCGCAACAAATCATAGTTCACAAAGGAAAAACAAAAAGGAGAAAAGAATATGAAGAAATTAACGGGTTTCATGGTCGTCGGCTTGTTGATGCTGAGCGCCTGCACCGCAAAACCGCAGAAGGAGGAGCAGCCGAATCAACAACCAGTTGCGACGATGACGATCACCACACTCAACGGAAATCAGGAAAAAGGTCCGCTGGAAGTCCCGGTCGATCCGCAGCGGATCGCAATTCTGGACATGGCGGCGCTGGATATGCTGGACAGCTGGGGATTGGGCAACCGCGTCGTCGGCATGCCGAAATCCTCAACGGTCGATTATCTGAAAGCATATAATGAAAATAAAGCGATCGTAAATCTGGGGACGCTGAAAGAAGTCGATATGGAAGCGCTGATGGCCAGCGAACCGGATGTGATTTTCATCGGCGGCCGGCTGAGCGCGCAGTACGACGCGTTGTCTGAGATCGCTCCGGTTGTGTATCTGAGCACCGATGCCGAGCTGGGCATAGTGGAAAGCGTGAAGCAGAACGCCATGACTATCGCTTCTTTATTTAATATGGAAGACAAAGCGAAGGAACAGCTGGCTGGTTTCGACAGCCGAATTGAAACGCTGCGTCAGGCGGCCAAAGGCAAAACCGCGGTGATCGGCATGGTGACCTCCAGCAACTTCAATACCCTTGGCAACGGCAGCCGCTGCTCGCTGATTGGCAATGAAATCGGCTTTATCAATCTGGCGAACGATGTGGATTCCACCCATGGCAACGAATCGTCGATGGAATTGTTAGTCAAGCTGAATCCGGAATATCTCTTCGTGCTCGACCGTGATTCCGCGATCAATACCGAAGGGGCGAAGCTGGCGGAGGAAGTCATGAACAATGAACTGACCGCCAGGACGCTGGCCGCGCAGAACGGTAATATCGTCTACCTCACGCCGACGGTCTGGTATCTGGCAGAAGGCGGGATTACCGCGTTAGACGTGATGCTTCAGGATCTGGAAGCGGCGTTATTGAAATAAACAAAGCAAAAAGGATGAAGGTGACTTCCCTCAATGAGAAGTGCATGTTCATCCTTTTTTGTGAAAAGATTGGGAGGGAGTGTGAAGCAGGGAGAGAGAATCGGGATGTTATTGCAGCGTGACGTAGCCGTAATACGGTGTGGTTCCTTTCTTCGTGGCATTCTGGACTTTCTCACTCTTGAGGATCGGTGTGTTATAGCTGAACAGCGGAATGATATAGGCCTGCTGCTCAATCAGGTATTCTTCAGCCGCATGCAGTGCATTCATATACTCCGTATGATCCACAATCTTCGCAGCGTCCTCAATCATCTGATCATAAGCGGGATCCTCGACCGCAGGAACGACTTGTTGTCCAATAGTCCACAAGGTCAAAAACTGGGATGGATCATCGCTGGCGGTGTAGCCGTACCGGGAGAGTTCAAAGTCGCCGTTGTCGATCTGATTATAGAAGACGCCGGATTCCACAACCTCCAGTTCGCAGTCGATTCCGATATTTTTCCACATCGCTTCCAAAATCTGCGCAACGTCGGCGTGGATGAAGGAAGAAGAATATTTGTATTTGATTTTTAACGAATGGGCTTCGTCATAACCGGCTTCTTTCAGCAGCGTCTTCGCCTGTTCCGGGTCATACGCCTGCAGAGTCCCTTTCGCGTCGGCTTCCTTCCGGAAATCCCCATCTGCGCCGTTAAGTCCGGATGGGACATAGCCGCCTAATGCCTGATAGTATTCCTCAGGGCCCAGGGTGGAAGCCAGAGCTTTTTTGTCGATGGCAAGGGCCAGTGCTTTCCGGACCCGGCTGTCTTTCAGGCTTTCCGGAGCGGTAGAACCAGAGTTTATTGCGATGAAGTAGGAGGTTGGAGACGGAATATTCCAGACTTCGTTCTGGTTTGGATAATTGACGCCAACATCAACCGGAACGTTTAACGCGACATCAACTTCGCCATTTTTATAAGCGAGCGACTGGGCGTCGCTGTCCGGCATGACCAGAAATGTAATCTGATCCAGCGTGATTTCATCAGCTTTGTAATAGCTGTCATTTTTGACGATGACGGCTTTTTCGTTCTCATTGCATTCCGCCAGCTGGTAAGCGCCGATGCTTGGATAACCGGGTTTTAATGCCCATGTGGAATCGTGCGCATCCGCAAAATCTGGTCTTAACGGCGCAAAGACGTTGCCAGTTAACAGATTCAGGAAAAAGGCGCAGGGTTGTTTCAGAGTTAAAACCAGCGTAGACTCATCCGGCGTCTGGACTCCGTCAATTTCGATCGTTTCCGCGTCCAGATCGGTATTTGCCGCAATTTCTTCCGCGCCTTTTAAATAGGTGGTCAGATTGTAAATCGTCAGGGAGTTTTCCGCGCCATAGGTCAGGTTGCGCAGGATGGCATATTTAAAATCCTGTGAAGTCAGAGCTTTTCCATCACTCCAGGTCAGCCCTTCCTTGATTTTTATAGTATAGGTCAGACCATCGTCGCTTACGGTGCAGTTCTCGGCAAGCTCAGGAATGACGTTGCCATTTTCATCCTTGGTCATCAGACTGGAAAGGGTATGGGCAAGAATGTAATTGTTGACAGTCTCTGTATTGAAACCGGGGTCGAGCGTTGTGATCTGGCCTCCAACCGCGACGACAATGGAATTTTGTTTTGTTTCCGGTTCTGGTGAAGAAACATTAGCGTTGGAAGAACAGGCGGTGTTCAGGATGAATAAGCCTGCGCAGAGAAGCATATTTAATTTTTTCATGGTTATTTTCCTTTCTTAGATGAGTTTCGTTAAAGATGCAGAAACATCGTCGATAACGTTTCCTGGAATGTTGGATTTCTGATTTCTGTTTATGAATTGATATGTTTACAGCGGGAATCATCAACATCACTCCTTTCCAGAATCCTGAGGGAAAATAAAAATCGTCCCCAGCCTATGCTAGAGACGATGGATTCGCGGTGCCACTCTAATTGCCGGTTTATTCCGGCCTCCTCAAATCCTTAACGCGGATATTCGGACTTTCCTACTGAATTCAGAAAGTCATCTCCCAGATGCGTTTTCATTGGAAACGTGCCGCTGACCTTCCACTCTGTATCAGCTCGCTGATGGATTTTTCCAATTACTTTTTCTGTTCATTGATTTTATGGTTCTTAGTTTAAACGAGAAATGAAAAGATGTCAATGCTAGAATGATTATATTTTCATAAAATAAGAAATATTTTTCATGCGGAAAAGAAAGAGAAATTCATACTCTTTATTTTATTCCGGTCTCGTTTTGCTGACTATCAAATTTCTAAAAGCAGACAAAGAAAAATGAGGAGTAGTTCATCCTCATCTGTTCGTAAGTAAAGTTCTTCGGATCAGTTTGCTTTTTCAACTTTGACGGTAGTAAATTCAGTATCGCCGGTGACGCTGAGTTCGCCTGTGTAGGTGACTGTTACCTGATCACCATCTTTGATACCCTCCATTTTGAAATTTTCATCAATCGGGAAAACATAGGCGTCTTTTCCATCATCCAGAATAAACATGACATTTTTGATATCGCTGATTTTTCCGGTGATGGTTTTTTCTTCACCTTGTTTCGCTTCGGGAGCCATTGTCGGTTCTGTGGTTTCCGGCTTATCCGCCGGCGTTGCCTCCGGCATACTGGACGTTGCTTCCGGTGTCGGCGTTGTTTTGTCTTCCTTGGATTGGCAAGCGGCAGCCCCGAATAACAGACCTGCGGCTAAGATGATCATCACTATCTTTTTCATTTCTTTATCCTCCATGTATCCTTTTGGGTGATACTATAAGATTAGAGAAATTGAAAAAGGAAAAAATTGAAGGAAGCAGGAAATGTCATGAATTTGTCATAATTTTATTCGCTGTATTCGACAGGCTTCCAATTATTAGCCTGCATTTGAGTCCAAATATCATCCCAAGTACTGTTCATTACTTGAATATTTGCTGATGTGTGATAAAGAAGTAGTAGAAGTGTAAAAAATTTTGCCGTTCCTATCCGGCGTTTGCGCATTGCGCCGGATAGGTCGGGCGGTCATTCGGGCAGGTCTACCTTGCCAACGAAAGAGTAATAAATATCAATGTCCTGTCTGCGTGTGCCGTTCTCGTCATAGCTGCACTCATGCACAACGATTTTCTCCACAAACTCACGCAAAAGGGTAGGGGTAAGTTCTTCAAAGCTGGTGTACTTGCGGACAACATTCATAAACTTTTCTGCGTTTACCGTGGCTTCCTGCGCTTTGGAAAGCTCTGCCCGGATAGCGGCGGCTCTCTCTTTCAGTTCTTTCTGCTCGGCTTCATAGTCTGCCGACAGCTCCGTGAAACGCTCGTCTGAAATGCGCCCGGTCACGCTGTCCTCATACAGCCGCTTGAAGATAGCGGATAACTCGCTGATACGCTTCTCGGCGGCTTCCAGCTCCTTTTTCCTTGCGGCGTTCCTGCGCTTGCCCCCGTCCTCGTTCTGCTCGATCAGCAGCTTCATAAACCGGGCTTCGTGCTTCGCTGCATAGCTGGTGACTTTCCGCAGATTGTCGGTCACTCCGGCGGTCAACAGGTCGGTGCGGATAAAGTGCGCCGTACAGTCACGGGTACGCTTCTTGTAGCTCCCGCAGATATAACAATCCTGCTTGCGGGTGGCGTTCTGGTAACGCTGCTGGTAAAGGACGCTGCCGCAGTCGGCACAAAAGAGTATGCCGGAGAATAAGCCCACTTCATCATAGCGGTTCGGGCGTTTGCGCTGCTTGCGTAACTCCTGCACACGCTCCCACATCTGGGTGTCAATGATAGGCTCATGGTGGTTCTCGAAAATCGCCTGTTTCTCAATGGGGTTCTCTACGCTGTGCTTGGTCTTGTAGGACGGCTTCTCCGTCTTGAAGTTTACCAGACAGCCCGTGTACTCCCTGTTTTCAAGGATATGTACCACGGTATTGGTCGCCCACTTGCACTCATAGCCGGGGTGGTAGCGGCGGGTGCTTCCCGTCCGACGGTATTCCAGCGTTCCCGGCGTGGGGATCTCCTGCTCTGTGAGCATACGGGCTATCTTGGTCGGCCCGTTCCCGGCAAGGCACAAGCTGTAAATCTGCCGCACAACAGGGGCGGCTTCCCCGTCAATGATAAAATTTTCGTCCTCGTCCATAAAGTAGCCGTATACGGGTTTGCTCGTGACGGGCTTCCCGCTCATACCCTTAGACCGTTTTACTGCTTTGATTTTCTTGCTCGTATCTCTCACCAGCCATTCGTTAAAAATGTTCCGCAGAGGGGCAAAATCATTGTCGCCCTGTGCGCTGTCCACTCCGTCATTGATAGCGATAAAGCGGACGCCTTTCTGTGGGAAAATCATTTCCGTATACATTCCCACTTGCAGATAGTTTCGCCCTAACCGTGACATATCCTTGACGATAACGGTGCCGACTTTTCCGGCTTCAATGTCCGCAAGCATGGCTTGAAAACCGGGTCTTTGGAAGTTCGCCCCAGAATAACCGTCATCTGTGTACCATTGCAGATTGGAAAAGCCGTTCTGCTTCGCATAGGTTTCAAGAATACGCTTCTGGTTTGAAATAGAATTGCTCTCACCTTGCAGCTCGTCCTCGTGGGATAATCTCGGATAAAGGGCGGTAATAAGGTTTCGGGTGGTCTGTCTTAACATAGTGTCCTCCATTTCCGACAGCCAGCCCCACTATTCCGTATGACTATCATACCACACGCCGGGGCTGGCTGTACAGTCCTTTCTGCTTCTTTACGTCCCGTCAAATTGCCGATTTTTGTGTAGCAGCTTCCGCTTCCAGCACTTTCAGCATTTTATCGGCGGCGGTGGCGGTGGTGTCCTGCTTGAAATAGCCGGAAACGACAAGGACAGAATTACCTATGCGGATTTCCGTCACGCAATCCGGGCGGCGGGTGCTGCGGTCATTCTTTGGGGTGTTGGTCATAGGCGGCTCTCCTTTCTGTTCATCAGCTTTTTCAGTTGTCCCATTTTCTCCTGCGCCGTGGCTTTTCGGAAGTTGCTCCCGGTAAAGCGGACAGGAGAACACATTTCAATCAGACGGTCATAAATGCGGGCGTGGGCGGTGTCCTCCGGGTGCTGCAAGTCCTCCAGCGTGAGATTAGTCGTGACGATCAGCGGCCTGCCGCTGCGGTAACGGCTGTCAATCACGTTGTAGACCTGCTCTAAGCCGTATTCCGTTCCCCGTTCCATTCCAAAATCGTCAAGGATAAGCAGCGGGAAGCTGCAAAGTCGGGAGATATATTCATTCCTGCCCTCAAAGCTGGCGGCAAGGTCACCCAATATCAATGCAAAGTTTGTCATGCACACGGGGATTTCACGCTCCATAAGGGCATTTGCGATACAGCCCGCAAAATAGCTCTTGCCTGTGCCAACGCCGCCCCATAGCAGATAGCCAATGTTGCGCTCTTTCATGGTTTCCCAGTTCTCCACATAGAAATGGGCGTGTTCCATTTGCGGGCACTTGCCGTTGTCGTTCTCAAACGTCCAGCCCTGCATAGCCGGGTCTGTAAAGCCCCGCCGCTTCAACCGCTCGACAGTTTCAAGGTGACTGCGCTGTTTATCTGCGGCTTCCCGTTCCTCACGCTCTGCCCGCTGGCAGTCACATTCTGCCGGGTGGCGGTCACGCCCCAGCCATGCGGCGGTTTCTTTGGGGAAATAGCCCTCTTTGGGCTTGTGGCACTTCCCGCAGTATAAAAGCCCGTCCTCGCCGGTGTAGTCCTCCGGCTCCGGCGTGGTGTCGGTCATATTCAAAATCATTTCATCAAATCCATTCGTCATAAGCTCTCGCCCTCCTTACAGGTATAATCGGGTATGCCCTTTTTCGGGGCTTTCTTGGCTGCGTCCTCCTGCGCCCACTTGAAAATCGTGGCTGCATGGCTCTTGTATTTCCTCCCGCTGGAAGCGATATGGCAGGATAGGCGGTCAATGTAATACTCCCACTTGCCGGGAAGCTCTGTTTTCAGCCCGTCAAGCTCCGTATCGGAAAGAATGACATTGTGGTATCTGCCATAGGCGGCGGGGGCGGGGTGTCCCGTTTCTAACTCTCTCTCTTTTTCTATTTCTATATCTATCTCTTTCTCTATCTCTATCTCTGGTGGACAAATGTCCGCTCGATATGGTGGACATTTGTCCGCCCCTGTCTGCGGCAGGGCTTTTTGTTCCTGCAAAGCCAGCCGCGCCCTGCGCTTGCGCTCCCCCTCGGTAGAGGACTGGCCGATTAAAAGCTCAATGTTGCTCATGTAGAGTGCGCCGCTTGGCAAAGGCTCCACAAGCCCCAGCTTCATAAAGATTTTCAAAGCTCTCTCTACGGTACCTACCTGCTGGCGGGTAATGGTCGCAATCATCTGGGCGGTGTAGGGGATATTCTCGTCAAGCTGCAATTTCCCGCCGTTTTTCAGCGATTTCAAGTACAGCTTCAAGAGAATGTTGGAATAGATAACGCCGTCCTGCATACTTTCCAGCAGAACGATTGCATCATCGTCAAAATAGCTCTCTTTCAGCTTGAGGTAGTAATATTTGCGGTTATCTGCCATAGGCTGCGTCCTCCTTTTTCCAGCGTTTGGAATAATAGCGAGGGCATAGTATGATAACCGCCCGGAAGCTCTGTTTGCAGTCACGGGTGCAGCCCCGGCATAGGTCGTTGTAAGTGATACGGTTGCGGTGGTTGAGGAAGAAAGACCATTCCAGCCGCCGCTTCTTGCTCATTCTCGGCAATGGTAAGCTCCTTTCTGCCGTTCCTATCGGTGTAGCGGGATAGGGGGCATTTTCTGTATGTTCTCGGTATCATTTTCGGGCTTTTTCTGCCCTGTAAGCCCCGTTTGGAAGTCGGGGAGTATTGCGGTAAGGGTTCATATCATACCTGTATTTTTGTAGGGTTTCGGTATCATTTCGGGGCGGTCTTTAACGCTCCTGTTCACGCTTTTTCTGCTGGCTCGGTGCGCCCCTTAAAATCTGGTCGATATTGCGTCTGACTGTCTGAAGCTCCTGCGCCCGCTGGCGTTTCTCCCGGTAGTCGTTATATCCGGCGTTCTTCTGGACGGTAAGCTGCTCAATCTCCCTTTGCAGGGCTTTGCTGGCTGGCAGCTTGGTTATTCCATGCTCCCGGAAATAACGGGCGGCTGTGTCCGCTATGATAAAATCGCTTTCGTGCTGTTCCCGGTAGGCTCTCCGGGCTTTCTCCGATTTCTGCGCTTTCAGACCGTCACGGGCGGGCTTCGTGCCGATATAGCCCAAAAGGTTGCGCTGCAATTCCTTTTTCTCCCGGATAGCGGCTTCCAGCCCTTTCAGTCCGGCAAGGCTCTCCTGCGTGGCGGTGTTGGCTGCGGAAATGGCAGCGTCCAGCTCGTCCGGGGAAGAAAAGCCATACTGCTGGTAGAGCATGAGGGTAGCCGACATCTGTTTGAGGTTGTGCATGGTCGCCCACTTCTCATAGCCCCGTCCTTTCCCCTCGGCTCGCTTGGCGGCTATGTCTACCATGCGCTGTACAGCGTCATTGTTCGGGGCGTTTTTCGCTTCTTTTTTCGTCCGTAAGCGGTCTTTGATACTGCCGGGGTATTCCGCTATGGCTGCGGGTTTTTCGGCGGCTCTGGCGGCGTTCTGCTCCAAAACGGAGAGGACAGCAGCCCGGTCAAAATCGTCCCCCAGCTTCCGGGCGGTAATTGGCTTCGTCCTGTCCGGCGTGAGGTAACTTAGCCGCCCCCGGCTCTCCTTGACGGTCACACCATGCCGGAGAAGCAGGGCGGCAAACTCATCAAAGCCGGAAGCAGCGGCAAGGGCTTCCCGGATAGTCCGGCGCAGCTTCGCCTTATCCGTTTCAAACTTGGTCTGCCGGGGCGCGATACCGTCCGCAGCAATAGGGGCGTTGGCTCTGTCAAGGGCAGCCTGTCCTTTCTTCTGCGCCCAATACTCACGCTCGGTAATGCGTTCTTTGCTGCCGTTCAAAAGGTCTATCTGGTAAAGCCCCTCGCTGTGGCACATCTCCATGACTTCGGCTTTCAGATAGTTCATAGCTGCGTCCGTACAGCGGTGCTTGCAGCCTGCTTTCCTGTCCGCTGGCCTGTCCATGTGGGGCAGCATGGGAACCTCCGCAATCCGCAGACTGTTAATGACGATATGCACATGGATATTTTCGGTGTGGCTGTGTCCGTCCGGGTGGGTGCAGACAAGGGCCTGGTGTCCGGGGAAATGCTCGGCGCAGAACTTCTCGCCCAGCTCCTGCGCCCGATCAACGGTCAAGCCGTTGTCCGGGCCGTCCCGTGGGTCAAAGCTGATGATGTAGTGGTGGCTCTTTACGTCCTCCCGTTTCTGGTTCTTGCCGTAGCGGAGATTGGAGCGCATACAGGCAACGGCAAAATCCTCCCCGCCACAATTCAGAGAGGATATGCGGTAGTCTACCCTCGGTATGAGCCGCCCGTCTGCGTCAAGGGTGGGCTTCATGGTAAACTCGTCATGCTCGAATGTGAGGTATTTTTCAGCGTCCCCGTAGTTGGCATTTTTAGAGCTGATATGTTTGAGTATCGCCAACGGCTTCACCTACTTTCTGCAAGACTTCAAACTTCAAGGCGGCAAGGTCGGCGGCGGCTCCCCGCACTTCCTTTTCCAGCCCCCGGTAGGGGCTTCCGTATTCGTTCAGGCTCCGGGCAATCTGGTTTAAGTTGCCGCCGATTTTCCCGTACTCTGCCGTGAGCTTGGAGAGGGCGGCAAGCAGCCCGTCATTGACCGGGGAAACGGTGACAATGGGGCGTATGGTCGCTTTCCGTATGGCTTGCCGGATAAACTCGGACTGGCTGATTTCATAAGCCGCCAGCCGCCCGGTGAAGTCGGCGTATTCTTCATCGGTCATGCGGGTCTTTACCACATGACGGCGGTGGGGCGTATTGTATTTCTTTCGCATGGTCTGTGACCTCCTTTCTCGCCCGACAGGGCGCATAGCAGGGTTTGGGGAAGGCACTCCCCAACAAGATTCCCGCAGGGGCAAAAATAAGCGGAGAGCGAATTTTGGCACCTCGGTAGAATCTTGCTCTGAAAAACTCCGGCGTTCCCCGGCTCCCGTCCTTTCCGCTAACAAAACGTTTCAAAAGGGCTTTGCTACCCGCTATTCCGGCTTATCTTGAAAATTTTCCTTTCACTACCTACAACACCACGCAAAGCAAAATGGACGGAGATTTTTAGAATTTCCCCTCTATTCCCTACAACACCACGCAAGCCGGAATAGGCGGACAATGGCAGTATTTTTTTCTTTGATACCCTCTACGGATAAGTAAGGGATTTTGCCAACTGCGGCGGCTATTTTCCCTTTTGTTTTTTCATACTGGGGATTTTCAAAAATGCCAAACAGGAACGAAAAAAAGCAGCAAATCTGTTGAATAGATTTACTGCTTTCTGGTTGCCGGCGAAGCGGCGGTTATTCAGTTGTAGGCGGTAGGGCTATCTCCCAAAGCGGAACTTGAAAATAGCTGTGAGAAGCGTCTGGGTGATGTAGTCCTCTGTATCTTGGTCTACCCGTCCATTCACACGGGCGGCACATTGTATGCGGCGGCGGTAATACTGCAATACAGTTCCCACCGCTTCCGGCTCCCCGCTGGCGGCTTGGACGATTGTTTCATAGGGGAGAAGCCTATTATTTCTCATATGCCATTCCCTCCATTTCCGCTTGGAGCTGCCGTAGGGCTTTTCGGATATGGTAGCCCGCTGTGCTGCGGCTGCGCCCGTACTGTCTGCCAATTTCGTGCTGTGGAATACGCTTGAAAAAGGACAGGTAAATCATTTCCCGCTCCCGTTCGTCCAGCCGTGACAGGGCTTCCGCAAGTAAACCGCTGCTGAAAATGACCGTATCGCCGCAAAGGGTAAGTATGTATTCCTCGTCCGGCTCCGGGGCTTGGAAATATTCATCTGTCGTGCCTAAAGGGTAGTGCTTTTCGTCTGTGAGGTATTCAAGGGATATTTCTCTTTTGTGCTTCCTGCTCCGTGTCCTCGCTGCGTTGATCGTTGCATTTCGGATAACGACTTTGCAAAAGGCATGGAAAGTGTACTCGATATGTTCCCGATATTCTTCTGTACAGGTCATGGAAAATCCCCCTTTCCTCCCAAAAGGGCTGTGGCTGGTTAGTAGTTGCTTTTTATGATAGTAAGGGGCGGCAGCACTTTAGGCTGTCGCTCCTTGACTGCCTAACTGCAAAACCGGGCGGGGCTGTCAACGGCGGGCGAAGCCCGTTCATCTTGACCGTTGACTGGCTCGGCCGGGTTTGCTATTTATCCGGCAAACTTGAATTTATTTTAAGCTATCACGTTTTACCTTTTTAAGCCTTACTATCATTACCATAGGAATTTCTTTATTGTTTTTGAAACATTCTTCATAAAATCCATCAATGACAAATCCAGCTCTGAAACAAAGGTTAAAAATATCTTGTATGGAACGATGATAATAAATCTGCTCCTCCGGCTGCCCTTCGATCGCTATATCATAGTAACTGTGCGGTGTCATATATTTTTCAGTCAATGTGATAAAACAAGGGTGCTGCGTTGCAAAGACAAAAATCCCGTTTTCCTCCAATAGTTCATAAACAGCCATAAAAAGCGGTTCAATATCCGTAATATCCATAATTGCCATATTAGAAACTGCTTTCGTAAAGGCTCGATTTCTTTTTAATCCTAATAAGCTTTCTCTATTGGTCGCATCCGCTACGCAAAACTCAATTTGTTTTGCATATTGTGATCGCCGTCTTTTAGCCAATTCTATCATTTTTTTGCTGTAATCAAAAGCGACGACCGAAGCGCCTCTCTGTGCAAGATACGAAGAATAATTTCCATTGCCGCACGCAATATCCAAAATGTAATCCGAAGGATCAGGAGAGAGAAGTTCCGTTACTTTGGGACGTACTACCTCTCTGTGAAATTCATTGGATTCGTCACCCATTGCATCATCCCAAAATTGTGCGTTTTTCTCCCAGATCTTTTTGCTTTCCTCTGTTCCCATGTTCTCTCCCACTCCCAAAATTTGCCTTTTTGCTTCCATTAAATCTTCCTTACTATATTCCATTGTTACCCTCCATAACTTCTGATTGTTGCCGTCTTGACTATTATGTATCTTTTCTTTCCAAAATGGTATAGGCTTTTATTTTTATAATGCTGCAAAACTTTTCTTCTGTAAGGTATTCAAAGGATATTTCCCTTTGCCGCCGCTATTGGAAAGCCAAAAGCAGCGGCTTTTTTACGCGATATGACCGAAAAGACTAGAAAGCAGGATATGTCATCATTTGTCATTTCTTCTCAATGTAATAACTGCATGGCATATCAAGCCAAATACAAGAGAAAAACAGCCACCGCCAAATAGTGATGCTCCCCACCCTGCACCCGACATTGTCATAAAACCGCCAACAAAGAAAATACCAATGCCAAGAAATATCCCGACACCATAAAAAAGTCCAATTGCCATATCATACTTATTAAATTGTCGTTTCTCTTTTTTTCACATGTTTCCATTTTTGTTATTACCTCCTTCGCAAAATCGTCCATGTGGACTCCAAAAAGAAAACAAATTTTTTTCAACGTATTTAAATCGGGTTCATTAACATCTCTCTCCCAATTCGATAGCGCCTGCCGGGTAACATTCAATTTCCCAGCCAGTTCTTCCTGTGTCATTCCCGATTGTGTTCGCAGATGACGTATTTGCTTTCCTGTTGTAATATCCGTCTGTTTCTGGTTCAAAATGGTTCCTCCTCTCTGATGCTGATTTTATCAATGATATTTCGCAATAGCCAGCAATGAACGTTTGCATTGCGCAAGATGTTACATTATCTTCTGAAACATATGCCGGATCTTGTCTAAACGGCTGTTCGGGCGGCGTGGCTGAAACACAGGCTCGCCGGAAGTTTCCTGATACCCTTTTAATTCTGTAATGCAGACACTTCTTCCATTTGTATAAAAATTCAAATCATTTCTATATTCACCAATACAACGGGCAGGGATTTCCCCCTTAAAAATAACTTCATCTTTTTCAAGTCTGGTTGATTCAATGATTGCGCAATACTTTGGTGCGTCATTATAAGCCCGTGAAAGATATTCCTGCGGTGCAAAAAGGGTAAAGGAAAGGTATGGTTCCAACAGTTGTGTTCCTGCTTTTTTCAATGCCTGCTCCAACACGACAGGCGCAAGAAAACGAAAATCAGCGGGGGTGCTGACCGGGCTGTAATAAACTCCATAATCAAAACAAATTTGGCAGTCTGTCACTCCCCAGCCATATAAGCCCTGCTCCATTCCATAACGCACACCCTCCATGACGGCATTTTGAAAACTTTGGTTTAAATAGCCGAGAGATACCTCGCTTTTATATTGTGTTCCGCTTCCAACAGGAAGCGGTGTTACAGTCAAACCAATAGATGCCCAAAACGGATTCGGCGGCACTTCAATATGAATCGTGTAGCTCGCTTTTTTTTGCGGTCTTTCCAGATAAATAACCGAAGGCTCTTTCATAGCCACGCCCACATGATATTTTTCTTCTAATAGCGAACAAATAACTTCTAACTGTACTTTTCCCAAAAAAGATAATATAATCTCATGTGTAACAGTATCAATGTCAAAATGCAAAAGAGGGTCTGTATCAGCAATCTCTGTGAGGGCATTTAACAGGGCTTCCCTTTGCTCCGGCTTTTGCGGCTCTACCGTTGTCCGAAGTAATGGCATGGGATTATCAATCCGTGTTTTGTGAGGCAGGAGTTTTTCATTTCCCAGAATGTCGTTCAGTTTCAAAGTATCATCAGCTAAAATAACAATTTCTCCCGGACAGGCATGGTCAACCGGGACGATTTCACCATTTGACGGAATACACATTTCTGTAATCTTTATTTTTTCCTTTTTTGACAGCAGCAGGGTATCCCGTAAATGGAGCGTCCCATGATACAGGCGTAAATAAGAAAGCCGTTTTTTCCGCTCTGTATACTCAACCTTAAAAACATATCCACATAATTCAGACTGAATATCGTCTGTTTCTGTAATGAAAGTTTCTGTAATCGCTTCAATCAGTTTTTCTGTTCCTAAATTGTCTTTTGCACTCCCATGATAAACAGGAAACAAAGAGCAGCATCTGGTTCTTTTGCACTTTTCATATTGTAATTCCTGTATATCCAAAGAATCCTCTGCAACATATCGTTCTAATAGTTCATCGCTTCCGGAAATAATCATATCCCATTTGTCCAAATCAGAAATATCGGTCATGGTTATCTTTGGCGACAGGGAAACCTCCTGCATGACAATCATATCACTGGTAAGTTTATCTTTAATGCTTTGGTAAACACGCCGCAGGTCGATCCCATTTTGGTCTATCTTATTTATAAAGATAATTGTCGGAATGTCCATTTTCTGAAGCGCATGGAATAATATACGGGTTTGTGCCTGTACGCCGTCTTTTGCCGAAATGACTAAAACAGCTCCGTCAAGGACAGATAAAGAGCGGTATGCTTCGGTTAAAAAATCCATATGACCGGGAGTGTCCACGATATTGATTTTATAATCATTCCAGCAAAAAGAAGTAACCGCTGTCTGAATGGTAATTCCGCGCTGCCGTTCCAAAATCATAGTGTCTGTTCTTGTAGTTCCTTTATCCACGTTTCCTTGTTCCGCAATCGCTCCACTGGTGTACAGCAGGCTTTCCGTCAATGTTGTTTTTCCTGCGTCTACATGGGCGAGAATTCCAATATTGATTATTTTCATGTGATTGTCCTCCTTTTACAGCCCCAAAAGGGCATAAAAATCCCCAGCAGTAAAATACTTTTACCACTGGGGATTATAATTTGCGGACATACACATATACAGCATACACCTGTTTGTGATTGCTGTTTTTCGGATATGTCAAAATTGATAAGGCAAAAGTATTCTTAAATTGGGTACAAAAAACCAAGCCCCCACAAAAGGGACTATCATAATCCTTTGTTCCCACTATTTGATTATAGTTTTATTTAAGAATACCTTGCCGCATATTTTTTACTCCTTTTTTGGAATGATGCTATTATATCACATTAGTTTTAGGAAAGAAAGTACCTAAAAGAAATTTTTCTTCCCCTTATATGTAACAATCATACCGACTTTCTGGCGTTCAGAATGGTTTCTGCTGTCTGCTGTGGTGTTTGGTTGGAATTGTCCAGCCAAAAGCCGATCCGTGGTGTTGTCTGCATAAATGTATCGTATAAGGTTTCAACCGTAAAGCCGGAATAGCCTGTTTTCTCCCTGTATCGTTCCCTTCCTTTTATTGTTTCCACATCTGGACAAAGAACGACAACCTCAACAGGGTATTTATGCGGCACAAAAAATATGTACATGTAACTAATTCAACACATTTATAATTTGAATAGGGACATTATAGCATTTACTAAATACAAATTCAATGTATACGGAAATAAAGATATAAGGAGTGGGAAGGATTCCGCCGTAGTCGGCATTGTAGGAAAATCCAAAAGTTTAGATTTTCCCACAATGCTTATCTTTTGGTCTTTGGTTCGGAATAGTGTAGTGCTGGCGGTCTATCTCTTGTTTTCGGTTGCTTGCTTCCTTACCGTACATGAGCATTATTAGACCCGGTATACCATTTATTATTATCAGGATTATAAATAAGACGTGTATTCCAATTTCCTTCTTGAATTGTGGAAGCATAGATGATCGCATTGTCCATGGTAGGATTATTATAGGAGCTTTTATGATTGAAACAGATTTGGATCTTATAGTCCCCTGATGGCAATTTCGCTGTTTCAACGACTCCCTTTTCCAAAGAAGGCCAGTCCCCTCCATAAATTTCATTTTTCATAAACTTACGTATTTGATCGTTATTCATATAACCAATACATTCTTTCATGAGATCTGAATCTTTTACAAATTCCTGCATGATGGAAATCATCGTTTGTTGAATTCCTTTCGGCGTGTAATCCAGATTATCGCTGGCAATGCTGCCATGTTTTGAACATTTGATTAAGGTAACGACACCTTTAATTTCGATTGCGGTCAATTTTCCTCCCGACGCGCATTTCGGTGTGGAAATAAAATATTCATCATCTTTGTTCTTTAATAAATCCCCAATCGACACCGGTTCACCTTTGATCTGGTAAGCATTGTACATTTCCATGACTTTCTGCCGTGTCTGCTGACACTGGACTTCAGCCGCAGTGGACGTAAAGCCTGTGAGTCTTGGAACCAATATGAGTAACAAAGCAACCAGGATCGCAACGACGACGATTAACTCGATTAATGTGAAACCGCGCTTCTTTTGTTTTTGCATAATTATACACATCCCTCTTTGATAACCATTATATCATGCTTTAGCGATTGAGAACCAGTGAAACAATCGTAAGAAAAAAGCGTTGACAGACGAGATTAAGGCTTTACATCGGCAGTTTCTGTGACTATAATTAAGAACGTAAAGGTAGAGAAAAGAAGAGTAGCTTCTCCATTTTCTGAATCAGAGAGCCTGAGTCGGTGAAAGCAGGACAGAAAACAGAAGCGAACATGGTCTTGGAACTGATTATCCGAACAGCGTAGGATAAGACGTGACTTCGCGTTAAGAAGCAAGCGCATATCGAAAAGATATGAAGTAAGGTGGTACCGCGCGAAATCAGCGTCCTTTCAGGGACGTTTTTTTATTATCAAAAAGGAGGAATTATCATGAGCGAAAAATATTACATTACAACGGCGATTGCCTACACGTCGGGCAAGCCGCACATCGGCAATACCTATGAAATTGTTCTGGCCGACAGTATTGCCCGGTATAAGAGAATGTTGGGATACGATGTTTTCTTTCAGACCGGAACGGATGAACACGGCCAGAAGATCGAAGACAAAGCCAAAGCCGCAGGCGTAGCGCCGCAGCAGTTTGTCGATCAGGTCGCAGGGCAGATCAAGGAAATCTGGGATCTGATGAATACGTCCTACGATAAATTCATGCGGACAACCGATCCGGATCATGAGCGGCAGGTTCAGAAGATCTTTAAGAAACTGTATGATCAGGGCGACATCTACAAATCAGAATATGAGGGCTGGTATTGCAAGCCTTGCGAATCATTCTTTACCGAAAGCCAGATCGTCGATGGGAAATGTCCGGATTGCGGTGCGCCGGTTGAAAAAGCGAAGGAAGAAGCCTATTTCTTCCGGATGAGCAAATATGCGGATCGCCTGCTGAAGCATATCGAAGACCACCCGGAATTCATTCAGCCGGAATCCCGCAAGAATGAAATGATCAACAACTTTATCAAGCCGGGTTTACAGGATCTCTGCGTTTCCCGGACTTCCTTTACCTGGGGCGTGCCGGTCGACTTTGATCCGAAGCATGTCGTCTATGTCTGGATCGACGCGCTGACCAACTACATCACCGGTCTGGGTTATGACTGCGATGGCAATCATGGCGAAAAATTCAAGCACTACTGGCCGGCGGATGTCCATCTGATCGGCAAAGATATTCTGCGTTTTCACACGATCTACTGGCCGATCATGCTGATGGCGCTGGATCTGCCGCTGCCGAAGCAGGTGTTCGGTCATCCATGGCTGTTAGTGGGCGAGGGCAAGATGTCCAAGTCCAAGGGCAACGTGATCTATGCGGACGATCTGGTTCGTTACTTCGGCGTCGACGCCGTGCGCTACATCATGCTTCATGAAATGCCGTTTGCTCAGGATGGCACGGTCACCTATGAATTAATGATCGAGCGGATCAATTCCGATCTGGCGAATATCCTCGGCAATCTGGTCAATCGCACGCTGTCGATGACCAATAAGTATTTCGGCGGATTAGTCCATAACGCGAACGTCAGCGATCCGATTGATGACGAACTGATCGCCTTGGCTAAAGCGACGCCGGCGAATGTTCAGAAAAAGATGGACGAGCTGCGGGTTGCGGATGCGATCGACGAGATTTTCGCTCTGCTGCGCCGAAGCAATAAATATATCGACGAAACGATGCCGTGGGCGCTGGGCAAGGATGAAACGAAGAAAGATCGTCTGGCTACCGTATTGTATAACCTGCTGGAAAGCATCCGGATTGCGGCCGTTCTGTTGGAAAGTTATTTGCCGGAAACGTCGAAAGCCATTCTCGATCAGCTCAATACGCAGCAGCGCAGCTATGATTCCGTGCTGACTTTCGGTCAGCTGGAAGATGGGATTCACGTAACGCCGAAGCCGCAGATTCTGTTTGCGCGGATTGACGAAAAGGAAATGCTGGAAAAGATCGAAGCGGAACAGCCGAAGAAAGCGCCGGTAAAACCAGCGGAGCCGGTGAAGCCACAGATCACGATCGACGACTTTGCGAAGATTGAAATGAAGGTCGGACAGGTTCTGTCCTGCGAAAAGCATCCGAAGGCGGATAAGCTGTTGGTGTCTCAGATTGACATCGGTGAAGAAAAGCCGCGGCAGATTGTCAGCGGGATCGCGGGCAGCTATAAGCCGGAACAGATGATCGGTAAGAAAGTCGTCGTCATTACCAACTTGGCGCCGGCCAAGTTAAGAGGCGTCGAGTCGCAGGGCATGATTTTAGCCGGAATGGGCGAGGATCAGATCGAGGTGCTCTCCGTTGAAAAGCTGCCGGTCGGCAGCACGGTTCGCTAAGTCTCAGGAATTCCTTGCTGGAATAAAGAAAAAAGAAAACGCAGAATGAGAGAGTTCTCTCACGCTGCGTTTTTTTGAAGGTGATCGCCAGTGATGACGTTGATTTTATCACCTGTAAAAAATTTTGCGAATTTCCGTTTTTCAATACTGCGTGTAAATCGGTTCGATCCGATCAAGCAGGGAATCCGTCGAATTGCTGAACCATCCTGTCGAATAAGCCTGATAGTTAAGGCGAAGAGTATGATCGCCGTAGATCTCAAGATTCCAGGTCTGATTTCCATCGCTGAGAAACAATTTTCCTGTTCTTACGGGGATTTCATGAGCGGTTTTCTGAGAAAAGAAGAGAGTACGGGTAAAACGATCTTTTTGAAAAAGCAGACTGAGCTCCCTGATTGTATCTTCCTCAGTGATTTCAATCGGCTCGCACGCTGTATCGCTGGTTATGATTTCACAATAGGTCAGGCTGATTATCCTGGAATTGGCAATGAGCATTTCTAAAGAAACCGTCGTTTTGATTTTAAAGCCGCAAAATCCAAGAAACAAGAGAATGAAACTCAGACTCAGGCCGATACTTTTTTTCATTTTTGTCCTCCTTGACGAAGTGAATTCTTGTAAATATCCTGCCGGTCAGCTGACTTTGCATCCAGAACCTTTGCAGCCGCGTTTAACGAGCGACCGTCAGACAGGACTTCTGACTTTATATTATCATAAGCCGGCGGCGAACTTCCATGATATAATCAAACCAACAGAGAGAGGGAGGATCAACTCATGCGGATTGACGATTATGCAAAATGGCTGCGGACATTGGTTTCCGAAGCTGTCGTTCAGAACTATATCAAGCGCTGCCGGCGGGTGGAAAAGAATCTGGACGTCAGTCTTGATCTGGAATTCAGAAAAGACGGGGGTGCTTCCCTGCTGGATCAACTAACGTATACAACGGAAGACTGGCAGAAACATCGTCCGCTGCGCTGTTCCTTAAACTTCAAGGCCGGATCAGACTGGTACAACGGGTTGGCTTCCTTAAAAACAGCGGTTAAAAAATATTTTGAATTCTGTCAGGTTTCCGTTTCATCGCAGGAATATTGAACTTTCAATCAGATTCAAAAAAGAAGAAAACGCGCGGCAGGGACAGCGCTGATGTCCGCTTGATGAAAAGCTGGAAATGGAGGATCAGAAAATGAACGACACACTTCAATTCGCCACGCGCGGAGAATTCAGGGCATGGCTGGAAGACCATTGCTTATCTGAGGAAGGCATCTGGCTGGTGTTGGGCAAGGCAGGCGGGCCGAAAACGATTAAAGCGGGCGAAGCGCTGGAAGAAGCGCTTTGTTTCGGCTGGATTGACGGTCAGATGCAGAGTCTTGACGATAAAACGTATCGCAAATACTTTTCGCAGCGCCGCGGGAAGAGTAAGTGGTCGGAAAAAAACAAGCAGCTTGTTCAAATGCTGGAAGAACAAGGCCGGATGACTGATTCAGGTCGGAAAAAGATTGCGGAAGCCAAAGCGAACGGACAATGGGACGCGCCGAAACCGGCGGCGGTCACCGAGGAACAAATTGCGTCGCTTTCCGCCGTTTTGGAAGCTTATCCCCAAGCCTATTCCAACTTCCAGGCGATGTCCATGTCGGTTAAAAAAACATATACCCGCGCTTTCCTGGATCCTATAACCGAAGCCGGGCGGGTTAAGCGCATCGCCTGGATCGTTGACCGGCTGAACAAGAACTTAAAACCGATGTGAGAGAGAAGTAAAATTAAACAAGCAGGAAAAAACGCTGTCAGATTCAATGATTTAATGGCAGCGTTTTCTCATGGACTATAAAGAACCGGCGGATCGGTATTAAATAAAGACTGGCGTCAAAAGAACGCCAGTCTTTCGCAAGACTTTAAAACGAATTGACCGGTTGATGAAGGAATCAAAATTGACTATTTATTTTCCAATCGCCTGAGTGAAAAATGCCCGCATATCCGCTCCGAGCAGTTTCGCGCTTTCTTCTCCCAGATAGGCCATGTGACCCGACGGATATTCACCGATCACAACCCGGCTTGGATCTAAATGAGAATGTGTTGCCAGATAACGGGCGTTGCCGGCCGTCGTGCAGAGATCGTACAAACCGCTGGCAAAGAAGACGCGCAGCTTCGGATTACGCCGCATCGCTCCGGCTAATGCCTGAGCCGGCGAGGATTTCGACTTTCGCTGCCACGTTTCGTTGACGTCGAAGACCAGTCCCTTACTGCTGCGGTTGAAACTGATGTTCAGCTCCTTGCAGATCAGCGCGAAAGCGGTCTGGAAGGCAGGCGTGTACTGGCCCATCGCCGGATCATCCGCAATGACGTTGGCATCCCGGATCGCCGGATCGTCTTTCCAGGTATAGCGGCCGTCATAGAAACCGACGGCCAGTCCCTGATCCTTTAACAACAGATGCGCAAATTCCTTCTGCATATCAATCCGCAGATGATGGCGAATCCAGAACTCGGTTTCAATGCCGGTGAAATACGTCAGTTTTTCCGCGATGGCCGCCTGTTTTGCTTCCGGCAGCGCGTCGCCCTGAAACAAGGCGCTCAGGTATTCTGTTTTGGCGAAATCGAAGGCCTGAGCGATAAAAGCATCCCGATCCGGTTTGCCTTCCGGATGATGATAGTGATTTGTTGCCGCCATCGTGATCAGATTCACGGCAGACGGTTCTGCCGGATTGGCTTCAAAGAACGTGCTGCCCAAAAGCATGATGCCGCTGACGGACAGCCCCAGCGTATCCGGTTTGACCGGCCCCGCGCCCATCAGCTCCGCCGCTAACAAAGCCGAACGGCCGGTGCCATAGCTCTCGCCCGCTAACAGGATCGGGCTGTTGCGCCGGTTGTAACGGGTCAGCCATTGTTCGATGAACATCGCCATTGCCTTCACGTCGCCATCCGCGTCATAGAATTCAGCGCGCGCTTTTTCCTGAATCAGGCGTCCGAAGCCGGTGCCCACCGGATCGACCAGAACGATGTCGCACAGATCCAACAGACAATGCGGATTGTCTTCCAGCTCAAAGGGCGGCACGGTCGGCAGATGCAGCTCATCTTCCAGCTTGATGCGCCGCGGACCAAACAGTCCGGCGTGGACCCATAAACTGGAGCACCCCGGACCGCCGTTATAGGCGAACAAAACCGGACGGGTTGCCGGATTCGCAACATCGCTGCGGAAATACGCGTAAGAAAAGATCGTTGCGGTCGGCTGCCCTTCCTCATCGACAAAGAAATTATCTTCGCTGACGGTGCGGTATGGGATCGTCTGACCGTTCAAAACGACCGAGCCTTGCGATTCAAAACGGGACTTTTCAAGACATTCTTCAATTCTCATGGATTTCTCCCCCACTTTCTGATTGCTTAATTTTTAGTATACACCACGGCGGAAGCGGATGACAAGCAGGGAAGTCGGTTCAGAGCGAACGTGCGCTATAACTGAACGGGAGCGTGGATGCAGGCGAGTGTGCCTGAGGGCAGCCCGGTGCGTTCCGCGAGAACGGCACATTTGACTTTTAACAGGAAGTAACGGTTTTTATCCGGCTGATCGATCAGGCATTCGAAGTTGGCCTGACCTTTGCTTATCAGGACGTCGGCCTGACGGTAAACGGTCTGGAATTCTGCGCCAGTCCGCGCAATCAGCGTGCCGGGCGTATCGTCGCCGCTGCTTATTATTGTTGCTCATCGTTCGATTCCAGCCTGCCGAGCATCGGCAGCGATCACATCGTTGACAACCGGACAACCGCGCACGGCATAATAAAGCTGTAGTTTCGGATTCAAAATACGGATCTGTTCCAGAAGCAGCCTGTCGATCATCACTTCACCGAAATTATCGCCCAACACCAAAACGGTCTGCGCCCGGATCAGATCCTGCCGGAAAGTGTCCGTTTCCTTAAAGGGTGAAGAGGAACTCAGAAGGACATGTTGGAAATCCTGAAGCATCTGCGTGAAATCTGGCTGATGAAGCGGATTAAAATCGAAACTGTTGGCCAGCGCAGCCAGCCGCAGTGCTTCCGCAAACGGATCGGCTGCCGAGCGGATTCGCCTGATCAGCGCCGGGATTTCTGCCGCCACCTGTGTGTTGACCTGTTTTCGAAGTGAAGCGTAGGGATCCCCGGTTTTTGCTTTTTGCTTGATCAGGCGGTAAAGCAGGCCAATGGCCAAAGGCGCGGGCTGATCAAAATCAACGTTGGCGAGCGTGTGGAAAAAATCGCGGTAGAAAGCGGGACGGGAAGCGGCGGGGATCAGGGCGGCGCAGCGGACGCCCAGCGATACCAGACAGGGCAGACATGCTTCCTGGATTTTCATGATTTACCTTCTTTCGTTTTTTTTGTCAGATTCTGGTTTGAGTATACCGGAACCAGATTGGAAGAGGCAACCCCGGACTGTCAGCTGACAGACTGACGCGTTAATCGAGTCAGCCTGAACTACCTGCCATGACATCAGGTGGACGTCATGGACTGACGCCATAAAAAAGCGGCAGGTCCGGGGGAAATCCGCCGGACACATGCCACTTTGAATACTTTTAAACGTTGGATTATTTGTTAGCCGCAGCCAGCTGACCTGCGATCCGTCCATAGTAGACAGCGCCGCCGATGGCCATGCCGCAGCACGGATATTCGTCGCCGAACAGTCCGGTGAAGGCAACTTCGCCTGCCGCATACAGACCCGGGATCGGATTGTTTTCCGTATCCAGAACCTGAGCGTTGATGTCCGTTGTCAATCCGCCGAAGCTGACGGTAACGCTTGGATTCATCGACAAGGCATAGTAAGTGTCACCCTCGATCGGGATCATCTTTTCCGCCGGCTTGCCGAAGTCTTCGTCAACACCCTTGGCGCACAGCTCGTTGTAACGGGTAACCTGATCCGTCAGAACCTTGGCGTCAACGCCCATTAAACCTGCCAGTTCTTCCAGTGAGGAAGCTTTCAGCGTGGAATCCAGCGTCAGCGCATACTGGACAGTCGGCGCAGTTTCGTTCGCGCTGGCGATGTACCAGCCGTGATCCGTTCCCGATTTGAAGATCGCGTCCGCGACATGATACATATAGGTATATTCGTTGGCAACCCGTTCGCCGTTGCCATTGAGGATCAGACCTGCTTCTTCGTTGATGCCGACGCCGGAATAGTAGTTCAGGTAAACTGTCTGAATTTCCGGAGCGTCAAAAATCTTGGCGTTGACCTGTTCGCCCAGCTTCAAGCCGTCGCCGAGGTTGCCGGCCGGAACGCCTGTTGCATATTTATCACCGATCGAAGCGGCATACCGGCTTGTCATTTCACGATTGCTGGCATATCCGCCGGTAGCGATGATGACGTTTTTGGCATTGACAGTCACCTTACTGCCGTCAGCTTTGGTTCCGCTTAAGCCGATAATCGCCCCGTCCGCATCCTTCAGGATGGTATCAGCGGTGGTGCCGTAGAAAATCTCACCGTTGTTTTTCAGATATTCTTCCGTCATCGGCACTGTGATGTTGCCGCCGAAGCCGTCGGTCATGCCGCCGCCATGATGGCCTGCCGCATTGGTCGTGTTATGAACGCGCCACGGCGTCAGCGACTGATGGATGGCTTCCACGTCGTAGATCATCACGCCCATGTCTTCCAGCCACGTCATGTTTTCAACCGAATTGTCGCAGAATGCCTTGACCATTGCTTCATCCAGCTGATCGGCGCCGGCCATGGTTTTCATGTATTCAAGCAACTGATCCGGGGTGTCTTCATATCCCTGTTTCTTCTGCCATTCAGTGCCGGCTGCCAGAAGCTTGCCGCCGCTGCGCGTCGTCGCGCCGCCGGTAACGCCCTGCTTTTCCAGAATGACGACTTTCGCGCCGGCTCGGGAAGCTTCGATACCGGCCGCCAGACCGGCTGCGCCGGCGCCCGCGATGACAACGTCTGCGTCGAGCGTGACATCTTCAGCTGTCTTCTCAACCGGAACGTTTTTCAATGCTTCCGCATCGCCGCCCGCTTCGGTCACAGCGCTGGCTACTGCCGTTTTGATCGCCGCGGTGGTGATCGTGGCGCCGGTGATGTTGTCGACGCCTAATGACTGAGTTTCGACAATCTGCATCGGCAGAACTTCAACCGGGGAAGTTTCCAGGCCGTAGCCGATTCCGTAGGTTTCCTGATGATCTTTGACGACGATGTCTGTAATCGCGTCTTCGCTGACTGTCACTTCCACGGTGACGTCGCCCTTCATGCCGGGCGCGGCTGCCGTGTAGGTGCCGGCTGTGTAGGTCTGTTTGGCGGCTGCGTCCGGGCTTGGTTCGGTTTTCTTACCACTGTCGCCGCAGGCTGCCAACGACAGAACCATCGCTCCGCACATCAGCAGCGCCGCAAACTTGCTTGCTTGTTTCTTCATTTCTTTCCACTCCTTTTTGTTAAGGCTTTCGCAAAGTGATTATACAATGTCCTGTCGCAGGAAGGTCAATCCCTACTTTTATGCGGTCAAAGATTAGTGTATAATGAAGAAAAAGGACAACTATGTGAATATTTACAGCGCTTTCACAGAATAATCCGAACAAAACCGTTCCCTAAGAGGATGGTTTTGTTGTCTGATTTCCGGATCCATTCTCCATTTCGGATCCGATGCGCTATTACTGCGCCAGCCGGCAGTTTTCGGCAGGAACCGGGATAACGATTCAGAGAGAGAAGAGGTGATTCCCTTGCGGATTCAACAAGTCTGCCGGCAGACCGGTCTGACCAAAAAAGCGATCTACTTTTATATTGACCAGGGATTGATTCATCCCCGCCGCAGCACGGAAAATAATTATCTGGATTTCAGCGAGGCGGATGTCGACAGTCTGCGGATCATCGCTTTTCTAAGACAATATAATATTCCCGTGGGTGAAGTGGAGAATTTGATCAGTCATCCAAGCATGACGAATTTTTGTCTGCATAAGCAGCTTGCCGGATTGCGCATGCAGCTGCTGCGGCAGCTGGGGCTGATCCGGTCGTTGTCCTCCTTGTTGACGGAACTGCCGCCGCAGTACAATGTTAACGATCTGACGGAACAGATCAGCCGGCCGACGGCGCCCAGCGAGGCGGATCAGTCGATGCTTGATCTGGTCTGCCCGGATCAGGATGCCCGCATGATATCAATTTTTATCTGGAGTTCGTTTTTAAACGTGCCGAAAAGCGAATATAGGCTGTTTCTGTGGGGAAAGATTACCGAGCAGGCGCAGCAGGATCTGAAAGGATCGCTGCGTTATGTCGCCCGGATTATTTATGCGCTGGAATTTGAACAAATTGAAAACGATGCACGTCTGCGCTATTATGCCGCCCGGGCCATCTTAACGATGGATGAAGCGTTGTTTGCGAAGTTGAAGCGGCAGGTTCTTGATCAGCTGCGGAAGATGGCTGAAAATCCGCTGGATCAGGCGTATTGGAAAATGAACTATGAAAAAGTCACGCTGCCGCTGGTTCGCTTTGTCAACGGGCCATTAGGCGATTTGATCGGCGAATATAACTGCGAGTATCTGACTTATACTAAAAACATGCAGCGGCTGGCGGCCAGCGTGCGCCATGAACTGCTCGAAGGCACGGAACAGGAACTCTACCGGCGTCTGCTGCTGGTTTTGGACGGGAAGCTCGATCTCAACGGGTATCCGGGACTGGTCAGCTTTTACACGTTTGAAATGGGCCTGTATATGATTTTGCCGCTCGATCAGCAGCGCCGGCTGCTGGAAAGCTAGTGCCTCATCGTTCTTTTGTTTTTTCCTGTCACTCTGTGCGGAAACTGAAGATGCCTGACTTCTAAAAGCAGTCTTCTTTACGCTTACTCCTTACGTTTGTTCAATGGATAACTGTTCAATGGATAACGGCTTATCCAAAATAAAAACTCCCTGCCTTTGCACGCTTGCCATGGATCCGGAATTCCGGATTGACCAGACAGGCGGGGACGCAGCCCTTGAAGCGGCGGCACGGGAGTTTTTTTTATTTTATTTTGATTCGGGATTCCAGCTGCTGAATCCGGTCTTCCGCCCGTTTCTTCAGCAGGAAGACGCTGAGAATTTCCGCAACATAGGTCAGCACGTTGATCTGAACCTGATCCCACAGCCGCTTTTCCCGGCATTCATCAAAGCCGATGTAGCCCCGCGGCCGGCCCCGGTCCTTGATCAGACATTGAAGCATGGATTTGATTTTCTGCGGTTCCAGCAGGCGGATCTGCGCCGGGTTCAGGGTGTGAATATCCTGACAATAGAAAATTCCATTTTCATCGAAGTTTTTCAGATATTGGCCTTCAAGGTCTTCTTGATAGGAAATGTGCTGGAGATTCTCTTTTTCCGCAGGAATGCCCTGATTGCACCATTCGAACGTGTTAGTGCAGAACTGATCGTCGTCGCTGTTTTCAAAGATATAGACGCGGCTGACGTCAAAATGCCGGCCGATGATCCCCAGAATTTCCTGAATGCAGCGTTCCAGGTCCTGCGCGTTGTAAAGCTTGTTGAAAATGAATTCGCTGATCTGCGGCGTCTCGTCGGTTTTGCTCGTGTTGGAATCGATCCGGGCATTGACGGCCGACGCGCCCTCCACCATTGGGAAAAACGCGTTCTCATCAGCCAGCTGATTGTAAAAAGCGAACTGGTTCTTGCCTTTGCTTTTCATCGAATACAGCGCCTGATCGGCACGGTGGAACCAGTAATGGAAATCCGGATTGACGGGCGAGGTCATCGCGATGCCGACGCTGCAGGATACTTTCAGGATCTTCTGATTGCGCAGTTCAATGGACTGGAAGGCGTCGATAATCTGCCGCGCCTTCTTTTCCACCTGTTCTTTGGAGGGAATATTTTTCATGAAAACCAGAAATTCGTCGCCGCCGACCCGGCCGAGGATATCCTCGCTGCGAAACAGCCGGCGAATCCGGGACGTCGCTTCGATTAAGAAGGCGTCGCCGAACAGATGGCCGAGCGTATCGTTGACCCTTTTGAAGTCGTCGATATCAATGATCATTAAGGCATTCTGCGTCGACTGGGTGGTCAGCCATTCCTGAATTAACGTCTGCGCCGTCTCCTTATTATAATATTGCGTCAGCGGATCGCGCTGCGCTTTCTCCAGCAGTCTTTGCGACCGTCGTTTTTCTTCGTCGATATTGGATAGAATACCGATCGCCTTGACGGGTTTCTGATTTTCATCCAGCTGCGTAGTCACGCGGATCCGGAACCAGACCGGCTGATGCTGGGCGTTGTGCAGCTGCAGTTCATCTTCGATGTAGGCTCGGCCGGCGCGGATCTGGCAGCACAAATCAGTGAATAAATGCCGCTGTTCCGGATAAAAATTCGTATTCTTTTCATCCAGCAGTCCGGATACCGTCAACTGCAGCGGATATCCCAGATACTGCTTCCAGTTCTCGGAGAACGTGAGTTCATCCGTTGGAATATTCCATTCAAAAATAATATCCTGCGTCTGGTTCATGATGATTTCATAACGCTGCAGGCTTAATCGGAATTCCTCGGCAATTCGCTTGGATTCGGAGATGTCGACCAGAATGCAGCAGAAATACTGCCGCCCCCATTCGTCTTGAAGATAGCGTCCTTTATCCAGAACCCAGATCGGCTCGGCGTTTTTGCGCAGCAGCCGAAACTGTAGTTCCTTATCGCAGCCATGACGCAGCTGTTCGCGGACCTCGGCGAGCGTATTCTCAAAATCACGCGGATCGATCAAGGCGCGGAAGCTGTTGTGCAGCTCAGAACGGATTTCTTCCCGGGTGTAGCCGGTCAGCTGCAGGAAGCTGTCGCTGGTCTGCAAGAGCGTCAGCGGTTCGTCGAACAAGCAGTGAAAAATACCGCCCGGCATCTGATCCGGCAGAAATGTTAACGACAATTCCTGATTTTGATAAGCGCTGGAAGCGATCTGAGCCGGACTGATCTGGACGAAACAGAATTTCCCGCGGATTTGGTCGCGGATCAGCGTCAGGATCAGCGAATGACATTCTTCTCCCTGCAGCAGGGCCTTAACGGTGGTCAAACAGTACCGTTCGTTTAAAACCGAACTGATCGGCGTCGTCGTACAGATTAAGGTTTCGTGATGCCGCGACATCTGATTTTTAATATGGCTGCGGACTTGTTCGCGGCCGGCATAGTCCTGCGGCGGTTCTGTGGCGTGCCATTGGACGTTTTCATCCAGCAGCGATTCTAAACAGTTCCAGTCGTTGTCGACAAATAACGCCTGAATGAGGGAAAAAACCTGCGGTTCGCCAGAGAATTCCGAATTGTTCATGTGGACGATCCTTTCTTCAACGTTAAGCGATATGTTCATTATCCTAAGTGTACACCATTTCCCAACTTTGCAAAAGAGCGGAAAGGCTAAAATGCAATCTTTGTCGAAAGAACTCAAAAACGAGGGAATCTGCGGTCTTCGCCAAAGCTTCGCCGGAAATTCAGTTTACTATCATGAACTATTCAAAAACAATTCACATTCCCATGGGAGAATAGCGATGCTTATTAGAGTGTGGAAAGCGAGCGTGATGAAATGAAATTCCAATTCTCACTGAAATCCCTGCATTGGACTAAAAAGAAAACACTGATTCTGGCGATTGGTCTTTGTCTGGCTGGGGCGGGGGGTTTTTATTTTTCCCGTCAGGGGACAACCCGAAAAAACAAAACGCAGGCGTCGTTTATTCGAACAACGGTGCTGAAAAAGACGACGCTGAACAATTCGATCAGCCTGACCGGCACGGTGGAAAGCGCGTCGGTCTCCAATGTGACAACCAATCAATCGCTGGCGGTCAAATCAATTCCGGTTCAGGTCGGAGACTGGGTGGAAGCCGGGGATATCATCTGTGTTCTGGATACAGAGGAAATCGACAAGAATATTGAGAAGACACTGGAAAGCTTACAGGAGAACATCGACAACGCGAAGGATTCACTGACTTCGGCAGAAGAAAATCTGTCCTGGGCGCAAAGCGATGCAGACAGTGCCTGGAACACGCTGGCAGAGAAGGAAAGCGCAATGAACAGCGCAAAGACGGCGTATGAATCCGCGCGCAGCTCTGTCGATGCGTTCCAGGCCAATGTCGATCAGGCACAGGCGGCTTATCAAAGTGCGGTGGAAGCTGAAAATCAGGCGCTTTCCACGTTGAACAGCGCGATCAGCGAGGGGACCTGCACGGGTCTGGAAGATACAGCCTGCCCTGCCGGGTCGGCATACAACACGGCCAGGCAGACCTCTGCCGACGCGAAAGCGAAAGCCGACAGTGCTCAGCAGGATCTCAAATCCGCCCAATCGGCGATGAATTACGACTCTCTGGCTGCGGCTTACAATACAGCCCAAAGCGCCTACAACGCCGCGCTTACCGCCTGGAATACAGCCCGCAATAACCGCGACAGCTGGCAGACGAAAGTCGAGGACGCCAAAGAAGCCGTCACAAAGGCTTCTTCCAGCGATACGCTCAACGATCTGTATGAGAAGAAGGAAAACTGCACGCTGACTGCTAAAACCGCCGGCAAGGTCACAGCGATCAACGTCACAGTCGGATCAATGGCGACCAACAACACGACGATCGCGACGATTCAGGACACAGACGCGCTGAAAATCACGGTGACGATTCCGGAATATGAAATTCAAAACGTCGAATTGGGGATGAACGCCAAGATTACGACGGACGCCACCGAAGGCGAAATCGAAGGGACGCTGACACAAATCTCGCCAACCGCTTCTTCGCAAAACGGCGGATTCCCGGCCGAGGTGACGGTCACGACGTCAAACAGCGGACTCTATGTCGGCATCAACGCCACGGTGGAGATTATCCAGTCCACCGTGGATAACGTCTTCGTCGTTCCGATCGACGCCATCGGCACCAATGACGCCGGAGAATCCATCGTGTTCGTCAAGGAATCCGGTTCCGGCAGTGACGCCATCTTTAAAGAAGTCGTCGTGACAACCGGGGAGGAAAACGACTATTATGTGGAAATCAGCTCAGCTGAACTGAGCGAGGGCATGGAGGTGCGCAGCAGCGCAGACCCAAAACAAGCTCAGGTGAGCGGCAGCGAAAGCAGCGAACCGGTTCAAATGAACGGCGGCATGCAGATCGACATGGGCGGGGCGATGCCTTCCGGAGAAATGCCTGCCGGTCAGATGCCTGCCGGCGGATCGGGCGGAAACGGCGGCGGAGCGCCAGGCGGCCGGGGAGGCAACGGATGAGTGCGGCTCAGCCTGTTATCGTGATGCAGGGCATCGTCAAGCGGTATTCCATTGGCAAGCCCAACGAGCTTGAAATTCTGCACGGTATCGACCTGCAAGTGGAACCGGGCGAGTTCGTCGCGATCGTCGGCGAAAGCGGCAGCGGCAAATCGACGATGATGAACATTCTGGGCGCGCTGGACCGGCCGACGGAAGGCCACTACAAGCTCAATGGCGTCGATATCCAGACGGCCGGGGATAAAGAACTGGCAAACATCCGCAACCGCCAGATCGGCTTCGTCTTTCAGACCTTCAATTTGATCGGCCGGATGAGCGCGCTGAAAAATGTCGAGCTGCCGATGCTGTACGCCGGGATGACGGCCCGCGAGCGATCCCAACGGGCGGCAGAACTGCTCGATCTGGTCGGGATGAGCGAGCGGAAAAAACACCAGCCCAACGAGCTTTCCGGCGGCCAGAAGCAGCGGGTGGCGATCGCCCGGGCGATGGCGAACGATCCTTCACTGATCCTGGCCGATGAACCGACCGGCGCGTTGGACACGGCGACCAGCCGGGTCGTCATGGATCTGTTTCACAAGCTGCACGAGGAACAACACAAAACGATCGTGCTGATCACCCACAATCCCGAGCTGGCGGAGGAAACCCAGCGCGTGATTACGCTGCGCGACGGTCAGATCGTCAACGTTCGGAAAGGAGCGGGCGTCCATGGGCGTGCTTGATAATATCCTGATGGCGCTGTCCAGCCTGAAAGCGAATAAAATGCGCTCGCTGTTAACGATGCTGGGCATCATCATCGGCATCAGCGCCGTCATCGCGATCATGACCGTCGGCGACTCCTTGACCGGTTCGATTACCGACAGTATGTCGGGGATGGGCGCAAGCAACATCACCGTATCGCTGCAGAAAAAAAGCAGCACGTCTTCCAACAGCGATGGCGGCGGCCGGGTGTTGATGTTCGGCCCAAGCAATCCCGATGAGGAAGACCTGATCTCGGAAGCGATGATTACGGAATACCGCTCGCTGTTCGGCAGCCGGATCACAGCGCTATCCTGCTCAGAGAACGTCGGCAGCGGCACGATCAGTCAGGCCGGGGTATCCGGCAGCGTCAGCGTGAGCGGCGTTAATCCCGACGCCCTGACTGTCGAGGATCTGGATATGATCACCGGCCGGTTTATCAATGAGAAGGACAATACGCAGACTAAACGTTCGGCCGTCATCTCGGACTATCTGGCGGAAAAGCTGTATGGTTCCGTTGAGAAGGCGATGGGCGAAAAACTGGAGGTCAGCCTCAACAACGACGTGCAGGTGTTCTATGTCGTCGGAATTTACCATTATGACACTTCCAGCAGCATGATGGCGGCGCTCTCGGACAGCGATAACCTTTCGACCTCGATGTATGTTCCGGTTGCCACGGCGAAGAAAATCACTCAGGCCAGCCAGGGCTATCAGTCCGTCACGGTCGTCGGCGCGGCAGGCGAGGACGTCGATACGCTGCTCAGCGATACCGAGGCATTCTTCACCAGCTTTTATACGCATAACGATTCTTATACCATTTCCGCATTGAGCATGAAGGAAATGCTGGAAACGATGACCGAGATGCTGGACACCGTCAAGGTCGCGATTGCAAGTATCGCGGCAATCAGTCTGTTGGTCGGCGGGATCGGCGTTATGAATATCATGTTGGTCAGCATCACCGAGAGAACCCGTGAGATCGGCACCCGCAAAGCGCTGGGCGCGCCGAACCTGGCGATCCGGATCCAGTTTATCATCGAAGCGATGATCATCTGCATGATCGCGGGACTGTCAGGTGTTTTATTAGGCGTGGCGATGGGCGCAGGCGCGGCGAATTTGTTAGGCTATCCCGCCAAGCCGTCGGCTGCGGCCTGTGCCCTGGCGGTCGGCTTCAGTATGGTGATCGGCGTTTTCTTCGGGTACTATCCGGCGAACAAAGCGGCGAAGCTCGATCCGATCGACGCGCTGCGCTATGAATAATTGGAAAATCCAGTTCGATTGAACCATAGCGGATTTCATGAAGTCTGAATGCAAGTCAAAGATGTAAGAACTGTCCAATTTCCGAATTGAATTGTGAATTTACCAGAAAGACCAGAACCCTGATTATTGTTTCCTGTTATAATAAAGAAAAAGGAGATGACGATCATGAAGCGGATCGAAGCTGGTTTAATTCGCAAAGCCATGGCGGAACCATGGGAGAAGCTGGGCTTCGCGTTGACGCTCAATTTGTTGACGCTGACGATTTCCTTTTTCAGCGGAACGCTGTGGCTGTTGTTTTTTGCCAGTCTGATCATCGACGGTCTGGCCGGCTTGGAAGCATGGGTTCAGAAGGTGCGCGCCAGACGCTTTGTCCGGGATCTCGATCTGAACGAATCCCTGCCGTTGTGCAGGCAGGCGGACAGCACGTTTTTTCTGCCCAACAAGCTGATTTCCTGGTACCGCGGAAAAGGCTTATGCGTGCGTTACGAACAGATCAAGAACTGTTATCTCAATCAGATCAACGAAAATTCACGGATGAAATTTGACAGCCGAAAACGCAGCTGGAAATTACAGATCAACTGCCGCGACAAGCGCTATACCGTTCTCGCGCTGGAACGCAAGGACGATTGCATGAACGTGCTGCGGTTTCTCAAAACCGTGAATCCGGCGATCGTCGTCTATTACGAAATCCCAGCCAAACCGCTGACGCTGGCGGAACTGCCTGAATATGAATGAAACCGGGGGAAATGGATGTTCACAATCCTCCGGTTTTTTTGTACACTTTCCGGAATCTGTATAAGAAAAGAATAATGAATACGAGAAATAAGAAAAATATGATACAATGACAATAACGGAGGTGATGGTAATGAAACACATCACGGAACTCATTCAGAAACAGGTCGTCAAAAAACACAGCCGGGCGCTGATGTTCTATTTATTTTTGTTGGTTGCAGCGGCCATTCTGGCCTGGATCAGTCAATCGCTTTACGTCAGCTTGTTCATCGTTGTCTTTCTGGCGGCACTGGCGGTTCGCTTAATCCAGGCGGTGCATGAGCTGGGGCAGGTCAAGCGCTTTACCCAAAGCCTGCGGGGACCACAGCGGCTGCTTTACCGGCAGGTCGATACGACGTTCTTTCTCGAAGACCGCTGGATATCCTGGTTTAACAGGCAGGGCGTCCAGGGGACTTATGATGAAATCACAATGTGCAGCTACGCGCAGGTGCCGCTGCGGAAGTCGGAGAAGCTGTATGCTCCATGTCAGCTGCAGATCAATGCTCAAGGCCGCAGGACAACCTTGATTCAGCTGCAGCACGATCAAGACGCTCAGACCGTCATGGCGTTTTTAAAAACGCAGAATCCGGCAATCCTGTTCTCGGAGAAGCTCGGCGAACGGAAAGTGCGGCTGGAAGATCTGCCGGAAAAAATGGAGTGAATTTGTGAGATTGTGTGAAGTGAGGCAGAAGGCTTGTCAGAAACCAGGACTGGAACTATAATCTTCAACAGATAGATATTCAATGCATTGAATATTTAGAAATGGAGGATTTATGAGCGAGCAAGTCATGGAAATGATGTCGCTTTTGCGGCAGATTAATATGCGCCTGCATCATTGCCTGAAGGAACTGTACGAACCGTTGGGCCTGACTGGTCCGCAGGCGGTCGTGATGATCGAGCTGTTTAAAGAAGACGGTCAGCGGATCTGCGATCTGGCGGAGGCGGCCGGCATGACCGTCAGCAATATCTCCGCGATCTGTCAGCGGCTGGAACGCAACGGCTTTCTGCATCGCGTGCGTTCCCAACAGGATCAGCGCACGGTACGGATCTGTCTGTCAGAGAAATCACTGCAGCTGATCCGCGACTGCGATCATCAGATCGCGCTCCAAAGTGATCAGATTTCGCTGAAAATGACAGCGGAGGAATTGGATGAAATCAATTCAGGGTTACGCAAGTTAAACGAGTTCCTGGATCGGGAGGATTTATGAAAACAGAAAAACCAAAAAATAAGAAACCGTTAATTTACTATTATTTCGTGATGTTGATCGCGCTGATGGCGTTCAATTTGTTCGTGACGCCGATGATCCAGAACCAGCGGATCAAGGAAGTCGACTACAGCGATCTGATCGCTGCTCTGGATGAAAAACAGGTCGACGAGGTAGAAGTGGACAACCAGACCGGCAAGATCGCCTACACGATCAAGGACAACAGGAAAAATGTGTTCGTAACCGGCATTATGCCCAACGACACGACGCTGACAGAGCGGCTGGAACAGAGCGGCGCAAAGTACACCGCAGTCATTCCGCAGCAGAATTCCTTCTTAATGGATATGTTGATGTGGCTGGTGCCGATCATCGTCATTCTGGGCGTCGGTCAGCTGTTTTCCAAACAGCTGGCGAAGAAAATGGGCGCGAACACGATGACGTTTGGAAAATCCAGCGCGAAAATCTATGTGTCGGCGGAAACGGGCAAGACGTTTCAGGACGTCGCGGGGCAGGATGAAGCGAAGGAAGCGCTGAGCGAGATCGTCGACTTCCTGCACAACCCGGATAAATATAAGAAGCTGGGCGCAAAGATGCCGAAGGGCGCGCTGCTGGTCGGGCCGCCGGGCACCGGTAAGACGCTGCTGGCCAAGGCGGTGGCGGGCGAAGCGAACGTTCCGTTCTTCTCAATCTCCGGTTCGGAATTTGTGGAGATGTTTGTCGGCATGGGCGCCGCGCGGGTCCGCGATCTGTTTAAGCAGGCACAGGAAAAAGCGCCGTGCATCGTCTTCATCGACGAGATTGATACGATTGGCAAAAAGCGCGACAGCGCCAACGGCATGGGCGGCAATGATGAGCGCGAACAGACATTGAATCAGCTGTTAGCGGAAATGGACGGCTTCGATGGAAGCAAGGGCGTCGTCATCCTGGCGGCGACCAACCGGCCGGAAACGCTGGATAAAGCACTGTTGAGACCGGGGCGGTTCGACCGGCGGATTCCTGTCGAACTTCCGGACTTAAAGGGCCGCGAAGAAATCTTGAAAGTTCACGTCAAGGACATCGTCGTCGACAGTGACATCGACTACCGTACGATCGCCCTGGCAACCTCCGGCGCTTCCGGCGCAGAGCTGGCGAACATCGTCAACGAAGCAGCGTTAACGGCAGTGCGCAACGGACATTCCAAGGTCATGCAGCACGACTTTGACGAAGCGGTCGACACGGTGATCGCCGGGAAGGAACGCAAAGGAGCGGTTATTTCCGAAAAGGAAAAACGGATTATCGCCTATCATGAAATTGGTCACGCCCTGGTGGCCGCGGTGTCGAAGAATTCCGCGCCTGTGCATAAGATTACGATTATCCCGCATACCAATGGAGCGCTGGGGTATACGATGCAGGTGGCGGAGCAGGAAAGCGTCTTAATGAGCAAGGATGAGATTCTGGACAAGATCCGCACGCTGACCGGCGGCCGGGCGGCGGAAGAATTCATGTTCAATATCTGCACCTCCGGCGCATCCAACGATATCGAACAGGCGACCCGGCTGGCGCGGGCGATGGTGGCCCAGCTGGGCATGAGCGATCAGTTCGGCATGACGGCGCTGGAAACGGTGAACAACCGGTATCTGAGCGGCGACGCATCGCTGGTCTGTTCGAATGAAACGGCAACCTTGATCGACAAGGAAGTCATGGCGATCATCAAGAACGCGCATGTTGAAGCCCGGAAGATTCTTGAGGACAACGCGCAGCTGCTGCATGAGGAAGCGGAATATCTGCTTCAGAAGGAAACGATTACCGGGGAGGAATTCATGGAAATCTTCAGCCGGCATCAACAGCTGAAGGCGCTGCCGCAGCCGAGCGCGGAATAAAGAAAAGAAAGATTGAACCTGACGCATCATGGCATGCCGGGGGTTCAATCTTTTTTGTATAAGCTATTTACCGCCTGAATAAATATAAAATTTATTCAGGCTTTAGTTGAATTCGCATGATAAAATTGCGTACAAGGAATATTGATATTCAGAAGATACCTGTTCTTATTTTTCTATAATAATTTCAAAACCTGATGGGCAAATTTTCAGGTTGGCCAGTTTGTCTTTCTAAGGAATAACAAGTTTTAGAAGAGTGGAAGTTGAATGTCAAGTTTGGCAGACTTCAGCTCTCTTTTCAAAAATCACGCCTGATCTTTTCGGTTGATCTCCTGCTAAAAACCCGGGAATGGCACAACTCAACCACCCGTCGGTCGATGTTTTTCAACTTCTGTTATAGAATAACGGCAGGAGGAGGAAGTTATGTTTGAATTAGATAAGCAACAATTCGGGGCGTTCGTTGCCGATCAGCGAAGACAGAAACAAATGACGCAAAAAGAGCTGGCACAGAAGCTCATGATTTCAGATAAAGCGGTCAGTAAATGGGAACGCGGTTTGAATATGCCGGATATCACACTGTTAGTGCCGCTGGCTCAGGCGCTCGATGTGAGCGTGGCGGAGCTGCTGGAATGCCGGAGAATTCCCCAATCGGAACCGATGAGCGCCAATCAGGTCGACAAGCTTGTAACAAAAGCAATAACGATGGGCGAGGAAGATCCGCAGCCGCGGAAGCAACGCCGTCAGAAAAACGGTTTGCTTCTCCTGCTTTGTCTTGCGGTTTCCGCGGGAGAAATAGGGATGCTGCTGCACTTTCATCTGGTTTCTTCCAGGATGTTCAATGATTTATTACTCGTGGAGCTGCTCAGCGTGATCTTTGGCCTCTATTTTTGTCTGTTCGCGCGGGAAAAACTGCCCGCCTATTATGATGAGAATAAAATCAGCAGTTACAGCAACGGCGTTTTCCGAATGAATCTCGTTGGAATTTACTTTAATAATCGCAACTGGCTGCCGATCATGAATGCCGGCCGCAACTGGGCGCTGGGTTCACTGGTGCTGATGCCGGTGGTATATGAGTTTCTGATGCTTCTTTTCAATGGTGATCCTTGGCCTGTGAAGATCGTTCTGCTTCTGATCTATCTTGGAGGATTGTTCATCCCGATGATCTACGTGGGAAGGAAATATGAATAAAAAGCTTTTATGATTCGTCAGCGATGCAGTTGCCGATATTGCTTCCGGTTTGTTTCTGGTCTGAGGAAAAGTGTTATAAAAAGCGATGGCGCTCACAAATCGGATATCCAATACGCAAAGGGGCAGGAAACGAAATTTTGAACCGTTCTATTCCTGCCCGCTTGCTATGGCTGATCGGCATATGAAAATAAAAAACTCCCGACGATGAAGTCCGCCAGAAAGCGGTCGATTCCCCAAGAAGGAATCATTTTAAAGCCGGGAGTTTTTATCACCTGATCCTGAATTTCAAAGGATTGCCGGAATTTACCAAACGAAGAAGCTTAAAGTCTTTTAACAGTGAACTCAGAACGCCACTTCTTTCTTGATAATCTGCGAAGTCATGCGGTAGAAAATCAGATAGAAGATCGTGAAGATCACAGCGCATACGCTGACGCAGGCATAGGTGAAGATCGGATTTGTCAGTTTCAGCGCCACTAACAGCGTCTGCATCAGCGGCGTCGCGAAGCTGGTGTGAATCAAAGCGGTAATCAGCGGCAGGAAGAAGACGAGCATGACCTGACGGTTGATCGTTGCGGATACCTCCTGTTCGTCCATGCCGACTTTCTGCAGGAGGATATACTGTTCACGATCGTCCATCGCCTCCGAGATCTGCTTGAAATAAATGATCAGCACGGTCGCCGTTAAAAACAGAGCGGAGAAGAACACGCCGACAAATAACAGTCCTCCATACATGCTTTTGAATTCCTGCCGGTCGTAGTCAAGACAGGTGGCAAATTGAATCGGAACGCCTGATCCGCGGACACGTTGGTTCAACGCCTCGTAAAACGCCGTGCGGTTTTCCAATGTGCCGCTGTAATTCACGCCGATCCGTGTGCTGGTTTCCCATTTCCCTTCCTGCAGATAATCCTGAACCGGCAGCATCGCCGCTTCATCCGCGAAGACCAGGAATAACAGCTCGCTGGAATCCGATGAATTCGTGCCGCCGCCGTTGTTGTATTTGCGCTGAGTGAACGGCGTGCTGCGCTGGATATCGCGGACCGCATAGGTTTTTCCATTAATCGTTAATGCTGAAAGATGAATCTGATCGTTGCCCGTCAGGATCAGAAGCTCATCATTTTGCAGCGCCGCAATCTGACCGGTAATCCGCTGGTAGGTATCGCTCTGAATCAGAAAGATATCGTAGCCATAGTCGATCACCGCACTGCGGAAACCGACGAGATAGTCGTTGTCGGTAAATGTTCCCAACGTAGAACCAATAAGTTTGGAATACGCTTCGCCATAGCTGTAAATCTGGACATCCTCCAGTGTGACATGATGCGTTTCGGCCAGCTCGGCCGCAGCCGCGGTGATTTCATCCCGCTGAGAAGAAGTCAGTTCCTCGCTGAGCGTGTAGGTCAGATCATCCGGATTGGATTCTGATAACGCATTATCCTCGCCGAAAAACAAAGCTGCGCAGCCGCCCATCGTCACTAACAACATCGTGCTGAGGATGCAGATCGTCGTCAGGCTGGAAGCATTCCGGCGGATCCGGTGGGAAAGCATCGACACCGCGACGAAGTTGTCAGGCTTGTAATAAAACGTTTTCCGCTTTTTCAGCCAGCGCAGAAAGAATGTCGTGCCGGATTCAAAGAGAATGGAGGTCGCGAAGATGACAAGCATGCAATCGAAGAAAAAGACCATCAACGCGGTAAACATATTGTTGGTGAACAAGGCGACGGCATAGGCCACGATCAGGCAGATCAGGCCGAACACCGTCTTAACGGCAAGAAAACGCACCGGTTTATCCGCCTGTTTTTCGCTGTGAAGCAGCTCGATCGGATTGAGCCGATGAATCTGAAACAGTGAAACGGCGGTGGTCGCCAGAAACAAGCCGATAAAAACAGCGGCCGTCCAGCCCAGCGCAGTCCAGGAAAAGGCGTAGGGCAGGCCGTTGGGACTGTTGAGTATCCTTAACAGGATCATCCAGATCAGGCGTCCGCCGACCAGTCCCAAAAGGAGTCCCAATCCCAAGGAAGCAAGTGTTTGAATCCAGTTTTCCCAACATAAAATCAAAGAGATGTGTTTCTTTTCCATGCCCAGAATCGTATATAAGCCCAATTCCTTTTTCCGCTTTTTTAAAAGCATCTGATGGATCGAGATCATAAACAGAATCGCAAAGGTTGTGATGACGAACACGCCCAGCTGGAAAATAAAGGCCAGCGTCGCGCCGCCGCGGATTTCCGGCACATGCGGATTAAACATCATCGTCATGATCAGAAAATGCAGAAACACCGTGACGGTACTGGCGATGAAAAACGGCAGCGTCACATTTTGACCGCGTTTCAGATTGTCGCAGGCCAGACGGAAAGCATAGCGGATCATAAGCTCTCCCCATCCTGCCGCGTCGCCATGGACAACGACGCGGTAATCCGGTCGTAGAAGACTTGCTGAGACTGATCGCCGCGGCATAATTCTGCGAACAGCCTGCCGTCGCGGATAAACAACACCCGCCGGGCATGGCTGGCTGCCAGCGAGCTGTGCGTCACCATCAAGAGCGTCTGTCCCTGCTGGTTCAGCTGATCAAAAATGTCAAGCAGCTGTTGAGATGACCGCGAGTCCAGCGCCCCGGTCGGCTCGTCGGCCAGAATTAAGCGCGGTTCGGTAATGACCGCCCGTGCTACTGCAGTCCGTTGCTTTTCACCGCCGGAAATCTCGACCGGGAAATGTTCCAGCAGCGGTTCAATGCCCAGACTGGCAACGACCGGTTTTAACCGTCGTTCCATTTCCGCTAACGGCGTGCGGCTGAGCACCAGCGGAAGCAGGATGTTGTCGCGGACAGTGAAGGTGTCCAGTAAATTGAAATCCTGGAAGACGAAGCCCAGCTTTTCCCGCCGGAAGGCCGCCAGATCCTTTCCTTTGATCTGTTTCATGGATTGACCTTCCAGATAGACTTCACCGCTGGTCGGCGTATCCAAAGTCGCCAGAATATTAAGCAAGGTCGATTTGCCCGATCCCGACGCGCCCATGATCGCGACGAATTCCCCGGCTTCTATGGAGAAGCTGACTCCGGCCAGCGCGCGGCACGGTTTGCCTCCGGCGCGGGTGTTGTATACTTTTTGAATGTTCTCTGCTCGCAGCAGTTCCATTTTGCATCCCTCATTTCTTTCATCTGATCCCATTTTATCGCAGCGCTGAAATTCGCTCCATCGACTTGACGAACAATTTCCCGGGCAATCGAACATTTCTGTCACGATGCGCAAAGGAAGGAATCAGCGATAGAAAAACAGATCGGGAGAGGGGAAGATCAGATGAACCTGCGTACCTTTCTCTTTTTCGGATTCAAGATGCAGCTTGATATTGAGCGAATCGGCGGTTTTCCGGCAGAGATAAAGCCCGATCCCGCTGGCCTTGAAGTCATGGTGGCCATTATAGCCGGTATAGCCCCGCTCAAACAACCGTGCCTGATCCGCGGCGGCGATGCCCCGACCGGTATCGGCGATGATTAAATGCGGTGTCGGATCACAGCGAAACGTGACGCTGATCATGCCGGCGTCAGTGTATTTTAAGGCATTGGACAACAGCTGTTCCAGAATGAAGCCCAGCCATTTCCGGTCGGTAATAACAGGTTGATGAAACGGCGTGAAGTTCAGCTGCAGCTTTTTCAGGATGAACGGCAGCGCCTGCTTGCGGATCACTTCCTGGCACAGCTCGCCCAGATCACACGGCTCTAAAATCAGATCCTCTTTCAGATTCTCAATCTGAATCGCCTTGAGCGCGGTCTGTGCATACTGTTCCGTTCGCATCAGCGCGAGCTTCATTTCGTTGAGATGACTGGCGGAAATGGTGTCTTCCGGCTCGAGACTTTCAAGAATCAGGCTCAGTGAAGCCAGCGGCAGTTTAATTTGATGCATCCACATCGTGACCAGCTCTTCCCGCTGTTTTTGTGCGGCGTTTTGCTTTTCCTTTTCTTCCGTCAGGATGACGCGCTGCTTCAGGATCAGCTGTTGATAGCGCAGCTCCAGCGGATCACGCGTTTCCGGCATTTCTTTTTCCAGACTGATCCACGCCTCTTCCAACGCTTCCAGCTGCCGCTGCCGACGTTGATAACGACGATAATCCAGCGCGGAAATCAAGGTCAGCAGCGTCAGGACGATCAGGGCGGTGTAGCCGATCGAATCCAGCGGATACCAGTAGAGATATTGCAGGAAGGCGTAGATCGCCAGCACGATCCCTGTCCACAGAAAAAGAAACGAGCGATGACGCAGATAGCTTTTAAGCATGAAGCAAATACCCCAGTCCTTTGCGTGTTTCGATGCAGTCGTCGATGCCCAGCTGTTCCATTTTTCTGCGCAGCCGGTTGACGTTGACGGTCAGCGTGTTCTCATCGACGAAGCAGTCGTTGTTCCATAGCTTCAACATGATCTTTTCCCGGGATACGACTTTATTTTTATTTTCCAGAAGCAGCTGCAGGATTTTAAACTCATTCTTGGTCAGCTCGCATTGCCGGCCGTCTTTGCTTAAGGAAGCGTCGGCGAGATTGAAGACGGCGCCCTGAAACTCCATCAGCGTTCCCGAAGGCTCGTAGCTGTAAGCCCGGCGCAGCAGCGCCTGAATCCGGGCGACCAGAATTTCCATGGAAAACGGCTTGGTCAGATAATCGTCGCCGCCCTGATTCAACGCCATGATGATATCCATGTTTTCATTATGTGAGGACAGAAAAAGAATCGGTACCTTGGATAGTTTGCGGATTTCCGCACACCAGGCATGACCACTTTTCCCCGGCAGCGAGACGTCCATGATGATCAGCTGCGGCTGCACGCTTAAAAAATCCTTGTCCAGCTGATCAAAATCTGTCGCCGCTTCGCAAGGATAGCCCCATTTAGTTAAATTCTCCGAGATCAGCCGGGCCAGGCTGGCGTCATCCTCAATAATCCAGATCTTATTCATATCAGGCCCTCCTTCATCTTCCTTATTATAATTGAAAAAAGGCGGGAATTGGAGATTGTGACAAAAATGATCGGTTGCGCTTGTTTGATCAGGCGTCGTTAAAATCAGCTTCAGTCTCGGGGGCCGAGATCAACGCCGGCGGCGCTTTCAACCGAGTCCAGCTGATTCCGATCAAAATCCACGGGCAAAATTAGAAATGAGCGTTCTCTGTCAAAGATAAACCACTGGGTCATCGGACGGTTGACGACATATTTCAGATCCGGCGCGAAGGGGGAGATTTTCAAGTCCCAAAACTGATATTCTCTGTTCAAAAAATAATGACGCGGGCATCATGTTCCTGTTTTCCAGCTTGATTTCCAACTCACCAACCTGTAAAAAACCGTTAAACTGATGAAACTGATCGACATTTCCTTGTAGATGAAGATCCATGAATTCTGATGGACATGCGCCGACGCAGCGCATGGACAGTGTCTGATCGACGCAGCGCGGCCGGATGATCGAAAAGGTCTGAATGGCGAGAATACCGACGATCATCAAGCTTGCAATTCCAATCGCGGTCAGGATCCGGAACCAACGGCGGGGTTGTTTTTTCATAAAAGGGACTCCATTCTGAATTAAAGAGAAAGAAAACACGAGAATTTAAGATCAGGTCTGTCCGGCAGAACAGATAAGCAACAGTCTGTGATTTCAGCCTGCGCGGCAAATCCGGGATAATTTCGTACTTTATAACGAGATTTCGGGATCGACTCTTTCTTTAATGCTTAATTCTAGTTTATAATAAAAAGATAGAGAAAGAAAGCGGATGGCGGACAGGGATGAGGGAGAACAGAATGAATCAGGAAAAAACGAATGAAAAACGACTGCGGATTCTGAAGTCGGCTGCGAACTTGATCGCTCAAAAAGGCTACTACGGCGTCGGCCTGAAAGAGATTCTGGATACCTGCGGCATCCCCAAAGGATCGTTCTATTATTTCTTCCCCGGCGGCAAGAATCAGCTGGGCGTTGAAGTGCTCAATTATGCCTATGAGCGCATGGAACAGGGCATTCTGGCCTTGATCTTCCCGGTATCGGACAACGCGGTGGACGTGTTTGTCAAGATGGCGCATCACATTGCGGATATGCTGGAAAATCACAAGGGATACGCGACGTCGCTGGTCATCACGTTCATCGGCATCGAAGCTTCCGATATCAGCGCCGACATGGAGGAAGCCGCGAAACAGGTCTATCAGCGCTGGATTCGCTTATACTGCGATAAGCTGATGGCTTGCGGATACAGTCTGGAACGGGCCGGACACATCGCCCCGCAGATCTGCGCGCTGATCCACGGGATGACGCTTTCCTGCTGGATCCGCAAAGACACCTCAGATCTGTTGGCGCTGGAACCGGCGATCCGCGCCCTGCTTCAATGAGAACTATTCTCAATGAGGAAGGGAAACGACAGCGAAAAAATAAAGCTCCGCTTTTAAATCCCCCTTGGGTCAGATTTTTGACTGGGAAAGTATTTTGGGCGGAGTTTTTTTGTGGAAACAAAATGGGAGGCAGCCGGAAAAAGCGGAAAAGAAGACATGAAAAGTTCCCTGAACAGAAGGGAATTCAGGGAACTGCAATGGGATAAATCAAAGCGATCACGCTGCGGGGGTCTGCCGTTCCTGTTCAAGAAACGCCAAGAGTGAAGGCAGCATGCTTTCGTTTACGGTAAAGAAGAAGGCCATATACCGACATTTCTGAAACAATTCGCCATCCATTGTGAACGTGTAGCCCGTCTGGCAGCGGGGGTTGCAGTCGTCTGGATTGATCAACCGCTTACAAACCGAGGCTTTGCGGATCGCTTTTTTCATCGCTTCCGGCAGCGTGCTTAAAAACGCTTCATACCGGGATATGCTTTCCGGATACAGGCGCAGCTTGACGCCACTTTTCCGGCAGACGAAGTTGGCCAGCGTTTTGCGGTCCGGCTTCAGGTAGCTGACGGTGTATCCGCTTTTGGCTTCCTTGATCTCCGCCTGACAGCCCTGATTTAACAAAGCCTCATGCAAAGTCTGAACTCCCGCTTGTTCCGCAGGCTTCAGACTCTGCTTAAAATCGTCAAAGGCGGCGCTCATTGCGCGTTGCCGGATTGAGCGCATACCACGGGAATCCACACTTCAAAGCGGGCCTGGGATGGATCGGGTTCCAGATAAACCTCGATGTCCGGGCCGTTATCGTATTCATACCCGGAGGTCGGCAGCCATTCCGTGACGATTCTTCGTTCCAGATCCTGAATCGCCTGCGGACAAACCCCTTCCCCGGAGAAGATCGCCCACGTAAACGCCGGCACGACATACTCTTCTAACGGCGCTTCCGCCGGCAGATCGGTCGCCACGGAGATAAAGTATTTCCAGTTTTCATGCTCAAAGCAGGCGCTGACGCCCAAGATCCCCATCGGCTGAGCGTTCATCATCGCCGCCAGTTTTCCGATCCAGCATTCCTCTGCCGCCCGGCCCCACAGCTGCGGGACGACGCTGAAATTTTCCTCGGTGTTGCTTTTCATCGGGGCGGATAAGCCCACGATCCGAAACGCTTCTTTCTTTTCAATCCGATAATTCATTTCTTCCACTCCTTTGACAGTGATCCGGAAACTGATCGGCGGGAAAGTTTTGATGGAGCAGCCCGGCTTGCGGACGGCTGAAGGGGCAAGGCCATGCACGCTTTGGAATGCCCGATTGAAGGCGGTCGGCGAAGTATAGCCGTATTTCAGGGCAAGGTCGATGACCTTGATTTCACTCTGCTGCAGCTCGACCGCGGCAATCGACATCCGCCGCCGGCGCAGATATTCGGAAAGCGGAATGCCTGCGATGTAAGTGAACATGCGCTGATAGTGATAGCTGGAACAACAGGCGATCCGCGCAAGCTCCTCGAGCCTGATTTCTTCCGTTAAATGTTCCTCGATGTAATTCAGCGAGGCGTTGAGGCGGTCAATCCATTCCATAGTTTCCAGATCCTTTCTGTATTTTTGATTGTACTTCATGCTTGGGAGAATATCCTCGCATTTTAAGACCGGAAAAAGCGAGCTGTCAGAGGTTGATCGCGGCTTTGCGGGCCTGGCGGGTGAGTTCCTTGACCGGCAGCGTATAGAGCCGGCCATCCTTGATGAAATGCGTTCCGCATTGGCGGAATTCAAAGTGCGTATGCTGGCGTTCGCACTGGGCGCGCAAATCCAGAATCCAGGCGTAGTCTAACGGGCGGGCGCAGCGGTCCGATTCCCCGCCGGCGACAACCAGTTCGATCGTTTCATCACGCAGCCATTTTTCCAGATCCATCGCTTCCAGCATCGGCTGGCAGATAATATTCTTATGGGCGATCGGCAGCGTGGCCAACAGCGCTAACCGTTCATCCGCGCGGCGCTGATTCTCAACGGTACAGCCGATCGTCACATGGGGATAGCCCGCACCCCAGTCGTCCGGCAGACCGATGGAAAACCGTTCGATGCGCTTGGTCAGAAACAGAAAATGAAGATCCGGACGCTGACGGATGATCTGCCAGGCCTCCGCGCGCCACGGATCGGCGTCTTCGACAAAGAAGTCGGAGGAGAAGCAGACGTAGACGATCTGTCCGCCTTTCATTTTCCATTCACCGTTGGCTTTCTTTTCCAGCGGCGCGTAAAAATGCTCGCTGCGTACGACTTGGTTCGTATCGACGCCGCGGCGGGCGTCGCCTTTGTGGATATAACAATAGCGGCAGCCTTCACTTTGACGGTGACAGCCGCGCCAGGGTGTCCAGAATGCCATGATTTTCCCTCCGTGATTCTGCGGCTGACGGCCGATTGCCGGAACCTCCTAAGATTTGCGCCGAATCGTTCAATTTAAAATAAGAATCCGATTCGTTATGTTTCTCTTTCATTATGCGAAAGGAACGCGGGAAAGTAAACCGGGAAATTCAGGTTTTTCCGACGGAAAAGGGAAGGTGTGTTCCGATTGAAAGTGAGACTGAGCTGCGGCGCAGCGCATCCGGAAGCGTATTTTCTCCGCTTTGACTCCGGTGAGAAAAGGGGGTTAACCGTTGCCGGCTGGAGGGGTATTTCCACAGGATAAGGGTTGATCAGGACAAGCCGAAAATAAAACAAAGGTCTGCCGCAGGGGACAGACCTTTTTCAATCCTGGATGTTGTGGCATTACAGCGAGCAAACCTTCATGAATCATTGGTGTTGATGCGCTGCAATGGGACGTTTATTCGCCCAGGCTGTTGACCGCGCTGATGCCGGCCAGACGTCCGGACGTATAAGCCCAACCCTGAGCTGCGCCGCCATAGGTGACGTATTCACGCTGTTCTGAGAACAGAACGCCCAGAGAATCCGTGCCGACCGCGTACAGGCCGTTGATCGGCGTCGCATTGTCGGAGCCTAAGACCTGCATGTCAGTGTTGACGTCCAAGCCGCCGACCGTGGAGTAAATGTAGGAAGCGCCGACAAAGGCGTAATATGGGCCTTCTTCGCCGATCTTCATCGTTAAGAAGTCCGCGGCCTTGCCGAATTCCTCATCCTTGCCTGCTTCCACCGCGGCATTGTAGCGGTCGACATTGTCTTTTAAGACCGCCGGGTCGATCTTCAGCTGCTTTGCCAGATCTTCCAGCGTATCGGCTTTATAAGCGATGCTCTTTTTCACGCACAGGTCGATCAGCTCGTCCACCGGCAGCGGTTTGCCTGCGTCGATGCCGCCCTGGCAGGTCAGATCGTCGTTGAAGCTGACCGGCAGACCGTTCTTTTCAACGTCGCGGAAGAAGTCGTCCGACCAGATCGTGTAGTAGCGTGGACCGGATTTCCAGGTCTGGAAGGTGCCCGCTTCGTTGGAGAAACGTTCGCCCTTCATGTTGACCTGCAGCGCGTAAGCGGCGCTGGCCAGCGCATTCGGGAAATCATTGAGTGAGTTGCGGCGCGGCAGCTGTGTCCAGAAGCCCACGTCGTTTTCATCGCCGACGACCTCAACCGGATATTCGTGCAGCGTGATCGGCGCGCCCTGCAAGTGAACCATCGGCGGCATCCCGATATTGTAGGTACCGGCGCCCAGATCCAGCGCGGAACTGATCATCGTGCCGTCGTTCTGCTGCATGCCGTACATCAGCCAGCTGCCCTGCAGCGGGTAATACTGGTTGGACAGGTATTTTTCCTGCAGCGCGGCGTTGTTGGAGAAACCGCCCGTGCCGATGATGACTTTCTTGGCGTTGATGGTGTACTGCTTGCCATCGTAACGTTCCGCCTTGACGCCGGTTACGGTGTTGGTGTCCTTGTCATAAATCAATTCCTTGGCTTCGACTTCCAGCAGATACTGGCCGCCAACCTTTTCATAGTCGGCGATCATGCTGTCAAACATTTCGCCGGTTTCTTTCTTCCAGTTGCCGTAACCCTGGCCGGTATACTGGAATTTGACGTACCAGATATCCTCGTCGGTGAAACCGCGCTGCGGTCCGCCGTATTGATAGCCTTCGCCCTCCGGGGAACCCTTGCCGTAATCAAAGCCGTGGCTGATCAGCCAGTCGACCGTCTTGCCGGATTCGTCGAAGAACAGATCCAGAAGATCCTGCTTCGCGTCGCCCTTGGTAAAGTTGTTCCAGTCTTCCTTCATCGCTTTGGCGTCGACATAATCCTTGCCGCCGTGGTAGGTCTTGTCGTATTCCGGGGCGTTGATGCCCATCGTGTCCGCGGTGATGCAGGAGGTGCCGCCGTATTTGCCGGCTTTGTCAATCGCCAGAACGCTGACCTTGGAGGCGTCGTTGCCATTGGCTGCGTACTGAGTTTCAGCCGCGCTCATCGCCGCCGCTGTGCCAGAGCCGCCCAGGCCGACGACTAAGACGTCGACGTCGATCGTTTCCTGCTCTGTGGATTTGGCTGGCGTCTTATAGAAATTCTTGATCGCCGCTGCCTCGGAACCACCTTCGGCCAACGCCTGGGCAACGGCTTTTTCCGTGGCCTGCTTGATGCCGGTGCTGGAACCGGTGCAGCCGGAGATCGAATCGACGGTGACTGACTGATTTTCCAGAATCCGCGGAATCAGTTTTTCCTTCGCCGCTTCCAAAAACGGATAGGTGTCGCCGTTGTCCAGCACTTCAATGTTTTCAATCTTGTCTTCGCTGACCGTGACCGCGACTTCCATTTCCTTCAACAAAGAGAAACCGCTGGCGGTGACGGTGTAGGTGCCGGCCTTCATCTTGGCGGCCGGAATTTCCGCGCTTGTGCCGTTGTATTCGTCGATCGCTTCCTGCACCGCGGTTTTAATTGCGCTGGAAGTGATGGTTGCGCCTGCGACGCCGTCCACGTCCGCGCTGCCTGCCTCGGCGATTTTCGCCGGCAGTTCCTGGATCGCCTGACCGCCGATCGTTGGTGTTTCCTCGTCGCCGGCCGCCTCCACGCTGGTCAGCTTGCCGTCTTTGTCAAAGTTCACGGTGACGGTGACGTCGCCGCCGAAACCTTTGGCTGTTTTTGTGATCGTCGCTTCGCCTTTTGAACTACCGCTTCCCTGGGCCGGTTCGTTCTTCGTCCCGCAGGCCGCGGTGGTCATCATCAGGCCCGCAAGCAGAAGCGCCGTCAGCTTTTTACTGCTTTTCATCATTATTTCCTCTCTTTCTTCCTCTGCGGTTAACAAAAACTTCCGCAGATTTCGTCTGTATTCTATCATGAGAAAGAATTATCAAGGATTAAGTGAAGATTAATTTTTTGATTTTTAGTTCTAATACTGAACTGTAAATGGTTATGAATTCAGATCACGCGCACGGGCCCGCCGCTTTCCAATTCATCCCTCAGGCAAGAAAATCTGATGGAAAGAATTGATTTTCCGGCGGGGGTTCACTATAATGGAACGCACAGAACAGGAGTGAAAAAATGCTCAAAGAATTTAAGAAATTTGCGCTGAAAGGCAACATGATCGATCTGGCGGTCGGCGTGATCATCGGCGGCGGCTTTAACGCGTTAGTCACGTCGATGGTCAACGATATCATCATGCCGGTGATCAGTCTGTTTACCGGCCGGCTGGATTTCACCAATATGTTCATTGCGCTGGATGGCCAGCATTACCCGACGCTGGCGGAAGCGCAGGCACATACTTCCACGATCGCTTACGGCAGCTTCATCACCGGACTGATCAATTTTCTGTTAACCGCGTTTGTCATCTTCCTGATCATTCGCTGGATGAACAAGCTGCGTGCCAGGGAAGAACCGGCGCCGCAGCCGAAGACGACCAAGGTCTGCCCTTTCTGCAAGACCGAGATTGATCTGCATGCCACCCGCTGCCCGCACTGCACTTCCCAGCTGGAAGCGGAATAAACGGATTCTGTCGAAAGCTCTCCTTCGAGGAGAGTTTTTCTTTTTTCTTACAATTTTTTGAATTCAACTTTCATCAGATTGATTTGTGGTACAGTAAACGTATTGAATCATAGAAAGAAGGCGGTTGACTTGGAAAATAAAACGCTGCTGCAGGCCTTCGAGTGGTATCTGCCCGAGGATCAGCAGCATTGGAAGCGGTGCGCCGCGATGGCGGAAAACTGGGCTGCGCTGGGAATCAGCGGTGTCTGGCTGCCGCCGGCCTATAAAGGCACGGGTGGAAAAAGCGACGTTGGCTACGGCGTGTATGATACGTATGATCTGGGAGAATTTGATCAGAAAGGGACTGTCGCAACGAAATATGGAACACGCGCGGAGTATCTTGAAGCTGTTGCAGCGCTGCATCGGGCCGGAATTGAAGTGATGGCCGATATCGTGCTGAACCACCGGCTGGGCGCGGATGCGCAGGAGGAAGTGCTGGCGGTGCAGGACGCCGGGAACAACCGGAACCAGACTGTTGCGGATCCCCGGACGATTCAGGCGTGGACGAAGTTTACATTCCCGGGGCGGAAAGGAAAGTATTCCGATTTCACCTGGAACTGGAGTCATTTCGACGGCACGGATTGGGACAGCGATTGGAAGTACAGCGGAATCTTCCGCTTTGTCGGGAAACAATGGGATCAGGAAACCGACAGCGAGAATGGCAATTATGACTATCTGATGGGCGCGGATCTCGATCTGTCCAATCCCGAGGTCATCGCGGAACTGGACCGCTGGGGTCAGTGGTATTACGATACGGTGAAAATGGATGGCTTCCGTTTGGACGCGGTAAAGCACATGGATTTTCAGTTTTATACTCACTGGCTGGGCGAGCTGCGTCAAAACACCGGTCAGACATTGCCGGCCGTGGGTGAATATTGGAGCTGGGAGCTGGATAAGCTGCGGCATTATCTGGACGTTTGCGGTCATTGCATGCGGTTGTTCGATGTACCGTTACATTATCAGTTTGTCAAAGCCGCCACCAGCAACGCTCAGTTTGACATGGCTCAGATTTTGAGCAACACGTTAGTTCAGACGGAGCCGGACGCTGCCGTGACGTTTGTCGATAATCACGATACCCAACCCTCCCAGGCGCTGGCATCATGGGTGCCGGCCTGGTTTAAGCCGCTGGCCTATGCGCTGATCCTGTTGCGGAAGGAGGGCATTCCGTGTGTTTTTTACGGTGATTTAGTTGGAATTCCGCATGACCGCATTGCGCCGGTGATGGGGTTGGAGCGAATGATCCGGGCGCGCCGGGATTACGCCTATGGTCTTCAGCGCGATTACTTTGACGACGCCAATATCATCGGCTGGACGCTGTCCGGGGACGATCAACATCCGCATTCCGGTCTGGCGGTGATCATGAGCGATGCGCCGGGCGGAACCAAAACGATGGAGCTGGGCGCGGCTCTGGCGGGCAAGACGATGCTGGATGTGCTGATGAATCAGGCGGAAATCATACAGCTGGATGAAAACGGATGCGGTACGTTCCCGGTCGGCGGGGGCAGCGTGAGCGTCTGGGCGCTGGATGAAGCCTACGACGCGCTGACGCTGACCTTATAAAGTGGATTTCATCAACGATACAGAAAAAGTAAAGCCATCGCAGGCTGCCGATTGATCGCACTGGTATCCTTTAGAAAGTTGTGGAAAGGCTGCCCTTTCGGATTTCAGACTTTGCCTTCATTCAAACAAATTTACTTGCCGAAATCCGACCGATCGGTTATCCTGAAATCAGAAATCAGAAATCAGAAATCAGAAATCAGAAATCAGAAGACAGAAGACAGAAAACAGACCGGAGAAATCCCCGGTTCAGGAGGAATGACGCATGAATCAAGCGGAAGCGGCACGCAGAGCGATGGCCGAATGGCTGGCTGACGAACATGAACTGGGCAGTGTCCCTGAATGTTTGGAACAAACGCAGGAATTTGATCTGCATGATCTGCATTATTATATCTTCCGCTACAAACCAACCCGGAATCATCCCGACTGGCTGCTGGGGGTCGCGGGCGGTTATGAAAAGGACGCGCTTGATCATTGCGGACATGTGTTCAGCGAAATGGAAGTTTATCAGGAAGCAAACGCTGTCGATCAGGCGGTCGCGCTGGTTGAACAGGTCCGCGCCTATTGCATGCGGGAAGCAGCAAAGCAGGAGGAAGCAGCCGGGATCGGCCCGTTCGCCGGTTTTGTGCTGCTGCGGGAAGCGCGTTGGGATCCGCGGAAGCTGGCGGACGATTTGCGCGAAAGGTGGCAGATTGAGATCCGTGAGCTGCCGGACGATCCAGATCAGCCGCTGGTAGCCGAAGTCGACGGGATGACCCTGGCCGTCAGCCTGATGGGCGCGTCGGTTCCCAATCAGGAAGCGGAACGCAATGCGGAAAACAATTACCTGTGGCCGCAGGCTGTCGAAATGACGAAACAGCATCAGGCTCATTTGCTTGTCGCGGTGTTAGGCCGGGATCAGGCGGCGCTGATTCAGGCTTCGCTTTATACGAAGCTGATGGCCAGCTGCTGCCGGCAGGACGGCGTTCTTGGCGTCTATACGACCGGTACGGTGTACGAACCAAAGCTGTATCGAGAAGTCGCAAAACAGATGAACGAGGGCGAACTGCCGATCTACGACTGGGTGTATCTTGGACTGTACCGCAGCGAAGCGGGGATGTGCGCGTACACCTATGGGCTTCAGGCCTTTGGAAAACGGGAGATGGAGGTGCTGGACAGCGCCGCTTCACCGCAGCAGCTGCACGATTTCCTCTATGCCATTGCCAGCTATGTCCTCGATCAGGACGTGACGCTCAACGATGGGGAAACGATCGGCTTCAGCGCCGAAGAAAAACTGCCGATCACCTGCGGGCCGGGCCGGTCGCTGGATCAGACGATGCTGCAAATCCGCTATCAGCCGGCATAAAATAAATAAAAAAACGTTGATTCCCAACCGCCGGGCCAAAGCCGAAGCGGAGCGCACGGATCAACGTTTTTCTTATGAAATTGGCCTGTACAGCGAACAGGACCCTCAATGAGAAGGCAAACAAAGTGGAAATCGCTGTTGAGTTGAAAGCGTGGCACTTTGGACACGGAATACCCTTGATTATCCATCCTTCCTGCGATCTGGCGAAGGGGTGGCGGGAAGCCTGACTTTTACAGAAGATTCAGATTTTCCAGCCGCTCCTGTTCGTTCTCCTTCAAAATCAAATCAATGCACTCCGCGACGGAATCCACAACCGTTTTCGCCTTCGCCTGGATATCCGGGCGGGCATGACTCATACAATAGCTGTGCGGGATCATCGCGAACATTTCAAAGTCGTTTTCCGAATCCCCGATTACTGCAACTTCATCCAGACCGACGCCGGTCAGCGCCGCGATCTTGGCAATCCCGGTCCCCTTGTTCGCGCCGTCTTTCAAAATGACGATCGAATACGGACTGGTCTGAATAATCTGATACCGTTCGAAGAATTTCCGCTTTAACATATCCTTATAATAATCGACGCCCTCTTCCTGCTGGAAGTGGCAGAAACAGGCGGTGATGTGCGTATGGTGCGGATCCCGGATATATTCGGAAATCGACTCGTCCAGCACCCGCCGGCAATCGCGGATCCGGTGCTTGGGATTGAGCTTATATTCCATCGCCTGTTCCCCGAAAGGATCCTCAAAAATATAGTCGTTGTCCTGTGTGACGACAAGAAAACGATGCTCGTAGGCACTGTCGGAGAAAACCTCCAGAAGCGCTTCAATTTCATCGTGGTCGAAATCTGTCTGATAGATGAAGCGGCCGTTGAGCCGGATGGAAGCGCCGCAGATGCCGACGGTGTCAAACACCAGATCGGAACCAAAATGATGCGGCAGAAAATTCACAGACCGGCCGGTCGCAATCGCAAACCGTACGCCGTGATCCTGCAGCCGGCGGATCGCCGCGCGGTTTTCCTCGCTGACGCCGCTGGTCAGCACCGGCGGGATATACAACAACGTACCGTCCAGGTCGGAGAATAAGATTTTGATCAAAGAAAATCACCTCAGTCCCATTATATCAGGAAATCGCTTATTTTCTTTTCCGCTTTGTTAAAAATGCCGAAAAAAGAAGAAAACAGGCGAATTATTGATCCAGAACGCAGCGCGCGTATTTTGACCGTCTGTTTTCCCGATAAGTCAGCCCTGCCTGACTTAACAGATCCAGAAAAAAGGCTTTTCCCGCCTGCGGATCACCGGTGACCTCAAATTCGATTTCATAATCGCTGCGGCCGTTGATCAGGCTGTGATCCAGACATAACTCGCCTAAAGGATAAACGCGCAGATGCCGGTGCGTGATCATTTGACCGCAGACATGAACGGGCAGCGTAAGCCCCAGCTTGTCAAACAAAGCCCGAATTTCCGGGTTGTCAAACGCTTCCGGACTGTTTTCCGGCAGCTCCATCTCGATCTCCCGCACGCCCTGAGCCTGGGGAATCTTCATGGTGAACAGATGCTTGCCCCGCACGTCGCGGATCCGCATCGCGATCTGCTTTAACGTTGAGCTGGGCGTGCAGTCATAATACACGTTGGACTGCACGAGGACCTGATCAACGCCGGTCAAATCACGCAGCTGGCTGAACTCCTGTTCGCTGACCAACATTTTATATTCAATTTCAAGATTTTCATTCATTGGAAAGTTCACCTCTTCCCTGTATGATATAATAAGGAAGCAGAAAAGAAAAGGAAAACCGCGTGAGAGAAAGCTTCGCGGCATAAAGGAGATGCGCATGAATCAACGACCGGCACTGATCTGGGATTTCGACGGAACACTGGCTTATCAGGAAGGCAAATGGTCCGGAGCGATGCTGGCGGCGATGAACGAGCTGGCGCCGGGGCATGGGTTGACATTGAAGGACGTCCGCCCGCTGATGCACAGCGGATTTCCATGGGACGAACCGGAAAAGCTGCACCCGGAGCTGACGGATCCGCAAGCCTGGTGGACCTTTTTGGAGGCGTATCTGGTTCGAGTGGCGCTTGCACTGGGCTTCACTGGTGATCAAGCGCAGCGAATCGCCCGACGGGTGCACCGCGTTCAGGCCGACAGCCGCTCTTATCATCTTTATCCTGATACGCTTGCAACGCTGGATTGCCTGAAACGCGAAGGCTACCGGATGATCATCCTGTCCAATCATGTGCCGGAGCTGCCGCAGATTGTCCGCGGCCTCGGCTTGACGGACGCCTTTGAAGCCGTGCTGGGCTCCGCGCAGACGGCCGTGGAAAAGCCCCATCCTCAGGCGTTCAGGCTGGCGATGGAAACCTTGGGAAATCCATCGGCGGCGGTGATGATCGGTGATAATCCGATCGCGGATGGTCAGGGCGCTCTTCAGGCGGGCCTGCAGCCGTTGTTAGTGCATGGTTGTGATGAATGCGCATCGTTTTGGCATTGCGGTCAGCTGTGCGAGATTCCTGCGCTGCTGGCGTCCAAGTTCAAAGACAGGGAAATAACAACGCAATAGAATAAAGCGTGCAGCCTGAGTTTTCTTCTTCTTTGAAAATCGGGCATGCGAAAAGTCAGAAAGACGGCAGGCAAAGCTTTGAAAGCCACGGAAAAAAGCAGGCGAAAAGCCGTGAAAAAAAGCAGCTTAATGCGAATGGATGAAAAGCATTGAAGCTGGGAAAAAAGCGAAGAAAGCGAGAAAGAGTATGAAACAAAAGTTTGCGGTCGTTCACCGGCCCGATGAAACATCCCGGCAGCTGAAAAGCGAGCTGGCGGATAAATTGCGTGAGAAAGGCTGGACGGAAGAGGAACGGCAGCCCGATCTGGTCTTTGCGATCGGTGGGGACGGCACATTTCTCTATGCCGTGCACGAATATCTGGATCAGCTGGAAAATGTAAAGTTTGTCGGGATTCACAGCGGAACACTCGGCTTTTTCTGCGATTACCGCTGCGATGAGATGGATCTGTGCGTTCAAGATGTGACCCACCGCAGTCCAAAGTGCGAAAGCGCACGTCTGCTTCAGGTCACGGCACGCGGTGAGAAACAGGAAAAAACGATCTATGCGTTAAACGAAATGCGGATTGAAAACGTGACGAAAACGCAGCTGATGGATATCGAGATCAACGGTTCTTTCTTTGAAACCTTCCGCGGAACGGGGTTGTGTCTGTGTACGCAGATCGGTTCCACGGCTTATAACCGCTCCTTAGGCGGGGCGGTGATCGAAAGCGGCCTTCCGCTATTGCAGCTGAGCGAAATTACGGGAATTCATCACCGTGCTTACCGCTCGTTGGGTTCGCCTCTGATCCTGCGGCCGGAATCCGTGATTAAGCTGCGGTCCGCCAACTTCGAAGGCGCGCTTCTGTGCTATGATCACCTGTGCTTCAACCTTGATCAGGAAACTGAAATCGAAGTGTTCCAGAGTCCGAAGCAGGTTCAGATTGCCCGGTATCGGGATCTGGCTTATTTGCAGCGGCTGCGGATTCTGTTTTAGACTGGGCTTAATCAGCGGTTGAATTCGGGGTTAAACCCGCGGCTTGACCGGAAGATGGATTTCGGCATAGTTCCGATCAATCCCCAGCTGAAACTGAAATTTGATCGGAGATGAAAGAAAACCGTGGGCAGAAGAAACCTTAAAGAACAAAAGGAAGGTCGGGACTGAAAATTAAACTGGGAATCAGACTCAAAACAAATAAAGAAAAGGAGCGATGAAGATGAAACCGAACGTAATTATGATTTTGATCGACGATTTGGGATGGATGGATTTAAGCTGTCAGGGAAGCTCGTTTTATGAAACGCCGCACATCGACCAGCTGCGAAAAGAAGGCATGGCTTTTGATCAAGCCTACGCCGCCTGCCCGGTTTGTTCGCCCAGCCGCGCCAGTATTCTGTCCGGCAAATATCCGGCCCGCTTAAAGGTGACTGATTGGATCGATCATGAGAACTATCATCCCTGCCGCGGCAAGCTGATCGACGCGCCGTATATCAAGGAGCTGCCGGTCAGCGAGTTCTCGATGGCGAAAGCCTTTCAGGAAGCCGGCTATCAGACCTGGCATGTCGGAAAATGGCATCTGGGAAAAGAAGCGGCGTATCCGGAGCATCACGGCTTTGATGTCAACCTCGGGGGCAGCTGGTGGGGCCATCCGAAGAAGGGGTATTTCAGTCCGTATCACATGGAAAACCTCAGCGATGGACCGGAAGGGGAATACCTGACCGACCGGATCGGCGCAGAAGCGGCCGCCTTGATCCGCAGTCGTGACCGTCAGCGTCCATTTTTCCTGAACCTCTGGCACTATGCGGTGCATACGCCGCTGCAGGCCAAGGCGGAAGATATCGCCTACTTTGAAGAAAAAGCGAAGCGGAGGGGACTGGATCAGCAGGATCCGTTTGAGATCGGCGATCCGTTTCCGATCCTGCAGAAAAAGGATAAGCGGATCACCCGCCGGATTGTTCAGTCGGATCCGGTGTATGCCGCGATGATCAAGGCACTGGACGACAGCGTCGGCCAGCTGATGGCGACGTTAAAAGCGGAAGGGCTGGACGAGGACACAATCGTGATTTTCACTTCGGATAACGGCGGACTGGCAACGGCGGAACATTCGCCGACCTGCAACTTCCCGTTGTCGGAGGGCAAGGGCTGGATGTATGAAGGCGCGGTGCGGGAACCGTTGTTTGTGCGCTGGCCGGGGAAGATCGAGGCGGGAAGTCTTAGTCACGCGCTGACAACCAGTCCGGATTTCTATCCGACATTGCTTGAGCTGTGCGGTCTGCCGCTGCGTCCGCAGCAGCATTGCGACGGCGTGAGCCTGGCTCCGGTGCTGTTGAATCCGCAGGCGGAATTTGACCGCGGGCCGATCTTCTGGCATTATCCGCATTATGGCAATCAGGGCGGAACCCCAGGCTCGGCGCTGCGCTGCGGGAAATGGAAATACATCGAATTTTATGAAGATCACAGCGTCCGGCTGTTTGATCTGGAACAGGATGTTTCGGAAAAACACAATGTGGCTGAGGCCAATCCGGATTTAGTCCGGCAGTTCCACAGCCTGCTTCATGAATGGCTGGAAGCGGTGGATGCGTGGTATCCGGAGGTGAATCCCAATGCAGAACAGGACATGGCGTGATGCCATCCGCGCTTACGTTCCCTTCAACGAACAGGAACGCAGCGATAAAGCCCGGTTTCTGGAAGTGCTGGATCTGGAAAATATCCTGACCCGGGAGAATGAAGAAGCGCATGTTTCCTCCTCGGCCTGGGTGATGAACGAAGCGCTGGATCAGGTGCTGATGGCTTATCATAATATTTATCAGTCGTATTCCTGGCTCGGCGGTCATGCGGATGGGGATCCGGATTTGTTTGCGGTCGCGCTGCGGGAAGCGAAAGAGGAAAGTGGAATTACGGAGCTGACGCCGTTTTCCCGGGAAATTCTGGCATTGGATATCCTGCCTGTCCCGGCGCATATCAAGCGGGGCAAGCCGGTGAAGGAACACGAACATTTGAACGTGACCTATTTGTTTATCGCACCGACGGATCAGACGCTGAGTGTCAAAGCGGATGAGAACAGCGCCGTTGCCTGGATTCCGATCGCGGATCTGCCCAAGGTGGTCAGCGAAGCGCGGATGCTTCCAGTCTATGAAAAGCTGATCGCGCGCTCCCGTCAGTGGAAAGGGGAAGCACTGCGCGAAAAGGAGCCGCAATGAAAAAAGAAATCGTAGTGGCCGGCGGTTGTTTCTGGGGTGTTCAGGAATATTACCGACGGTTAAAGGGTGTTGAGGAAACACGCGTCGGATATGCTCAGGGAAGTCTTGAAAACCCAAACTACGCGCAGGTGAAGCGGCAGATCAGCGGGCATGCGGAATGCGTGCGGATCGTGTATGATTCCGATCAGATCACGCTCGAACAGCTGCTGGATCATCTGTTTCGAATCATTGATCCGACGTCCCTGAATCGGCAGGGCAACGATGTGGGAACGTCCTACCGCACGGGAATTTATCCGGCTTGCGCGGAAGACGAGGCGATCGCGCGGCAGTTTGTGAAGGAGCGGCAGAAAAACTATGCCCGTCCAATCGTGACGGAGGTCGAACGGTTAGTCTGCTTTTATGACGCCGAACAGGAACATCAGGATTATCTCGTGCGTCATCCGCAGGGGTATTGCCATGTTGATTTTTCCGTGATGCGGCCGCAGGAGCGGAAAGCGCAGCGGGAAATCACAGGGATGCGGTCGGATCATGTTGGATTGGATTGAAGCGGAAGCAAAGTTCAAAATTTAAGAGTTTCACGCTTTTTCGAACTTTTAGAAAAGGAAAGAGAGTTGTCGGCAGCGGCAGCTTTTTTCCTTTTCTTCAAGGAGGGCGGCCGTTACCGCAGCGCTGAGTTTCATGCATTCTCTAACATGATTCGGGAATTTCGCTTTTCAAAGCGGGAGAACTCCGGTATCATTAAGGTAGAAAACAGGAGGAAATTCGAATGTTGAAAGACTATGCGCTTCATTATTATGAGCAGGGATATAATTGTGCGGAAAGCCTGGTTTATGGGGCGAACGCGGCGTGGCATTTAAATTTGGATGAAAATGCTTGTCATCTGATGGCCGGTTTGGGCGGCGGCTTGCAGGTGGGGGATGTGTGCGGCGCACTGACTGGAGCCGTGTGCGCGCTGGGGTGTCTGATCGTGAAAACCAAAGCGCATGACTGCGCGGAGTTAAAGCCTTTGACGCAAGCGGTAGTCGAACAAGTGCGCCAGCGGCTGGGATCGCTGCGCTGCGAGGAAATCAAGCCGCGGCTGTTTCAGCCGGAGCGCCGGTGTGCGGCAACGGTGGAAAACTGTGCGGATATTTTGGAAGCGGTGCTGCGGGATGTCGGCTTGTTGCCGAAACCGCTGGAAGGCGTGGACGAAACGGCAGCCTGACGCTGAAAATAAGAACCATCACGAAAGGGGACCGCAGCGGGAGACACTTTTGATTTTTCCTGAATTTGAGGAGGATGAGAATTGGGGGCTTATCCGATTCTTAACGGTGCGTGCAGCGGTTATCTGAACAGGAAGAAAGCGAGGAAGAACTATGCAGATAAAACCTCATCTGCCTTATGTACTTTTGATGGCGGTTAACTTGTGGATTCTGCCGGCAGTCATCAGGGACACAGGAACGGCCATGGTCATGATGTTGGCCGGCCTGCCGCTGATCACGTTGATCATCGCGGCGGCGCATGCGCGGAAGGCGGGTTTTGTGGCCGCTTTTGCGATCGCCACGGGAATCTTGTTTATCCCTGCGATTTTTCTATATTTTAATGAAAGCGCGTGGGTTTACAGCCCGGCGTATGCTTTGATCGCGCTGATCGGTGGCGTCGTTGGAAAGGGCCTGAGCTCGGAAAGAGGAAGCAAGTAAACGATGCCGTTGGAAATTGTCAGAAAGGATTTGAGCGAAGTGACCGCCGACGCGGTTGTGAGCTTCGTCAATTCCGGCGTTGAAGAGGGTGCCGTTCGCGTAGATCATCAACAAAGCTTTCCAGCGGGATGTGAGATTGAACAACGGACTTGTCAGGCTGCGGTACTGATCGAGGTGATCATGCCGCAAAATGCGGGTGAAAATTCCGGGACGGCGGTGTTATTGGCGCGAGCGTATCGGCAGGCGCTGGCGGCGGTGGTCCGGGAACATTGCAGGTCGGTGGCGGTCGAATGGCCAAAGATGAGCCTGCCTGGGATATCAGAAGATGAACTGTTATCCATAATCGTGCAGGGAGAACGTGAATTTCTGGCAGAACAGGAATTATGGGTGACGCTGGTTGTGGAGGATGTTAGTCGATTGCGGCTGTCGGATTCGTTAATCGGTGCAGTCAGTCAATACATTGAGAATTATTATGATCAGGCGCTTCCGCAAGAGAAAACAGGCCATGTTCTTGCGAAAATGAAGAACTTCATCGCGCCGGTTGACGAAGATAATGCAGCGGATGAGGAACTTACAGATATTCCTGCAGAAGAAATGTGTCTTTTTGAAGAAATCGCAGAAAAGGCTCCATCAGATGATTTTCATGTGGAACCGAAAATACGGGCGGTGAATCCGCATTTGTTTGAACAGTTGATCGCGCAGCGTGAGGAATCATTTTCCAAATCGCTGCTGCGGCTGATCGACGAAAAGGGAATGACTGATCCGCAAGTCTATAAAAGAGCGAATCTTGATCGGAAGTTGTTTTCCAAGATTCGAATTCAGAAGGATTACCGGCCAAGTAAAACGACGGCGCTGGCGCTGGCGATTGCGCTGGAGCTGAATCTGGATGAACTGAAGGTCTTGATCGGCCGGGCCGGCTATGCCTTGACCCATGCCAGTAAGCTGGATATTATCGTTGAATATTTCCTCAGTCAGGGGATTTATGATTTGTTTCAGATCAACGAGGTGTTATTTGCTTTTGATCAGCCGCTTTTGGGCGGTCGTTCGTTTTAATTTGCTTTGTCGCCTGCCAAGCGACCTTCGCTGATGTCTTTCGGCTTAAACTGGAAGCACAGAGGAGGCAAAAGTAATGAAGAAAACAATGAAGAAAACAATGAAGAAAGTCATGAAGGAAACAATGGAAATTGTATTTATTCTGGATCGCAGTGGCAGTATGGCGGGTTTGGAACAGGACACGATTGGCGGATTTAACAGCTTGATTGAAAAACAGAAGCAGAGGACAAGCCGGGCGAGGGTTTCGCTAATTTTATTTGACAACCGAACCGAGGTGATTTTGGATCGTGTTCCGATTGAGAACGTCGGATGCTTGAGTGAAGAAGAATATAATGTCCGGGGCAGCACCGCGTTATTGGATGCGGTTGGCCGTTCAGTACGGCATATCGAGCGGGTGCATCAAAAGATGAACGTGGAAAACCGTCCGGAAAAGACGTTATTTATCATTACGACGGACGGCATGGAAAATTCCAGCGTTGAATATTCTCTGGATCAGGTAAAACAGTTGATCGAGCGGCAGAAAGAGCGGGATCATTGGGAATTTTTATTCCTGGGTGCGAATATCGACGCGGTGCAGACTGCAGGCAGGATGGGAATCGAAGCGAGCCGGGCTGTGAATTTCCATGCGGATAAGCCGGGAATGCGAAAAAATTTCTGCGTTCTGGTGAATGCGATATCGAGTTTTGCGGAATCCGAAGAATTAAACGAAAACTGGGCCGAGGATATTCAGAAAGATTTTGAAAGCTGCAAACAAGAAGTTCGTTTTTCGAAGTAGGAAGAAATAGAAAAATCATAATGAATAGAGTTTTGAATTGGATATCCACGGATGTTTCTACAATGATCAATATCGGAAAAGCGGCAGTCAGAGCTGCCCTTTTTATTTTGATTTCTATGGGTAAGTAAAGCTGCTGAGAAAGTGGAAAGCTAAATTGAAATCAAGACGTTTCTGAGTTATAATGAAATTGTAAAATTAACTCAAGAAAGTATTTTTGATTTTTTTAATTATTTTAGGAGGCTTTTTCCGATTTTCCGCAATATTAATGATAGGATGTTTCCTATTATGCAGAAAATCGATCGGCTCAGAACTTTAAACAGACAGGAAATTCAAAAAATCAGATTTGTGTACACTCCCACCCATCCCGTCTTAGCGGCTTTGGATTATCGCAATAACGATCTGTTTCGTTGTACTTTTGGCTCGGAGGACGAACTCTCCCAAAAAATTTTGACCGCTTTTTTATCCGATCTGCTTGACTTTCAGATTACATGGCTGCGGTTTCGGAATACGGAACCGGTTAAGACGAGTGAAAAAGAGAAAGGCATTCGCTTTGATCTGTTAGTAGAGATTTACGATGATCAGGGGAGAATGATGCTGGTAAATCTGGAAATGCAGAATTACCGCATGAAGGATTCCTTATCTCTGCGTTCTCAGGTTTATTTGTCACGGATAGTCAGTGATGAGGTTGTTGCCGGGGAGGATTATGAATTCTGTCCGGTTATTCAGATTATGATCGTTAACCGGCTGCCCAACATGAAAAAGCATTCTCATTTTACTCATCAGAGTCGATATTTCGTGATGGAAGATCACATCATGATGCCGGATGAGCGCTGCCGGATCCTCTGGGTAGAGATGGATTATCTAAGTGAGATGGCGAAGAAACCGATCGAAGAGTGGCGGATGGCAGAAAAGATTCTTTATATGACACGGTACAGTTTAGATGCGGAAAAACAGGAAATCATTCGGGAGTTAAAAGAAAAAGAGGAGGTCATACAAATGATGGAAGAAAAGAAGATGGAGTTTTTGAGGGACACAAGTTTGTCTATCGCATTGATGAGGACGCGGTTTGATGAAATTGACGAACAGAAGATTTATGAAAAAGGGCAGCGGTTAGGGAAGAAGATCGGGGAATGCATTGGCAGGCGACAAGGAGAACACATTGGCAGACAGCAAGGGGAACGCATTGGAGAACGCAAAGGGGAACGTAAAGGGGAAGCAAGACAAAGAATGATGCTTCAACAGATGTTGAGTATTCGGATTCCGATGGATGAAGAAGAAACGGCGCTGCTTCAGCAGTTAAATGGCGATGAGCTTCTGTTATTATCGGAGCGGTATGAAATGATAAAAACGTCGGACGATCTGGTTGAACAGGTTCATCAGATTGTAAATCAGAGAACTCACCGTTAGCCTGGGTTCAGGTGAATTCCTGTTTTCTGAAGAAAGGTTCTAATTACAGAAAAATGCCAGGATTAAGGAAGAACCCTGGCACAGGAGCGTAAAAATCAAATGTTTGTTTCTTAACTATTTCATGAATTTCCGAACAAGCTTTGCTTTCCAAGGAGAAACAGGCTGATAGCGGATTGGCAGGTCGATGAATGTTGATTTATTGACGATGCTTTTCATATGGGAGAAGGCTGCGAAGCTGGCATAACCATGATAACCGCCCATGCCGCTGTATCCAACGCCGCCGAAAGGCATCGCCGTGGTCGCTAAATGAATGATCGTGTCGTTAAGGCAACCGCCGCCGAAGGAACATTCGCGCAGGAAGCGATCCTGATGTTTATGATTTTCGCTGAACAGATAAGCGGCCAGCGGTTTCTCCCGCTGTTGGATAAAGCGCAGCGCTTCGCTGAAATGCGTATAGGTCAGAATCGGAAGGATCGGGCCGAAGATTTCTTCCTGCATTAAACTTGAATTGGGATCCGGATCGACGACCAATGTCGGCATGAGTTTGTGCTGGTTCCAGAGTCCGCCGTAAACAACCGGCTGATCCGCCAAGAGTTCATTCAGCCGCTGTTCATGTTTCTCATTGATGATTCGCGGATAGTTTTCATTTAATGTCGGATTTGTACCATACTGCCGTGTGATTTCAGAACGCAGCGCTTCGATCAACGGTTCTTTTACACGGGAATCCACTAAAATGTAGTCTGGGGCCACACAGGTTTGTCCGGCGTTGAGCAGCTTGCCGAAAATGATCCGGCGTGCGGCCAGTTCGATATCGGCGGATGCGTCAACCAGACACGGACTCTTTCCGCCTAATTCCAAGGTTACCGGCGTCAGCCAGCGTGATGCCTTTTCCATCACCAGCCGGCCGACCTGGACGCCGCCAGTGAAAAAGATCGTGTCGAAACGTTGTTCTAAGAGCTCGGTATTTTCTGCCCGGCCGCCCTCAATGACGGCGACATAACATTCGTCATAAATGATGTTCAGCAGCTTGGCAATACAATGGGAGGTTGCCGGTGCATAAGCGGACGGTTTAACGATCGCACAGTTACCGGCGGCCAGTGCGCCGATCAGCGGACTCATCGTCAGCTGGAATGGATAATTCCACGGCGCCATGATCAAAGCCACGCCAAGTGGTTCGGCCATCGTGAAGCTGACAGCTGGAAATTGAGCTAACGGCGTCGGGACACGTTGGAACCCCATCCATTTTTTTAAATTTTTTCGTGCGTAATTCAGTTCCTCAAAGACCATGCCGATCTCGGTCATATAAGACTCAAAATTAGATTTTCCCAGATCCTGTTTCAGAGCTTCCATGATTTCCAGTTCATGTTCCTGGATCACGCGTTTCAATAGCGTCAGCGCTTCGAAACGAAACGCATAGCTCAATGTCGCGTGCGTATTAAAATAAGCCCGCTGATTTTCTACACAGGTTTTAATATTCATACATAAATCCTCCTGTTTTCCTTATTGTATCACGAAGCGGGAAATGGCAGGTGAAAGAATGCTGAGATTCGTGAAAGGGAAGCGGATAAGCACTCCTTCTATTCCATCGACAGAATCTTCAGGTCTTCGCCGGCAATCAGATCTGATCGTTTTTGTGAAGAATTATGTTGATGCAGAATTGTTGATGAGTCTGTGATCTGAAAGTATCTTTAAAGCTGAAATTTTCATTCCCAACAGAATGAGAAAATCCAATAATAAAATAAAAAATTAGAATATTTTGTTGCAGGAGTTCAACACCTACTTCATTTGAATTGACTTCAAGGAAGTCCCTCAATTTCTGATGTGAACGGCACAGGATCATTGCTTTCATGGATCAGGATAATCAAACTTAGTGGAAAGAATGATAAGCTGAACGGCAATCGGTTTGATCGCGCTGATTGTATCGCGGAGCGTGCTGGTGAATAGTTCAGGGTAGCTGAACGCTTAGCCTTGTATTAGTTTCTCTATTCCCGGTTTTCAACGAAAGAAAAAGAAGGTCTTAATCAAGGTCAAAAAGAACGTCTTCGTAATTTTGGACATAATATCGAAGATTCTTTCGACCTTTGCGAACGATCGTGTGTCCTTCGGCTTCCAACTTTGCTTTTTGCGCCAGGACGCCGCCAGGATATTTCGGGTTCAGTTCCCCTTCCGCTTTAAGCGTCCGCCAATAGGGTGTTTCATCCTCTGATCGCTGGAAGCTGGCCCAGGCGGCAATCGACACGAAAATGCCGGCGGTGATCGGTTCTGTAAAATCAGTGCCGCTGGTTCGGGCGAAGTATTCACGAAGCGTCCCGACAGTGATCACCTTACCCCAGGGCACACGTTTCATCATGCGGTCGTAGTCGATCGGCGGGGCAAAAAACATCCGGTTTCCACCGTATTTCTCAATACTTTTGGGATCGGTGATGATCTGAATTTTTGGCATGTCTTTTTTGTCCTGCAGCATGGCGTTGAAATCTTTTAATTCTTCGTTGGCCATAAAATCACCTCTTGCCTTAAGCATAGCGGCTTTTGTAACTTCCTGCAATGAGACTGTTTTATAAATTTCCAACTATTTCATAACTCAAATTTTATTTCTCGTTACTGTTTGCCGTGCAGAGGAAAAATTCAATTTGCCCGCACAGTTTGGAAAGAAGCAGGATGACAACGGAAAAGATCCGTATTCTTTTCATGCGGGTGAGTCGAGACTGCCGGTCAGCTATGCCTGAGATGGGAGATGGTAGAGAAATACAATTCCTTATGCGACCATGCTGCGCGGATTTCTTTGAACGCTCTGCCGCACGGTGTTCGCTCACTACTCAGGGGAAAGTCAGACTGGGGATGACGTTTAATAAAAGGTCAGGAACTGTTGAAGTGAATACCGTGATCAAGACGGCCGGCATGAAATCCAAACGGGAAGAAGCGCTGGCATTCTATGGCATTACGCCGCAGACGGCGGTGATCGGCGATTGTAAGCGCGTCGGCTGGGTGATGGAAGCGACGCATGTCGGATATTTCTTCGCAATGAGCTTATAGAGGGAATCAGTTCTCAATCCTCATGATTAAAATGAAAAAGGAAAGCCGACAAAGACTTTCCTTTTTTACGGTCAATTAACAGACAAGATTGCTTTGAAATCAGTTTTTCTGGGAAACAGGCGAAAGAAAAATTGCATTATCCGCAATTTCGGGCATGGTTCCAATGGATTCCGATATGACCGATACCCAAAATCACAACAGATACGCAGAGGAATGGATTGTGGTTAGCGATTCCCAGCAGGAAAAAAGCCATGACCGGCAAAGTCGCGCCCGCAACCGGAATCTTGAGAAAAGGGGCATAGAAATCCCGCAGCGTCTGCGGACTTCGAAAATAATGGATCCAGAAGCCTTCGTAGCCCAGCATCATCGCCAGGGACAAAAGAAAACAAAGCTGTTCCCGAAATCCTGAATAAGCTGATTGACTCTCGAAGAAGGCAAACACGGTAACCAGAACCTGACCGATTCTTTCCATGCGTACCAGCGATGGTTTTTCTTTTGCCACCGCGACTTCGTAACCTTGCGGTTTGTGCCACGTCCAGAAGAGATTGGGCAGAAACAAGCCGGTCAAATAGATCAGACCTGGGAATGAGAATTTCCACGACATAGGAACACCTTTTTCTAAAATTATCAAAAAGAAAAATATGACTTGAATTCATCAGAGATGCAGAGGTTAAGCTGGAAGGTTTAAATTTAAAGCAACTTCCAGCGCTTTGCCGATACAGGCTGAAAACATTAAATCAAAGTAAACCGCAAGTTCTTTCGCGGGTATAGTCATCCCTTCTTCAACCCAATCCGCAATTACGGCCATGGATCCTTTGGAATGATAATTGATGACAAAGTTGATTCGTTGGGTATCGACTTCTTTTAGCAAGCCCTGATCTTTATAATCCCTGATTGTCAATTCTGCGCACATCCGGAGGTTTTCCTGTGTTTCTTTCAGCATATAGCTGATCAGATCGTTTTGTCCGCGGATTTTAAGTGCTTGCAGATAAAAGGCTTTAGCCCTTTCCATTTCGCCAAGATAGAGAGGAGAAATCGCATCCCAATTTGAGGTTGGACCATCAATAATTTTGCGAACTGGCAGCGTGATATCCTGATGAAAAATCCAACAGATCAGTTCTTCTTTGTCACAGAAATGATAGTAGAAGGTTCCCCGATTGATATTACATTGATCAGCTAACTCCTGGACAGTGATGCTTTCTAATTTTCTTTGCATACACATTGATTTTAAGGCATTTGCTAGTAAATTCCGTGTTAAGCTGTTTCGCATTATAGATCCCCTCCCTTTCTAATTTCAACATTTTATGTGAAATGTTGAACAATTCAACAATAATCCTTTAGTTGTCGATATAATTTAAGTTTAACACATGCTATTCTGGAGTCAACAATAGTCATGATAATGGACTAATCTGAAGGAGGAACTTATGCGAAGCGTAAAGAAATTAACGACAAGTTTTATCAGTCTTTTGCTTATGGTCTCTTTAACGGGATGCCAGAATGAACCAACGTCACAGCCAGCATCTTCGACAGGCTATACGCCGGGTACTTATGAAGGAGTTGGAGCGGGCATGAATGGAGAAGTTCATGTCGCTGTTACCTTTGATAAGGATTCTATTACCGCGATTGAAATCAAAGATAATGTGGAAACCATTTCAATCTCGAAACCGGCTTTGACAAGACTGCCACAGGATATTGTGCAAAATCAATCGTTAAATGTGGACTTGGCCAGCGGCGCAACGATTTCCAGCAATGCGGTGATTACCGCTGTCGGTGAGGCCGTCAAGCAAGCAGGTGGAGATGTAGATGCTTTAAAAAGCAAAGCGAAACCTGAAATTGAAGTCCAACCGGATGAGCAGACGGAAACGGATATTGTTGTCGTCGGCAGCGGTCTGGCTGGAGTGTCAGCCGCGTTGGAAGCCGCAAATCGGGGAAAATCGGTGCTGTTGGTGGAAAAGATGGAAGCCTATGGCGGATCCTCTGCACAATCCGGAGGGGCTGTTTGTTACACGCTGGAAAATTCTGATTTTACAGAACAAGATTATGCGGAATGGTTGATCCAGATGGGGCATGACGGAGAAAACATCAACGAAGAATTAATTCGGAAGATCGCCTCAATGACAGGGGATAGTCTTGAATTTTTACGCGATCGAGCTGGTGTTGACATTTCTTTTCCGGTTCGGGAAACATTGGCACACAATACGGTTTCTTATCTGGTTTCAACAAAGAAAAGTGTTGTTCTCGGAGCAGGCGGTTTAATTATTGAACCTTTCATCGAAAAATTAACTGCGATGAATAACGTTACACTGTTAAACCGGACAAAAGCAGAATCGTTGATTGTTGATGATACAGGCGCTGTATGCGGCATTCAGGCAGTCAGAGCTGATGGTAGTTCACTGACGGTAAAAGCGGATGCGGTAATTCTCGCGACAGGCGGCTGGGACCGAAATTCGGAACTTACAGAAAAACTGGCTCCAGGCTTTGCCAACAGTGTTCATTTAACTGGAACCGGAAATACTGGGGATGGCATATTGATGGCGGAAGCTATCGGTGCAGCGATCAATGAACAATTACCAGCTTGCGTGGATGGATTTATGGGCTTGCCGGTTACGCTGACCAGTGATTTTATTTTAGTAAATCAACAGGGAGAACGTTTTGTCAACGAGAACACAGTGAATATTGAAGTCTTTAATGCCATTGCCCGGCAGGAAGGTGGGCTACATTATTATATTTATGACGCGAATGAACTCTTTGAATTCGTAAATACGACAGATCGTGCAGCACTGGAATCTGCAGCTCAGGCAGGCACTGTGCTGAGCGCGGATACGATTGAAGAATTAGCTGAGCAAATAAAGGTGGATCCTTCAGCTTTACGTGTAACGGTGGACCGTTACAACAGTTTTGCAGGAGGTCAGGATTCAGATTTTGGCAAAGATATGACAAACGTGCAGCCATTTGAAAACGGACCTTTTTATGCAATGTCGGGTGTTCCCTATATTATGACGGCTTATGGCGGACCTGTTGTCGATGAAGAGTGCCGCGTTCTTAATCAGGAAGGGCATATCATTTCAGGGCTATACGCAGCTGGTGAACTTGCGGCTTCTAATTGGACCGGACAGGATTCGATTGGACATGGGATGAGCCTGCAGGATGCGATGAGTACGGGACGGCTCGCCGCGCTATCAGCATCAAGAGAATAAAATACGTCAGATTGCCCATCAGGAAACGAGGTTTTCATGAAGGTCTCGTTTTCCTGTTTTTCTATATTACATAAAAAACGGAAGACGCTTTGATCTTCCGTTTATCATTTTCTGCATTCCCGGCATTGGGACAGGGGCTTAAGCTAGTGCATCAGCCGGCTCTTGTTTTCTGAACTCATCTGGAACACGATTGCCAGCGGAATCATATACGACAACATACTTGAGCCGCCGTAGGAAATAAACGGCAGCGTAATGCCGGTGATCGGAAACAAACCGGTGATCATGCCCATGTTGACCAGCTGCTGAAACAATAACATGCCGATCATCCCCGCGACCATATACCGCTCGCGCGGCTGATCATGCCGCGAGGCGATGCTGATCAGCTTTAAATCGAACGCCGTCAATAACGCGACGACCGAAGTCGTGCCGAGAAATCCGAAATTCTGACCAATGACAGAGAAAATGAAGTCAGTTTGCGGCTCTGGAAAACGAATCAGGACTTCGCGGAAGCCATGGCCCGTTAAGCCGGAGGAACCGATCGTTAATAACGAGGTATACAGCTGGTTGCCCCAGGTATTGATGTATTTCTCCGTTTCCAGCCAGCCGTAAATCCGCCGCATTTTATAACCTCCGCCTAAGACGGAGGATAAAAGATTCGGATAAAACTTGAACATGAAGATCAGTCCGCCGAAGCCGATGACTAAACCGGCCGCGCCCAGCCAGACCCATTCCTTGCGGACGCCCGAGACCGCCAGCATGACCAGGATACTGACGATGATGATTAGCGGGATCCCGGTATCGGGTTCCAAAAAGATCAGAATCAGCGGCGGGACGGCGATCTTGCCGACTTCCCAGAACAATTTGAAATCACTCGCAAACGACATTTCCGTCTTCCCGAGGTTATGCTCGTGGATAATATTGGCAACCATGATGATCAGCACGACCTTCATGAACTCGCTGGGCTGAAAGGTGCCCAACCCGGGGATCTGATACCAGGCCGTCGTTCCGTTGATCGGTCGGATAAACCGGTCCGGCAGGTTGATCACATACTTATCCACCAGTAAAATCGCTAACAGCACCATCAGAATCCAGTAAAAGATTTTGACGCCGGTAAATAACCGGTCGCTGCCAAACCGCGTCAGAAAGGCCAGCATCAGAAAGCCGATCGCATACCACATGCCCTGTTTCAGCCACAGATGCGTACCCTGCAAGCGCGTCGCCATGATCGGATCGGCGCAGTAGATCGCCAATAACGAAACGCAGGTCATCGCCAAAAGCAGAAGCATCAGCGTCCGGTCGATATGGAATTTCTTGTGGATCCGTTCCGGCTGTTGGCTCATAGCACTTTCTCCATCGTGACGTGACGAATGCCGGCCTCATAAAATGGCTCGGACACCGTGGTATATCCCAGCGATGCGTAGAAACCTTCAACTTGCGCCTGAGCATGCAAAACGATCTTCTTAAAGCGTGCCAGATGCGGATCTTTTTCAATCTCACGCATCATCAACGCTCCGACATGCTGCCCACGATAAGACTTCAGGACGGCTACCCGTCCGATGTGAATTTCCTCGCCGAAGTCCAGTCCCCGGCAGCAGGCAACCGCTTCGCCCGCCTCGTTTTCCACCAGCCAGTGCATGGCGGTATCGTCGTCCTGATCCTGTTCAATATGCAGGTCGACCTGTTGTTCTATGACAAAGACTTCTGTGCGGATTCTGACAATCCGGAAGAAATCCGCCTGTGTTTCAGCAAACTTGGTTTTCATGAAAGTCAAACCACTCCTTTCATTTGAATCTGATGTACAATAATGGTATCATAATAGGCGAGGTGATGGTATGAGAAGATGGCATTCTTTGTTAGAAATCATTCAATTTCCATTGAAAATGCTGTTTGTGGCAATCATCCTGACGGGGCTTGGAACCTTGATTACCAACCAGAGCTTATCGGTGTTCTGGTTGGTGAATGACCGCAATATCCTGCTGCTGGCAGATCTGTTCAAACGGACGGGCAGTTTTATTATCGTCAATTTTCCTTTCTTTGTCATGATAAAGTTTTTAGCGACGAAAAGCAATTCGTCGGTTCCGATTATGATCGGAATCACCGGCTATGTGCTGGTGCTGGTTATTACGATGTTATTCCAGCCGGCGGGCCTGCCGACGTCGGCCTCCTCGGCGATTCTGGGATTAAGCTATTCTTCATCCCTGTTCGATCGAACCCGCTATCCGCTGCAGACGGGGTTCTTTGCCTGCGCCGCGGTCGTTCTGGCATCGCGGATCGCGTATTCCAAGTCGCGGACGAAGTCGATTTACGGTTTCTTCTCGTTTGTCGACCGCGATACCTGGGGTTTGATTTTAACGTTGATTTTATGTATGATCACCGGTTTCGCGCTTGTCTGGCTGTGGCCGATCGTGCTTAATCTTCTCAATACGATCTTTGAGTTCATCGCTACCGATATTACCAATCCGATGAACCTGTTTGTTTACGGCGTCATGGACCGGCTGTTAGCGGATCTCAACCTGGGCGCGCTGATGCGCACCTTGTTCTGGTATGGCGAACAGGGCGGTACCTGGATCAATAATTTAGGCGTTAATTACATGGGCGACGTGGGAATCTGGACAGCGCAGATGAACAGTCTGATCACGCCCAGCGGCGTCGGTCGGCTGATCACGCCGTATTATGTTTTGAACCTGTTTGCGGTTCCGGGCATGTTGATCGGATTCTATACGATCTTTACGGATAAAATGGAAAAACGGCGGATTCGTCTGTTCTTCCTGCTGGCAATTCTGGTGTCGTTAGTCACAGGCACACTGCTTCCGCTGGAGCTGTATCTGTTGATTCTGACCCCGTTGTTGTTTGTCTTCCATCTGGTCATGACCGGTGCGTTGTTCGGTATCTTCCAGTCGATGAGCGTGACACTGGGCTTCAGTTATACCGGCAGCACCGTCACCGCCATGCCGGGAACCTTATTTGATTTTATGCTGTATGTGCGGAATCCCAATATGCAGCACACAATTCGGATGATTTTCCTGGTCGGCGTGATTCTGTTTGTGCTCTACTTTGCGTTCACTCGTTTCTACTTCAAATATCTGGCATTGGACTTATTCAATACCGGCGCCAGCAAGCGGCGGGTAGAAGGCTTTATCTTAGCGGTAGGCGGATTGGAAAACATCAAGATGATGCATTCCTCGCCGACGCGGTTAACCATTCAGGTTGTGGATTCCTCGCTGATCAACTTCTCACAGATTCAGCGCTTGGGAGCCAGCCGGGTGGTAGAGAGCCGTGCCGGATATTCCGTTAACTTTGGGGCCGGCAGCACGATTATTAAAAATGAGATTAACAAGCGGATAAAGGAAATGAAGCGCAGCGCATAATCAAAAACACTTGGGATTGAAACGATACGAGAGATCGGGACAATTCCTTTTCTTTTCTGGTAATGTTAATGTGTTTTATAGGTAATATAATTTATTCTGATTCAATGTGGGCTATGATAAAAAAGAGGGGATGACGAAGCAATGCCGAAAACGATTAGTATAGCAAATAAGAGAATTATTGGACCCATGATTCGCTTAGAAAGGCTAAGATTAGGTTTAACAAAAGAGCAACTAATTCATGATAATCAAGGTAAATCTATCTGTTCTCTATCCACCTTATACCGGATAGAAAAAGGGAAAGTAATACAGGACGACATCATCTATTATGATTTGATTAAGAAGCTAAATAGAAGTTATGAAGAGAATAGTTTATTAGATAATGCAGTAAAGGATCTAAGCTATAATTTAGTGAACTATTTTGAGACGCTGAATGCAGTTGATGCTGATGAAATCTTATCTTATCTTAAATCATTTAATAAAATTAACAGTTTTTATTATAAAGAAATCTTTTCCAGCTGTACAGACATACTTCACGTTAGCTTAAATCAAAGAAAGTTAACACCTAATGAATATCAATATTATCAGCGAATGATGGAATTTATGCCGGAGCCATATAATATCCTTCTGCTTCATCTCTGTTTTTGTCATGTGCATAATTATAATCAGGATATTTCAGAGATTTGCAGTTATGAGCCAATTTTAATGAAATATCAAAGCTATTTATTCATCCAAACGGATTTCTTACTGCTTTTAAGATGCGAAAGAAGATTTATTGAATATCAAAAGATTCATTCTACGGTTATGGATAAAATAGATAAAAGAAACTTAATTAATCAAAAATGTAAAGTTTTAAGTTACTATGTTGGAACTATTGCCGATATACAAAAACCTGAATTATGTAATACTTTGAAAGAATTAGAACAATTACTGAATAATGAGAAACAACGTTTGAATTCGGCGATTTACAGTAATGTCTTATTAATGCTGGCAATGACATATTATGTTGATTTAAAAGATTACAGGAAGGCTTCATTATTATTTGAAAGCTTGTTTATTGAAGATCCGCTGAAGATCTATTCTTCTGGAATATACTATTTTTCAGCCTGTGATTTAAGCAGAATCAAACCTTTACAAGAAATATTGGACAAGATAGACATAAATCAGGCAAATATCTACTTACGATATTTCTATTATAAATACTTAAATGGTTTTAAAATAACGGATTTAGTTCATTATTTAAAAACGGAAGTATTGGATGAACTTAAAGAAAACGGTAATCAATTAAAAATTGGTGTGTTTAAAAATCAATGGAATCTACTGATAAGTGAGAGTCCTAATAAATATTATAAAGACTATTATCGATTCATTAAGAACTTTGAATGATTCTCCAAAAATAATAAAGAAAACGGTGAAAATTTAAAGAACAGTTCAATTTCAAGAAATTCATAATGATTATGCTAAAATGAAATCAACAAGGAGGATTATGTTCATGAAAAAGATCTTGCTCTTACTTCTATTAGGATTGGTTTTATCCTTCAGTTTCATTCCAACAAATACAACCGAAATAAAGGCAAGATGTTCTTTTCCCGAATGTGGTTTTGGGGGATAAATTACTTTTTATTTCCCAAATTGTTTAAATTTTTGAAGCACAAAGTGTTTAAAGAACTTTAGGTATAATATTAGGAGGAAAAATGTTAAAAAAATTAGCTGTAACATTGATTACAATGTGTATTACCATTTCTGTTTTTGTGCCGATAAATGCTGAAACAAATATAGATGAAGAAGGTAAATCAAGAAAAGAATATTATAATGAACTGTTAAAAAGTAAAAGCTCTGGGGAAGAATTACCTTTACCATCTGAAGATTATTTACGAGAAGATTGGATAGATATGACATCTAGCATTTTAGAGTCAAGAAATCAAGGGATTCATGTGTCTAATATAATTACAGATGATCATTCTGTGACTTTTATTTTTGATCCAATTCAAATTCAGCAAAGAATTTTAATCAATTCATACAATAAAAACGCACAAGAAATTACTTATTTAGGAAGCGTTAGTTATGAAGAGGCAACTCCATTTGCAGCATCGACAAGAACTGCCTACTGGTATAACAGTGAACCTTTTGTTAATGTTGATGGTAAAACGCTGAAAGATCTATCAAATTTAGCTGGTATAACCATCGCTATCCTGGGGTTAGGCTTTTCAAATCGTATTCTTGCAATTTCTTCTGTTATTCAAGCGGCAGCGTCATTTTGTAATGTGACTATGAATAATAATTTAAAAACTATTGTAACAACAAACGTACAGAATGGTTATACAACAAAACAAGTTTCAGCATATTCAGTAAGTTGGATTCCTGGTGCACAAGTTCAACGTCATGAACAATTTACGCAATATATAGTTAATCAATATAAGAGCAATGGTGATGGCACTAATTCTGCTATAAAAACTAATTATCCTAACTCTACCCACTCAAATTATGATGCGTGTGAGAAAAAGGAACATTATGACGACGATGCGTGGCTACAAGAAAGAGCACGACAAGTCGCAACAGGAAATAATACGTTATATTATAATGTTTATAAAGACTATATACCAAATAACTAATAGAATATGTAGTGCGAAATAAGAGGTGTGATGTTCACCTCTTATTTTCAAGAAAGTCAATTTCAAGAATTATGTGTGGTACCAGAGCTTAAAATGATAAAGAATACCTTCCAGTATAATTAAAAAGAAGTCTAATAGGTAAAAACAAAATAAAGGAAAATATTTGTCAAATGAATTATACTTAAAGTTTATTACGCATGACATGGCAATCTAAAATACGTTCAGTTTTTGTGTATCTATATTTAATAATAGTTGTGTGCTTTTACTCTATTATCAAGAATTCTTTTGAATAGGTTCTTATAAAGGTTTGTATATTCTTGCTTTTAATGACTTCTAATATTCGTATATTAGTGCAATATATTTCCTTATACTTCAATGATAACATTCTTTGCGCAAATATCTTTCTGAAATGGTAGTAGAATGACATTAAGGGCTTAAAGATATTTTCTTTAAAATTAGGAACTCTATATGTTTATCTATTTTGTCAATAAACAATATATTTGTAGTGATAAAAGTGCTAGACAATGAAAAAGTAGTTGCCAAAAGACTTCCGATTTGATTTTGACATAACATCTTTACGGTGAGAAATATTTTTTTCGCCAAATGATGGATGTAGAGTAGGCTATTGCATATATTCTCAGCTATTTCTATAACAATTTTTCATTTTACGAATAAAAGTCTTTATATATAGGAGCTAATATATGTTATTAGTTAACGTTAATGTTCAGCTATCTAAAGGAGATGAGGTCACAAAGTAGTGCTAAGCGATTACTTAAATAATTCTGTATTTAACTTAATTATTTATAGTATAAAATTTATCGGTAAATTGATACTTTTAGAAAAGAAAGTTAAGGAAAACTGAAGAAGGTGTATCATGAAAAAATGTTTATTAATTATAGTATGTTCGATAATTTCACTGCTATTTTTTAATGTATTAACTTTATTTGTTTATTGCACACAATCGGAGTTTCTAGGTGTGAAATTTCTTCGTACTGCCTCTATAAATAATGTTAATAGTCAAATAACGTATATGAGCGATATGGAACTTAACAGTGTTACCGCTTACATCCAATTGAACTTTGAAGGGAGAAGCTGTAAAATAAATAAACCCGAAGGTTTAATCGGAGGCTACTATAAAGGGCCATATTATTGTGATAATGATGTGCCATGGATCATATATTTTGGGAAAAAGTATAATACGATCATAATTGAAGATGTTTATGATATGAAAAAAGAAAATAATGGAGGAGTAAGTTATAAGCATTCTGGTATATTTTATGTAGGAATAAATGTAGATGAGTACAAGATGCTGAGAATGACAAGACACGATTATATCAAAAAAATAACAGCGCTAATTAAAGAATGGTCACCTGAATTTGACTAAGGTGATTATAATGTTTATTTTTAAAATTTTGTGGATTTTAGAAAGACGAGATTTAAAATCATTTATAATTTAGGAAAGATTTTATCACCAGAATGAGTATTGAAAAAAAGCCTATAAAACAAGCCAGGAAACTTGCTGACGATCAATTTGTTAAGGTCATTAACTTAACCATGAGTCTCTCGCTTAGCCCTAACATACGACTTTTTCTATAGAATTCATTCACTTTGAACATAATGATATAATCCTGTAAAAAGGCATAGCTGACCCCTCTGAAACGCTGAAGATATTGTTTAAGATTATTATGCAGTAAATTGACTTTGTCCAACGTGTAAGTGTTAACCTTTCTCTTTCCACTCGGAATCTTATGCCACTTTACCTTTAACGCTTTTACAAGTCGGTGGTAAGATCGCTGACTGTCTGTGACCAAGTCACATCCTTCTTTAATCTTTCCTTGAAAAACATGAATTAAGCTGGAGGCTTTGATTCGTCCGACATCACTGGCTTGAATTACGCTCCTGCCCTGGATATCAATTGCACAGCATATGTTGACCTTCTGCTTACTAATTCCTCGTTTTTTTGAGCCTTTCAGTTCTTCCTTTCCTTTTTCTATCCGTTCAACAAAAGTTTCATCCAGATAGACTGTTCCCTCTAATTGATCCTGGTTCATCAATGCATTTAAAGCATCATTGACTTTGTGCCGCCACCGAAAGGCAGTATTTCGATGAATTTGAGCTTCGCGAGCACAAACATCTAAGCTTTCTCCACGAAGATAACATTCTAAAAATCGTTACCATGGGTCATAATTTTTATGTGTTTTATAGAAAACAGAATGGACGTTATAAACAAAGACCTTATTACAATTTAGACAATAAAATCGCGGAATTCCTGCTTTTTGTTTGACCATGCGGATAACAGTGAAGTCTGCCACAATGCGGACAACGGGCTAGGGCTTGATTCTCTTGTAGATATCGAGATAAGTATTCATGGTTGAGGGCTTCCCGTTTTTTTTCTCAAAGCTTCAAGACTGATTTCTTTTTTCATATTCATCATCTATTTATTATTAAAACGTTTTTTCTTTGTCCCTTTAATCGGACAGTACTGCATCTGGTGATGAAATTTTTAGGAAAAGAGAATAATTGATAGGAGGTCAGCCTTGTAATGAACAAAAAAGCTGAATATCCATATTTATTTGTGGTCAAAATCAAGCAACTATGATCTTATAATTTTAAGCTACAATAAAGTTAATACGGGAGATATACTTATGAAAAGATTATCCTGAAAAAAGGTTCTAACAAGGATTCCTGAAGTTTATCTTTTGGATAGTTCAAAACACGCAAACAAACAATAGAGTTGGAATAATCGAAGGGGAAAAAATGAAAAAATTCTTATATCGTCATGGATGGTCTTATGATCAAGTTCGTAGCCTTAAAGTGGTTCCTCTTTGTTTTTTGGTATATATCTTAGTAACTTATGGTTTTACGGCAATGACCAGGAATCAATCTATAGGCCAGGAAACTCCGCTAATAATTTATCTTTCGGATCTTGGTTTTGTGGATGAAAGCGTAGAAAAAAATCATAGCTGGACTGATGGATAAGGAAATAAACGAGTTGAATGTATCCTTTTGGGAGAGGATCCGGCTGCCAATCAACATGTTAGATTTAATGTTCAAGTGGTTGATTACCAAGAAAATATAAATCCTGTGGTTGGCTATCTGCGTGAGATGGGAATAAGCGTTCATCAAAATACGTTTCAAAAGCAAGATCTTGAACACTATCTTGAAGATATGCATGAATTAGACGCTGAACAATGGGGATCGGAATTGGCCTATTCAAGTCAGACATTTGATGTTGAACTCACATCCTATGGCATACCGAATAATACAATTTATCTGCTTTCCGAAAACAGAGCTATAATATTTCGCTATTATACTAAAATCGAAATAAATCAGGAACTCATTGACAGCGTGGTTTCTATCTACCAAAAATCGTTTTACTAATGAGGATTGGGTTCTTATTCATAAAGAGGCAAGAGGACGATCTCAATCTGTTAAGCATGAGATGTTTTTCGAAAATCAAAACAAGCAGAGAGGCGGCCGCTGCCTGTGGGAATCCCGGATTATCGTTTCGCTTCTTTTGAATCTTGCTATGCAGATCAAAGAAGCTGATCAAAGATTTTATTAATGAACATCCGTTAGTATTCCTGTTCACCCGACTCCGGCATATTGGAGAAACGCTGAATATAGATATGCTATGAACAATTTTTAAAAAGACAGGGAAAGATACTTCGGTTTTAGCCTGACAAAAATATCAACGATATTTTCACTGCTGCTCACAAAGCAAAAAATGAAATTTACCCGTGATCGGGATAATAACAATTTTAAGATTTCCATTTCATAAAGTATTTGGGGAAACTGAGGGGCAGGGAAACGAAATCTGATGCACGAAGGGCTGTTTATTCATCCCGGACTACATCTGTCTTTTCTGCGGATATCGTGATCTCAAAAAGTCAGCCAGATTTTCAGCCGCTTTCTGGTTCACATAATCTCGCCGCACAAGCAATCCAACGAACCAGTGATAATCACGAAACGGCGTCATGGTTAATCCCGGCAGCGGAAAGGCTTCGATTAAAAGATCAAAAATCATGCCTTCATTCGCTGAAATTCGATAAAACGTCTCAATCGTATTCGGGCTGTTTTCAAATAGAAAAGACTGTCCCCTTTTCTTCAGGTCGCGAAACAGGGGCGGATATGTATTTTCAAGGCTGCCCATGCCGAAAAAGCGGTATGGCAAAATGTCATCAAGGGTTAAGCAGGATTTTTTAAAGTCCAGTTTGGAACTATGCGTACAATAAACCGGACATTCAAAAATTGGGAATTTATTGAATTCTGACATGTCATCATGGAATTGAAAGATCAGCGCCGCATCCAGCTGCTTCTTGCGAAGCTGGCTGAGACATTCGTCCAGTTCTAAAAAGTGCCGTTCTATATGAAGGTCTGCCCGCTTTTCATAAGCTGAAAATTCAGCGTCGCTGACCTGAAACTGAAACGGAATCATCGAGGAACAGATGCCCAGCTGCAGCTGATGAAACTGCGGATTCAGGGCCGCCATTTTCTTTTGCAGCAGGTCAAACTCTTTCAACAGCGGAAGACTTTGTTCGGCAAGATATTTCCCTTCTGCGGTTAATGTGATCCGGTTGTGGTCGTTTTGAAACAAACGACAATGAAGCTCGAGTTCTAAGAATTGTATTTGCTGACGAAGCGCTTGCCGACTGATATAGCACTCTTGCGCCGCTTTTGTGTAATTCAGCGTTCGTGCAGTTGCGGAAAAATAACGCAGCGATTGAATATCCATAATCTCCTCCAACCGCAGGTTTTTCCTGCGTTTGTGTGATCATTATAACTGCTTTTGTCCTGGTTGAAAAGATGTTATCCTCTAACTGGATGATTTTTTCACAAACGAGGAGGAAAGAAGATCATGAAAACTGTATCACGCCGTGAGTTTCTCAAAGGCGCTGCATTGTCTGCGGCAGGTCTTGCCGCCGCGGGACTGCTTGCCGGCTGTTCCAGCGAAAACAAAGACGCTTCCCAGCAGCCGGCTCCTACTGAAGCACCTGCCGCTTCCGATTGGCTGGGCAAGGCTCCGGAATTCAAGGAAAGCGATTTCGTCAAAACCTATGAAACGGATGTTTTAGTCATTGGTGCTGGAAACGGGGGCCTTTTTGCCGCATCGGCGGCGGTCGAAGAAGGAGCCAAAACCATTTTAATTGAAAAATTCAGCGAAGAATTCGGAGGTTCCGGGATCCGCGATACGTTGGGAGCCATCAATTCCAAACAACAGATTGCCAATAACGATAATCCGGATCGGCTGGAAGTGATCACTGAACTGTACCGCGTATCGAACGGATATGGCGATATGCGGTTGTATAATACCTGGGCCGACCATTCTGGCGAGATGATCGACTGGTTTACTGAGCGGCTCAATGAAGAGGGCTGGCAGTTTCTACACGAAATTGACGGGAAAACAGAAAAGATGCGTTATGCAGCATTTGACACGGGTCACACGCTGCAGCTGGGAACCAACGCCTACGACCCGAACAATTCCGCCCGCGTTTTAAAGAAATACGCCAGCGGCCTGGGATTAACGATCCATTATGAAACCAAAATGGAAGCTTTGATCAAGGAAGAAGGAAAGGTAACCGGCGTCATTGCTTCGACGCAAGACGGTTTTGTGAAATATATTGCCCACAAAGGGGTTATTGTCTGCACTGGCGGCTACAGCCTGAATCCGCAAATGCTGCAGGCTCTCCAGCCGGAAACACTGCTTTATGACAACAACAACAGCTCTTTCCCGGGATCGACAGGAGAAGGAATTAAAGCGATGCTGTGGGCCGGAGCTAAAATGGATGACGTTCATGGCTCCGTTGTTTTCGATCGCGGCGCAATCAAGCCGGATGCGGTCGGCAATGAGGAAGGTTATATGTTCTGGATGGGCTCGCAGCCATTCCTGAAGGTTGATTTGAAGGGTCAACGTTTTACAAATGAAAGTGGTTTTTACGATCATATCCTGCATGATTCGCTGAATCTTCCTCATCATACCTACTGCATGGTCTGGGATGCTGATTATGTTGCGGATATTGAACGCTTCGATACTCACGGCTGTTCCAGAATGTTCCCGCATTCCAATGGTACCGAACCGGTTATGCCGATTCAGTACATCGACGGCGTAGTTTTGCCGCAGGCCCGCGAAGACGGCTATATTGTCAGCGCAGATACGTTAGAAGAGCTGGCTGAAAAACTTGGACTTCCCAAAGAAAACTTCGTCGCAACCTGTCAGCGCTACAATGAATTATATGACAATCAGGAGGATCCGGATTTCGGCAAGGAAGCATTCCGGCTTTCGCAGATGCGCAAAGCGCCGTTTGAAGGCATCCGCATGAGCGGCGGCTATTTCATCAATACGTTTGACGGCGTTAAGGTTAACTGCGACATGAATGTCCTGGACGAAAACATGCAGCCGATTGAAGGCTTATATGCTGCAGGCGACTGTACTGGAGGTTATTTCGCCACCAGTTATCCGAATCTTCTGGCCGGTGCGGCTGCTGGAAGAACAGCTACTTTCGGCCGCCTGGCGGGCAAAAATGCAGCCAAGCGCTCCGTCTGAGCGACTGATCAGAAAAATAGATTCAAGCTTTAATCAGGCCACGAAGGGATAGATCCGTGGCCTTTAACGATGGGGAGAACGCCACAGGAAGGGGAGCTCTCGTTATGATGAAAAGACACCCGGTATGAAAAACAGTCCGGGTGTCTTTTGCGATTTGATGACACTTCGCATCAAAATTCAGGCTTTCGATGAAAGTCCGGCTGCCTGCAGCCTTCCTGATCAATAATAAATCTGTTTCTGAATGAATTCTTTCTGCTCGGTTCCCTGCAGCTTCTCAATGATCGCAAACGCGAAATCAATCGTGGCCGCCGCGCTGCGGCCGGTGATCAGATTGCCGTCGGTGACAGTGTATTGATCGACATAGGTACCTCCGAAGTCCTCGTTCATGCTTGTGAAGCAGGTGTACCGCTTCCCTTTCAACAAGCCCAGATGTCCCAGAATCGTCGGCGCCGCGCAGATCGCCGCGATCGGCTTATCCAGCGCTTTGAATTTCAGGATGATCTGTTTCACATCCTCGCTGCTTTCCAACAAAGCATAATGCGGCCCGCCCGGCAGCAGCAGGCAATCATAATTTTCAGGGTTCAAGTCGGATAACGGAAGCAGGCCGCAGATCGGCAGATCATGCTTGCCCGTCGTCTTTTCTCCGCTGATTCCAAACAGATCCGCTTCCAGTCCGCTGCGCTTCAATAACGCCAGCGTGCCGATCGCTTCGATCTCCTCATAGCCCTTGCCTAAAATCGTGCAAATTCTCATATCCGCACCTCCATTTTCCTTATTATAAACCCAAAACTCCCCTGACCTGCAGAAAAAATGATGGTATAATAAGAACAGTTTTTTTAGAGGTGAAAGTATGGAACAATATACGCCGATGATGCAGCAGTATCTCGAGGTTAAAAAGAATTATCAGGACGCCCTGGTTTTTTATCGTCTGGGCGACTTTTATGAAATGTTTTTTGAGGATGCCAAGATCGCGTCCTGTGAGCTGGACCTGGTGCTGACCGGCAGAAACGCCGGGGTGAAGGACCGCGTGCCGATGTGCGGCGTGCCGTTTCACGCCGTGACGGGCTATATACAGCGTCTGGTTCAGAAAGGCTACAAGGTGGCGATTGTCGAACAGATGGAAGATCCGGCTTTAGCCAAGGGACTGGTCAAGCGCGATGTGATCAAGGTCGTGACGCCCGGCACGGTGATCGACGAGCTGTTTGACGAACGCTCCAGCATTTATCTGGCGGCTGTTGTGGACTATCAATATGGATTCGCCTTGTCGATCTGCGAAATGTCGACCGGCGAAACGACGGTAACGCATATTCCGCGCAATATTCTCCATTTGCAGCAGACGCTGCTGAAAAACAATATTCGCGAGATCGTCGTGAAGGAAGGCTTCGACGAGAAGTTTATCCGTGCAGTCCGCGATCTGTCCGCCGTGGCAATTTCCTATTGCGCCGAAGACCAGATCGGCGAGGAATACCTGCCGCTGTGCGAGGAAGTGAGCGACGGGGCGCAGCGGGAAGCCTATGGGCTGATGCTCAATTATCTGATCGAAACGCAGAAGCGGATGATGCATCATCTTCAGACTGTCGAAATTGAGAATGAAAACGACGTGCTGTATATGGACTTCTCAACCCAGCAGAATCTGGAACTGGTCGCTCCGCTGCGCACGCAAAGCAAATCGGAGACCCTGTGGTCGTTTCTCGACCGCTGCCAGAGCGCAATGGGGTCCCGCCTGTTAAAAAAATGGATTGAACGGCCGTTGGTAGATAAAAAGAAAATCCTGTTCCGCCAGGACCGGATCGAATACTTAATGAAAAACTATCTTGTCCGCGAGGATCTCAAGGACAAGCTGAACCAGATCTATGATATGGAACGGCTGATTGCCAGAGTGGCCTATGGTTCTGCCAATGCAATCGACTGCCAGCGTCTGCAGAAAACACTGAGCCAGGTGCCGGAAATCCTGGCGCTGTTTCAGGATGCGCCGGTTTTTCAGGAATACCGGGACGTCGACTGCTGCCTGTCGCTGACGGAGCTGCTGGACGGAGCGTTCGTTGAGAATCCACCGGTGTCCGTGAAGGAAGGCGGGATGTTTGCGGAAGGCTTCAGCGAACAGCTGGACGAATACCGTCATGCCCAGAAGGAAGGAAAAACCTGGATTCTCCAACAGGAGAATTACGAACGCGAGCGCACCGGAATTAAGACACTGAAAATCGGCTACAACCGGGTGTTCGGCTATTATATTGAAGTGTCCAAGGGCGCATCAGCACAGGTGAAGGAAGAATACGGCTATGTCCGCAAGCAGACGCTGACCAACGCCGAGCGCTACATCACCTCCGAGCTGAAAGAAAAGGAAGACGCGATCCTGCATGCGGAGGAGCGCTCCATTCGTTTGGAAACCGAGCTGTTTGCCAATCTGCTGGAACAGATCCGCAGCTATCTGCCGAAGCTGCAGAAGCTGGCCTTGATGCTGGCGAATATGGACGTCTATTACGCCCTGTCCTCGATCAGCGCGGATAACGGCTACGTTCGTCCCCTCTTCACGGAGGACGAGCTGAAAATTGAGGAAGGCCGCCATCCGATTCTGGAAAAGATCAGTCCTAACCGCTATGTTTCCAACAGTCTGGCGATGGATAAAGAAAATCAGATCCTGATCATTACCGGTCCGAACATGGGCGGTAAAAGTACCTATATGCGGCAGGTGGCGCTGATCATCCTGATGGCGCAGATCGGCTGCTTTGTGCCGGCGAAGAAATGTGAAATGCCGATTTTCGATAAGATTTTTACCCGCATCGGCGCCAGCGACGACATCCTGTCGGGACAGTCGACGTTCATGGTGGAAATGACGGAAGCGAACAACGCGTTATCTCAGGCCACGGAGCATTCCTTAATCCTGTTTGACGAAATCGGCCGCGGCACTTCCACGTATGACGGCATGGCGCTGGCTCAGGCCATGATCGAATACATCGCCGTCTGCATCCACGCGAAGACGCTGTTCTCCACACATTATCATGAACTGACCAGTCTGGATGAAAGTCTGCCGGTGGTGAAGAACGTGCATGTCGAGGTGCATGAGGACAATGGCGATGTCACCTTTATGTACCGCGTTAAAAAAGGCAAAGCCGACCGGTCTTATGGCATCAACGTCGCCCGGCTGGCAAAGCTGCCGGAAGCGGTGCTGGAACGGGCCGGCGATCTGTTAGCGGAATACGAATCGAAAAAACGCGTCGTTCAGCAGTCGCTGGGCATCGTCGAAATGGTCAAAGCGCCGGTCAAGGAACAGGGCGTGCTCGATAAATTGGAAATGGTCGATCCCAACCAGCTCTCGCCGATTCAGGCGCTGCAGATGATCATGGATTTGCAGCAGGAACTGAAGGAAGCGCAGAAAGCATAACAGCTGACTGCGATCAGTCTCACGCCGCTTTCGCCGTGGGAAAGAAGCGAAAGTCAAATCAGAAATAACGAAAGTAAAACCGAAAATAACGAAAGTAAAACCAGAAACGAGGAAAAGCGATGAAGATGTTTCGAATGCTTTGCCTGGCGTTAAGTCAGGGTTTAATTCTCGGCTTGATCGCCAGCGCAGTCCGGCAGACGCTGCGCCGCCGCAACCATCCGGATTTCACCTATACGCCTAAGCAGCTGGAACAAGGCCGCCGGCGCTGGAAGGTAGGTTCGCGGATTCTGACCTATGTCACCTTTGCGATGCTGATCCTCGGTTTTATCTGGTGCCTGTATTTTCTGGTGCTGGCGCTGGCCGATCCGACGCAGGCAGAGTACGCCAACAGTTTGTCGGAAATGATCGTCGGGCTGTTGACGATCATCTCGATCGGTTTCGCGTTTTACGAGTTTCTGCGGCATGGACAATAAAAGATGCGGCATGGACAATAAAAGATAAGGCAAACCGGCAGTTCGCCGGAGCACTTGAAAAGGATGACCGGTTCCCTGAATTTATCGCATCCTCGGGGAATCAATCGGAAACAGCTTCACAGAACAGGAGGGTGAATCCACGATGGCAAAAATACAGCAGCTGGACGCGCATTTAACCAACATGATCGCCGCCGGGGAGGTCGTCGAACGGCCGATGGGCGTCATCAAAGAACTGGTTGAAAACGCGCTGGACGCGCAAGCGACCCGGATTGAAGTTAACATCAACCAGGGCGGCACCGAGCTGATGGAAGTGATCGACAACGGCGTCGGGATGGATCGGGAAGACGCGTGTCTGTGCTTTGAACGGCATGCCACCAGTAAAATCAAGACGACGGAAGATCTGTGGGCGATTCACACGCTGGGTTTCCGCGGTGAAGCGCTGCCTTCGATCGCTTCCGTTTCCAATCTGACACTCTTGACCAACAACGGCGAAGATTCCACGCGTGTGGAAATCCGCTACGGTCAGCGCCAGTCCGCGCGGCCTTACCCCTGCAATCAGGGAACGCAGATCACGGTCAGCGGCCTGTTTCAGAAAACACCGGCCCGGCTGAAGCATCTCAAGTCGATTCCGTATGAAACCTCGCTGATCCTCGACGTCATTCAGAAGTTTGCGCTGAGCTATCCGGACGTCGCGTTTCGGCTTGTCCACGACGGCAAGGAAGTGTTCCGCAGCGCCGGCAACGGCAGTCTGCTGGAAGTTATGGCGATCATCTACGGCCGCGATCTGGCCCGTCAGTGCATCGAGGTGGAAGGGCAGGACTTCGATTACACGGTCCGCGGTTTGATGGCGCTGCCGGCGCAGACCCGCGCCAGCCGCAATTACATGACGGTCTTTATCAACCGCCGGATGATCCGCTCCTACCGGATTCAGAAAGCGATTTTGGAAGCCTATAAGAACTATATTCCGCAGGACCGCTATCCGATTGTCGTGCTGGATATCGAGATGGACAGCCATCTGTGCGATGTGAACGTCCATCCATCCAAATGGGAAATCCGGCTTTCCAAGGAGCAGCAGCTGGAATTTTTAATCCGCGATACGCTGACCCGCACCCTGCGCGAGCACATGCAGGCGCCGGAGGTCATGCGCGTGGAAACGCCGAGGGAGAAAGTGGAAATGCCGCAGCTGTTTGAAACGCCCGCGGCTGTTCCCGCCAATCAGGTGCGCGAGGATTCCGTCGAAGCTAACGAATGGCGCAGACAGGCGGCCCTGATGAGCGAACAGCGCGAACGGGAACAGATCACCGCGTCGCTTTCCCGGGAAATAACGCAGAATCCGGAAGCTGCTGGAAAAGCGGAAGAATCCGCAGTCTTGCCAGCGGAGCCTGAAGCCCTGATTAAAAAAACAGAGGTGGAAAACCGGGAAGGATCGTCGCTAACAACGCCGAAGCCAACCGCAAAGACCTCATCTGCGGACAGCCTTTCCGATCAGCTGTCAAAGCCGGAGCCGCTGGATCCCCGGGTTCAGTCGACAGAAGCTTCGGCCGAAGCGCTGCGCTCAGTTCCAAAACAAACCTTCCCACAGATGCAGGTGCTGGCTCAGATGCATGGCAAATACATTCTCGCTCAGGACGAACACGCGCTTTATATTGTCGATCAGCATGCCGCGCAGGAACGTGTCCATTTTGAAGAAGTCCAGCAGCGCTTTCTGGATCAGGAGCCTTTAATGCAGGAGCTGCTTGTGCCGATCATTTTGGAAGGCAGCGCGTCCGTGGCGGCCCGGCTGCAGGAAATGAACGAACTGCTGGAACCGATGCACATCCATCTGGAAAACTTCGGTCAGAACAGTTTGATCTGCCGTCAGCTGCCGGCCTGGATGAGTGAAATTGACGAACAGGCGTTCTTACAGGACGTGCTGGATTTGTGGAAAGACGGCCGCGAAGTCCGTGCGGAGGATCTGCAGCGGCACCGGCTGGCAACGATCGCGTGCCATCATTCAATCCGTTTCAACCGCGTATTGTCGTTAGGCGAAATGCAGGAGGTAATCGAACAGCTGGCGCGCTGTGAACAGCCGTATCACTGCCCGCATGGCCGTCCGACGTTCATCACCATCACGGAAAAGCAGCTGATCAAGGAGTTCCAGCGATGAAGAAAGTGCTGGTACTCGTCGGTCCGACCGCCGTCGGCAAGACGGCGTTTTCGATTGAACTGGCGAAACGGTTTCACGGTGAGATCATCAGCGGCGATTCGATTCAGGTCTACCGCGGGCTGGATATCGGATCGGGGAAGATTACCGAAGCGGAAAAGCAGGGCGTGCCGCATTACAATATCGACACGCGGAATCCGAAAGAAAAAACGAGCGTCGCGGATTTTCAGCGGGAAGCCCGTGCAGCGATCGAAGCGATCAGCGCCCGGGGCAAGCTGCCGATGATCGTCGGCGGCACGGGTTTGTATATCAAAGCGGCCCTGTATGATTATCAGTTTCAACCCGAGGATCCGCGCGCGCAAAGCTTGAGCGAAGAACTGGAACAACGCGATGAAGCCGAGCTGTATGCCTGGCTGAAACAGGTCGATCCGCCAACCGCGGATCAGATTCATCCCCATAATAAGCGCCGGATCATCCGCGCGCTGGTGATTCACGAACTGGCGCAGACGCCGAAAAGCGAGCTGGAAAGCCGGCAGGAACACAGAATGATGTACGACACGTTCATTTGCGGTCTGACTTGCCAACGGCAGGCGCTGATAGAGCGGATTGAAAAACGCGTCGACGGAATGATCGCCGCCGGGCTGATCGAGGAAATCCGCGGCTTATTGCGGCAGGGCGTCAGCTTTGACGATCAGTCGATGCAGGGCATCGGCTATAAGGAATGGCGCGGCTATTTTGAAGGCCGGGAAACGATCGATCAGGCGCGGGAACAGATTTTAACGCATACCCGGCAATTTTCGCGCCGCCAGATGACCTGGTTTACCCGGCAGACGCCGATCCGCTGGGCGGCGGTCGATCAGCCGGGTGAGAAAGAACAGGCAGTGGCGGAAATCGCCGTCTGGCTGAAGGAGGAATGTGCGTGGAAACACCGCTGCAAAGACTGGAATTGTTAGTCGGTCCGGCCGCGATCGGACGGCTGAAGCAGGCGTGCGTGCTGATCGTCGGCATCGGCGGGGTCGGCGGGTATGCCGCGGAGGCACTGGGCCGCAGCGGGATCGGAAAATTAATCCTGGTCGACGCGGACACGGTCGCCCCCAGCAATCTCAACCGACAGATCATCGCCACGCTGGATACTTTGAACCAGTCGAAAACCGAAGTCATGGCCGCGCGCATCCGCAGCTTTGCCCCGGAATGCGAAGTCCAGGCGGTGAACGTGTTTTTCAACGAGCAGAGCGAGAGCCTGTTCGATCAGAAGATCGACTACGTGATCGACGCGATCGACACGCTGTCAAGCAAGCTGGCGTTGATTGAAATGGCGCAGCGTCATTCTGTGCCGTGCATCAGCTCGCTGGGAATGGCGAATCGGTTTGATCCGACCCAGCTGACCGTCACGACGCTGGATAAGACCTGCAATGATCCGCTCGCCCGGGCCCTTCGCCAGATGGTGCGCAAGCGGGGCTTCAACGCGAAGATTCCGGTTGTCTGGTCCAGGGAGCTGCCGCGCACGCAGAATCAGCTGGTCAACGCCGAAGGACAAACCTTGAAGCAGAAATATCCGCCGGCCAGTACGATCTTTGTGCCGGCCGCCGCCGGGCTGACCTGCGCTTCGGTGGTGTTTCAGGCACTGATCAATTCCATCGAAGAATAGGCGGAAAGAACGAAAGCTTTCAGCGGTTCCGGTTGAAGGAAGAGCCGCATTCTTCTCGGGATTTCCCATGTGTTTGCCAGATTGAGCTTTTCAGCCTGCGAAAGTAAAGCTGATAAGGACAATGAAAATTCAAAGGAAACGGTGGAAATAGTAAAAACAAGAAGGCTTGTCTGTGATTTTGCCTGAACTGATCGGGCAAAAGGCGGCAAGTCTTTTTCTTCTTACTCATTCGGCAAAGAAACATTCTTCACTCTTCGTCAGGGATAAATAAGCCAAAAAAAAGGTTGTTTTCAAGAAATTGAACGTCGGAAGGATTAAAAACTGAACAAAGGATTAAAATTTACGAAAGAAGGATGAAATTACTGAAATAAGTGTACTCATCGCTGTCAGTTTTCGATATAATACCACCGTTGAGGGGGTATTTTATGAAGCAAATCAAGAAACTGGCCCGCCGGGGCATGGCGCAGACGCTTGCCTTGCTGGCAGCCATCTTTTTCGGCGTCACCGCCGTCTTCGGGCTGATCATGCTTGGCGAAGGCGTCGAGCAGGCGCTGATGATGGTTGTGGCGATGGTGCTGATGTTCGGAATAATCATGTTGATCTTCGTACTGATCGGCAGCGTTCCGTATCTGCGCATCGGCAAAATGATTAAGCGTCAATGCGAGGATTTGGGAATCGAATTGAACGAAGAGGAAGAATTTGAGTTCGTGACCAAAGAGATTTCGATGAGTAAGAACTGGATTGTCAGCGGTCTGTACGGTTCCAATTTCGCGCTGCACCGCCGCAGTATCGACCATGTCGAGGAAACGAGCTACTATCAGAAGGGGCGCACCTATCCGATGATTCTGTTGTTTGTCGGACTGAAGAAAAAGTATAAGATTATCTGCAGCCGCAAGGGCGATTTCGAGCGGGTTACGGATGCGCTGGATCAGTGGTTCCCGCCGTTGGAGACGCCGGAAAATACAGCCGGAGAGTCTGCCGATAAGACACCGGTCAATCCGGCTGTGGAAGATCGTCAGGCTCGTCGGGACCGGATTCTGCGGCAGGAGCAGGGCCAGAGCGGTAAGAAAACCATTGCGGCGATCCTGGGCGTTGTTGGAATGGTCGTCGTGTTCTCTGTAATCTATAACCTGCTGCCAGCGCGCACATCCGCGCCGAAAACAACGCCGAATATCGTGAGCCAGCCGCAGAAACCAAAGGCGAAAGACCGTCAGGTTGACGCGTATATCGCAACGGTCAAAGACGATCAGTTCCAGCAGATTGCCAAAGGGTTGATCGTCGAGACAGACGGCGATGAGGATTCGATTGAACCGTTGATTGTATCCAGTGAAAACAATCAGACGAGGTTCGCCATTTACAACGGAACACCGTATTTCTTCTACGGTCAGATGGTGGTCTACGATGAAAACAACAAAGAATTAGGCACTCTTGAAATTCCGCTGGCGAAGCCTTATGAATACTGTTTCCTGAACGACTATGTCGAAGGGGCTGCCAGCAGCTACGATTATTCTGTCGCAGAATATTACTCGTTAAGCTATGCCGCAACGGAAGCTCGTTATCAATTCACGCTCAATGGCGACGAGGAGAGCAGCTGGAGCGATATTCTGTTAGCGTCGGAAGATGTAAGCGAGGACAACGTGGAGGAAATCTGCATGGCGGAATATTATTCCAACGTTCTTTCGCAGATCTCGTCTGAGGAATTGATGTTTTATGATGAAAATGAGCTGAGCTATGTCAATGAGGATGAAAATCAGAGATTGGACCGAGCTTCGGCGAAGTATCGCGCAGTATTGGATATTGATCGCGGCGTCATTGAGTGGTATTCTAATAACAACGGATCGGAGACGGCGTTGTCTTCGATTTCTATGAAATAAAGGAGGATATATTATGGATCGTCAGGAAGTTGTTTCGTCCTTAGGAGGCGTCAGCCTTTCGCAGCATCTCACCCATACGTTTTTATGGATGACTGCCGGTTTGGCCGTCACGGCGATTGTTGCTTTTCTTACTCTGTTCAGCGGGCTGTGGATTACGATTTATTCGTTCTCGTTGGCGCCGTTGGTGTTGTTGGTCGCACAGCTGGGCGTGGTTATTTTTCTGACCGGCAAGCTGGCTAAAATGCAGCCTTCGACGGCGAAGCTGTTGTTTCTTGCGTATTCGGCGCTGACCGGTATTACGTTCTCAATTCTGCCGCTGGCCTATGGCTTCGGCACGATGTTTATCGCTTTTGGGTTCACCGCGCTGATGTTTGGAAGCATGGCCGTCATCGGCATGACCACAAAGAAAGATTTAAGCGGTCTGGGCCCGATTCTGATGGCCGGACTGATCACGATGATCGTCATCACGATCGTCGGCTGGTTCATCAATCTGGACGCCATTTCGATGGTGATGAATTATATCATGATCGGAATTTTCCTGGGCTTGACCGCCTACGACATGCAGAAGATGAGAGCGATGTATTATGCCTGCGAATCGGAACCGGAAATGCTGGATAAGATTTCCATCTATTCCGCACTGGATCTGTATCTCGACTTCATCAATATTTTCCTGTATGTTCTGCGGATTTTAGGCCGCAGTCAGAAAAATTGACAGCCAGGCTGATCTGGAAAGCTGACTCCTGCGAAGAGGTCAGCTTTTTTTGCATGGCTTGGACTCCTTTTTCAGCTGAATACTGTTCGAAGTCCGAATGACGATTGGAAAACGGCAGGGGGATCAAGTTTAAGCCATAAATGACTACCCTTTTCGCTCTCTTTCTGCAATAATAGAGATAAGGAAAGACACGTTTGAATGGGTATGTTGAAAATCGCGTCGTAAAAAAGGGAGGATAAGATGAAAAACATAAGCCGGACAGTCAGCCGCTTCTTTGTCGAAGTCATGGACGACTGGAAAATGGACTCACAATCGGCCGTTCTGACGATTACGGACAATGAACTTCGAATTGAGGGTGAACAAATTCTTTGTTTGCCCCGGGCGCAAATCCGCAAGGTGCAGCCGTTTTTGAACGCCAGCCGCGTGGAGGCGGATCCGACATCCGGGAAAGCTCTGGAGGCGGAACCTGATCTGGCGCTGACCGTAGCCAGTCCGTCTGGAATTGACCGGCTGTTATTGATCCGGGTGCTTAAAAACGAAGGAACACGAACAGAAAGTTTATTTGAACAGCTTCGCCAATAACCGCCGCCGCGGTTATTTTCGTCTCGCCAGGCCGGCGGTTATGGTGTAAAATAAAGAAGTCTATGCGAAACAGAACAAAAGGTGGGATGAGCGTGAGAAAATGGATAAGAGCACTGGCGGCCTGGGCGCTGGTCATCGGCATGATCCCGGCGATGCCGGTCAAAGCCGAAGAAGAACTGAATCTGGATGGCGAATCGGCGGTTTTGATCGACGCCGACAGCGGCGCGGTGCTGTATGAGAAAAACGCTGACGATCGCCATTATCCTGCCAGTATTACAAAAATTATGACGGTTTATCTTGCCTTAAGTCAGGGGCATCCCGATCAGATCCTGACAGCGACCGATACGGCGATTGACAACATCGACCGCAAATCCAGTCATATCTGGCTGGATTATGGCGAAGAATTATCGTTAAAAGACGCCTGTTACGCGGCGATCATGGCCAGTGCAAATGACGCGAGCAACGTTCTGGCCGAAGCGATCGGCGGATCTCAGAGCGAATTTGCGGAGATGATGAACGAGGCGGCTGCGGCGGCCGGGGCGAAGAACACCCATTTTGCCAACGCGCATGGTCTGCCGGATGAGGACCATTACACCACCGCCTACGACATGGCGATGATTACCCGGATGGCGATTCAGAACGCGGATTTCGCGGAGATCTTCGGCACGGTGAAATATGAAATGCAGCCGACGAACAAGCAGAAGGACGTCCGTTACTTCGCTTCCGGCAACGATATGCTGAAAAAAGGCGAGTTTTTCTATGAATATGCCACCGGCGGCAAGATCGGCTGGACGGAAGATGCCGGCTACACGATCGTGACCACCGCCTCCAAAGACGGCGTGAATCTGATCGCGGTCGTTCTGAAGAATTCCAACAAGAACGCCCGCTATACCGATACCCGGACATTGTTCGATTATGGCTTTGCCAACTACAAGCAGATCACCATTCCCGCCTCTTCCTTTGAAGAAAAGACGGTGGAGATCAAAAAGCGCGGGCAGCTGTGGGCCACGGCAAAGTTTACAATGAGCTATGATTTCAAGATTCTCGCGCAGGCTGACGACGATGAAAGTCAGTATACCGCCAGCGTAATCGTCGAGAATGAAAAGGATCCGGACACGGTTCAGGCTTACGCAATCCTGAATAAAAACGGCGTGGAAATTGCCCGGCAGGCGATGGAGAAGGAACTGGCAGTCAATGATATCAGCTTCAAGGCGACGACCTGGCCGATCATCCGAAAAGGGCTGGATCTGTTCAGCGTCGGCGTGTTCGCCGTGTTCATGGGATTGTTTTTCATCGCAGCTCTGGGGCGAATAAGCCGCCGGCGTTTGTGAGTAAGGGAAAGAGGAAAACCTCTTTTTCTTTTTGGCAAATTCAGGTACAATGAAAAGCAAAGAGAATGATAAGGAACAGAAAAAAGGTAGAGGGGACAGAAAATGCTCAAATTGTTGGTTACCGATCTGGATGGAACATTGCTGAAAATTGGAAACGAGCTGTCAGCCGGGATCAGTGATGAAAACCGGGAAGCTCTGACGGCGTTTGTCAACGAAGGCGGGCATGTGGCGATCGCCAGCTCGCGGGGGGCGGACGCTCAGACCCTGATCAGCGGTTTACTGGGGGTTCCGGTCGCTGCGATCGGAATGAACGGGTTTATCATTTTAAATGAAGACGGAGAAAAAATTAACGAGCACTGGATGGAGTTTGACGACTTTGCGGAACTGGCAGAATTCATTCAGAAACATCGGATCAACGGTTCCCTGATCACCCGCGGGGATGATGGCGGTTCCTATGGTTTTGGCAGCGAAGCGACTTATCCCCAGCGGTTAACGCCGGACAGTCCGGTTATCCGGCAGAACTGGCGGCTGGAATTTGCGGATTTTGCCTCGCGCTCGGGCCGCTGTTCAAAGATCAGCTTGTTTGTGGAACCCGCCCAGCACAGCGAAGCGTCGCGGCTTTTGCACGCCGCCTTTGACGGTCGGTTTGAGATTGCGGCTTCGGATGTGGATATGTTGGACGTGAGTCCGGTCGGGATCAACAAGGGCAGCGGTATTCTGGAACTGGCGCGGGCGGCAGGAATTCACAAAGACGAGATTGCGGTGGTCGGGGATAATGAAAACGATTTGTCGATGTTCAAGGTCATTCCGTTAAGCTATTGCATCGACCATGCGGCCCCGGCTATTCAGGCGCAGGCTTCCTGCAGTGTCGCAACGGTGGCGCAGGCGTTGGCACTGGCGCGGAAAGCGGCGGAGTAAACGGTTATCCATCGGAAAGAGAGAGCACAGGCATAAGTAAAAAAATCTGGACATCCAGATTTTTTTTCAGGAGAGATGACCAATGAAATGGATCAAAATCGGGCGATCCTTTCCCAGCATCGGCAGCTGAGTCCTGCCCGATTTCAGACATGGCAGAAGATCGCGCATGCTGCAGAGGAGCTGACTTATCGTCTGCAAGCTTTCCTGATGGAATAGCTTCTCGATCTCCTGCGGCGTCGTACAGGTGCGGTTTTTTACATGCGGACTGCCGTTCAAATCAAAAACCTTCCTTCCGATCACGTCCCTTGTCTGCTTTTATTACAGCGTGTTCCTCGAGGAAAAAGAAAAAAGGATGATCTTCATCAAGAAGAACATCCCTTTCCGGGTTTGTTATTGATAGGCGATCGCTGCCCACATCTTACCGGAGTAGCCGATTGCGATCTTTGTCGAGCTGCTGCTCAGGATGATCGCCCGATGGCCTGAAGAATTCATCCACCAGTTGAATTTATCCTGCACAGTGCTGCCGGCGTAGGTCAGAATCTCCAGCGGATGACTGTAAGAAACGCCGTATTCATCAAACGCCGTTTTATAATGGGAACCATCCGGACGTTTGTGGGAAACATAACCTGCCGCTTCCGAAGCGCGGACGCCAATCGCCGCCTGCGCGTTTTCATCGCCCAGCGACAACGGATCCAAACCGGCATCGGCGCGGGCATTGTTGATCAGGTTCAACATGGATGTAATCGCGTCGCCAGCGACCACGCCGCTGGATTTCGGCTTCGGTTTTTCCTTGACCTGGACGCCCAGCGTGGCAAAACCCACGTTGCCGGAAGCGTCAGCGATCGAGAAATAAACTTCATATTCGCCGCTTTGAGAAGCGTCGACATAATTCTCTACCCACAGCTGCTGGATGTCTAACGGTTCCAGACTGTTGTCGGAAACAGATTCCACCCAATCCAGCGGATTCCATTCCTCTTCGTATTCCAAACGGATGTGCGGATACTTTAATTCAATGACCGGAGCGGTTGTATCCTGAATGTCCAGGGTCACTTCGCGCGACAAGGTTGTCTGCAGCAGACTGTTCTGCGCAGCGCTGTTGTTCAGCGTCAAATGAACCATGACATCCTGTTGTCCAATTTTGCTCAAGTCTAACTGATCGATTTTAATTTCGGCATTCGTCAGATCAGCGGCCGGGGCCATCAATGTCGTTTCTTCGGCCGGGACACTGACAGCGGCTTCCTGAAATAACGCTGTTTTAATTTTATCAGCGGCATTCAGGTCGTTAATTTCCAGACGGATCGTTGGCTTGACGTCTGCTTCGGATTCACCCTCGGCTCGGATCGGAGAAGTGATCGCCGCAGTGGTAAAGCATGTAAGCAAGGTAACGATCGTTAATGAACTGGAAAGAGCTTTATGTTTTTGAGTCATAATTTCCTCCTTCGGTTCACGACCATGATTATTGTATAATGAAATAATTTCGATGGCAAATTGAATAAGGAAATTTTCACAGAATTCACATGAAAATCCCACATTTGAAGGCCTTTTTGTTAAAAATGGGAGAAAATTCCTTCGTTTTTCTTTCCCGGAAATTCATAAAAATTTAAGAATTCCGTAGACACTTCTTCAAAAATGACTAGCAAAACCGACTCATTCTGAGTGAATCCGCAGACAAAATGACGTTTTTGTCAGATTTCCAATGCGGGCGATCGGTCAAGATTCTTCTTGAAAAAAGGTAAAAATATCAGATTTTTTAACCTTCAATTTTTGTGATGGCACCGCTTGCATTTTCGGGGTGAAAGGGCGGTGCGGGCAGCCTGAAAATTCAGCTGAAAACCAAGCTTGAGATGCGATAAGCATAACCGAAGCGGGTGGAAATTTTGAGACGGTGCATAACCGAAAATGAAAAAGTCCGGATCGTTGCGAAGACGTCCAGACCTGTTAAAACGTGAGCGAAGCGGAAATTCGCAGCGGGTTATTTTCCCCGCTTCAATTCTGCCAGATTTTTGGAGCGAACATAGCGTTTTAATGATTCATAGTTGGCCGCCAGCTGTTTTTCATAGGCCGAGGTGGCCTGCGGTTGGTAAAACCGTTTGGTTCGGATCGCGTCGGGCAGATATTGAATCTTGTGCCACAAATCGGGACGATCATAAGGATACTTGTCTTCTTCCTTCATGCCGACCGGGGTGAAACGCAGATAGGCCGGCACCGGCGGATCGCTGGCTTCCGCTTCCGCCATCGCGGCCTGGATCGCCAGTTCGCCTGACTTGGATTTTGGGGACAGCGCCAAGTCGATCACCGCAACGCCCAAGGGAATCATGCCTTCCGGGAAACCCACGCGCTTGGCGGCGTCGATCGCCGAGATCGTGCGGGCCACTGCGGCCGGATTGCCCAGCCCGATATCCTCATAGGCGATGACCAGCAGCCGCCGCTCGATCGAGTCCATATCACCCGCCTGAATCAGCCGCGCCAGATAATATAAGGAAGCGTCCACATCGCTGCCGCGGATCGCTTTCTGAAATGCGCTGACGGCGTCGTAATGTCCGTCGCCGTCCTTGTCGATGCCCTGTACCGGCCGCTGGACATATTGCCGCACCAGTTCCGGGCTGATCACCGGTTCATCGCTGGCGATCGCGCACAGCTCGAGGACGTTCAAGGCATAGCGGATGTCTCCGCCGCAATAGCTGGCGATCAGTTCGGCTGCTCTCGGATCCAGTCTGACTTGTCCGTTTAAGCCCTTTTCACTGGCTGCCGCACGGTTGAGCGCCGCGATGATATCGTCGGTTTCCAACGGCTTGATCGCGAACAAATGACAGCGGGAACGGATTGCCGGATTGATCGCCATCGTCGGATTGGAGGTCGTCGCGCCAATCAGGATAATCCGCCCGTTTTCCACATGCGGCAGAAGCAGATCCTGCTTGTCCTTATTTAAGCGGTGAACTTCGTCGATGATTAAGACGAGTCCGTCGTAAAATTTAGCTTCCTCAAAAATGGTGTCGAGTTCTTTTTTATTGCCGGTGACGGCGTTGAACAGCCGGTAAGGCAGATGCAGCTCGTTGGCCAGCACTGAGGCCAGCGTCGTTTTGCCCGTCCCCGGCGGCCCGTAAAAGATCATCGAAAACAACCGGCCCTGTTCAATACAGCGCCGGATCACCTGCCCGGGTCCGATGAGATGCTGCTGACCGATCACCTCGTCCAAAGTTTCCGGCCGCATTCGAAAGGCTAAAGGTTGTTTCATGCGATCAACTCCTTCGTCTTATTTTACCATCTGAAAACAAAATAGGAAACGTTTCTTCTTTCCGGCAGCCGAAGTGCTTGGGCAGGTCCGGAAGAATCGTGCTTTTCAGGAGTTTGCGCAGAGAAATTAGGAAAACAGAAACGAGAGTGAGAACTGATTCTGTTTGATAACGACCGCTTTGCATCCTCTCTGTGCTTGCGGTGCAACGGTTTTCCGTTATAATTAAAGAGAAGAAAGACAGAAAACTAAAAATGAGAAAGGTTTCTTATCAGGGAGGAAGTCATGAGAGTAGTTTTGCAGCGGGTGAGTGAAGCGTCCGTCACGATCGACGGGCAGCTTGTTAATGAAATTCAGCAGGGATATCTTTTGTTAGTTGGAATCGTCGACGGCGACACTGCGGAAACCGTTGAGAAAATGGCTGCGAAAGTACATGATCTGCGCATTTTTGAAGATGAAAATGGTAAAATGAATTTATCCATTGAGCAAATCGGCGGACAGGTGCTGTCGATTTCCCAGTTCACACTGTACGCCAACTGTAAGAAAGGCCGGCGTCCAAGCTTCGATCAGGCAGCTCGGCCGGAGATCGCCAGTCCGTTGTACGACGCGTTCAACGACGCGCTGCGAAAGACAGGCCTGGTCGTCAAGCCGGGCATTTTCGGAGCCGAGATGAAAGTCCGGCTGCTCAACGATGGGCCGGTGACGTTAATTCTGGACAGCCGCGAATTATTTTAAGCGCGGGCGGTCTTAAAGCCGCTTGAAACAAAAGCGGGCAAAGAAAGCAGGAAACAGACGGAAAGTCTGATCAAGGAGGAAGACGATGGCACAGGTGATTTATGGCTCTGAAGTATCAAAAGACATCCGCGCAGAACTGAGCGAACAAATCGGGGCGCTGCGGGCTGCCGGACGGCGGATGCCGAAGCTGGCAGTGATTCTGGTTGGGGATAACCCGGCTTCGCTTTCGTATGTCACCGGCAAGGAAAAAGCCTGCACGCAGGTTGGAATGGAATCGGAGCTGATCAAGCTGCCGGCTTCGACTTCTCAGGCTGAACTGATGGCGGTGGTCCGGCGTTTGAACGAGGATCCGGCGGTCGACGGCATCTTATGCCAGCTGCCGCTGCCTCAGGGATTGGACAGCGCGCAGGTGATTCGCGAAATCCGGCCGGACAAAGATGTCGACGGCTTTCATCCGATCAATGTCGGCAAGCTGCATTTAAAAGAAGACGGCTTTGTGCCGTGCACGCCGCTGGGTTGTATGGAGCTGCTTCATCGGATGGGAATTAATCCGGAAGGCAAGCGCGCGGTCGTGCTGGGCCGAAGCAATCTGGTCGGCGCGCCGGTTGCGCGGCTGTTGTTAAATGAGAACGCGACCGTCACGATCTGCCATTCCAAAACGGAAAATCTTGCGCAGGTGTGCGCGGAAGCCGATATCCTGATCGCCGCGGTCGGCCGGGCCAAAATGGTCACGGCGGACTACGTGAAGGAAGGCGCGGCGGTGATCGACGTGGGCATCAACCGCAACGCTGAAGGCAAACTGGTCGGCGACGTGGACTTTGCGTCAGTCGAGCCGAAGGCCGGATTCATCACGCCGGTTCCCAAGGGCGTCGGGCCGATGACGATCACGATGCTGCTGAAAAATACACTGAAGGCTTATCGTCACCATGAAGGGGAATAACCAATGATTACGGATTACGATTTAAACGACATTGTGGAGATGAAGAAGGAACATCCCTGCCACAAATCAAAATACTGGAAGATCATCCGCATGGGCGCCGACATCAAGATCAAATGTCTGGGCTGCGGTGCGGCGATCATGTTTCCCCGTTCGGAATTTGAGCGGAAATGTAAAAAACTGATTGAGAAAGCGGACAAGGCGGAGTAAAATCCGTCTTTTCTGCCGCTGACCGTCCGCTGCATCTTGAGAATCAGACTGAAAAAAGGTAAACTAATAAAGGATTTCCGCGGCCAGCTTTGCTTGAGAAGCCGCGTGAGTGAAAGGATGAAAAACTTATGTCATTAACCGCAGGTATCGTCGGACTGCCCAATGTTGGCAAGTCGACCCTGTTTAACGCCATCACCCAGAGTCAGGTCGAGGCGGCGAACTATCCGTTCGCAACGATTCAGCCCAACGTCGGCGTCGTCGAAGTGCCGGATGAGCGCATCGACAACATCGCGGCGCTGTTCAACCCGAAGAAAATTATCCGCACGACTTTCGAATTTACGGACATTGCCGGTCTGGTCAAGGGCGCGTCCAAAGGCGAAGGTCTGGGCAACCAGTTTTTGAGCCACATTCGTCAGGTCGACGCTGTGTGCCATGTCGTGCGCTGCTTTGACAACCCGGATATCACGCATGTCGAAGGCTCCGTTGATCCGATCCGCGACATTGAGATCATCAATCTGGAGCTGGCGCTGGCCGACTTGCAGACAGTGGAAAACCGGATCACCAAGGTTGAACGCAAAGCCCAGGCGAAAGATAAGGAAGCCGCTGCAGAATACGCGGTGTTAAGCAAGCTGGTCGAAGCGCTGCGCGAAGGCAAAGCGGCCCGCAGCGTTGAATTAGGCAAGGAAGAAGCGCTGATTGCCAAAAGCTATCAGCTGTTGACCGCCAAGCCGATGATCTACGTCGCCAACATGTCGGAAGACGACATCGCCGATCCGGAAAACAACGCTTACTACAAGCTGGTCAAGGCGTATGCCGAAGCGGAGAACAACGACGTCATCGCGATCTGCGCGCAGATCGAGGAAGAACTGTCGTCATTGGAAAAAGAAGAGAAGCTGGCATTTCTGGAAGAGCTGGGAATTCCTGAATCCGGTCTGGACCGCGTGATCAAGTCTGCGTATCATCTGTTAGGGCTGAAGACTTACTTCACCGCCGGCGAACCGGAAGTCCGCGCCTGGACCTTCCGCGAGGGCATGACGGCGCCGGAATGTGCCGGGATTATCCACACCGATTTCCAGCGCGGCTTTATCCGCGCGGAAACGTACAGCTATGACGATTTGATGACGTATAAGAGTGAAACCGCCTTAAAAGAGGCGGGCAAGCTGCGGCTGGAAGGCAAGGATTACATCGTGCAGGATGGCGACGTCATGCATTTCCGCTTCAACGTTTAAGCTGAATATCCTCATTGATTGTTAATGCAGAGTAACATCCCGGCTTCATCGCGGGATGTTTTTGCGTGGAAACTGCGTTTGCCAACCGACTTCCCATTTTGTTTGGAAAGAAATGAAATCAGTTTGGGAAAATCAGGAACTTTGTTCAATTCCGTGCGCTTTTGAGGACTTCCCTACGGGTTATTCCTTGTCATGGAACAACGGTCTATGGTAAAATTAAAACAACAGGTTGGTAAAAAAAATGAATCCACAAACAGCCCAGAAAAAAACCAAAATTGCAATCATAGGGATTTGCCTGTGCTTTTTATCGGGCAGTCTGGGGTATGTTCAGTATATGCGCACGCAGAGCGAAAACGACAGCGTTCAATATCTGGACAATGCCGCCGCCCAGCTGCAGAACACGATGATCAAACAGATTGACGGTGATTTTCAAACGCTGGAAGCGCTGGCGATCGTGCTGGGGGAAACGGGAATCAACGACGCGGAGCGGATGATTGCCATTCTGGAAACGATCAACAATCAGAATCAGTTCGTCCGGATGGGCTATGCCGATTTAAGCGGCAATGCGGATCTGGTCGATATCCGCAGCAATCATCATTTGAAAAAACAAGTAGGCCGGGAACCTTTTTTTCAGCAGACGGTGAGGGAAGGCCGCAGTCTCTCCAACCCGCAGCTGGATGAAAAACAGGAATGGATGGGCAGCTATGGAATGTTGATTAAAAACAACGACGGCGAACCGACCGGTGTTTTAATCGCGGAGAATCTGATGGATGTTTACAGCTCTATTCTGGATGCGCCGCTGCTTAACGGCGAGGGATACAGCCTGCTTGTGGATGAAACCGGCGCTGTATTGATGCGCCCGCATCATGAGCCGCAGGCCAGGAAGCAGACATTGGCGGAGTTGGGACAATTCACGGATAAAACGCGGGATACGCTGCGGAACTGGCTGACTGAGGGACACGCCGGAAGCCTGCGCTACCGCTCTTTTACCGGACAGCCGGCGATTGCGCAGCTGGTGCCGCTGGGCGTAAATCGCTGGTATCTGTTCTGTGCGGTGCCGACGGCGGCGCTGCATAAAAATTATGACAAAACCTCGCTGGGAATGACGCTTGTCATCACGCTGGCTGCTATGATTTTTTTACTCTTGATGGAATGGCAGAACCGCAGTATGCAAGCAAATCAGAAAGCGCTGGAAACCCTGGCGTATCAGGATCCGTTAACGCAGGAAGGCAATTTTGCCTCGTTTCAGAAAGACGTTCCGGCGCTGCTCAAAAGCGGCTGTACCGTATGGTACTGCGATATCAAAAAGTTCAAATATTTCAACGATCTGTTCGGCTATGAACAGGGCGATGCACTGCTGCGTGATTTTTCCGCCGTCGTGAAAGCGTCGCTGGAGAAGGACGAGCTGTTCTGCCGGGTGTCCGGCGATAATTTTGCCGGGCTGCTGCAGACTCTGGACCCCCAGCGGCTGGCCGCCTGGTTTAACCAGCTGTTAGTGCAGCTCGATCAACAGCTTAACGAACATTCTGCGCTTGTTCATCTGGAACTGTGCATGGGCTTTTTCCCTGTCTGCGAAGACGATCTAACGCTGTCGGTGAACGAGATGGTCAACCGGGCCAACATTGCCCATCGTTCAGTAAAAGATCAGCCGGGCAATCAATTCGCTTTCTTCACCCCGCAGCTGCGCGCTCAGACGCTGCGGGAATCCGAGCTGGAAGCTCAGGCAAAAAAAGCCCTGGCACGCGGGGAATTCGAACTGTACGTCCAAGGCAAGGTCAATATTCAGCAGGACTGCCGGATCGTCGGCGGGGAATGTCTGGCACGCTGGATTCATCCGGAGAAAGGGTTGATTCCGCCCGATCAGTTCATTCCGCTGTTTGAGCACAACGGCATGATTACCCAGCTTGACCGGCTGATGTTTGAAAAAGCCTGTGCCTGGCTGCACGCCTATCTCAAAGAAGGACGCCCGCCGATCAACCTGGCGGTCAATGTATCGCGGCTGGATCTGTTTCAGGATGATTTCCTTGACTGGTATACGGCGGTCAAGCAGCGCTATGCAATTCCCGACGGTTTACTGGAACTGGAATTTACGGAAAGCGTGATGTTAAAAGACGATCAGATCTTCCTGCACGTCGTCGAGGAATTACGCCGGCGGGGATTTATCTGTTCGCTGGATGATTTTGGCAGCGGCTATTCCTCGCTGAATATTTTGAAAAATCTGCCGATTCAGGTGCTGAAGCTTGATATTCTGTTTTTCCGCCAATCTGTGGATATCGGCCGCGAACGGATCATCATCCGCAATATTCTGACGATGGCGCATGAGCTGCAGATGAAAACGATTGCGGAAGGGGTGGAAACGGCGGAACAGGTGGAGTTCCTGAAGGCTGCCGGCTGCGATATCGTCCAGGGCTATGTGTATTTCAAACCGATGCCGCTGGCGAGCTTCGATCAGGTGCTGCGGGAGGAACTGGATCACCCACAGAACTGCCAAACACGCGAAGCGGCGGTCGGATCACGGCGCTAACGTAAAAACATAACGCAAAAACCCACTCGCAAGGTGGGTTTTATCGTAACTTTGGATTACAGGAAACTTCTGCGATAAAGCCGCAGGGACAACCTCATGGTTTGTCCTTGATTCTTAATTCATTCCGGATTAAGCAGCATTTCGTTGGAGCTTAACAGCTGCTGCCGATAGACGGAGGGCGAACATCCGGTATATTTGCGGAAGCTGGCTGAAAAATAATCAGCGTTCGCAAAGCCCAGCTGCTGCGCGATCATCTTGATCGGAACATCCGGATTGCTTAAGTATTCCCGCGCTAAATGCAGACGATATTCCAGAATGAAATTCTGCGGCGATTGCGAGGTATGTTCCTTAAACAGTTTGTACAAATAGATCTCGCTGATATTCAGGCTGTCCGCGACTTCTTTTACCGTCAGATGATCGCCGATGTGCTGATAGACATAACTGACGGCCCGGCTGATCAGATAATGAGTGGAACTGATCGGAATCGGCCGCAGAGTCAAAACGGCTTTTCCCTGTTGGGCCATACGCACCATTTTGATCAGCAGCGAACAGAACAGGTTCTGAACGATCAGACAGGAACCCATTTCAGCATCGGCGGCTTCGTCAAAGATCCGTTCCAGCAAGTAGCGGAGGATCTGGCGATCGTTGTCGCGGACCTGATAGAAGGGGAACCATTCCAACAAGCGCGTCATGAATTCGCTGCGCATCGCCAGATTGCTGACGTCAAAGTTAATGAAGTAGGTTTCCACTTCTTCCTTCGGATTGGCCTGCGTTAAAATCCCGCGCGGAGGAATGATCACGGCGTGGCCGGCATGGACGGGAAGCGCCTGATCGTCAATCAAAAGCAGAGCTTTGCCGCGGACAACGTAATTGACGCGGAACAAATGGACGTAGGACTGCGGATTTTCCTCAGCCTGCGCTAAAATGCGGCCGGCGCAAAACGCTTTCAGGCGGTAATGGTAAAGCCGCTCGCTCAGCGGATCGGATTGAATCATATATTGAAAAAGTTCGTTGGACATGCCGATCACTTCCTTGAAATCAGTATACCAGAATTTCCTTGAAAGATTATAAAAATGATCGAAACGGCAGGACAGGGCTTTTCTGCCGTCATGAAAAGCTGTTTGTTTCATGGATTCTTATCTCTTTTGTGTTCTGCCGCAGCGCAGATTGTTTTTTTAACGCTTCATGAATTGGATTAAAACAGAAAGAAAAGCGGGATTGCGGCTTAGCGGGCCGGCTCTGAAAGAAGGATAAAGATTCTATGAAAATCATTGAAAAGGGATTTCAAGGCGGGCAAAATATGATAAAATAGAGATATATAAAAGGAGGCCTTGATTATGAAACTGATCTTAGCCATTGTCTCGAATGATGATAGTTCCAGTGTTTCTTCTGCTTTAACCAAAGCCAATTTCCAGGTGACCCGGCTGGCGACGACCGGCGGATTCCTGCGGGCAGGCAATACAACGATGATCGTCGGTACAGATGACGATAAAGTGGATCAGGCGATTGAAATTATCGGCAATGAAAGTAAGCGCAGAACAGAAATCGTTCCGTCAACCGCTTCTTACGATATTGGCCGTTATGCTTCGTTCCCGGTTGAAGTCCAGGTCGGAGGGGCCACAATCTTCGTGCTAGATGTTGAGAAATTCCTGAAACTGTAATCCTGAATCAAAGAACGGAGGCAACAAGCTTCCGTTTTTTCATTTGGTTGATTCAAAAGACAGGCATTGAAAAAGAAGGCTTGGGAATGCAGTAAAATCCGGAAGATCAAGAGTGGGGAAAAGTTCTCGGGAAACTCTGTTTAAAACAGAAGAAAACGATCCATCCTGAAAGCAGGAGGACGGATCAAAATGAAAAAATGTATGGTGATGTACTCGTCATCGACCGGCAATACAGAACAGATGGCTCAGGCGATTGCGGAACAGGCGCGAAAAGAAGGCGCGGAGGTGGTTCTGTGTCCGGCCTCGGCGTTGCCTGCTGCGGAGCTGCCGACGATCACACATTGGGCGCTGGGCTGTTCGGCCCATGGCGTCGAGGAACTGGATGGCGACGAGTTTCTGCCGGCACTGGCCCAGATAGAACCGTATTTACGGGGCAAACCGGTGTTGTTGTTCGGTTCTTACGGCTGGGGTGCGGGTGCGTACATGAAACCCTGGGAAGAACGGACAAGGCTGACGGGCGGCGAGCTGTGCGGCGAGGGTTTTGTGTTTGAGGGCGCACCGGCGGAAGCGGCGTTGGAAGAAGGAAAGCAACGGGCGAAGATCCTGCTGGCGCAGTGAATCTTCGCTTTTCTTATGGTGTCAGCCCGCTGCGTTTTGTGATACACTGAAAGCATGAACGGAGGGATCAGCCATGCGCACGATGACGAAAGAACAAGCCTTGCGCCATCAGCGGCACGCTCATCATTTAGATGAGAAACTGCCGCGGGCACAAAGACTTGAAGCGGTTTCGGCCTGCGGAATCGTCAACAGTCCGCCCGGCAGCTGGGAACTGGCGATGGCGGTGCGGGTTGCGGAACTTGAGCGCAGCGATCTGCGGCAGGATTTGATCGAAACGAAATGTCTGATGCAGACGTGGAGTCTGCGCGGTGCGCCGACGATATTTCCGCTTGCGGAAGCGGGAACGTTTTTAAGCGCGCTGGCGGCGCAGCCGGAGGAAGTGCCGATCTACGCGCAGCCGCTGTCCTATACCGCGCAGGCGTTAGGCGCTGACCGCAATGTCTTGCTGGAAGCGCTGCGCCGGGCCTGCGCGGTGCTGGAGCACAACCGGATCGTAAGCAAAGCCCGGCTTGATCATGTTTTAGCCGAAGCCATGAAGCCGTATTTGCCGGATCCCATCCGTGAACGGGCGGATGCACCGTCGCTGGTAGCGGAAAAACAGACGCTGCTGGAAGCGGCCGTGTCGTATTTGCTTCGACAATGTGCTTTGGAAGGCCGCGTGATGATGGGAGAACGTCAGGGGAATCAGCCGTCGTTTACCAGTCCTGCTGCCGAGCTTGGACAAGCTTTGGATTTACAGGCGCAGCCTTCGCGGATTGTGGAAAAGTTTCTGCATTGTTATGGCCCGGCGACGGTGCAGGATTTTGCCCGCTGGAGCGGATGCGGCCTGCCTCATGCAAAACGACTGTGGGCTTTAACTGAAGAGGAGCGGGTGGAAATCGAAGTGGAAGGGCAGCGCGGATGGATGCTGGAAGCGGATCTTGATCTGTTGGTAAGTCTGCCGCCGGAGGAATCCAAGATTCAGCTGCTCGGTCCGCACGATCCGTTTCTGGATCTGCCTCAGCGCAGCTGGATTCTGCCGGACAAAGCGGCGCAGAAGAAAGTCTGGCGGACAGTCGGCAGTCCCGGCGTCCTCCTCAAAGATACGCGGATTGTCGGATTCTGGAATGCGCGCGTTCAACGGGAGAAGGCAGCGGTGCAGGTTACATTGTGGGAATCCCTGAACGAAGCGGAGCATTCCTGCATTCACAGGGAAATGGCCCGGCTGCAGGAGTTTCTCGGCCGGACGCTGGAAACCTGCCGGTTTCTGGAATAAGCCAGACATGCCGGGGAATGGCTGGCTGATACAGCCCGGTTTCCCGGCTCGAAAACAAAGCATATCCAATAGGAGAAAAGGGGGAATCACGATGAGATTCAGGGTGACGAAAGAAGAAGATCTGCCGGCGGTCATGACGATTCTGCATCAAGCTCAGGCATATTTTAAAGCCCACGGAATTGATCAGTGGCAGGATGGCTATCCTGACGAAGCGACCCTGCGTCGGGATATTCAAAACGGAACCGCCTATGTCGCCGAGCTTGACGGCGCGGTAGCTGCCTGCGCGACGATCGCTTTTGCGCCGGACGAAAATTACACGACGATGGTCAGCGGCCAATGGCTGACCGAGAGGCCGTATGCCGTAATCCACCGGATTGCGGTTGACGATAAGCTCAAAGGTCAGGGGATTGCCGGCTGGATTCTGGAACAGGCGGAACAGATGTGCCGGCAGCGTGGGGTAGAGAGTTTGAAAATCGACACGCATCAGGACAATACTTCGATGCGGCGGCTGTTGGAAAAACACCATTATCAATATTGCGGCGTCATTCAGCTGCATCGCGATCTGAGTCTGAGGGTCGCTTATGAAAAGAGGTTAGATGAGAAATGAGCACAACGCAATGGGAATTACTTCAAAAGATCGGCTTTGTAAGAGTCAGCGGCACGGCAGAGGAAAAACGGGCGGCGGAGATTCTGCGGGATGAAATTGAGGAACGCGGGGAAAAAGCCCGGCTGGAAATGTTTGAGGTTCCCGGCTGGAAGATCGAACAAGTCCGCTGCGCTACCGAAAAGAACAGCTATCCGGTCACAGCCTATGGCAACTGCGGGGAAACCGACGAAAGCGGCCTGACCGCGCCGTTCTATTATATGGAAATCCCCGGGCCTGTCAGTCTCCAGCAGGCCAGCGGGAAGATCGTGCTGGTCAACGGTTATCTGAACTATAAGCTGTATCAGGCGTTGATTGAAAGCGGCGCGGTGGGGTTTATCACTTATAACGGCGAAGCCCGCGATGAGGAGGAAGCCACGGATATCGCCCATCGCGAGCTGCGGGAAAAGCTGGCACAGCTGGGGAAACTGCCGGGCGTGAACATGTCGATACACGACGCGATGCGGCTGGTTCAGGAAAACCCGAAAATGGTCACGCTGGTCGTGCGTCAGAAATCTGCACCGGCGGTTTCGCAGAACGTCATTGCGGAGATTCAGGGCTTAACCCGGCCGGAGGATGTGATCGTGCTGACGGCGCATTATGATTCAGTCGAATACAGCACCGGCGTGTACGACAACGGGGCGGGCAGCGTGATCCTGATGGCGCTGCTTCAGCACTACCACGACCATCATCCCAACCGCACGCTGCGCTTTATCTGGTGCGGCAGCGAGGAACGCGGGCTGTTAGGCTCGCATGCTTATGTCGACACCCATGAGGAAGATTTAAAAGCGATCCGCTTCAATCTGAACGTCGACGTGGCCGGTGCAATTCTGGGTCATGACAGCGCCTGGTGCTTAGGCCCGCAGTCGTTGGAAGCGATGGTGCAAACCTATGCCGCCCAGACCGGGATTCAGCTGGAAGTCAAAAGCGACGTGTATTCCAGCGACGAAGTGCCGTTTTCCGATCAGGGCATTCCGTCGGTCAGCTTTATGCGTTTTGGCGAAAAGGGAGCCAATTATATCCACAACCGTCACGACGTCCTGCGCTATCTCAGCGCTGAAAGTCTGGAAAAAACGACGGAGCTGGTGCTGAATTTTCTGGATCAGCTTGATCAAAGCGCCGTCTTCCCGATTGAACGGACGATCCCGGAGGATCAGAAAAAGAAGATCGACGCGTATCTGAACAAGAAATCGGAAAAGCAATAACAGGATCTGAAAGCGGCTGCCGCAAAGCGCCGCTTTTTCATACGAAGTGGATACCACGTGCTATGCGCGTGGTGCCAGAGCTTAAAGTGTTAAAAAAACAAATACCCTCCGATATAATGAAGAAGGTCTGACAGCCAACAACAAAATAAAGGAGGGTATTTGTCAAATGAATGACAAAAACAGTTTATCACACACAACATGGCGATGCAAATATCACATCATCATCGTTCCAAAATATCGAAGAATGGTGATCTATAACAAATTGAGGTTGGACATCGGAAAGATTTTGAGAATGTTGATCGAAAGAAAACCGGGATGCAAGCTATTGGAAGCGGAAGCGTGTCCAGATCATGTGCATATGTTGATCGAAATACCACCGAAGTATGGCATCTCAGAGTTTATGGGATATTTGAAAAGTAAATCAACATTAATGATCTTTGAACGACATGCCAACATGAAGTACAAATTCGGGAACAGAAAATTCTGGGCAAGAGGGTACTATGTGGATACGGTAGGAAAGAATGAAAAAGTAATCAAAGAGTATATTCAAAACCAGTTGCAGGAAGACAAACTGGCAGATCAAATGAGCATGAAGGAATTTATCGACCCGTTTACGGGTGAGCCGGTGAAATAAAGCAATAGGGAAGCCTCTTTGAGAGGCAGCTGGAGAAAGTGTTGCAGCTGTCAGGCCTCAATGGGCGAAGGCCCAGTGCAACAAAAGGCCCTTATAGGGCCAGAGGATACCACCCGTTTTACGGGTGGTTTTGATGNGACATGCCAACATGAAGTACAAATTCGGGAACAGAAAATTCTGGGCAAGAGGGTACTATGTGGATACGGTAGGAAAGAATGAAAAAGTAATCAAAGAGTATATTCAAAACCAGTTGCAGGAAGACAAACTGGCAGATCAAATGAGCATGAAGGAATTTATCGACCCGTTTACGGGTGAGCCGGTGAAATAAAGCAATAGGGAAGCCTCTTTGAGAGGCAGCTGGAGAAAGTGTTGCAGCTGTCAAGCCTCAATGGGCGAAGGCCCAGTGCAACAAAAGGCCCTTATAGGGCCAGAGGATACCACCCGTTTTACGGGTGGTTTTGATATAAAAACAGCAGTGATGCATCACTTTCCATGAAGACAAAAAGCTCTTCCCGTTTACGCAATTCCTGCCGTGCGGCTGTCGATTTATGGTAAAATAAAGAAAATAAAGGGGACGGGAAGCGCGATGAAGTTCAGCATCCGGCATAAAATCATTTTCTTTTTTTCGCTGGCCAGCCTGCTGGTCTTTTCCGCGCTGGGGGCGTATATCGGCTTTGCGGTGCGTCCCCGGACGATGACCCAGACCCGCTTCGCAATCAGCCAGATGGTCGAATCAAAGGCTAACGAGGTCAGCATGTGGGTGAAGCGCATGGCGGTGGAATACCGCACGATCGCCGCGATTCCGGCATTCAGCTCAATGGACGTGCGCGAGATTACGCCGTTGATCGACCGCTTCACCGAGCTTTACAAGAAGAATGGGGAAACGATGGAAACCTTCTCTTATATCGGAAAAAACGGCTTCTGCTGGATCAACTCCAGCGCTGTGGAAAACCTGATGGATCACACCGACTACCAACAAGCCTATCAGAATGACCGTGAATTTATTCTGTCGCTGCCGGTGACCAATCCTGAACACCGGCAGGTGATGCTGTTTTACTATCCGATTTTAGGCAGCACGGGGATCAAGGAAGCGCTGATCTGCGCCGCGATCCCGACAGTGCGCTTAAAGGAAATCGTCAATCCGGTTCAGATCTACGAAGGCCGCAGCTGGGTCATGACGCGCAACAAAGATCTGATCACGACCGACGAGGAATATTTCGTTGAAAATGTTCTTTCCCGCAGCGCGTTGGATCAGCTGGATATGCGCTCGATTACCAGCTCCGACCAGTTCCGTGTCCGCGACGCCCGGGGAAAGCAGGCGACGTTGTTTGTTTCGCCGGTTACGGAATATGACGACTGGGTATTCTGCACGCTGGTGCAGGACTCCGTGATCGGCCGCTCAACCCATCAGATTTTAATCGGCGTGCTGATTCTGTTCTGCGTGCTGTTGTTGATCAACATCGTGATGGGCGCTTCGTTAGTGCAGTGGGTGCTCAAGCCGATCCGCTCGCTGCAGGGACGGATGAAAAAGGTCGAGGAAGGTACGCTGGACGCCTACTACACGCTGCCGGGCACGCATGATGAAATCGACTCGCTGGGTCAATCCTACAACGCGATGCTTGACGAGATCATTTCGCTGATCGATCGGATTTATCAGGAACAGGCGGAAAAACGCCAGGCTGAGCTGAAGGTGCTGCAGGCGCAGATCAAACCGCATTTCCTCTACAACACGCTGGATAATCTCAAGTGGATGGCGAAGGCTCAGGGCGCCGACGAGGTGGCCAAAGCGATCACCTCGCTGTCGACCTACTTCCGGATCTTTTTAAGTAATGGTCAGGAAAAAATCACGCTGGCGCAGGAATTTAAACATACCGAGGCCTATTTGACGATGCAGAAAATCCGCTATGGTCAGAAGCTGAATTCCACGCTGGAGCTGGCGGAGGACGCACGCGATTTGCCAATGCTGAAAATCCTGATTCAGCCGTTAGTGGAAAACGCAATTAATCACGGGCTGAAACCGAAGGAGAACGGCGGAACAATACAGGTCAGCGCCCGCTTGATCGGGGATCAGCTGGAAATTCAGGTGCGGGACGACGGCGTAGGGATGGATGAAGCCACGCTGACGGCGCTGCGCGAAGCGCTGCAAAAGGAACAGATGGAAGGCCATTACGGATTGCAGAACGTCTTGCGCCGCTGCCGGATTGAATACGGCGAAAAAGCTCGTCTGAGCATTGACAGCACCCCTGGCGTCGGCACGTGCGTGACGCTGACGCTGCCGGTGAAAGGAAAGGAGGAATCGGTATGATCCGCGCTTTGGTCGGGGACGATGAAGAAAATATCCGCAAGGGCTTAATCCGTCAGATCGAATCGCTGGATCTGGGAATTCAGGTGGTCGCGGCTGCGGAAAACGGCCGGCAGGTCATGGAATACTATGAGAAGATGACGCCCGATCTGCTCGTTCTGGATATCAACATGCCGCTGATGAGCGGGCTGGAGTGTATCGAACAAATCCGCGCGCAGGATCCCGACTGCGTGATTCTGATTCTTTCCGGCTACGATCATTTCAGCTATGCCCAGAAAGCGATCCAGCATCACGTCGATTTCTATTTGTTGAAGCCGGTGGAGGATGAGGAGCTGGAAGACGCGCTGCGTCAGTCCGTGGCGCGCTTTCAGCAGCGGATGGAACAACGCAAGCTGATCCGCCAGGCAAAGGAGGCCGAGCCGGAGCCGGCGTCCCTGATCCGTTATTTATATGAACACTTTACCGATCCGGATCTTAACGCCGAGAAGCTGCAGGAACAATTTTCGATCAGCCATTCGACGCTGTTCAAGCTTGTGAAAACCGCGACGGGCAAGACGCTGGTGGAATTGATCACCGACCTGCGGATGGAGCTGGCGCAGAAGCTGTTAGCCCAAAAGGAACTGCCGGTCAAGGAAATTGCCGGACGGTGCGGGTACAGCGATCAGTTTTATTTCTCCCGGATTTTTAAGAAGCAAACCGGTCTTTCGCCCAAAGAATACCGCGGCGAAGTGACGAAGGGGGATTCTGAATGAAGCGGGCATTGACCGCGCTGGCCTTGTGTCTGGCGCTTTCCGGTTGCACTGCCTCCTCAGCCGCAAAGGGGAAGATGGATGAACAGGGCCGCATCAGCGGGACATTTACCGGTACGGGTCAGGGGAAGCAGGGCGAGATCAAGGTCGATGTGATGATCGACCGCAACCAGATCCAGCACATCGAGATTCTCTCGCATAATGAAATCCCGGGCTTCGATACGGCGATGGTGCAGATGAGCGATGAAATTCTGTCGAAGAATTCCCTGCAGGTCGAAGTCGTCAGCGGCGCGACGTACACGTCAAAAGGTTTTCTGGAAGCCGTGCAGGATGCGCTCGATCAGGCCGGGATCCGCGAGGATCAGCTGGGCTGGAGCGACGAGGAAAACGAGGAACAGGAAATTGCATGCGACGTGCTGATCGTCGGCGGCGGGGGCGCGGGTTTCGCAGCGGCAATCGAAGCGCTGACGCAAAGCCATGATGAAGTTTGCATTGTGGAAAAAATGTCCTTTGGCGGCGGCAATACGCGGATGTCGGGCGGGGAATTTGCCGCGCCGGGCAACTGGGTGCAGCTTCAGGAGGGCATCGACAACGACAGTCCTGAATTGTTTTATGAGGATTTAATGAAGGGTGGAAAAAATCTCGGCAATCCGGAGCTGGTGCGGATTCTGGCAGACAATGCTTTAAGCAACGCCGAGTGGCTGCGCGATACCGTCGGCGTGCAGTACCGCGATCATCAGTCGTGGTATGGCGGGCATACCGTAGCGCGCACGCTGTGGCCCATCGGCGATGGTCCGCAGTATGTGGAAACGTTGATCCGCAAAGCGGAATCGTCAGGCGTAAAGGTGGAGTACAACACGCGCGTAGAGCGTTTCCTGCAGGATGAAACAGGCCGGGTGATCGGCGTGGAGGCTACCCGCGGCGGCCGGCCGCTGCGCTTTTACGCGCGCAAAGGCGTCATTTTGACGACCGGCGGCTTCGGCGCGAATGTGGAAATGCGGATGCAGTATGACACGCATTGGAACAAGCTCGACGCGAGCATCCCGACGACCAACTCCCCGGCAATCACCGGGGACGGGCTGCGGATGGCGGAAGCGATCGGCGCGAATCTGGTGGGGATGGAATACATTCAGCTCTATCCGGTCAACAATCCGGCTACCGGCAACTATTATTTTCTTGATTACGCCCGCCTGACCGCCAACGCGCTGTTAGTCAATAAGGAAGGGCAGCGGTTTGTCGACGAAAAGGAAACGCGCGATAATTTATCCGAAGCTGCGCTGAACCAGACCGGTGCGATGATCTACGAACTGATCGAACAGTCGGTTGTCGACGAGATGCAGCTGGATGAAACGATTGAAGCGGAGGTGCAGCGCTGTTATGACCAGGGCGTGTTGGCGATGGGGACGCTGGAAGAATGCGCGGCGTTCTTCGACATTCCGGTTAAGACGCTGCAAGCGACGGTGGATCGCTACAATCAATACGCCGCAGCCGGTCAGGATCCGGATTTCGGCCGGACCGATCAGCTGCAGCCGTTAGGGGAAGGTCCGTATATGATGTTCTCCGCCGTCGTGTCCGTCCATCACACGATGGGCGGTGTGCAGATTGACACCGAAGCCCGCGTCCTTGATACCGAAGGCCACCCGATTCCGGGTCTGTATGCGGCTGGGGAAGTGACGGGCGGGATCCACGGCGCAAACCGTTTGGGCTCCTGTTCAATTCCCGATACCGTGACATTCGGCCGGATCGCAGCCCGCAGCGCGCTGGCGATGAAATAGATCGTTAGCATTGAAAATCAACCCGGCTTTCCGCTACAATAAAGACATTGATTTGAATGAAGGATACAGGAGGAAATCCATGATATTTTTATGCTACCCGAAATGCAGTACATGCATGAAAGCGAAGAAACATCTGAATCAGCTGGGGCTGTCGTTTGAAGAACGGGATATTTCCCGGGAAAATCCGACCGCGGAAGAACTGGAACGGTGGATCGCGCTCAGCCACCTGCCGGTAAAGAAATTCTTCAATACGTCCGGCCGGCTGTATCAGTCGCTGCAGCTGAAGGAAAAACTGCCGCAAATGAGCGAACATGAGATGATTGCGCTGTTGGCCAGCGACGGGATGCTTGTGAAACGTCCGCTGTTAATTAAGGAAGACAAGGTGTTAGTCGGCTATCAGGCCGAGGCCTACGCCGCGTTAATATGAAGATTCTGTTATCGCCAGCCAAAACCTTCCGCAGGCAGCCGCTGCCGGATGTGCCTGCCGGGCAGACTCCGCAGTACATGGAAACGACAGAGCTGCTTCATGAGGAACTGAAAAAACTGACCGTCGATCAATGGCAAAAGCAGTTTAAGCTTTCGGAAAAAGCAGCGCTGGAAAACAGAGCGCGGATGAATCAGCCGCAGCCGGCGGCCGCCGCGCTGGCCGCTTTTCATGGGGAAGCATTCCGCAATTTCCAGGCAGAAACCTTGAGCGCGGAGGACTGGCGCTATTGCGAGGAACACCTGCGGATTTTATCCGCGTATTACGGCTTGTTAAGACCGCTGGATTTCATTCGGCCGTACCGGCTGGATCCGGTCGATAAAGCCGGCACGCTGACACCGTTAACCTTGTGGAAGCCGCTTTTAAGGCAGGCATTAGACGGCGAGGAGGTGCTGATTCTGGCGTCGCAGGAGTACGCCCGGATGGTCGATGTTTCCGATGCGGTGACGGTACAGTTTGTGAAGAACGGCCGGAAGGCGCCGTCGATGGAAGCGAAGAAGCTGCGCGGCAGGATGGCGCGTCAGATCGTCGATCAGCGGATCACGCGGCGCGCGGACGTGCGTTCGCTGGACGTGGCGGGCTATCGTTACCAGAGGGAGCTTTCCACAGCGGAGGTCTGGGTGTTTGCAGAGGGGGAACAGGAATGAAAAACAAAGGGGTTCAGTTTATTTTATTGTCCGCATTTTTCTTCGCGGTCATGAATTTGTTCGTCAAATTATCCGGCGATCTGCCGTCGATTCAGAAAAGCTTTTTCCGCAATCTGGTGGCGGCCGGGGTTGCGGCGGCGATCTTGATCCGCAGTCATCAGGGGTTTGGATTCCAGAAAAAGAATCTGCCGCTGCTGATCCTGCGCTCGACGCTCGGTACGATCGGCATTCTGTGCAATTTTTATGCGGTCGATCATCTGGTGATGTCCGACGCGTCGATGTTAAGCAAGCTTTCGCCGTTTTTTGTGATCATCTTTTCGGCGCTGTTCCTGAAGGAAAAAGCCGATAACGTGCAGAAGCTGAGCGTTGTGGCGGCGTTTGTCGGCAGTCTGTTTATCATTAAACCGGGCTTGCGGATCGAACAGATCGTGCCGTCGTTAGTCGGTTTTGCGGGAGCGATGGCCGCCGGCAGTGCGTATACCTGTGTGCGCGGTTTAAGTCAGCGCGGCGAGCGCGGACCGCTGATCGTCTTCTTCTTTTCCGCTTTTTCCTGTCTGGTGACGCTGCCGTATCTGGTGTTCAGCTTCGCGCCGATGACGCTGTTTCAGCTGATCTCGCTGTTGTTAGCGGGGGTGGCCGCGGCCTGCGCCCAGTTCAGCGTGACGGCGGCATACAGCTATGCCCCGGCCAAGGAAATTTCAGTGTTCGATTATTCCCAGGTCGTCTTCTCGGCAATCCTGGGCTGGATTGTTTTTGGTCAGATCCCGGACGCGCTGTCGTTTGTCGGCTACGCACTGATCATCGCCGTTGCGGTGCTGTTGTACCGGCATAATCAGAAGGTCGGCGGATGATTAAAGAAGGTGCGCTTTATCCCGTGTATATCAGTTCTTTTCCACAATGGCTGCGTCCGTGGATGGAAATCCCCGCAATGAAGCGGCTGAAAGACATTGGCATGAACTGCGGGCTGGAATATACCCGGTACCCGATCTATCGCCATCTGACGAAACCCTATTTCCGTTATGAACACAGCGTTGGAACCGCGTTGATCGTCTGGCATTTCACGCAGGATCGGGCTCAGACAATCGCGGCGCTGCTTCATGATATCAGCACGCCGGTGTTCGCGCATGTGATCGACTTCCTCAACGAGGATCATCTGACGCAGGAATCGACGGAAGGGCCGACGCGCCGGGTGATTGAACAGTCGCCGGAATTGCAGCGGCTGTTAACTCGCGCCGGACTGAGTACGGAACAGGTGTGCGATTATCATCACTATCCGATTGCGGATAACGATTCGCCGCAGCTGTCGGCAGACCGGCTGGAATATACGCTGGGCAACGCGCTGGCGTTTCAAGCCTATCCTTTGGATCGGCTGCGGGCGATCTATGCGGATCTGATCGCCGCTCATGATGAACACGGTCAGCCGGAGCTGGTGTTTCGCTCCTTCAGGCGGGCACGGGAATTCGCTCGGCTGGCTTTGATCAATTCCTGGATTTATGTCGCGGATGAGGATCGCTATGCCATGCAGCGGCTGGCGGATTTAATCCGGTCTGCACTGCATCGCCGCGTGTTGTCGCTGGAGGACTTGATGACGAGTGAACCGCAGGTCATTGCCAGGCTGAAACAAGAGGATCAAAGCTGTAAGGCATGGGACGCCTATTGCCAGCTGCATCAGCTGCGCCGGGCGGTCGTACCGGGGCAAAAGGAAGGTTGGCTGCAGGTCAAAGCGAAGCGGCGCTGGATCGATCCGCTGGTGCTGAATCAGGGGCGGTTAAGCAAGCTTGATCCGTTTTATAAGGCGGAGATCGAAGCGTTTCTGCATCAGGATCAAACGATCTGGCTGAAAGAAATTTCCAACGAAAAATAACGGCAGAAAAAAATCTGCCTTTTTTGTTGACAGAACAGTTATCCTGTGGTAACATTTAATCATAAGTTAGATAATACTAACTTAAATGCAGCTAAAATCTCCTCTTTCCTGCATGTGTATCAAGTTCGCTGCGGTCCCGGATTTTCACTTTCAAAGGAAAGGTGAAAATTCCGCAGCCTCCTCTTATTGATCATCCTCACCCCCTGTATTGCCTAACAATTTCCCCCAGGAAAATCAATCAGGATGATCAAAATCTTAGCTCTCTTTCGCTGGCGGCAGAGAGCTTCTTTTACTTTTGCTTCCCCCTTGCCTGCGGGCAACTTACAACACTGAAGTTGCCTTACGCTAATAAAGTTAGTTAATCTTAACTAAATGCGTTGACATGGCTGGGGACCATGCTAAAATTGTACTGGAACAGTTAGAAAGAAGGAATGGCATGACCTTATTTGATTGTCAGGTCGGCGAAAAAGCGGAGGTTCTCGGCGTCAGCGGGGAACGGGCGATCCGCAAACGTTTGATCGATATGGGAATTACCACAGGCACTGTCCTGTTTATCAGAAAAGTAGCGCCGCTGGGCGATCCGATTGAGATTCGCTGCCGCGGTTATGAATTATCGCTGCGCAAAGACGAGGCGAAAACGATAGAAGTCAGGAGGGTCGGTTAATGAATTTTAAAGTCGCCCTCGCAGGCAATCCGAATTCCGGAAAAACGACGCTGTTTAACCGGCTGACCGGTTCCAGGCAGCATGTCGGCAACTGGCCGGGCGTTACGATTGAGAAAAAAGAAGGTTCCTTTCAGATTGAGGAGCATGAAATCACGCTGGTCGATCTGCCGGGAATTTATTCGATGTCCGTTTACAGCATGGAGGAAATCGTCGCGCGTGATTTCATCATGGACGAACATCCGGATTTGATTTTAAACATCGTTGACGGCACCAACATCGAGCGCAACCTGTACCTGAGCTTACAGCTGAAGGAGCTGGGCATCCCGATGGTCATCGCGGTGAACATGCTTGACGAGCTGAAGGGCAAAGGCATAACGATAGATTTGAAAAAACTGGCAGCGCTGTTAGATACGCCGGTTGTCGCAATCAGCGCGAAAAACGGCAGCGGCATGGAAGAACTGATTCATGAGCTGGTTCACAACACACACAGCTCGGTATTGGACTACGATCCGGCGACAGAAGCGATCCTGAAACAGATCAGCGTGATCCGCGAAGCCTGCCGGCACGATCATGTCCACGACAAGTTCTATGCGATGAAAATGCTGGAAAACGACGAGGTGATCGTCCGCGATCTGCGGATGTCCAAAGCGCAGCTGAACGAACTGGAGTCGCTGCAGAAGCAATTCTGCGCTCAGCGGGGACAACGGGAAATCGACATGGCGGTCGCAGACATGCGCTACGCATTGATCGAAGCGATGATGAAGCAATGCGTAAAAAAGAGCGACAGCGAGACGTCGGTTTCCGACCGCATCGACATGATCGTCACCAACAAGTATTTGGGGATTCCGGTTTTCTTTCTGATCTTATTTTTAATGTTCATCGTGACCTTCGGCCCGATCGGCGAAGGGCTGAAGGGCTGGGTTGAAACGTTGATCAACGACGTGCTCGCAGCAAATCTGTTAGTGGCGCTGACTTCGATGGCCGTGGCGCCGTGGGCGCTGGATCTGGTCAACACGGTGATCGGCGGGGTGGGCAGCGTGCTGTCGTTCATGCCGCAGATCATGCTTCTGTTCTTATTTCTGTCAGTGCTGGAAGACAGCGGTTATATGTCCCGGGCGGCGTTTCTGATGGATGGGATGCTGCGCAAGATCGGTCTGAATGGCAAGGCGTTCATTCCGATGCTGATGGGGTTTGGCTGTACAGTGCCGGCCGTCATGGCTTCGCGGGTGCTGGAACATGAACAGGACCGCAAGATGACGATCCTGTTGATTCCGTTTATGTCCTGCGGCGCGAAGCTGCCGGTCTATGCCCTGTTTGCCGGGATTTTCTTTCCGGAACATTCCGGCGTGGCGATCTTCAGCATGTATGTGCTGGGCATTCTGGTTGCGATTGGCTGCGGCTTCCTGCTTCGCCATACGGTGTTTAAAGAGAATGAATCCACATTTATTTTAGAGCTGCCGCCGTATCGGATTCCGTCGTTTCAGGTCACGATGATCCACATGTGGCAGAAGGCCAAGGGGTTCCTGATCAAAGCCGGAACGATCATCTTCTCGATGACGGTGCTGCTGTGGGTGCTGACCAATTTCAGCTTCACACTGCAGATGGTGGCGGATCCGACTTCGAGTATTCTGGGGACGATCGGCCGGTTGATCGCGCCGCTGCTGATCCCGCTGGGCTTTGGCCACTGGCAGTCGGCGATCGCGCTGATTTCCGGGCTGATCGCGAAGGAGAGCGTCGTCTCGTCGATGGCGGTCATGTACAACGTCGGCAATGTTTCGCAGCTTTCAGGCGTTTTGACCCGCGTCTTCACGCCGGCCTCGGCGATCGCGTTCATGACGTTTGTGCTGCTTTACGCGCCATGCGTCGCGGCCATTTCAGCGATTCACTCGGAGGCGGGCAGCTGGAAATATACGCTCAAGTCGATGGGCTTTCAAATCAGCGTGGCCTATTGCGTTTCCTTTGTCGTGTACCATGTCGTTTCCTTATTTATATAAGTCGATAATTTCTGCTGCCAAGACAATCTCAAAAAAGGGCTGAGGAATCCGATTCGGATTCCTTTTTGCGAGGGGGAATAGCCTGATGAAAACGTTCTGTTTCCATCATAAGAAAAATAAGCACGACGCAGAATGCACTGCGGGCTGCTTACAGCTGATATTGTGGGGGGTTCAGGATCTGAGACCGCCGGACGCAGTTTAACCTGTCCGTCTGGCCGACGCTGTACCCGCGCGAGCAAAGGCTGGGGCTGCCGGTTCAGTTTGGGATTCAAGCTTGGAATTTGCGAAGAAAGAAAGCGGTTTAGTTGTTCTGATTCAAAGGATTTGTTATAATAAAAAGCAGAAAGCGAGGGCAGGATCATTATGGAACGAATTAATGAATCATCAGAGAATTATCTGGAAAGCATATTGATTCTGGAACAGCGCAACCCGAGCGTCAGAATGAGCGACATCGCCGCCATGCTTCACGTCAGCAAGCCCAGCGTCAATAAGGCGATGGGCGTCCTGAAGGATGCCGGCTACATTCATCAGGAAATTTACGGTACGATCCACCTGACCGAATCCGGCCGCCAATATGCCGAAAAAGTTTACAGCCGGCACATTTTGTTTAAACGATTTCTGACGGAAGTGCTGGAAGTCGACGAACCGACAGCGGAGGAAGATGCCTGTCATATGGAACATTGTGTCAGCGATGAAACCATGGACAAACTGCGGATCTTCCTGACTGAGGCGCTGGAACGCAACGCACAGAAAAACAAGTAATTCACGAAAGCGGCGAAGGCCGCTTTTCTGATGGTGCCGCGCAAGATCGGTCGCCGCAAAAAGGCCGCCGCAAAACATTCGGGAGGTCAAATTCAGCCGGGATTGCGCGAACATTGCCGATGACAGAGCAGGCATGTGTCCGATCCTTTTCTGCGGTCCTTTTGTTTTGGATCGTTGAAGGTAAAAACAAAAAACGTCGTTTCTGATAATAGAACGACGTTTTTCGATGAAACATCCGCAATCACTGAGATTGCGATGCGTCTGTTTCGCTGATTCTTATAGAACAGCGGTGCAGGGAAGCTTATTTCACTTCCTGGATTGAAGAAGCGACATGCTGAGCCGCGATTCTTCCAAACGTGATCGCGTTGGAAATGGTATAACCGTTGGAATTGGTCACGGTGGTCACTTCACCCGCGGCATACAAGCCGTCAATGACGCTGCCGTCAATCCGCGTAACCTGAGCGCTGCTGTTTTTCGTGATCCCGCCATGACAAACGCTGGAGAAGAACGTCGTCTTTAACGCATAGTACGGGCCCGTTGAGATCGGGAACCAGAACTGCGCGGTGCGGCCATAATCTTCATCTTCCATCTTTGCCGCAAAGGAGTTCCAGCGATCAACGGTGGCTTTTAACGTTTCCGCGTCGATTCCGGTTTTCTGCGCCAGCTCATCCAGCGTATCCGCAACGACGACGCCTTCATGATCCTTAGCCGCGTCTGCGATCTGCATCATTTCCAGCGATGCTTCGTCGGCAAGACTCCAGAAATAATCGACGCCGGTTCTTCCATACAGATCAACGACGTCATCTTTGATTTCCTGATTCCAGGTCTGCGCCGTTCTTTTCTCATCCATAAAGCGGCGGCCATCCTGACCGACAAAGATCGTAAACATATATGGGAACTGGCTCGTACGGTTTTCAACCTCGCGCAGATAGACCTGAATCTGATCAAGATTCTGAACGCCTGCGCCCACCGCAGCAGCCATCACCAGACCATCGCCGGTCTGATAAGCTAAATTCGACGTCTGAAAATAGCGGTTCTGCTCGGCCACGGCAGCCATCAAATCCCCGTTGGCGCTGTATCCGCCGGTAGCCATGAGCGTCGCCCTGGCTTTAATCCGGATTGTTTCGCCGTTTTCGTTCACACATTCCGCGCCGATGACACGGCCTTCCTCCATGATTAAGGCTTTGGCTTCCGTATTCAGCCGCACGTCGATGGAACGATCCGCAACAGCTTTTTCAAACGGTTCGCGCAAGCCGGAACCTTCGCCTTCGACCAGATGGATGGTCGGGAACGTACCGTAACCGTCTTTAACGATGACCTCCGGCTGAAACGGAACGCCCAGCGTATTGATCATCCAGTCGATCGTTTTGCCGGCGCTTTCAATCGTTAGCCGGGTTAATTCTTCATCCAGAATGTAGTGCTTTTCCCGCTGCTGCTCCGCAATCACATCCTCAACATTCACGTGCAGATCCAGCGCTTTGGTGACTTCCGTTTCCACGCCGCCGAAGATTCCGCCGGAGTAAACGGCCGCGCCGCCCAGCATTCCGGTTTTTTCAACGATCATGATGTTTTCAACGCCCTGATCCGCAGCTTCAACCGCGCTGGCAATGCCTGCCGCGCCGCCGCCGATGATCAGGTAGTCGACTTCCGCATCAAATTTTACAGTTGGGGTCTGCGCTTCTGGCGCTGCGCTGCATCCTGCGAACAGGAGCGCTGCCAGAAGGGGCAGGAAGAACTTCTTCATTCGCATTTCTTTTTCCTCTTTTAACTCATGTTATGATGAGTCTTTCTTTCTGATTTTTAGAATACAACATCCGTCACCGGGACAGTCAAGCCGGATTTTTACTGTCTTTTTTTCGCTTATTTCCGCAACTTGTCCTCATTTCTGAACATTTAATTATTATTTTCACATTCTTCCTTGAAAAAACTGTCCTGTACGGGTATGCTTTGACTGAGGTGATTTTTCATGCGCGTTCATGAAGCCTGCAAGAAAACGGGATTAAGCCGCAAGGCAGTGCATTTTTACATTCAGGAAGGACTGGTCTGTCCGGCCAAAAATGAAAATGGTTATTATGATTTAAGTGAAGTTGATCTGAAAACGCTCAAGATTATTCAGCGGCTGCGCCGGCTGGGACTGCCGATCGAAGTGATCCATGAAGCGTTCCGGTATCCCATTTCGTTAAATTTTTTCCTGCATCGCCATGTTTATCAACAAAAGCAGAAAATCAATGAAATGGCGGCCCAGCTGGAAGTGATCCGTTATCTTCTGGAGAGCATTCCCTGCAACGCGACGCCGGAGCTTCTTTTGAAACTGCCGCGTCAGCACTTTGACGAGCTGCCCAAAAATCGCCTGGCGGATTCGCTGGGGATGGTTTCCGACGCGCGGATGATCGCAATTTTATTATTAGCGCCGTTTCTGGATATCGAGGTTGATCCCTACCGGCAATTTTTGTGGGATCGGATTTCTTCTGAACTGAAGGTGCAGTTTAAAGAAAATCTGACCGTCCTGCAGCAGTTGATTTATCATCTGAGCGCGCAGCAGATTCAGCGGTCGACAGAAGCACAGTACGCGTTGTTTCTGCGGCTGTCGCAGGGGGATTCGCTGGAACCCTTTGAAGCAGAGCTGTTAAACCAGTGTCAGCTTTTAAGTGAAGACGAACATCTGCAGGCGGTCTGGCTGCTGCTGTATGAGCTGATTCTGCGTCCGACTCTGGAATTTTATCAAAGCGCGCTGCTGGGATTGATGATGGAGTTCAGCGATCGTTTCACGCTGTGCATGCAGCGGTTGGAAACGATTCTGGAAAATGTCCGGAAAAATCCGAAGTCGCTGCCGTTAATCGAACGCCTGACGACAACGCTGCATGGAAAATTTCAAATAGGGCAAGGTCTGGACTCCGATTTGTTTCTGGTCTATACCTTCAGCTGCAGCCTGTTTTCTTCCTGCCCGGTCGAACAGCTGCGGGAGTGGCTGAAGCCTTCGCTATATTAAGCAGTTTGCTTTGCGATGGGAAAAGTATGCGAAAGAGTAACCTCGTCTTGGCCGAAGACCGCGGCGCAGCGATTTTTGATAAGCAAAAAGAACGATTGGAATAATAACTTTCAATCGCTTAGACCGGCAAGGAAAACAACGAACGCAGAACAACGCAAACAAAGAAATGTTTGAGGCTCTGGGGGGGGGTTAAAGACTGGGAAATAATTGGGAATCTTCTGGAATTCGTGTCTATCAAAGTATAAAAGAGGGGATTCAGGGTATACAAAAAGAGCTGGAAAACGAAGAAAACCGCAAAATGCAACGCCTGAAACAGTGGATTGCGCGGGAAACCGGAAAAGAAATGCGAAATTTCTAAAAAGGTTGTTCTTTTCTCGTTGACAATTCATTGAATATCCGCTAGAATTAACCTCGCTTAGCTACGAATAAGGGTTTCCTGCGTGGAAACTTATATTTATGCCAAGGAATGGCACGCTTGGAAGTGTGTGCTTGAAAAGATCGAAAGGAGAAAAACCATGCCAACGATTAATCAGTTAGTCCGCAAGGGCCGTGAGAACAAGGTTTGGAAATCGAAGTCCCCGGCTTTAAACAGAGGTTACAACAGCCTGCAGCGTCAGGCCACCACCATCGCATCTCCACAGAAGAGAGGCGTCTGCACCCGTGTCGGTACCATGACACCGAAAAAGCCGAACTCGGCGCTGCGTAAATACGCGCGTGTTCGTCTGAGCAACGGAATGGAAGTTACAGCTTATATCCCAGGAATCGGTCACAACCTGCAGGAGCACAGTGTTGTTCTGATCCGCGGCGGCCGTGTTAAGGACCTCCCAGGTGTCCGTTACCACATCATCCGCGGAACTCTGGACTGCGCCGGCGTTGCCAACCGGAATCAGAGCCGTTCTCTGTACGGGGCAAAGAAGCCGAAAGCTAAGAAATAAGGAGGGAATAACACATGCCAAGAAAAGGTTATATTGCGAAGAGAGATGTATTGGTCGATCCAATTTACAATTCGAAACTGGTCACTCGCTTAATCAACAAGCTGATGCTGGATGGCAAGAAGAACGTCGCTCAGGATATCCTGTACAACGCTTTCGATATCGTCGAAGCGAAGACCGGACGTCAGCCGATGGAAGTCTTTGAACAGGCTCTGTCCAACATCATGCCGCTGCTGGAACTGAAGGTTCGCCGTGTCGGCGGCGCCAACTACCAGGTCCCAATCGAAGTTTCTTCTGAAAGAAGACTGACGCTGGGTCTGCGCTGGCTGGTTAATTACAGCCGTCTGCGCCATGAAAAAACCATGGAACAGCGTCTGGCTGCGGAAATCATGGATGCGGCCAACGGCACCGGGGCTTCCGTCAAGAAGAAGGAAGATACCCACAAGATGGCCGAAGCCAACAAGGCTTTCGCTCATTACCGCTGGTAAGCGGCTGCAGAATCTGCAGAGTTACGAAAGGAGAAATTTATGGCTCGTGAATTTTCGCTAGAAAATACCCGTAATATCGGAATCATGGCTCACATTGATGCTGGCAAGACCACCACAACGGAACGTATCCTTTATTACACCGGAAAAACTCATAAACTGGGAGAAACCCATGACGGCGCCTCTCAGATGGACTGGATGGCGCAGGAACAGGAACGTGGCATCACGATCACTTCTGCGGCCACAACCGCTTCCTGGAAAGGCCACCGCATCAATATCATTGATACTCCGGGTCACGTCGACTTCACGGTTGAAGTTGAACGTTCCCTGCGTGTCTTAGACGGCGCGGTTACCGTTCTGGATGCCAAAGCCGGCGTTGAGCCGCAGACGGAAACTGTCTGGCGTCAGGCGTCGACCTATAAAGTTCCGCGGATCGTTTTCTGTAATAAAATGGATGCGACCGGCGCAGACTTCATGATGTCGGTGCGCAGCATCGGCGATCGCTTAGGCGCGAAAGCGGCGGCGATCCAGCTGCCGATCGGCGCGGAAAACACATTCCGCGGCATCATCGACCTGCTGGAAATGAATGCGATCTTCTACGCTGACGATCTGGGAACCAAGATGGAAGTCAAGGAAATCCCGGCGGATATGCTGGAACAGGCGCAGCAGCTGCGGGCGGAGCTGATCGAAAAAGCAGCCGATTACGATGATGAACTGATGATGAAGGTATTGGAAGGCGAAGAGCCAACGATTCCTGAAATCAAAGCGGCGATCCGTAAGGGCGTCTGCTCGTCGGAATTCTTCCCGGTTCTGTGCGGTTCCGCTTATAAGAACAAAGGCGTACAGCTGATGCTGGATGCTGTTATCGACTACCTGCCGTCCCCGCTGGATATCCCGTCCATCCAGGGTCACCTGGAAGACGGCACGCAGGAAGCCCGTCATGCCAACGACAGCGAACCGTTTGCGGCGCTGGCGTTCAAGGTCATGACCGACCCGTTTGTCGGCCGTCTGACTTACTTCCGCGTTTACTCCGGAACGGCAACGGCAGGCTCTTACGTCCTGAATGCGACGAAGGATACGCGCGAACGTTTCGGCCGTATCGTTCAGATGCACGCGAATCACCGTGCGGAAATCACGGAAGTCTTCGCCGGTGATATTGCGGCGGCGGTCGGCTTAAAGGCCACGACGACCGGCGATACGCTGTGCGATGAAAAAGCCCCGATCATCCTTGAATCGATGGTCTTCCCGGAACCGGTTATCCAGATGTCCGTTGAGCCGAAGACCAAAGCGGACTCCGATAAGATGGGCCTGGCGTTAGCGAAGCTGGCGGAAGAAGACCCGACGTTCAAGACGTACACGGATGAAGAAACAGGCCAGACGATCATCGCCGGTATGGGCGAATTGCATCTGGACATCATCGTCGATCGGATGCGCCGTGAATTTAAGGTTGAATGCAACGTCGGCGCGCCGCAGGTTGCTTATCGTGAAACGATTCGCCAGGCGGCCGAGTGCGAAGGCAAGTTTGTCCGTCAGTCCGGCGGTCGCGGTCAGTATGGCCACGTCTGGATCAAATTTGAACCCAACGAAGAAGGCAAGGGCTTCGAATTTATCGACGCTGTTGTCGGCGGCACCGTTCCGCGCGAATACATCAAGCCGACTCAGGAAGGCCTGGAGGCAGCGCTGAACAACGGTTTAGTCGCAGGCTATCCGGTTGTCGATATCAAGGCTACGCTGTTCGACGGTTCCTACCATGAAGTCGACTCGTCTGAAATGGCGTTTAAGATTGCGGCTTCGATGGCCTTGAAAGAAGCGGCTAAGAAATGTAAGCCGGTGCTGCTGGAACCGATCATGTCGGTTGAAGTCACAGCGCCAAACGAATACCTCGGCAGCGTGATGGGCGACATCACCAAGCGCCGCGGTCAGATCCGCGATCAGGAAGAACGTGCCAACGCAATCGTTGTCCGCGCTTTCGTACCGCTGTCTGAAATGTTCGGTTATTCCACGGATCTGCGTTCGTTTACCCAGGGCCGCGGCAACTATGTAATGCAGATGGACCACTATTCAGAAGTTCCGAAGAGCATTGCTGAAAAAATCGCCAAGAAAAACGCTTCCGCTGAGTAATCTGACCTTGATTTCTTCGGACGTTTATCTTAAAATAGACTTGGCTAATTGAATGGAAAATTAGGAGGAATTTGCAAAATGGCAAAAGCAAAATTTGACAGATCTAAAGAGCATGTCAATATCGGTACCATCGGTCACGTTGACCATGGTAAAACTACACTGACAGCCGCTATTACAAACCACCTGGCAAAGAACGGTATGGCGGAAGCGAAAGCTTACGACCAGATCGACGGTGCACCGGAAGAGAAGCAGCGCGGTATTACAATCAACACAGCTCACGTTGAATACCAGACGGCTACTCGCCACTACGCTCACGTTGACTGCCCGGGCCACGCTGACTACATCAAGAACATGATCACTGGTGCAGCTCAGATGGACGGCGCGATCCTGGTTGTTGCGGCAACTGACGGACCGATGCCTCAGACACGTGAACACATCCTGCTGGCTCGCCAGGTAGGCGTTCCTGCAATCGTTGTATTCCTGAACAAGTGCGACATGGTCGACGATGAAGAACTGATCGACCTGGTTGAAATGGAAGTTCGCGAACTGCTGAGCGAATATGGCTTTGACGGCGAAAACGCTCCGGTTATCCGCGGTTCCGCATTAAAGGCTCTGGAAGGCGATCCGGCTTGGGAAGGCAAGATCGACGAACTGATGGATGCTGTTGACAGCTACATCCCGACTCCGGCACGTGACGCTGACAAGCCGTTCCTGATGGCTGTCGAAGACGTCTTCACCATCACAGGCCGTGGTACTGTTGCGACAGGCCGTGTTGAACGTGGTATCTTGAAGCTGGGCGAAGAAGTTGAAATCGTCGGTATCCATGATTCCAAGAAGACCGTTGTTACCGGTATCGAAATGTTCCGTAAACTGCTGGACTACGCTGAAGCAGGCGATAACATCGGTGCGCTGCTGCGTGGCGTTAACCGTGATGAAGTACAGCGTGGACAGGTCCTGGCGAAGCCGGGAAGCGTTCATCCGCACACGGAATTCAAGGCTCAGGTTTACGTTCTGACGAAGGAAGAAGGCGGACGTCATACACCGTTCGTTTCCAACTACCGTCCTCAGTTCTACTTCCGTACAACGGACGTTACAGGCGTTATCAAACTGCCGGAAGGCGTTGAAATGTGCATGCCGGGCGACAACGTTGAAATGACGGTTGAACTGATCGCTCCGATCGCTGTTGAACAGGGAACAAAGTTCTCTATCCGTGAAGGCGGCCGTACCGTCGGTTCCGGAAACGTTATCGAAATCATTAAATAAGTTTCGGTCATCGTTAAAAAATTCTGAAAAGAGATCCTCTGCGGATCTCTTTTTTGCGTTTGGACAGGGGGAATGCTATAATAAAAAACAGGAGAAAATCGCATGAAACCATTCCGACATGATTACATTACCTCTCAAGTTCTGCGCTTTCATCAGACGGCGCTGCGTTATTCCGACTCCGCTTTGAGTGTTGTCGCCCTTCTGGAGGGTCAGGCCCAGGTGAAGCGGTTCAGCCGGCTGAGTGAAATGAACGCCGGGGATGTTTTTTTTGTCAATGCCGGGGAAGTGTGGGCCATGACATCGCGCGAAGGCTGCACGGCATTGTGTGTGGAGATTGAAACGGCGCTGCTGCCGCAGGTCAGCTATCCCTATGCCGAGCGTCTTCAGCTGGTGGATTCGTTAGTCGATCCCGATCAAACCCGCGAGGTATCGCTGGTTTACCGCGATTGTATTTTTCTGAAGGATATCCTGGAAACCTACGCGTTGTTCAATCAGGAAGAAAAAGTGGCTCAGCGGCCGCTGATGGAAGAAAAGCTGGGCCTGACGCTGGTTATGGAATATAATGTGCAGAACGAAGTTAACCGGCAGTTCCGGGCGGTCAGTGAAGATAAATTCGTGCGGTATTACCGGATCATTGATTATATTGTAACGCATCTGCAAGCGAAGCTGACGCTGCAGCAGGCTGCGGATGCGGAGAAAATGCAGAAGAGCTATTTTGCCCAGCTGTGGAAACAGAATGAACATATGACGTTTCTGGAGTGCGTCAGCCGCTGCCGGCTGCGGGAGGCGGAGCGGCAGCTGTTGTTTACACCGGAAAGCAACGCCGGTATCTGCAAGGCGTGCGGCTTTTCCGATTCCAAGTATTTTTACCGCAATTTCCAGCAGGAGTTTCAGATGACGCCAAGTCAGTGGAAAAGTCAGTGGACGCAGGGGCGCTGTCCGGATGAAGTGGTTCTGCCTGTGGAAGAAGGACTGCGTTATGTCGCGGCGCAGCAATGTCAGCTGGACTATGTGAAGACGGATACCCGTCTGTATCAGCAGTATCTGTGGCTGCGCGAGTGTCCGGCAATGAAATCGTCAACATTGGAGCTGAATCTCGATCTGTATCATCCTGATAATGTGCTGATGCTCGCTCAGCAGCGGGTTTTGACGTGGTATGGCTTCGATCTGCTGATGAACATCGTGCGCCAGCGCCAGCTGCCGGTCACGCTGCAGCTGCGGATGGACTGTCTGCTTGACCTGCAGGATCGGCAGGAATTTGAGGAATTGATCGCTCAGGTCTATGCCCGTCTGGGAACCCGGGTTACGAAAAACTGGAAATTTGAACTGATCTGCCGCTCGGCTCAGGAACTGGATCATGCGGAAAAACTCTGCAGCTGGCTGCAAAAGAAACTGCCTGCCTGCAAGGCGGTCTGTGTTCTTGCGTGAATGGTCAATATATCAAAAAATAAAATGATAAAAATATAAATATACGCTATACAAATCTCAGGCGACTTGTTATAATAATCTCACAAAGGAGAAACGGGGTATGAAGATAGGAATTGCCGAGATCATTGTGATCTGTGTGATCGCGCTGGTGGTCTTAGGACCGGAGAAGCTTCCGATCTATGCTAAAAAGCTGGGGGCGTCGCTGAAAGAAGTCAAGAAAGTGACGGGCGATCTGTCCAAGGACATCCGCGAGAATATCGTCGAACCGCTCGATGAAGCGAGCGCGCCGTTAAAGGAAGCGATCGAACCGATCGTGTCGCTGAAGGAAGACGTCAACAAGTCGATCGACGATGTGACGAAGTCATTCAAGACGATTGGCAAGCCGGCGAAGAAGGAAGAGGCCAAGCCGGAGGTCATCGAAGCGGAAGTGACGGAAACCGCCGCTGCAAAAGCAAAGACAGAAGCGGAAATGCAGCCGGAAGTTTCGGCTGAAGAAAAGCCGACGTTAGCGGAGGCATATACGGGCCGCAAAGCACCGCGCCGTCAGCGTCCAGCAGCTAAAACCGCAGGCCGCCGCTCGCATAACGCGTAATTGATCAATAAAATCAGGAGGGAAAAATTATGTTTGGAAAATTGGGAACTACGGAATTATTAGTCATCTTAGTTATCGTCATCATCGTCTTCGGACCAAAGCAGCTGCCGAAGTTAAGCAAGATGTTTGGCAAGACGATCAAGAACTTCAAGGAAGGCATGTCCGATAATAAGGATTCCGACAAGTCTGACGACGAAGAATAAGCAGTATGGCGAAGCATAAACAGAAACAGGAACAAGAGAATGATGAAGCGGTCATGTCGCTGACCGGTCATCTGAAAGAACTGCGCAACCGGATCCTGGTTGTGATCGCAGTTCTGTTCGCTGGCTTACTGATCTGTTTCAACTACGCGGGGCCGATTGTCAACCTGTTGACCCAACAGGGGACCGAGCTGGGCTATCAGTTCGTTTACCTTTCGCCGCAGGCGCTGTTCATGCAGTATATCAAGGTCGCGCTGATCGGCGCCGTCTGCCTCGGTTCACCGGTGATTCTGTATGAAATCTGGGCGTTTATCCGTCCGGGGCTGGAACGAAAGGAAAACTTCGTGTTCTTCTTCGCGATGGTAGCCGGTTTGTTTTTCTTCATTCTCGGCGCGGGGTTCGCGTATAAGATCGCGCTGCCGTTCATGTTGTATTTCTTCATTCATGTCAACGCGTCGGCGTCGATCATCGCGTCGATTTCGATTGAAAGTTATCTCAGCTTTATCATGACGATCTTTATCACCTTCGGCACGGTGTTTGAAATGCCGGTTGCGACGGTAATTCTGACTCAGCTGGGGCTGATGCGGCCGGAATGGATGGTCAAAGGCCGCTCGGTGGTAATCGTTGTGATCTTCATTGTCGCCGCGATCATTACGCCGCCGGACGTTGTCTCGCAGATCATGATCGCCCTGCCGATGCTGCTGCTGTATCAGCTGAGCATCTGGCTGTGCCGGGTTTTCCGCAAACGCAAAATTGCCGGCAATGAGGACGAAGAGGAAGACTAAGAAGAGGAAAAAGCGAAGGCTAAGGATGAGCCGAAACAGTCATAAGCATGGATTCTCAAACCAGGTCAGGAGCGATCCTGATCTTTTTTTGTTCTCTATTGAACAGTTGTCTGCTTTCTTTCTGGGATTTTTCACAGTCTTCGTGTAAAATGAAATTGGAATGGGGGAGATTATTATGTTTGTACGCGCAGAATTAAAAAGCCGGGCCAAGGCGGTATTGAGCCGAAAGTATTTAAAACTGTTTGTGGCGTGTTTGTTTTTGTACTGGCTGGGGAATGGCGTTGGAAATTTCAAGATCTTTTCGATCAACTTCAACTTCAGCGGGCCGACGACGCAATGGCTGGATGCCATGACGATCACGCTGTTTGGCAAGACGTTTGTTGGATTGAGTTCCTTAATGGGGCTGTTTGGTCCGCTGGTTTTGATGTATACGCTGTTGTCGGCGGCAGTTGCGGTGCTGATCCGGCTGATCGTACTGAATCCGCTGAGCTTCGGTTTGATGAATTATATGAAAAAAGCGTCCACGGATGAGGAAAACGCCAACGATGTGTTTCGCTGCTTCAATCAATGGGAAGAATTGAAACGGGTAGCGCTGACCGGATTCTGGCGGGATCTGATCGTATCTTTGTATTCACTGTTGTTCGTCATTCCGGGGATTGTGAAATCATACAGCTATCGGTTTGTGCCGTATTTGACTGAGGATGAACCGGATCTTGATCCGCAGCAGATTCTGGCGCTTTCCCAGGAAATGACGCAGGGAATCAAACTGGATTTGTTTGTGCTGGATCTTTCCTTCTTTTTATGGTATTTATTAGGGGCGGTGACATTCAATATCGGCACTTATTTCATTCGTCCATACGTCAATCAGACGGATGCAGAGTGCTATTTGGAAGTCAGAAATCAATATTATGGAGGAACGCATGAGGACTGGGATTAAAGGAATTTTGTTTGATTTGGATAATACGCTGATCGACCGGCAGGCGGCGGCGGACGCCAAGATCAGGAAGTTGGTCGACGCACTGTTTCCGCAGCTGCGGGAAGAGCCGGTGGAGCGGGAAAACGTCGTTCAGAAGCTGCTGACCTGGGACGAATATGGCTCGATCGAGAAAATCCACATGTACTCGATGCTGGCAAAGGAATACGGCTTAAGCCAGGAACAGGTCGACGCATTGTGCAAGGACTGGTATGAAACCTTCGGCGATTATACGGTAGTTTTTCCGCAGGCTCGTTCCGTGGTGGAACAGCTGAAGAAAAAATATAAGGTTGGGATTGTGACCAACGGGAATTCACGGATGCAGCGGCGTAAGCTGGAATTGTGCGGCCTGGCGGATCTGTTTGAAGTGATCGTCATTTCCGGAGAATTCAAAGCGCACAAACCGGATGTGGAAATCTTTTTGGAAGGCGCGCGCCAGCTGGAGCTGCCGCCGGAAGAAATCGCGTTTGTCGGCGATACGTTCTTCACCGACATTATCGGGGCTTACCGGGCAGGCATGCAGCCGATCTGGATTTTTGCGAATCCGGGACAGCAGTGTCAGGCGGATTTGCCGCGGATTTACCGGATTGAGGAATTGCTCGATCTGTTGTAGGAGATGAATAAAACAGGCGGGGGAAAGCGGATTCGGAATACAGGAATCAAGGCTGGAACCTGGCCTTTTTCTTTTTTGGGAAAGCTAAAGAGCAAAACCACAGCTCAGGCCATGAAGTAAAAAGCATTTGTCAAGCTGAATGCTCAGAAAAAAGGAAAATCCTTCAAAAAAAGATTGACATAATTGTTAGTCTAAGATAACATATAACCTGTAAGTTAGCTAAAGCTAATTAAACTGATCTTTTTACTTCAAGGAGGGGGGAGGTTGATGCCGTTAACATTCGCACAGGCTGGACAGATCAACGCTGTAAAACGAATCGGCGGGAAGGAAGAAGTTCGGTGTTTCTTAAATTCACTCGGTTTTACCGAAGGCAGCGAGGTCATGCTCGTTTCGCAGAACCAGGGCAACGTCATCGTCAAGGTGAAGGGGTGCCGTGTGGCCATCAGTAAGGAAATGGCCAATAAGATCATGATATAAAAGGGGGGATAGAATGAAAACGTTAAAGGATATCCGGGTCGGAGACACCGTTTCCGTCAAGAAGCTTCATGGCGAAGGCGCGGTTAAGCGCCGAATCATGGACATGGGCATTACGAAGGGTGTCGAAGTCTATGTGCGCAAGGTTGCGCCGCTGGGCGATCCGGTGGAGATCAACGTCCGCGGTTATGAATTATCGCTGCGCAAAGCCGACGCCCAGATGATCGAAGTGGATTAAAGGCCGGAGGGCCTGTCTTTTTTGGGTATATAGTTAGCTTAAGCTAATTTTTAGGAGGGATAGAACATGGCAGTTAAAATTGCGCTGGCCGGCAATCCGAACAGCGGAAAAACAACACTTTTCAACGCTCTGACGGGTTCCAATCAATTTGTGGGCAACTGGCCGGGCGTCACGGTCGAAAAGAAGGAAGGCAGGTTGAAGGATCGGAAGGAAGTCACGATCACCGATCTTCCGGGGATTTATTCCCTTTCCCCATATACGCTGGAAGAAGTCGTCGCCCGGAATTATCTGATTCACGAACGTCCGGAAGCGATTCTGAACATTGTCGACGGCACGAATCTGGAACGCAATCTGTACTTAACCACACAGCTGCTGGAGCTGGGCATTCCGGTCGTCGTTGCCATCAATATGATCGACGTCGTCAACAAGAACGGCGATCAGATCAACACGCAGCTGCTCGCCAGGGCACTGGGATGCGAAGTCGTCACGATTTCGGCGCTGAAACAAACAGGTATTCAGGAAGCCGCAGCGCTGGCCGTCAAATTGGCGAAGCAAGGGCAAGTCTTGCCGCCAGTGCATCGCTTTAGTCCGAAAGTGGAACAGGTGCTCGACGCGATCCTCTCCCAGCTGCCCGCAGAAGTCCCTTCGGCGATGCGGCGTTTCTACGCGATCAAGCTGTTTGAGCGCGACGATAAAATTGCGGCGATGATAAGCGGCGTCCCAGATGTCGAAGCGCTGATTCAAAAAGCGGAAGACGAGCTGGATGACGACGCGGAAAGCATCATCACTAACGAACGATATAATGATATCAGTTCGATCATTCGCACATGTTATACAAAGAAAAATCAATCCCGGATGTCGGTTTCTGATAAAATCGACACGATCGTGACCAACCGCTGGCTGGCGCTGCCGATTTTCATTCTCGTCATGGCGCTGGTCTACGCGATTTCGATGGGCGGTTGGTCAATCTCGATCGGCACGCTGGGTACAGACTGGGCCAACGACGTGTTGTTCGGCGAGTGGGTGCCGGGCACAGTCGACGCTTTCTTACAGATGATGGGCGTCGGCGGCTGGCTCGCCAGTCTGATTCAGGACGGAATTGTCGCGGGGGTCGGCGCGGTCTTGGGCTTCGTGCCGCAGATGCTCGTGTTGTTCTTCCTGCTTTGCATTCTTGAAGATATCGGCTACATGGCGCGAATTGCGTTCATTATGGACCGGATCTTCCGTCGGTTCGGTTTAAGCGGCAAGAGTTTTATCCCGATGTTGGTGGCGACCGGCTGCGGCGTGCCGGGAATTATGGCTTCGCGGACGATCGAACAGGATCGCGACCGGAAAATGACGATCATGACAACCGGTTTCATTCCCTGCGGTGCGAAAATGCCGATCATCGGTCTGTTTGCCGGGGCGTTGTTCAACAATTCCGCCGCAGTTGCGGCATCAGCGTATTTCATCGGCGTGGCCGCGGTGATTATAAGCGGAATCATCCTGAAGAAGTTTAAGATGTTTGCGGGCGATCCGGCGCCATTTGTCATGGAATTGCCGGCCTACCATATTCCCTCGGCATCCAATGTGCTGCGGGGAACATGGGAACGCGGTTGGTCGTTTATCAAGCGGGCCGGTACGGTTATTCTGTTAAGCTCGATTGTCTTGTGGTTCTTACAGGGCTATGGCTTTGTGGACGGCGTCTTCCAGGCGGTTGAAGATAACAACAGCTCGCTGCTGGCGCTGATCGGCAATGCGGTATCCTGGATTTTCTATCCGCTGGGCTGGATCGGCGATATGGCGTGGAAAGCAACAGTGGCAACGGTAACCGGCCTGATCGCCAAGGAAGAAGTTGTCAATACCTTCGGTGTCCTTTACCATTACAGCGGGGAACTGAGCGAAGCGGGCAATGAGATTTGGACGCTGATCGCGGCGGATTTCACAGCCCTCTCGGCGTACAGCTTCATGATTTTCAACCTGTTGTGCGCGCCATGCTTCGCGGCGATGGGTGCGATCAAACGGGAGATGAACAATCCGAAATGGACGCTTGGGGCGATTGGCTACATGTGTGGTTTTGCTTACGCCGCCGCCATGATCGTCTACCAGATCGGCGGCCTGATCACAGGCGAAACGCCGTTTACCGTGTTTACTGGGATCGCGATTGTCCTGCTTGCGGCTTTAGTTTATCTGTTAATCCGGCCATATAAAGAAAGTCGGACACTGGAAGTCGATCTGAAGGAAACCACAAAAATTTAAAAGCCGGAATCGGCGGAAAGGAGAACGAATGCTCGCTGCTATTCAAAGTTATTTTGGCGAAGGCGTTGTATTGTTGATCGTGATCGACGCCTGCCTGTTGGCGATCCGCAGTCTGCGGCGGCAACATCGTCAAGAAGGCTCCTCCTGCGCAGGCGGCTGCGCGGGCTGCGGCATGACGGGAATCTGTCACAGTGAAGGGCCGCAGAACCCGCTGCTCAGCGCTTACCGGCACGATCATCCTTCGGGGCAATCACCGCAATACCCTGGCTCATTTTCCGGCGGCGATTCAGCGTCAGAGCACGGCTGCGAAATTGGAAAACGATAGCTCAGCGTCCAACCTTCCGGTCATTTCCATTCATGCCCTGTTAAAATCCTGATATAATAAAAAAAAGAAAGGCGGGGATGAACAATGGCGACGTTGCTTGTAATATTGATCATCGGAGGCTGGACGGCCTACTGCCTGATCCGGCTGCGCTCCAAAAAGAACCGGGGCTGCGCGGCCTGCGCCAGCTATCAAGCGGGCAGCTGCCGGATGAAATCGGCATTGTGCGATTACCGCAAGGATCACCCGCGTTGCGATCAATAAGAAAATCCCGTCTGTCGCCTGTGACAAACGGGATTCGTTTATTTTTTCGGTGTGTTGAACAACCTCATCTTGCGTTTTAACACCGCCAGATTTTCCTGCAGCGCTTCAATCTGATGCTCAATCTGAGCTTGGTGACGCTCAAATAAGGCAGTTCGCTGTTCCAACGTCGCATCGCCCTTGCGGATCAGCTCGACGAACTCGCGGATTTCTTCGACCGGCATGCCGGTTCGTTTTAAGCACTGGATGATCTGCAGCAGCCGGAGATCGTCTTCGGTAAAGATGCGGACCTGGCCCGCACCGCGCCGCAGCGGACCGATTAACCCGCGCTTTTCATAATACCGCAGCGTGGAAGCGGGGATGCGGAGCCGCTCAGAAATTTCTTTGATCGAATAATCCATACCATTTCTCCTTTTCGGCTTGACTTCAACCTGGGTTTAACTTGTATTATAGAGAAGTCATAAGGGGGATGCAAGCATGACAAAAAAGAAATCAGTGTTCAGAATGCTGGTGATCACGGTCTTGTTGGGAATCGGCATGAATTTCCATCATCCGGTGACGCCGACCTTATATACGGCGATGGGACTGCCGTCGCGGATTTTCGGAACGTCGATGGCGGTGATGTGCTTCTTTTCATTTCTAACGTCTGTATTCTGGGGCGAGTTCAGCAATCATCTCGGCCGCGTGAAGGTCTTTACGATCTCCTGCGTCTGTTATGGGCTGGCGCAGCTGAGTCTGGGCTTCTCATCGAGTGAGCTGATGGTGCTGATCTCACGCGGGGCGGCCGGGGCTTTTTCCGGCGGCGCGATCGTGGCGACGATGGCGTATGTGATCGACGTCAGTGAGCCTGCAAAACAGGCTTCCAATCTGGCGGTCTATACGGCGATGCAGTCCGCTTCGCTGGCGGTGGGCTATCTGCTGGGCGGCGTTCTGGGAACGATTCACTTCCAGCTGGCGTTCAACGTTCAGGCGGTCTGGATGATCGTGCTGGGCGTGGGCGCAATGTTCTTTGTCGAAGATTCGATTGTGGATCCGCAGACTGTTCGTCCGCGCGTGCTGCTGAAAACCGTCAATCCGTTCAACTCCTTTGCCAGCGCCCGCAGTCTGATGAGCACCGTCATGATCCTGTTTCTGACCGTCGTCTTTCTGACCGGCTTCGCCAGCAACTGCCATGAAAATGCGTTTAACTATTTCTTGAAGGCCGAGCTGGATTTTAAACCGGTTTATAATGGATTAATCAAAGCGGTCATCGGTCTTATCGGCCTGATCGCAAATTTCTCCATCAATCTGTGGATCATCCGCCGCACTGAGGTGAAGAAATCACTGATCGCCGTGCTGGCGCTGTGCGCGCTGAGTGCAGCGGGAGCACTGATTCCGGGCAATCTGACGCTGTTCATTGCGATGAACCTGATTTTCTTTACCGCCAATGCCGTTTATCAGCCGATCACGCAGGCTTTATCCGTGGAGGGGCGAAAAAACAGCGAAGTCGGCATCATCACCGGTCTGTTCAACGCGATCAAGTCGATGGGCAATGTGCTCGGCTCACTGGCTGCGGGGATCGTCTACGACCTGAATATGTTGTTTCCGTTTGTGCTGAGCGCCGGAGCGTTCGCACTGTCGGCTGCTGCGGCGCTGGCGTACTGGCGCAGCGCGAAGCGGCCGTCTTGAAATAGAATAAGATCATAAAAAAGCTGTAACGTTTGAAGATAAAAATCAGAAGCGCTGCAGCTTTCCTTTATATAAAGGAAGAACAGAAAAGAACAGAACCGGAAAGGATCAGGTTAAGCAGTCTTGGCCGGTCAGAGCACAAGAACTCCTGGAATGATCAAAAATGGAACTGATCGGCGATGAACGCGGCGATGGTGTTCAACGCCAGCGAAGCGTAGACCGGATCGTCCAGAATCGCATGGCCGACCCCTTCCAACATGATCAGTCCCTTCTGCGCGGCCGGAATTTTTTTGTAGATCTTGCGGCTGGATGAAACGGAAATGGTTTCGTCATCCGTACCGTGGAAGATCAGCACCGGACATTCCACCAGCGCGGCATCCTGCTTCAACAGATCGACGACGTTCATGAACACCGAAGTAAAATCAGCGGGCAGCGGCGGATACGGGTCAGGCTGTTCTTTTTTTCCGGGGCTGCTGAACCAGCCGGTGATGTAATCCGCGGCGTTGGCGACATTGATATAATTGAATGCCGGCGCCAGCAGAATCAACTTCTTTACCGGTTTGACAGCGGCCAGATGCGCGGCGATGACGCCGCCCATCGAGAAGCCGACCAGAATGACTTCCGCGTTCTGGGCTGCCAGCTGATCGACGACTTCCTCAGCCCGCTGGATCCATTTCTGCGGATCGACATCCTGCGGGTTGCGCGGATTAAATAACTCCGGCATGATCAGTTCGATGTTCTTGGCGGCGAGGAAATTTTTTAACGGCAGAAACTCATCGGTCCGCCGCCGTCCAAACCCATGCAGCGCGACAACGACCTGCCGGCGTTCCTGTTTTCTAAACTTCAGAAATTCAAACATGCGCTCACCTCCTGAAAGTATCCTTATTATAATATAAATCAGACCTGCATAGAAACGGAATCCTGCGAAATCTGTCAAAGATTCGTTAATCTTGCCAGATGTAAGCGCTGCCAGACGAAAAATATCGTGAAATTGGGCGAAAAACAGTGAAAATCGCCTGCGGATAGTACCTTATTTTGGGAAGAATTCGGTCAGGAAGATAATAATGGCACACTGATCTTCGTTGCCAGGGAATTGTTGAAATCATTGATTTTCGAAACTTGAAAAGAGCTTGATCTGAAGCCGTATTTCCAAGTTTTTAACTTTTTTGAAAAAAGTGTTGCATTGCCTGTTTTTGAGTGCTATAATAGCGAAGCATTCGCATGGACGTGGGAGGTTGCCGGCACGCTGATCGGCGTTGTCACGATAGCGCCAGCTAAGCGTGAAGACCGGGGAATTCACACCGAGCGAATCTGCCGAAACGGCGGATGAAATGAAGGAGGAAGATTTCATGGCAAAAAACAGCGTAAGAATTCGTTTAAAAGCTTACGAACACAGAATCCTGGATACAGCCAGCGAAAAGATCGTTAAGGCTGCTCAGGAACACGGCGCAAAGAAAGTCGTCGGACCTGTACCCCTGCCGACAGAGAAGCAGGTGGTAACCATTTTGAGAGCTGTTCACAAGTACAAAGATTCGCGTGAGCAGTTTGAAATCAGAACACATAAGCGTTTGATCGAGATCGTCGGACCGACTGCAGAAACCATTGACGCATTGAGCCGTCTGGAACTGCCGAGCGGCGTCGACATCGAGATCAAGCTGTAAGGACAGTGGAGGTGACATCATGAAAGGTATTTTAGGACGTAAACTTGGCATGACGCAGGTATTCACTACGGACGGCGTATTGATTCCTGTCACGGTCGTAGAAGCGCTGCCGAACGTAGTGCTGCAGAAGAAAACCCTGGAAAACGATGGCTACGAAGCTGTTCAGCTGGGATTTGAAGATCTGAGCGAAAAGGGTTCCAACAAAGCTGAAAAGGGTCATGCTGCCAAGGCATCGACCGCAGCGAAGCGTTTCGTCCGCGAAATCCGCGGCACGGAAATGACAAACCTGGAAGTCGGCAACGAAGTGAAGGTTGATCTGTTCGCCGCCGGCGAAATCGTCGACGTAACCGGCACCAGCAAGGGCCGCGGCTACAACGGCACGATCGTCAGAAACAACGCGACAATGGGCCCGAAGACCCACGGCGGATCCAAGAACATGCGGCATATCGGTTCTCTGGCTACAACCGGACGTAACAACGGCCGGATCGAAAAGGGAACGGCTGGCGCTGGCCAGGAAGGTGGATATACCACCACGACACAGAATCTGGAAATCATCAAGGTTGATGTTGAAAACAACTACATGCTGATCAAGGGCAATGTCCCGGGACCGAAGCGCGGACTGGTTGTTGTTAAGTCATCCGTCAAAGGAACAGCTGCTGTTTCGGCCAAGGATCTGATCAGCTATTCCGAAGAAGCAAAAGAGGAGGAATAACAGATGCCAAAGTTAAATGTATATAACCTGGAAGCTAAAGAGATTCGCGAAATCGAACTGGCTGAGGCTGTATTCGGCATTGAACCTAATCAGCAGGTCATGTTTGACGCGCTCATCATGCAGCGTGCGAATATGCGTCAGGGTACGCATGACACCAAGAGCCGTCACGAAGTCAGCGGCGGCGGCAAGAAGCCTTGGCGTCAGAAGGGCACAGGCCGTGCCCGTCAGGGTTCCATCCGCGCTCCGCAGTGGAGAGGCGGCGGCATCGCCTTCGGCCCGACGCCGCGCAGCTATGCTTACCGTCTGAACCGCAAGGTTCGCCGGTTGGCTTTAAGATCGCTGCTTTCTGAAAAGGTCATTGAAAACAACCTGGTTGTCGTCGATGCGCTGAAGTTCGACGCGATCAAGACAAAGGAATTTGTCAAGGTTATGGATGCGTTCAAGTTTGAAGGCAAAACGCTGTTTGTAGCGGATATCGCCGAGGACTTCGACAATGCCTTCATGTCCCTGCGCAACATTCCGAACGCTGCCTTATTGACAGTTGAAGAACTGAACGCCTTCGACATCGCCAACGCTCAGAAGCTGGTTATGACGGAAGCGGCTGCCAACAAAGCTGGGGAGGTATTCGCATAATGAGTAACGCAAGAGATATCATTATCCGCCCGATCATCACTGAAAAGACGATGAAGCTGATGGACACTGACAACAAGATCACTTTCGCGGTCGCAAAGGGCGCGAACAAGACGCAGGTCCGTCTGGCTGTTGAAGAAATTTTCGGCGTCAAGGTTGAACAGGTCAACATTCTGAACTGCAAGCCGAAGACGAAGAGAATGGGCAAATACGTCGGTAAGACGAGCGCTGTCCGCAAAGCAGTTGTCAAGCTGCCGGAAGGACAGGATATCAACTTATTCTCGGAATAAGCTGATCAACATATCGGAAGAACACGCTATTTCCGGAAAAATGCGTAAGGAGGACTAAATCCAATGGCGATTAAGAAATATAAACCAACGACTCCAGGTCGTCGCGGTATGTCAAGCCTGAGCTTCGAAGAAATCACATCGACTTCTCCAGAACGCTCGCTGCTTGAACCGCTGTCCAAAAAGGGCGGCCGCAACAACACCGGTCGGATCACAACCCGTCATCAGGGCGGCGGACACAAGCGTCAGTACCGCGTGATCGACTTCAAGCGTAATAAAGACAACATCCCGGCGAAGGTCGCGACGATCGAGTACGATCCGAACCGTTCCGCCAACATCGCGCTGCTGAATTATGCAGACGGTGAAAAGCGCTATATCCTGGCTCCGAAGGGAATGCAGGTCGGACAGACCATCGTTTCCGGCGAAGCGGTCGACATCAAGGTCGGCAACGCGATGGAGCTGCGCAACATCCCTGAAGGTACTTTCGTTCACAACGTTGAACTGAAGCCGGGCAAGGGCGGCCAGCTGGCACGTTCCGCTGGTGTTTCCGCACAGATCCTGGGTTCCGAAGGCCGCTACACGATTCTGCGTCTGGCCTCTGGCGAAGTCCGCAAGGTTCTGAGCAACTGCCGCGCTACCATCGGTACGGTCGGCAACGAAGATCACAGCCTGGTTAACCTGGGTAAGGCTGGACGTTCCCGCTGGCTGGGCATTCGTCCGACAGTCCGTGGTTCCGTCATGAACCCGAACGATCACCCGCATGGCGGTGGTGAAGGCAGAACTCCGGTTGGCCGTAAATCACCAATGACGCCGTGGGGTAAGAAAGCCATGGGCGTCAAGACCCGCAAAACCAAAAAGGCGTCTACGAAATTAATCACACGCCGCCGCAACGGTAAGTAAACGAAAGGAAGGAAGCTAAAATGAGTCGTAGTTTGAAAAAAGGACCGTTCTGTGATGACCATTTAATGAAAAAAGTGGAAAAGCTGAACGCGTCAGGCAAGAAAGAAGTCATCAAAACATGGTCTCGCCGTTCCACTATTTTCCCGCAGTTCGTTGAACATACGTTCGCGGTTTACAACGGTAAGGAACATGTCCCTGTCTATGTCACAGAAGATATGGTCGGCCATAAACTTGGCGAATTCGTCCCAACCCGCAAATTCGGCGGTCATGGCGACGACAAGAAAGCGTAGGAGGTGCCACAATGGAAGTCAAAGCAACAGCGAAAACTGTCCGCATCGCCCCTCGCAAAGTCAGACTTGTTCTGGATTTAGTCAGAGGCAAAGATGCGAAGGAAGCAGAAGCAATCCTGAAGTTCACACCGAACCACGCTGCCGAAGCGGTTGGGAAAGTGCTGAAATCAGCCGTTGCCAATGCGGTCAACAATCATCAGCTGGATGAATCAAAATTGTACGTTAAAGCGTGCTATGCCAACGAGGGAATCACCATGAAGCGTTTCATGCCTCGGGCAAAGGGCAACGCCGCTCAGATTTTAAAGCGCACCAGCCACATTACTGTTGTGGTTGAAGAACGGTAGGAGGTACTCTCATGGGTCAGAAAGTTAGTCCAATTGGAATGCGTGTCGGCGTCATCCGCGACTGGGAATCCAGATGGTATGCTGAAAAAGATTACGGCACCCTGTTGATGGAAGACGTCAAAATCCGTGAATTCCTGTTTAAGGAACTGCATGCGGCTTACGTTTCCAGAATCGAAATCGAACGCTCTAAGAACCGTGTTGAGATCATCATCCGTGCCGCTCGCCCGGGCGTGATCATCGGCAGCAACGGTGAAAGCATTGAAATCTTAAAGAAGAAGCTGCAGAAAATGTGCGCTGGCAAGCAGATTCACATCAAAGTGGTCGAAGTTGCCAATCCGGATCTGGATGCACATCTGGTCGCTCGCGCTATCGCTGAGCAGTTGGAACAGCGTGCTTCGTTCAGAACCTGCCAGAAGCGTCAGATTCAGAAGACGATGCGGGCGGGCGCCAAGGGTATCCGTACCCTGGTTTCCGGCCGTTTAGGCGGCGCGGATATCGCGCGCAGCGAAGGCTATTCCGAGGGCGTCGTTCCTCTGCATACGCTGCGTTCGGACATCGACTTCGCGATTGTCGAAGCGATGACGACTTACGGCAAGCTGGGCGTTAAAGTCTGGATCTGCCGCGGTGAAGTCCTGCCGGGCCAGATGGTTCAGGAACCGGAAGCACCGAAGATGCCTCAGGGCCGCGATCGCCGGCGTGGCGGACGGAATGACCGCCGCGGCAACCGCAGCAACAATAACAACAACCGCAATGCCGAAGCCAGGGAAGCTAAAGCAGCTGCACCAAAGGCTGAAGGAACCGTTGAAGGAGGTAATTAATCATGTTAATGCCTAATAGAACAAAATACAGAAGACCTCATCGCCAGAGTTACGAAGGTCGCTCGAAGGCTGGACGTGAGATCGTATTCGGTGAGTATGGATTAATTGCTTACTCCGGTGCGTACGTCAGCAACCGTCAGATCGAGGCGGCGCGTGTCGCCATGACTCGTTACATGAAGCGTGGCGGCCAGGTTTGGATCAAAATCTTCCCACATCTGGCAATTACGAAGAAACCGCTGGAAGTCCGAATGGGTTCCGGTAAAGGCGCACCTGAAGGATGGGTAGCCGTAGTTCAGCCAGGCCGCGTCCTGTTTGAAGTCGGCGGCGTCGATGAAGAAACCGCGCGTGAAGCTCTGCGCTTAGCAGCCCACAAGCTGCCGGTCAAGTGCAAATTCGTGCGCCGAGGCGAGGAGGAATAGGAAATGAACGTTAAGGAAATTCGTGATAAGAGCAATACTGAATTACTTCAGGAAATTGAATCTTTAAAAGAAGAGCTGTTCAACCTGCGTTTCCAGCAAGCTACCGGCCAGCTGGAGAATCCTTCCCGCATGAAGGAAATTCGCAAGACGATCGCTCGCATCAAAACTGTCATCACTGAGCGCGAACTCAGTGAGGCGAAATAAGGAGGATAACTGGTCATGGAAAGATCAAACCGTAAAGTATTACGCGGAAAAGTCGTTTCTGATAAGATGGACAAGACCATTACGGTTGAGGTAGCAACCAGCAAGAGTCATCCGCTTTATTCGAAGCGTATTAAATATTCAAAGAAATTCAAAGCACATGATGAGAACAATGAGGCGAAGATCGGTGATATCGTAGAAATCATGGAAACTCGTCCGTTATCCGCGACCAAGCGTTTCCGCCTGGTTAAGATCGTCGAAAAGGCTGTAATTCTTTAATAGCACAAGGAGGAACTGACAATGATTACGAATGAAAGTAGATTAAATGTCGCGGACAACACCGGTGCTAAGGAATTATTAGTCATCCGTTGCCTGGGCGGCAGCAAGCGCAAAAGAGCGAACATCGGCGATATCATCGTCTGCTCGGTCAAGACAGCAGCTCCTGGCGGAACTGTAAAGAAGGGCGACGTCGTCAAGGCGGTCATCGTCCGGACACGTTACGGCATCCGTCGTGAAAACGGCAGCTACATCAAGTTTGATGACAATGCAGCCGTTATCATCAAGGACGACAACACACCAAGAGGAACCCGTATTTTCGGTCCTGTTGCAAGAGAACTGCGTGACAAAGACTTCATGAAGATTGTTTCTTTGGCACCAGAAGTTTTATAGGAGGTGGCTTGAGATGAAAATTAAAAAAGGCGATAAAGTAAAAGTCATCACTGGACATTACAAGGGAACGATCGGCGAAGTTCTGGCCGTTATGCCGAAAGAGAACAAAGTCATCGTTGAGGGTGTCAATCTGATGAAGAAACACCTGAAGCCGACTCAGGCTAACCCGGACGGAGGCATCATTGAAAAGGAAGCTCCGATTCATGTATCCAATGTCATGGCGTATGATTCCAAAGCCAAAACAGCCAGCCGGATCGGCTTTAAGGTCGAAAAGGGCGAAAAGGTCCGCGTATTCAAGAAATCCGGCAACGTCGTCAAGGGAGGTAAGAAATAATGAACCGTCTTGTTGAAAAATACCAGAAGACAGTCATTGAATCTCTGATGAAGCAGTTCAATTACAGCTCTGTCATGCAGTGCCCGAAGATCGAGAAAGTCGTCATCAACATGGGTGTCGGCGATGCGATCGCCAACCCGAAGGCGCTGGACGAAGCAGTTGCCGAACTGACTCAGCTGGCAGGCCAGAAGCCGGTCATCACCAAGGCGAAGAAGTCCATCGCGAACTTCAAGCTGCGTGAAGGCATGCCGATCGGCTGCAAGGTCACCCTGCGCGGTGAACACATGTATGAATTCCTGGATAAGCTGTTCAACATTTCCCTGCCGCGTGTCCGCGACTTCCGCGGCGTCAGCACAACGGCGTTCGACGGTCGTGGCAACTACACGCTGGGCGTGAAGGAACAGATCATTTTCCCGGAAATCAACTTTGATAAAGTAAGCAAAGTACGCGGTATGGACATCGTTATCGTAACGACGGCCAATACTGATGAAGAAGCAAAGGCATTGCTGGCAGGTATGGGCATGCCGTTTGCGAAATAAGGAGGACAACAACCATGGCAAAGACATCAATGAAAATTAAGCAGCAGCGTCCTCAGAAGTACAAAGTCAGAGAGTACACGCGCTGCGAACGTTGTGGACGTCCGCACTCTGTCTTAAGCAAGTACAAAGTCTGCCGTATCTGCTTCCGCGAATTAGCCTATAAGGGCCAGATTCCGGGAGTCAAGAAGGCAAGCTGGTAAGGATACGGAAGGAGGAAAAAGCAATGATGAATATGACTGATCCTATCGCAGATATGCTGACCAGAATCCGTAACGGTGTTCAGGCGCGCCACGAAGCCGTTGAAATTCCGGCAAGCAAGCAGAAGGTTGAAATTGCGAAGATCCTGAAGAACGAAGGATTTATCCTGAATTACGCAGTCACAGGTGAAACCGCTGCAGAAAAGAAGATCACAGTCACTTTGAAATACGGCCCGAATAACGAAAAAGTTATCAGCGGCATCAAGCGTATCTCGAAGCCAGGCTTACGGGTATACGCCAAGAGCGGCTCGATCCCACGTGTCCTGAACGGTTTAGGCATCGCGATCATCTCTACCTCTCAGGGATTGATGACCGACAAAGAAGCAAGAGCGAAGCATACGGGCGGCGAAGTTATCGCCTACGTATGGTAAGCGTGTTAGAGAAAGGAATAGAAAACAATGTCACGTATCGGTAATAAAACGATTACCATTCCAGCCGGTGTTGAAGTCACGGTTGCGGCTGGCAATGAGGTGACGGTCAAAGGACCTAAGGGTACTTTAACACGTCAGTTTAACGAAAACATGCAGATCGATGTCAACGGCAATGAAATCAAAGTCGTTCGTCCGAACGATGAGAAGCATATCAAACAGCTGCACGGCACAACCCGCGCGCTGCTGCACAACATGGTCGTCGGCGTTTCTGAGGGCTTCACCCGTGAACTGGAAGTTGTCGGTATCGGCTTCCGTGCCGCGGTCAGCGGCAACAAGCTGACACTGAACGTCGGCTTCTCTCACCCGGTTGAATTCGAGGTTGAGGAAGGCCTGAAAGTTGAGTGCCCGTCCGCAACTGAAATTAAAGTTTCCGGCATCGACAAGCAGCGCGTCGGCGAATTCGCTGCGGTCGTCCGGGCAACAAAGAAACCTGAACCATACAAGGGTAAAGGTATTCGCTATAAAGGCGAACATGTCCGTCGTAAAGAAGGCAAGACGGCTGGTAAGAAATAGTGGGAAAGGAGAGAGTGAACAATGCTTAAGAAAGTATCTAAAAATGATGAAAGAATTCGTCGTCACATTCGCGTCCGTACAAAGATCAGCGGAACTCCGGAACGCCCACGCCTGAACGTCTTCCGTTCTAACAGCCATATCCACTGCCAGATCATCGACGATGTTAACGGCACGACGTTGGTTGCCTGCAGCAGCGTGGACATGAAGCTGGAAAACGGCGGAAATATCGAAGCCGCAAAGACAGTCGGAACCGAACTGGCGAAGCGTGCTTTAGCTAAGAACATCACTGAAGTTGTATTTGACCGTGGAGGTTATGTTTATCACGGACGTGTCCAGGCCCTGGCCGAAGCTGCCAGAGAGGCCGGACTGAAATTCTAGGAGGGCTCGCTGAATGGAACGTAAACCAAGAAGAGTTGAACGCGATAAAGAATTTGAAGAACGCGTTGTTGTCATCAACCGTGTAACCAAGGTTGTTAAAGGTGGACGTCGTTTCCGCTTTGCCGCCCTGGTTGTCATTGGTGACAAAAAAGGCCGCGTAGGCTACGGCACAGGAAAAGCTAACGAAGTTCCTGATGCAATTAAGAAGGCCAGTGAAAATGCCAAGAAGAATCTGTTCAGAGTTCCTCTGGTAAACAATGGCTCCACGATCCCACATGCTGTCACCGGCGTTTACGGCGCGGGTGAAGTGTTCCTGAAACCGGCTGCAGAAGGTACCGGCGTTATCGCCGGCGGCGCTGTCCGTGCGGTTCTGGAGCTGGCAGGCGTCAGCGACGTTCTGTCCAAGTGCATCGGTTCCCGCACGCCGATCAACATGGTTCATGCCACGGTTGCCGGTCTGAAAGAACTGAAAACGATCGAAAGCGTTAGCAAACTGCGTGAGAAGAAGCCGCAGGAAATTCGCTAAGTTAGACGGGAGGCAGCTACAATGAAATTAAACGAACTGAAATACACAGAAGGTGCACGTCGTAACTCGAAGAGAATCGGCCGCGGCCATGGCTCCGGATGGGGCAAAACTGCAGGCAAGGGTTCCAAGGGCCAGAACGCTCGTTCCGGCGGCGGAGTCGCACTGGGCTTTGAAGGCGGCCAGACACCGATCTGGCGTCGTCTGCCGAAGCGTGGTTTCACCAACTTCACCCGTAAGGAATACTCGATCGTCAACGTCGAACTGCTGAATCGGTTCGAAGATGGCGCTGAGATTACTCCGGAACTGTTAAAGCAGGCGGGTTTAGTCCGCAAGGAACTGGACGGCGTGAAGATCCTGGGCGTTGGCGAACTGGAAAAGAAGCTGACGGTCAAAGCCAATAAATTTTCCAAATCAGCAGTAGAAGCAATTGAAAAAGCAGGCGGAAAAGTAGAGGTGATCTAACATGATCCAGACCTTTACCAGCCTGTTCAAGAATAAAGAAATCCGGTCTAAGATTATCTTTACTCTGGCCATGCTGTTCATCTACCGACTCGGATCCGGCATTCCGGTTCCGGGCGTAGATGCGACGGCGCTGACCGCCGGCATCGCTGATAATTCCATTCTGGGAATGATGAACCTGCTGGGCGGCGGCGCATTACAGCGTCTGTCGGTCTTCGCCTTGGGCGTTACACCGTACATCACCGCTTCGATCATCATCCAGCTGATGTCGATGGACGTCATTCCGGCACTGACGGAAATGGCGAAATCAGGTCAGCAGGGTCGCATGAAAATGGATAAGATCACACGATATATGGGTGTGGTCTTAGCGTTTATTCAAGCCTTTACGATGGTCTATGCTTTTGATAAGAGCTATGGGATCCTCTCCGGCGCCGGCGTTTCCACTTACCTGTACGTGGCGACGGTGCTGACAGCGGGTACAATGTTCTTATTGTGGGTCGGCGATCAGATCTCGGCGAAGGGGATCGGAAACGGCGTTTCCATCATCATCTTCGCGGGTATCGTCGCAAACATCCCGTTCCAGTTTGTTCAGGTCTTCAATACCCTGGTTGATACGACAAACAACACGGCGATGTTTAACGGCATCCTGACGTTTATGCTGTATGTATTAATGTATCTTTTGATCATCGTGCTGGTTGTCTTCATGCAGCTGGCAACCCGAAAGATCCCGGTACAGTACACATCCAGCTCCATGACCAAGGGCCGCAACGATATGACCTACTTACCGTTAAAAATCAACTCCGCCAGCGTCATCCCGGTTATCTTCGCTTCGGCGATCATGACGGCGCCGCTGACGATCATGAGCTTCTTTGAAGCCAACAGCTTCACAACCACTCTGAATAACATCTTGTCGCTGCAGAAGCCGTTGGGCCTTTGCATCTATGCGGTACTGATCGTTCTGTTTACCTTCTTCTACACTAATTTACAGGTGGATCCGGAGAAGATTGCAGAAAATCTCGGCAAGTCCGGAACCTATATTCCCGGCATTCGTCCGGGTACAGAAACCAGGGAATACTTATCCAAGGTGCTGAACCGGATCACGGTGCTGGGCGCGATCTTCCTCGTGTTTATCGCGCTGCTTCCGTACATCCTGCCAATGGTGACAAACCTGCCGTCCTCTGTTTCAATGGGCGGAACCGGAATCATCATCGTTGTCGGCGTTGCCATGGAGACGATGAGTCAGCTGAAAGGGCAGCTGACCCAGAAATCATACCGCGGTTTTATTCAAAAATAAGAGGTGAGTGAGAATGAACATTCTGATCATGGGACCTGCCGGAAGCGGCAAGGGGACAATGTCGGCAAAAATTCTGGAAAGCTTTAAAATTCCGCACATCTCCACAGGAGATATGTTCCGCGCCAACATCAAAGAAGGCACGGAGCTGGGGAAAAAAGCGCAGGAATACATGAACGCCGGCAAGCTCGTACCGGATGAAATTACGGTCGCAATGGTCGCAGATCGGCTGAAACAGCCGGACTGTCAAGCTGGTTATCTGTTGGATGGCTATCCAAGAACGCTGGTTCAGGCAAAATCTTTCGAAAATTTATCAAAAGAAATTGCCAAACCGGTGGAAGTTGTTATAAACTTAGTAGTGGAGTTTGAAGCTCTGGCCGATCGCATCACGGGCCGCCGCATGTGTAAGAACTGCGGTGCGATCTATCATGTCCGTAATCACCCAAGTCAGGTGGAGGGCATTTGTGATGTCTGCGGTTCTCCGCTCATTCAGCGCGCTGATGATACAGAGGAACAGCTTCGTGTTCGTCTTGACGAGCATGAAAAGAATACCAAGCCGGTTCTTGATTACTACCGTGAAAAAGGACTGGTCGTCGACATCAATGCCACGCGTTCGATTGACGAAGTGTGGAATGATGTCGCCGCGGCATTGGAGAACGTGAAATGATCTCTGCCAAATCGCCGCGAGAAATCGCAACGATGAAGCAAGCCGGAAAGATCGTAGCCCTGGCCCGCGCGGCTGTGGCGGCTGCGATCGCTCCGGGAGTAACTACTAAACAGCTGGACAGGATTGCTGAGAAAGTGATCCGGCAACAGGGAGCCTCGCCGTCCTTTAAAGGGTACGGGGGCTTTCCTGCGTCTATCTGTACTTCGATCAATTCAGTGCTGGTTCATGGCATTCCGGATCAGACTGTGTTGAAAGACGGAGATCTCATTTCCATTGACATCGGAGCTTGTTATAAAGGCTATCATGGGGACGCCGCGTGGACGTTCGCCGTCGGCCGCGTCAGCGAGGAAGCGGTGCGATTGATGGAAGTTACACGCCAATCTCTTTTTATAGGTTTAGAACAGGCAAAACCTGGGAATCGTTTAAGTGATATTTCGCACGCGATCGGCGAGTTTGTCGAAGCGCACGGGTATTCAGTGCCAATCGATTATACAGGTCATGGAATCGGCACGCACCTGCACGAAGAACCTGCGATTCCGAATTTTGGTTCACCGGGCAAAGGCATTCTGTTAAGGGAAGGCATGACGTTCGCAATCGAACCGATGGTTCACGCAGGCAAGCCGCACACACGGGTGTTGGCTGATGACTGGACAGTCGTTACCAAAGACGGCTCTCTGGCAGCACATTACGAACATACCATCGTCATTACCAAAGACGGGTATGAAATTCTGACAATCAATCCAGATGAGGAGGAAGATTCAGTTTATGGGCAAACAGGATGTCATTGAAATTGACGGGATAGTAGAAGATACACTTCCCAATGCGATGTTTAAGGTGAAGCTCGCCAACGGTCACACCATTTTAGCTCACGTTTCTGGTAAAATCCGTATGCATTACATTCGCATTTTACCGGGAGATCGGGTTACCGTTGAAATTTCACCGTATGATTTAACACGTGGGCGTATTACATTTAGACACAAATAGTCTACAGGAGGAAAAACGCATGAAAGTAAGACCATCTGTCAAACCAATATGCGATAAGTGCCGCATCATCAAGCGCAAAGGCCGCGTTATGGTTATTTGTGAAAACCCTAAGCACAAGCAGCGTCAAGGAAACTAGGAGGAATTAGAGAGATATGGCTCGTATTGCAGGAATCGATATCCCACGCGACAAGCGCGTCGTGGTATCCTTAACTTATATCTACGGAATCGGCAGCTCTACAGCGAAGACCATTCTGAAGAAATGCGGAATCAGCGAAGATATCCGTGTTAAAGATCTGACAGACGAACAGGTCAACGCAATCCGTCAGGAAGTTGACCAGATCAAAGTTGAAGGCGATTTGCGCCGTGAAACCCAGCTGAACATCAAGCGCTTGATGGAAATCGGCTGCTACCGCGGTGTTCGTCATCGTAAGGGACTGCCTGTCCGCGGACAGCGCACCAAGACCAACGCTCGTACACGCAAAGGACCGCGTCGTACGGTAGCGAATAAGAAGAAATAAGCGGGAGGATAGTAGTCAATGGCAAAAGTGAAACAGACAAGCCGCAAGCGTCGTGTCCGCAAGAATGTCGCTAAAGGCGTTGCACATATTCATTCAACATTTAACAATACAATCGTAACGATTACCGATGAAAGCGGAAATGCCATCGCATGGTCCAGCGCGGGTGCATTAGGCTTCAAGGGTTCTCGTAAATCTACACCGTTTGCCGCTCAGATGGCAGGCGAAGCTGCCGGCAAGGCTGCTGTCGATCACGGCATGAAGGTTGTCGAAGTCAACGTTAAGGGTCCGGGACCTGGACGTGAAGCGGCTGTCCGTTCTTTACAGACGGCTGGCTTGGAAATCACAGTCATCAACGACGTTACTCCGATTCCGCACAATGGATGCCGTCCACCGAAGCGGCCACGTGGTTAATAACCTAATTGAGGAGGGAAATGGTTATGCAAAAATTTGAACGCGCAAAGTTTGAAGTCAAAGAATATGTTGAATCTGACCATTATGGAAAATTCGTTGTAGAACCTCTTGAAAGAGGCTTCGGCACTACCCTTGGTAATGCCCTCAGACGTGTTTTACTCTCCTCTTTACCGGGAGCTGCGGTTTACTCGATTAAGGTCGAAGGTGTTTACCACGAGTTTACATCCATTCCTGGCGTTGAAGAAGACGTCACGATGATGATTCTGAACATCAAGAATCTGATCATGAAGATTGATGACGATGAATCCTATACCTTAAGAATTGCCGCAAAAGGCCCAATGACCGTGACCGCGGGCGATATTATCTGCCCGACGGGTGTGGAAGTATTGAACAAAGATCTGGAAATCGCGCACCTGGAAGAAGGCGCCACGCTGGAAATGGAACTGAAGGCCCGCAACGGTCGCGGCTACATCAGCGCTGATGGCAACAAAGCCTTGTACCAGGGATCTTCTCAGGGGATTGGAACGGTGTATACCGATTCCATCTATACCCCGATCGACCGTATTTCGTATAATGTGGAACCGACTCGTGTCGGCCAGGATGCGAAATACGACCGCCTGATTTTTGAAATCTGGACTAACGGTTCGATCACGCCGCAGATGTCGCTGGCGCTGGGCTCCAAGATTCTGATCGATCATCTCGATCTCTTGACCCATGTCAACGAATCCGTCGCGGATATGGAATCCGTCATGAAGGATGTCAACGGCGAATCGCCGAAGAACATGCAGTCCATGGCGATCGAAGATCTGGATCTGTCTGTCCGTTCTTACAACTGTTTGAAACGGGCCGGTATCCAGACGGTCGAAGAACTGACTCAGCGTTCTGAAGAAGAAATGATGAGAGTCCGGAATCTGGGTAAAAAATCGTTAAAAGAAGTCAAAGACAAGATTTACGAATTGGGTCTGAGCTTCAAATCATACGACTAATCGCAAGTAAAGGAGGAACCCCCTATGTGGAATCGTAAATTAGGACGCACTGCTGACCACCGGAAAGCGATGCTTCGCAATATGGCTACCAGCCTGATCCTGAACGGCAAAATTGAAACAACTGAAATGAAGGCGAAAGAACTGCGCTCTGTTGTCGACGAACTGATCACGTTGGCCAAGCGCGGAGATCTGCATGCCCGCCGTCAGGCTGCTGCTTATGTCCGCAATGTCGTTGCGGATGAAAAGACAGGCGAAACGGTACTGAAGAAGCTGTTTGACGAAATCGGTCCGAAATATGCCGACCGCAACGGCGGATATACCCGCGTCTTAAAGACCGGCTTCCGTCGCGGCGACAGCGCACCGATGGCGATCATCGAACTGGTTTAATTATCCAATGAAAAGCATGGCTTTGGCTGTGCTTTTTTTTCGTGTGCCGGGCATGGCATACATCTAGTTGGTGAAAATCCAACCACGGGTATTTACCGCCAAGTGTAGTGAACCACAAGTCGTTAGCAGTGATGTTAAGGGTGAAGGAAGTGGTGTAGCAAAATCTTC
>NZ_LT635454.1:0-213282 GCF_900120005.1 Holdemania sp. Marseille-P2844
TATGCTACTGGAGCTGCACAACCGGGATTGGCTGTTAGCAATCTCGAAAAAATTCATGTTTCTGTACCGAAATTGTCCCTCCAGAAAAAGTTTGCAGACTTCGCTCGTCAGAGCGATAAATCAAAATATGTCGCTCCACATAAGTGAATGTAAGTGTATAATTAGATTAGAACGGAGGGAATTTATGACTAACTTCGATTATTTGAAAGACGAAAAAGATTTTGATAGCTTTGTAGATATTGCGGTTGTCGCAGAAAAAACATTCAATATCGATGTTAGCTCATGTATTTTTAACTGCCGACGAGCGATGGAAGCGGCAATTAAATGGATGTATTCCGTTGATCGAGAATTGAAAGTTCCCTATCAGGATAATTTACATAGCTTGATGAATACTGATGCTTTTAGGGATATCGTGGGTACTGATTTGTGGAATCGTTTAGAATTCATTCGCAGATATGGTAATAAAGCAGCCCATACCACAGATAAGAAAAGTGAAAACATAGCTAAAATATGTTTGCGTAACCTTTTCTATTTTCTTGACTTTATCGCTTACTGCTACGTCGAAAATTATGAACAGAGAGACTATGATGAAACCTTATTAGAGACTCAAAAGATAAGTGAACCCGATAATAAAGTACAAGATATTGAATTACAGACTCTGATTGAAGAAAATAAAGCCTTAAAAGCTGAATTAAGTGAGCGCAGAATTCAACAACAGGATACCTATGTTGCCAGGCCTTTGGATTTATCTGAGTTCAAAACAAGGAAGCTATATATTGATGCCATGTTAATTGATGCTGGATGGACAGAAGGCAAAGATTGGCTGAATGAAGTAGAGTTAACTGGAATGCCAAATAAGTCGAATGTTGGTTATGCTGATTATGTTTTATTTGATGATGCGCATAAACCATTAGCGATTATTGAAGCGAAAAAAACATGTGTTGATGTTTCTCAAGGAAGGCAGCAAGCCTCTTTATATGCTGATTTAATAGAAAAACAATATCATGTAAGACCCGTTATTTTTCTGACGAATGGTTTTGATACCCGAATTATAGATAATCAATATCCGGAAAGAAAAGTTTCATCTATTTATTCTAAGCGAGATTTGGAAAAACATTTCAACTTGCAGAAGATGAAATCGCATTTGAAGTATATTGATATCAATAAGGAGATTGCTGGGCGTTATTACCAGGAAAATGCGATTAAAGCAGTTTGCGAAGCTTTCGATGCCAGAAATAGAAGAAAAGCACTACTGGTCATGGCAACTGGTTCAGGTAAGACAAGAGTTGTTATCGGACTTGTCGATGTATTATTAAAAAACGGATGGGTAAAAAACATTCTGTTTTTAGCAGACCGTAATTCTTTAGTTATTCAAGCAAAAAGAAGTTTTGTTAATTTGCTTCCAGAATTGTCAGCGACGAATCTGGTTGAGGAGAAAGATAATTATAACGCACATGCGGTTTTCTCTACCTATCAAACGATGATGGGCTGTATCGATTCAATTAAAGAAGAGGGCAAAAAACTTTTCACTTGCGGGCATTTCGATTTAATCATATGCGATGAAGCTCATAGATCCATCTATAATAAATATAAGGATATATTCACGTATTTTGATGCACCGTTAGTGGGCTTGACCGCAACGCCAAAAGATGAAATTGATAAAAACACGTATGGAATTTTTGAACTTGAAAACCATGTTCCGACTTTTGGATATGAATTAGCTCAAGCTGTAAAAGATGGGTATTTAGTCGATTACTTATCAGTAGAAACAGATTTGAAATTTATTGTTGATGGAATTAGCTGGGATCAATTGAGCGACGAAGAAAAAGAAGAATACGAAAATACCTTTACGGATGAGAATGGAAATTTTCCAGAAAGGATTAGTCCTGAAGCGTTAAATGAGTGGGTGTTTAATGAGGATACTATAAAGAAAGTTTTGAGAACCCTATTTCATTATGGAATTAAAATTGATTATGGCCAGAAAATAGGAAAAACAATTATATTTGCTAAAAATCACAATCATGCGGAAAAAATATACGAAATTTTTAATAAAGAATATCCACAGTTAAAGGGATATGCAAAAGTAATTGACAATTATATCAATTATGCACAAACTGCGATTGATGAGTTTTCGGATGCTAATAAGCTTCCTCAGATAGCAATATCTGTAGATATGTTGGACACGGGGATTGACGTGCCTGAAGTAGTAAATCTTGTTTTCTTCAAAAAGGTAATGAGCAAGGCAAAATTCTGGCAAATGATTGGACGTGGAACCCGTTTATGTCCTGGACTGCTGGATGGGGAAGATAAAAAAGAATTTTATATTTTCGATTTTTGTGGTAATTTTGAATTTTTCAGAATGAATAAAGGGAAAGCTTCTGCGAATATAACCGCTATTCAAGGAGCGATCTTTAACTTGAAATTTGAAATTGTGTGGAAACTTCAAGCTATGGCTTATCAGACAGAGGAATTAAAAGTGTGGAGAAGTACTTTAGTTGATGAATTGGTGGCAAAGGTAAAAGAATTGGATCGTTCCAAATTTGATGTGCGCCAACATCTTAAATTTGTTGATTTTTACTCGAATCCAGAAAATTATGTAACTTTGACCTCTGATGATTGTTCAATGGTTAAAAATGAGCTTACACCGCTGATTCAACCTGATGAAGATGAGATCAGCGCAGTGCGATTTGATGCTTTAATGTATCAGATCGAGTTAGCGTATCTAATGAATAATCGGTATATGAAAGGGTATAGAGATTTAACTAATAAGGTTAAAGAAATTTCCAACGTAGCCAACATTCCGGAAATTCAGGTTCATTCAGACTTAATCAACAAAATCCTGCATACAGATTATTTGGACAATAGCGGAATTAATGAGTTTGAGGAAATCAGAGAAAAACTTAGAAGTCTTATGAAATACTTGCCAAAAGGAAAAATAAGTAAATATGATACTAATTTTGAAGATGATATTCTTTCTATAGAATGGCATGAGTCAGAACTTAATCAAACTAACTTGGAAAATTATAAAGCGAAGATTGAATATTATATTAAGCAGCATCAACAAGACAATCCAGCCATCATAAAACTCAAGTCCAATGAACCTCTAAATTCCAAGGATCTAAAGGATTTAGAATACATTCTTTGGATTGAATTGGGAACGCAACAAGACTATTATTCAGAGTTCGGAGATAAACCATTAGGTGAATTTGTCAGAGAAATTGTAGGCTTGGATATGAATGCCGCGAAAGGGGCGTTTGCGGAATATCTGGATGATGCGGAGCTGAATAGTAATCAGATTTATTTTGTCAATCAGATTATTGAATATATTGTAAGAAACGGTATGCTAAAGGATCCAGAAGTGCTTAAACATACACCGTTTACAGATAAAGGTACGATCCTTGAATTGTTTGGTAATGATTTAAACATGTTAAATGGAATTCAGAATGTTATTAAAAGAATCAATTCTAATGCTTTATCCTGAGATGCAAGTTCTAGGTCTAAGTAAGAATGCGTTATATCATTAAAGCTGGGATAAATTGCTGCCCAGCTTTTAAACTATTTGGGATTTTGATTCTCAGAGTAAATGATTTTATTAGATAATTGCTATTCTTTTGTTCGTAGATTTCGATATCAGATAAATTTAAAAAATTTGATAAGTTATGCCGGAACGGGAATATTGTTTTTCAATTCACTTTAAGCTATTAACAGCATATAAAATTGAGATGTAGAATTTTTTTGAAATTAAGAAAAGATAATTCCAGTAAAACAGATCAGACTACTCAAATCGTCTTGACATTAATGGACTATTGTAGTAGTCTTTATTTAACAAGAAGACTATTGAAGTAGTCTGAAAGGAGGACAGGATGAAATTATTCGATTCTGAATTAAAAATCATGGACGTCTTATGGCGGAAAGGCAAAACACCGGCGAAGGAAATTGCCGATGAGCTGGGCCAGAGTATCGGCTGGAATAAGAATACGACGTATACCGTGATCAAAAAATGTGTGGATAAGGGCGCGGTTTTGCGCACGGAACCCAACTTTCAATGTGAGGCGTTAGTCCGCCGGGAAGAGGTTCAGAAAGAGGAAACCGCGGAGCTGATCAATAAAATGTTCGGTGGAAGCGACGAGCTGTTCTTTTCTTCCTTCTTAAAGAATAAGGGACTCAGCGATGAAAAAGCCGACGAACTTCTGAAGCTGATCGAAAAGATGAAATGAGGAAAAAATCATGTGGATTGTTAAAATGAATATGCCGCTGGTGCTGATGAGTTTGGTCGGGGGCGGAATGATCGTCATCGTGGTGCTGCTCAAAAAAATATTCGGACGGTTTCTGCCGAAACGGTTGTTTCCGCTTTTATGGATCTGCGTCCTGATTCGTCTGCTTCTTCCCTTTTCATTATCGACGCCGTTCAATCTGACTTCACTGCCTGACTGGAAGCTGCCGGTATTCTTTGAACGGTTTGCGGAAAGCGCAGATGTGATCGTACAAGCCGGGACTGCCGGTCAGACTGCGGAAACAAGCGTAACCAAGGATCGGCAAATTGCTTATACAACGACTAACGAAGTCGCGCAGTCAGCGCTTCCGGCATTTCAATGGAATTGGGTAACAATTCGCATTGCCGGAACGCTGCTTTTGGGAGGATTTTTATTCTGGCGCTATACCCAGACGCGCCGCAAATTTGACGATAGTATTTTGATTGAAGACGATGAACGAGTCAGCTCCATTCTGGAAGAACGAAATGTGCGGGCGGAAGTATATCTCAACGATCAGATTGAAGGCCCGCTGGTTTCCGGCGTGCTGCGTCCACTGATTTTCCTGCCCGCGAGCCTGGATTTCCGGGATTCGGAACTGCTGCGGAACATCCTGCTTCACGAATGCGCGCATATCCGCCGCCGGGATAACCTGATGAAGCTGGCCGCATTGCTTGCGCTCTGTATCCACTGGTTTAATCCGCTGGTCTGGCTGATGGTCAACTGGATCAGCCGGGATCTTGAGGAAGCGTGCGACGAAACGGTGCTGACGATCCTGGATATCCAGCAGCGTCAAAGCTATGCCCGGGCGCTGATTCAGATGTCGCGCAAACGTCTGAAATTTGCCTGGAACTACTGTGCATTCAGCCGCAATGAAGTGGAACGCCGGGTCCGCAGCATCGCTGCCTATAAACCGTTGAAGAAAATTATGACAGTCAGTTGTCTGGGCCTGTTGGTCAGCTTTACCATGATCACCGCGGCGGCAGCCCAAACCCCGTTTTCCTCAGAGCTGTCGTCCATGTGTTCCAGCGCGGACTCCCGCTTTATGCTGGAAGCGGAACTGACGCGGGATCTCAATCTGCCATCGACGCAGGAAATCCGCAGCCGTGCCGATCAAGCCTTGATCCAGGTATTGCGCCAGAATCCGCAGGATGGCCTGAACGTCTTGAGAGAAAAAGCCGCAGCCGCGCTGGTTGCCGAATTTCACGCCGAGCCGCGGGCCTTCCATATTGCCGCTTATCTCAACTTAAGCGATGAGATACTGGATCAGGAATATCAGGAACATGAGCTGATCTATGACCACGAAGGCTATACTTACCAGGGAAAAAAGGTCAGAGTGATGGAGGACAAAATGGCCGGCCGATACTCAATGCAGAGCGATGGTCAGGTCGACGTCTATATTGAACGCGATGACCACGGCCAGATCGTTGATCTGAAAATCTACAGGGTTCAAGATTAACTTGTCTCTGATTCAGAAAGGACACTTTGGGACAGGAAAGAAAAAGTTTTACATCGGAGTTTTTACGCTGATTAATTTTAAGAAAAGGATAAGATAAAAGGATAAGATAAAAGAAAACCAGAATGCAGATTGATACGTACAATGACAAGGATACAAAGTCCGTATCATTATTTGGAAGCAACAGGCATTCTGGTTTTTATCATGATTTTAGAAAGATGAATTTCGCAGTCTATCGACACAAGTCAATAAGTTAAGTTTTAAGGTTTGCATGTCTTGCATGGGATATAGCCCATGTTGATCACTTCTTCTCGATCACCATGATAATCCCAACGATTACTGCTTTTTATGGTTTTGACGTGGCGGCAGCTTGGATAGTGAAATTTCATTGTATTTGTATTTAATACATAATCCGCACCCTCACTTTGATATCCTTGCTGACTTGAGGATTCCGATTCCAGGACAATTTGTTTTTCGCTGACGGCAACGGTAATATAATCTTCCAATCCATCACCTTCAACATGAATTTTGGTTGTCCCTGCAGCGACGCCATTGACATTGCCTTGAGAATCGACCGTTGCAATTTCTTCATTATCAGAATAATAGTTTAAATAAGAAGGTGTATTCCCGCCGCTTGAACCATACTGAACATAGGTGCTGACAGTATCTCCGATTTTGATTTGCCAGGCGTTGCTATAATAAGAAGTATTTGCGTATAATAAGAGGGTTTGAGGAGACTGTGCCGGTTCCGGCGTAGGCGCGGGAGTTGGAATCGGGGTAGACTTGACTGCCGGTGAAGGCGTTGGCGAAGGGAGCGGACTTGCAGCGGGCGAAGTGGATGAAGTTGGAGAACTCTCTCCAGCTTTCTGTTCCTGCTCCTTTTCTGCTCCGTTTGAAACGTTTTTTTCTTCTTTCTGCGATTCATTGAAATCGTTGACCGCAAGAGCATCGGGTTCCTGAGTTGCCTCAACTGTAGCGGCAGGTGTGGCAGCGGCGGCCGGTTTATCTGCGGAAGGAACATTGGAAAATAAGATCCCTGAAAAGAACAAAAGAAGCATAAGAACAACAGTCAGACTGGGCTTGACTCTGTATTTCTTCTTTATTTCTGCGATGGATTTGATCGGGGCAATGAACAAAGCTGCGAAAATGAACAGGACTGTTGCGAATAATCCACCTCCGGAAATAAAGTTGGCCAGAGCTATCAAGGCGATGAATGCAGCGAGAATTCCGGTAAAGCAACGTAAAAGGACGGGGCCTGGCGATGATTTCTTTTTCATGAAAATGAACTCCTTTCATAACGGCCTGGAATATAAATTTATTATATCATTAAACATTCGTTACTCTAATTAATTTGAAAGAAGCAGAGTAAATGAGTCCTCGTTTTGTAAAACAGGAAGAAAGTTGTTTCATTAGTGTGATCAAGGCTCAGAAAGAGGACTGATGAAAGGATGTCAAAAATAAATCAGCAAGCTGAAAAGAATAAAAAACAGGCATATTGCCTGATGTGATATCGGAAAACCCGCGGTTCAATTTTTTGATGTGATTTTCATTCTTTGATAATCATTTATCATTTTATCGGTAAAGCAGAATCGAAGGAAATAAGAACAAATACGGCGCCGTCAAAACCGCCAGAACCAACGCCGCTTTGCGCTTCTCACTGAGCGACCAGTCCAGCTTGCGGAAACTGATTTTGAGGTTGAAAAAATAAATCAGAGCCCCTGCTGTCGCCACTATCAGCGCAACAAGCAGAAATCCGGCAAAGTTGGAAAATGGATTAAACTGCATTGCGTAGGGAAACGGATCGCTCAAAACGGTGGAGAGGATAAGCAATATTGCGGCGCCGATGAAATCGGCCAGATAACCAAACGCAAAGATCCCAGGAAAGCTCTTTTTCCAGGCTGAAACGAAAGACTTATGATTCATTTTGCAGCCCAGGGCCAACACCAGCGAATCAATCGCGGCGTTCCCAAGGAATGTGATCAGGAAAAGCCAGGTGGAAGGAATAAACAAAAAGAACCAGATGGGAAACAGAATATTATAGAAGCGATCTTTTTTCATAAGCTCTCCTTTACTGAATCAGGCCATTGCGCCAGCTCTGGATTTTCAGCAGCGGCGTATCATTGCCTTGTGAAGATTCCGGTTATCTCTATTATATAAGGAAAAACGATGTGAAGGAAGAAGACCGGCGAAACGTAAGAAAATTGTAATGGGCCGGTATGAATCACTTACCTTTTTATGCCGGCAAGGAAACCAGAGATAAAAGTAACGTTTGACAGCCAGCCTCTTAATCCAGTATGATGAACGAAACAAGGCTGTCCGCTGCCGCCTAGGGAAAATGGATTTTGTCCGCTGGAAATAAGCGGAAGCGGCAAAGAGGGAAAGGAAGGATCTTATGGAAGCGATCGTTCGTGTCGTTGTGCATCTGGCCTGTTTTGCGCTGGCACTGTACGCCATGCAGGCCCTGAACTATGAAAAACTGATCCGCAAAGGGCGTGTCGTGCAGGCCCAGCTGCTGTATATTCTGACCGCGATGTGCATCGCTTTGTTAGCGGCGCAGTTTTTACTCAATCTCGTCATCAAGATCCATGTATAAACAAAAAGGACATGGACATACTCACCACTAGAGGTGAAATCCATGTATATGTACGAAAAGAAAAGTACCAAAGGCAAAGCAACCGCCGTGATCCTGATGACGATGATTCTGATTCTGATCTCCGGTTTCTTCATTGCCAATTCCACTTTATTCAACAACAAACCCGTCCTTCCGGTCAATCAGCCGGACGCCGTGGCTTCCCTGCATATCCCGGTCGTACTGCCGGCAGACGAAACCGTCGCCGCGCCGTTTGCGATCAACGCCAAGGAAGTCCTGCATTTCTTCGATAAAACAAAAAGCGAAGACGTGCTCAGTCAGGCCGTTACGGAATTTGAAGGCGTGTATCGTCCGAATCAGGGACTCGATTACGCGTATGACGGCAAAGTCTTCGAGGCCACGGCGATGCTTGGCGGAACGGTGACGGAAGTCAAAGAAGACGCGATGTTCGGCAAGAGCGTCACGGTGAAAACCGGGGAAGATCTGGAAATTACCTATCAGAGCTTATCCCAGGTATCGGTGAAAAAAGATCAGGTTGTCAATCAGAACGATGTCCTTGGCCTGGCAGGCGAAAACATCTATAACAAGGATCTGGGAATCCATCTTCATGTCGTGGTGCAGAAGGACGGTAAGCTGATTGATCCGGCAACGGTCATCGGCATGAAGCCGGCTGAAATAAAATAGCACTTCGGTGCTGTTTTTTTCTGACAGGTACGCGCTGCGATAGCCCTTGAAATAGTTACAAATTCATTAATTCTGGTGTTATTTTAAGGAGTTGTGTTATAATGTTTGTGTTTACACGAGATGCGGAGGTTGGTTTATGTTGTTTACCAAAGAAGTAGGTATCGACTTAGGTACCGCGAATACATTAATTTACGTTAAAGGAGAGGGCATCGTGTTGAACGAGCCTTCCGTTGTTTCATTAGATGCAGAAACGAAGAAGTGCCTGGCTGTCGGCCAGGACGCGAAGGAAATGCTGGGCAGAACCCCGGGCCGCGTCAGCGCGATCCGTCCGTTAAAGGATGGCGTCATCGCCGATTTTGAAGTCACCGAGCTGATGCTTGAGCATTTTATCCGCAAACTGAAACTCAAGGGAATGTTCTCCCGTCCGACGATTCTGATCTGCTGCCCGTCGAACATCACGTCCGTCGAACGCAACGCGATCCGGGACGCGGCTTACCGCTGCGGCGCCAAGCGCGTTTACATCGAAGAGGAACCAAAGGTTGCGGCGATCGGTGCGGGTCTGGATATCGCCAAGCCGACAGGCTCGATGGTTCTGGATATCGGCGGCGGAACGACCGACGTTGCGATTCTTTCCCTGGGTGAAATCGTCACCAGCACGTCCTTAAAGATTGCGGGCGATAAGCTCGACCGCGATCTGATCAAATATGTGAAGGAAAGCTATAAGCTCTTGATCGGCGACCGCACTGCGGAAGAAATCAAGAAGCGCATCGGCACGGCCTGGAGAGGCAGCCGCAGCGATTCGATGGACGTCAGTGGGCGTGACCTGGTCACCGGTCTGCCGCACACGATCACGCTGAATTCGGAAGAAACAGAACTGGCCATGCGCGAAAGCCTGCAGGACGTCGTCCGGGCCTGCCGTACAGTTCTGGAACAGACACCTCCGGAATTGAGTGCGGATATCGTCAGCCGCGGCGTAGTCTTAACCGGCGGCGGCGCGCTGCTGCAGGGGATCGATCAGCTGCTGATCAACGAGCTGAACGTTCCGGTGTATGTCGCTGAAAACGCGCTGTCCTGCGTGGCGGAAGGCACGGGCGTCATGCTTGAAAATCTGCATCTTGTTCGCTAGTAACCAACAATATCGCTGATTCAGCGATATTTCTTTATCGTAGTCTGGGGGTACTTTCAATGCTGCATTTGATTGAAGGCGCCTTTCCGTTCTTTGCGCTGCCGTTTGTGATTTCTCTGATCTGCGTACCGATTGCCAAGCGCATCGGATTCGCCTTAAAGGTGTACGCAGTGGAAAACAACCGAACGGTTCATCACGGAAAGATAGTGCAGATGGGCGGTCTGGCCGTTTTCGTCGCCTTTATGATTTCAATGGCCTGTTTTTTGAAGGCCGACTCGACCATCAACGGGATCCTGATCGGAGGCTCGGTGGTCTTTTTGGGCGGCTTGCTCGACGACATGATCAATTTGTCGCCATTAAAAAAACTGTTGTTTGAAGTCGCCGGGGCGCTGATCGCGATTCTGGTCGGCGGCATCGGCCTGACGTCGATCACCCTGCCGTTTGGCATTGAGATCAATATGATGCCGTTTTCCTTTCTTGTTTCGTTTATCTGGATTGTCGGCGTGACCAACGCGATCAACCTGATCGACGGGCTGGACGGCTTATCGGCAGGCATCTGCTTTATCGTCGTCTGCACGATCGGCTTCATCGGTTTCTTTATGGGACGCCGGGATATTCCGGTGATCTCCTTGATCCTGGCGGGTGCGATCGCCGGATTTCTGCCGTACAATTTCCATCCGGCGTCGATCTTCCAGGGCGACTGCGGGGCGTTGTTCCTCGGATTCACGCTGGCCTGTCTGTCGCTGCTGGGGTTTAAGACGACGACGTTCATCACGCTGGGCTTCCCGGTGATCATTCTGTTCGTTCCGATTTCCGACACGCTGATCGCAATGGTGCGGCGGAAGCTGAGCGGCAAGGGGATCATGCAGGCAGACCGCTCGCATTTGCATCACATCTTAATGTATAAGCTGAAACTGGGACACCGCAACACCGTGCTGGTGCTGTATCTGGTGACGGCGCTGTTTGGCGGCTGTGCCGTCTTGAGCTATTTTAATGAACAATGGGGCATGATCATGCTTGTGTTGCTGACGATTGTGGCCGAGATCTTTGTGGAAGCGACCGAAATGATCAATCCAAAGTGGCATCCGTTATTGGGACTGTGCCGGCGCCTGACGGGACATCCGAAGAAGAAGGCGTTAGTCGAGGAAACAGATCCGAGCGACGCCAGCGAAATCCTGAGTGAAACAGAGTCCGATGCGGAGCATACGGAAGCAAAGGATCAGGAAGAGAAGGGGCCGGCAAAGACGAAAGCCTCGAAAGAGGAAGAGCCATCGGATGAAAATGAAGCAGATTCCGAGAAGAACGAAGACCTGAAATAAAAGAAATAAAAAAGACACGGAATTGGAAGGGTTTGCGAACTTCATGAATTCCGTGTTTTTAAATGCATAAAAACTGTTTTTTTTACGGTGGGGAAAGACAGAAGAAAGGCAGAAGAAAGGCTAAAGAAAGGCAGAAGAAAGACAAGAAAGACTGTTAGCCGTCAGCCATTTTCGTTAAGCTTCAAACAACGCTTCGAAATAATGAATGAGATAATGATAAAACGGATGAATCAGAGCTGTCCGGGCGCTGTCCTGCGGATGCAGGGAGATTCTTAATTCGCGGGCACATTGCGGACTGGCTATCGGAATCAGCTTCACGTCTTCGCCGATGGCTCCCCAGGTATGTTCGGGCCAGAAACCGATGCCGCTGCCTGCCCCGATCAGATTGCGCACCGTTGCCGGGCTGTCGCTTTCAAAGATAATTTTCGGCTGAAAGCCTGCCGCCTGACAGAATTGATCGCAGATCTTCCGGAATTTCCGGTTTCCGGCCAGACAGATAAAGCCTTCTTCCTTTAACTCTTTTAAATCAATGGAGCTCAGCCTGCTGTAAAGGGAGGCAGAAGGAACCGCAAGCAGAATCGGTTCCCGGAAAGAAACGGAATTGTCCACTTGGTGCGAAACCGCCGGCAGTTCTGTCAGCGTATCGACGGATAAATCACAAATTTGCGTCAGTTCATTCTGCATGATGGAAAACAAGATTTCCGAATGATCATGTTTGTAGGCGATCACGGCGTCCGTCACAGCCCGGGAAGCCGCCAGGACATTGATGTGCAGCGTGCAGGCACTGCGCTGAGCCAGCTGCCGCATCTGCTCGGGGATCTGATCTAAAGCTGACAGAGGTTCGCGAAGCATACCGTAAAGCGCACGGCCATAGTCCGTCAGCACGATGTTGCGGCCGCGCGAGGCAACCAGGGGAATGCCGAGTTCATCCTCCAACCGGTGAATTGATTTGGTGATCGCCGGTTGTGCGACGTGCATCCGTTCTGCAGCCCGGGTCACGTGCTGAAGCTCGGCCACGGCGGCAAAATAGCGTAGCTGGGTTAACTCCATAATTCTTCCTCCTTTCATAACGGTTTGTTATTAATTCGATCAATATTAACTATTACTTATTATACATGAACGGTGCTATACTTGGAAAGTCTGATAGGGGGTTTTTTATGAATAAGGATTTAACCGTAGGGAAACCGGCGGTTGTGCTGTGGAAATATTCGCTTCCCCTTTTCGGGAGTATTATTTTCCAACAGCTTTACAACATTGCCGACAGCTTTGTGGCCGGCCGCTGGATCGGTACGTCGGCCTTGGCGGCCGTGGGAAATTCCTATGAAATTACATTGATTTATATCGCGTTTGCGTTTGGCTGCAATATCGGCACGTCAGTCGTTGTAGCGCGGCACTTCGGATCGAAAAATTATAACCGGCTGAAGACGGCGGTGACGACCTCGCTGATCACCAGCACGGTGATCGGACTGGCGCTGACCGGGCTGGGCTTGATCGGCGCGGACTTCCTGTTGAAGCTGATTCAGACGCCGGCGGAAATCTTCGGGGATTCGTTAGAATATCTGTTAATTTATCTGGGCGGCTTCCTGTTTCTTTTAATTTACAACATTGCGACGGGGATTTTTTCAGCGCTGGGTGATTCGCGGACGCCGTTTTATTTCCTGGCGGTGTCTTCCGTTACGAATGTGTTTGTCGATATTCTGTTTGTCGCGCAGCTGAACATGGGCGTGGCTGGCGTAGCATGGGCGACGTTTCTTTGTCAGGGCGTTGCGGCGGCCGCGGCGTTGACCGTCGTGTTGAAACGGCTGCAAAGTCTTCCGGAAAGCGGAAAGGCGCCGCTGTTTTCCACTGTTTGTCTGAGAGAGCTGACGCTGATCGCGGTGCCGAGTATCTTACAACAGGGCTTTATTTCCGTTGGCAATATCATGATTCAAAGCATGATCAACGGCTTTGGCATGGCGGCGGTGGGCGGCTATTCCGCGGCGGTGAAGCTGAATAATATGACGATCACTTCGATTACGGCGATCGGCAACGGGATGTCCAATTATACGGCGCAGAATGCCGGGGCCGGAATCCCGGAACGGATTGAAGCGGGACTTTCGGCTGGAATCAAACTGGCGGGGATGATCGCGCTGGTGTTCGCGGGGCTGTATCTGGCGGCCGGTCCGGCGTTTGTCGGCTTGTTTATCACCGACGGCAATCAGGCGGCCTTATCCGCCGGCGTGATGTTCTTGCGCATCGTTTCGCCGTTCTATCTGGTGATCGCGGTGAAGCTGATCGCGGATGGAGTGCTGCGCGGAGTGAATCGGATGAAGCTGTTTATGACGGCGACGTTGACGGATCTGGTTATCCGCGTCGTCTGCGCTGGTCTTTTCTCAACGGTTCTGGGGCTGGGCTTAACCGGAATCTGGCTGTCCTGGCCGGTTGGCTGGCTGATCGCAGCCACAATGTCGGTGTCCTTCTACCGTGCGGTGAAGCAGCAGCGCTTCGATATCCCGCAGGAAGCGATCCAGCCGGAAATGCCGGCCGAAGAAACGGCGGCGGAATGGATCGAAAGTGAAGCATGATCCAAACTGAGCCAGATCTGAAATAACGCTGTATATTCTGATTTTTGATCCATTGGGTCAAGATGGAAACCTGATGCAATGATTCAATCCCGCATCGGTGGTGAACGCTTTCTGGATTTGCGTTGCCGCCGGTAAAGGGGATTGGATCGGAAGTCAGGTTTTTCTTTTGGAACCGGATGAGGTTGAATTAATTTTTCTGCAATACTTGTGAGCGGCAGGCAGGGAAATTCGTATGCAGAAAAAAAGTATTCTCGCAAACCGAGAAGAAAGCAGGCAAAATGTGAAATCGGGCAACATTATAATCAGGAAGGTGAAGAATGATGAAAAACAACCTGATGCTTGAACGTCCGGCTTTGAATTTGTCGCCGATTTACAGTGAAGATCCTTCGCTCAAGGAACAGTGGGGAGCGTATCTCTCATTAAAGGAAGAAGAATTTTCCGCGCTGTCGGTCCGGCAGGCGCATTGCCATCTGGTCAGCGAAGCGAACTGGCTCAACCGCAAGGATGCCCGCAGCTGTGTCCAGCTGGGCGTGAAAGCGAAGATCGGTGATATCTGTTACATCGACTTTGGCCAGGCGTATCTGAATGAAGCGGGTTTTCAGCACTTCGGCGTGATCCTGTCCTTCTGCAATGGCAAAGCGTTCGTCGTGCCGATGACGTCCAATCCGGTAACCTATAAAATGGCGTATGATCCGATCGAATGTCCGAACGGCCGCCGGCATCTGATGCGGATTGGTCTGATCGAAGGCATGAAGAAAGAGTCGGTGCTGTTTCTGAACGACTGCAAATACATCAATACCGCCCGGATTATAGACGTCAAAGCGACGATCCCTGAAAACAGCGCGCTGTTCCGTCATATTGTCAACCGCGTCAAAGAATGCCTGATGCTTTAGAAATTGAAAAGAACTGGAAGATTCGACAGGGTTTTCAGCGAAGCTTTCTTACAATAGCCTTAAGAAGGTGAAAAACATGAGTCAGCTGACCCTAAAGAAGTCTACGGCATGGCTCCGGAAGTTTCATAGGAGCGATGGGTTTTTAGTTTTCAGTTTTTTCTTCACTGCGCTTTCATTTCGATCCGCAGTGTTTCTTTATCCCGGACTGGCCTTTTTCTATCAGCGCAACCGCAGGGAGGGAATGGCGGCGGCAATCGGCACGCTGGCTGGCAGCTGTTTCTCTGGCTTTGCCGGATTTTACTGTCAATTACTGCTGCTGGTCTTCTTCCTGCTGCTGATTTGTCTGATCCAGCTTTTGCGGCAGAATTTATTCGCGTGGTTTCCAATGATCTGCGGTCTGAACGTCCTGCTGGCCAGTCTGGCGACCGGAACGGCCTTCGCGCAGGGGTTGGCCGCGGCGGGGGCGGGGGTTCTGATCTGCCGCTTCACCCAGTCGGACTGGATGTGGATCGACACGGAATTCAAGCTCAGCATGATGATGCTGGGAATTCTCGGAAGCAGTCTGATCTATCCGATCATGACCATCTTTCCATTGGAAGGCGCATGGATGGCGTCGGTGCTGGTGATGGCATGTCTGGCCATGACGATGCCGGTGCGTGAATATCTGGCGTTGTGTTTAGGCTTGTTATTCTGTTTTCCCATCGGCAGTCATACGCCGGTCTGGTGCGCGGCGTTGTTATTGTTGAACATCCTGCGGCAGGATATGGGCTGGCTGCGCTTCTTAGGCTGGATGGTGCCGTTAATCTGGACCCGGCAGCCAGCCTGGTCGCTGGCTTCAGCGATCGTGATCTTTCTGGCGGCGCAGCAGTTCCCGGCCTCGCAGATCACGCAGCGCTGGGTGAGCGAGGAAAAACAGACGCTGAACGGTCAGCGGATCGAAGGCCGCAAGCGGACTTTACTGCACCAGCTATCGCAGTTTTCGCATATCTTTGATTTGATCGCCGATTATTTCAAACCGATTCACCCAAGTCAGTCGCGGATTCTGGAAGGGATGGCCGATGCACTGGATACCGTGGCGATGCAGATGAAGCAAAGCGTCGTGGATGACGAAGCGCTGAGCGATAAACTGGTGAATCTGTTGGAAGGGTATCACTTTGAAGTCAAGCGCGTCCATGTTCAGCAATGGGAGGAAGGTCCGCTGCAGGTAGTGATCGACTTCTCCCAGCTGTCGCACAGCGAATTGGAGGAAGTCGTCCTGCCTCTGATCCACATGGTCGTCGACCCGGATCTGAAGGTGACGCGGTTTCAGCGCAACCGGATTTTCTATACCGGCAGCCGGCTGGAGTTGTCGACCTCTCAGCCTTCAACATTGAAAACACGATTATTTACTTTAAAGAAGGATCCTGAGGTTTCCGGCGATACCAGCGCGGTGTTCCGCAACGGTCAGACAACGATCTGTACGATCAGCGACGGGATGGGCTGCGGCCCCCAGGCGGCCCGCAGTTCCCAATTTGTCACGCAGGTGCTGCAGCGGATGCTGAGCGCCAAGCTGCCGGTGGAAGCGGCGGTGCAAAGCATTAATGCCCTGCTTCATGCCGATCAGCGGGAGTTGTTCGCAACCTTGGATTTCCTGTGTTATGACCAACGCCGCCATCAGGCATTCCTGAGTAAGTCCGGGGCGTGTCCGACGTATCTGATCCGGGAGGATCAGATCATGGAAATCAGCGGCGAATCACTGCCGATCGGGATCATTCAGGAAATCGAAACGGATTGCTTTCAAATTGACTGTCAGGATCAGGATTGCTTTGTGATGAGCAGCGACGGCGTGGAAAAACAAGTGCTCGATCAGTGGATCCGCGGCGGCGATCCGGATCAGATTCTGCAGCGGATTGAAACCGGTCTGCGTGCGATGGAGGAAACCGGCTGCGCCGACGACGTGACCGTGTTAATCGCCCGTGTCAGCAAGCGCTGACGCGGGTTTTTCACATTTTGGACTTCAAAACAGAAAAAAGCCTGAATTTATACAATAATCCGGGATTGTCGCAGGCGAATCGCTTGGCAACGGAATACTTCTGTGGTTCAATAAATAAAACCAGGATTCAAGCGGAAGGAGGCGGTACGATGCGGTGGAATCAACTGGCGGAAAAAAAGTGGATCGTGGGTGTTTCCGGGGGGCCGGATTCGATGGCGCTTCTGGATTTGTGCCGCCGACATCGTGTGAGCGTTGTGTGCGCCCATGTGAATTATCATCATCGGCCGACTGCTGACCGCGATCAACAGATCGTTGAAGCGTATTGCCGCAGCTATGCGATCCCGTTTTATTCGCTGGATCCGGTCAAGGAAACGTCCGGAAACTTTCAAGCCTGGGCGCGCGAGGCGCGGTATGCCTTCTTTGCGCGGCTGGCCGATCAGGAAGCGGCGGCAGGTGTTCTGATTGCTCAGCATCTGGACGATTTTCTGGAAACGGCGCTGCTTCAGCAGGAGTCTGGAAGGCAGTGCGAAGTGCTGGGCATCCGGGAAGAAGGCCGGGTGCTGGGCGTGGTCGTCGTCCGGCCGTTGTTAAGCTGGACGAAGCGGCAGCTGCAGGAATACTGCGGCCGGCATAAAATTGCCTATGGGATCGACGAATCCAATCTGAGCGACGATTACCGCCGCAATCAGCTGCGTCATCATGAACTGGCGGAACTCAGCGAAGCGCAAAAGCGGAGTGAAGTCAGAAAACTGAAAGTGCGCAACCGCAATCGTCAGAAAAAGAAGGAAGCTGTCAAAGCGAAGCTGAATCCCGCGGATCCAGTCATTTCCCAGGAAATATTTCTCACGCTGAGCGAAGCGGAACAACGAATTTTTCTGCGTGCGTGGATGCAGGAACAGGGCGTGGTTCCGCCTTCAGAAGCCTTTCTCATCGAGCTGATCAAAGCGCTGAAGCAGAAAAACGGGAATTTCGACGTGAGTTTCAGTAAAGACCGCCGGTTTCAGGCGGCTTACGGATTCTTTTCACTTGACTTCACAGATGAGGTATCTTATTGTTATGTTCTGGATAAAATAGAATTGTTCGCGACGCCGTATTTCAGGATCGCGGAGAACGGAGAATCCACGGAAGCGGTCACACTCTATCAGGAAGACTTTCCGATCACGATCCGCAATCCCCGTCCCCAAGACGCGATTCAGCTCCGATTCGGCACAAAACGCTTAAACCGGTGGTTTATCGACAGGAAGATCCCGCCGGATCAGCGCCGGCGCTGGCCGGTTGTCGTCAACTGCCGCGGCGAGATCATTCTGGTCCCGAAAATAGGCTGTAATGTCGCACATTACTCTAACAATCCAACTTGTTTTGTGATAAAATAGGGATATTCTGGAGGTTTGGCTATGCATCCGTGTTTAGAAAAAGTTTTACTTAATGAAGAAGAAATTGTAGCTCGCTGCAAAGAGTTGGGACAACAAATTACCCAAGAGTACAAAAACAATGAACAACCACCGCTGTTAGTCGCGCTGCTGAAGGGATCCGTCCCTTTTTTGGCAGAATTGATCAAGCACATTGATCTGGACATTCAGTTTGATTTTATGGACGTTTCCAGCTATGAGGGAACAGAGTCGATCGGCGATATCAAGATTATCAAGGATCTGGACTGCTCTGTCAAAAATCTGGACATCCTGTTGGTCGAAGACATCGTCGATACCGGCAGAACGTTAAAAACGGTCAAGACGATGCTGAAAAACAAAGGGGCGCGGACTGTCCGCGTCGTCACGCTGCTCGATAAGCCGGACCGCCGGGTTGTCGATATTGAGGCGGATTATACCGGCTTTGAAATTCCAAACGAATTCGTAGTCGGATTTGGACTGGACTTCAATCAGAAGTACCGCAATTTCCCTTTTGTCGGTGTCCTGAAAGAAGAATGCTACAAGTAACGCTAGCGAAGGAGTGATACAATGCGTAATAATCGTTGGATCAATTTTGTTCCGTATCTGATTGTGATCCTGGCGCTGTTCAGTTTGATGAACATGAATACCGGGACTGCGACACAGAATCTGACCTACAACGAGTTTCAAAAGTTAGTTGAAGAACAGAAAGTCACCGAAAGCGCAGTGACGGTCGGCGACAATGTGATTAAAATCAAGGGTGTTTTTGAACAGGACGGCAAGAAGGTCGGCTTTACCGCTTCTGTGCCGCGCTCGGAAACCGAAGTCGACGCGCTGATGAGCGCGCTGGAAGCTGCCGACGTCAAGGTCAGCGACATGAACGAATCGAATCTGTTTTTAGATACGATCTTATCGTTGATTCCGTTTGTGATTTTCGGTGCGATGGCGTTTTTCCTGATTTCCAAGATGAACGGCGGCGGCAATAACAAGGCCTTTGAATTCTCAAAATCCCGGGCCCGGCTGGAAGGCAACATCAAGGTTCGCTTTGACGACGTCGCCGGGTGCGATGAAGAAAAACAGGAAATGGCGGAAATTATCGACTACCTGAAATCGCCGAAGAAGTTTGCCAAGATGGGCGCGCGGATTCCGAAGGGCATCCTGATGGTCGGCTCGCCAGGTACTGGTAAAACATTATTGGCGAAGGCGGTTGCGGGTGAAGCAGACGTTCCGTTCTATTCGATTTCCGGCTCGGATTTCGTTGAAATGTTCGTCGGCGTCGGCGCGAGCCGTGTCCGCGACATGTTTAAAAAAGCGCAGCAGACAGCCCCGTGTATGATCTTCATTGATGAAATCGATGCGGTCGGCCGCCAGCGCGGCGCGGGTTTAGGCGGCGGTCATGATGAACGGGAACAGACATTAAACCAGCTGTTAGTCGAGATGGACGGCATTACGGACAATGCCGGTATCGTCGTGATTGCGGCGACCAACCGGCCCGACGTCCTCGATCCGGCGCTGTTGCGGCCGGGCCGTTTTGACCGTCAGATTACCGTTTCTCTGCCGGATCGCAGAGGCCGTAAGGCCATTCTGGAAGTCCATGCCCGCAACAAGAAGCTGGCTCCGGAAATTGATCTGGACGCTTTAGCGAAGCGGACGCCGGGCTTTTCCGGCGCGGATCTGGAAAACGTGCTGAACGAGGCCGCGATTCTGGCGGTGCGGGAAAACAGCGATCTGATCCACATGCACAATCTGGACGAAGCGATTGACCGCGTCATGATGGGCCCGGCCAAAAAGTCCAGAAAATATGATGAAAAATCCAAGAAACTGGTGGCTTACCATGAATCCGGCCATGCGATCGTCGGCCTGAATCTGGAAAACTCCAATATTGTTCAGAAAGTAACGATCATTCCGCGCGGCACCGCCGGGGGCTACAACCTGATGACGCCGAAGGAAGAAAAGATCATGAACACGAAGAACGACCTGATGTCGGCGATCACCGGCTACATGGGCGGCCGCGTCGCGGAAGAAGTGTTCTTTGACGATATCACAACCGGTGCGGTGAACGATATCGAGCAGGCGACGAAGATGGCGCGGGATATGGTCACGCTGTACGGCATGAGCGATCTCGGCCCGGTTCAGTATGATCATGGTCAGCAGAACGTCTTTTTGGGCCGCGATTACAACTCGGCGAGCAACGTATCCGGACAGGTTGCGTTTGAAATTGATCAGGAGATTCGCAAGATCATCGACCAGTGCCATGATGAAGCCAAGAAGATTATTCTGGAGCACAGAGATGAACTGATCAAAATCGCGGAAGCGCTGATTGAAAATGAAACGCTGACTGCCGAACAGATTGATAAGATCATTAAAGGCGAACCGTTTTTGGATCTGCCGACACCGGAGATGAAAGCGGCAGCTGCCACGGAATCGGCGGAATCTGCGTCCACGATTGCGGAAACGCCGGAAAATTCACGTCCGGAAGCGGAAGCTGAATAAGTTAACAAAAGGTGGTCTATGCGGCCATCTTTTCTTGTTTGCAAAGGATGAGCGTATGATCTGTTATACAGCGGATCGTTTTGAAATGATTCTGGCTTAGGGGAAGAGGATCATATTCCAGATTTGGAATACAGAACAAGGCTGCCGAAGCGTTGGAATCGAAGCAAGTTGGAAATCAGGTATGGTTTATTGGACCGGGAATCGATTATAATTAAGAAGTTCAGAGTTTATTGCAACCTTCTCAAATTGACAATAACCTGAAAAAACAGAATAAACGATGGACATGCAGGCTATGAAGTAAGGCAGGAATAACTATGGAATACAATCAAATTTTAGCGAAACGGATACAGGAACTATGCAGGCTTAAACACATCTCAGTGGAGATTTTGGGGAAAAAAGCGAAGATTAACGAGCGGACGTTGACGCGGATCGTAGAGGGAATGTATAAAAATCCAGGTATGGCAACAATTTTCCGCATTGCCTGTGCTTTTGATATGACTTTGGCGGAATTTCTGGATTTCCCTGAAATCAATGATTATGAATTTTCCGAATCCGGATGCGCCTCTTTGTCGAAGCCGAAGGATTCCGAGGGATAAAACGGGCGATTCAGGCATAGAAAAAGCCGGAAAAAGGGGTTACAATACAAACAGGAGGTTTGTTATGAAAATTAGTGAAGTCATACAGAAAATGAAACAGTATCATCGCGGAATCGCCAATGGCAAACCGATTGACGACGCGGTAACCCGGGATCAGATCCTTTACGGAAATCCGGATCAGGAATGTACCGGCATCGTGACGACGTGTTATGCTTCAGTCGACGTCATCCGCAAGGCCAGCGCCAGCGGCGCCAATCTGATCATCAGTCATGAAGCGCTGTTCTGGAATCACGGCGATCATACCGACTGGCTGGACGAAGCTCGGAATAAAACCTTTCTGGCAAAAAAGCAGCTGCTGGATGAAACCGGCATCGTCGTCTGGCGGGATCATGATTATATCCATTCCGGGATTCCGATGAACGGCGGCTATGTAGACGGGATTTTTCATGGCGTTATGGTCACTTTAGGCTGGGAAAAATATTTATGCTGCGATCCGGTCCGCCCGATGGTTTTTGAGATACCGGAAACGCCGGTTAAGGAAATTGGACGCCTGATCATGGAGAAATTCCATCTGACCGGATTGAAAATGCTGGGAAACACCGAGGCGAAGGTCAGGAAAGTCGCGATTGCCAGTCACATCCTGGGCGGCGACAACGATATGATCACCCGGATTGATCAGGAAAATATCGACTTGTTGATCTCGATGGAACTGATCGATTTTACCGTCAGCGAATACATCCGCGACAGTGCGATGCTGGGGATGCCGAAAGCGATTCTGGCAGTCGGCCATTTTAATACGGAGGAACCGGGAATGGAATACATGGTCAGCTATATCCCAAAAGCGCTGGGCGAAGCCGTTCCGTGCCGTTATATCCAGTCCGGCGATATGTATGAATTCATGACTGCTTAAACGATGGCATAATTTTCTTAAGGGGCAAAGGTGTTCAGATGCCGCCGGATAAGCTTAAACAGAAGGAATCAAAGTCAGTTGTTAAACGACAGCTGGCTTTTTTTATTGTATCGAAGATCAGTTTTCTGATCCCCATTGCTCTGAAAAATTCCTGCGTCAAAACAACGGGGGAACTGAATGTAAAAAATATAAGAGATAAAAATATAGTCATATTATTGAATGATTATACATATATAGTGCTAGGCGTAAGGCGAGAGAGAGGGCGAAAGACAAAGAGAGAAAGCGAAAATAAATAACATAATAAAGCAATAAATGATTACAAAGTCACTGATTTACGATGCTTTCATTCCAACTCAAAAAGAAAATCCTACAAAAATCTACAAATTTATCTTGACGTAAGCGTATTCACGAAATATATTATGTATATACAATAAACAAAAACATGATTATACAGGAGGAGAAAAATGGAAAAACCGACGATGGCTGGATATATTCTGGATCAAGGCCGGGCACTTCGTCAGTCGTTTGCCGAAAGAGCCTGTTTCGTCAATCCGATGATTGAATTGTTCCTGAATCAAGATATCCGGAAAGTTTATTTTCTGGGTTCAGGAACAAGCTATCATGCGGCGCTGAGCTTTAAGAACTGGTTTGAAAAATACCTGAAGGTGGAAGCGGAAGTCGTGATTCCGACGGTATTTACGAATTATACGCAGATCAATAACAATGAGATCTATCAGCCGCATCAGATTCTGGTCGTCGGCATCAGTCAGTCAGGCACCAGCGTTTCCACGGTGGAGGCGATGCGCAAAGCTAAAAATGCGGGCTACTTTACCGTTGCGCTGACGGAAGCGTTGTCCAGCCTGATCACCCGCGAGGTCGACGTCGTCGTGCCGTTAACCTGCGGCAAGGAAGAAATCCCGATCGAAACCCGAGGCTACATCATCACGCTGCTGACCGGTTATCTGTGGGCTGTTGAAATTGCCTCGGCGCTGGGACAGCTGGAGAAAGCGCAAAGCGAGCAGAAACTGCAGGAAGCGGAAACGATGCTCGAGCATTTCGATGCGTTGATCGAAGAAGTCCAGCAATGGATCGACCGCAATCAGCCGGAGCTGCTGGACATGAAAAAGGGGCATATCGCCGCTTATGGAACAAATTATCCAACCGCGCTGGAAGGCGTTCTGAAAATGTATGAAACCTTCCACAAGCCGCTGAGCGCCTATGAATTGGAGGAACTGATCCACGGGCCGCAGATGGCGTTCGACGATCAAACCTACCTGTATTTCATCGCAAGCAATGAAGTTGAACGCACGCGGATTCCACTGTTTCTGGACTGGATCCGGGAGAATGAAGTGACCGAGCACGTCTTTGTCTTTTATGCCGATCAACAAGCAACAAATCCGAAGGATCTGCATTTCCGCAGTCCGATCGCGCCCGACTTGAGTCCGCTGGCCTTCGTTGTTCCCTTCCAGCTGATGGCGGCCCGTAATTGTGAGGAAATCGGCTACGACACCAGCGTCTATCCGCCGAAACGCCGGGCGTTCGCTCATAAGAAACCGGAGGAACAAGCATGAATCAATTTCTGATCGCCACTCATTCCACGCTCGCCGAAGGGCTGGCCAACGCGATTCATTTCTTCAACAGCGACGCCGCTAACATTCATTATATCAACGCCTATGTCGAGGATAATGAATTTGAAAAAGCACTGCGTGCCAAGCTGGCGGCAATGGAACCGGGCAACCTTGTCATTCTGACCGACCTGGCCGGAGGCAGCGTGAATCAGATCGCTGCGAAGCTGATGCGGGAAATCCCGTTTGTGCTGGTCACAGGCGTCAACTTTCCGTTAGTGCTGGAAATGGTTTATCAGAGCGAAGACATTACACCGGAGCTGGCCGCGCAGATCGTCGAGTGTGCAAGAGCGGAAATGATGTGCATGAACACGCTGAACGCTGAAGCTGAAGAAGCAGATCTAACCGAGGACGACGAGCTGTAAACAAAATCATTGAGGTAATGACCTGAACTGAATCAGGCGTTATAAAAAGGAAAGGAGGATTTTATGATTATTTTAGTCAGAGCGGACGACCGGTTAATTCACGGCATGGTGGCTGTGTCCTGGACTTCCGCGATCAAGCCGGAAACGATTCTGGTAGCCAACGACGAAGCGGCAGGGGACAGCTTTAAGGCCGCGACGATGAAACTGGCCAAACCGGCGGGCGTCAAACTGATCATCAAGACCCGCGATGATTCGATCAAGGCGCTGAACAATCCGATCAACGACCGGAAAAAAATATTCCTGGTCACGGAAACCGTCGAGGATGCCTGCTACATCTGGGAACGCGTCAAGGGGATCGCCAAGCTCAACATCGGCACGGCCGGCGTCAACAAGAAGCCGGGCGAAGACTACATTCCGACGCTGCCGCAGGTCTTCATGACGCAGAAGGAATTTGAATGCGCCAAGAAAATGGCCGACGCCGGTGTGGAAGTCTTTGCGCAGATCACACCGTCTCAGGACCGCATGAACTTCAAAGACATTGAAAAAATATTTGCCAAATAAAAAATTATAAGGAGGGCAAAAACTTATGCTTCAGGGATTCTTAGTCGCGCTCGTCGCAACCTTGATCTACATGGAAAGCCGCATCGGCGGTCAGCACATGCTGGACCGGCCAATTCTCATCGGCCCGATCGTCGGCCTGATCATGGGGGATTTCACCATGGGCCTGATCATCGGCGGTAATCTGGAACTGGTCTGGATGGGCTTAGTCGGTATCGGAACATCCACGCCGCCGGATGTCGTTGTCGGCAGTGCGCTGGCCACTGCGCTGGCAATCAAAACCGGCGCTTCCTACGAAACCACGCTGGCCCTGGCGATTCCAATCGCACTGCTGGCCCAGGTCGGTTCCATCGGCGTCTGCATCCTCAACACCACCTTCGCGCACCGCGCTGACAAATGCGCCGACAAGGGCGACTGGAAGGGCGTTGAAATGTCCAACTGGATGGGCAGCGCGCTGTACTTCGTCTTCAAATTCACGATGATTTTCTTAGGCTTCTTGATCGGCGGCGACGTCATCACGGCGATCGTCAACAACATTCCGGCCGTTATCCAGTCCGGTTTGGCTCAGTCCGGCAACCTGCTTCCGGCGTTAGGAATCGCGATGTTGATTCAGCTGACCTTTGACAAGAAGTTCGCGGCGTTCTTATTCCTGGGCTTCGCTTTAGTCGCTTTCTTCAACGTCAGCACGATTGCCGCAGCGGTGATCGGCGTAATCTGCGCTTATGTTTACTACCAGTTCGCTCCGAGCGGCAAGTCCGGCTCCATGAGCGCCAGCGATGAAAGTGAGGAACTGTAAGATGACGATCGGCATGAAGAAATTAAGCTCGAAAACCTTAAAGAAAGTTTATAATCGTCACTATCAATTATTGGGATGCTTCAACTATGAACGCCAGATGTCGACAGGCTACGCCTGGACGATGATGCCCGCTATCCGCGAGCTGTACGGCGAAGATGAAGCGAAGATGAAGGCCGGCGTCAAACGCCACCTGGAATTCTTCAACTGCGCGACCACACCGAGTCCATTTATCATCGGGATCACCTGCGCGATGGAGGAACAGTGCGCCAGCGCCCCGGACGGCGAATTTGACGTCGCTTCGATCAACTCCGTCAAGGCAGCTCTGATGGGACCGTTAGCCGGCATCGGTGACAGCTTCTTCTGGGGTACCTTCCGCGTCATCGGCGTCGGCGTTGGCGCGCCGTTAGCGGTCGCCGGCAACATCTTAGGTCCGATCCTGTATTTCCTGATCAACTTTATTCCATCGGAAATCGTCCGCCGCGTCGGCTTCAAAATCGGTTATGAAGGCGGCAGCGAATTCCTGACCCGGATTTCCGAAGACGGCACACTGAATAAGCTGACGGAAGCTGCCCGCATCATGGGCCTGGTCGTTATCGGCGCGATGATGGCTTCAATGGTCAACGTCAATCTGGTTACGGTGCTGAATATCAACGGCGCGCAGGTTGTCCTGCAGGAGATCTTTGACGCGATCTGCCCGAAGATTCTGCCGCTGGGTCTGACCTTCGCGTGCTACTGGGGCTTACAGAAACGCTATTCCGGTACGGTCATCATGATCGCCCTGCTGGTTCTGGGTGTCCTGGCTGTCGCTTTGGGTCTGTTGTAGTCGAATGAAACAGGGGTGAAACGGAATGAAAAAACAAGAAGTGCTGGAAAGTCTGAAAGACGGCTTAATCGTTTCCTGCCAGGCGGTGCCGGAGGAACCTCATTATATGGAAGGCATCACCGTTAAATTCGCGGAGTGCGCGGCCTGGGCAGGAGCGAAAGGCATTCGCGCGAATTCCCCGGAGGATATCCGGGCGATCAAGGCGCAGGTCGATCTGCCGGTCATCGGGATCTGGAAAATTAACCGCAATGTGAAGGACGTTTATTTAACGCCGAATCTGGAAGCGGCGAAAGCGGTCTGGGAAGCCGGCGCGGAGATCATCGCCGTGCAGGCGACGCATCACTACCGCGACGATGGCAAGCTGGCGTATGAAACGATCCGGGAAATCAAGGAAAACATTCCGGAGGCGTTGATCTTCGCCGATGTCAGCACCGCGGAGGACGCGCGGATCGCCGCGGAAATGGGGGCGGATTTCGTCGCTCCGACTTTAGCCGGGTATACGAAAGCCGGCGCCTTCGACAAGCTGGAAATCAAGGACGCTCCGGATTATATTCTGCTTCGGGATATCGTCGATGCCGTCAAAGGCACCGGCGCCCGCGTTATCATGGAGGGCAAGGTCGCCACACCGGAGATCGCGGTCCAGTGCCTGTATATGGGGGCTTACGCCGTCGTTGTCGGCAACGCGATTACGCGTCCGCACATCACGGCCAAACGGTTTGCCCGGGCGCTGAACCGGTTCCATGACTAATCCGATCCTCTGGATCACGCTGCTGTGTTTGTTCGGCAGCGTGATCTATAAAAAATGGGTGAGCGAGAAAGCGCTGCGGAAGCTGTATACATTCAAAATGAAACAGGATACGGACAGCTTTTTCAAACTGCTCGATTCCCCTTACTGCCGATTTAATTTTTCCAAGGTGTCGCTGTTGATGATGAAGCTGAACTATTTTATTGATCTGCAGGATCATGATCAGGTTCGCGCGACCTACGCGCAGTTCGCTTCGCTGAAGATGAATGCGGATGAAAAGATCGCGCTTGATTCCCGGATGTTCGGCTACGCCCTGCAATTTCGCGACCGCGCGCTGGCCGAGACCTGCCGCGACCAGCTGATGCCGTTGTTAAATGGGAAAAAGGGGCAGAAAGCGGAACTGATCCGCGGGGAAGTGGAACAGCTCGACCGTATTTACATCCAGAAAGACACCACGTTAATCCAGGAGCTGACCGAGGCGCTGCCGGAATGTGAAAACGACGAAATCAAGTCGCTGATCGCCTTCCGTCTGGCTAAACTTTACCATTATAAAAACCAGCCGGAACAGGTAGAGATTTACCTGAACCAGGCAATGAGGTATACTAATAATGATAAGAATAGAAAGTCGCTGATGGCGATGATCAGCGATCCCTCGGAGCTGGATTAAATGAATAAATATGAACAAATAATTAATTACTACCGTCAACAGATCGTCGATAAAGTGCTCAAGCCGGGCGATCAACTACCTAACGAAATTGAAATTGCGCAGGCGTTTAAGGTTTCGCGCATGACCGCGAACAAGGCCCTGAACATTCTGGCCCAGGAAGGCTGTATCCGCCGGGTCAAAGGACAGGGGAGCTTTGTCGACAACCAACAGATCGTCAAGGCGATCGGCAACCTGACGAGTTTTACCGACGACATCACGAAGATGGGGCAGAAGCCGGGCGCGATTCTGATCGAATATCGGATCGAGCGGGCGGATAAACTGCCGAAGCTGATGGAAAAAATGAAGCTGAGTCCGGACGATGCGATTCATTATATCGTGCGCATCCGCACGGCGGATGAAACGCCGATCGCGATCAGCTATACCTATCTGTCGCAGAAATACATGTCGAGCGTGGATCTGCGGAAGATCGAAGGCTCGGTCTATCAGATCATGCAGGAAAACGGGGCGCAGTTTAAGTACAGCGACGGCGAGATGACGGCGATGATGCCGACGGAAGAAGAAAAGCGGTTGTTGAAAATCAAGGATGTGGCGTTATTGCGCAACATCACCTGGATGTACGACCAGGACGATGATCTGATCGAATACACGGAGATGCTGTATATCGGTTCCCGTTATAACTATTACTACCGGACAGTCAATCAATAAGGAGGCTAATTCATGACGGAAAAAAACTGGGATATGTACCAGTATATCCTGGAATCCAAGCCGGCGGTGCGCAACATCGTCGAGCACCAGGATGAAATATTCAAAGAAGCGCTGGATTACTGTGCAGACGGCACGATCGAACAGATCTATGTCGTCGGCTCAGGCACATCCTATCACGGCGCGCTGGCTTGTAAAAAGCTGCTTGAGGATGTGCTGAAGGTTAAGGTCTTTGCCAGCTATCCGATGCAGTTTAAGGACAATGAATTGATTCTGAACCCGCATACGCTGGTCATTGGAATTTCCCAGGCCGGCCGCAGTTCTTCCACGATCGCGGCGCTGGATAAAGCGCGGAAACTGGGCTTAAAGACGATCGTCGTTACCGGCGAGGCCGGCAAGCCGGTCAGCGATCATGCGGACGTCACGATATTGCTGGCAATCGGCATGGAATATGCCGGCCCGAAGACCAAGGGGTATATCGGCACGATGGCGACGATTATGCTTCTGGGCATGAAGCTGGCGGTGCGTTTAGGCCGGATTTCAGAAGAAGAGAAAACGCGGTTAACGGAACAGATGGTGAAAACCTGCGACAACATTCCGGAGATTGCGGAACAGGCGAGCCAGTGGTATCTGCGCAATAAGGAAGATCTGCTTCCTTGCCGCCGGATGATTCTGGTGGGCTATGAAAGCTGTATTTCGGCCATGATGGAAGGCACGCTGAAAATTCTGGAAGCGGTGCGTTACAGCGTCGTCGGCTACGAGCAGGAAGAATTCATGCACGGCGTATATCATTCGATTCACGAAGACACGATGATGGTTTATCTGGCTTGCCCGGGACAGTATTTTGAACGCTGTCTGCGGATGCGGGATTACTTCGCCCGCGAGCGGCATAACCCGAACTATGTGATCACTTCGGAGGCTTCCCAGGCTGAGGATCCGCATAATTTCGTTTACCCGTTTGTTAATGATCCGTATTTCGCAACGATGGAGTATATTGTGCCGCTGCAGGTGCTGGCGAGAAAATTATCGCTGGATCTGGGCATAGACTGCAACGTTGCCAGCGATCCGGATTTCCACAAAAAGATGGGCAGCTATACTTACTAGATCGTTTTCCTCCCTTTCCTCGAATCTAGGAAGTGAAATGCTGCGGCTGCCGGAGGATCATTCTCGGCAGAAAATTCAATTAGAAAGCGTTGTCTCTGATGGCAGCGTTTTTCATTTCTATTAGGAAAGTGCATGGCAGAGGAAAGGAAAAAAATAAAACTCCCTAAAATTATAATTTGCTAAAGCGTTTTAAAGGGATGGAAATTAATCATTTCCATGCCGCACTGAAAAGAAAGAGAGGCAGGATTATTCAGTTTTAGAAACTTTCTGCAGGACACTCCCAGGAAGCATCAGAGAGTCACAGCGAATACAATAAGCGGAAAAACATAAAATTTTGCTCGCAGTAAACCGATCACAAACTTTTTCCGCAATGTTAAGATCATAATCCTAGTCTTCAATCCAGCTTTGAGCAATGACGGGCCGGCCTGCATAACGGATGATGGAACCACGCCATCTAGAGTGGTTTTATCAGAGGAAGGCGGACAATAGACATAAAAGCCGTCGGAATAATCACGGTAACATCGATTTTTTACGTATTGCATATCTTTTGAAATAATATATGCAGAAAAAAAGTGTAACTGTTTGAATTACTGCATATAATATGGTAAATTTATATGCAGAAAAGAATGGAGACTATGGAATGAGGATATTTGATTATTCCTTTTTAAACAATGGTTTGCTGCCTGCAAACCTTATCAACCTGACATCCAGCATTGCATCGCTGAAAACCATGGCGGGTATGCGGAAGGAGGAGTACACGCGGATTTTTACGGAACTGGAGGCCATTGCCAAGGTCCAGTCGGTCAAAAGCTCCAACGCCATCGAGGGTATTGTCACCAGTGATGAGCGTATCAACGCGATTGTTAATCAAAACAGTGCTCCTTTGAATCATAACGAAGCGGAGATTGCCGGGTACAGGGATGCGTTGAATACCATCCATCTGGGATACGATCATATGGACTTTCGGCAGAGTGATATTTTACGGCTTCATGAAATGTTGATGTCCATTGCCGGATATGAGTACGGCGGTCAATATAAGACCGATGACAACGTGATTTTGGAAGTGGATGCCCAGGGCCAGCGGCGGGTACGTTTTCGTCCCACGCCTGCGGCAGAAACATCCCAGGCGATGGAGCAGTTGGAGCTGGCTTATCTGGAGGCAAGAAATGACGCCAATATCAATCAGCTTCTTCTTATTCCCTGTGTGATTTTGGATTTTCTATGTATCCACCCGTTCAGGGATGGTAATGGAAGAATGTCCCGGTTACTTTCCCTGCTTTTGCTTTATAAAAACGGATATGACGCTGGAAAGTATGTTTCTTTCGAGGAGCAGATCAACAACTATAAAGCTTATTACTACGAAGCTCTGCGTCAATCTTCAGAGGGCTGGGAAAACAACGAGAACAGTTATTTTCCTTTTATAGAAAACTTTCTTTCTACGCTGTATATGTGCTATAAGGAACTGGACAAGCGGTTTGCTGTTGTGCATGGTAAGAAAATCACGAAGAAGGCCCGTGTGGAGGCAACCGTGCTAAACAGCCTTACGCCCATTTCCAAAGCTGAGATTTGCCGCATCCTGCCGGATGTCAGCCCCACTACGGTGGAGGCTGTGCTGGGGGCTATGGTGAAAAGCGGAAGTATTAAACGGATCGGGCAGGCTCGGAGTGCGCGATATATTAAGGCAGAATAATAAAGAGTGTCTTAAACTTGGGTCGAATATAAGAATACAATTTCGATTTATGAAGTTTTACATTTAATAATTTTACGACAAGAGGGTGAGTATTGGAATTTTAAGAAGGAAGGGTACACTTCAGTCAGCTGTATAAAGGGCTGACTTTTTTTCTTTATCAGGCTCATGGTAGACTACGCCGGCTGCTCTGAATTCGTTGTACTATGCCGCAAATGGATCATAACGAATTAGTCAGAATAAATATATTCGGGTGATATATCAATTTTCCAGGTTTTCAATACCTGGGCGGTAATCTGTTTGATTGACCAGTCAGGGTGATTTCGAATTATTGTCAGGATACATCGAATGAGTTCTCCATCCTCATCTAAATCGTCTGCGATTTCTATGGCGGATAATCCTTTCTTTGCCTTTTTCATAACGGAACCGATGAGTTTGATGAGTCTTCCTTCTGCCAACGCTTCTTTCCGCATGTCGCATTTCCATTGATTCATTTCCAGCTCAAGGCCTATTTCTCTTGTTTCTTGAATGTAAGCCAACACTTCCGGACTCCATGTTGCCATTTTTAACACCGCCCTTTCACAGTTTTTATCTATATCAATGATCTGATGGATCAGTTCTTTTTTTGCGGGATCTTCCGCATATTGGAAAACAAGCGCCCAACGCTCACGGACAGTTAATTTTCCAACAGGTTTATTTTCAAATAAGAAGCATCTGCCTACATTCAATATACTCAGATGAAGCATACTTGTCAAGCTTTGCTCAAAAGGAACGTCATCGTCAGGCCAATCTGCGACTAATATCAGCCAGGCAGGCTTTAACTGATCAAAAGACTTTCCGCGCAGCTCTTGTGCATTGAACAAACGCGTCAAATAATAGGCGATCCGTCTTTCCTGATCCCGGGCATTTCCATACCGCTGGAACTCCATATCGAATAATAGCGTGTTATTGATGATTCCATGAACATCATAGCGGATAGTTTTATCCGCGGGAAAGCGTGCGATCATTTCGCCGGAATGCAGCTGAATGTCCGACATCGGATATTCCGGACGCATCGCCTGCAGAAAGCCCAATGGCGTCCAGGGGTCGGCAGGATCATTAAAAACAAATTTTGAAACCATGTCATCCATCAACGAAAATCGTCGCGCTTTCTGGTTTTTATCAGGTGTAACCGCATCTTCAGTATTCTTTTCAGGAAGTTTAAGTTTATCCATCCATATCATCTCCATTAAGAATATTGCGGTTTTTTTGAAAAAGCCTCTCTGAAATATAAAAAACACATAATTTTACATAATCTTCTGTTTGATGAATCCTTTATCATTACAGCAGCATCGTTAGCAACAGGTCCCAGGATAAAGTCAAATGTTTCTCCCGCATAGTTGCCTGATCTGTTATCTGATACGAATAAAAATAGTATATCCTAATTTCAGAAACCCTCAATAAAATACTAAGATCAACTGAATATCCCACACATGATTTGTTCTTAATATCAATAGTTTATGCTCATCTAAACCTATATCGAATAGGATACTTTATTCTTACTTCTATATATGAAAAAGCAGGCGATCTCTCAGCCTGCTTATCCTGAAACTATCTTTGCCAGCTTATCCCATTGGGAAGAAACCGACCGCCGTTAATAAAATGCCTAAGCCTAACAGAAGGAATAACAGCTTGTTGACGCTGACGCCTTTCTGGATGTAATGATAAACAACGACGGATAAGATCAACGGCAGTAAATTCGGCATGATGCTGTTGAGAACATCCGCCAGAATGAACGAACCGCCGCCCATGTTCAGCTCCAGGGAAACCGGCACCGCGACGATCGCCGGCACCAGTCCGCCGATGACGACCAGACCCAAAATCTTTGCGGCCTCCGTCACTTTTTCAAGAGTGCCGTCAGCCTGGATTTTCGCCAGGAATTCCCGGCCACCCTGATACCCCAGCTTAAAGCCATAGACACGGGTCAAGGTTGACGGCAGTAAATTTAACAACAGATACAGCACGACCCCGAGCAGATTGCCGGCCGCAGCCAGCGGAGCGCCGATCCCGCAGGCGATTACCCGGAACGTTCCCCAGAAGAAGCTGTCGCCGATCCCGGCTAGCGGTCCCATCAAAGCGATCTTGACGGAGCTGATCGACTGCGGATCAAACGTACCTTCCGGGGCGTTGGCGTATTCCTCTTCCATCGCGCAGGTGATGCCCAGACAGAACGGTACGAAAGCGCAGGTCGTATTAAACATGACGTTGTGACGGATCAGGGCTTCTTTCAGATCTTCCGGATCCGGATAGAGTTTCTGCAGCGCCGGAAGCAGGGCGCGCATGTAGGAAATCCCCTGCTGCTTATCGTAGGTATAACACCCCAGCGCCTGATAGGAACGCCAGAATACCTTATTCAGTTCCTTTTTTGATAATTGAACCGGATTTGTCATGATTAGTCGTCCTCCTCTGCTCTCGGTTTAAATTGATAATAGATGTATGCGCAGACCAGTCCAGTGAGTGCGACGCCCATCGTGCCCATTCCCAGATAGGTTGGAAGCAGGAAGCCCAGCGCAAAGAAGCCGGCATATTTCCAATCGAACGTAAATTTCAGCAGAATGCCGATGCCGATCGCAGGCAGGAGCTTGCTAGCGTTGGTCAGACCGTAGCGGACGACGCCTGGAATGGAATCAATGACCGCCTGGATCGCGACGGATCCGGCCATAAAGCCCAGGGCGATAACGACAAAGTAGACGATGAAATAAATGATGCCTCCGCCGATGCCGGTCCACCAGATCATCTTGGTATCACAGTTTTCCACCGCTTTGTTCGTCAAGGAAGACAGAACGGCAGAGTTCACCGACGAGATAAACGTATTCATAACGCTGGCCAGCAGCGCGACCGGGATCGCCAGCGCGACGCCTTCCTCGACGGTCAGACCACTGGTGATGACCAGCGCCGAGGCCAGCACGCTGCCGCTGACAACCTCTGTCGGTGCAGCGCCGATCTGAACGACGCCGGCCCAGATCAACTCCAGCGTGCCGCCGATGATGACACCTTGCTTTAAATCTCCTAACAAAAGTCCGACGAGCGTACACAGCCAGATCGGCCGCGCGATCATCTGCTGCCCAAACCAGGATTGTTCGATCCGTCCGTAACCCGCGACAAGACCGACGAGAATAGCTTGTAAAATCATACCCTTTTCTCCTTCTTATTCAAATTTTTGAGCGAAATCCGTAAAATCAACGGCCGGCATTTGCGGAGTGATCTGCGCGAACACCTCGACGCCCCGATCATGAATGCGTTTCAGACATGCGAATTCTTCCGGGGAGGCAAAGACGCCGTCGCTGATCTCCACTTTTCCTTCGGTTACCCGACCCTTTGTGCCGTCGACTTCAGGGCCGACATTGACGCGGCGAATCTCCGGACATTGGCTGACGAGCGCTTCCGCGTCGGCGATTGTGCCGACCGTGATAAAGATTTTCTTCGCTTTGTATTTCGGTCCATTCAAGCGGTCAACCGCCTTGGCCAGCGTCCAGACGTACATGTCCACATTGGCCGGCTTGGCCAGCTTTAACGTCATTGTGTGAAAACTGTCGTTGGCTGCCGCATCGTTGGCAACCACTAAAACGTTCGGCTTGAGTTCCCCGACCCAGGTTACGGCGACCATGCCGTGAACCAGCCGTCCGTCGACGCGCAATAAACTGATCATATTGATTTTCCTTTCTAGTCGTCCTCTTCCCCGCAATGAAGCAACAAGTCGTTCATGTAACAGGTTTGACGGCAGGCATTGGCGATGATTTCTTTTAACTGCGACGCATCCAGATCGGTTTCCGTGAAAGCACATTCCAGAATCATCGCTAAATTCATGCCGGTGATCAGATGAAAGGCATGATCCCGCAGGTTTTTGAAAAAGATCTGATTGACGGAACCGCCGTACAGATCGGTAAAGACAATGCAGTTTTGGCCGGCGCATTGCTGCAGGATCTGTTCAGCCTTGGCCTCAAAGCCGGTTTCCTGAACGGTTTGTTCAAGAATGATGATGTTTCGGGCGCCGAAAAATTCCAGCGTTTCCTTCATGCCCGACGCAAGCCGGCCATGGGCGGCGATGATAATTTGATTCATTCGATGTTTTTTCCCCCTTTCAATGGATGAAACTGGATGAGAGCTGCCTGATTTAAACTCAGTATAATCTATAAATATATATTTGTAAATATAAAACTTGTAAAAATATATATTAAAAATTATAGTAACAAATGATTACATCCTAATATATGACAGATTTGTATGATTTCACGCATATTCCTGACAAAAAACCGCAGAATATCCTGAATCCTTGGAGAACACAAATTATTTTCAAGAAAGAAATTTATATCAAATATATATTTACTGTTGATTTTTGAACGGTATGTGGTATATTTGGGATGAGCTGCCCGGTGATTCAAGAAAAAGGAGAACAGAATAAAGCATGGAAAAAGAAAAACTCTCAATGATCGGTCATATTCAGGATACACCCCGGGTTTTAAAGAAGGCCTACGCTACCCGCAATGAATATATGACCCGCTTTGTTGACGCTTTTGTCGAGCATGATTTTAAGAAAGTCTATTTCCTGGGGTCCGGTACTTCCAATCATGTTTCGATGGTTATTAAAAATCTCTTTGTCGAGCTGCTGCACGTTGAAGGCGTTGCCTGCGCACCGACGTTGTTTACCTATCATGAGAATCCGAATCCGTCCGGAATTTTTAAGAAAGAAGAAATCTGCGTCATCGGCTTTTCACAGCACGGCGACAGTATCTCAACCTGTGAAGCGGTAAAAAAAGCTGCGGAGGACGGGTATTTCACCATTGCGGTGACCGAACAATTAAACAGTGTGCTGGAAGAATTGGCTGACGTATACTGTCATTTAGTCTGCGAAGAAGAAGAAATCGGTCCGGAAACGCGCGGTTATACGGAAACCATCTTCCAGTTTTACATCCAGGCCATTGAGATCGCGCGGCGTAAAAAACTGATTGATCAAGCCTATTATCAGCAGTTGGATGAAGCGGCTAAGGCGTTGGCCGACAACCTGGAAATAGTTGTCAATGAGTCGATCGACTGGTATAATCGTAATAAAGAAGAATTTTATCAAATGACAAAATCCTCTATCGCAGGCTATGGTCTGAACTATCCAACGGCGCTGGAATCACGCCTGAAATTCTTTGAAACGTATTCCCGGCCGTGTACCGGTTATGAAATGGAAGAACAGATGCATGGACCGATGCGGGCTTACAATCAGGATAACTATATCTTTATGATCGCTTCCGAGGGCCGGAAAGAACTGGAACGCTTGAAGGAGTTAGTTCCGTATTATAAAGACGTCTTTACAGAGCATGTATTTGTGGTCACCTGTGAGGAGGATGTGGCAAGTTCAGAAAGAGATCTGAAATTCTCAGTGAAAACGACGGATCTGCTTTCGCCGATTCTCTATGTGATTCCTTTTCAGGTGCTTTCAGCTCTGATCTGCGAAGACACGGGAATCGACACGAAGGTCAGTCCGGTCAAAAAGCGTTACGTCTCGTCGCATTATCCAAGCCTCAGACATGGAAATGTGGAAGAAACGAAATAAACAGAACACGGCAATTCTGAGAACAAAAGAATTGCCGAAAGTTTGAAAAGCAGGGGGTAAAACATGCCGAAACTTCCAAAATATGTGGAAATCGTGAATTACTTTAAAGAGAAAATCGAAAGTGGAGAGATTGCTAACGATGAACCGTTTCCGCCGGAAAGCGAGATCTGCGCCAGGTTTTCCACCAGTCATATGACGGTTTCCCGGGCCATGAACGAATTAGCCGTGCATGGGTTTATCAAACGGATAAAAGGCAAGGGCACGTTCGCAGATGACAAATTCAAGGCGAAGATCAAAAAAAGCTCGGTGCGGACTGAAAGCATTACGGATATGATCCGCAACGCCGGTTTGGAACCGTCGGCTGAATTGATTAAATATGGAATTATCAAAGGTAAGGAAGCTCCGGACATCGCTGCTCTGCTGCATGTAGCGGAGGACGACTTTCTGCATTTCTTCATCCGGACGCGTTTCGGCAACGGCAGTCTGATCTGTATTTCGTATTCCTATATTTCGCAGAATATTCTGCCGACGATGGATATTAAACGGCTGGAAGGTTCGCTGAACCAGTACATCGAAGAATTGGGGATTGAGCGGTCCTATGGGTATATGGAACTGGGTGCCTGTCTGCCAAGCGCGGAACAGGCCAAACTGATCGGCTCCAATCATGTTCCTCTGCTTCGTCAGACGATCCTGTGGAATGTCAACGACGAACCTTTTGAATTAACAACCCACTATTTTGTTGGAGATAAGTTTACGATCACGCAGGACAAGATCACGGCGCGGCCAACACAAACGACGCTGTCGGATCACGCGCGGGAACCGCTGGTCAAGTAAGGACTTTCCGGCAGAGCAGTCGGATCTGAATGGATTGTTCTTCCTCCATTCTGCTTCGAACAAAAAAATGTAAAAAGAAGGGACGCTCTCATCGAAGGAGTGTCCCTTTGGCGCTCTTCCGGCTTCCGCACAATTCGGGTAAACAGAACACTTTTGAAATCGGAAGTTCCATAACAAAGGCGGAGAGGGCTTGGACATCAATAAGAAATTCAATACAGTCCATGATCAGGAAAAATAGAAAACCGTAAGAAATCCGTTATAAAAATTCACAATTCTTCGCTTTTTCTTTTCCCCAGGCAGGCGTATAGTGGTGTCAAAGGAGTGTGAAGTTATGCGATTTGGAATATTAGGTTATGGTGGGATCGCGCAGCGATTCGTTCATGACAGCGCCCAGGTTGAAGAAGCGGAGATCACATGGATTGCTTCTCAGACCCCAGCCAAGCGGGAAGCGGCGGCCGCGGCAGTGCCCGGCGCACGGATTGCCGACAACTATCAAGCCTGTCTGGCCAGTCCTGAGGTTGACTGCGTTTACATTGCACTGCCGCATGCGCAGCATAAAGCGATGACGCTGGCGGCGCTGGCGCAGCATAAACATGTCCTGGTGGAGAAACCCGCCGCATTTACCAGCGCGGACTGGGATCAGCTGTGCGCGGAAGCGAAACGTCAGGATTGCTTCTTAATGGAAGCGCTGAAGACGCCGTTTTACCCGACCAGCGCGATCGTCAAAAATCTGATCGAAGACGGGGCTATCGGTCAAGTGACCGGCGCCGATGTCAATTACTGTTACGATTTAAAAGGCCAGACAAAACCGGGCTGGTACATCCTGGATCCCCTTCAGGGCGGCGCGCTGTACGACATCGGCAGCTATCTTTATTATTTCGTGTTGGATTTGTTTCCGGACCTGACGCCGACTTTGAACGTGACGGCCCAGCTGCGCGATCACATCGACGTTCACTTCCAATGCGAACTGACGACGGCCAGTGGCGCGCGCATTCTGACCGAAGGCGCGATCGACCGTGAACGTCCGCGCGAAGCCGTGATCCGGGGAACAGAAGGCACGCTGCGGATTCCTTACTATTACCGGGCGGAGGAAATCATTCTGGAAAACGCCCAGGGAACGCAGATGATCCGGCCGACAATTCAGTATACCGATCTGGCGGGGGAGATTGCGGAAGTCTGCCGCTGTGTTGGCAACGGCTGGCGGGAAAGCCCGCTCTATCCACAAGCCAAGACCCGGGAAGTGCTGGCGCTGATGGAAGCGATCCGCAGCCAGTTTCCCCATTGAAATCATGGGAATCAACGTGTGCGAAGACCTTCGTTTCTAATCCGCAAACAATAAAATCTTCTGTTGATTCAGCCCAGAGGAGAAAGAAAACTTCACCAGAAATGGTGATTTTTTTCAGCTTCTGACGCTGAACTGGACTTTCTATACTAAAGGAAGAATGAAAGTCAGAGCGGAGGGGAAAGGGATGGAGAAGTATCAGGAATCAATGAAACACTTTTACCGGCAGGCCCTGTATCTCTGTCTGGCGATGATCGCGCAGCAGCTGATTCTCAACCTGATCACGATTATCGACAACGTGATGGTCGGCCGGTACGGCGATCTCTTCGTTTCATCGGCTGCGATTGTCAACCGCCTGTTTACGGTGCCGAGCAGTTTCCTCAACGGCATTCTGGCGGGCGGGGTTGTGTTTCTCGCCCAATATGCCGGAATTGATCAGCCGCAGCGGATGGTTCAGACGTTCCGCTTTTCTCTGACATCTTCGATCGCGCTGTTGTTTCCGTTTATCCTGGCTGGCCTTGCCTTCCCGCAAACGCTGGTCCGGCTGTTTTCCTCCGATCCGGCGCTGGAAGGCCCGGCGGCGGTCTATCTTCAGCTGCTGGCGCTGTCGATGATTCCTTATGTGCTGTCGCAGGCGATTGCCAATGCGATGCGGGCGATCGGACAGGTGCGCCTTCCGCTGTGGGGCAGCTGCGCCGCCGTCATCGTTAAGATTTTGGCGAATCTGATTTTGCTGGAAGAGATCCCTGGCGGCATGTTGGGGGCGGGTCTGGCGATGCTGCTGTGCCGGTGTGCGGAAGCGCTGATCATGATGGTCCTGATGAAACGCTCGCGGTGCGTCTATGCGCAGGCGTGGAAGACGACGCCGAAAATGCCGCGTTCGCTGGCAATTCAGATTGGAAAAACGATGCTTCCGATCGGATTGAACGAATTATTCTATGGCTTGGGGTTGGCGATGTTATTTAAAGGCTACTCGTCGTTCAGTACGCCGATGACGGCCGGATATGCCATTGCGATGACCTACTATGAGCTGTTCCGGGTGCTTTTTCCCGCGGCCGGCACGGTGCTGACCATTCTGGTCGGTCCGGTTCTGGGGCAGGGAAAGAAAGCGGAGGCCAGGGAGGTTGTGCGGCGTGTGTTCAAACTGGCGCTGGGACTTTCCATCGCGTTTGGAATCCTGATTGATCTCTGCCGCTGGACAATCCCGCTGATCTACACAGGTTCTGCGCTTTCGCTGCGGACGGCGGATCAGCTAATGCAGATCATGGCACTGTTATTCCCGCTGGCGACCGGACATTTTCTTGTGTATTTCGTCTTCCGCAGCGGCGGGGACAGCCGGTCGATCTATCTGATTGATTCGCTGTTCATGTGGATCGTTCCGATTCCCTTGTTGATCGGATTGACGAGGGGAACCGACTTGCCGCTGACTGCGGTTTACTTTCTGGTTGAAATCAGTTATGTACTGAAATGTCTGTTAGCGCTGGGTTTGTTGAAAAAGGAACGATGGCTTAACAATCTGACCCAGCCGGAGGTTTCGCCAAAAGAGCTGTCGGCTTTGAAGCGGGAAATTGAAAACCGCAGCCCGGCAGTACCACAGACAAACCGGATCGAAGCGTTTGCGGAAAACCCGGATGCTCCAACTTTGAAAATCCCGCATTCCGGATCGAATAGTTAACTATAAATAAAAAAGAATTCAGTTTTGACGGTTCATTGTCGTCAAAAGACTGAATTCTTTTTCTGTGATCTGATCGGGCGAACTTTTACTTTGCTGCGCTGTCCGGCTGGCGGATAAAGTGATTTTCCGCTTCATTCTGAATCCTGTTTTTTCAGTGCGCGATTAAGACTCAGAGTCCGGCATCAGTGCGGGCTTGCAGAGAATCTCATGGATCCGGGTGGTGAGGATGGAGGCCGAATAGCCCGGCGTGATCACGACGGCGGTATCCGCTCCGCTTGCGGTTCCGCCCAAAGCTACGACCGGTTTTCCCCATTCGATCGCGTCGGCGTCCAGCGCCATCACCGCGCATTCAAAACAGACCTTGACGCCCTGTCCCAAAGTCCGCAGTGTGGCGGCCATGATTTCCAGCGGATAAATCCCGCTGAACTGACGGCTCAGTCCCCGTTCCCCACTGCTTAACGCGTGGCCGGCGGTGACGATTACGACGCCCTGAGCTTCCAGTTCACGTTTGGTTTTTGCGTCCATCCGGTTGAGACCGCGAGCTTGCACGTCGGTGACGGAACGGACGTCGATCAGTTTTCCGGTAAATCCCTGTTTTCGGGCTTCGGCGATGACGATTTTGGCGGTCGCGCCGGAGGATGAGGCGAAGACGAGATCGGTATTCAGCTGTTTGACTTTGCGGATGCCCTCGGCCACCGCCGCGTTGGTGTTGTGAGGTCCGGGTTGAGCAAATAAAAGCATGATTGATCGCTCCCTTCTGTTTCTATTATAGCGGATTGCCGCACAGAAATCAGGGGGAACGCTGCACTAAGCTTGGTGATCTTTTTCCGTTTTTGTTCCAAAGCACAATCTTCCTATAATAAATCCGCAGGAACACAGAAAGGAGGTTGAAGATGGAGAAAATCGTCATCTTTGATATGGACGGCGTGCTCGTCGATACCGAACCGGTTTATTACAAACGGCTTGAAGATTTTCTGATCAGCCGGGGTTATGCGTTTCCCCGCGCGGTGCTCGACCGGCTTGTCGGCGAAAGCAGCCGCAAAACATTTTCGATTCTAAAACAGGCGGATCCAGCATTTTATGATAGTGAGGAAACCTATCGCCGCGATTACCGGGCGTACCATCAGGGGCAGCGGATCGCGTACCGCGAGCTGGCGAATCCTCACGTACATCAAACGCTGAATCAGCTGAAAAACTCCGGCTGGCGCCTGGCTCTGGCGTCCAGCTCGCCGCGCGCCAACATCGAACAAGTGCTCCGGGAGCTCGCGATCCTGCCCTTGTTTGAAGTGATCGCCAGCGGCAATGATTTCCGGGAAAGCAAGCCGAATCCGGAAATCTATCTGCACGTCGCCGCCCAGCTTCAGGCCAAGCCCCAACAATGCACCGTGATTGAAGATTCCACCTACGGCATTCAGGCTGCCATCCGCGCCGGCATGCGCGTGCTGGCCAAGCGCGACCAGCGGTATGGATTTGATCAATCCCCGGCGCACGCCTTGTTTGACGATCTGGCGGAAATTCCGGCGCTGCTTCACGCCCCGGACGGCTGATGCACTGCACTAGAATTAGTGAAATTAATTGAGTAGTTAATGATTACAAAGCTTTCTATAATGGCATTGAAAAGGACGAATGGAAAGAGGAATAATGTGAAATATCTGATCGCGAGTCATGGCGAATACGCCGCCGGACTGACCAGCGCGGTGTGCCGGCTGGCAGGCGAAAATCCGGACGTGACAGCCCTGTGTGCCTATACCGACGAAACGCCTCTGGAAACCCGCATGCAGAAGATCATGGAGGGCCACGAAGCGGAAACCTGGATTATCATGACCGACCTGCTGGGCGGCAGCGTCAATCAATACATGATGCGCAGCCTGCTGAAGCCCAACTGCCACATCCTCGCCGGGGTCAATCTCGAATTGATTCTCAACGTGCTGAAACTGGAAGAAACAGACGATCTGGCCGCTGATCTGCAGCGCTGCGTCAGCGAAGCGCAGAGCCGGATCTGTTATGTTAATTCATTTATTCAAAAGAAAGGAAGCGAGAGCTGAAAACAAACCGACAGGCCCACCGCATCACAGACCAAGGTTAAGAAAGGGGTAAACACTTATGTTACTAAACGCACTGCTTCTGTCGTTGATCTATCTCGTGTCGAGAACCGATATGATCAACGGTTACATGATGCTGACCAAACCGATCGTTCTCGGACCGCTGGTCGGCCTGGTTTTGGGGGATCTGCAAGCCGGAATTCTGATCGGCGCCACGCTGGAGCTGGCCTTCATCGGCGTCATGAACATCGGTATTTCGGTATCCATGGACGTTTCCATCGCAACGATCGTCGGCGGCGGGCTGGCGATTCTGTCCGGTCAGGACGCGGCGTTCGCGCTGACCATCGCAATTCCGACCGGCATTCTGTTCAATATGTTAAAAACGTTCATCCGCGTCGTCATGCAGTACTGGATCGTCGAGATGCAGAAAGCCTGCGAAATCGGCGATTACAAGAAGGTGGAACGGTATCACTGGCTGACCTGGTGGCTGTTCAGTCTGATCATGATGATTCTGGTCTTCGCGTCCATCTATTTAGGCACCGGCGCAGTTCAGGCGGTCGTCGATTTCATTCCGCAGTGGATCTACAACGGCTTGAAGGTCGGCACGTCGATCTTGCCGGCACTGGGCTTCGCGATGCTGCTGAATATGATCTGGACCCGCGAAATCGGCGCGTTCTACTTCATCGGCTTCGTGCTGTCAGCCTTCCTGGGCATGACCAACACGGGCGTCGCGATCCTGGGCGCAGCCTTCGCGGTGATCGCCTTCTTCTTCATCAAGTCGGAGGACAAGGAAGCGGCGGAAGAGGAAGTCACGGACGAAAAGCGCGAAACCAAGCGTCTGAGCCGCAAGGCGTTAATGGGCGTGTACTGGCGCGCACATACGCTGGAAGCTTCGTTCAACTATCAGAATTATCAGGGCTCGGGTTATTGCTACGCGATGATTCCGGCGTTAAAAGAACTCTATCCGGATAAGAAGGATCTGGCGATGGCGCTCAGCCGTCACTATGAATTCTTCAACACGACGCCGCAGGTATCGACACTGATCTTCGGTATCTCCTGCGCGATGGAAGAAGAAATCTCGAGCAATCCGGATCTGGCTCCGGCTTCGGTCAACGCTGTCAAAGCAGCGCTGATGGGACCGCTGGCCGGCATCGGCGATTCGCTGTTCCAGGGCACCTTCCGCGTCATCGCGGCCGGCGTCGCGGCGCAGTTAGGCTTACAGGGCAACGTGCTGGCGCCTTTCGTCTTCATTCTGCTCTACAACGCACCGCATTTCCTGGCCCGCTGGTATCTGATGTGGAAGTCGTATGATTTCGGAAGCAAGTTTATCAACAAGATCTACAAGTCGAACATCATGGACAAGCTGACGCTGTGCTTCGGCATCCTGGGCCTGATGGTGATCGGCGCGATGACGATGTCGATGGTTTCGGTTTCGACGCCGTTAGTCATTCAGTTTGGCCAGATGGAACCGTTAGCGCTGCAGTCGCTGTTTGATGAAATTCTGCCGGGCCTGCTGCCGCTGTGCATTACGTGGGCGACCGCCTGGCTGTTAAAGAAGCAGGTCAACATGCTGCACATCATGATCGGCATGTTCATTCTGGGCATCGTCTGCAACGTCATCGGCATTCTCTAATCGTAGTCTTCAAACGGCTTATGTCTCCCTGTCCGTGGACTGAAGCGTCCATTTTGGGTCAAGTTTAGCGCGTTTTAAAGCGGCAGGGCAGGCAGACCGCATTGCACAAGGAGGGGAACAAGGCTTTTGCGAAGGGCCTTGCTTCCTCTTTTCCATGAAAAACATAAGGAGGAATTGTCGAAATGGAAACGATGATGGGTTATATTGAAGAAAGCGCGGCGCAGTGCCGCCGCAACATCGAACAAGCTTCACAGCTGGTACAGCCGGCCGTCGATCTGTATACGAAAAAGGAGTACAACCGGATCCTGATCATCGCCTCCGGATCTTCCTACAACGGCTCCTGTCTGGCAAAATACTTTGTCGAAAAGGTCCTCAAGGTCAGAACGGAAGTCGTCACTTCGTTTACCTTTAATCATTATGAAACGATCTTTGATGAAAAGACGTTTGTCTTCGGCGCGGGGCAGAGCGGCCGTTCGACCAACACCAACGACGCCCTGCAGAAAGCCCGCGATCATGGCCTGACGGCGATCGGCCTGACCGGCAATGTCGAGAGCGTCATGAAGGAGCATTGCGATCTGTGTCTGAACTGGGGCATGGGGATTGAAAAGATCGGTTTTGTCACCAAGGGCGTCGTCACGCTCGGCTTATACTACATGTTGTTCGCGATTGAGGCGGGCAAGGCCAAGGGCCTGATCAGCGCGGAAGAAGCCGCCGGATATTATGAACAGCTGAAGCAGGCCTGTGACACGATGGATCAGACGGTGGAAAAAGCAAAACTCTGGTATGCCGCCAATGAAGCAGAGCTGACCGACCTCAAGCGCGTGCAGATTCTGGGCTATGGCCCGAATCACGCCGTTGCACTGGAAGGGGCGTTGAAGATCGCGGAGACGACCGGCCATGCCGCGACCGCTTATGAGATGGAGGAATTCCTGCATGGACCATCGATTGAGACCAACGCTGAGCGCACGGTGATCATCGTCGATTCGCTGGGACAGCCGAGCGACCGCGCGGTCAAAATGTACGAAAGCGTCCATGAGCTCACCTCCCGCGTCTATCTGATCACCAACCGCAAGATCGACGATCCGAAAGTGCTGACGATCAATCATCATCTCGACGAACATTTCAGCGTCCTGTTCAACGTCATCCCATTCCAGGTGATCTCCGCGATGGGCCGCGACAAATGGGTCAATCCGCTGGACGAAGCCCGCAAACGGATGAACGACATCATGGGCTCCAAAGCGCCGAAAACCGGCAACGAAGTCGGCTTGTAAAAAACAAGGAGGAACAAGCGAATGATAAAATTACTGCGTGTTGACGACCGTCTGATCCACGGCGCGGTCGGATTTTCCTGGACGAAGCAGCTGTCGATCAACATGATCATCCTTGCCAACGACGCGATCGCCAAGGATGATTTCCAGAAGATGACGCTGGATATCGCCAAGCCGCGGGGAACGAAGCTGGTCTGCGAAAGCGTGGAGAAAGCGAAGGCGCTGATCCGCACTCACTTAAAAAGCAGCACCAACGTCATGGTCATCACCAACAACATCCCTGACGCCGCCGATATCCTCACCAGCATCCCGGAAATCGGTTCGCTGAATCTGGGCGGAATCCGCAAGAACGCTGAAACGAAGGAGAACCTGATCGGCGCGATCGCGGTATCGCAGAAGGATATCGAGCTGTGCAACAAGCTGGTCAGCGACGGCTTTGAGGTCGAGCTGCGCCTGATTCCGGATGGGAAGAAGACGTACTTCAAGGATTATAAGCTGCAGTAGCACATCATGCAGGGGCAACCCTGCATTCTTTTAAGAGAGGAGGGGAAGCGGATGGAATACATCAGCGACCGCCTGGAACAAATTTTGATTTTGCTGGGGGAAGCCTCCCAGCCGCTGACCAGCGCTCAGCTGGCGGAAAAGGTCAAGGTGTCGGCGCGCACGGTCAAAAAAGACATCGGCGAGCTGAACGCGATCCTCAAGGACTACGACGCGGCGATTCTGGCCCGGACCGGGGTCGGTTACCAGCTGTCGGTGGGCGATGAATTTCTCTATAATCAGTTTCTGACGGAGCTGAAGCGGCGTGAGCTGCGAACCGCGCAGACCGTGCCGAAGTACCGCTACGAACGCGTCAATTACATCGTGAAGAAGCTGTTGACGGTGGATTACTATCTGACGATCGAGGATTTAGTCGACGAGCTGTATATCAGCCGCTCCACGCTGACCGCCGATCTGAAGGAAGTGCGGGAAATCTTCAAGGACTACAATTTGGAGCTGATTTCCCGGCCGAATTATGGAATATTGTTAGTTGGGGAGGAAATCGCCAAACGGCTGTGCATCGCCGAATATTTCTTTCACGCCAATGTCTCGACCGGCTATTTTGCGGCTGACAACGCGATGTTTGTTTCCAGCACCAATCAGAATGAAATCCGGTTTGTGCGCGACCTGTTGGAAGAAATTATGGAAAAATACGGCATTCACATGTCCGATCAGTCGCTGCAGAATTTCGTGATCCACATCATCGTCTCCATCCGGCGCTGGAAATTCTACAATTACGTAAAAATTGAGAACGGAAATCTGGATGAGTTTCGAACGAGCGTCGCGCGGGAATGGCCGGCGGCACAGGATTTGGTGCAGCGGCTGCAGGACAAGCTGGAAATCTTATTGCCGCAGGAGGAGATTCTCTACTTCGCGCTGCATTTCAAGTCCAAGCACATCACGGAACTGGACGAAATTACCAGCGAGGAAATCGAACAGGTGGAGAAAACGCTGTACGATATTTACCGGATGCTGCAAAAGCGCTTCGGCGTGATCGCGATCAATAAGGATCGCTACGAGGAATATCTGCGGATGCACATCCCGGCGATGGTTGCGCGGCTGCGCAGCGGTCTGGTCATGCGCAATCCGATGATCTATGAATTCCTGAATAAATATTTGTTTTCCACTCACATCACGATGATGATCAGCGATATTCTGGAACAGAATTTCAACGTCCGGATGAATAAAAACGAATTCGCCTATCTCGTGCTGTATACCAATCTGTTGTTCTCCACGGAGAGCCGTCCGCACGGCGCCAAGATTTTAGTCGTGTGCGGACGGGGCCGGCCGGAAACGATCACGCTGATCAATGAGATCAACGAAAACCACGCGGCGCTGGCGAACATGATTGAGATCTGCGACGTCGGCGAGCTGGAAAATCATGATCTGCATCAGGCGGAACTGATCCTCAGCACGGTGCCGCTGCAGGCATCCTATCCGGTGCCGTCGATTTATATGGATGGCCGGCTGTCGTATGGCGAACAGATCCAGCAGTCGATCAAGCACAACCGCCTGTCCTTCCGCAAGCTGGCGCGCTATTTCTCCCCGCGCTATTTCAACGGCAGTCTTAAGGGGAGCGTGCGCGACGAGGTGTTCCGCGAGGTGGCTAAAGCGTTTGACAACTGGAAAGAGATTCTGGCGATGTTTTGGGAAGCGGAGCATATCCTGTCGCATGAAACGACCAAAGGCGTCGTCTTCCTGCACACGCTGAAACCCCTGCCGGAAAGCTTCATCTATATCGGTTTTCTGAAAAAGCCGATCATCTGGAACAAGCTGTGGGCGCAGGCGGTCATCTTCGTCAACATCAACGGCGATCTGGATTCGCTGCGGCTGGGCTATGATTTCATCAGCGAGATGATCAACGATCCCCGCGAACCGTTTTCAGGGAAAATCACGGAGTATGAAGATTTGATTGAAGTGTTAAGTAAAAATTAGAAAGGAGCGGGCACATGCGATATTTGATTGCCGGACATGGCGACTATGCCCAGGGCGTGGCCAACACGCTGAAATTTTTTAAGGATGATCTGAACAATGTGGATCTGCTTCCGTACAATAACGATTTTGAACAACAGCTGCAGGCGTATCTGGACCGGCGGGATCCGGCGGAGCCGTTGTGCGTCGTGACGGATCTGGTCGGGGGGAGCGTCAATCTGGAAGCGATGCGGCAGCTGCGAACGCGGGATTTCTATCTGATCAGCGGAGCGAATATTTCGGTGTTATTGGAAATGTTGTTTTCCGAGGTGAGCGACGGGACGCAGATCGAGGAGATTGTAAACGCGGCGAAGGATCAGATGGTTTATGTCAATGCCATGATGGGAGCGCGGTCTGAATGATCCGACAGGTCAGCGTGGACGATCGCCTGCTTCATGGACAGGTGGCGTTTTACTGGACCAGCTATTACAATCTGGATATGATTCTCGTCCTGAACGACGAGGCGGCAAACGACGAATTCACCAAGATGATTCTGGGGCTGGCGAAGCCGCGCGAGGTGCGCTTACAGATCGCGGAGGTGGAAGCGGGCTTTGAGATCGTACGCAGGCAGCTGGAATCGCCGGACAACGTGCTGATCATCGTCGGCAGTCTGTTCGACGCCAATCAGGTGCTGGAACATTTCCGCGAGCTGAAAACGCTGAATCTGGGCGGCCTGCGGATGCGCCCCAACGGGAAGATCCTGAACGAGCGGACGGCGCTGACCAGCGAGGACATCGCGATCTGCCGGCGGTTGTTAGAACGGAAGATTACGATCACGGTGCGGCATTCGCCCGAGGCAGCGGAAAGCTTGTTGACGGAGAGCGTGCTGAAGCAGCTTTAGAAGTCAGGATCAGACAAGGCTATCCTGAGCTTTTAACCGAGGCGGTTTTCGCCAAAGGATTTCGCATTCCCGACCGCGGAACAAACGGCGAGGGCAGGCATATGATCGAGAACGCGATCAGCCAGCGGAGGCAGCGCAAGCTTGCTTCATTTCAGTCGGGAGAGAATGCGGCCTCTAAAGATATAAAAAAATCAGGGTTTCGCGGCTTAAGCGCCGGAGCCCTGATTTTTAAAATGCTTTCTGAACTGCGTCGGGGTTACCCCCAGCGCGGTTTTAAAGGTGCTGCAGAACAAATAGATGGAGGAGAAGCCGGTCGCGTCCGCAATCGCGGTGATCGAATCATCCGTTGTTTTCAGCAATTCCTGGCTTTTCTGCAGCTTAAACTGCAGGATAAACTGGCTGGGCGACTGCTGGACGAGCTTTTTAAAGCAGCGGTATAAATAACTCTGCGAGACATGCGCGATTTCGCACAGCTTGTCGACTGTGATATTTTCGCTCAAATGCTCCTGCAGATAGCGGACGCATTGGTTGAATACCGTTTCCTCGCTGGAGCGGACATGCGGGGAAGCTGCCCGCTGATGATCACCTTCCTGCCGCAGAATCCGCAGCCGCAGCATCAGGCTTTGCAGAAGCAGGACTGCTTCCAGATAATAACCCGGCTCCTGCTCGTTGACCTTTTTAATCGTGTGCTGCAGCTGATGCACCAGCACTTCGTTGATCGTATCGTGCAGCACCAGAATCTGCGTCAGCTCCAGCGACTCGATAAACCGTGCGATTTTATGCACCGGCTGAACGGTAAAATGGAGAAAGAAAAACTCGATTGTGTCTTCGCCGACGGAACTGACCGTATAAAAGGCGTTGATCGGCACGATCAGCAGATCGCCCGGCCCGACCTGGTATTCCTGATCCTCAACGATAATCCGGCAATGTCCATGCAGGAAGAACAGGATCTTGAAATGGTTCATGAAAATGCTGTGATTGATCAAAGGCGGCTTCTTGGAAAACCTTCCTATTTTAAGAATTTCATAATCAAATTCTTCTTCGATTTTGGAGAAATTATCTTTCTTTATGGGCGTATAAATTGAATTCATTCCACAATCACCTCAGTTTCTGTTGAATTAAGTATAACATAGATTTCCATAATGCAAAAATGAAGGTTCTGAAATTCTTAAAATCAGGAGTGAATTTGATATTGTGAAAACATTCTTAAATGATAAACTTACAATCAGAAGGGAAGGAAAGAAATGAAGAAAACAGTAGCCTTATGTTCAGCCTTCTTGTTGATGGTTTCCGCGATGAGCGGATGCTCAACGTCCAACAACAAGCCTGTGGAACAACAACCGTCAGCGCCGGCTACGGCGTATGATGAAGAGAAAACAGCCGACGTCATCGTCGTAGGCGCAGGCGGAGCGGGGTTATCCGCTGCGATCGCGGCCACCGACAACGGCGCGCAGAACGTCATCATTATTGAAAAGACAAACCGTACCGGCGGGAATCTGAATCTGACGTCCGGATCGATGTCTGCGGCGGAAACCTCGCTGCAGAAGGAAGCCGGCATCGAAGACACGAAGGCTTCCTTTGTGGAAGACATCATGAAAAACGGCGCTCAGCTGGGCAACCGCGAACTGATCGAAACCTTTGTTAACGAAGATACCGACATGTTCGAATGGATGCTGGAGCACGGCTTAGCCGACAACGAATTCTCGTTAGACAAAGCGACCGGCGGCAAAGCGGTCTTCGCGCCGGAACATCAGTTATATTCCGTTCAGCGGACCTACAAACCGAAGGCCGACGACAAGGAACATTATTCCAGCGCAGCGCATGAGGTGCTCGATCAGTACATCAAGACGCTGGACAACGTTACGATTGATTTCAACACCGACGGCGTGAAGCTGCTGGCGAACGACAAGGGTCAGGTCTTAAGCGTTGAAGCGGTTGCCGAAGACGGCAAGACGATTAAATATACTGCCAACAAAGGCGTCGTGATGGCGACCGGCGGTTATTCCGGAAACTTCAAGCTGATGGGCAAATACGCGGAACACGGCGCGGATTACCTCAGCTCTACAACCTCGATGGGCGAAGGGCTGCGGATGATGCAGGAAGTCGGCGCCAACGTCGATGAGACAGCGATGAGCTACATCCCGACGTTCCCGATGGGCGTGCAGACAGGTCCGCAGAGCGGAACGATCGGTTCTACTTACACCTGGAAGGCCGGCGGCATCTGCGTCAATCAGGAAGGCAAGCGGTTTGTCAACGAACAGGAAGCGCGCGTCGATGTGCGTGAAGTCGCGCTGGAAGAACAGCCGGGCGCGGTTCAATATGATATCTTCACCGACAAGATCGTTGCGGATCTTTCTGCAGCCGGCGGCGATATGATGTATCAGCTTTATTTCAATCCGGAAACCGGACGGGCGAAGAACCTGGTGAAGTCGGCGGCGACGCTGGACGAACTGGCCGCGCTGATCAACGTTCCGGCGGATGCGCTGAAGGCTACGGTTGAAACTTACAACAAAGCCGTCGACGGCGAAGTTGAAGATGAATTCGGACGCAGCTTTGACGCGACGCCATCCGCTTACAGCCTGGCGGTCAACAAGATCGAAGGCGACAAGTATTATGCGATTCCGTTAAAAGCGTTGGTTGTGATGACGCTGGGCGGCGTTTCGATCGACACGCAGACGCATGTTCTGGATGAAAGCGGCAACGTCATTCCGGGTCTGTACGCGGCAGGCGAATGCACCGGCGGCATCTGGGGCAAGTTCGTTTCCGGCGGCACCGGCGTCATGGGCCCGATCACCTTCGGACGGATTGCAGGCCGTACTGCAATGACGGACACCTTGGCGGAAGGCTATACCGTGAAAGCGGCATCCAACCTGTTCGACGCTTCCTTGTTTGAGAAGGAAACGGCGTCCGCGGATCGCTTCGATATGAGCAAGACGCTGAAAGACGGCGAATACACGGCGACGGTCGAAGGCCAGGAAGGTCAGATGACAGTCAAGACGACAATCGCAGACGGCAAGATCAGCGCGGTTGAAATCGTTGAACAGCATGAAACAGCGGGTGTCGCCGATAAGGCGATCAGCGATCTGCCAGCGGCGATCGTTGCGGAAAACTCCGTCAATGTCGACACGATCTCGGGCTGCACGCTGTCCAGCGGCAGAATTCTTGATGCGGTCACCGACTGCCTGAACCAGGCTTCCGCACAGTAATTCAAGTTTACCTCAAGAAAAAAGACAGAATGATCAAAAGCGATTGTTCTGTCTTTTCTTATAGTATGAATGGGAAAGAGTTTGCAGCGGATTCAGTTTATCAACTCAATGTTTTCTCCCAAAGTAATTGCTCTAAATCCATTAAATTCAAAGTCTCGCATAGATAACCAAATGCATCGAAATTAAATTTTTTGAGATAGAATAATGTTTTCAAAGGATCAGGTAACTTTCTAATTTCTTTGCAATTCACTAAATTAACGGTTTTTTCAAATTCATGATCCGTGAGTAAGCATCCGCAAAGATATAAAACTTTTGAGGCTTGATCTGCAGCAATATCCGGGTTATATTTGTAACCCAATAGATGTCCTTTTATTTTTCGTATCCCTTGTAAGAATAATTCATAATCATTCTTAAGTATAGAACCTTTAGCCATAATACATAGACAAGAACGTATCGTATCAATTAAACAGTCTTTATAGTGAATGTTCAAATTTCTGAATCCAATTTCCATTTCTGCTGTTTTGATGTAGGTTGCTTTTACTGCGTGAAAGTCCTCAAGTTCATCAAATAAACAAGCAATGTCGTTTAATTGCTTAATAATTTCTAACTCTTTATCCACACCAAATGGAATTCCTATTGTATAGGGAGCAAATGCCGTTAATTTATCTCCTAGAATACAATCCACAGTGGGTATCTTTACAAAAATGTTGGGTTGTTTAACATTCAGAAAACGATTTTCGATATTTCTCTCTAAAAGCTTAACATATGGACATTCCTCAAAAACGACATCTAAAATGATATTAGTATTTGTTGACTGGATAGGTGAGTCATAGTAGAAACGATAATGTCTTTTCTCAATGTTGTTTCCGCCTCTTCTGATATTCTCCTCCATGTGCTTAAATGGAAAAACTTGTTCTGCTTTATGCAAATATTCATTTAAATCAGTATTTGGTTCCACGATGATGTCAATATCCGTAGATAATCGTTTAGGATTATCCAAAAGTAATAACAAACATGTCCCGCCTTTGAAAATGAATGGCATTTTCACTCTCGATAAGGCTTCAAGTAATCCGAAGGCAAAGAGACATCTTTCTACAAGATTGCGGTCTGCTTTTATATCCTCGGTTAAACTTTGAATATAGTTTTGTGTATAAATATTGGTATCAATCATTTCCCCCGTTATCCTTTCACTTTATTTAATAGTTCTTTTATTTTTTTTTCTGCATTTCTCCTTCGCGCATAACGCAGAATTTTTTTTACATCAATGTTATATTGCTTAAAGCAATATTCATAGATGTCAGCAGTCTCTGAATTGTTAATCAGACCTGAAGTGAACTTATCAGCGACCAAATCTACTAATAATTTTTCTAACCTTAGTTGATGTGGAGTATCCATGTCGTATGGAGATTCAGTAATCAGTTTCTTAACGACAATCGTACCCCATTCAGCATACCTATAGAACTCCTCAACAGTAGGTGTTAATTGAACTTTAGAATACTTTTCTTTTAAAATATCAAAAAACGATTCAACAAAAGAAGATTCTACCTCAATGACGTAAGTCTTGTTAGCAAGTAAATGATTCAGAAACTCATTTAATTGAGAAAATTCCCATACTTGAAAGTTAATTTCTGGATATCGTTCTTCTAAAAAATCATGAATTTCTTTTAATTCCTGACTTAACTGATAAGTGTAAGTTTTTTTGTTGGTAATGACTGTGTATTGATCTTTATCTATTTTTTTAATTAAATTCTGTCGCAAATATCTCTCTAATAAAGAGCTAAGATTATTAAAATTAAAATCAGGATTTTTTTGCCTAATTACTTTTCGTAAATCTTTACGGCTAAATTCTCTTTCATCTCGCATAGAATCGATGATTTCATAATAAATCAAGACCATCACCTCCAACGTGATATTTTGGCAAAAATTTAAAATTTTGCCGATAATTCATCTACTGACATATTATACCACAAAATAGAATGAAGATAACTATCACGTGGAAAATTGGCAAATTTTTAAATTTTTGCCAATTTTCCACGTGGATCTTGTGTTGAGTAAATACCTCGTTGCTTGAAGTGTCCTGCTGCCAGTAGTAAAGAACGTGATTTTATGGAAGTTTAGGCCAGGAAAAAGCTTTATTTGGTATCAGATTATTTATCAAAATTGTTTACTGTTTACTGTTAATCAACGCAGAAGTTAAATGATATTGATGTCTGTAATTGAATTTTCATCTTTATATGCTTCTACTATAGTTCCAGATATTTTATTTTATAATAAACTAGGTAAGCTGTTGAAATTCCCTTTGTCAGAAAGCTTTGTAATCATTTCCAGAAATTAACAGGTTGCTTTGGTCAGGGAATTTCGTTACACTGTAAATAAAGCCGGGATAAATTCGAAGAGGCATAAAAAATGAGAAATGAACGGATAATCTATCTGATTATGAAGGAAGATAATTACATTACAGCGAAGCAGATTTCTGAGATTATGGGAATCAGTCGGAAATTAGTGGTTCAGTCAATACAGGAAATTAAAGACGAACTTCCGGAATATGGCGCCCTGCTTGAAGTGAAAAAGGGACGGGGATATCGTATCCAAATTCATGATAAAACGAATTTCGACGCTCATTTTCAGATTCCGCTGACTCAGAACATGATTAAAACACAGACTTCCGACAGTCATTCTGAACGTGTCATTTTTCTCTGCCGTAAATTATTATCCCAGGAAAAGCCGATTACCATCAGCAGTCTGGCAGCCCAGATGTATCTGTCCAAGGGCGCGATTGAAGAAGATCTGAAGCAAGCGTATGAACTGCTTGCCGACTATCAGCTGTCCGTGGAAGCCTGGCAGAATAAAGGCCTGATCGTCATCGGGGAAGAGAAAAACAAACGGTTTGCGATTACTGATCTGATTGGAGTTTATTATAATTTTTATCTGTTAAAGGAAGTCGATCCGGATTACTGGCGATGGATTGCCTGCGAAAATGATGAAGCTTCAAAAATCAGACATCTTATCTACGATGTTCTGCAAAGCTGTCATATCCGGATCAAAGATATCAACGTTCAGAGAATTACAGCCTATCTGATTGTAATGCGGCATCGCTGTTCGGCCTGGTATCCTTTATATTTGACTGACGAAGAGAAAGTTGAAATGCGGACATGGCCGGAAATTCAATATGTTCACCTGCTTTTTGATCAGCTGGTAAAGGAAAATCCGGATTTTTGCGTAGATGAAGATGAAAGAGGGATCGTTGCCCAATTACTCCGCATCAGTCAGGAGACTGCTGGAACTTCCGGTTTTCTTTCCTCGCCAGAACTTTGCAGCCGTGGGTATCAGGTTATCCACGCAATAGAAGAACATCCGGTTAATCCCTGGATTCGCATGTTAATCACGATTGAAACACTGCATGGAGCATTGATAAACCTGATATGCAAAGCATTATTCCGCAAGCAATGGAACTTGCCGGAAAACGGCCATTTCATCAATCAAATTACCGATATTGTCGTCTTGAACTCGCCGATTTGTTATTATGCTGCATGTAAGCTCGCCACCCTCGTTAAAGAAGAAATCCATTATTCATTCAGCGTGGAAGAAATCACAAAATTAGTTCAGATTATTTATCATGAATGCGAACAAATTGAAATTCCGCACCGGCAATTAAAAATGCTTACACACTGTGAGAACGGTATGGATATGGCGGAGCTGATGATCCAAAGATGGAACCGACTTTTCGGTGATTTCATCGAAAGCAATCAAGCTGTTGAGCTTTATGAGGTAAGAGAATTAGCGCGGAAGAATTACGACTGCATTTTACTTCTGACTTTGGATTTTGCATATAAAGAAACGATTCCGCCGTTTTTTACAGCGTTTATTCCTGACAAAGACGATATCAGCCAGTTTATTAACGATTACATTTTGCCTTGTTATGAGTTGGAATTTTATCTGCCAGACAAGGAGAAGATCTCACTTCATGAACACAGCGCGTTCAAAAGTGAAGCGCAGTTCATTCACCAACTCGCATACAAAGTCTGCCTGCAGATAAAAGAAGGAAAACTCCTTGAGAAGCAGTTAAAGCAAGATTTTCTTTCTTCCTTTCTCGTTTTAAACGAAGAAGTCATCGTATTGCTTGGCGATCAGGAAATCGTTAAAAAAGAAATTTTTCAAATTCACAGGTTTAAACATGCCATCCGCTGGAAAGGCCGAACGGTGAAGACGATTTGTTTCGCAGTTCTGGCTCTGGACAATCCTGTCAGGATGAAACTTCTGGAAATTTTATGCCGGAAACTCAGCGCAGGAAGAATTCTTTCCCGTTATGAGGTAAAAAGTAAAGCTTTGATTGAAGCCATGGAGCATGCGGTCAGAGCGGAATTAAAAATTAATTTAATTCGTTGATTTTTATCAGCGACGCTGAAAAGTACTCTTTTAAAGGAGTATTTTTCTTTGTTTCTTAAAAACAACAGTGTTCCTATAATAAAAGTATCTCATGAAAGCGCTTAAATTGAGAGGTGGGAGGAGAAGAGAATGATCACTCTATTTCGAATCGACGAACGTCTGATTCATGGCCAGATTGCGATTAAATGGTCTAAGCATTACAACATCAATCGGATTGTGGTCGCCAATAATCAGGCTGCGTCAAGTCCGCTGATTCAGAATACGCTGCGAATGGCTGCCCCCGATCAGGTGAAAACCGCTATTTTGCCGATTGGCAAGGCGATTGCTTTACTGAAGGATCCCCGCTGTGCGGAGTTAAGAATTCTGGTTTTAGTGGATTGCCCGCATGATGCCCGGCTGATCGTCAGCGAGCTGCAGGACATTGAAATGATCAATGTCGGAAACTATGGCAGGATTGGAAAAGAAGAAGTACTTCGTTCCCGCAGACGATATTCTAAGAATATTTATTGCAACGAACAGGAAGCCTCGGATTTTCTATCTTTGATCGAAACCGGCATTCCTTGTATCTATCAAACAGTACCGGAGGAAGCACCGGTAAATGTTGCGCAGTGGTTTACGCATAAAGGGGGAATTTAAAATGCTGCAAAGTGCGTTAATCTGTACCTTCGTCTTCTGGCTGGCAGGGGCTATGGACTTTACCTGCTTTAGCTGGGCTTTATTTACACGGCCGCTAATCTGCGGGCCGATCACCGGATTGCTTTTAGGCGATCTGAGGACTGGAATCATCATGGGCGGCGCGATTGAAGGCATCTACATGGGCGTCAGCAATATCGGCGGCTCCACGCCGGCAGATCCATGTCCGGCAACCATCATCGCCGTCGCTTACTCCATTCTGACCGGCAGCGATATTGCCACCGGCGTTATGCTTTCACTGCCGATCGGTACACTTATGCAATCCTTTACGAATATCTTAACGCCATTCTATGCTTCATTATCCGTTTACTGGGAGAAATTAGCGGCTTCGGGAAATACGAAAAAAATGGGGCGGCAGGTTGTCTTGTTTGATTTATTCCTGCAGCGGATTGCCCAGATGCTTGTTCTGTTTCTCAGCATCGCTTATGGAATCGAAGGAATCCAAACTGTTTTTAATTCTCTGCCAGGCTGGGTGCTGAACGGATTTAATGCGGCCAGTGGAATGATGACAGCGGTTGGCTTTGCAATTTTGATGACAATGATCTGGTCGAAGGAAGTCGGCGGATTCTTCTTTGTTGGATTTGTTCTGGCCAAGTATCTGGGGCTGGGTACACTTCCGATCGCGATTTTATTGGCGGTCGTAGCGCTGTGTGTCTTCTTTAACGAGAAGCGATTTATTGAAATCTCAGCCGTTTCTAAAAACGTCAAAGAGAGTCAAGAGGAGGATTTTTTCTAAATGGCGAAAAATCAGATAACATCGGCGGAAAAGAAGATTTTAAATTCTATGTATTGGCGGTCAGGATGTTGCTTTGCGACGTTTAATATGGTAAAGATGGAAGGCAATGCTTTTACCCTGACCATGGCTCCGGCGATCAATGAAATTTTTAAAGATGACGAGGAGGAACGCTGCCGGACACTGTTGAGGCATAATAATTTCTTCAATACACATGCGGTTTTCCTGCCCTTTATCGCGGGACTGTGCTTTGCGATGGAAAAAGAAAGAAAAGAAAAAGGGACGGTGGACGCTGATACCATAGAAAGTATAAAAGTTGCGTTAATGGGACCGGCAGCGGGGATCGGCGACGCCTTCTTCTTCAACTGCGTCCGCGTGATCGCCGCAGGGATTGGAATTGGTCTGGCGGCGCAGGGAAATCTGCTCGGATCGATCATTTTCGCGATCATTTATGGCGGTTCCCAGATGCTGCTGCGCTGGTATTTCCTGCATATTGGGTTTCATGCAGGTACGGATTTTATCAATACAGTATTTGAAACCGGATTGATCAAGGCGGTTACGAAGGCAGCTTCCATTTTAGGTGTGGGCATGGTCGGCGCTATGGCGGCTCAAATGGTAAATGTTCCGCTGGCCTGGACGATTCAGATCGGGGAAGCCGCGGTTGTGGTCAACGACGTGATCAATTCAATCATGCCGGGTTTCCTGTCCATCGTTTTGCTCTTTGTTCTGATGAACCTGATTCGAAAAGGCAAACGACCGGCGATGTTGATTTTCAGCATTATGGTTATTTCTCTGATTCTGGCATTCCTGGGTATTTTCTGATATGCTGCGGCAGATCGTCTGCCTGATCCTTGCCATCCCTTTTGCCGCGCTCGGTTCGTCGCTTATATTGAAAGCCGGGATCGGAGTTGGCGCCTGGGATGCGCTGAGCAAGTGTGCGGCGCAGCTGTGCGGAATCAAGATCGGTACACTCGGAATGATGACGAACAGTCTCTGCGTCATAGGACAAATCCTGTTGTTAAGAAAAGCGTTCAAGCCGCTGCAGCTGCTTCAGTTTGGAATGGCCTTTCTGCTCGGCAGTCTGGTCAACTTCTTCTATTATGACATCCTTAGCCAGCTGGCCGTTCCAACCTATGGTCTTTCGATCATATTCCTGCTTGTCGGCAATGGGATCAATGCCGCGGCAGTGGCCCTGATCCTCAGCCTGAATATTGTGACCTTTCCAGTCGGCGGCCTGGTTCTGGCCGTTTCGCAGGTGACAAACCATGCGTATGGGAAATGCCGACAGAGCTTGGATGGAATCTGCATCTTGATGATTCTGATTCTTGTTTTCGGATTTCAAGGGGAAATGACGCTGCGGGAAGGCACGATTGTCAGTATGCTTATGTTTGGTCCGCTGGTGGATCGGTTCATGGCTTTATTTCACACGTATTTAAAGAAGGGAGCAAGAATTTGATTATTGTTCATGGTAAAGTTTTTATTGACGGCCAGTTTCATGAAACTGACTTGAGAATCACCGGAAAGAAAATTTCAGAAATAGCTCCGCGGCTGCAGGATGAAGAAAAGATTGATGTGCAAGGGGCTCTGATTTTTCCAGGGTTTATCGACACGCATATTCATGGAGCGGAGCAGGTTAATTGCGGGGAAAGCGCAGCGGCAATGCGAAAAATCTGTGCGGCATTGCCCCGATACGGAGTAACAAGCTTTACGCCGACGCCGATCGCCGACGATATTGAAACATCGCAAAAGGCGGTTCAGGTAATCAGGGAAGCAAAGGGTTCTTTGGGAAGCGATATCTTAGGGATCTTTTTATACACCGGTTATAAAAACCGATCGATTTCGTATTACGCTCCGCCGACGCTGCCCACACCGGAACATACTCGGGCGTTAGCGGGGCAGGATCTGTCGCTGATTTTTTCGGCCCTGATCGCGCCTGAACTGGACGGCGGCCTGGAATGGATTGATTGGGCAGTGGAACAGGGGATGCTTCCTGTTATCGGCTTTTCAGAAGGAAGTCCGGATATCATTCATCAGGCTGTCGCCCGCGGTGCACGGCTGACCGATCATTTCCCAAATGGTTTTCCGGCGATCGATCATCATCTTTCACAAGGGGTCGTTCAGTGTTTGTTGGAAGATGATTTGGCAATGCAGGTGAATTGCGATTGTATTCATGTCGCGCCGGAGTTTTTAAGAATGATGATCCGATGCAAAGGCTTAGATCATCTCGTAGCGGTTTCTGATAGTTCCTGCCTGCTGGGGTGCCCTGACGGTGAATATCAAATGGGGGATAAGAAAGTGTTTTTGAAGGATGGAGCGGTTCGTGATGTTAACGGGAAACTGGTGACAGGAGCGCATTCTTTTGATGAGAACATGCGGACATTACGCGAAAGGGGTTTCACATTAGAAGAAATCGGGGCCTTGTGTGCTGAAAATGCGGCTAAAGCTTTGAATTTAAAAGATCGCGGGAAGATCGAAGTTGGCCGCAGGGCAGATTTAGTCATCATGGATGAAGGCTTGCATGTCCGGAAAACGATGATCGAGGGTGAATGGTGTTATCAGAATGATTAAGATTTTAATTGCCAGTCATGATCGGATGGCCAGCGGTATGAAGGCGTCAGCTGAATTTTTCACCGGTCCTTGCGACCGACTGATGGCGATTGATGCGTATACCGATGAACAAGATTTTGAGAAACAGATTCGCAATTATTTAGCGAAGCAGAACGATGCGGAACAGATTCTATTTCTTTCCGATCTGTATGGCGGCAGTGTTAATCAAATCATGGCCCGCGTGATGAGCGAAAGAAAAAATATCCAGCTGATTTCGGGCTTCAACTTTTCCTTGCTTCTGGAATTAATGGAGTGGAATGAAGCGTATTTGAGTGAAGCGCAATTAGATATTATGATTGAACAGGCCAGGCAATCAATGAGCCGGGTTATCTTGAAGGAATCAGAAGCTGAAGCATTCTTTTGAGGAACTGCCAGGCTGGGATAAACGAATTGGAAGGCCAATAATTTAAAATAAGGAAGAGGTAATTCTGGTTTAGGATAGTTCTTCCTTTTTTATATTATTTGAGGGAATTCTAAAGCCAGAACGCAAAGAGGTGTTTTTCAAGTAAAGCATTTTCCGGTTTATTTTTGTTTTGATGCTGGAATATCTTCGCGAAGCAGATCAGGATGTTTGACAAGCGCCGGGTTTAATAATAAACTTAGGGTGCAAAAAAACAGGCTAGAAAAGAGGTTTTTTCAATGAACGATACATTAATTCACGCAATCAGTGCGAACGGGCATATTCGGGTGCTGACCTGCACCTCCACGCAGCTGGCGGAACAGGCGCGGAAGCAGCATGATCTGTGGCCGACCAGTGCGGCGGCGTTAGGCCGCGTGCTGACGATCACCGCGATCTTGGGCAGCATGTTAAAGACGGAAAAAGAAAAGGTGACCGTTCAGATCAACGGCGGCGGTCCTATCGGAACGATCATGGCCGACGGCTGGGCGAATGGCGATGTGCGCGGATTTGTCGGCGATCCGGAAATTTATCTGAAATATAACGATACCGGCAAGCTGGCGGTCGGGACGGCAGTTGGCAAGGATGGCTATTTAAAGGTCATCAAACGGATGAACATGAAGAACGACTTCACCGGTCAGGTTGCGCTGGTCAGCGGCGAGATCGGCGAGGACTTCGCGTATTACTTTACAATTTCGGAACAGACGCCTTCTGCCGTATCGCTGGGCGTACTGGTTGATACGGATAACTCGGTGATGGCGTCGGGCGGAATTCTGATCCAGATGATGCCGGAGGCTACGGAAGACGATATCAAGCTGGCGGAAGCCGCGGTCGCGAAGCTGCGCCCGGTTTCGGAGATGGTGAAGGAAGGCCATGACGCCCGGGCGTTAGCGGCGATGTTGTTTGACGATCTGGAAATTCTTGAAGAAAAGCCGATCCAGTGGCATTGCGACTGCAGCAAGCAGCGCTTTAAAGCGGCGCTGACAACGCTGGATCGCTCGGAATTGGAAAAGATGCTGGAAGAAGACCACGGCTGTGAAGTAAAGTGCGAATACTGCAACAATAAAGTTCAGTTTACCGAAGATGATCTCCGCAGCATTTTGGAGTTCAAAGCGGCATGTGGAAAATAAGAAATCTTGAAATTGCCAATCCGGTCGTCATCGCGCCGATGGCCGGGATTTCCAACGCGGCGTTCCGGACGATCGCGCATGAATTCGGCGCGGGTCTGATCTATACGGAAATGATCAGCGACAAAGCGATCTGTTATTCCAATAAAAAGACGATGGAGATGACACAGCTGGCTCCGGATGAGCATCCGATCGCGATGCAGCTGTTCGGTCATGAAGAAGCGTCGATGATTCAGGCGGCGCAGGTGCTGGATAAAACGGACTGCGACGTGATCGACATCAATATGGGCTGTCCAGTACCGAAGGTTGTCAATTCCGGTTCCGGCAGCGCGATGATGAAGGATCCGGAAGCGACCTGTCAGCTGGTGCGTAAAATTGTGGCAGCGGTGGAAAAGCCGGTGACGGCCAAGATCCGTCTGGGCTGGGACAGTTCTTCGATCAATGTGCTGGAAATGGCGCGGGGATTGGAAGCAGCCGGCGTCAGCGCGCTGGCGGTTCATGGCCGGACGCGCAGTCAGCTGTATGAGGGCAAGGCCGATTGGAGCTGGATCAAGAAGGTGAAAGAAGCTGTTTCGATTCCAGTGATAGGCAACGGTGATCTGCGCAGTGTGGAAGACGCTGTGGCAAAAATTCAGGAGACTGGAGTCGATGCGGTGATGATCGGCCGGGGCGTATTGGGCAATCCGTGGCTGATCCGCGATCTGGTCTGCGCGTTCTCCGGGGAAGGGTCAGCCGAACCCGTCAGCGATCATGAAAAATTTGAGATTGCGCTGGAACACGCCCGCCGGTTGTGCACATTAAAAGGCGAACGGATTGGTATGAAGGAGATGCGCGGGCACGCCTGCTGGTACATCCAGGGCATTCCCTACTCCAACCGGATGAAAGATCGTATCAATCAGATGACAACCTATGCTGAATTTGAGTCGATGCTAAAGCTTTATGAAGAAGCGCTGGTCAGCGGTAATTTCGACAGGCTGTATCCGGCAGAGTAAATGAATCAAGAACGAAAGCCATTCCTGAAATCCGGGAGTGGTTTTTTTCCTTTCGAAATTGACAAACGGAAAAGATTGTTATACTGTATTATTATGAATAGTACAGATTGCGGATACGCAATCCAGCAGATCCTTTTGCGATCTTGGGGGATAATCAGAATGGGAAAGAAATTGTTTGCGATGTTGACGATGGCCTTCATGCTTTGCGGGTGCGCAACGGAAATGAATGCGCTGCAGGAAGAAAAAGTGGGAGAACAATGCACGAAACCGGTAGAGCTGAGAGTCGCTGCATTATCTGAAGTCTGGTCAACCGCGCAGTATTATTATGGATATTGGAATCAGATGCCGGAGGATTTTGACTGGGATGAGAAATATCAGGAATTTTTACCGCGGGTGATGAATGCGGAAACGGATGATGAATATGTTGACGCCATGCGGGAATTTGTTGCTTTGCTTCATGATGGACATACCAACTTTATTCCCGCGTCAGAATATCAGCTGAACAAAGCCTACCTGCCTTTTGACCTGGAAGATCTTGATGGCAGGCTGTTTCTCAAAGCTGCCAGCCGGAATTATGAAGTTCCTTTAGGCAGTGAACTCCTTGAAGTGGAAGATCAGCCCGCACTCGATTACATCTTGAAGAATTTTGAAAAGTATGTACCGGTGCTGACGGAACCCGCCCATGAAATCGAAACGGTAGAGCAGTTTTTAAAAGATGAAAAAGGAAAAGAGATTACATTAAAATGGTTAACCCCGCAGGGTGAATTTGTAGATTCAAAAGCCAGTTATGAAACCTCAGGTTCCATTTATGTAAATCAGTTAAAAACACCGTCACTTTCAGATAAGAAACTTCTGCTTAAATCCAGTCCTTATTTTATGTGTGAACTTAACGAAGATCTTGTGTATTTGGAAATAACATCTTTTATGGGAGACAGTGAAGATCTCTATTATGAACAAGTCATGCCCCTGCTTGAACCATATTCAGGGGTAATTATTGATATTCGTCACAATGGCGGTGGGAATTCATATAATGGGGATATCGTGTTAAATTCTTTTACAGATCAGCCTTTACCAAGAACCTTCCGCTTTGAATCTGAATTTCATTCTTCCTGGATTCCGTATGGAGACAATGATGATTCTCTCTTCTATAGTGGAGGAGAACTTGACGAATCTGCTCAGCGCATGGTAAAACATGAGTATTATGGGATAGATGAAGAAATTGATGATTATCTGAGCCATATCGAAGAGCTTGAGGATCATCGGGAATTTCCTAAGAAACCTTTTACAATGGATAAACCTGTCGTTATTCTTACTTCGCCATATGCTGGATCGGCGGCGGATACTTTTTCTGTTACAGCGAAAGCTATGGATAATTTTACACTGATGGGTCTGAGAACCCATGGAGCGACAGGAAATATTTATGATGTCTCTCTTTCAGATGGAAGCAAGTATACTTTATCAATTATGAATTGTTACGGTCCAAATAAAAAAAGTATTTGGAATCGCGGTGCAGAGCCGGACATTGAAATGTGGACAACGCCGGAAGATTTACTGAGCGGTGAGGATACCGTTTTAAATGCCGCGATTGAAACACTGCAGCGCCAAATCAAGGAACGAACAGGAGAATGACATGTTTACAATAGATCAGCACAGCCGTCAGCCGATATATGAACAGCTGAAGGAACAAATTATCCGGTATGTCAGTCTGGGTGTTCTGCAGCCGCAGGACCGGATGCCCTCGGTGCGGATTTTGGCGCGGGAGTTGGGGATCAATCCCAATACGGTGGTAAAAACCTATCAGGAGCTGGAAGACGAAGGCATTCTGGTCACAGAACCTAAAAAAGGTTTTTTTGTCAGCGATCAGAATGTGCATTCCATTTTAAGTTTGAGACAAAAAGAAGAATTCCGCAAAGCGGTAATCCGTTGCCGGGAAACCGGAATCTCTGAGGATGACGCGCAGAAAATTGTCCGGGAAGTCTATGAAGGAAAGCAGGGGTAAACCATGTTAAGGGTGGAAAATTGCCGGAAGGTGTATGACGAACAAACGGTATTGGAACATTGCAGCTTGGAGTTGGCGTCCGGTTCGATCCTGGGGCTGATCGGAATCAACGGAGCGGGGAAATCCACGCTGCTGCACTGTATCAGCGGCGCGATTCCCGTCGATGAAGGAACAATTACATGGAAAGAACAGCCGGTGCTCGATCATCCGGAGGTGAAACAGAAGATTTTTCTGGTTCAGGATGAACCCGTTTTTGCACAGACGGAAAATGCCCGGGAACTGATCGAATATCTTTCCTTATTTTATCCGGCCCTGGAATCGGAGTTATTCTACGATCTGTTAAGCCAGTTAAAGCTCAATCCGAAACAGCCTTTCTCCGCTTTCAGCAAGGGGATGAAACGGCAGGTTTTGATGGCCGCAGGGCTGGCGGCGCACCCGGAGCTGCTTTTGATCGACGAGGTGTTTGATGGGTTGGATCCGTTTGCCCGGCGGCTGCTTCAAGGTCAGCTGGCGGCGCAGACCGTTGAGGAAGGCATGAGTTCGATATTAACCTCGCACCGGCTGAGCGATCTGGAGAATTTCTGCGATGAATACGCGTTGTTGGACAAGAAGCGGATTCTGCATCAGAACTCCATGTTTCAAACGCAAAAGGAGCTGGTTAAAGTCCATCTCGCGTTTGATCATCCGATCAATCCCGCGATGTTTCAGGATCTTGAGTTGCTGAAGCTGGAAATTCATTCCCGGATGGCGCAGGCGATTCTGCGCGGCGATCATGACGAGGTGGAAGCGAAGCTGCGGAAGCAGAATCCGGTCATTCTTGAAATCTTTGATTGTACGCTGGAAGAAATATTCCTGGCGCAGCTGGAAAAGCGGGAGGAACTGCAATGATCCATAAGAAATTATTAACGGCCATGTTAAAGAAAGATTTTAAATTGTTTCTCTGCCTGCTGCTTCTGGATTTGTTGATCATGCCGTTCGTCTATGTTAATTTTCCAACGATGATGGACGATGCCAGTCTTTTGTTTAACTTTTATTTTATCTATCTGCTGCTGCTCATCATCATCCTGATCCGGCGTCAGCTCGGCTTTACGATGAAGCGGGAGGAAAAAATTCATGACTATCAACTGCCGCTGACGAAAAGAAGTTTGATTTTGACACGGTTAACAGCTGGAATCCTTGTCTTCCTGATTCCTTATCTGATCGCCTGGCTGATCATGGGGATTCTCATGCTTGATCGCCATGCCACTGTGATCTCAATCTGGAATGGAACGGTGCAGCTGATGCTGGCGATGATGATCTATCTTTGTTTTTGCGCCTGGGTATTTCTGCGCAGCCGCAAATCGTTTCAGGCGATGCTGACGATCGCCGTCTGGACGCTGGCTCCAGTCTTTATCGTTTCGGCGTCTGTAGATATTATGCGGGGAACGGTCACATATCGTTATCAACTCAGGGAATTCTTTACACTGCTGCATGATTTCGGATGTCTGCCGGGTTTGTTTACTCTTGCGGCGAAAGGGTTGATTTGCGACTCTACATTTCCTTCATTAGGAAGCTGTCTGCTTGTTGACGGTGTTTATCTGGCTGCGGCGTTGCCTGCAGTCTATCAGGTAACCAAGAATTCAGCAGAAAACGAGCATAAAACGTTAAAGCAAAGCGCGTTATTCAAACTGATGCCGCTTGCTTCCGCGGCTGGCGTGATGATTTGGGGATCGTTGACGGCGGTCAGGCCCCAGCAATGTCTGCTTTCCGTAATTTTGGCAGCTGTCCTCTACTTGTTGATCCGTTTCCTTTCTTACTCGAAGATTCAGTTCAACAAAATGATGCTGCTGGTACTGACCGTTGAGTTTCTGGTGGTTCAGGGAATTTTCTGGTCGTGGCGGGTCAGCGGCGGCTGGGGCATGACCCATCATACAACCGTCGAAGACGTCTACTTTATCACTTACTATGATGGTCTTGGCAAAATCGGAAGCTATTATAAATACTTTAACGTGGAGAATACTGTAAGTTTAAGTAAGGAGGATAAAGAAATCCTGATCCAGGCTCAGGTGGAAACGGATAAGCGGTATCGCCGCCAAGGATTGAAAGACGCGGTGGGTATGATCCAAATAATTTATCGCACGCATGACGATAAATACAGTTATTATCTTCCTTATTATGCGGATATTATGGAACCGGCGATAGAACTGCTGGAAGAACAGGATGTTCCGATTTCCACTTATCTTCGTGTTGATTATCCGGGCTGGGAAAATTACTTCTATTTACAAGGATTGAGCATCAAGCTGTTTTAATCTGGTTTGAGGTTATCTCCGGCAATTAAGCTGCGATCCAATGAAGAATAAGCTAAACGCAAATTCAATCCGCTCCGGTTTTCCTTCCTGGAAAATATGTAAAACGCGTTCATTAAGCCCTGAAATGACATTTCCCCCGTTGACAAACAATTTGAAAATGCTATAATCTAAACGATTATTTGCGCGAGGAACAGAGGAGTAATCCGGAAACGCTGCAGCGAGAGAGTCCCGGCTGGTGAAAAGGGATATGCAGAATCCGGACGAATAAAGGCTGGGAGCGTCAACGCAGACCTGCGTTACGGGCAGACTGATACGATCAGTCACTAAGATGATTAAAGCGATTTAATCATGAATTAGGGTGGTACCACGATGACAACTCTCGTCCCTATCGGATTTGAGAGTTTTTTTATTAGCAAAAAGGAGGAAAAGAAAATGGAACAGAAGTTATCAGAACAAGAACTGGTTCGCCGTCAAAAGATGGAGGATCTACGGGCTAAAGGCATCGATCCATTTGGCCATGCGTTTGCGCGCACGCACCGTTCCGCACAGCTGCGGGAAGAGTATGGCGAAGTAAGCCAGGAAGAGCTGGAAGAAAAGAAGATTCCGTGCGCCATTGCCGGCCGCATCATGACCAAGCGCCGGATGGGCAAGCTGGGCTTTATGCACTTGCAGGACCGCGACGGCCAGATTCAGGTCGTCGTCAACAAGGGCGTGGTTGGAGAAGAGGTTTACGAGCTGTTTAAGGCTGCCGATCTGGGCGATATCGTCGGGATCGAAGGCTATGTCTGCAAGACCAACACCGGCGAACTGTCGGTGAAGGCGGAGAAACTGGAGCATCTGACCAAGGCGCTGCGGCCGCTGCCGGAAAAATTCCACGGCCTGCAGGATGTTGAGGAACGTTTCAGAAGACGGTATGTCGATTTGATCATGAATGAAGACAGCCGCAAGATCGCGATGCTGCGCCCGAAAATCATCCGCGCTGTCCAGCATTATCTGGATGGTCAGGGCTTGATGGAAGTCGAAACCCCGGTGCTGCAGCCTATTTTAGGCGGCGCCGCGGCAAGACCGTTTGTGACTCATCACAACACGCTGGATATGGATTTCTATCTGCGGATTGCGACGGAGCTGCCGTTAAAGCGTCTGATCGTCGGCGGATTGGAAGGGGTCTATGAAATCGGCCGCCTGTTCCGCAACGAAGGCATGGATCCGAAGCACAATCCGGAATTTACAACCGTGGAAGCGTATGTGGCTTACAGCGATATCGAAGGGATGATGGCGCTGAACGAAGGTCTGTTTGAAAGCGTCGCAATGGAAGTCTTCGGTAAGACTGACTTTACGCTGGGCGACAAGCAGATTTCCCTGAAAGCTCCGTATAAGCGCTGGCACATGGTCGACGCGGTAAAGGAAGTCACCGGCGTTGATTTCTGGAAAGCCATGAGCGTTGAGGAAGCGCTGGCTTTGGCTAAGGAACACGGCGTTGAGGTCCAGCCGCATGAACGCACGGTCGGTCATATCATCAACCTGTTCTTTGAACAGTTCTGTGAGGAAAAGATCACGCAGCCGACGTTTGTCTATGGTCATCCGGTAGAGATTTCACCGCTGGCCCGCAAGAATGCAAAGGATCCGCGATTCACAGATCGCTTTGAGCTGTTGATCTACGGCACGGAATATTCCAACGCGTTCAGCGAGCTGAACGATCCGATTGATCAGCGCCAGCGTTTTGAGGAACAGCTGAAGCTGAAGGAAATGGGCGACGCGGAAGCCAGTGAAATGGACGTCGATTATGTTGAAGCGCTGGAATACGGCTTACCGCCGACCGGCGGCATCGGCATCGGCATCGACCGCTTCGTGATGCTGCTGACAGGTCAGGAATCAATCCGCGAGGTGCTGTTATTCCCGCACATGAAGAACCGCAACGAGTAAGAAAAAACAGAACCAGAAGAGGAATGGCTGATTCAAAGGCGATTCCTTTTTTTGTTGAATCAAGGAGGATGTTTCATTGGAATTTTTGTCAGTCATGCCTGTTTGTTTCCCAAGGGATCCGGAAATAAAAGAAACTGATAATTCAATCATGAATAATGGTAAAATGATAGCCGAGAGGTGAAGCCTATGTTTAAAACCGGCCAGTTATCCCGGGCTTTTGAAATTGATCGAACGAGCTTGAACTATTATGTCCGCACCGGTCTGCTCAATCCGGAAATGCTGGACAATCAATATCATACCTACTCGTTTCAGGATTTCGTCGCACTTTCCTATATCCGCCATTACCGCGGTCTCGGCTTTTCCATGAGCGAGATTAAAGCGCTGACACGGCAGAGCGACAACGAGGAAAAACTCCAATATTGCCAGAATGAAATGCAGACGATTGACGATCAAATCCGCCTGCTGCGGCTGAAACAGCGCTTTCTGGAAAATTTCATCAACCTGCTTCGTTTCTATGAAAGCTATCGCGATCATCCCATGCTGCTGATGACGGAACCTTATTATTTTATCAAACGGGAAGCGTTGGGCGATCCGGTGCTGAAGGCGTTGTATAAGCAGCTGCCCAGCAATGAATTCACGGCGGTTTGCGATCAGGACTTCAAAGTGACGCTGCGGCCGCAGTCGGCGCAGGGACTGGTGCTGAAAGAAGCGTGGGCCAGGGAATTTCAGCTTCCGCTACCGGAACAGGCTATTTTTTATCCGGCGGAACAGCGCTGCCTCTGCGCGTTTCGCGTCGGGGGAACTGCGTTTGAAACGCAGCTGCAGGCGTCCTTGCGCGGTCTCTATCAGACAATGGAAAACCAGGGGGTGCGGCTGCAGCGGGAGTTCGTCATTTATCTGTTGATCAGTAAGTACAATCAGGCGGACGAATATTTCGACGTCTATGTCGATATTCCTCTGAAAACGCTTGACTGATGAATAGTTCATCAGTTTATACTTGCTTTGTGAGCGGATGAACGAGATCTGCTTTCAAGGAGGGAAAGATTTTGAAAGAGTGTTCAAGAAGAAATTTCATCAAAGGCATGGCCGCGTCAGCGGCAACGCTGGCTGTCGGCGGTTTGTTAGCCGGATGCGCGGCGAATGAAGCGCCGAAAGCTGAAAACCAGGACGGCGGGGAACAGCGGACCTGGGATAAGGAAACGGACGTTCTGATCTTAGGCGCCGGCGGCGCGGGCATGTGCGCAGGTTATGAAGCAACCCAGGCCGGTGCGAAAGCGTTGATTTTGGAAAAAGCGGAAAGCTTCGGCGGCACGTCGATCCGTTCCGGCGGGATTATCCAGGCTTCCTGCACCGCGGCCCAGAAAAAGCTGACGAGCTATCAGGAGGATACGGCGGAAAAGCATGCGCAGTATTATCTGGAAGAGGGCGAAGGCACGCTGGACGAGGAACTGGTCAAGGATATGACAGCCGGCTCGGCGGGCCATATCGAATGGCTGGAAAGTCTGGGGCTGGAGTTTACCAACGTCACCGGCTCCGCTCATGTGCCGATGGCGGATGAGAGCAATTATGCCGACCGGATTCATGGTACGGACGTCGGTGCTTCCGGGATGTTCACGGCGGTTCATGACGCGGCGGAGAAGAGCGGCGTTGAATTTTTGTATAACACGGAAGCGACCAGGCTGATCGTTGAAAACGGCAAGGTTGTCGGCGCGGAAGCGTTATCGGAAGGTAAAACCATCGCGATCAAAGCGAATAAGGGCGTGATCATCGCGACATCCAGCATTGACCACAATCAGGAAATGAGCAAGGCGCTGAGTCCGAATCAGTATTATGACAATGCCAATTCGATCTGCGCGGCGGCGCCGACCAACACCGGCGACGGAATCCGGATGGCGGCGGCGATCGGCGGACAGCTGACGCATTTCGGCGGGGTCATCGACCTGACGGGCAAGACCAGCGCCGGCATTAACCGCCAGACGCCGCTGATGCCCTGTTTCTTCGTAAATAAATACGGCCGTCGTTTCGCCTGCGAAGATACGACGTATGCTCTGACTTCGCGCGAACTGTGGCGGGAGATGACCAAGACGAATCACGCCTGCTACACGATCTGCGGCCCGAATGCCGTCATGACCAAAGAAAAGCTGGATGAAATGGTGGCGTCCGGCAAAGCCTTCACAGGGGCGACGATGCAGGAGTTGGCGGCGCAGATTGACGTCGACGGCGAAAATCTGCAGGCGACGCTGGATCAGTGGAACAAGGATATCACAGAATCCGGGAAGGATCGTCAGTTTGACCGTGCGACCGGATTGGAAGTCATCGAAGGTCCGTATTATGCGTTTGAAGAAGGGTTCATGAACCTGGGCTCGATCGGCGGTCTGAAGATTACCCTGAACTGCGAAGTCGTCAACACCCAGGGCGAAGTGATTCCGGGGCTGTATGCCGCAGGCATGGCGTCCGCCGGCTGGGTGGGTCCGTTCTATCCGGGATCGGGAACCGCTTTGCTGGGTGCGATTCACTGGGGCCGCAAAGCCGGCAAGGTCGTCGGCGCGCTGTAAGTCTGCGGGCTTAAGCATTGATCAGCGAAAGTTAAATTTGATCTATTTAAAAACGACAGGATGCAGATAATGGCCTGTCGTTTTTACGTTCAAAAAGAGTGGCAAAGGTCAGAGCGGGGGGAAATTCGCCATGAAATCGTCCTTCCTGCACTAATGCTTCATCTGATAATCCGTGCCCCACGCCTGCATCGCATCGAGCACCGGCTTTAAACTATACCCCAGTTCAGTCAGCGCGTATTCCACCCGCGGTGGCACCTCGGCATACACGGTGCGCGTCAGTAAGCCGGAAGCTTCCATTTCCCTTAACTGCGCCGTCAGAACCTTCTGCGTCACCGTACCGATCGACTTCTTCAATTCCCCGAAGCGTTTCGCTCCGGGCAGTAAATCCCGCAGAATGAGAACCTTCCATTTGTTGCTGATAAGCGTCAAAGTGACTTCCACCGGGCAGGCCGGCAGTCGCTTCTCCTGGATTGCTTCGCTCATAATCTTCCTTCTTTCCTCATTAGTATCTTTTTGGAACCTAGAGCACAATTAAGTGCTTACTTTCGTTTTGATCCCTTTAATGCTATTCTAATCCTGACGAAGGACAAACACAAGTCCTTCTGTGGAAAACCTGAAGGAGGAAAAGAAAATGCAGGAAGTGATTCAGTTCTTAAACGAAAATCCGGTTCAATATCTGGCGACGATTGGCCGCGATGGCAAGGCGAAGTGCCGTCCGTTCATGTTTGCCGGCGAAAAAGACGGCAAGCTGTGGTTCTGCACAAACAACACGAAGGAAGTCTATCAGGATATGCTGACGAATCCCAACGTTGAGCTCAGCGCAGCCAGTCCTGCTTATGCCTGGATTCGCCTTAATGGTAAAGTTGTTTTTGAGGATAACCGTGTAGTTAAGGAAATGTGCCTTGAAAATCCGATCGTCAAAGGTCAGTATCAGACGCCGGACAATCCGATCTTCGTCGTCTTCTATCTGGCGGATGCGCACGCTGTGATCGCTGATTTCTCCGGTAATCCGCCGCAGGAATACTCGTTCTAATCGACAAACCGGCAGACCGTTGAGGTCGGCCGCTTTTTAGCACAGAAAGGGGACGGAGTCATGGAAAAGGAAGATATTTTAAAAATCTTGCAAGAAGACATTCATTCGGTAATCGTCGCGACGCTGGATGACGAAGGCCGGCCGCAGACCCGTGCGATCGACATCATGTTGATCGAAGACGGGAAACCGATCTTTTTAACGGCGCGTGGAAAAGCCTTCTATGATCAGCTGACAACGCAGAAGTTTATCGCGTTGTCAGGCGTAAAGGCCGGCGTTTCCGTCTCGCTGCGAGGCAAGGTCCGACCGGCGGATCCGGAATTGCTGGAGCGGGCTTTCCAACAGAATCCCTACATGCAGACGATTTATCCGGGAACGACCCGGCAGGCGTTGGTCATGTTTGAGCTTTATGAAGGACAGGGTGAAATTTTCGATCTTAATCCGCGGCCGGTTTACCGCCAGCGCTTTACGATCGGCCTAGCTGAACCGGCAGGCATGCGGTATAGGATCACGGCGAAGTGCGATGGCTGCGGCGTTTGTCTGAGTGTTTGTCCGCAGCAGTGTATTGCGTTGATCGGTAAGCAGGCGCAGATTCAACAGGAACATTGTCTGCATTGCGGACAGTGCCAGCTGCATTGCCCGAAGCACGCAGTGGTGCGCGAACCATGAATCAGGATGAACGCTGTACCTGGCTGATCCGGTTTTTGCTGAAAGAACAGCGTTGGGAAGAGCAGATTGAAATCCCCGATCAATTTTCCCAGCGCCAGCGCTTGCTGCGCGGTCTGATGAACGTGCGCCCGCCCTGGCCGATGGATCCAAAGTGGCTGCGGATTCAGGACGATTATTTACAGACAGAGCTGAATTCTTCTGTCATATCCGACGCCGCCACGTTGCCTGAGTTGGAACCGGACATCAGTTTGTGGCAGGGCGACATTACCAAAATCAAGGCGGATGCGATCGTCAATGCCGCTAACAACGCGCTGCTAGGCTGCTTCATACCCAATCATGGCTGCATTGACAACGCGATACATTCTGCCGCCGGGATTCAGCTGCGGCTGGCATGCCAGACCTTGAGGGAAAATCAGAATATGCCGGAGCCGGTCGGTCAGGCTGAAATCACGCCGGGATTCAATTTGCCGGCTTTGTGGGTGCTGCATACCGTCGGTCCGCAGGTCCGCGGCGTGCTAACCTCACGGCATTGCGAGCAGCTGGCAGCCTGTTATACCGCATGTTTACAGAAAGCGGCCGCCTGTCAGCTGAAAACGCTGGTCTTCTGCTGCATCTCGACGGGAGAATATCATTTTCCTTCCCAGACTGCCGCGCAGATTGCGATCCGTACGGTCCGGACGTTTTTAAGGAAAAATGACGAACCGTTGAAAGTCGTATTTAATGTGTTCCGCGATCACGACGCCCGACTTTACCGCGCAGGATTGGGCTGCGCTGAAGAGGAAGACAACCGGTGAAAATTGCTGATCTGAAAACAGGATCCGCGGCTTCTATCCGAGCGATGAAAGAACGTTCAATACGTCAGAAAGGTGAGATTTACGATGAAAGATCAACGAGCCAGCACTGTGGAAAATTCCATCACAGCCTTGCGGAAAGCGCTGAATGAGGCGCAGGCGGTTGTGATCGGCGCGGGGGCCGGCTTATCCATCAGCGCCGGCTTCACGATTTCCGGTCCCCGGTTTTATGAATATTTTCAGGATTTCGCGGATACGTATGGATTTCAGGACATGTATTCCGGCGGCTTTTATCCGTTTACAACGCTGGAAGAATATTGGGCTTACTGGAGCCGTTATATTGAGCTGAACCGCTATCGCCCTGCGGAGTGTCCGGTTTATGAAGAACTATGGGAACTGGTAAAGGGAAAGGACTACTTCGTGATCACTACGAATGTCGACCATCAGTTTCAGAAAGCAGGTTTTGACCGCCGCCGGCTGTTTTATATGCAGGGAGATTACGGATTATGGCAATGCAGCGTGCCGTGTCATCAGAAAACCTATGACAATGAGGTGCTTGTGCATGAAATGGTCCGGTTGCAAAGCCATCTTCGGATCCCCTCCCGGCTGATTCCCTGTTGTCCCCGCTGCGGCAAACCGATGAGTATGAATCTGCGGATTGATTCCTCATTTGTCGAAGATGAAGGTTGGCATGCGGCATCACAGCGTTATGGTGAATTTCTCCGGCAGCATATGCACAAAAGAATTTTGTTTCTGGAACTGGGCGTGGGCTTGAACACGCCGGGGATTATAAAATACCCTTTCTGGCAGATGACAGCGCAGAATTCCAAAGCAATTTATGCCTGTATCAATAAAACGGAAGCGCTATGCCCGGAAGAGCTTGCAAAACAGGCGATCTGTATTCAACAGGATATCGGTCAGGTTCTTGCCCTGCTGTAATTACACATCTTCGTTTGAGCGGAGAGAGAAGTGCTGAAAAGAAGACGTCTGTCTGAATTTCATTTTTGTCCGCCTGGTAATGAATAAGAGGAACGACCAGAGAACTGGTCATGAATCGAAATGGTCAGGAGACTGACCTTTTTGACGTGGGAATCCACAATGGGATGGAAAGCAGGCCGATGTTTTGATAAGACCCGGATTCTGCGGTTTCTAACGAAGGGGATTGATGAGAAGCGGACTCTGCGGTTTCAATGAGCGGAGTTTTGATCATCATGACGAGCGCAGCGGCAAAGTGAAAATTCACGATAGAAGTGAAAAAGGGGATCAAAAAAACTTGAAACTTGTCCTGATCTGTTAGAAACTTACATCAGAAGACTCTGGATCTTCATCGGTAATCCGGAGGATTAAAGGAGCGGAACCAATGAAATTAGAATTAACGGCAACAGGGAAAATCAAATACTGTGTTTTTCATGCGGAAGCTGTACCCTTTCGTCAGGATGACTATGGCGGCCCGGCGTGGCAGTGCCGCTTAGGAGAGGAACTGCGCACGTCAACTTCGCCGCGTTTTAAGGAAGGCTGGTTTAAGGAAGCGTTCTTCGGGGTTGAGCTGCGCTATCGTTTCCAGATCGAAGGGGATAGTCTGATCATCGAGGCAGAAGCGGAGAACCAAAGCTCGCAGACAATGCCGCTGGATCAGCTGGGGCTGCGCATCGGTCTGGATTGCTGCATGGAAAGCTATCCGCAATGGGACACGGTATTTGCGCCGACGCTATTGCGGTGTGAGAAAACGTATTTCTGGGGTTTTCTGTCCAGTCCTTCAGGCCGGCGGCTCGGAATTTACAGCCCGGATCCGATCGCCAGCTGGCATCTCGACTACAACCGGTTTTTCGCGGATGGCGGACATCGGATCATGACGTTCTGTCTGGACTTTCTGCAAAGCGGGAAGCTGCCGGACCGGCATCCTCAATCCCGGCCGCTTAAGCCGTGGGAAACGCGCCGGTGGCGGATTGAAATCGCCGAGCTGGCTGCGGAACAAGCGGTGCCATCGTGGCTGGCGGAAAAGGGCGTACCGGTTTTTGCGGGCGAGCGCTGGAGCGCGGAATGCGGAAGTGTGCTGGAATTTGAACTGTTGTCCAGGACCGAACCAACGCTGTCGGCAGAGGGACGGGCGGTGCCTTGTTCACTGAAAAAGCCGGGCGTGTATACGGTGCGGCTGGAATCGGACCAGCCCAGCGAACTTCGTCTGACGGCCTCGAATGGGAAGCATCAGAGTGAAGCGTGGGTTCAGTTTATCCATCCATGGCGGACGATCATGGAAGAAGCGGCGCGGCAGGCGCTGAGTCAGCCGCAGAAAATGGGAACGCATTGCGAAAGCTGGTATGGTTTATTTACCGGCGCGGCCGCGATCCTTCATGATCTGGATTTTGACCGTGCGGCATATCTTAAAAAGGTTCGCGAGCTGGTGCCGCTGGGCTTCGACGTTGAACAAGGCTGCCCGACTGTGCATCCTGGCCGAATTCAGAATACCGCCTGCATGATCGGTTTGATGGCGGATCTCGGCGCTGCGCTGCACAGTGGTGAAGCGCTGGAGCTGGGCGCGAGACTGGCTGACTGGCTGATCGAGCACAGTCAGCGGGAAGACGGCGCTTTCTGCAACGGCAAAGGAAAGCACTACACGAGCGTTATTTATATCGCGAAAAGCCTGCTCGAACTGGTTCTGGAAGAACGCCGGCATTCAGAGGCTTTATGGCAGGCCCGTGCCCAACGGCATTTTGAGGCGGCGAAGCGGGCGGTTGACGAGCTGGCGCTGCATCGGGATAACATAGAAACCGAAGGCCAGGCCACGCTGGAGGACGGCATGCTGACCTGCTCCGTCGCGCAGCTGGCGATGCTGGCGAAAATGCTGGAGCCGGAAGCACGCCGGCCGTATATTGAAGCGGCAGAATGCTTAGTCCGCAAGCATCGCTGTCTGGAACGGACCGTCGTGGCGGACAGCCGCTGCAGCGGGACGACGCTGCGGTTTTGGGAAGCGCAGTACGACGTGCTGACGATGGGCAACATGATCAATTCTCCGCACGGCTGGAGCGCCTGGAAGGTGTACGGCATGATCGATCTGTATCTGCTGAGCGGCCGGCGTGACTATCTGATCGACGCGATGAATACGCTGATGAGCTGCGTCAGTCTGCTGGATGTGGAAAACAAAACGCTGAACTGGGCGTTTGTGCCCGATCCGCACCGCGAGGTCATGTCCTTCGTTGGGGATCCGGAAAATCCCGGCAGCGGAAAGTTTCAGGTGCGGACGATCGCAGAGGAGCGCGTCGGGATGATCAGCGGCTGGTACCATGCGCCTGAAAATACCGCGGTGTTTGGATATCTTGGCAGCTGGCCGGACGTGACGACCGATCAGGGCGGCTGCTGTGACAACGATGTGCATGAGATTTTCAAATGCGTGGAGGAAGTCATCTTAACCCGCGCCTATGTTCATGAAGAAGACGGCCGATGGGACGCGTTTCACTGCACCGTGGAAAACACGGCAGAGGGACTGACGATCCGGCCGCGGGAAGCGTTAGTAGATCAAGTTCATGTCCAGCTGACGCAGCCGATGAACATCACAGTGGAGTTTGCCGGCGAGCGAGTGACCGCCCGGCTGCAAAGCGGCTGGATCATTCGAACAGGAACTTGGGCAGAGTGAGGCGGCAGGGAGGAAGAGAATGTCGGGAAAATGGAAGATCGGGGTTGTGGTCAGCGCCCTGTTGTTAGGCGGCTGCGTCAAAGCGGGTACGCTGCCGAAGAAGAACGAACCGCTGACGCTCGTCGTCGCCACGGATCTGCATTATTTAGCACCTGAGCTGCACGATCAGGGCGAGCGCTTTCAACGATTGATTGAGGAAAGCGACGGCAAGCTGACGGAAAAGAGCGAAGCTCTCGTTGATCAGTTCGTACAGGAAATGCTGCAGAAGAAACCGCAGGCCGTCCTGCTGAGCGGTGATCTGACCTTCAACGGCGAAAAGCTCAGCCATCAGCGGCTGGCGCGGAAGCTGCAGGTTTTGACGGAAGCGGGCATCGACGTGTGGGTAATTCCCGGCAATCATGATCTGAATAACGCCTCGGCGGCTTCGTTCAGTCAGGCTCAGGCTCGTCACGTCGAATCGGTCGACGCGGCGGAGTTTGCCGCGATCTACCAGAATCTGACCTGTCATCCCGCAATCAGCTGCGATCCTCAATCGCTGAGCTGCCTCGTTCCATTAGCGGAAGACGTTCAGCTGCTGCTGATCGACGCCAACCGTCCGGAAGATCCGGGCGTTGTGAGCGAAGAAACGCAGCGCTGGATCGAGCGTCAGCTGGAAAAAGCGCAGGCAGATCAACAAACCGTACTCTCCCTCAGCCATCAGAATCTGGCCGATCACACGGCGATGTTCTCCTATGGATTCACTGCGCGGGGGGCGGCATCCGTCCGAGCGCTGCTCAGCACTTATGATGTGCGCGTGAATTTCAGCGGACATATGCATATTCAGCATATCCAGAAGCAGGAGGGGCTTGTGGATGTCGCAACATCCTCCTTGTCCGTCACGCCGCTGCACTACGGTGTGATCACGCTGGATGCGGACCGCACGCTGCATTATCAGACCGAATCGCTGGCCGATCCTGACTTGCAAAGTCAGGCAAAGCTTTGTTTTGATCAGACGACCCGGCGGCAGATGCAAAGCGCGCTTGAGGCGCTGAAACTGAGCCCGCAGGAAACGGCGGCGATGATCGAGCTGGCGGTAATGATGAATGATGAAATTTTTGACGGAACACTGGCGGAAAACAAGCCGCGGATCCGACAGGATCCAGCCTGGTATTTATGGCAAAGGGAAGGGAAAGACTTGTTTTTCGGTCAGTATCTGGAAGCGATGTGGAACGAAGCGACGCCGGACAATAATGAAATCACGCTCCCGCTGCGGTGAACTAAAAACCGGACGATATTCCTTTCGCCAATATCCGAAGCCGGACGCAATCCGGCAATTCAATTTAACAGGGATCGAAAGGGAACCTTTGTTGCTCTGCGGAAAATGAATCGCAGACCAGAGAAGATAAGCATTTTACATTTGCAAAATCTGGAACTATACTGAAGATGAATCAGGAAGAATCTGAGCGTCTGCGGTATTTTTTCATTCCTTTCGTTTATTCGGACAAGGAAGATCCATGGAGAAAGTATAAAATGCCGGGGGCGGACAGGTTAAAGGAGGCATGAAAGATGGAATTCACTCAAGTTGTTCAAAACCGTTACTCGTGTAAGAAATTCGACGGCCGGCCTGTGGAAAAAGCGCAGCTGGAAGCGATTTTAGAAGCTGGAAGGCGGGCGCCGACAGCGAAGAATCTGCAGGAACAGAGAATTTACGTCATCCAGTCCCAAACCCTACTGGCAAAGCTGGATCAGGTCACGTCATGCCGGTATAACGCGTCCACGGTCGTGGTGGTCGCTTTCGATAAAAACAATGTGTTCACCTATCCGGGCGGACAGCGTGACTCCGGCATCGAAGATGCGACGATCGTCGCGACGCACATGCTGCTGGCGGCGGAAAACGCAGGCGTCGACAGCTGCTGGGTCAATCTCTTCAATCCGGAAGAAATGGCAAAGATGTTGAATTTGCCGGAGAATGAAGAAGTGCTGATGGTTCTCGATCTGGGGTATGCGGCAGAAGGCTTTAAAGCACTGCCGGCGCACAGTCAGCGCAAGCCGCTTGCCGAGACCGTGACCTATTTGGAGTAGAAGGAGGAAAAAGGGATGAGTAAAAAATTAGTCGCTTATTTTTCAGCCAGCGGAGTAACCGGAAAAGTTGCCAAAACTCTGGCTTCCGCCATCCATGCCGATCTGTTTCAGATTGAGCCGGCGACGCCCTATACCGATGCCGATTTAAACTGGAATGATCCGCAATCCCGCAGTTCCGTGGAAATGCGGGATAAAACATCCCGGCCTCAGGTGAAAAACAAAGTGGAAACGATGGAGGACTATGACACAATCTTCGTCGGATTTCCGATCTGGTGGTATGTCGCGCCGACGATCATCAACACTTTTTTGGAACAATATGATCTGACTGGGAAAAAGGTGATTCCCTTCGCGACCTCCGGTTCCAGCGGGATGGGCAATACCAACGCGGAACTCCGGGGCTCCTGTTCCGGCGCACTTCTTTGCGAAGGCCAGCGCTTCGCTTCCTCGATTGGGGCTGATACGCTGAAAGCCTGGGCTGATTCATTCTAAAATACTGCTGAAGCACTGTGGAGAACCGCGGTGCTCTTTTTCATATTGAATCTAAAAAATAAAATGTGATCTATTTATCTCAAAGTGATTGACTTTTGAAAAATGTGTGATATATTTATCTCGTAAAGAGAGAAATATATCTCTTGGAGGTGCTCTGATGAATCGAAAGTCAATGACACGTTGGCTGCTTGCCGGGGGTCTGGTTCTGGCAGTGGTGCTGGCGTCCTGTGCTTACTCTGTCCTTTACAATGAAAGCCGTTGGGTCGCACCGATGGACTTATCCACCTATCAGTTCCGGATTCAGGATCTGCCGATGTTGATCGCGGTGCCGCTGTTTGCCGTATATATTCTGGCGCTGGGCTTCCGTTTGTTTCAAGCCGCAAGACGGCAGCGTCTGCAGGATCAGCCGGGCTACACCCGGCATCTGGATCCGCGGATGGGGTTGTTTGGTTTATTTGGATTTCTGGGCTTTCTTGGTTTTTGGACCTATGCAGCCCAGCGTGTGATCTTTCCGTTTTTCTTCTTCATCTTCTTCGGCTTTTTCGGCTTCTACTACGAAGGCAAGCTGTCTGATACGCTGGCGGATGAAATGTTTGAGGAACACCGTCTGAAAGCGCAGTTAAAAGCGTATAAGATCGGCATGAGCCTGATCTTCCTGATGCTGTGGCTGGTCGGCTTTGGTTTATTCAGTCAACAGCTGGACTATGTCGCGATTTATCTGACCATCGGAATTTCCCTGGCTTATGCCGTTACGGTGTTCATGAGCGAATATCTGTTATATCGCTATGAACGTCAGGAGTAGAACGATGCCGGAATTTACCTGTCAGTTAAAACAATATCGCCTCGCCAGGGGTCTGACGCAGGAACAGCTGGCGGAGCTGGTGCATGTCCGCCGGGAAACGATCATGCGGCTGGAAAAAGCCCAGTACAACCCGTCGTTAAAGCTGGCGATTGATATCTCCCGCGTTGTTGAACAGCCGATCGAAAAGCTTTTTATCTTTGATTGAGAAATTTTGCTTGACCCGGACGCGACGTCCGGGCTTACACTGAGGCTGCGAGGTGAAAAAGATGCGAATGAACGAAGCGGCTGAACAGCTCGGACTGAGTCAGCGGGCGATTAAATACTATGAAAAAGAAGGGCTGCTGAAAGTGAAGCGGGATGAAAATGGCTACCGCAACTTCGATGAACATGATCTGGAACGTTTGAAAAAGATTACGCTGTACCGCAAGCTGGGGATCGCAGTTAAGGATATCGAAAACTTACTGAAAACGGAAGATTCCGCGCGGCTGCGGGAAATTCTTGCGCAGAAGCGTGATCAGCTGCGGCAGGATCAGACACAACTGCAGTTGCTTGAAAAGTATCTCAACGACGGCAATCTTGACGAAGCATTCCAGCAAATCGACTATGAAACGATCGGTCAGGCAATTCAGGACATGTTCCCGGGCTTTACCGGCTATTACTTTATGCATCATTTCATGCCCTATTTACAGATCCGGATCACAACGCCCGAGCAGCAGGAAGCTTATCAGCGGATCGTGGCGTTCTGGGATACGGCGGCGATCAAAATCCCGCTGGTGACGCGGTTGATCAGTCATCTCCAATACAAGCTGAATCGCCTGGATTTATTTGATCAGACGGAAATGATGGAAAAGCGCATGCGGCAGATGCTTGAAATGAGCGAGCACGATTATGAAAAACTGAAAAAACAGGTGTTAAGCGGGGTGAAGCTGAAGACGAGCTTCCCGATGAAATACCATCCAGTCTTCGTCAGTCAGCGTAAATTCATGAAGCGGCTTCAAGATGCCGGATATAACGATCTTTTTATTCCAAGCATGATCGCGCTGTCGCCTGCTTACAAACGCTATCACGACGCATTGACAGCGATTAATCGGCGGTTGTGCGACGATCTGGGCCTGTATTACGATTCCAACTATGTGCTGAGGCTGAAGAAAAAGACTCCGGCTCAATAAGAGGCCGGCGCGAAGAAGGGGCAGATAGCTCTGGACGCGCCGATTTTTCTGTGATTTCCAACCGGAAATACAGAAATAGCGCAAATTCAGCGTTGGCAGTCTCTTAGCCTTTTTCATTGAAATCACAAAAAAAAGCTTGACCTGGAGCTAACTACAGGTGTTAATGTAATAGAAGACGAAATGAGGGATCCTGGATGAAAACAGACGCACCGTTAGTTGTGGTTATTGATGGCCAGGGCGGCATGATCGGACGGAAACTGTGCGATCAGCTGCTTGAAACAAAGCCGGAAATGAATCTGTTAGCGCTGGGCACCAACAGCGCCGCTACGTCCGCAATGCTCAAAGGCAAGGTGCATCAGGCAGCGACGGGGGAAAACCCGGTTCTGGCCGCAGCGCGGCGGGCCGCGGTGATCGCGGGCCCGGCTTCGATTGTCGTCGCGGATTCGATGCTTGGGGAAATCACGCCGAAGATGGCGGCCGCGATTGGACAGAGCGAGGCGGAGAAGGTTCTGATTCCGCTGAACCGCTGCGGCATTCTGATCGCCGGGGTGCAGGAGTGCCCAGTCGACGAGCTGATTGAAAAAGCGGCGGCGATGATCCTGAAGCTGATCGTCTGATTCAGGATTCCGGCTGCAGCCGGAATCTTACGTCTTACCGGAAACAAAAAAAGCGAATGCGGAAATCACGAAGGTTTCCAAGCGGCAGAGCACTGTTGTTTTTGAGTAGGAGCGAACAAAGATGAAAAACACGAAACACTTGATTTTTACTGCCTTGTGCATGGCCTTAGGCGTCGTTTTGCCGATGGCTTTCCACATGATTCCCAACGCCGGCAGCGTGATGCTGCCGATGCACATCCCGGTTCTGCTGTGCGGCCTGGTCTGCGGTCCGGTTCTCGGCTTGATCTGCGGAATTTTCACCCCGGTTTTATCGTCGTTGATCACGGGGATGCCGGGGCCGGCCTATCTGCCAAGCATGATCTGTGAGCTGGCGGTGTATGGTTTGCTTGCCGGAGTGATGATCAAGCTGATCAAAACGGAAAAACCGCTGGTGAACCTGTACGCTTCGTTAATCACAGCGATGATCGGCGGACGGATTGTCTATGGCTTGATGAACGCTTTGATTTTCAGAGCTGGGGCATATTCAATTCAGATGTGGATGACGGCGTCGTTCGTCACGGCGCTGCCGGGGATTATCCTGCAGCTGCTGCTTCTGCCGGCCGTCGTTTACGCGCTGCAGAAGGCGAAACTGGCGTGAGTGAGCTGAACAAGATTCTGCTTTGGCATGCCGGACAGTATCCGGCGATGCAGCCGCAGGATGCGGTGAAGCTGATTTATCAGAACGAATTCGGCTGCGAGCATCTGATCGAAGATCCATCGGGGATACTGGCATATTTAAAGCGGGAGATCGCCGAGAACGCCCAGCCAAAAGCGGAACGTTGTTGGGATGAGATCGGCAATGGGTTGGTGCGGCTGCATCTGGCCGGGCTTGAGGAACACGACGCGGAAGCGATCCTGGACGCAATGCGGCAGACGGCCGCTCAGCACTCAGGCTCAGAAGACAGCTTTCAGTCGAAATTGAAAGAAATGCGCCGGTTATGTCAGGCGAATAAGCTGCCGTTTGACGAACAAACCTTGAACGCCTGGCTGGCCGGTTATCCAGGCGGCCCGGTTCATCATTCCGCCATTTTCCGCAGTCAGCATCATCCTGCCTACCGGGTCATGTTGCGAAGTCTGGCTGAGGCCCTGAGAAATCAAAATTCCTGAATATGAATTTCCCCAGATCAAACGAAAGTTAAAATTGGAAGCAGGGAAAAGAAACTGAGAAGCGGCCGGCAAAAGCGCGGTGATCTCAGTTTTTTTGTATATTTGTTCATACAAATTGTGAATGAATTTCTATTTTTGATGTCACTGAGTCATAGAACATTCTGATCTAAGTTCTGCTTCGAATTAATATAATTTCAATTATAGAAATAATCTATTCGTCTGATCTAAGTTAACATTTGATTGATCATTATTTCAATCATACTCATGAGCTATGCATGAAAGCTTTTAGAGCATTCTTTTCGTATTTATATTTATGGAAATCATTTTTATAGGAAATCAATAAAAAAAGCTTGACCTGGAGTCAGCTCTAAGGATTACGATAAAGAGAGAAAAAGGAATGGATAAACAGGAGGGGTTTAAGATGATCTATCGTACGTTGGGCAGCGCCGGTTTGCAGGTCAGTGAAATCGGATTGGGCTGCGAAGGGTTTACGGAACAGGAAGGCATGGGAACCTATGCGTTAGTCGACGCGGCGGCGGAAGCGGGAATCAATTATTTTGATCTGTATTCGCCGGATCCCAATCTTCGTCTGCATTTAGGCAAGGCGTTGGCGGGACGGCGCGATCAGTTTATCATCCAGGCCCATTTGTGCTCGGTGTGGAAAGACGGCCAGTACAAGCGGACGCGCAAGCTTGAGGAAGTGCAGGCTGGTTTTGAGGATTTATTACATCAGCTGCATACCGATCATGTGGAAATCGGCATGATTCATTACGTGGATTCGCTGAAGGATTGGCAGGAGGTCGCGGAAGGACCGGTGATGCGCTATGCGCAGCAGTTAAAGCAGGAAGGCCGGATCGGCCACATCGGGTTGAGCAGTCATAATCCGCAGGTGGCGATTCAGGCGGTGGAAAGCGGTCTGATCGAGGTGCTGATGTTCAGCATTAATCCGTGCTATGACCTGCAGCCGGGCGATGAGGATTTGGAAAAGCTGTGGGCGGATGAAAGCTATGCCCGACCGTTAGTCAATATGGATCCCCAGCGGGAAGCCTTATATGAATTATGCCAGCGTCAGGGTGTCGGGATCACGGTCATGAAGCCGTTTGGCGGCGGCGATCTGTTAGATGAGAAGCTGTCGCCGGCAGGCAAAGCGCTGACCCCGGTACAATGTCTGCATTACGCTTTGACCCGGCCGGGCGTTGCGACCGTATTGCCGGGCGCGCATACCGTTGAGGAGCTGCGGCAGAGCGTAGCCTATGAAACGGCGAGCATGGAAGAACGGGATTATGCTTCTGCGCTGGCTTCCTTCCCGAAGATCAGCTGGAAGGGGCATTGCATGTATTGCGGTCACTGTGCGCCATGTCCAATGGGCATTGATATCGCGACTGTGACGAAGTTCTTAAATCTGGTGAAGGCGCAGGGGGAAATGCCGGAGACGGTACGTGAACATTACGCAGTCTTGGAACATACGGCTTCCGAGTGCATCCGCTGCCATGCCTGTGAAAATCGCTGCCCGTTTGACGTGGAAGTCACTGAGAATATGCGGCAAGCGGTCAACGTGTTCGGTAAATAAGATTCCGGCTTTCATCATGAAAGAGAAGTTGGTTTTAAGCCGAAGAAAGAGAAAGGAGATTGTAGATGAATATCGCTGAAGTCAGTAAGAAGTATGATTTAACTCAGGATACGCTGCGTTATTATGAGCGCGTCGGTCTGCTTCCCCGAGTGAACCGCACAGCCAGCGGAATCCGCGATTACTCAGAGGAAGACTGCCGCTGGGTAGAGTTTATTAAATGCATGCGGCAGGCAGGTCTTCCGATCGAGGTGCTGATCGAATATGTCGCTTTATATCAGAAGGGAGATGAAACGATTCAGGCCCGCAGGCAGCTGTTGGTTGAACAGCGGGAACAACTGATCGAACGCATCCGCGAGATGAACGAAACGTTGGAGCGGCTGAATTACAAAATTGACGCCTATGAGCGCAACGCCGAATGCCGGCCCTGAAAGCTGCTGCGATGAAAGGCGTTTAAAATAAAATAAAAAAACCAGTGAAGCATTCAGAACAGTTGATCTGAGATGATCATTGGTTTTTCTCTTTTTACAATTCGAGTTTCTTTCTTAAATCCAACATCGTTTCCGGAGCGACCTCGCTGAGATGCGCGATGATGGAATTCAGGTCGCCCTGACTCAGCGAACTCAGCGCTTCCATGACTAACGGCAGGTTGACGCCGGTGAAGCACTGGATAGGAATGTCGGAGAGCTCAGCCAGCGCCAGCGCGGTCATGTTGCACGGCGTGCCGGCGAACAGATCGACGAACATCAATACCCCTTCGCCCTCTTCAATTTCCCGGACTTTGGCGACGATCCGGTCTTTTAATTCCATCGGATTGTCCTGCGGATTCAGGCTCAGCGTTGCAATCTTTTCCGCCTGCGGGAAGAACATCCCGGCACTGACCTTCAGCGCCTCAGCCAGCGGCCCGTGGGTAACGATTAAAATTTGAATCATGACGGTTTCCTCCTTCTCGACGGAATTGTCATCTCGGGATGGGACGAATGCTCCTCGGCCTGCTTTTGCCAGCGCAGCAGATCCTGACAGAACGCTTTAATTTCATCGCTATTGCCGATCACGCGGGTGGGCACGATGAACATTTGATCCTGATGATGGAAAAACAACAATGTGTGTTTCAGCGGAACGACCGTCTGAAGATCGGCGGCGGCCAGCGACAGATCTCCAATCTTCATTTGTTCTCCAAATGAAGCGGTGATCGGCGTATAATGCACCTCCGGCAGCTTCTGAAGCAGACTGCTGACCTGATTGTGCAGATAAATCGTCCACAGCCAGCCGCTCACCTTGCCGATCCATAAGCCGCAAAGTCCGGCCGCAGCCACCCAGGCTGCCAGCTGTCCATTCCAATGAAAATAGAATACGGTAAACAAGGTCAGGACTGGAACGCACAGGAGAATGGCCAGCCGGCGTCGTTTGTTGCGCGGAAGCAGGGAGGCCATGAATTGATACGCTTCGGCCAGTTCCGCCTCTTCCAGCGTGAACGTCCATTCCTTTTGCATGCGGCCGGTCCGTTATTTTGCCAGCCGCTGCCGGTAATGGCTGAGAAACCGCTCGGTGATCAGATGCGGCCGGGTGATCGCCGTGCCGATCGTGATCATATCCGCACCCGCGTCGACGACAGCGTCGATATCTTTTAATTCCCAGATCCGTCCCTCGGCATTGACCGGTAAGGTAAAATCGTGTTTCAGCCGGCGTACCAGCTCGGTATCCGGGCCTTCGATCGGATTGACCAGACCGGATAAGGTGGTCGACAGGATATCGACGCAGCCGCTTTCCGCGCAGAATTTGCACTCCTCATAGGTCGCACAGTCGGCCATCATGGCCAGATCCGGGTATGCCTCGTGGATTTCATGGAGCAGCGCCAACAAATCAGCTTTTCCCCGCTTCGCGGTGATCCGGGTGTCCAGCGCCAGAATATTCGCACCGGCTTCCACAACGGCTTTCGCCGTTTCAAACGTTGGGGTGATGAAAATATCGTCCAGCTTCCCGCTGTCTTTGGGCATGACTTTGTTGATACCGATGATGATCAGCTCGTCGCTGAGCGAGCGCGCCGCCCGGATGTCCTGCGGCCAGCAGCACCGCACCGCCTTCGCTCCACCCAGCATGGCGCACTGGACCATCTTTTTCATGGTTTCCGCGCCATACAGCGGCGTGTCTTCGTAAGCCTGGCAGGAAACGATCAGCTGACCCAGGCAGGCTTTTACTTGGCTTTTCATCAGACGGTTAAGATTCCTGAGAAGTAACCGAGGATCGCGATGACCAGATACAACAGAATCATCTTCGTCGCGCTCCAGTTCTTCTTGGCCATCAGATAATACGTGCCTAACGCTGCCAAAAAGACCGGAAGCTTCGGCCAGACGCCGTTGATCAAGGATTGCAGATCCACGATGACGACGCCGTCTTTAACATACTGGAAGCCCAGATTGATGTTCGCGTAAGCACAGGCGATACAGCCGACAACCATCAGACCGACGATGTTCAGGGCGCTGATGATGTCATCCTTCAGATCATTGCCTAAAATCAATTCCGCCGCCTTGGCGCCAAACGCCACGCCGCGGTTGAATAAGAACCAGGTCAGCGGCACCATGACCGCCAGAAAGACGATCATATAGAAGATCGCGCCGGTAATCTGGCCATCCGCGCTTAAGCCGCAGGCGATCGCCAGCAGAATCGGGATGAAGGTGCCTGGAAGCAAGGCGTCGCCGATACCCGCGAACGGACCCATCAGCGCCGATTTGATCGAGGTGATCAGATCCTCCGGAATTTCTTCGCCGCGCGCTTTTTCCGCTTCCATGCCGAGGGTGATGCCCGGGATCAGACAGCCGATAAACGGTTCGGTATTGAAGAACGGCAGATGGCGGGCCATCAGTTCCTGCTGCTTCTGCGGATCGTTGGGATACAGATCCTCGCGGATATCGCCGAACATCTTGACTAACGCCGGAGCCTGCATCGTTTCCGGCTGGTATAAGGACAGGTTGTAGCACATCCAGTTGATATAGCACTTGCGGATCAGTTTCTTGGAAAGCACGGAAGCTTTTCTGGTTTCCTGTGTATTCGTCATCAGTTCTGCACTCCTTTCCGGCTGCGGTTAATCTTGAATTCATACAAGGCGAACAACAGCGCGAAGACTAAGACCGTCAGCATATCGACGCCCAGAACGCCGACAAACGCGAAACCGACGGTGAAGAAAATCAGATCGGTCGGGTTCTTGACCAGCAGCTTCATTAAGATGGCGAACCCGATCAGCGGCATCGGATTGCCGAAAATCGTCATGATGTCGATCAGCCACTGCGGCGAGTTGGCGACGAGCATCTCAATCGCGCTCTGGCCCCAGTACAGGCAGATAAAAGTCGGAATGAAACGGAACAAAAACTTCACGATATTGCCCCAGACCGGAACCCAGGTCGCGGCTTCCAGCTTGCCCTGGTCGACTAATTTCTTCTGATAGTTGACCGGCAGCAGCGTCGCGGCATAACATGGGGTCGCCATGATCTGTCCAACGGCGGAGGCGGTAACGGCCAGCGCAACCGTCGTGCCGGAATCCAGATGCGCGACGACGCCTAACGGAATCGCGATAAACGTCGCCAGGTTCATATCCGGTGTGATCGAACCACCCGGCGTGACCAGACCGATGAAGATCAGCTGCACATATGTGCCCAGAATCATCGCGTTTTTGACGTCTCCCAAAATTAAACCGATAAACAACGCGGAGACCAGCGGTCTGCCGATACAGTACCAGCCGATCAGGCCGCCGCCGAGAAACGGCGTGTGGATATAAGTCAGATAGCCCAACAGCGAGATGAGTGTTACCTGAAGTAGATTCATAACCAACCCTCCCTATTTGATTTTATTTTTGAATTCTTTGAATTCGATGCGTTTCATGTCTGGGACCACCTGAAAGAAGATTTCGATTCCCCTGGAATTCAGATCGTCCAGATCGGCGATTTCCTCCTTTGTCAGATAGGTTCCATCCTGAACGGTAATCGTGTTGTCCCGCTTCTGTACGGGGCCGATCATCAGACTTTTCGGCAGCTCCGGCACCTGGTCGAACAGTGTCCGGGCAATCGCCGGAAAGCGGAAGACGATCATCGTACCGACCTTGCTGTTGATCGCCTCGCGGATCGGATCAGCGGCCTGATCCACTGTGTAGACCTCGTTTTTCATGCCCGGCATCGCGATTTTTTCCACAACATATTTCATCGTGGGATTGGTCGCTGTGAATTCGTCGATGACAATGATGTTTTTGATGAAGTAGTGTTGAACCAGACGGGTCATGCATTGGCCGTGAATCAGACGATCGTCGCAGCGAATGAGATTAATCATGATTTTCCTCCTCTCTTGTGCGGATCCTTTCGCGGATCTTCGTCATCCGGTTAAACCATAAAGCACCGCCCCTTTTCTTTTTATATATACTCCATTTTTGTACAAATTGGAGTATTTTACTCCAAACAAACAATACACCTCTTTTCATTGAGAATCAATACCCATTTCAAAGTTTGCCAGAGAACTGATTGCAGCGAGGGTTCTTTTTCAGGTGGAAAGTTTTGAGGATTTCTTTTTTCCCGGGCAGGAAAGGTGGCTGAACCGGGTATTTTCATGGTATGATTGATACAGGAATGACAATCACTTCAGAATGAAAGGCAGGCATTTTCTGTGTCTATTTACGGCAAAATCAAAGATCATTATGACTATTTCACCAAGAGCGAGCAGCGCGTCGCCAAGTATTGTCTTGATAATTACATGGAAGTCAGCGGCAATACGCTTTTCCAGCTGGCGGAAAAGGCAAAGTGCGGGGAAGCGACGGTCGTTCGTTTCTGCAAGAAAATCGGCTGCGAAAGCTATCATGACTTCAAGGAGGAACTGACGGATGAAACGCAGGAGCATTTAAAAAGTGAGAATGACTCGTTTGTGTCTCAGATCTATCAGAACATCCAAACCTCTATTGAATATACGATCCAGAACCTGGATTTAGAACAGCTTGACGAGATCGCCGCGCTGATGGATAAGGCGGATATCATTTTCTGCGCCGGCGTCGGCAATTCCGGAATTCCGGCGGAGGCTTGCGCGATGCGGCTGGTACGAAACGGAAAAAACGGGATATACTTCAAAGACAATCATTTTCAGTCGATTTATCTCAACGAACTGAAACACAACGATATCGCGATTCTGTTCAGTGCTTCCGGGGAATCCATTGATACGATTCACTGCGCCGAGATTCTCAAACAGCGGAAGGTGAAGACGGTCTGCGTCACTTCTTCCATCGTTTCTTCCCTGGCCACACTATGCGATTACTGCATCCTGATGAAACGCTGGCTGGGTCCTTTGGGCGGAGGCAGTATGATCGGACAGATTACGCAGATGTATATCGCCGATCTGCTTTCGACGCGGACCGGCATGATCGATCAGAAGACGACGTTGAAGGCGAAGGAAACAACGTTTGATTACATCATCGACAAGATGCACAAGGAACGAATATGAACGACAGGGAGATTAACGCTCCCTTTTTTTTCGTGGTCGGGCGATTCGTTTGTTTTTTTAGCGGAAGCGGAAGGAAAGGTCTGAATTTTGCCCTGAACCGGGGCAAAACTGAAAATAGGAAAGGGGGCGGAAATACTGGATAATAAGAGGGAAAAGAGGCGAGATTATGGAATATCCTCATTTGTTTTCTCCTATCCAGTTCAATCAGCTGATGCTGCGCAATCGCATTGTCGCCGCGCCGATCGGCGAACTGTATGAACCGAAGGCTCGCGGCGGGGCGGGGCTGGTCGTCTGCGGGCATACGATTGTGGAACCGGGCCGCAGCTCGTTTGCCAGCGGCGAGGAACCGACGGCGTTTTTTAAATATGAAGTGGAAAAGACCCGGCAGAAGATCCGGGCCTGTCATCGTTACGGCGCGAGGGCGTCGATTGAAATCTTTCATGCCGGCCAATATGCCCGGGTGAAAGATCGTGCCTGGGGACCTTGTTCGTTTCTCCGCGAAGACGGCATCGAGGTCAAGGCGCTGGATCGGGCGGAAATGGAGCGGATTGCCGGACTGTTTGCGGAAGTCTCACGGCAGGCGAAGGCGCTGGGCTTCGACGCGATTTTCCTGCATTTCGGTCATGGCTGGCTGGCCGCACAGTTCTTGTCACCTTTGTTTAATCATCGAACAGACGAGTATGGCGGAAGTCTGCCGAACCGAGCCAGGTTCCCGTTGTTGATTCTGCGGAAAATCCGGGAAGCTGTGGGAGCGGACTTTCCGGTGGATATGCGGATTTCCGGCGAGGAGTGCGTGCCGGGCTCCATTCGCTTTGAAGATACGCTGGCTTTTATCCAGATGGCAAAACCGTATATTGACGGGGTTCAGATCTCAGCCGGACTGGATATCAACCACGAAGGCAATGTCCACATGGCGACGACGAATTTCAAGGAGCACATGCCGAATCTGAAGTGGGCAAGGACTGTAAAGAAGACGTGTCCGCAGCTGGTGGTTTCAGTTGTCGGCGCGATCATGAATCCTTCTGAAGCCGAACAGATACTGGCCAACGGCGACGTCGATCTGGTGGCTTTCGGGCGGGCATTTCTCGCCGATCCCAACTGGCCGAACAAGGCGCGGGAAGGACGGAGTGGCGATATCGTACCGTGTTTAAGGTGTCTGCAATGTTATCACATCGCGACCAACCGTCAAAACGTCGGCTGCAGCGTCAACCCGCGGTATGGCAACGAAACGCTGATTCCCGAGCGGATGATCCCGGCTGAACAGGCCCGGCGTGTCGTCATCGTCGGCGCCGGACCGGCCGGACTCAACGCCGCAATCACAGCCTGTCGCCGCGGACATGAAGTGATCGTGCTGGAAAAAAGCGGGATGATCGGCGGAGCACTGAACACGATCGCCCGGGAGTATTATAAGGAAGACATCCGCTATTATCTGGAATACTTAAAGAATCAGTTTACCCGATGCGATATCGACCTGCGTCTGAATACCGCGGCAGATCGTTCGATGATCGAAGCGCTGCATCCACAGGCGCTGATCATTGCCTGCGGAGCTCAGCCGGTAACGCCGCCTGTTCCCGGAATTGATCAGTCCTTTGTGATGGGGTTTACGGAAGCTATTTGTCATCCGGAACGGATCGGAAAGCAGGTCGTGATCATCGGCGGGGGAACGATCGGCGCGGAGATCGGGCTGGAGCTGGCGGAGCGGGAAGGCCGGCAGGTAACGATCGTGGAAATGACGGACACGCTGGCTTCGCAGGGAAATCTGCTTTACCGGATCGCGCTGCGGCAGAAGCTGGATCCGCTGACGAATTTCACGGCTCTGACCCAGACTCGCTGCATTCAGATCGGCGATCATGAAGTGGAAATTCTCCATCAGAAAGAGCAGCGGAAGCTCAGAGCCGATACCGTCATCATCGCCGCGGGCGTACGCACGAACCGGGCCTTTGTGAACAGTCTGTATGGGATTTGCCCGCAGACCTTTGAGGCCGGCGATGCGCTGCAGCCGCGCAAGATTCAGGAAGCGGTGTTCGAGGGAACCGGCGTGGCGCTGTCGATCGGATAACTTCAGATTCGACACTTAAAACAAAACGCATAAGGCGAATAAAAAAGCTCGATCATATCGCACATCCGCGGCGGTGATCGAGCTTTTCTTATTTGACAGCGTTTTTCCTGTCCTTTGTTGCATAACGGGCTCTGATTCCAATCATTCCTAACGCTACAACAAGGTTTCCCAAGCGATCTGCCTGTCCGATTTTCATCCTATGCCATTCGCGGTTTATCATTCGGCAGCGCTCACCTGCGTGCCGGCCAGCTTGTCGTGCAGCATGCATCGTTTCGTTTTCAACAAAAGCAGCACGGAAACCAGACTTGCGGCCAAACCGAAGACATAAACTCCCTGAACCAGCCCGGGATTCAGAAATCGTGTCAGCAGCGTGCGTACCAGAAATGCCGCGTTGTTAAACGTCTGTTCCAGAAAAAGAAAACTCAGCGCACGAGTGCCGAGCTGGGCCGGGGAAGCCGGCTTACCCTCCCGGTTAGTGATGCGGATCTGCGCCAGACGCTTGCCCGGCGTCTGGCCTTCGAAGCCAGGGACGAGCATCGGGATCATTACAAAATAAGCCAGCACCGCACAGCTGGAACAACAAACCGCGGCGATAGCCGGCCCCCGTGAAAGGCCGGCGATGGAAGCTGTGACGAGCAGCTGACCCTGGGTCAGACTGGCAATCAGGGTGATGATCAGGTTGGCGCACAAAGCGGAACCATACCCATCCACGGCGGCCGCCAGAAACCGCCGCGGTAAGGACGCTGCCGGTAGGACTTTTAGCCGGATTCGCTTCGGTTTTGTTCCCGACATTTCAATGACGGTTGGACGGGACGTCCGTCCTTTTTTCATGAAGATTCCCCCTTTATCAATAACATGATACCAACAAGCTTGTGAACTCCTAGAAGCTGCTGACTTCCATCATCTTGCGGAAGGTTTCCTCGTCCTTCATGATGTGAACGATGAAATCAAAGATATTGGAAAACTGCTCTTTATCCTTTTCCATCAGCGATAACATGAAGACCAGATTGACCTGATTAGCGCCCCACTGGATCGGCCGCGGATTGACGGAAACGGCGATCGCGCTGGATTTCGCCTTGTTGTCCAGAGGATGGGGAATCGCGATGTTGCCATAGGCCGACGGGCTTAATTTCTCATGATAATCAATCTGTTGACGATAATCCTCGTCGACGTAGCCGCCAGCCGTCATCGCCGCGCACATGACCTCGACCGCATCGGTATGGGTGGCAAACTGACGGCATGAGAAAAACAAATCCGGATGGAAGAAATACAGGATTTTCTCGCGGATGAAATCTTTCATCTTCCGCTTTTTGATCTCGTCGATCAGCTCGAAGATCCGGCGGATATCCTTCTCCGACAGAAACTGGTCGATCTGAACGAAGCCCAGCGGCTGGGGCTGCAGCTCGCACGGTGCGGTGGACAGCACCAGATCGGCCGGCGGTAGCGGCTGAGGCAGGGCGGTGTGGGTCAGCACGTCGCTGATCAACAAACTTTCCGAGAAGATGGCGGATAATTTTTTGATCAGGCGCTGGCCGATCTGTTGATAATCGTTGCACAGCACCAGACAACTGATCTTGTCGCTTTTAGCCCGCGTTTCCTCCATCAGCACGCCGATGTGCAGCGTGATGTAGGCGATTTCGTCTTCCGGCAGGACGTGGCCGGTGAATTGATAGATGACGTTGGAAATATGCACTGAAATCGCGTAAATCAGCGGATAATCCGTCTTGATGCTTTCAAACTGCAGATTGGTGATCTGGATATCGTTTTCCAAGCGCAGAAGCAGATTTTTTAAGTGAAATGCAAATTTGATCAGAAAGCTTTCATTATTCAGATCAATGCAATAAGTGTTTTCCACCGACTGCACGATGTTGTCCAGCAGTTTCTGAAGATCGCTGCCCAGAATGGCGCCGATCTGATCGTAGGTAATCGAAGACATCTGCGAGGACACGGCGCGGGTCATCATCAGCACCGACGCTTCATACAAGTCATATAACGTGAAATCTGTATCATAATTTTCTTTCAGCAGCACGTACAGATCGTTGACGATGCTCTGGACATGCGCCGAAGCCAGACGGAGCATATCGGCGTGCGATACCAGCTCCTGACGGGACGCGTTAAATTTGCGTGCGGGATTGGAACTGCGCAGTTCAACGGTCAGCGCGATATGCAGCACATAATTCAACAGGCTGTAATCATCCAGAAAATACTCATACCTGTGCATGACCTGTAAGATCAGCTGCTTGATCCGCGCCAGACTGACCGACGTGAAAATTTCCTGAATCCGTTCCAGACTGAAATAGGAACTTTTGATTTCCTCGTTGATCAGGCTCAGGATTACCGCCCGTTTGTCCTTGGCCAGACCGGTGATGTTAACCATATCGTTTTTCGTGTGGATATTCAGGTGGAACTGTGTGAGATCGGTACGCATCCGCGACAGCTCGTTCTGCAGCGTGATCGGCGAGATGCACAGCTTGTTCGACAGATCGCTGATCGACATCCGCTGGTTCTGCAAAAGCAGCGTGTTGATGATATAGCGCTTGCGTTCCTCATAGCTGGCGGGAATTGTCTGGGAGGGCAGAAAACTGAGGATCTTTGCGGCGGTCAGTTTGTCAATTTTATATCCCTTGTTGCTGGAAAGAATCAAAGCGCCGTATTCCTTGTTCAGCTCCGCGACGCTGTACTTGACGCTGCGCACGCTGAAGCCGAAGCGCTGGGCGATCATCGCGGTTGTCGTCCAGCCCGTCTGATGGTTCAGAAACGACACGATCTGCATCTTGCGGTCTAAATTCGCCATACAATTCAACCCTTTCTGTCATTTATTGTACAAGGGAACGCCAGCGCGTACTTACCGGCTTTTGCCCTGTGGCCGGGCAAAGTCAGACGTTGAATCCGGCCGCGCGGCGCTTTACAGTTAGGGTGCAAGCAAGGAGGTCAGAAAACGTGACGATTCAGGAAGTAAACAATCTTTCATGCATGATTATCGCGAATGCCGGGGATGGCAAAAGCAGCTGCATGGAAGCGCTCGATTACGCGGAAGCCGGCGATTGGGAAGCGGCGCGGCAGGCTCTGGCCGTCGCTGATGAAGCGATCGTCAAGGCTCATGAAATTCATACGAAGCTGTTGGTGGAGGAAGCCCGCGATCCCGCCGCGCTGCCGATGACGATGATGCTGATCCACGCGTCCAATCATCTGAGTGCGGCCGAGATCAGCCGGGAATTTGCCGAAAGGCTGCTCAGAATGCAAGCTCAGAAAGACGGGGAGGAGGTGAAATAATGGTCAATATCATTCTTGTCTGCGAACATGGCGCCAGCACAAGCCTGCTGACGGAGCGGATGAAGGACGCCGCGCAGCAGCTGGGTATCGACGCTGTGATCAACGCCTATCCCTACACGAAGCTGGACGAGCTGATCGACGGGGCGGACATCGTTCTGTTAGGTCCGCAGGTCCGCTTCAAAAAGAAAACCTTTGACGCGAAATATGCGGAAAAAGGGGTGGAATTCATGGTCATCGACACGGTGGATTACGGCATGATGAATGGGGAAAAGGTATTGAAAACGGCATTGGAACATCTCAAGTCCTGACTAAAAACTGAGTTTATTTGAAAAGAGGAGAAAATACAATGGATACATTGATGGAAAAAATATCCAGCTTCGTTGAACCGCTGGCGGAATGGGTCCACAAGATGACCTTCTTGAACGCCATGGCCGAAGCACTTCAAGTTCTGCTTCCAATCACGGTGATCGGTTCCTTTGCCTGTCTGTTCGCGTTTATCGACGTCGGCGGGTGGCAGGCATTTTTAGGCGCGAATCCGATGATACTGATGGTCTTTATGAATGCTCAAAGCTGGACGTTAAGCATCATCGCGTTTTACACCGTGCTGGTGCTGCCGTATTTGTACGCAAAACGGCTGGGCATGAACGAACCGCTGGCCTGTGTGCCGCTGACCGTCGCGTCGTTTCTGCTGCTGACGCCGACGGAGCTGTACACCGCGATCCCATCGGCCTGGCTCGGCCACTCCGGCATGTTCTCAGCGTTTATCATTTCGTATCTGGTCGTGCGGTTTGTCAAGCTGTGCCAGGATCACAATGTGACGATCAAGATGCCGCAGGGCGTTCCGCATTATATTGAAGCAACCTTCGCGGTGCTGATTCCGGCGTTTATTCTGGTCTTCGGCTGTTCGCTGATCGGTCAGGCGCTGGCGGCGACGCCGTATGAATCGATCCATCAGCTCATTTACACGTTTATCCAGACACCGCTGTCCGGTTTGGGCACCAGCTTCTTCGGTTTGTTAGTCACCGAACTGGTCATGACGCTGGCGATGTTCTGCGGCATTCATGGTTCCTCGGTCGTTCCGTTTATGGACGCGCTGGCAACGGCGGCGAACGAACAGAACATGGCGGCGATGGCGGCCGGTTCCGCTTTGCCGAACATCTATACGACCGGCTTGCTGAACTCCATTCAGATGGGCGGGATCGGCGCAACGCTGGGATTGGGCATTCTGTTGTTCTTCCTGGCGAAATCCAAGCGCTACAAGCAGCTCTCGCGGGTTGCGATTGTCCCGCAGATCTTCAATATCGGCGAGCCGTTATTGTTCGGCATCCCGATCATGCTGAACCCACTGCTGTTCATTCCGTACATGCTGGGCGTGATCGCGAATACCTGCATCGCTTACGGATCCGTCGCGATTGGTCTGTGCGCCCGGTTTACCGGCGTCAATCCAAGCTGGACGATGCCGGGAATCCTGCAGGGAATCCTGACCTGTTCAGTTCCGTGGCAGGGCGCGGTCTTGCAGATCGTGATTCTGGCTGTCGATATGCTGATCTGGTATCCATTTGTTAAAATGATCGACAAACAGGCTGTGGAAGAAGAAAACAGCGCTGTTTCTGAAGCTGCGTAAGCAGCTTCTTCACTTTGTTCCAACAAGTTCCGGATGGAGATCCGGACGTTTATCCTCAAAAGGAAGACCCTGATTCTTAATCGAACGGAATCCATTAAGGATTCTGGAAAGAAAACTGGAAAACAAAAAAAGCCGGGAAGAACACAGCCCGGTCTCTTAAAAACAAGGAGGAATTTTATGCTTCAGATCGGATGTCCCAAAGCGAAATTGCTGAAAGAAAAAATCGATCAGCTTGATTTTGAATTGATCCATTTCGAGGTTGTCCGCCTCAGCGGGCTAACGCTTCAGGTCAAGCATACCGCAGCCAGCGACGAGGCCGCAAAGGCAGCGATGAAGAAATACATCAAAACAATTCCAGAGCTGGCCAATCTATATACCAACATCCAGCTGATCGACGCGCAGGGGCGGATTCTGTGAGTCCGCTGCATTTAGGCGATCCTGCGCTCACCCGGAAAATGACGCGGATTTACGGCTGGATTCTGCCCGGCTGTTTCGCGGCGGTGACGCTGCTGCTTTTATTGGCGCAGGCCTGGCTGGCGGCAATTCCGCCGCTGCTGATCGTTCTGATGACGCTGCCGCCGTTAGTCCGGTATCAGCGGCTACGCTCAGGCGGACTTCGATTTCTGATCGGCGCCGGGCTGACGCTGGTGACGTTCTGGCTGTCCGGATTGTACGTTTAAAAAATTTACTGAAAAGAAAGGCAGGGAGAAATGGAATGAAAACCCCTTATCCGCATTTATTCTCACCGCTGCAGATCCGCGGCCTGATGTTGAAAAACCGGATCATCGCTGCGCCGATGGGAATCATCCCCAGTCATAAAATCATCTCGAGCGTCAATTACGGCGGGATGAGCGCGCTTGACCGCTCACTGGGCGGCTGTGCGATGGTGCATACCGGCGGCATGAATCCTCTTGATAAATATGAATTGGATACAACCGTGGAGGATCTCAGCGTCGCCCATCAGAATGGGGCGCGGGCCGCTTACGAGCTGGAATTCTTTTCGCTGCCGGATGAAGAAGGCTTTGTCCGCGGTCCCAGCGCGGGGATCCGGTTTGACGGCGTGAAGATGAAAGCTTTCGATCGGGAACAAATGGATCAGCTGATCGCCGATCAGGTGCGGCGGGTCCGGGGCTGCCTGCGGTTGGGCTACGATGCCTTGACCCTGCATTTTGGTCATGATTCCCTGTGCGGGCAGTTTTTATCGCCGGTGTGGAATCAGCGGACCGATGAGTACGGGGGTTCACTGGAAAATCGGATGCGGTTCCCGCTGGAAGTGCTGCGGGCGATCCGTGCGGCCGCGGGACCGGAGTTTCCGCTGATCCTGCGGATATCGCGCCAGCTCACCGTTCCGGAAAGCTATTCTGAGAATGAGATGGCTGCGTTCTTAAAGGCGGCGGAAGGGCTGGTCGATATGGCCAATATTAGCTGCGGAATGGATGTAGTTCACGCCGGCAATGTCCATGCGGTGCCGACGATTTTTGAACCGCATTGCTACAACGCGGAATTTGCCTGGCGGATCAAGCAGGAAACCTCGCTTCTGATCTGCCTGGTTGGCGCGGTGATGAGTCCGCAGGAAGCGGAAGCTGTGATCGCAGAGGGGATTGGCGACGCCGTAATGTGCGGCCGCAGCCTGATCGCCGATCCGTACTGGCCAAAGAAAGCGCTGGAAGGCCGGGATGCGGATATCGTTCCCTGCCTGCGGTGCATGCATTGTTATCACATCGCGACAGAACACTGGAATATCCAATGCAGCGTCAATCCCCGCTTCCGCCGGGAGAACCGGGTGCCGCTGCTCCCGCAGCCGGCGGCCCAACGCCGGCGGATTGTGATTGTCGGGGGCGGCCCGGCCGGGATCCAAGCGGCGTTAACCGCGGATCAGCGTGGGCATAAGGTTATTTTAATCGAGAAGCAGCCCAAGCTGGGCGGTGCGTTGAAATGGGCCAGTGCCGGGCCGTTCAAGGAAGACCTGCGGCGATATTGGGATTATCTTCTGCATCAGGTTCGCAACAGTACGATCGACGTCCGCCTGAATGAAACCGCGACACCGGAAACCGTGGAAAACCTGAAACCGGACGCGCTGATTCTGGCGCTGGGCGCTGAACCAGTTCAGCCGCGGATCGAAGGCTCCGAACACGCGGTGCAGGCGCTGGCGGTCATCGAAAATCCGAAGCTGGCGAAAAGACGCTGCGTGATCATCGGCGGCGGCACGATCGGCTGCGAACTGGGACTGGAGCTGGCGGAAAGCGGACATGAGGTGACGATTGTGGAGCTGTCCCAACAAATCTATGCCCAAGCGAATCATCTGACTCGAACCGCGCTGTTCCAGCATTTTGAAAGGGCAGAATCGCTGCGCACGCTGACGGGATGGACTTGTGAACAGATCGGCCCGGACTTCGTCGACGTTTGCGACGGTGCGGGTCAGAGGCAGCGGCTTGCGGCGGATACCGTAATTCTGGCAACCGGCATGAAAGCACGGAAAGCAGAGGCGATGGCGTTTTATGGAATTTGTCCGGAAACGGCGATGGTCGGTGATTGCAACCGTGTCGCAAAGATTCTGGAAGCGACCAACGAAGGTTATTTTCTTGGCGCAACGGTGTAATCGCTTATTGGCGGAGCATCAAAGGGAGAAGGCAGGCGAAAGTCTGTCTTTTCGTTTTCTTTGAAATTGCTGCCGGCTTTAATTGTCTTTCTTAGCATTGGTAATCACTTTCTTTACCAATGTTGCAGGGATTGGCAATGTCCCCTATAATGGTTAACGAAAGTGAACGAAAGGGATCAGATCATGGATAAACTTCAAGTCGTCGTAGAAAAAAACAAATGTATTGGCTGTTCCTTGTGCGTGAAGACCTGTCCGACACATAACTTAAAAATCCAGGAGGACAAAGCGCAGGTCATCCTGGAGGACTGTTTGTTCTGCGGACAGTGTGAAGCGGTTTGCCCGCGCAAAGCGGTGACGGTCAGCGGGTATGATCATGCACCGGAAGAGAAGAACAAAGAGGAAAGACTGGATCCCGGGCAGGTTTTAAATACGATCCGGTTTCGCCGGACTGTTCGCCAGTTTCAAAATAAGCCGGTCCCAACGGAAGTGGTGAAGCAGATTCTGGAAGCGGGATGGATGACGCATACGGCTGAAAACAAACGAGATGTTTCCTTTATAGTTTTAGATCAGGAAAAAGGTCGTTTTGAAAAGCTGGCCGTCAATTTGTTCAGAAAAATAAAACCGCTGGCCGATCTAATCAATCCGCTGGCGCGTAACAATGTCATTGACGATCATTTCTTTTTCTTTAAGGCCCCGCTGGTCATCCTGGTTGTGGCGGAAGATAAGACCAACGGTCTGCTTGCGGCGCAGAATATGGAATTTGTCGCGGAGGCCAACGGCTTAGGTGTGTTGTTCAGCGGCTTTTTTACAATGGCTGCCAACCTGTCGCCGAAAATAAAAAAAGCGTTGCAAATACCGAAAGGGAAGAAAGTTGCGATGACCCTGGTTATGGGGTATCCCGGCGTGCGTTATCTGCGCTCGGTACCGCGAAAGGAGATGAATGTCCAGTGGAAATGAGGCACAAAGCGGTAGAATGCGAAGCGCGGACAAAGCAAATCGCGGAAGGGTTTCAGAACTGCCGCAGCGCTTTTACCGCGATTGGCGATGAAACCCGCCAACTGATATTACAGGTCCTGTTGGAAAGTGATTTATCAGGAATCCGGGTGGGTGAGATCGCGTTAAAAACCCATCTCACACGGCCTTCGGTTTCACATCATCTTCAGATTTTAAAGGAAGCTGGGATCGTCGCAATGCGTAAGGAAGGGACGAAAAACTATTATTATTTAAGTGTGCAGGGGACGCAGTGGAAAGCGATCGCGGATTTAGTCAATTTAATCTACGAAAGCGTGCGTCATATCAGCGAAGACGCTGACAGATAAGGGAGGAAACAGGATGATTTGTTATTTTTCAGGAACCGGCAACAGCGCGTTTGCCGCGCAGCGGATCGGCCGGCTGACGGGCATGGAGGTTCTCGATTTGTTTGAAAGGATCCGTGATCAGGATTACTCGCCGCTGCAAGCCAGTCAGCCCTGGGTGATCGTGACGCCGACCTATGCGTGGAGAATTCCGCGGATTGTCAGCGAGTGGCTGGAAAAGACACCTTTAACCGGGAATTCCAAAATCTATTTTGTCATGACCTGCGGCGGCAGCATCGGCAATGCCGGAGCTTATTTGGAAAAACTCTGCGAACGGAAGAAGATGGATTACCTGGGTTGTTTTCCGATCGTGATGCCGGAAAATTATATCGCGATGTTTTCTACACCGGCGCCAGAGGAAGCGGAGAAGCAGCTTGCGGCGGCTTACCCTGTCATCGAGCAGGCCGCACAAAGTATCAAAAAAGGAGAATGTTTTCCTGAACTGCCGAGAACGATAAAGGACAAACTGAACAGCGGCATCGTCAACGATTTGTTTTATCCGATGTTTGTCCACGCAAAGAAATTTACGGCTACCGAAGCCTGCGTCTCCTGCGGTCAATGTGTTCAGGAGTGTCCGTTGAAAAATATTAAATTGGAAGCAGGACATCCTGTAACTGCACGCATTGCATGGCCTGCATCAGCCGCTGTCCGATGGAGGCCATCGAATATGGCAAGCACACGCAAGGTCTGCCGCGCTACACCTGTCCGGAATCCCGATAAAGAATAGGAAAAAGCCAGTGTTTTCTTTTTTCAAAAAGAGAAAGCATTGTTTTTTTTATTCTCAGATACTGAAAACGGCGTAGAGTGGATCAATGCTTTTAGCACGGAGTAAACTAAATCTGAATCCTAAATTTTAAGTGAGTCAATATCGCGATCGTTTTCCAAGGGATTTTTAATTGGCTCAACACGATAAAAACGCGATGCAATACTATGTAGACATAATCATTCGGCGGCATTCTCCAATTTTGATCGTCTTTTCTTCTATCCAGGCTCGGATTAACATGTTTTTCTCTCCGACGACTGGACTGTGAGATTATCGTACACGAGGAGAGTTTTTTTATTTACGCAAAATTACATGAAAATATCTTAAGCTTTCATAACAAGCGCGGATAATGAAAAACTTGGAATTAAGAGATTCTATAATCTGGAAATCAATCCGTTTCTGCCCGGTCAACAGGCAAACGGCAGTGTGGAAAACGATCACGGAAAACTGGATAATGAGGACAGAAAGCGAGGTTCGTTATGAAAACTTCTTTTCCGCATTTATTCAGTCCGATTCTGATCAATTCTCTGATGTTGAAAAACCGTGTGCTGGCAGCGCCGATGGGCGTGCCGAGAGCACATTTGGTCTCGTCCACCTATTATGGCGGCATCTCTTTGCCGGATAAAGCCAGAGGCGGCAGCGCCGGCGTCGTGGTATCCAGCTATGGGCCGGCGGATATTGTTGGAGCCGCGAATCCCTTTGATAAATATGCGCGCGATGTGACACGGGAAACGCTATCCGTCCTGGAAGAGGGCGGAGCGGCAGGTATTATGGAATTCAGCTTCCATCCGTTAAAGAATCCGGACGGCACGGTGCAGATGCCCAGCGACGGAATTTGTTATACCGGCGAAATGGGCAAAACCATGACCGTGGAACAAATGGAGGACCAGATCCGGGATTTAGCGGATAACTGTAAAAAGGCGAAGGATTTTGGCTTTTCAATGATCATGCTTCATTTTGGACATGACAGCCAATGCTGCCAGTTTCTTTCACCGGTGTGGAACCGCCGCACCGACAGGTATGGCGGCAGTCTGGACAATCGCATCCGCTTTGCCCGGGAAGCCCTGATTGCTGTGCGGCAGGCCGTTGGCCCGCACTATCCGATCATGATGCGGATCTCCCGCCAGCTGATAGTGCCGGAATCGTATTCCGAAGACGAGATGCTTTATTTTCTGAAACAGGTGGAAGATCTGGTCGATATCGTCAACGTCTCGGCCGGGATGGATTGTTACGGTGGGACTGTTGAACACTATGAAGCTAACGTTCATACCCATACCACCGTTTTTGAACCGCAGTATTACAACGCGGCATTTGCGCGCCGGGTCAAGCAGGAATGCAGAGTGAAGGTCGCGCTGGTCGGCGGAATCACGGATCCCGCGGTTTGCGAACAGCTGATCGCGGACGGAAGCACCGATCTGGTCATGCTTGGCCGGCAGCTGGTAGCGGATCCCGACTGGCCGCAAAAAGCCTGCGAGGGCCGGACTGAGGATATCGTTCCCTGCCTGCGGTGCCTGAATTGTTATCACATCGCGACGGAACATGAAAATGTCCAATGCAGCGTCAATCCCCGCTTTCGCCGGGAAAACCGCGTGCCGCGGAAACTGGAAAAGACCGTCAAGCCTAAAACGGTCGTCGTGGTCGGCGGCGGACCGGCCGGGATGAAAGCGGCGCTGACCGCTGAGGAACAAGGCCATCATGTAATCTTGCTGGAGCGCTCGGCCAAGTTGGGCGGTCAGCTGAACTGGGCGGATTATGACGACTATAAAAAAGAGCTGAAAGCATATCGCGAATACCTGATCCGGCAGATCGCCAAGTCCAATGTTGAAGTCCGGCTGGAGACTGAAGCGACGCCTGAAATGATCGCCTCGCTTGCACCGGATGATCTGATTCTCGGATTGGGAGCGAAGTTTATTACGCCGCGCATTCCCGGCGTGGAGTATGCCCGTCAGGCGGTGACGCTGTATCCCGAGCTGGATTCAGCGCAGGGACGGTTTGTGATCATCGGCGGCGGCACGATCGGAACCGAGCTGGCTCTGGAATTGGCAGAACGGGGGAAAACGGTCACGCTGATTGAAATGTCGGATACGTTGTCGGCCAAAGGCAATAAGCTGTACCGGATTGCGCTGCATCAGCATCTTCGCCGCTGTTCAACCTTGACCTGTCTGCTTCAATCGCAAGTGTTGGAAATCAAGCCGGACGGCGTAGAAGTCCGGACCCCGCAGGGAATCCAGCAGATTCCCGCCGATCACATTCTGCTTGCGGTCGGTCTGCGCTCACGGGCGGAAGCAGCTCAGCAATTTTATGGGATTACGCCCAACACCGTGATGATCGGCGATTGTAAGCGGGTGGCGAAAGTCATTGAAGCGACGCACGACGGTTATTTCGCAGGTGCGAATATTCGTTAGATCAGGATAAGAAGGAAAAGGATAACAAGGAGAAGCTTATGTTAAGAAGTGATTTTCTGTGGGGCGGCGCAGTGGCCGCCAACCAATGCGAAGGCGCCTGGAATGTAGATGGCAAAGGTCTGAGTACCGCCGATTGCATGACGGTCGGCGGGATCGGAAAAGTCCGCGAATTTACCGACGGCGTGCTGCCGGGCGTCTATTATCCCAACCATGAAGGCATTGATTTCTATCATCATTATAAAGAGGATATCGCGCTGTTTGCGAAGATGGGTTTCAAGTGCTTCCGCACTTCGATTGCCTGGACGCGGATCTATCCTGACGGCGACGATGAAATCCCCAACGAGAAGGGGTTAGCGTTTTACGACGCGGTTTTCGACGAGTGTTTAAAATATGGCATCGAACCGGTTGTCACGATTTCCCATTATGAAACACCCTATGCGCTGGTAAAAAACTACGGCAGCTGGCGCAGTCGGGAGATGATCGGCTTTTATCTGAAATTCTGCGAAACAATTTTCCATCGGTATAAAAATAAAGTGAAATACTGGATGACCTTCAACGAGATCAACGTGCTGCGTCTGCACAGTGAGATGAGCGCGGGCATCCGAATTGGGGAGAACGAAAATGCCGAACAGGTTCAGCTGCAGGCAGCCCATTACCAGCTGACCGCCAGTGCTCTGGCCGTCAAGCTGGGCCATGCGGTCAATCCGGATTTTAAAATCGGCATGATGATGTTGTATCCGACCTTTTATGGTGAAACATGCAATCCGGCCGATCAGCTGGAATGCATGCGTCAGCTCGATTTGCATCTCTATTTCTCGGACGTGCAGGTCCGCGGTGCATATTCTTCCAAGGCGAAAGCCTATTGGAAGCGGCAGGGGTTGACGCTGGATATCACGCCGGAGGATGAAGCGGCACTGCAGGATGGAACTGTGGATTATATCGGGTTTTCCTATTATAACTCCAACGTGGCAACCGCCCGGGAAGTCGAGCTGATCGGCGGCAACATGTTGAACGCGGTGAAGAATCCCTACCTGAAGGCCAGCGACTGGGGTTGGCAAACTGATCCGATCGGTCTGCGGATCGCGCTCAATCAGTTGTATGACCGGTATCAGATTCCGCTGTTCATTGTGGAAAACGGTCTGGGCGCCGTGGATACGATTGAGCCGGACGGCACCATTGTGGATGATTACCGGATAGAATATCTCCGTCAGCACATCGAAGCGATGAAAGCGGCGGTGGAGGAAGACGGCGTCGATCTGATCGGCTACACGCCGTGGGGCTGTATTGACGTCGTCAGCTGCGGCACCGGGCAGATGAAAAAACGCTATGGCTTCATTTATGTCGACCGGGATGACGAAGGACGGGGGAGCTTAACGCGGTTGAAAAAGAAGTCGTTTGACTGGTACCGCAAGGTCATTGCTTCCAATGGGGAAGAACTGTAAAAAAGCAGGAATACGCGAAGCGATACCGTTCCGGTCCTCCGGTTACGTACAGCTTGAAAAATTGAGGCAATCAAATGGTTTGACAGGGCATTTTGACAGGGCATGAAGATTTAGAAAGTAAAGATCTATAAAAAGGAAAACCGGCAGGAAAGAAGCCGGTTTTCTTGCTTTAAACCTGAGATTCCGGTTATCACTGAATTGAGACACAAGCGGCGATATCCAATCAAGGAAGTCTCAGATTTACATTGAGTGATTGTTGGATTCGCATAGGACTTGCGTCCTCGAAGGAATCTCAATTCTTTAGAGTTTTACTAAACCTCAAAAGTAATTTTACTTTTTCCATTTTCTCAGGTGGCTTTTTTGAATTTTGCGCAATATTAAAGATGTAGGGTCATTGATTAAGGGATTGCCCGTCCTGGATGGATCATTCTTTTGATTCATTTGTTTTTCGAGCTTGTTTACTCAGCTCTGGAAAGGAGGGGCTTTCTATGAAATTTTTCATGGAACTTTTGTCTTCTTTAACGATAAGGGACATTCTGGCGATTGCCCAGCTTCTGACAACCAGCCTGGACTGCATCTTAAAAATTATAGAACTCAAAAGAAATTAGATAATAAAAAACAAGAGTTTTTTGCGTGAATTTGAAAAATCTCAAAATCTCAAAAAACATCAATACAAAAAGATTGAATCTCTTCAACTTTTTGTAATTTGAGATATAATATAGGTGGTTAGCTGGTGAACACAGTACCCGTCTTGCACATCCCATGGATTGTGCGAATTAGCTTGGTGATACAAGCTACCTTGGCAGCTTTCGACTTTAGTGGGGTTGATTGTTGCCTTTTCTTTTGATAGAAAGCGTTAATGGGATTCTCTTTCCTTGATCGTATACTACAGGTTACCGCTAAATATAAAATACATCTTAATCGTTTATTCCCTTTTTTGGAAATCGATAAATGATAGCCTTCTATGTCCCCTGATTCTGCTCTGTTGGGATCATTCCCCACATAGGCTACCATAGCGCCTCTGGTTTTGAATTTGCTTATATCGCCAAACTCTGCGATGATTCTTGAGGCCAGATTGGGACCGATACCATCAATACTTAAAATAATAGAGTAATAGGGCGTTGCTTTCGCAAGCTCTATAATTTTATCGAGCTTCGCCTCTGCCTCTTCCATCGTATCCTGGAGATGATGAATGTCATCGACCAACACCGCAACCCAAGCATCCTCTTTATCACAGCCCGGATACGTTTTGTTCGCAAACGCAATAACCTTCTCTGCAGTTTTCAAACAAACTTCAAAACTATGATCGGTTTGCTTATTCAGTTTTTTTGCCACTTTCTCTGGCTGCTTGTTCTTCAACCTATCGGGATGGGGATACATTTCCAGTAACTGCAGCGAGATTTGACTGTATCCGTCTTGAAAGAGCTTCATATAGCCTGGAAACACGATACTCAGGTGACTTTGAAAGGTGACTTTATACTTTCTTAAATGGACAAGACAGTCTTCATATACACGATTGGCAGTACGCAATTCATGATAGAGATCCGCTTCTTTTTCATCCTCTCGGAGCTCTTTAATATAATAGACTTCCGCTATGGATTCGGGATCTTTTTTATCTGTTTTCTTATTATGTATTTCTGTTTTCCTTTGTTTCGCTGACTGTAACGGCGAGATGGAGTATTGTTTGATTTCGTTCTTTTCTAAAAATCTTTCTAATGGCTTCGTATACACGCCGGTTGCTTCATAGACCGCTACCACTTCTTCGTTTGTTTTCTTCTCCAGTTCTTCTATTTTTGATTTTAAGAAGTTAAAGCCTTCTACGGTGTGAGAAATCCGATGCACCTTTCCCATTTTAGTGCCTCTTTGTGTAAAACATTGGAAGTGACTGTTTCCGTTGGATACATCAATACTAACGATAGGCCCTTTCATGGACAAAACCTCCTTTCACAAATAAGAGAGAGAATACTTCCATATTCAATTCAACTTTGTTTCGTAAGAAATCCAGACGATTCCACTCTTGTGGCGGATGCCTTTTTAGATTTAAACAAGCTTATGAATTTGAATAGGAAGAATGGCATTTTCTTTTACGAACTAGATTGTTCCAAAAAGTGCCAAGCCATTTCTTCTCTATGAGCTTCTCAACTTAGGTTGGCCCACAAAAGAAAAGAAGCTAAGAATATTATATCCTAACTTCTGATACCCTTGATGAGATACTAAGATTAACTGAACATCACCTGTATGATTTCTTCTCAATTTCAATATTTTATACTCATCTAATTCTATTTCGAGTAGGATACTTTATTCCTACTTTTATAATACGAAAAAGTGCCGCAATCCATCACAAAGATCTTCGGCACTTATCTGTCCACCACTTCTCAAATAAGAGATAGTGTCTGACGGGTATCGCTTTCTCAAGCGTCCCTACACTTATAGTATATGCCATTCTTGAGTTATTTCAAGAACTTTTTATATCATTGGCGATGTTACAATTTCTTTCATGAAATGTCTGTCAAATAAACTTAGATAAAAGTCCGATATCTATTCCAAAGTGAGTTTAACGAAGAAAAAATATGAATTTAACTTTTAAACACGCTCTGGGTAAAAAAGGAAATGTTGATCAACAAGAAAAAGAAATTCATGCAATCTGAATGTGGATTAGCGCTTAATACTTTGCTTAATCGCTGGTCATCCAATCTTCGTTTATCTTTCGTTGTTTCTTCAATTAAGCCTGTCCCTTTTGATGATTTAAAAAGGACGCTATTCGAACTCATTGAAAATACGGTATAATGAGGATAAATTTCAGGAGGAAATCCATGGTACATTTAGCGAGAGGTTCAGTCCGGATGATCTGTCTGGACTTAGATGGCACATTGTTTACGCCCCGCAAAGAGATCAGTGAGCGCAGCCGGAAAGCCATTAAGGGATGTCTGGATTTGGGGATGGAAGTCGTGCTGGTGACCGGGCGACCCTATTTGTTCGCAAAAGGGGTGGCGGCGTCAATCGATCCGCGCATAGACGCGATCGGATATGTCGGCAATTACCGCAAAATTCAAGGCGTGGCGCAGGGAACCCCAATCCCACAGGAAACGGCCTTGGAGATTCTTCGGCTGCTTCAGCGTGAGCATGTGTGGATGCAGGCGAAAACGTTTCATCATGTCTATGGGAATTCGCTGAATTTAATTCGTCCCGATTATCAGAAGGTTACGCGGCATAATCCGCCTGGGGAACAAATTGTAGTCTGTTCCTGGACGCAGCCTCTGCGGCAGATCCAGAGGTCGAAAGACCCCGTTTATAAAATCATCGCGCTGGGCGGATTTAAGATTAAAAAGCTTAACCGTCTGCTTGCGCCGATCCCGGATATTAAAGTTTACAGTTACGCGAAAACCAATTTGGAAATTACTTCGGATCAAAATGATAAAGGCACGGCGATCCGGGCGGCAGCGGCTCAGCTGGGAATTCCGTTGGAACAGGTGCTCGGTGTCGGTGACAGTCTGAATGATATTGAAATGTTTAATGTCTGCGGCATCAAAGCGGCAATGGGCAACGCGTCTTCCGCGTTGAAAGCCCAGGCGGATCTGATCGCGGACACCAACGCTCAGGAAGGTGTTGCCAAGCTGTTGGAATCGTTGCTTTAAGATTGGTTTTCCTGACGGAATAATAAAAAAGGAAAAAAGGGAGGAATGAGGATGAAGTTTTCAGAATTAGCGGCCCAGCGGTATTCCGTCCGCCGTTTCGACAGCCGGCCGGTTGAGCAGGCCGTCTTAGATCAAATTTTGGAAACAGGCCGGTTAGCGCCAACTGCGAAAAACCTGCAGCCGCAGCGGATTTACGTCGTCCGCAGCGAAGTCCTGTTAGCGAAGCTCAGAGCGATCACGGCAATGATCTTTGACGCACCGCAGGTACTGATCATTTGCGCGGATCAGAGCGAAGCCTGGGTTAATCCGTTCAACGGCCGCAGTTCAGCGGAAATGGACGCGTCAATCGTTGCCGCACACATGATGCTGCAGATGCAGGAGCTGGGAATTGGCAGCACCTGGGTTTGTTGGTTCGACACGGAAAAGGTAAAGCAGGCGCTGGCCCTGCCGGAAAGCGTTGAGCCATATTGCCTGCTTCCGTTCGGCTATCCCGGCGCCGACTGCCGGCCATCCCGCCAACATGAGCAGCGCAAGCCGCTGGATCAGACAGTGCGGTATCTCTGACGGATTGTGTCCGCTTGCTTTCATTTTCGCCGCATTCATTTTGTTAGAAGACATTCAAAGCATTTCTTTGGATGTTTTTTATCTTTGGGATAAAAGTTGATCTTTTTTACGGGTCTATTGTTGTAAACCTGACGTCATGCTATAATACAATCAAGAAAAGCAATGGATAGGATTTATAAAATTGAAGTGGGAGAATATGTATGAAATTCAGAGAATTACGAAGGTTTGTCTTTGGCTTTTGTTTGCTTGCCGGCTTCATGAGCTTGACTGGTTGTCACGCCGATCCGGCGAAAGGTTCGAATGAAAAATGGCTGAGTCAGGTGGATACGCAGGCGGTCATCGTCGGGGAAAATTATTACATGCCGGACTTTGATCAGAACCAGATTATGATCTGGAATTTTTCAGATCAGTCGCTGAGGCAATGGGATTTCTTTGAAGACGCTCAGATGCCGTCAGGGAAGATCCGGCGGATCACTTCGCCAGACGCCCGCCGGCTGGCCATTTGGACACAAAACGAAGAAGAGACTGCCGGCAGTTATGGGAAAAATCCAATGACCGTAAATCTCTGGAATCTGAAAGAGATGCGGTTGGAAAAAAAGATCATTGCGACTGAATCAGGACAGATGCAGGGGCAGGATCTATATTGGATTCAGGAGAATCAGCTGTGGCATCAGTCTGTGGATGAGGATTCGGCGGAAATGATCACCGATCTCAGCGCGGAAGTACAAGACGCGGACAGGATGTCGGTAGAAGCTATTCTTGAACATACCGTAATTGTCTCTGCGGATTATTCTATTGAGAAGTCTACGCGGACTTACTTTAAAATTGACCGGGGAGATAAAACATCAAGTTCCTTTGTAGTGGAGCCGGGAGAGTGGGGTGAATATTATTCCGTCGCCTATTTGATCGGTGCGGATGAAGAAAAACTCTATTTTCAAATCTACGGATCAATGAAAAACTATTACTTCTCAACGGATCATGATGGCAAAAACGCGGAGCTGATCCAGAGTACAAATGAAGGAACGCTCCTCCGCCCCCGTCCGGCGTTATCGCAGAAGGGGTTTTACACGATCGTCACCAATCGTGAAATCGGTAATTTTGATGAACCGCGGCAATGCCAGATCATCCGTCAGAATGGTTATGATAGGGAAAGTGTCGCTGCGCTGAAATGTCTGGAAGAACTACGCTGCACGCCAGTGGGCGGTTGGTTAAAAATTCAGGGATATTCCGGCGACGGCGTAAATCATGTTTTTCTTGTCCAGCCGCAAACCGGTAAAATGTTCACCGTCGTTGAGGCTAAAAACGAATACTATCAAAGTCGGGAAGACGCGGCGATGGAGGGGATCGGCCAGCCGGTTACGTTTGCCAGCGAAGTGCGGGAGGCCCGGGGCTCATCCAAGGATCCCGGCGCATCGTTAACTTGTCTTGGATATGCTTTGGAAGTGGATGGGAAAGCGATCATGATCAGCGCCAATGGAAAACAGCTCCAGCAGCTGAATCCGGAAACAGGTTTGATTGAAGACCGCTATGTTTTATCGCGGTCACGTTATCCGGAAGGAAGAATCGTCCAGCTGCAGCACAACGGCGGACGGTTGTTTATGGATATATCCTGGCGGAAAGAAGAATTCCTGACATCAACAACGCTGGTTTTGAATTCCGCCACCTTTGAAGTGACGGCGGAACTGAACGATGTCAGCAACTATACCGTAAATCAGGATCAGATGATTCTCGTGCAAAGGTCCGACTGGAGCGCACCGGAAGAATACGGACGGCTCAATCTGGTTACGCAAAAGAAAGAAAAATTGTTTGACAGCACGCTGTTGAATCCGGAGGGATATTATAGCTTTTACGTAAGCAGTCTGGCTTATGATGAAAAGGAGAATTGCCTGTGGCTGACCGCAGGTTCCCCTAACGAAAGTGATTTGTATCAATATTCTCTTGATGATCAGACACTGCGGCTGCGGGCAAGGCCGGATCAGCTGAATACCTGGAATGAACAAAGCTTTATGCTTTTTCCGATTGCCGACTCTCAATTTGTACTGGGATTGTGGCAGGCTGAGGATATGGTTGGCGATAATTTTGATATCTATGAATTTGATGGAAGTCATGCGGAGTTGATCGCGAAGGATCTGCCGTTAGGAGGAGATTTTGTTTTAACGGAAAACGGCGCGTTCACCGCGGAATATTCGCAATGGGATTGGAGCCAGCCGTTTCAGGATATGAATTCAGCGACATATCGGGAATATTCGACAATCTATTACCGCAGCGGCGAGGAAAAGGAAGAACTATTGCAGCTGGACAGCTCCTCCATTCAGATGGCTTATCTTCCTGCTTCGCGGAAACTTTGGTTACGGGCGCAGGAAGAGTCGATAAAATATCCGCAGGAATCGTGGATTACCTATCTTTTTGATTTGGATTCCGGGGAATTGCGGAAAGTGAACGAGGAAAGCTTTAATATTTATGAGTAGGCAGAAAAGAATGAGATACATTCTTCGAAGTTTTGAGTTAAAAGAATAAAAAATCAGGGATCGTGCGTGCTGGCTCATCTTGGAAAGCGGAAGCTTTCGCAAGGAAAATATTTTCAGCTCAGCTAAAATACGCTATAATCTTTACCAGAGAGCGAAAAGAGGTGATCGCGATGCTTAGTTTTGAAAAGGTGTTGGAAGCCATTCCCGAGCGGGTGCGGATGCGGCTGGTTCCGGTCACCTTTGAACCGGGCGAGACAATCATCGAAAAAGGCGCGCCGGTGACCTGCGGCTACATCTTTACCGAAGGGGTACTCGACGTCCAGAGCATAAACACGCGCGGGATCGCCTACACCTATGTCACCAATTATGAAGCCCGCTTTGTCGGTCTGATGGAAATTTATTCTGATCATCACCGTTACTGCTGTTCGTTGAAAGTCGATGAGCGCTGCCGCGGCTACCGCATCACCAGGGAAGATTTGTTCATCCTGCTGTCCGATTGCAGCCCGTTTAAAGAATATCTGATCTGTTACTGGGCGAATCAATTTTATGATTCAGCGATCAATGAATCCCGCTATCCGACCAATTCGATGAACATTAAGCTGATCGACTATCTGCTGCGGCTGTGCGACGCGCTGAAACCCAGCGGCGACGTGATCCGGATCAAGATCAAGCGGGAAGAACTGGCGGCCTTTATGGGCTGTTCCCGCCGGACGGTTTACCGGCTTCTGAGCCAGTTCAAGAACGAAGGTCTGATCGGTAAGGAAGGCAACACGCTGACGATCACGCTTGAACAGCGGAAAAAGTTACAAAAGAAACGCGAAGAATAAGAAAAACCTTCCTGCAGGGGAATTTGAATGAGAAGATTGGATCTCAGACAATCAAAGCGGGAAGGTTTTAATTTATTCTGTTACTACTTATTTTTCAATAAGCGAGGCGGCTGCGTGAATGCCGGCCAGACGTCCGGAGGTAAAGGCAAAGCCCTGATCGACGCCGCCATAAGTGACGTAAGGCTTCTTTTCAGAATACAGTACGCCGGATGCATCCAGCCCGGCCGCGTATAAGCCGCTCATCACGGAACCATCCGTCTTCAGAACCTCAAGGTTTGTGTTAACGTCCAGCGCCGCGCAGGTACTGTATGGATAATTGGCCATTTTGATTGCATAGAAGGGTCCTTCCCCCGCTAACGGATCCAGGTTTTCGGCATTCTTGCCAAATTCCTCATCGACGCCGGCGGCACAGGCGGCATTGTATTTTTCCACGGTCTGTTTCAAGGTTTCAGGCTCCATCCCCAACTGAACTGCCAAATCTTCCACGGTGTCCGCTTTGTAGGCAAAGCCGGCGGTGACCGCTGCCTCCATGACTTCATGAGCGTTTGGAATCGGCGTACCATCCGGAGCCCAGCCGTTAGCGCCCAGATTGACGGTTGTCATATAGGCCGGAGCCGTGCGCAAACCACGTTTCTCAACGGCGCTGATCTGCGTGTCGCTGTAAAGCGAATAGAAGTTCGGGCCAGAAACCCAGGCGTTGAAGCCAAGCTGCTTTTCATTGGTGAAGCGCTCACCCTGCATGTTGACGGCCAGGGAATCCGGCGCGACGCCCAGATAATGCGGCAGATCGCCTTCTGTCCATTTTGTCGGCTTCATCGTCTGCATACACAGTTTGTCTTCCAAGGTGTGATATTCAAAATTGCTCAGAAAGCCAGCCGCACCGATGATGTGCACAGCCGGGCACATTCCGATATTGTAGGTCGCAGCGCCTTCCGCAATCGAGGATTCGATCATCTTACCGTCGTTTTGCTTCATGCCGACCATATCCCAGCTGCCGGAAAGCGGATAAACCGTGTTCGATAAATATTTCTGGGTCATCGCGGAATTGGATAAGAAGCCTCCGGTTCCCAGAATGACTTTCCTGGCGTGAATCAGAATTTCCTGACCGTTGGCGGTATTGCGCGCTTTCACGCCGGTAACCTGGCCGTTTTCCACAATCAGATCATAAGCTTCCGTTTCCAACATGATTTTGCCGCCCATTTTCGTGAATTCCGCCATACAGTTGTCATAGAACTGAATGTTGTGCTGCCGTCTGACGGTCATGCCGTCCTTGCTTGGCGCATAAGAGAACAATACGATATTGGAATCGCCTTCGGTTAACCCTGTCTGCGGTTTTTCCAGTTCCAGCCCGTAATCTTCAACTAACCAGTCGATTGTGTCGCCGGAATGATCGAGCAGTAATTCGATCATTTCCGGCTTTGCATCGCCTTCGACATACGTCAGCCAGTCCGTTAACAGCGCGTCGCGGTCAGTGAAGTCCTTTCCGTCATTGTACTTGTCCGCCAGACCCGGCGGATTCACCGCGAAGACGCCTGAGCACAAAGAGGAAGCTCCGCCATATCGGCCAGCCTTGTCAATGGCCAGTACGCTGACGTTCTCAGGATTTTCCGCTGCCATGGTTTCCGCAGCGCTCAAGGCGGCGGTAGTGCCGGCTGCCCCCAGTCCGACAACCAGAATATCCGTCGTTAATTCCTCCGCCGCCGGCGCTTCATCCGGAATGGTTTCAAAGGCGGAAATGGCCGCAGCGTCGGTGCCGGCCGCTTCCAAAGCCTGAACGATGGCCTTTTTCGCGGCGCTTTTAATCGCGTTGCTGGAAACCGTCGCGCCGCAGATTGCTTCGACGGCAACGGATTGATGTTCAACCATTCGCTGCGGAAGCAGATTGGCCGCGCTTTGGAAAATCCCGACCGTGTCCGCGGAATCCGGATTGACCTGGACTGCAAGCAGCTGTGTTTCATCCACGGTAACGCTGACCTCGATATCCCAGGCGGAACGGAAACCCGGAGCCGAGGCCGTATAGGTTCCAGCTTTCATCTTGACGTCGGGTTTTGCCGTTTCGACTCCGTTTAACGTATTCCACGCCTGACGGGCTGCGCTGAGGACGGCTTCGCTGGTAAGGGTCGCACCGCTGACGGCTTCCACGTCAATGGATTGACTCTCTTTCATCGCTTTCTGTAAAGTCAGGATGGCCTGACCGCCAACCGCTTCAGTTTCTTTGTCTCCCTGGATCACGACGTCGGCGAGCGTGCCGTTTTCAGTGGTCAGTGTGACGGAAACTTCGCCGCCGAATCCCTGAGCGGCCGCGGTTCTCGATCGAGTTCCGGTTTCGCCGCCCGGTGTTTTCGAACAGCCGGAAAGCAACAAGGCGCCAATCAGAAGCAGTATGTTGAATCGTAGAACTTGCTTTTTCATTATTTTCCCTCCGTTTGATAATAATTTATCATAGCCTGCGATGATGTGGAGAGGAGCGTTCGTTTGCATTGGGTGCAACAAAAGTTACATTCCTGTGTTACAATAAGCGAAAGGGGTGGGATAATGGATGTGATCCAATTACATTATTTCCGGACGATTGTGGAGCAGGGAAGCCTGAATAAGGCCGCGGAAGCACTCTATATATCAAGACAAGGATTAACGAAAATTATCCGGAAAATGGAACAGGAGCTGGGTGCGCAGCTGTTTGACGTCACGGGTACCGGCGCTGTCCCGACGCGATTCGCGGAAGCCTTGTATGAACGTTCGGAAGACTATATCCAATTTCATCAGGATTTTTTAAGTGAAGTCCACAAACTGAAGCAGAAACGGACAAACGAACTGGTCATCGGCTTACAATCCGGATTTTCGGAAGGTTTTGGCAAAGATTTTCTGGCGAATTTCATCATTCAAAATCAGGATCTGGCGATTCGCGTTCGTTCGGTTACGAAGCAGCGGCTGGCGGAAGCCATGGAACAAAAGGAGATCCCGGTCTGGATCGCAACGGGAAATTACAACGAAGCGGTTTTCCATTCTTTGCATACCAGGAAAAACAAGCTGTTTCTGCTTGCCGCGAAAGATCATCCGCTGACGCGGCAGGACGAAGTCCGGCTCGCGGACCTGAATCCTTATCCCTTGATCGGCCTGAGTCACGACATCGGCCAGGCGGGGAAGACCAATGCTGAAATCAGTAAAAACCGGCTGAAAGCTCCCGATTATTATCTGAATTCATCCGATCGGGATTTGATTATGAGATTAGTTCAGAGCGGACTTGCCGTCAGTTTTAACGCTGGCTGGCAATACACGGAATACCCGGGGATCGTCGCGCTGCCCTTAGCGGATATGCATGTAGAAGTACAGCTCCATGTGCTGCTTCGCAATGATGTGGCGGTGAACTCATCCATTCAGCGGCTGATCGACTACATAGAGAATTTCAGCGGTTAAAGACGGACCCTGCAGCCCTGTGAATTTGCGGATAAACAGGAAATACAGGAGGCCGCGCTGGATCAGCGAAGCAACAACGTTGCATTTCAGACGCTGCCGTGTAAAAATAAAACTGATCTTTAAAATTCTTAAACAAGTAAAAAACAGGGTTTTGCAGACTGTTCTTTCAGAGATGGAAGCCGCGATCGAAGTGGATCAACTCAAAGTGCAGAAAACGCTTACAGAAGAAACGCGAAGATTCATATGAAATATAGTAAAAGTGACATTTGTCACTTTTTTTGTAGGCTTTTCCATGATATAAAACTACTGTATTTGTAAGCGTTATGCTTACCAGGAGGGAAAAGATGAAAAAGTTAGGACTTCTCTGTACCGCTGCACTGCTGACTTTATCGCTGGCAGCCTGCTCAGGCAACGGCGGCAAACAAGGCGGCACAGACAACAACGGAGGCACAGCCAATAACGGTGATAAGCAGGTGAAAGTGGCGATCGTTCTGTCCACCGGGGGACTGGGCGATAAGAACTTCAACGACATGTCCTATGATGGCTTGTCTCAGGCCAAAGAAGATTTCGGAATTGATTTCCAGTATGTTGAACCGGAATCAGCCAGTGATTTTGAAGCAGGTTACCGCCAGTTTGCGGATGCCGGCGTCTATGATTTAATCATCGGTCTGGCAACCGATCAGAACGATGCTCTGACGGCGGTGCAGGCGGATTATCCGGATCAGAAATTCTCGATCATCGACTCATCTCTGGAACTGCCGAACGTCAGCGCTGTTTCCACAAAGTGGCAGGAACAGACATTCCTGTGCGGCGTTTACGCAGGTTTAGGCACGCTGTCTGAAATGCCGAAAGCCAATGCGGACAACGTTGTCGGCGTTATCCTGGGCATGGACAATCCGAATCTGCGGTCTGGCGTCGTTGGTTTTGAAGCGGGTGTAAAATATGTCAATCCGGAATGTGAAGTTTTGACGGCGACGGTCGGCAGCTTCAACGATTCTGACAAAGGTAAAAATATCGCAATGTCGATGTATAACAAGGGCGCAGATTTCATCCAGCACATTGCCGGAGCTTCCGGACTTGGTGTCTTCAATGCTGCGAAAGAAGCTGACCGCTATGCATTCGGCGTCGGCGGAAACCAGAATGCGATCGAACCGGATTATATCCCGGCGACCTCGATCCGCAACGTCAACGAAATGGTCTACAACGAAGTCAAGGCTTTAGTTGAAGGCACATGGACCGAAGGCGTCAAGATCAGCGGCTTAAAGGAAGAAGCGGTCGGTTATTCCAATGAATTCTCCAACGTTGAAGTTCCTGAAGACATCGCGGCGGCGATTGCGGATATCAAAGCCAAGATTCAAAGCGGCGAGCTGGTCATCTGCGAAACAGAAGATGAACTGGACAGCTGGGTATCTTCCAATCAGTATACAAAATAAGCTGAAAACAAGTTGATTTTGTAAAAAGAAAAAGGAGGAAACAATGAACAGTGTAGAAATGATTGATATTGTTAAGCAATATCCATTAGTGCGAGCTGTTGATCATGTTTCCTTTTCTTTAGGTCAGGGAGAGATTCATTCCCTGCTGGGAGAAAATGGAGCCGGCAAATCAACGCTGATGAAAATCCTCTACGGTATGACGATGCCGGATGAGGGTGAAATCCGCGTAGACGGCAAGCCGGTCAAGATCAAGAGCCCAAAAGACGCGATCCGGCTGGGGATCGGCATGGTGCATCAGCACTTCATGCTTTCCCCGGTCATGAGCGTTACTGAAAATATCATCGTCAATCACGAGCCGCGCAAAGGCTGGCTGATCGACGAGAAGAAGGCCGAGCAGGAGATTCAAGCCCTGATCGACCGCTTTCACTTCAATATCAATGCCAAAGCGAAGGTTCAGGAATTATCCGTCGGCGAGCAGCAGCGCGTCGAGATCCTCAAGGCGATCTACCGCGGCGCCAACATTCTAATCCTTGACGAACCGACGGCCGTGCTCACGCCGCAGGAAGTCGAAGAACTGTTCGTCATCATGCGGAATCTGAAAAAGGATAACAAGTCGATCATTATCATCACGCATAAGCTGAAGGAAACACTGGCGATTGCCGACCGGATTTCCGTTCTGCGCGATGGGAAGATGGTTGAATCCGGATTGCCGCTTGAGCATGTCACGACCAGCGACCTGGCAAAAATGATGGTCGGCCGCGATGTTGAACTGAATGTGCGCCGGGAAAATACGAACATGGGCGAGGAGTTTTTCCGGATTCAGGATTTAAAGCTGAGCGAGCGCGGCGTGCAGGTGCTTAAAGGCATCTCGCTGTCAATCCGCAAGGGCGAAATTCTGGGGGTCGCCGGCATCGAAGGCAACGGTCAGACCGAACTGATCGAAGTTTTGACCGGTCTGCGCAAAGCCGATTCCGGGACGATTACGATGGGAACGAAAGCGATCCATGGAGATGCCCATACCTTCTTAAAGCATAAGATCGGACACATTCCGGAAGACCGCCTGAGCCGCGGTTTAGTCGCGGAAATGTCGATTGAAGACAATCTGATTTTAGGTTATCATGACGAACCGCAGTTTCTCAAACAGGGCCTGCTTCAGAAAAAAGCTATCCAGAGCTACGCCGAGGAAGCGGTCGGCGAATACATGATCAAAACGCCGAACGCGCGCGAATTTGTTTCCTCGCTCTCCGGCGGAAACCAGCAGAAGGTGGTCATCGCCCGGGTGTTCAAGCAGAACCCGGACGTGCTGATCGTCGCCCAGCCGACCCGCGGAGTCGATGTCGGCGCGATGGAGTATATCCATCATCAGCTGCTGCGCTTGCGCGATGAAGGTAAAGCAATTTTGTTAATTTCAGCGGATCTCGACGAAGTCCGCTCGCTGTCCGACCGGATCGCCGTGATTTACGACGGCCGGATCGTCAGCGTTCAGCAGGCCGAGGATACCGACGAGCTGTCGCTGGGCCTGTTGATGACCGGAGGAAAGGAGGAACACCATGAGCAAGCTGTCTAACCGGCTGATGAAAACCAGTCCGATCGTGATCTCGCTGGTGTCCTTCGTTCTGGCGATTCTGGTCAGCTGCGTGATCATGCTGCTGTGCGGTTATGATCCGATCTTCGCCTATTCCGTGATCATTGAAGGTTCGCTTGGGTCTGTGCGTTCCTTCACTAACACCCTGATCCAGGCGACGCCGCTGATTTTTACCGGTCTGGCGTTTATGGTCGGCAAGAAAGCCACGCTGATCAACCTCGGCGTCGAAGGGCAGATGGTGACCGGTGCGATGGTTGCCGCTTTAGTCGGCATGACGCCGCTGCCGCTGCCGGGCATTCTGCATCTTGTACTGGCCTTGTTGAGCGGTGTGATCGGCGGTGGTCTGGCCGGTGCGCTGATCGGCTTTCTGAAAGTCCGTTTTGGCTCCAACGAAGTCATTACGACGACGATGACCAATTTCATCATCGTGAATTTCTGCGATTATTTAGTCAATTATCCATTAAAAGCTGAGGGCGCGGTCGCGCAGACCGAGAAAATCGTCGACGGCGCGCTGTTAGGCAAACTGATTCCCGGTTATCAGCTGACCTGGGCGATTGTGATCGCGGTGCTCGCGGCTCTGATCGTCAAGTTTGTATTGGAAAAGACTCGCTTTGGTTATGAAATCCGGGCGGTCGGCTTGAACATGAAGGCTGCGGAAACGGCCGGCATCAAGGTCGGCGGCGTCATGATGAAAGCGATGCTGTTCAGCGGTGCGTTGGCCGGTCTGTGCGGCGCGGTGCATGTGACCAGCGTCGGCAAGCGGTTTATCAGCGGTTTTTCACCGGGATATGGCTTCAGCGGGATCTCCGTCGCAGCGCTGGCCAGCGATTCACCGTTAGGTATCATTTTGGCAGGCATCATTTTCGGCGCCTTAAAAACCGGTGCGATGTATCTGAATATGATGAGCCAGATTCCGACGGAGTTTGTCAGCGTCATTCAGGCGTTAGTCGTTATCTTTGTTTCCGCGCCGCTTCTGATCCGGGCCTTGATCGGCGCGGACCGCAAACCAAAGAAGGGAGGACGCAGCTATGCTGAATAATATCACAGGCATTCTGAGCACGATGTTCTCCATGTCCATTCCGCTGATTCTGGCGGCGCTGGGCGGCGTGTATTCCGTGCGCAGCGGCATCATGGCGCTGGGCCTTGAAAGTATGATTCTGACCGGCGCGTTTACGGCTGCCGTCGGTTCGTTCTATTCCGGCAACGCCTGGATCGGTCTGTTGTGCGGGATCTTGGGCGGCATGATCTTCGGATTGTGCCACGGCCTTCTGTGCATCCGCTATAAGGTCAATCAGGTCATCAGCGGTATCGGCCTGAACCTGTTAGCCACGGCGGCGTCCACGCTGCTGATGCAGATTATCTGGGGCAACAAGGGCAATTCCGAAGCCGTCGCTTCCGTCAACACCAAGCTGACGTTCTTAAAGGACGTGCCGGTGCTCGGCGATATTTTCAGCCGCCAGTCAGTGCTGCTGATCTTCACGATTCTCGTCTGTGTCGCCAGCTGGTTCATCTTATTTAAAACGCCGTTTGGTCTGCGCTTGCGGATGGTCGGTGAAAATCCGAAGGCTGCCAGCAGTATGGGCATTCCCGTCCGGCGGATGAAGTATATCGGCGTGTTGGTCTGCGGTGCGCTGGCCGGCCTGGCCGGGGCGTATTTGTCGATCGACAGCCTGAATATGTTCGTGCGCGATATGTCCGCCAGCCGCGGCTACATCGCGATCGCGATCGCGATCCTGTCGCGCTACAATCCGCTGAACGTTCTGTTGTGCGGTTCATTGTTCGCGCTGTGCGATGCGGTTCAGATTTATGTTCAGGGCTACGGCATTCCGTCGCAGCTGGTCCAAATGATCCCGTACATCGTCACCCTGCTGGTTCTGGCGTTTGGCGTCAAGAACATTCAGCCGCCTGCCGGTGTTGGTAAATATGAAGACGAATAAAGGAGGAACTATGGAACATTTCAAGAGTACGTCCGTTGAAATCACGGATATCTGGCAGAGCAGCTGCCAGTACCCGGACGTCACGGTCAACAGTAAGAACGAAGTCTTTGCGGTCTGGGAAAAATATCTCGATCACACCGAGGTTATCCAGTTCGCGCAGATGATTGATCATCATCCGCACAATGAAGTTCAGATCTCCGGCAGCGGCCTGGCACTGCGGCCAAGCATGCACACGTTCAACGACCGCGTGATCACCGCCTGGTCGGAATTTGAGAATGGCGTGTGGAAGCTGTGCGTCCGCGAATATCAGGACGGCGTGTTCGGCGCGATCCAGGTGATCGACGAGGGCGAAGCACTGTTCTATCCTTCCGTTAAAGACGACGGAATCCATCCGGTCGTCGTATACAACCGTCAGGGCGTCGGCTTCAGCGATACGATCGTTGCCACGCTGGGCGAAACGGTGACGCTGGAAAAGGTCAACACCGCGGTGAAGACGTATCGTCCATGCTTCGATCATGACGGCAAAGGTCATTGCTTTGTCGCTTATGATCTGTATAACGGCGTGAACTATGACGTCGTCGTGCGCGCCAAGATCGACGGGCAGTGGAGCGAGGAAGTCAAGCTGAATCAGACGGCGATTTACAGCACGCATCCGGTCATGACCCGGGTCGGCCAGAAGGTCACGATCGCCTGGTATGAAAACGGCAAGCACTGTTATTTCAGCAACAACGTAATCGACGTGGAAGTAAAAGACGGCCAAGTTGTCACGTCCCATTACGCGGTACTGACGGAAAACCGCAACTGGTACAACAACATCGACATCACAGCGAACGCTCAGGGCTATACGGTGGTCACCTACACCTGGGGCAAATACAACGCGATTGTGCGCGTGCGTGATTTAGAAGGCGTCTGGTCGGAACCGGTCGTCATCACCTACAACGACAGCCAGTGCGCCGTGCGTCCGCATATTGCGCTGGATGAAAGCAATGTTCTGCATTATATCTGGCAGTTCGGCAACAAAAACGGCCACATGCACCGTTACGCGTCGATCGTCTACAACGAAGTCGCGCTGGACGTTTTGCCGCAGTTCTATGATTTAGAGATTGAAAAGAAGATCGATCAGTTCGTGCAGCCGATCCCGGCGGAAAAAGCGCTGGACAGCCGCAGCGCGGAAGAAGTCGCGGCCTGGCTGAAGAAGAACGGTTATGAGAACCTGATGCTGACCTTCGGCGATATCCACGGCCAGTCCAATCTGTCCGACGCGCTGGGCGAGATTGATCAATATTATCACTACGCGATCAAGGACGCCAACATGGATTTCTGCGCGCTGACCGACCACGACGATTATCCGGATATCGCGACGGATTCCGAATGGGAATGGAACCGCACGACGCGCAATCTGTTCAATGGGGAAAAGAACTTCGCCGTGCTGTTGGCCTATGAATGGACGTCCAACGAATACAAGCATGATTTCGGGCACAAGAACGTCTACTACCCGTCCAGCACCGGCGGCCTGTACCGCAGCACCGATCCGGAAGGCAACAACCCGACGGTGCTGTTCGCGAGCATCAAGAAGGACGGCGGCCAGTGCATTCCGCATCATCCGGCAGCCAACTGGGGTCTGGTATCCGCGGCGACGGACTGGGATTACCATGATCCGGAAGTCCAGCGCGTCGTTGAAATCTTCTCGCGCCACGCCGACTATGAGAAATTTGAAAACCAGTCGAAGTACACGAAGAATATCATGAAATTTGAACGCCACTGCGCTCAGGACGCGCTGGCTCGTGGCTATCACCTGGGCTTTATCGCAGGTTCTGACTCGCACCAGATGGAGCATGGCGTCGAAGGCGGAATCTTGGGCGCCTTCGTTCCGACGCTGACCAGTGAAAACGTCTGGAACGCGATCTACAACCGCTTCACTTACGGCACCAGCGGCGCCCGGATTCTGGCCTCGCTGAAGATCGGCAGTCACCACATGGGTGAAGAAATCATGATTCCGGCCGGGGAAGCGGTGAAGCTGGACGTCAGCGTGCTGGCGGTCAACGAGATTCGCAAAGTGCAGATCATCAAGAACAACGAAGTTCTCGTTGAGAAGGAAAACTGCGGTCAGGCAGTGGACTTCACCTTGGAAGACAGCGAACGCGGCGAAGAAGATTTCTACTATCTGCGCGTCGAGCAGATCGACGATCACTGCGCATGGTGTTCGCCGATCTGGGTTACCCGCGGTTAAATTGCGGTTTCGTTTTACGCTGAATAACAAGCTGGATTTAGAGCGATCACAGATAAAATACGAAACAAACCAAAAACGAGCAGTTCGGTTCAGTCAACCGTCCTGCTCTTTTTATTTACGTTGAAAAAGAAAAAAGAAGAGAAAAGTTTCTCCCAAGGAAGAAACTTTCTCATCTTTATTTTGATTTTCAGTTTATAGGTTTATTTGCAATCGAAGCCCTGGTCCTTCATATCCTGAACAACCTTGTCAAAGCTCATGTCCGTGTTGGAGAAATCAAATCCCAGATTCTTTAACGTATCCGGATCCGCTTCCTTCAGGTTCATTTCAATCGTAGCGATGATCGTGTCTTCGATTTCAACCTTGGTTGTGACGCCCTTCATGTCTTCCGTGATGCCGGACTGGGTAAGGATGGCGTCGATCATCTGTGTTTTTTCTTCTTCCGTGATCGTTGTAAAGTCAATGTCGCCGAACATTGATTTATCGTAGATCATCTTTAAAGAAAGAACGGTAATATCGTTGTTTTCAGCCGTCAGATCATAGGTAGCCGTCATTAAGCCTTCCTGCGTATAGCTGCAGGAAGCCGTCTCGGTCTTCGTTTTTGGTGCGCTGGAACAGCCTGCGATCAGTAAGCAGGCGAGAAGGGGCGTAATAATCTTTTTCATTTTTCCTCCATGAAGCGGAATTCCGCAATCTTACAGTTTCCCCACCGATCGCTTGCCTTTGGCAAGTCCCTGAATCAGATCGGCGCGGACTACTGCTTCCTGTATTATAAACGATAAATAGAAATTTTTGTATTCCAAAATAGAAATCCGTACATGTTCAGCGAATGAATGAAGTTTTCATTAATGGATTTCAATAAAAAACAAGAATCATCGGTCCGCCAGCTTACTCGAGCTCAGGCAGCGCCGCAAAGTGATATGTTAAACGCATAAAGGGGAATCACTATGGGAAACGCAGAAAAACAGACCAGGCAAAAAATTATGACGATCGCCAGGGAACACTTTTCCCGTTACGGGTATGCCGGAACCAATCTGGAGGCGATCGGTAAGGAAGCCGGAATGACCCGTGGTCCGCTTTATTATTACGTTAAAAAGGCATTGGTTTCCGCCAGCACCAAAATTTATAGAACCGAATCTTTTTGCCGAAGATCAAAAAATGAAAACAGAAACGAAAACGGTGCAGACCGCAGCGGGATAATCCCTGCCGGTCCGCCGCTTTTTATTACCAGTTGAGTTTCCGGCTGATGAATTGTAATTTGCAGAAATCAACCGCGGGCGGCGGGTTTCTTAATCGCCGCGGATAAAAGAAACCCAATCCCGACAAAAAACAGAATCCCATAGAGTCAGGCTGCAGGCATGCCTGTTTGCGGATCGTTGATTTCAGTTTAAGCGCTGAGCGGTTAAAGTTTCGGGTTAAACAAGGGCAGACCTCAGGCCAATGACCGTAGGGGCTCAGGGCTTGTCTGTGGAAATTTCAACTTCGTTAAGAATATGAATTCAGTTGAAGCGGCAAGGCAGGGAAGAGGCTGGATCAGAAAGGATATTAAGAAGCATGCGCAGGAGAAACGCCCTCAAACAAAAACCCGCTGGCATGCGCCGACGGGTTGAACGCTGATTTATGGAAGAAGTCAGCACGCTTTCAGCCTGGCGTACAGTTCGTCGTCCAGACAAGCGCTGCCGGCTTTGGCGTTAGCCTTAGCCTGATCCGGCGATTTCGCCCCGGGAATGACAACCGGGCTAACCGGATGAGAAAGGATATAGCGCAGGCTGGTCTGAACCAGATTCTCTTTGCCCGCCACTTCGCGCACACGGTCCAGCCGGTCCATTTTCTGAAGATAGACTTCCCGTGCGCTGCCGCCTTCATTAAACGGCATGCGGATGGTATCGGTGAAATGCGTATCACGGGTATAGTGCCCGGATAAAATCCCCTGCGCCAGCGGTCCGCGCACGAGCACGCCGATGTTGTTTTCCAGACAGTAGTCCAGCATTCCGTTAGTTTCCGGCGTCTTGTTGATCAGCGAATAATCCAGCTCGACGACCTCGCAGCTGCCGCGCCGGTTGAATTCCTTCAGCACGTCCAGATGATCGGTCGATATGCCGTAATGACGCACCAGTCCCCGTCGTTTTAGCTCCTCAAACCCTTCCAGCCATGGCTCGACTTCCGCCGGTTGTAAATCGTTGAGATGACACAGCGCAATGTCGAGATAGTCTGTCCGCAGGCGAAACAGCGAGGCGTGGCAGGCTTCGATCACGATATCGGCGCAGGTGAACTGCATCGCGCCGCCGAAGCGCTTCGCCCAGTTGCCGAATTTTGAGATCAGAACGACGTTTTCGCGGATTCCCTCCAATGCCCGGCCGAGCCGTTCTTCTGAACAACCGCCGGGTATGCCGTAAGCATCGGCGGTATCAAAGACCGTAATCCCGCTTGCATAGGCGGCCTGAATCGTTTCGTAAACCTGTTGATCATCCAGTGCGCCCCATTGATTGCCAATGTTCCAGGTTCCCATTCCCACGGCGGAAACCTCCATCCCGGTTTTTCCAAATTTTCTTTTCAGCATGCTAAACCTCCTGATTTTTCCTTATTATACCATATCCACTGCCGCCTTCTTTGATATATGCCCGATGATCGTTTTCTGCGGCAAGGGTCTTCAGCTCTTTTACGAGCGAGCGTTATTTGTGAAAGTCGATCATTTCGGATTTGTCCGTCAAAATATTCGAGGGTTCGCCGATTGCTGCCGCTAAAATAAAGCAAGCAGAGAAAAAATCAGAATTTCTTGCAGAAAGTCGCGAAGAAGTGTTGACAAAGAAGCTTGGCAGACTATAATAATAAGTGCTAGCACTGATAAGATAAGAGTGCTAAAATGAGCGATAAGGAGGAATTACGATGATCAGACCATGTAATGATTTTGTGCTCTTAGAGAAAGAAAAGGCAGAAGAGAAAACCGCCAGCGGGATTATCCTGACTGACAAAAACACAGAAAAACCAACCGTAGGCAAGGTTCTGGCAGTCAATAACGGTCATGAGGTCGACGGCAAGCATGTCGAATGCTGCGTCAAAGTCAACGACCGCGTCATTTACGAAAAGTATGGCGGAACTGAAGTCAAGATCGACGGACAGGAATATTTATTAGTTCCGGAATCCAAGATCATGGCGGTTATTGAATAACAACAAACATTTAAAGGAGGAATGAGAATATGGCAAAGGAAGTCCGTTTTTCTAAAGATGCCCGGGTCGCAATGATGAAGGGTGTCGATACACTGGCCGATGCGGTCAAGATTACGCTGGGTCCGAAAGGCCGCAACGTCGTTCTGGAAAGAAGCTATGGTTCACCGTTAATCACCAATGACGGCGTGACGATCGCCAAGGAAATTGAATGCGAAGACAAGATTGAAAATATGGGCGCGAAGCTGGTTCTGGAAGTCGCTTCCAAGACCAATGATACGGCCGGCGACGGCACCACGACAGCGACGCTGCTGGCGCAGTCGATGATCCACAAAGGCATGAGCAGTGTGGAAAAAGGCACGAATCCGGTGCTGATGAGAGTCGGCATGGAAAAAGCGGCGAAGTTCATTGCGGACAAGCTGCTGGAACAGACGCATAAGGTTGAAACAAACCAGGATATCGCTCAGGTTGCCGCAATTTCTTCCGGTTCTCAGGAAGTCGGTGAAATCATTGCGCAGGCGATGGAAAAAGTCGGGCGCGAAGGCGTCATCACTGTTGACGAGTCCAATGGTTTTGAAACTGAACTGGAAACAGTCGAAGGCTTACAGTATGACAAGGGCTTCATCAGCCCATACATGGTATCCAACCGCGAAAAGAACGAAGCGGTGCTGGAAAATCCGTATATTCTGGTTACCGATCAGAAGATCAACACGATTCAGGAAGTCCTGCCATTATTGGAAAAGATCGTCCAGACCAACAAGCCGCTGCTGATCATTGCTGACGATATTGATCAGGAAGTCGTTGCGACGCTGGTTCTGAACAAGCTGCGCGGCACGTTCAATGTTGTCTGCACGAAGGCGCCAAGCTTCGGAGACAATCAGAAGGCAATGCTGGAAGATATCGCGATCGTCACCGGTGCGAAGTATTTTGCCAAGGATCTGGCGATGGAACTGAAAGACGGCGAAATCGAAGATCTCGGACATGCGAACCGCGTCGTTGTTAAGAAAGATGACACAACGATCGTCGGCGGTTCAGGCAACAAGGAAAGACTGAACGAGCGGATCGCAGAACTGAAGCAGCAGATCGAAAATACGACGCAGGAATACGACAAGAAGCGTCTGAACGAACGGCTGGCGAAGCTGACAACAGGCGTTGCGATCGTGAAGGTCGGCGCTGCGACAGAAAGCGAAATGAAGGAAAAGAAACTGCGGATCGAAGACGCTTTGAATGCGACGAAGGCGGCTGTTGTCGAAGGGATCGTCATCGGCGGCGGCGCAGCTCTGGCTTCGATCTATCGCGAATACCGCGACGAGCTGAAGGGCGAAACTCCGGATGAACAGAAGGGCATCAGCGCTGTCTTTGAAGCAATTCTGAAGCCGCTGTATCAGATTGCGGAAAACGCCGGCTATGACGGCGATCAGATCACTTCCCGTCAGCTGACAGAAGGCAAGAATATCGGCTTCGACGCCAAGAAGGGCGAATGGGTCGATATGTTTGAAGCCGGTATCGTAGATCCGACCAAGGTTACCCGCAACGCGCTGCTGAACGCGGCATCCATCTCGGCGCTGTTCATCACAACTGAAGCGGCGGTCGCTGAATTGCCGGAAAAGAATGCTCCGGCGGCGCCAGCCATGCCGGATGGCGGCATGTACTAAGCCATAACTGAATTCATCAACGATCATAACTCTGTGTTTCACGCAGACAGCACAATCCCCCGGTGCTGTCTGTTTTTTCTTTTTCCCAACTGATTTATTCGCTTTCAACCTTGCTGAAAGCGTTTTCCGAAAGGGCGCTTCATGGTATAATAGGAAATACAATCAAGGGGAGGACAAATCACAATGACAGGGGGAAGTGGACAGCTGGCTTTAGATCGGGTGGAAGCCGGCGAGAGTCTGGAAATATCAAAGAAACAAACGGCGCTGCCGCCGGGATTGACGCGCGGCCTGTTGATGAAGGATGTGCTTCGAATCGCGGGCCCGTCGTTTGTCGAACTGACGCTGACACAGCTGACGTCGATGGCGGATTTGATGATGGTCGGACAGCTGGGGGCATGGGCGATCACGGCGGTCGGCTTGACGACGCAGCCGAAATTTCTAATGATGACAATGTTCATGGCGATGAACGTCGGGGCGACAGCGTTAGTTGCCCGCTATAAAGGTGCGGACCAGCCGGCGAAGGCGAATGAAGCGGTGCGGCAGGCACTCATGCTGACGCTGGTGATGTCCCTTACGGCTTCCATCGTCGGCTTTCTCTTTTCGGAAACGATGGTCCGGTTTATGGGGGCCACGGATGAACTGAGCTTGATCAATGGTACGGTTTACTTACAAATACAAATGGCCGGCTTTGTGCTGATGGCGCTGACCACGACGATCACGGCGGTGCTGCGCGGGGGCGGCGATTCCAAGACGGCGATGAAATACAACGTCGCAGCCAATGTGATCAATATCATTCTGAACTGGCTTCTGATCTACGGCCATCTCGGCTTCCCCAAAATGGGCGTGGCCGGAGCCTCGTTAGCGACGGTGATCGGCCAGACGGCGGCGTTCTTCATGGCGGGCTGGGCGCTGATGAAAAAAGGCGGATATCTTGAATTCCACTGGCGAAAGAAGTTTCATCTTGACCGGGAAATTCTCGGCAATATCTTTGCGATCGGTCTGCCGGCGATGGTCGAGCAGCTGTTTATGCGCTTCGGCGTGATCCTGTATTCCAAGACTGTCGCTTCCTTAGGCACGGTCGCGTTTGCGACACATAATGTCTGCATGAACATTCAATCGCTGTCGTTTATGATCGGTCAGGGCTTCGCGGTATCCTCGACGTCGCTGGTCGGCCAGTCGTTGGGAAAAAAGCGGACTGATATGGCGCATCATTACGGCAAGGTCAGTCAACAGATCGGGATCGGCTTCTCGCTGGTGCTGGCGTTTGTTTTCTTTGTGATCGGCGGCCCGATCGTCTCTCTTTACAGCAGCGAACCGGAAGTCATCGAACAGGGCACGCGGATTCTGATGTTTCTGGCGCTGATCCAGCCGTTTCAGGCGACGCAGTTTATTCTGGCCGGCGTCCTGCGCGGAGCCGGGGATACGAAAACCACCGCCGTGGTCATCTTTGTCACGACGCTGATCGTGCGCCCGCTGTTGGCGATGCTGACGGTATACGAGCTGCATTGGGGTCTGTATGGCGCCTGGATCGCGCTGGTTGCGGATCAGCTGCTGCGCACGCTTTTGATCTGGATGCGCTACCGCGGCGGCCAATGGCAGCTGATGAAGCTGAAGGGCGAAGCGGCATAAACTGGGAAAAACGGAGGAGAAAACACATGGATAGAATTCAAATGGCAAAAGGGAAACTGGCGCGCGGACCGCTGCCGGCCATGTTCAATTCTGAACATTACCGGCAGGTCGCTGACTTTCATCAGACGTTAAAGCAATACGCCCCGACGCCGCTGATCAATTTATCAAAACTGGCGGAAAAACTGGGAATTCAGGCGATTCTGGTCAAAGATGAATCGCATCGTTTCGGTCTGAATGCCTTCAAGGCTCTGGGGGCCAGCTATGCGGTGCATCAATATCTTGATCAGCATCCTCACACCCGGCCGGTATTTGTGACGACGACCGATGGCAATCATGGCAAAGGCGTGGCCTGGGCCGCACTGCAGGCCGGCTGCCGGGCGGAGATCTTCATGCCCAAAGGCACCGTCGCCAGCCGCGTGCAGGCGATCGAGGCGCTGGGCAACGCCAAAGTCACCGTGACGGAATGGGGCTATGACGATACCGTGCGCTGGACGCGCGATTATGCGCAGCGCAACGGCTATGTTTTAGTGCAGGACACGGTGCTGGAGAATTACCATGAAATTCCTCAGAACATCGTGCTGGGCTATACGACGATGATCCGCGAGGTTGTTCAACAGATCGCGGAACAGGCGCTGGACAAGCCGACGCATGTATTTTTACAGGCCGGCGTCGGTTCGATGGCCGGGGGCGTGCTGGGCTGGCTGGCGGATACATTGAAAGCAGAGATGCCGGTCGTCTCGATCATTGAAGCGACGGACTCCGCCTGTGTCTTCGCCTCCTGTACGCAAGGCACGCTGGTCTCAAAGGCCGGCATCACGCCGACGATCATGGCCGGTCTGAATTGCGGGGAAGTCAATCCGGATCTCTTTCCGGTGCTGCGCGATTACGCGGCGTTCTACTTCGCCTGTGCGGATGAAATCACGGAGGCCGGGATGCGGCAGTACGCTCAACCGCTGGAAGGCGATGAAGCGATTGTTTCCGGCGAATCCGGGGCTGTCGGACTGGGGCTTCTGTTAAGCTTGTGTCAGGATCCTCATTATGAAGCGATGAAGCAGGCGCTGGGACTGGATGAACATTCCGTCGTGCTGCTTCTGAATACGGAAGGAGCAACGGACCCGGACGACTATCGGCGCGTTGTCGGATGCGATCCGCAGTTGGTCGGAAAATGAATGGGGAGCGGGGCCGGTCGGTTTCCACCGGGGTGATCGCCGCCATTCTGATTGTTTTCATAGCTTTGGGAATCTTCCTGCAAAATCTGGATGTGTTCTTTCCCTAGCTGTTGGAGCCAGATCCCCCAATGCCGCCACCGGTTGTGCGGGAGCTGCCCTCTTTTCTCGACGGCTGTCTGCGCAACGAAGTAAATACCCTGACGATTGCTGAGAAAGACGGAATTGTGTATTTAGACCAATCTTATCAATGTGAAATCAATGAACTGAGCGAAGCCGATCAGATTCTGAAAGAACAGGGACTGGGTTCGATCAACACAAAGGAAATCCATTTTTCGATGGAGATTCAGATTATCCCCGATCCAGTCCTCCGGCAGCAGGCCCTTACGAAGGAAATGATGAAATGGCAGCGGCTTGTTCAATATGCCGGTTGTTTTTATCACTGTATCCGGCTGAGCGAAACTGAAATCACGGAAGACAACATTCTGGATTATGCTTTTCCTCTGGATGCACAAGCCTGGCGCGTCGATCAGATTGTTCAGATTGATCATCAGGTTTTCGGCACTGTGGGCGAGCGTCTGTTCATGTTTCATATCGCCGATGTGCTGATCCCGCATGAGCCCTCTGATGGAATGACCTTGCTGGACGTTACGGATCCATTTATCATCAATAAGATCCGGCCGTTGATCGACATCGAAGTTCCGCTGTCATGAGGGGGCGGTGCGAACGCCGCAGAATCGTCGTCATAAGGAAAGCAGGAAGCAGGTGAGGTATGCGTAAAATTGAAGTATTTAACGCGCACGAGGGAAATCTGAGAAATGTCTCGCTGACGCTGCCGAAGGAAAAACTGATCGTTTTGACCGGAGTTTCCGGTTCCGGCAAGTCGACGTTTCTGATCGACGTCCTGTTTAACGAATGTCAGCGGCAGTATCTGGAAGCGATGGGAATGCAGGGAATTCCCAAGCCGAAGGTGGATAAAGTCCGCGGCGCCAGTCCGGCGGTCGTGATCCCGCAGACGGCCGCGAATAAGAATCCTCGTTCCACGGTCGGGACCCTGAGCGATATCTATACCGATCTGCGGATGATTTATGAAAAATTACACCGCCGCATTTGCCCTCATTGCCGCGCGGTGATCGACGCGGCTGACTGCAGGGAAGAAACGGAAAAGCGCGACGGCGATTTCCATGTTTTCATGCGCTGCAGCCGCTGCGGTCAGCGTATGGAGAAACTGACCCGCACCCATTTTTCGTTCAATACAACGGAAGGCGCCTGCCCGGTTTGCGAGGGGCTGGGGAAAATTCATACCGTCGATGAGGACCGGATGTTGGATCCGGCGCTTTCTTTAGAGGCAGGGGCGGTCCGTTTCTGGGAAAAACGCTATGGAGAATATGAAATATCCGTGTATTATGCCGCCTGCCGCGCTTTCGGTCTGGACGAACCGCAAAATATCCCGGTATGTCAGTTCTCCAAAGCGCAGCGGATGCTATTGTGGGAAGGCAGCGACAGTCCTGCGCTGTTGTCTGAGCTGGCCAGAAACCTGCCGCCAAAAGCGGCTGCGGGCAAAAAGTTTGAAGGTGTCGCGGCGAATCTGCGGCGGCGCTGGGCTGAAAAGGGCGGGCAAGCCACGGCGCTGGATGCGTATTTTCAGACGGTTGAATGCCCGGCCTGTCATGGCGAGCGGCTCAACGCGCTGAGCGCTCAGGTCACTGTGAACGGAACCCGCCTGCCGGAATTATCCGGTTTTTCCTTAAACCGTCTGCGGGATTGGGTTGCCGGGCTGGAGCCAGCGTTAACCGGCAGTGCCCGCGAACTGGCCGATGCCTATCTGCGCGATATTCAAACCAAGCTGAACCGTCTGATCCGGGTCGGCCTGGGTTATCTGACACTGGATCGGCAAATCATCACGCTTTCCGGCGGGGAAAGTCAGCGGCTGCGGCTGGCGGCGGCGCTGGATCTGGAGATGTCCGGAATTTTAATCATGCTGGATGAACCGACGGCCGGTCTGCATCCGCAGGATACCGAAGGGTTGATCGCAATCCTTAGCCATCTGCGTGATCTGGGCAATACCGTGCTGATGATCGAACATGATCCGGATGTGATGCGGGCTGCGGATTTACTGGTTGAATTCGGACCGGGCGCCGGGATTCATGGCGGAACACTCATCGCCTGCGAACCCCCGGAACAGCTTCGGTCGAATCCCGATTCCTTAACCGGATTCTGGCTGGCTGCACCGGCTGAGTTTCCTTCGCAGACCCGATCCGCGCAAGGCTGGATTACGATTAAAAATGCCTGTCAGTATAACCTGCGCCATTTTGACGTCGCTTTTCCCACCGGATGTCTGTGCGCGGTGAGCGGACCTTCGGGCTCGGGGAAATCCACGCTGGTATTTGAAGTGCTTGCGGCAAACCGCGGCGGCCGGGCTGAGATCACGGGCCTGGAACAATTTGAACGGATCGTGACGATTGAACAATCCGCGATCACCCGGATGAAGCGTTCCAATGTCGCCACTTACAGCGGCGTTTACGGGTTGATCCGCACTCTCTTTGCGAAGACCGGGGCAGCCCGCGCCGCGCATTGCCCGGCTTCTTATTTTTCGTTCAATACCCCAGGCGGACGATGCGAGAACTGTCAGGGAATGGGCGTGGTGGAGAACAACATGTTGTTTTTTGCCAACGTTGAGGTCGTCTGCCCCGTTTGTCATGGACAGCGCTTTAACGATACGGTGCTGAGCGTCAAATACAACGGCCGCTCGATCGACGAAGTGCTCAAACTGACGGTTGAGGAAGCGATAATTTTCTTTGCCGGGCAGCCGAAATTAGGCCGGATGCTGAAGCGGTTAGCGGAGGCGGGATTGGGGTATCTGCCGCTGGGGCAGCCGCTGACGACTCTCTCCGGCGGTGAAGCGCAGCGCTTGAAGCTGGCGGTGGAGCTGATCGAAAATCACAGCGGAAAAGCTAAGCTGTATTTAATGGACGAACCGACGACGGGATTACATCCGGCCGACGTCGAACATTTTCTGAAACTGCTTCTGCGGCTGCGGGACGCAGGCCATACCGTGATCGTAGTGGAACACAATCCGCAGCTGATCCGGGCGTGCGACTGGGTGATCGATCTGGGACCGCAGGGCGGCGATCAGGGCGGGCAGCTGATGTTCGCCGGTACGCCGCAGGCATTCAAAGCCGAAATGAAAAGCGCGACGGCCCGTTATTTGTAACAAAACAAGTTTTAAGACGATGAGAATTCTGATAGGAAAGATGTTCAGTGATTTCAGCGAATCAGAGAGCGGTTGATAAAAATACAAATCAGCCGCTTTTTCTTCTCTGTACCCAGGAACGTCTGTTCGAAAAAGAACGGCTTCAGCCGCGGGAGGACTTTGCCGGACAGCGTTCAATCCCAGGATCTGCGTGCTTTTTGTCAGATAAAGAGATCTTCGGTATGGGAACATATTGGTCGGGAAAAGAATAGAGATAAGGGAAAAGAGCGCTTGACTTGCGGCAGATCCGGAGTATACTTAGGAATGATCGTATACAAGTAAACTAATTGCCAAGGAGAAACGCTGATGAGTAAAATACGAATACCCATCTTCAACGTCGAACAGATGCTGAAAGGCTATGCCCGTTTGCGCGAGGCTTACAGCCGTTTCTGCGTTCATTCCATCGCGGACGAAGCTTTTTCTCCCAATGAAATGAACGTGCTGATCTTCCTGTCCAACAACCCGTCGATCAACACCGCCAAAGAGCTGACCGTCACTCTGGGCGTATCCAAAGGTCTGGTCTGCCGCAGCGTGGATACGCTGATGCGCCGGGGCTATCTGACCAGCGAGGAAGACGCGAAGGATCATCGGATCCTGCACCTCAGGCTGACGCAGAAAGCCGCTCCGGTAATCGGTCAGATGCGCGTCAATCAGACACGCTTTTCCGAAGCGGTGACCCGGAATATCAGCGAGGAAGAACTGGCGGTGTATACCCGGGTTCAGCATCAGATTTATGCGAACATCGAAGCGATGACCAATCGGAAAGGGGACGAATTATGCTTCAATCGAAAGAAACCAATTTAGGGAAGGACCGCATCGGAAGCTTGTTTTTTGCGCTGGCGGTTCCGGCGATCACATCCCAGGTCGTCAACGCACTCTACAACATGGTCGACCGGATGTATATCGGCCATATTCCAGGCTCAGGCGCTGCGGCGTTAACCGGCGTCGGCGTTGCCTTCCCGTTAATCATGATTATCTCCGCTTTTGCGGCCTTAGTCAGCATGGGCGGCGCTCCGCGGGCCTCGATCATGATGGGCAAAGGTGATAACGAACAGGCCAATAAGATTTTAGGCAACTGCTTTACGGCGTTAGTGATCACCGCCCTTGCCCTGACGGCAGTCACGATGATCTTCTGCGAGCCGTTGTTAATGATGTTCGGCGCCAGTGAGAACACGATCGTTTATGCCAAAGCGTATATGATGATTTACGCGGCCGGTACAATTTTCGTTCAGCTGACGCTGGGCATGAACGCTTTTATTTCCGCGCAGGGCTTTTCCCGCGTCAGCATGCTGACGGTCGTCATCGGTGCGATCACCAACATTGTGCTCGATCCGGTTCTGATCTTCGGCTTCCATATGGGCGTGCGCGGGGCGGCGCTGGCGACGGTGCTGTCGCAGGCTGTCTCGACCGTCTGGGTGCTGCAGTTTTTAAGCGGTAAAAAAAGTCAGCTCAAGCTGCATCCGAAATATTTCAGCATCGACGCCAAGATCCTGTTCCCGGCGCTGGCGCTGGGCGTTGCGCCGTTTATCATGCAGTCAACGGAAAGTCTGTTAGTGCTGTGCTTTAATTCCTCCTTATTGAAATACGGCGGCGATCTGGCGGTCGGCGCAATGACGATCCTGTCCAGCGTCATGCAGTTCTCGATGCTGCCGCTGCAGGGCTTAACCCAGGGCGCGCAGCCGATCATCAGCTTCAACTATGGCGCGGGAAATATTGACCGGGTGAAGAAAGCGTTCCATCTGCTGCTGGTGAGCTGTCTGGTTTATTCCTCCGTCATGTGGGTGCTGTGCATGCTGTTCCCGCAGATGTTTGCGGCGATCTTTACCGGCGATCCGGCGCTGACGCAAATTACGGTCTGGGCGCTGCGGATTTATATCGCGGCTGTGTTCTTAATGGGCGCGCAGCTGGCTTGCCAGCAAACCTTCATCGCGCTGGGCAACGCCAAGATTTCAACCTTTCTGGCGTTATTGCGAAAGATTATCCTGTTGATTCCGCTGATCTATATTCTGCCGAATTTCTTTGAGAATAAGGTGTTTGCAGTATTCGTCGCGGAACCGATTGCCGATACAATTTCCGTACTGGTCACAATCACGTTGTTCTTCCGCTTCTTCCGCGCGGTGGAGCACGAACAGATTCACGCTTAAGCCGAAGCAGAGAAAACAAGTCTGTGAAGAAAGCGACGCTCTTCGCGTCGTTTTTATTTTGATTTTAAACAAAGATTTAAGAAAATAGAAAGTCCGTTTCTGACGATTTCATAAATTTTCCAGTTTCCGCAACGATTCGATGTCGGAATTGAAGTAAGAATATGCTATGCTTAAAGTAAAGAATACCTTGAATGATCTGCGGCAGGGAGCTTGCAATACGCAGAATTTGAGGAGGAGAAAGGAACAGAACATGAGAAAAATGAAGAAAAGCAGGATTCTTTGGCTGGCAGTCTGGCTCTGCCTGGCTCTCAGCGGCTGTGCTAAAACAGAAAGCGCGTCTGAGATTATGGCAAAAGTCCAGGCGAAGCAAATGAAAAGCGAAGCGGTTCAATCCGTCGCCATGACCGGTCAGCTGAAGATGACCACGCAGGGAATGACGCTGGAATTTCCGATGGATCTCATCATCCAGACGCAGCCGGCAGAGAAACAGGGCGAACCTGTCGTTTACTTTAGTTTTACAACCTCGTTTATGGGGCAATCCATGGATATGAAATACTGTGTTCAGGATCAGATGATGTACAGCGAAGTGAATGGCGAACGCAGCAGCCAGCCTTACGCTTACACGCCGGAAACGATCCAGGAGCTTCAGCAGAACAGGAATATGGAGAAGATGGTTAACGCTTTCTCCGTGAAGAAAACCGGGACTGGTTATGAGCTGATCTATGAAGCGCAGAGCTTTGCCGAGCTGGCGGATTTGTTAGGGGCTTTAGGCGATGCTGAACCCGATCTGGACGCCCTGCAGGAATTGCAGCAGCAATTTGAAATGATTGATCAGACGGTGGCTTTAAATGAATGGAAGATGAGCTTCCAGGTATCGAAAGATTATCAGATGACCGGCGGACTGATCGTCGTCGACGCGACCAGTGAAGAGGAAGGCATGACGATGAATTTCAGCGTTGAAATCAACGTGAGCGTCCGTACGGACCAGCCGATGACCACGATGGATCTGTCAGCTTGGGCAATGTAAAAAACATGGGAGCCAGGCCGGATAAGAAAAAGCTGCGCAGAGGCGTCTGAATTACGCTCCGGACGCTTCCCGCTGCCCCGGGGTTTAAAAGAAATGAAGGTTGAGGTATGAAGTGGAAAAAACTGGAGATCGCGCTGATTGCGCTGATGATTCTCTACACTGCCAGGTTCTGGACGTTTAAAACTTTAAGTCACCATCCGTATTCACTGACGCCGATCACGCTGTCCCGCGTTTGGCTGCGTGAGAAAGTTGGCCTTGATATCACGCTGATCAACGAAGTGTTCCGCGCTGAGCTGAACCGTGAAATTGCGCCGGCGGTTGCCGAGGTGGACTTTCGGGGGGAATGTTATACCATTGACTACGCCGCTCATTTTACCCAAACGCCTCAGCCGATTGGTCTTCTGTATGAAGGAAAGGGAAACAGCCCGGACGGCCGCGGAATCTCGCTGGAGCTTTATATCAGCGACCGCGATTTGAGTTCGGTTATGCCGCTGTCAAAAATGATTACCTGGCTGGGGCCAGAGCGGCAGCTGGGCTGGCTTGGGTCAACGGCGGCGATCCTGGACTATCAACAGGTGGGCCAGACTGTCCGCGGTCAGTTTCATGTCAAACACGACGACTGCTTTTATCTTGGCGAACTGAGATATCACGATCCCGCCATGAATGGGGATTGGGAACATGACCAGAAGATCTGGGAAACCGCGCTGGACCAGCTGCTGCCGTTTCTTGCCGAATAAACAAAAGGATTGCGTACCGTGATCAGGTCATCACAGTACGCAATCCTTTTTTAGCTTTTTGAATGGAAAACAAAGCAGGAGAAGACGTCTACAAGCCGCATTTCAGCTGTGCGTTGCAGTTGGTGCAGGTATTGCAGCCGCCGATTTCTTCGACGATGCCTTCCAGGCAGATCGGGCAGATATCGCCGACCTCCACGCCGATATTGCGGTCCTGCCGGTCCGCGCGCAGATCGGTTTTCTTTTCCGCTTCCTGCGTCTTTTTAACCGGAACACCGAAATCACGCTCAATATCCATCTGATCCCAGCTGTTTTCTTCCTCGTTGCTCAAGGTCAGTACCTGGGAATCACGTGAACCGTCAACGTACACCGTCCCGCCTTTTGCGCCGCCCGCGTACAGCCGTTCATAGATGTGCTGAACCTGCCGAACCGAGAAGCCCCGCGGGGCGTTGACTGTCTTGGAGATGGAGGAATCGATCCAGCGCTGGATTACACATTGGGTATCGGCGTGTTCTTCCGGCGTCAGCTCCATCGCGCTGACGAAGAACTCCGGCAGCGTATCGCGGGTGTAGCCCGGATTGAGCGCCAGCCACTGATCGACGATCGCCGCGTTGACTTCGATGAACTTGCCCAGCCGTCCCGAACGGAAGTAAGAGAAGCTGAAATACGGTTCCAGACCGGTGGAGACGCCGACCATCGTGCCGGTCGAACCCGTTGGGGCAATCGTTAACAGATGCGAATTCCGGATTCCGTATTTCAGGATGGACTGCCGGATGTCCTCGTCCATCTGCTTCATGTATCCGGTGTTGATGAACGCTTCACCGCTGGTAAAGAACGGGAAGCTGCCTTTTTCCTTCGCCAGCTCGACCGACGTCTGATAAGCCGCGCGGGCGATGCAGTGGAAGACCTGATCGATCGTTTCCAGCGCTTCCGGCGAGCCATAGCGCTTGCGGTTCCAGATCAACATGTCGTGCAGGCCCATGACGCCCAAACCGACGCGCCGTTCGCCCAGCGCCTGATTTTCGTTGGCCTTGAGGAAATACGGGGTGCTGTTGATGACGTTGTCCTGCATCCGCACGGTCAGTGCGACCGTTTCCGCCAGTTCATCAAACAGGATCCGGCCGTCTTTCTTGTCGACGAAGTTGGCGAGATTGACGGCGGCCAGGTTGCAGACGGAATACGGCGCCAGCGGCTGTTCCCCGCATGGATTGGTGGCGACGACTTTCTGACCATAGGCTTTAGCGTTGGTCATTTTGTTGGCGTTGTCGATGAAGAAGATGCCCGGTTCCGCCGAGTAGGTCGCGCAGAAGCAGATCAGATCCCATAGATCGCGGGCGCGGATCGTGCGGTAGGTCTTGATCGGATAACCCAGTGCTTCCCACTCACGGACGTCGCCGATCTTGTGCCAATGGGTATCGTAGGCTTCTTTCTGCTGCGGGGTATAATTGGCGATGTCCGGGAACCGCAGATCAAAGGTCCCGTTCTTTTCCACCGCTTCCATAAATTCGTCGGTCAGTGTTACGGAAATGTTGGCGCCGCTTAAGAATTCCGGATTGACCACTTCCAGACGACCGCCTTCCAACAGTGTCTGCTGAGCATAGTCCAGAACGTCAGCCGGCGTGTTTTTGCTTTCGATCAAGGTTTCCAGCATCTGCCGTTCCAGCCGGGAAAGCGGAATAAATTTCAGTTTGCGCTGAGCCAGTTCGCGTACCTGTTCGTCTTTACTGTTTTCACTCAGCCATTTCAGCACGCGCGGATTCTGCATTTTGGAAATGATGAACTCGATGATGTCCGGATGCCAGTCCGCCAACATGATCATCTGCGCGCCGCGCCGCGAACCGCCCTGCTCGACCAGATTGGTCAGGTTGGCGATGTCGTTCAGCCAGCTGACCGCACCGCTGCTGCGGCCGCCGACGCCTTTGGCCGGGGCATGCTTCGGACGCAGTGTCGAACCGTTGGTCCCGACCCCGCCGCCGCGGGACATGATTTCCATGACTTCCTTGCGATGTTCCGCAATGCCGCCGCGGGAATCCTCGACAAACGGCATAACGAAGCAGTTGAAATAGGTAACCTGCGTACCGCTGCCCGCGCCGAACAAGACGCGTCCGGCCGGGATGACGTTGAGTTTCTTTAACTGTTCAGTAAACAAGCCGGCATATTTTTTCCGCTGTTCTTCATCGGTTTCCGGCTCCGCCAGCGCGGTGCCGACCCGGCGCGCGATTTGTTCATAGTAAATTTCCATCGGCTTGTCGATTTCCGCAAACGGCCGGCGGATCATCCCCGTGATCGACTCCTGCTCGTCTTCCAGCGTACCGCGGAATTCTTCTTCAATTTCAATCGTCACGCTCTCATTTTCCCAGTCGATCGCTTTGACGACGCCGACGCCCCGGGCCGGATATTTCGGGTCCTCTTTGATGACGGTCAGCACGATGTCGCCGATGCCCAGCGTTCTGAGTTCGCGGTCCTTTTGGGCGTAGCGGTCAAGCATGACCAGCCGTGAAACACCGGAATGGATCGTGTGATCTTCCGGTTGGATTTCAGTTAAATAGGGAAAAAATTCCCGGATGTCCTGATTGAGTTTAGCGATTGTTTCCTTGCGATATCCCATAATATGAATGCTTCCTCCTATGCTTAAATTTCCGAACCCTTCGCACTCTGAATCTGCAGCGCGTAAAAATAATCGCTGATCCGGTTCAGATAGACGCCCAGCGACGGATCTGTCTTCCGGGTTTCCTGCAGCTTCCACCAATGCCGCTCGACGCGCCGGCTGATTGCCCGCAGCCGATTCAGCATCGCGCTTTCGGAATTGTCGATTGGATAATGAAACCGGAATTCACCAGCCGCTGAGACCCGCGAATAAATTTCCGTTTCCAGCTTCCGGGTATAACTTTCCAAATCCGCGCTGCCATACCCGGCCAACTTCGCGCTGGCGGCGCTGATCTGGTTCACGATCTGTTCCATCGGTTTTCTATATCTGGCAAATCCGCTGGCTAGCAACAGACATTCAGCGCTCAGTTCGTCCAGATCGCCCAGGACTTCGATTAACGGATCTGCTTTGGAAATCCGCTCACCCTGAATCCCGGTCGTTCCCTGATCCCCGGTTTTGGTTGTAACGATCATGTTTTCACCTCGCTTCATGTCTGCCTTTTACGGGCCATTGCTTCCATTATAAAATGTTTTTGTCCAGAAGTCATAAAGAAATCGCGATTGGAACGATTTTCATAATTTATTCGAAAAAAAGTGAGGTAAACTTACCTGGTTTCATTTCAGTTTCATAATTTGAAAGCGATTCAGGCAGGGACAAAGCGAAGATCCGGGCATAAGTTTTCTCCCTGGATGATAAACTGAAATGAAGCATGTTGAAAACGCCAGGGGAAATCCTAAAAATTGGAACAGACGGCCGTGGTGTAGTGATCTCGGGCCGGGGCAATACTATCACTGAACTTGAACTGGGAAGTTCAACGGTTTGGAAGGAGGAATCGCGAGGATGAAAACCAATTTTGATCCTCAGGCTCAAAAGGCGATCCAGGCTGCCCGCACGGTGGCGCGGCAGATGAAAAACACCTTTATCGGGACGGAGCATTTATTAATCGGCATTCTGCAGACGGACAACTCCGCGCTGCAGAAATTGCTGAGCGAACGCGGAATTACCGCCGAACAGCTGAAAGAGGATATTCAGGTGCTGTTTGGTTTTAATGAGGAAGAAACAAGACAGACGGAATATACGCAGACTGTCCAGGAAATTCTGGAGAAATGTCTGGTGGAAGCGGCCCGTTCCACGCCGCCGGTGATCACGCTGAAAATGTTGACGCGGACATTGTTGGAAACACCCAATAACGTCGCTTCGGAGCTGTTGAGACGGTATGATGTGGATATCGCCGGATTGATCGCGGAGCTGAACCGGCAGGATATCGAAAGTCTGAATGCCATCCGCGAGCTGCGCAACCTGAACCAGTGGATGACCCGCCGGCCTTCCAATATCGTTGAACGGCAGGCGCAGATGAATTCGATCATCCGGATCCTGTGCCGTAAGGAAAAAGCGAATCCGCTGCTTTTGGGGGATCCGGGCGTCGGCAAGACGGCGTTGGTGGAACAGCTGGCCAAAAGCATCGACGAGAATGAGGTGCCGGATTGTCTGCGCGGCAGCGTCATCTTTGAACTGAGCGTCAACGGTCTGGTGGCAGGTACAAAGTACCGCGGCGAGTTTGAAGAGAAGATTCAGAAAATCCTGGATGCCCTGCGGCAATTTCCCCAGGTCATTCTTTTTATTGACGAAATTCATCAGATCATCGGCGCCGGCAAGGCGGAGGGTTCGATCGACGTGGCCGGTGTGCTGAAACCGGTTTTGGCGCGCGGAGAAATCCGCTGCATCGGCGCGACGACCTATGATGAATATCTGAAGTTCATTGAAAAGGATCGGGCGCTGCAGCGGCGCTTTCAGCCGGTCATGATTGAAGAGCCGGATCTGGATTCCGCCCGGCGGATGATCGAAGCGAAGATTCCCGAATACGAGCAGCATCATCAGATTCGATTTCCGTTCAGGCTGGTTGGCCCGCTGATGGAAAGCACACAATATTTCATGCCCTCGCGCAAGCTGCCGGACAAGGCGCTGGATGTCATTGATCTGGCCTGCGCCAGCGCGCGGATGGATTGTCGTGAAGAAGTGGAGCAGCGGGATATTGATCAGATTTTAGAACAACTCACCGATGTGCCGTTACAGGACCGCTGCCGCAAGGACCGGGTGATGCAGCGGCTGCGCATGGAGCTGATCGGTCAGGAAGACATTCTGACGCAGATTGATCAGCAGCTGCAGTGGATGGAGCTGGGCGTCGTACAGGAACGTCCGTTAGGCGTATGGCTGCTTTGCGGAAAGCAGTTTTCCTTGAAGCAGCGGCTGGCGAAGGTGCTGGCGCAGCTGTACTTTGGTCAAAACGAGCGGCGGATTGAAGTAGATATGATGGATTACCAGGACAGTCAGGCTGGTTATCGCTTCGTTCATGGCGTAGATCAACAATATTCGCTGTGGCTGGAGAAACTGCGGCGTTCGCCCTATTCGCTGTTGTTGATCCGCAATCTGGACGCTGCCCGTCCGGAATGTGCGGCGATCCTGCGCAAAGGCATCGAACAGGGAATGATCGAGGAAGAAGCGGGGCGGAAGGTGGATCTGCGGCATTGTCTGATACTTCTGGACAGCGAACAAAGTCACGCCGTGTCCGGATTGGGCTATCAGGCAGTGACGGTAAAAACCGAAGAGGAAGGCTGGACGGCGCTGGCCGATGCAGTTCTGGATTTCCGGACGCTGGACAGCACGGAAATGGAGACGCTGGCGCGGCGGCGTTATCAGGAGATGACGCGCAAACTGCCGCAGCTGGCAATGGAGCTGGGCGAGGATACGCCGTTTGATGTGGAAGGGGAAGACCCGGAAAAGATCGATCGTCAGATTCGCTCTTATCTAACGCGGCATTTTAAAAAATCCGCGGGCTGAATCCTGTAAAAATCCGCCGGGATTTGTGAAATCCGGTTCAGTCCATTGCCGGACTTATCGGGGTGTGATAAAATAAACACTACCATAAGGGCGAAAAAGAGGGAACAGGATGGAATATTCAGCATTGATCGTGGCTGCCGGACAGGGGCGCCGGATGAATCTTGGCTACAACAAGGTGTTCTACACCTTTGCGGACGGAAAGAATGTTTTGGAAAAGACGATGAGCATTTTCGAGGCGGACTCACGGTGCAAACAAATCGTGATTGTGACTCAGCGTGAGGATTACGTGCGCTGTATGCGCAACCGGACACAACGGGGGAACGTTGTGTTTGTGGAAGGCGGCACAACCCGTCAGGAGAGCGTATTCAACGGATTAATGGCGGTCAGTGAGGATTATGTGCTGATCCATGACGGCGCGCGGCCGTTTCTGGAACAGGAATGTCTGGACCGGCTCTGCCAGAGCTTAAGCGAGCATGACGCTTGTCTGTTGACGGTGCCGTGCAAGGATACGATCAAGGTCATTGAAGACGGAAAGATTAAGGAAACGCCGAACCGCAGCCAGCTGGTGCAGGCGCAGACGCCGCAGGCGTTTAAGACGTCGCTGATTCTGCGGGCGTACCGCAAGGCGCGTCAGGAAAAGGTACAGGCGACCGACGACGCGCAGGTCGTAGAACTGTTAACCGGCGAAGCGGTGTACGCGGTGCTGGGATCGTATAAAAATATCAAGATTACGACGCAGGAAGATCTGCGTTAAGAACGAATCATTCCGGCCAGCATCGCTGTCCGGTTTTTTTATGGAGCAAAGTGTCTGAAAATGAAAATTATGAAAATAACCGCACGCCCTTGAAATAACTCAGGAACGGAATATACTAAGGGTGTAGGGACGCTTGAAAAAGCGGCACCCGTCGTAAGCTATCTCTTCATCGAAGAGAAGCTGTGGACAGATAAACGCCGGTGATCTTTGTGACGGATGACGGCGTTTTTTCTTTTGAATTCTATAATTCTGATTCTGCATTCAATGATCATGATCGTTGTTTGAATCATCAACATCCATTCAGAAAAAGAGAGAGAAAACAAGAGTTCCATGAAAAAATTCATAGAAAGCCCCTCCTTTCCAGAGCTGAACAATCCAGCTCGAAAAACAAATGAATCCAAAGAAAGATCCATCCCGGACGGGCAGCCGCTTCATCAAAGACCCTACACTATTAATATTGCGCAAAAGTAGAAATAGCCTTGCTGGAAACAGAAGAAAGTTAAGATTACCCGCGATCTTTTATGAAAACGAATGAAACTAAGCGAAAAACGAGCGGATATGCGTAATTACATAAACATGGCATGTTTGAGTTGATTGAACCTGAACAGGTTGCTTTCAGAACATCTTTTAAATACAGAGAAGAAACAAAGGGAAAAGATATACAAAAATTTATTTACTAGAGAAATGAAGATTGTGAAAACAACCACGGCCATGAACTAACTCAAGAAGGAATAGACTAAGGGTGCAGGGATGCTTAAAAAAGCGATCCCGGTCAGACACTCTCTCTTATTAAGAAGTGGCGGACAGATCAGCGCCAGTTTTCTTTGTGATGATTGCGGCACTTCTTTGGAACAATTCAATCAAGAAATAAAAGCTGAAAATAGAAAACGAACGCTGAGAAACTCAACGTTCGTTTGCGGTAAGTGAATAAATGATTTATGAAATCCTGTCCTGTTATTTTAATATTCTTTTCAACATCTCAGGGTTAAGCAAATTCACCGTTTCAAATTTTCCCTTGTAGAAACAGGCCCAGTTGTTGAAAACACAGGGCAGGGCTTTGGCTTTTTCCAAGGTATCAACATGCCTGAGCGTCAACTGAATAGCCTGAGTTTCACACTCTTTCTTAACCTTTTCAATAGATTGCGCGATAAACGGACACTGATCGTCATAGAAGATTGTTAATTCCTGATTCTCAATTCGCATTTGTTTTGCGCTTTCCGTAAATCGCGGTTTTGTTCCATCCAGCGACAAAGCCAGAAGCTCATAGCCGTTTTCGGTTTGATCGACGACTTCAAAGCCCTGTTTCTTGGCGAACGCCTGATCGGACAGCCAGGATTTTTGTTTGTGCGAACCCAGCATGCAGACGCCGGCTTTCCCCTGACGTTTAGCGTCAGCCAGACAGGAATCCATCAAAGCCTGACCAATCCCTTTTCCCTTGAAGCTGCCGGTAACCCAGAGGCAGTAGAGATAGAGATAATGATCGCCGATGATCGGAACCCAGGCAGTTTCTAACGGCGCGTATTCAATGAAGGCTGTTTCTTTTTCTTTTGCGTCCAGTTTGCGGAAAATATGACCCTCTGAAAGCCGCTCAGCCAGCCACTGGCGTTTGGCTTCCACTCCCGGATGTGCTTTTTTCGTGCGGATAATGCAGCTGAGATGCTCGGATGCAAGATTATCCGGCGTTAAGGTTACAAATTTGAATTCCATTACGGATCCTCATTTCTTTTAAGGAAATTATATAAGATTTTATGACAGAAACATAGAGCGCCGCGGATTTTGTAAGAAAGTGATGCAATAATGATGGACGCATGAAATCAGAGACAACATTGAAAAAATATAATAGAGACAAATTGATAAGACCGGACACTCGATTTCGGCTTATAATGAAAACAAAGGAGGTTCGTTTATGCAAATACAAACAATAATTGATCATATTCAAAGTCATACGCCCTGGGTGGATTATCGCAAAACCCGGGATTTTATCCTGATTGACGGAGGGGGTTCCGAGGTCAGTCAAGTAGCTGTCTGCTGGGTCGCAACGATGAAAGTGATCGAGGAATGCATCCGGCAGGATATTCATTTTATCATTTCGCACGAAAATTGCCTCTATGTGGAAACAACCGCGCCGTATAAGACGATGAAAGACCTGCGCGATCAAAAGATCAAGCTTTGCCAAAAACATCAGATTACCATATACCGCTGTCATGACGGCTGGGATCAGTTTCCATTCTACGGTGTGGCGGATTCGCTGGCGCGCAGTACCGGGATTCCCTTTGACGAACGCCCGGTTTCCTCTTTTTATCATTACGCGGCGATTGAAAAGGAAACCGTTTCAGAGCTGGCGGAAAAACTGGCGAAAGCCTTGAAGCCGCATGGCTGCGGTTATGTGGAAATTCTGGGGAATCCGGATCAGCGGGTAACGAAATTAGGCATGGGCGTCGGCGCGGCGATGAATTCGCAGGTGATGATGCTGGAGAATGTGGATTGCATGATCCTGGCTGACGATGGCTTCACGAACTGGATCGATCTGCAATGGTGTCTGGATGCCAGAATTCCCTGCATTCTCTGCCATCATTCTACCAATGAGATGGAAGGCATGGCCGGCATGGTCCACTATTTAAGCAAAGTATTTCCTGATTGCCGATTCGTTAAACTGGACGAGGGATTTCAGTTTACCCTGATCGAGGCTCCGGCAGAAGATTGAGTGAAAAGGAATCCGTTATAAGCTAATTGTTCCAAAAATTGGTAAAATACGAGTCTGACGAAATAGAACAGAGAAGAAAAGCCGGGAGTATCCGAGATCCCCGGCTTTTATAACGATTCAATGAGGACGGTCTCAGCGCTGCGGCATCGTGAAGGAAGCCAGCGCGCGGTTCAGGAATTCGTTGAACGGCCGCATGGTTTCAGCCAGTCTTACGATCTGACCGACGACTTCTGAAGCGGACTGATTGCCCTCGATGTAGCATTCGAGATACCATGACTTCATCTTCAGATAATCCGCCAGCGGATGATCGGCAGGAAATGGCTTCGGCACTCGTTTCAGGCTTTCTCCTTTGACCGGCAGACAGACGGCGAAGTCCGGCGTCTGGATCAGCGCGCTGAAAACGTCAGCTTGTTCCAGAATTGCCTGACGGACCAGCATGGTCGCTTCCGCAAACTGCGAAGCAAACAAGCCGCCGCCCACAAGCAAGGCAGCGGGTGTCAGAGCGAGGAACAGATCGCAGGGAATCGGCTGGGATCCCCAGGGAGAACAATGAATCCGGAAGACCGGGTTGTAGGGCGACTTATCGTTGGAAAACCGGGTGTCCCGGTTCAGCCGGCTGATCCGGCGGGAAATGTCAATGTCCAGCCGCCGCGGGTCGTTTACCGCCAGCTGTTCGTTGACCGCACGGGCCAGATTTTCAAATTGTTTTCGCGCCAGCTTGTAGTCTGTCTGATGCGCATGCATCCAGTCCAGACTGTTGCTGCGGGCCAGATCGCCAAGAAACTGCTGCGTCAGGGCCAGATCAAAATTTAATTCTGACATACTTTTTCCATCCAGACGGAAGCGACCACTTCCTGTAATTTCTGCCGCTTTTCTTCCGGCAGCGCGTAGGCGGACAGGGTATCGAATACCGTCATGTGTTCCTCAATTTTTTCCATCGCTTCTAAATGCTGCTGTAAAACCTGCGGTTCAGCTGTCGGCAGCTTGGAATATTCCAGATTGTCCGGATCCAGCCGGCGCGTGCCGATCGCAAAGTCGATCCGGCAGGTGCAGCGGCAGCCGCCGGAAGCCAGGTAACAATACTGCGACATGAAGTCCGCCATTTTCCGACGGGCGCGGGATAACCGCTGGCGGTAAGCTTCCGGCGTTAAGTTCAGGATTTCCGCCGCCTGCCGGCTGTCGGCTTTAAACATTGTGCCCAGAATGAAGATGCAGCGATCCTGCGGCTTCAGACATTGAAGCATGACGTTGGTACACGAATATTTCAGTTCCCGGGCCAGAATCTGCTTATCTTCCCGCTGCGATTCTTTCTGGTATGCCTGAATATCCTGAGCATAGGCCTCATAGCTCAGCGGATGCGTGGCGAACATCGAGCGCTTTTCGTCGATCAGCCGGTTGACCGCAAGCCGGTAGACCCAGGTGCTTAAGGCACTTTCCCCGCGGAAGCACGGCAGTTTTTCCAAAACCAGAAGCAGGATTTCCTGCGTCGCGTCTTCGGCGTCAGCCACGCTGCCAAGCATCCGCAGCGCCAGGTTAAAGATCGGCGTCTGCAGCTGCCGGACTAATTCTGCCGCGGCCTGTGGTTTATGCGCCAGCACCTCCTCAATCAAAGCGGGGGATAGCGGTTGAGTTTGATTGTCCATCTGAATTTCTCCTTTCAATAATTAGACGGAAGGGAATTCTTTGTGTGACATTTTTTTGCGTTATTTTTGTAAAAATTTTTAAATTCAGGATACCGCATGAGACGAGGATAGGCGGAAAATCCGTTTTGGGGATAGCGCTGGCTCGCATAGCGGCGAACAAGGGACAGCGCGTCACAGGATAAGAGTGGTAGTCAGCGGTCTTCCTTCTTATCCTTTGACAATGTATTGGTTCTTTTTTCGCAGCCGTCATTCCTTTTTTGCCAGCACACACAGCGTTGTTTTGTCTTTTTCCAGCGGCCCGCCTGCCACATCGCCATAAAACGTAACGGACTGAAAGCCCGCCGCGGTCAAATCCCGCTCTAATTCTGCAGCGGTAAATCCATGTTCCCAGACGTGATAGATTGTGTACGCGTCAGGCTTGATCGTGACATATTGGTTACAATACGAAGCGTCCTGATCATACCGATAAAACGCGTGCAGGACCAACGCCGGCTCCTCGCTCCAGTAGCCTTGTTCTTCAACGAACCAACGCTTCGTTTCAGGCTTGCCCTCATAGTTCAGCGGTGTAAACACGTCGAACAGAAAAACACCGCCGGGAAGCAGGGAAGCGTAGATCTGCTTTAATAAGGCTGTTCGGGCGGAAGGCATCAGCACGCCGAAATCACAATAAATCAGCGTGATCACATGGAATGGCCCGCCGAATTCGATCTGGGTGTAATCCCCCTGACGATATTGGATCGAGAGGCCTTTTTCTGCCGCGGACTGCTTCGCGTAATCCAGCGAGCGGACGGAGAAATCAATTCCGGAAACTTGATATCCCTGCCGGGCAAAGAGCTCCGCATAGATTCCCGGCCCGCAGCCTAAATCCAGAAGCTGGGGATACTGATCCGGCGGCAGCTGGGATGCGATCCAGGCTGCGGATTGCCTGACGAAGTCTCCCCGGCGTGTCGCGCCATCGGTCGTTTCATCCAGATGAGCTTCGAGCATTTTCTGCGACAGATAGGGATCAGTCCAGATATTCGCCTGACTCTGTTGATATAAGGCCGGCCGGGTTTGGATCTGAGAAATAAAGTTTTTCATGAATTTTGTCCTTTCTTTTCGGATTTTTAACCGTGGGAATGAGCTTGAGGGGCAGCGAGGAACGCTTTTTCCTCGAAAACGCCTGGGAAACGCTTGTTGATCAACGAAAAATCGTTGTGGAAAATCCCATCGCACCCCAAAAGAGCTGCTTGTAACATACTTTCCTGACAGCAGCCGGCGATGATATTTTCTTTTTCCACGTTTTGCTGGACGCAGATTTCAGGACCGGACACCGGACAGAATCCATCCTTTTTTGTGAGCTTGCGCCTTTATTGTAACGGGAAATAAGCCTGATGGCAATCGCGATCATTCCGGGACTGTTCGTTTCTTGCGGCATGGATTTTGACAATGAAGCCGTCCTGTTTTTAGGAGCGGAGGCGCTGCAGGAAAAGGGGTTCCGCGCTTTTTTCTGGTAAAATAGACGAAGATGAGCTATACTATGTACCGTAAGTCCCATTTCTTGATGCATAATTGTGTTATGACATCCTGACAGTGCGCCGAAGCACTGTTTTTGAATTAGGAATAGAAAGAGTGAACCATGAAATTTAACGAATTACCAATCCATCCGTCAATCTTGAAAAATTGCCAGCGGATGGGCTATACGACCCCGACCAAGATTCAGCAGAAAGCGATCCCGCCGGTCTTGGAGGGGCGCGATCTGCTGGGGCTGGCGCAGACCGGCACAGGCAAAACTGCAGCGTTTGCACTGCCGATTCTCGACCAGCTGATGAAACAGCCGCAGAAAGGCAAGCGGGCGATCAAGGCGCTGGTGCTGACCCCGACCCGCGAGCTGGCGATCCAGATTGTGGATAACTTCCAGCTGTACGGTCAGGGCCTGCCGTTGAAGACCGTCGTGATTTTCGGCGGCGTTAAGCAGGGCGCGCAGGTCGATCAGCTGAAAAAGGGCGCGGATATTCTGATCGCGACGCCGGGCCGTCTGCTCGATCTGGTCGGCCAGCGTCTGTTGGATCTGAGCCAGGTGGAAATCTTTGTGCTCGACGAAGCCGACCGGATGCTGGACATGGGTTTTATCCACGATGTAAAACGCGTCAGCGCGCTGCTGGTGAACAAAAAGCAGACGCTGCTGTTCTCGGCGACGATGCCGAAAGAAATCGCCGGGCTGGCCGCTTCGCTGCTGAAGAATCCAGTCCGCGTGGAAGCAACGCCGGTATCCACGCCGATTGAAAAGATCGAACAGCGTGTGTACTATGTGGAAAAGCACGAAAAGAATGACCTGCTGCTGCGGGTTTTGAAGAAGGAGGAAGTCACCTCGGCGCTGGTCTTTACCCGGACCAAGCATGAAGCTGACCGCGTTGTCCGCTTTTTAACCAAGGGGCATGTTCAGGCGATGGCGATCCATGGTAACAAATCGCAGAACGCCCGGCAGAAAGCGCTGGCCGCATTTAAGAATCATGAGATCCAGGTGCTGGTGGCGACCGACATCGCGGCGCGCGGCATTGACATTGAGAAGCTTTCCCATGTCATCAATTACAACATTCCCAATATCAGCGAGACCTATGTTCACCGGATCGGCCGGACAGCCCGGGCAGGGCAGGAAGGGATTGCGATCTCCTTCTGCCAGAACGATGAACGCGCTTATTTGAAGGATATTGAAAAACTGATCCGATATACGATTCCGGTCGTCAAGGATCCTGAGTGTAAAACTACGGTTCAGCCGCAGGCGGCAGAGTCCAAAACGGTGGGTTCCCCGAACCAGGCGCCAGCCAGTCCGGCGAATAAACCAGCCGGTCATCGGCCAGCTCGCCGGCGCCGTCCAGCTCACGCGCAGAAGTCGCGCGAGGCGGCGAAGTAAGGAAGAAGAATATGAGATCGAAAGCATTTCTGTTTTCGATCTTTTTTCTTGTTTCTTTTGTTCTTTCTTTTGTTCAGGGAAAGTTATGTCACAGCGAGGATTCGCGCTAGCCCGGGGACTTTCACCGCGAATTTCTCCCTGTGCGGAGTTGGCATTTGAGCTTTTCCCCTTTACAATAAAGAAGAGGAAAACCAATGTTAAAAACAAGGAGGACATGAGGATGATTCAGGCGGAACCGATCACAAAAACGACATGGCGGATAAGGGGCTGCGGCTGCGACTGTTATCTGTTGGACGGAAAGGTCCCGGCGCTGATCGACTGCGGCTGCGGGGAAGTCCAGATCCGTCAGTTCTGTGAAGCTTTAATTCAGAAACCAGTCAGGACGGTGATCTGCACCCATGCCCATATTGATCATACCGGTCAATGCGGCTTATTTGATCAAGTGTATATGACGGAAAGAACGGCGGCGTCCAGCCGCAACGCGATGGACGAGGACCCCGCGAAGTTGAATTTGGATTATACGCCGGTATTTGTGCAGGACCATCAGATTCTTAAACTCGGACAACGGTGCTTGGAAATTCTGCTTTGCGATTGTCACGCTCCGGGCAATATCATGATTTTTGATCACACGGAAAGAATCCTCTATGCCGGCGATGAACTGGACGTGGATCAGGTGCTGCTTCTGCCGGGCTTTGCGGAAAAAGCGGGGCAGTTTCACAGCGAGCCGGCGGCGACGGTGAGCGATTACCGGAAATTGTTGATCCAGCTTGATCTGCGGCGTGAAGAATTTGACTGGATCTGCACCGGTCATAACGGTTCACCGTTGAAACCGGAAGTCCTGACAATCATGATCGAACTCTGCGATCGGATTCTGGCCGGAGAAGAAGGTTGTCTCGACTGCAGCTCCGCGACCTACAGCGCCCGGGATCGGCATTTCCCCTATCACCAAGCTCATTACCGGCGGGCGTCATGGAAAGGCTTTTCGTTAGTGTACTGTGCCGACAGCCTGACCGACAGAACACAGAATTCTAAAGTCATTCCAGCTACGCCGCTGCATGCAATGTGCGAACACAACGTCGCGGCGGCGCAGGGCAAATAACCACGATTAATCGGGAATCTGCAGATAGATGATGAAAGAGTCGGACTTTGATGTCCATCTTTTTTCTATTTGTGAATGAGAACTTTGGAGAAATTTGTTAGTCATAAGAACTGTTTTCAGTCACCGTGGTTGGAGAAGGCAAGGGAATATATAGAATAGAAGGAATAAGTGAGTTATATGGAACTACATTGATTAAAAAATGTATCTTTTTCGATGAAGTTCAATGGATCCCCGCTGGGGAAGAGACGGTCAACGCCTTCCAGATCGATTTCAACTGTGATATCTATCTTATTATCAGAAGCCTGTTTCTTTGATCATTATGAGAAGATAATTGTATCCCTGTATCCAGGACTGAACGCTTCTTATAAGAAAATAAAATCGGTGAACATTGTGGATTGGCTGATTGCGGATGAAGCCTGAGATACCTTGAATAATAGGAAAATAAGAAAACCGTTAAATTAAAAAACAGAGCTTTTCAACCTGTCCCGGAGTTTCTGAACTCCTCATGATAGGACGTGCTGATAGCTCTGTTTTTTTAAAGGACTTTGATTATTGGAGATCTTGCCGGTCTTTTTTGTCAGTTTTCTCAAGCTCCGCTTTGGCGTCAAGGATTCCCTGTTTCACCGCACATCGGATGATTTCATAAACGAGGGTGAGTGCGATCAAGAGGATGAGAAGCTGAAAGAGAATTCCCCAGACCATCGGCTCAGGCTTCCTGCGGCTGATCGATCAGCGGCTGGTCGTCCAGCGAGACTGTTCCGGTTCTGCCTTCTGTTTCAAACAGGACAATCGTATTTTTACCTTTTTTCAATAACGGCGCCGGGATATACAGATAATGCGTCGGGCCCAGCTCCCAGAACCGCCCAAGATTTTTCCCGTTCAAAAACGCCGCGCCTTTGCCCCAGCCGTTCAGGTTCAGGAACGTATCCGCCGGCTCTTCAATGTCTACGGTAAATTGATAGAATGCCGGAACACCTTCCTGATAATCGCCGGTGAAATCAACCTGATCAACATGGTCCAGCTCCAGACAATACTGCTGCCAGCCGGTGTGGAAGTGCAGGTCCAGCATGAAGCCGCCTTTGATGCCCTTGCGCTGATGCGGAGAAACCAGACTTGCGCCGTAGTTGATGCGGCCGAGGTTTTCCACAAGAATGTCGATCACGTTGTCGGTCGGATGATCAAGCGTAAGCGGGATGTTGCTTCCCATCGTTTCCTTGTATTGCGTGGCGATCAATTTCTGGTTGACAAACACCTGAGCGCGGTCGTCGCAATCCGCCAGCTTGGCTTTGGCCAGCTCGCGCGCTTTGCCGACATGCGCGCGGTACAGGATGTAGCCGTAGCCCTGCCCCAGCTTTTCCATCGGCTGAGGAATGTCGGTTTCGATCGGCTTTGCCAGAGAGGAAAGTGTATTAAATAAGGAAACCTTGTTCACACAGCGCAGTTCGCCATAGCTTTTAAAGGTGATCGGCGTGGACAGCGGCACCGGGGTGATCGGATGATATTTGGCGATGACCTCGCGGAAAGCGGCGTATTTCTCTGCTTCCGTACCCCACTCCGTCAGCGGAGCGGCATAGTCGTAAGAGGTGATCTGCGGATCCATGCCGTTGTGGTAGCTGCAGCCGTTATAAAATTCCGGATTGGTGCCGCCATGGAACATGTAGATGTTGACGCTGCCCTGACGCAGCATTGCATCCAGCTCGTCCGCTGCATCCTTCGCGTCGCGGGTTTTCAGCGGCGATCCCCAGTTGTTGAACCAGCCGATCCAGAATTCCATGCACATAAGCGGGCCGTGGATGTCGTTGTCGTCCATGAACTGACGCAGCGCGCCGATCTGTTCGTCGGTGCGCGAGCCGAAGTTGGCAGTCGGCAGCACGCCTTCATTGAGTAAGGTTCCGGCGTCGAGCACTTCACGCCAGCCGCCGTCGGATGTAAACATCGGCACATCGCAGCCATGCTTTTCCATCAGACGCTTGATCGCCTTGAGATATTGCTTGTCGTTGCCGAAGGAGCCATATTCATTTTCAATCTGGCACATCAGCACCGGTCCGCCGTGAGTGAAAAACAACGGCCGGATGACTTTGAATAATTCGGCGTAATAGGCGTCGACCGCATCGAGATAGGGTTGATAGGTCGAACGCACGCGCATCGAATCGTCCGCTAACAGCCATGCCGGCAGACCGCCGAATTCCCATTCCGCGCAGATGTACGGCGTCGGCCGTAAAATGACCCACAAACCTAAATCCTGAGCTAAGCGGACAAAGCGCGCGACGTCCTTGCGTCCGCTGAAATCAAACTGGCCCTTTTTCGGTTCATGGTAGTTCCATGGAATATAGGTTTCCACGCAGTTGCAGCCCATATTTTTTAATTTTTCCAGACGATCCTGCCAGTATTCAGGAACGATCCGGAAGTAATGCAGCGCGCCGGAGATCAGTTTGACAGGCTGGCCGTTAAGCATAAAATCATCTTGAATCGCAAAGGTAGTCATGATTGTTTCCTCATCTTTCTCTACCTTTTATTGTAGAAAAGAAATCGTAAAAAAGAAAGGAATTCTTGTTTTTTGCGGGGCTTTTTCCAATTTTCCGCAATATTATAAGTAGGAGGTGAAATTATGCGCTGTCCGCGATGTGGAAATGAGGATCCATCCTGGTTCTATCTTGGCAGCAAGGGCTGGTACTGCCGCCGCTGCGTCGGCTTTTCCCGGAGGCTGACGTGCGAGGCCAAGGAGCCGGTCGTGCCCGAGCTTAGTGAACCGCTGGATCCGCAGCTGCGGCTGGATTATCCCCTGACTCCGAATCAGAAGCAAATCTCCGATCAGCTGTGCGAATTGTCCGAAACCCACGACGTCCTGGTCGACGCGGTGTGCGGCGCGGGAAAAACGGAAATTGTAATGGATTGTCTGCGGAGGCGGCTGCAGCGGGGACAGCGGGCGGCGGTTGCGGTCGCCCGGCGGCAGGTCGTGCTGGAATTGGCGCGGCGGCTGGCGGACGCGTTTCCAAACCTGTCGGTGATCCCGGTCTGTCAGGGTTATACCAAGAAGACCGAAGCGGATCTGATCGTCTGTACGACCCACCAGCTCTACCGCTATCCTCACCGGTTCGATCTGTTGATCCTGGATGAACCGGACGCTTTTCCCTACAAGGGCGACCCGGTTCTGCATGGAATCGCGCGCACCAGCTGCCGCGGCCAGATCGTCTACACGACGGCGACGCCGGATGCGGAGCTGCAGGAACGGGTGAGGGCGGGGACGTTGAGGCAGCTCAAGCTCAACCGCCGACCGCACGGTCATGATCTGACGGTGCCCCGGGTTCGGATCGGTCCTCAGTTCCTGTTGATCCTGCGGCTTTATCGCTGGTTGAAAGGCAAACAAAAGGCGGACAAGCAGGCGCTGATCTTTGTGCCGACGATTCGCGGCTGTCATCGCTTAAAAGTTTTGTTTTCACTGGAATTTTCCTGCGGTGAGCTGACCAGTCAGTCGCCGGATCAGGATGAAACGCTGCGGAAGCTGCGGGCAAACAAACTGCAGTTCTGCTTTGCGACGACGGTGCTGGAACGGGGCGTGACGATCGCGGGCGTCGACGTGTGCGTGATGGACGCCGATCATGGCGTGTTCGACGAAGCTTCGCTGACCCAGATGATCGGACGGGTCGGGCGCAGCTTTGCCTGTCCGGATGGCGACGGGTTGTTTCTGTGCCGCAGGCGCAGCGAACAGGTTGAACGCTGCGTGAGACGTCTGGAGGAAGCCAATGCCAGCGGCTGAGCGCTGCCTGTGGTGCGGCGGCCCGTTGTTAAACGGATGCACGATCCCCGAAATGATGTTCGCCGACGATTCGCTGTGCGGCGTCTGCCGCAGTCAGCTGACGCCCATTTTCCATCAAGTGAAGCTCGGCGAGCTGAGCGTGCGGGGGCTGGTTGTCTATGACGAGGCGTTCATGAAAATGCTTGTGCAGTACAAAGAATGCATGGACGAAGCGCTGCAGAATGTTTTCCTTCTGCCCTGGCGCGATAAGCTGCGCCGGCGGTACCGCCATTTCACGCTGGTGCCGATGCCCTCATCCCGCGCTAAACGGGAAAAACGCGGCTTCGATACGATTCCCCAGCTGTTTTCCGGACTGCGGCTGCCGATCGTGGAGCTGTTGGAAAAGACGGAGGATTACGTGCAGCAGGGCAGCGCCTCCCAGCGGCAGCAGGCTGCCACCCACATTCGCTTGATCCCCGGCGTCCCAATCCCGGATGGAAAGCTGTTGTTGATCGACGATGTGCTCACGACCGGCAGTACGCTCAACGCCGCTCACGCATTGCTTCCTGCCGCCGACCAAGCGCTGGTGCTGGCCGTCAATCAACGCTTCCTTTCGCCCCCTTTCGCTCCATTCCGTAAGCTCCGTTGTCGAAAAAGCGCGGAATAAGACGAAGGAAAAGATTTGAGTTTGCGGCCGATCCTCTCTATACTCAAAGTAGACGGGAGCGGCGGAATTCTAGCGGCGGAAACAAGCGAAAATCAGGATCAGTCGAAGCGGAATTCCCCGGGTTCAGCGAACGAAGGGGTGAAGCAGAAAAGCATCAAAACGACGGGCAGCGATCCCGGTTCCCGTCGAAGCGACATGGCGGAGAAGACCGCCGCGGATAAATAAAGAAGAAAGGGTTAGGTTTAAGGCAGATGCAAGGTAAAGTAAAGATGTTCAATAAGGAAAAAGGTTACGGCTTCATCAAGCTCAGCGATGGCCGCGATGTTTTTTTCCATTATTCCCAACTGGTGATGGACGGCTTCAAGACGATCGAGGAAAACGCCGAGGTGGAATTCGATCTGGTCGAAGGCGACCGGGGCTATCAGGCCCACAACGTCAAAAAACTGTAAAACAGCGATCAAAGGCCGGGTTTGACGGCCTTTTTCTTTGTGTTTTTCGCTCAATTACGATACAATAGGAGCGATGGAGGGACCACAATGGCAACTTTTTTGGACAAACTATTTAATTACGATAAAAAACGATTGAAAGAAATCGAGAAACGCGCTCACGAAGTCGATGCGCTGGCTTCCCAGATGGCAGGCTTGAGCGACGAGGAACTGAAAGCCAAGACCCCGGAATTTCAGGCTCGCTTGAAGAACGGCGAAACGCTGGACGACTTATTGCCGGAAGCGTTCGCGGTTGTGCGCGAAGCGGCGAAGCGGGTGATCGGCGAATATCCGTATCTCGTTCAGCTGATGGGCGGCATCGTTCTGCACGGCGGCGATATCGCGGAGATGAAAACCGGCGAAGGAAAAACGTTAACCTCCGTATTGCCGGTCTATCTGAACGCGCTGGACGGCCGCGGCGTGCACGTCGTCACCGTCAACGAATACCTGGCCGGCCGCGACGCCGACTGGATGGGGCAGATTCACCGCTTCCTGGGCCTGACGGTCGGCCTGAACCTGCGTCAGCTCACCCCGGCGCAGAAGCGCGCGGCGTATAACTGCGATATCACCTACACGACCAACGCGGAAGTCGGATTCGACTATCTGCGCGATAACATGGTCACCCGCGTTGAGGACCGCGTCCTGCGTCCGCTGAATTTCGCGCTGGTCGATGAAGTCGACTCGATTCTGGTCGATGAATCACGGACGCCGTTGATCATCTCCGGTGGCCAGAAGCAGACGGCCAACCTGTATCTGCAAGCAGACCGCTTCGTCAAATCGCTGAAGGCGGACGAAGACTATGAGATCGACGTCAAAAGCAAGACGGTTCAGCTGACTGATTCCGGCGTGACCAAGGCGGAGAAAGCTTTCCGTGTCAAGAACCTGTACGAGCTGGATCACACCCAGCTGGTGCATCATATTTCGCAGGCGTTAAAAGCCAACTACATCATGATGAAGGATGTCGAGTACGTCGTGGACAACGACGAGATCGTCATCGTCGACCAGTTCACCGGCCGTCTGATGAAGGGCCGCGCGTATTCCGACGGTCTGCATCAGGCGATTGAAGCCAAAGAAGGCGTGTCGATCAAACAGGAAACGACGACGCTGGCGACGATCACCTACCAGAACTTCTTCCGCCTTTACAACAAGCTGGCCGGCATGACCGGTACGGCCAAGACCGAGGAAGAAGAATTCTTAAGCATCTACAACATGCGTGTCATGGAAATCCCGACCAATCGCCCGGTTGCCCGAATCGATTATCCGGACGCGATCTTCGGCACGAAGAAAGCCAAGTTTGAGGCGCTGGTCAACGAGGTCAGGGAATGCCATGAAAAGGGCCAGCCGGTATTGGTCGGCACGATCGCCGTTGAAACCAGCGAATTTATCTCAAAGATGCTGAAAGATAAAAAGATCCCGCATGAAGTCTTAAACGCGAAGAATCATGCGCGTGAAGCGGAGATTATCAAAAAGGCAGGGCAGAAGGGTTCGGTGACGATCGCGACCAACATGGCCGGCCGTGGTACCGATATCAAGCTGGGCGAGGGCGTCCGCGAACTGGGCGGTCTGGCCGTCATCGGTTCAGAACGGCATGAATCCCGCCGTATTGATAATCAGCTGCGCGGCCGTTCGGGCCGTCAGGGTGATCCGGGCTATTCCCGGTTCTATGTCTCCGTACAGGACGACCTGATGGTGCGGTTCGGTTCGGAAAAAATGGAAAGCCTGTTTTCGCAGCTGGGCGACGTTCCGATTGAATCCAAGGTTGTAACGAAATCCATCGGCAGCGCGCAGAAGCGGGTCGAAGGCGTGAACTTCGACGTTCGTAAAACACTGCTGGAATACGACGACGTCCTGCGTCAGCAGCGCGAGATTATCTATGAACAGCGCAACTTCATCCTGGATCACGAAGACGTTCACAGCATCGTCAAGGATATGTTCGACCGCGTCGTCAGCAATCTGGTTTCGGCGCATACCGAGCATGACGGCAAGGAAGAAAAGGTCAACACAGCGGAGCTGCTGGAATCGTTAGGCAAGATGGGCTTCCATGAAAGCCTGACGGAAACCGACCTGGAAGGCAAGAGCATTCCGGAGATCAGCGAGCTGTGCTGCAAGGCGGCCTGGGATGTGTATGAAAGCAAGATTGAGCCGATCAAGGTGCATGTGCTGCCGATTGAAAAGACGATGGTGCTGAAGGTTATCGACCGCAACTGGGTCGATCACATCGACACTATGAGCAAGCTGCGCGACGGGATTCATCTGCGTTCGTACGCGCAGTCCAATCCGCTGCAGGCGTATGTCTCCGAAGGCTATCAGCTGTTTGAGGACATGATGGCACGGATTGCGCAGGAGGTTGTCACCTTCTGCCTGAATGTCAGAATTGTAATAGAGGAGCGAAAGAAATAACTATGGAATTGTATGAGATCCGTCAAGGCCTAACCGCTTCGGTAACGAAGTTAAAGCAGTTAGGCGACTCTCTTTGACCTGGCTGCGAAGCAAAAACAAATTGAAGAACTGGAAGCGAAGATGAACGAGGAGCATTTCTGGGATGATCCGAAAGCAGCCCAGAATGTGATCCGCCAGTGCAACGGAATGAAAGAGCTGGAAGCGAAGTACCATCAGATGGAACAGGCGCTGGCTTCGCTGCAGGAAACTGTCGACGAGCTGAACCAGAATTTCGACGAGGAATTGAAAGAGCTGCTGGACATGGAATATCAGGACACGCTCAATCAATTCGAGGATTTCGAGGTGATGGTGCTGCTTTCCCATCCGTATGACAAAAACAACGCGATCCTGGAGCTGCATCCGGGCGCTGGCGGAACGGAAAGTCAGGACTGGGCGAGCATGCTTTACCGGATGTACTGCCGCTGGGCGGAACGGAAGGGCTACAAGGTCACCGTGCTGGACTATCAGGAAGGCGATGAAGCAGGCATCAAGTCCGCCAGTATCCTGATCGAAGGCGATATGGCGTATGGCTATCTGAAGGCGGAGAAGGGCGTGCACCGGCTGGTGCGGATTTCCCCGTTTGATTCCTCCGGACGCCGGCATACCTCATTTGCCTCGCTGGACGTCATGCCGCAGTTCTCCGACGAAATTGAAATCACGATTGATGAGAAAGATCTCGACGTCGTCACGATGCGGGCCAGCGGCGCCGGCGGCCAGCATATCAACAAGACCGACAGCGCCGTGCGGATGACGCATAAGCCGACCGGCATCGTTGTTTCCTGTCAGACTGAGCGCAGCCAGATCCAGAACCGCGAGCGCTGCATGAACATGTTGAAATCAAAACTGTATCAGCGCATGATCGAGGAACAGGAAGCCAAGCTGGCAGCGATCCGCGGCGAACAGAAAAACATCGAATGGGGATCGCAGATCCGCTCGTATGTCTTCTGTCCATACACGATGGTCAAGGATCATCGCACAGGCTATGAAATGGGCAGCGTGCAGAACGTCATGGACGGCGATCTGGACGGCTTCATCTTCAGTTACCTGAAAAGTCAGATTCAGTAAAACAAGCAGGCGTTTTCCGAAAGTCGGAGAGCGCTTGTTTTTTTGTGGCTTCGACGTTGATTTTCAATTCCGCTGGCACGCTTCTATTTGTTCGAATAATCTTTACTTCTGGCTTGGTTATCCTGATTTTATGTATTCTGTGACTTCGCGCATTTCGCCCGTTCCCAAAAAATCTGGGGATGGTATAATGAAGTTAAAGAAGAAAACCAGGGAGGGAAAATCATGAAGGGTTTACGAACAATTTTAGCCGCGCTGCTGGCATTATCCCTAGTGAGCGGATGCAGTCAGAAGGCAGAACCAACCAGGCCGGGGGAAGCGGCGGTGATCGCAGGGAAACTGAGCGATGGAACGAGGTATGAAGCGAGCGTGAAGCTGACAGGTTATCTCAATGCGGATCAGGTGCAGCAGCTGCGCAATTACGACCTGTATGTGGAAGAAGCGGTGGTCGGCGCAGTCGAGATGGAAGTCACGATGAATCAGCTGGAAGGCCGGGAGGTTTTAGATCTGACCCAGGTATGGGAAGCTTCTTTTCAGACAGAGGAAACAGAGGACGAACCCATTTACGAGTCTTGGGCCATCTATCCGGGAAACTGGTTTCAGGGAATAAAGCCAATGGCCCGCCAGGAAAGCAGCCGGGGTTGGATTTTGATCACGAAAGCAAGCGACCCCGTGCTGATGGGATTAGCGTACAAGGATCAAAAGGAAGCGCAGAAAGAAATCCAATTTCAAATACCGCAGCCCAACGATTCTGTTTTATCGGAGGATGCTGAATTGAAAATCGGCGAGTCCTTCCTGGCGGGAAAGGCAGAGCTGACGGTGGAAGAAATTAAGACGGTAAATTCGGTACTGATGTATCGCAGCGATTCCGGTATGAGTCTGGAAGATGGGGAACAAGGAATCAGTTTACGGCTTAAGGTCAAAAATGGAGAAGACTATGATCTTCATCTTCTGTTGTTCAGTTTGATTTATCATAACGAGGAAGTTGAAATCGGCGGCTATGATCTGTTTGCTGAGGAAGGGGAAACGGAGCTGGAAGTCTATGACTCATTCGATCCGGGAACAGAAAAAATCTTGCGTCTGCTCATTAAACTCGATGCTGACGCAGCTTCTTCAGGAAGGCTGAAGTTGGCGGTGAACGGCCATTGCTTCGGGATGGATTATACGGTGGGTGATGACTTGGACGCTTATCCGGTCTATCAGGAAGGCGATGTGATTGAAACAGCGCAAGATCGTCTGACGATCGAGAAAATCAGCACAGTAACCCGTCTGGACCCGCCGAATACCACCGGCGATTATACCTACATGAAGGCGGATCCGGGTATGCAGCTTTATGTGGCTGAGGGACTGTTTGAAAATCATGGCTCTGAAACGGTCAAGGCGGAGGAACGCCTGGGGATACTGTGGCAGGAAAATTCCGAATTTGTATATGGCTGGATTATGATTCCGGAAGGAAATGATTTTTTACAAAGCAAAACATTAGAGCCTCAGACCCGGACAAAAGTTTGTTTCGTCTTGATGCTGAATGACGATCAGCTGCAGCGGAGGGATAAAATCCGAATCGGGGTCGGCGATGAGGTGATCAAAGGCTCCGCGTCGTAAGACACTCAATCAGAAAAGAGATTTCTTATCAGGAATCCTTTTCTTTTTGTTTGAAGAAGCGAAATTCCTGTTTTAATTTTGAAAAAGTGAATGAAAACGCTTGCGATTAGTGTTTGGGAAAAGTTGGGTTCGTGTTAGAATAAGATAAGAAGGACTCATGATCTTGGGCAGGAGGCACTTAAGATGAAAATATGTTCATTTGGCGAAACATTGATCGATTTTACTCCGGTAGGCGTCAGCGAAAACGGAAATATCATATTTGAACGCAATCCCGGCGGCGCGCCGGCGAACTTGGCGGCAGCGGCGGTGAAGCACGGCGTGCAAGCTTGCTTTGTGGGCGAGGTCGGCGACGATATCTTCGGTCAGTTTTTACAGGAAAAGCTGCGCAATCAAGGCGTCAATACGGAATACATGGTTGTCAATTCCCGTTATAAGACGACGTTGGCGTTTGTGCAGTTAGACGAGAAGGGGGAACGGTCGTTCTGCTTTTACCGCAATCCTGGCGCGGACACAATGATCGAAAGTCAGGCAGTAAATCTGCGCGCGATCGACGAGTGCGATCTGTTTCATTATGGTTCCGTGTCGATGACGCATAACCCGGCGCGGATCACAACGTTCGAATTAGTCAAATATGCCCAGCAGAAAGGCAAGATTTTGTCGTTCGACCCGAATCTGCGGATGCCGCTGTGGAACAGTGAGGAAGAAGCCCGGCATGAGATCCGGCATGGGCTGCAGTTCTGCGATATCCTCAAGGTTGCGGAAGACGAATTAATTTTTTTGACGGGCTGCGAAACGTTGGAAGAAGGCGCGCGGCAGCTCGCGAAGAAATACAAAACGCCGCTGATTTTAATCACCGAAGGAGAAAAAGGCAGTCATGCGCTGATCCACGGCTATTACATTAACGCCCCGACCTTCCCGGTCTCCGTCGTGGATACGACCGGGGCTGGCGATGGATTCTTAGGCTGTTTCCTGGCCAGTTTCTTAAAATCAGGGAAAACATTGGAACAGCTCAATGGCGATGATGTTTATCAGATGCTGCGGTTAGCGAATGCGGCCGGCGCGTTGTCGGTGACCCGAAAAGGCGGAATGCCCTCGTTAGTCACGACGGAAGAAGCGCAGGCTCTGCTCGATCAACATCCGGAGCGCTGACAATGGAAGCGGATGAATTTTTACGGCGGCTTCAACCTTTGAAAGCGGGCATGGAGACGGCTTACTTCCGCGTCTATCAGCCGTTTCACGTCCGGGAAGAAGACTTTGACGCGCTGCTGGCGCTGTTGGATGAACAAGCACAGAAGCGAACTTTAAATTTACAGAGAACCAATCGGCCAATGCCGTGGATTAAACAGGCGCCGGCAGGGATGCGGCTTATTTATTCAGATGTACAGACCCCGGCGCAGGTTCATGCGCGGGCGCAGGAGCTGAAGGAGCTGGGCGTCGGCTGGGTGTTGTTCGGCGACGTGCCTTTTCCTCACACGGAATCCCTGCGGCAAACACTTCGGCAGAGGATCGATCTGTGGCATGAGGAAGGGCTGGCGGTCGGGCTGGATTTCGACGTCGCCAGCACCCCGGCAGAGGATCCGTGGGCGCTTCAGGCAATCCGCGGCGACAGTGTGATGCAGCAGCGGTACTGGATGATTTCCGATCCGAAGCTGGCGGCGCTGTTCAGTCCGTTTTCTAAAGAAAAAGAAAACGGCGACTTTTTGCGGCTGGATGAGATTGGACAATATGTATATCGTCATCCGCAAACCGGCGGCTGGCTGCTCGACTACAAGAATCCGCAGGTGCTTGCGGGCATGTTGGAACGTTTCTGTGAACTTGTCAGTTTCGGGGCGGATGTGATTGAGCTGAAACAACTGGATTCAATGTGGAAGGAATGCAAAGCTCAGCGCTTGTATCCGCAGGTTCCGGATTTGTTTGCGCTCTTCGCGGCGGCCGGAAAACTGGTGTGTCCGGATGTTCTGGTCATGGGTCACAGTGAAGCGGGGGCGAAGGATTTACAGATTCTTTCCCAACGGACGCCGGCGGGAACCGCTATCGTCGATCAGGGATTGATGATCAACGGTTGGAATTCTCTGGCGACGCGCGATACGAAAATGCTGCAGGGCGATCTTGTTTTCCACGCCTTGAATTCGTCAGCGATCGCGGTTCATCCGGTGGGCGAAGATCAGGGGGTAGTTTGGAATTTTAATGAGGAAGCGGCGCGGATGCGGGGCTGGGATCCGGACTGTCACCGGCAGTTTCTGAGGGATTTTTATACAGGACAGGCGCTGGGCAGTTTTGCCGAAGGGGAAAGCGATCGGGAAAGCGGACGGTGTTATGGAACGCTGGCCAGCTGGGCTGGCTGCGGCCGGGCTTTGGACGGACATGAGCCTTATGAGTTGGAAAACAGCTGTCGGCGGATTTTACTGCTGCTGGGACTGAACCTGGCTTTGCGGGGGATGCCGCTGCTTCAGGATGGGGATGAACTTGGCGCGCTCAACGACGCCAGTTTCCGACTGGATCCGGAAAAGGAAGGCGACCGCCGCTGGCTGCAAAGACCGGTTTATGTGGAAGACAAAGCCCGGCGGCGTTATCAGCCGCTGACTGTGGAATACCGGATTTTCCAAAGCCTGAAAGCCATGCTGCAAGTCCGGGCGGCGGACCCGGATTGGAATGAAGGTCGGGAACAGATTGGGAATGTTGGCAACGACGCAGTGTTGGCGTTCGTTCGTGCCGCTGAACAGCGTCGGCTGTTGTTTTTATTCAACTTTACAGAATCGCCGCAATACTGTGCGCTTACTTCCTTATTTAATAAGGAGGAACAGGCGCGGGAATTGCTGACGGGCCGAAGAATCCGCGGCAGTCAGGAGAGCTTGGACCTGAAGGCTTACGAATTTCTGTGGCTGATCGTCGAAGCCTGAGAAATTAAATCTTATTTAAAAGATAACCTCTTTTCCAGTTTAAAAAATGAAAAGAGGCTACTAGAGACTACCGAAAGAGTCCCCTGAACAATCACAAAGACAGTTGTAAATTGATACAACTGTCTTTTTTCATATCTTTAAAAATGTAAGAATTGTAGCCTCAATCCGTTCAAAAATATAGTATATTTCCATGAGTGAACTGCGGAATTAAAAGGGTCTTATTGAAAAATTCAGGACAGCCTGAAGGCATAATCTTGCCCTTAATTCTCGTAGAATGAAATGATCATGCATCCAGGAGTGACAAGGAATTTCGATACAGCATTGCTGAACTTAAACCACCTCTTTACGCTGCTTTTTCGCAGCTCTACAGCAAGCTGAGCATCTTCTGTTACGCCTGTAATCCAAATCAGGTCTATAAGGAGATGCCAGAGATGAAAAGCAGTCGGATTGAGAGGATCGAATAGAAGTTGATGGAAAAGATTTCAACGGAATAATGAGGGATAGCCGAGAAGATGAAATACGCTTCGTAATCTCTTTCTTTCGTTTTTTTCTTAAATTTCTGTTTTTCAAAAAGAATAACTCTTCGCAGAAATGCAAAAAAGCAGGCAATACTTTCATAAACAATATTCCTGCTTTTATCACTCCTGCAATTTATGTCGGATCCTGCTTTATTTTTATGCGAAATCTCTGTTTGTCATCTCTTCTTCATTCCAAGATTAGCCGGAAGAATTGCTTTAATGAGTACCCAGCTGTTTGAGATGCTCCGCCAGATCCTGATAAATCTGATCGAGCATGCCCGGATCGGCATGATGCGGCAGATAAACCATATTCAGTTCCCGCTTCAGGACAAAATCATTCACCGGGATTTCAACTAACGTGCCCTCAAGCAGTTCCGGATGGATGATATCCGCGTGCAAAAAACCGATGCCGCAGCCGTTTTTGATCAATGTCTTCATGACGTTCATGCTTCCGCACTGCACTAAACCGGCGAAGCTTTCGTAAGAAAGATTGTGTTCTGCCAGACCGGTCGGCAGGATTCCGCGCATCCGCGATTCCTTCTGCCGCACAACTAACGGATAATCGATCAGGTCGTTCAGCATGACGTCTTTCTTCTGCGTCAGCGGATGGCCGACCGGGACAACCAGCCCCATGTGCGTCATCTTGATCAGCCGGCTTTCATACACCGCTTTGTCGAAGAAGCCCTCGACTAACGCGAAATCGATCTCGCCCTGATCGAGCGCTTCCAGACAGGCCGTCGTCCCTGAGATTCGCATGCACAGCTCGGTATTGGGATTCTCCCTCATCCAACGGCAGACTAACGGCGGCATGATGTACTCGCCGAAGGTGAAGGTGCAGTCAAACCGAAGCAGACGCCGGTGCTCCTGTTCCTGCCGCAGCCGTTCGATGATGTCCTGACTTTGCACCTCCAACGCTAAAACCTGCTGATAAAACCGCTGCCCCATTTCCGTCAGCTGCAGCCGCCGATTATAATATTCAAACAGCTTGATGTTGTAGGTTTGCTCCAGGTAGCGGATATGCTGCGACACAGCCGGCTGGCTCATGTGCAGCTGCTGGGCTGTTTTCGTGTAATTCAGCGTCTTGCTGAGAAGCAGAAAGGTTTTTAAGCGATAATCCAGCATGCTATCCCCTCGATTCTGATCTTATTATACCATAAGACGAATTTATGAATAACGAAATCTTACTTATCCATAAGAATCATGAATAGACAACAGCGGCGAAGATGAGTACACTATATTTAAGGGCAGACGTCAACCTGCTCGCATTCGTTAACAACAGGAGGATACCATGAAAAAAATAATGAAATTCACGCTGGGCTTACTGCTGCTGATGCTGCCGGTCACCGGCTGCAGCGCTTCCTCACAGACTTCATCAGGAAGCTCTAACCCGGTTACGCTGCGCATTGGGACGTGGAATATCGCCGCGAAGAATCATCCCGATACCCAGGCGATGGCTGAACTCTTTGCCCGGCATCATCTGGACGCCGTCGGCATTCAGGAAGTTGACGTGCTCAACGACCGCAATCCGGTGGATATGGTCCAGAGCTTTGTAAATGAGGATTATCCCTATGCTCATTTTGCCAAAGGCCGCGATTTCGCTAACGGCGCATTCGGGGTCGGCATTCTTTCCCGCTATGAACCGCAGGCCGTCAGCTCGATCCCGTTAGAAAGCACCGGCAGCCGGGCGACCAAGACGCTGGAGCGCGTCGTCATTGATAAGGACGGCGTTCAGATCGCCTTATACAACACCCATTTAAGCTGGGAAAACCTGGATTTGCGTCGCCGTCAGATCGCGCAGGTGATCGAGCGGGTGAATGCGGATCCGATAGAATATAAAATCATCACCGCGGATTTTAATACCGATCAGCACGCTTACGAATATTCGATGTTTCTGGATAATTTCAATCTTGCCAACGGGTATAACGGAATGTGGTACGATACCTACCGCGAAGGCGACGATCCGTCGATGCAGGTGCTGACAATCGACAATGTATTGTGCACGAAGAATATGCGGATTACGGATATCCAGCGGGTGGAGAGTGAATTGTCCGATCATGATTTGTTTTACGCTGAATTTGAATTGTTAGGCGAAGTGGAAGGCACGGCCAATTCGGGCAACCGGGCCTTAGGTCAGAGCGTCGTGGTTTCTTCTGTCAACGAAGAATGTTCACCGTATCTTTTAGTCGATTATGACAGAAAGACGCCGTGGGTTTCTGACGTTGCGGAGGCGCAGACGATTACGATTGAGCTGAACGAGGTGATCACCGTGGAACAAATCAACGTTCTGTGGGGCGCGGTCCGTGCGGGAGACTATGCGGTGTCCGGATCGGTCGATGGGGAAACCTTTGAACCAATCGCTGCCGTTGAAAAAGTGACGGACAGCGATGCGATTTCCGCTGAAAAGCAGGAAGTGAAGTTTGTGCGCCTGGACTTGTCAGGCAAGCAGGCTGCGGATCAAGGTTATGAAATCACGGAAATTGAGATCTTTGGCGATCCGGTCCGAAGATCGGCGGATCCCGCTGATTTGTTGGCGAACGGCAGCTTTGAGGAAGCCGGCGATGTGTTGCCGTCAGGATGGCGTCTGAAGGAAGATCAGCCGGGTTCTGCGGCGCTGACAGCTGCGGTCGATACGCAGACTCAGACAGAAGGCAGTCAGTCGCTGGCGCTGAGAGCAGCGGGAACCGACGCTTCTGCCGCCGTGGTGCTCAGCACAGAGCTGGAATTAAAGCCGAATACCACCTATCAACTGGTTTTCCATCATAAAGCAGCCGGCTTGAACAGCGACAGCTTCGGTCTGGAAATGACGCAGAAAACGGCGGCGGGCGAGATCATCCCGACGCATCAGGTCCAGCTGAACGATAATCTGTGCATGAGCGAAGACTGGGCGGTTTACCGCTATGATTTTGTTACGGCGTATTCTGCCTCGACGCTGGAGCTGGGCTTTAAGCTGGGCGGCGCTGAAGGCACACTGTGGCTGGATGACGTGCAGATCCGGGAAGTGACGCCGGTTCAGAACTTGTTTCTCAGCGCGGAAAAGAGCGGACTGAAGCCGGGAGAAACGACCCGTGTCACCTGCGAAGTTGTGCCGGAATCCGCGGATGATGTCCCGCTGCATTGGTTTTCCAGCGACGAGAGCGTGGCGGTCGTGGATGAGCAGGGTGTCGTGACGGCGATTCAGCCGGGTAAAGCTTATATCGGTGTGCGCGGCGACAGCGAACTGAATGTGGAGTCTTCCTTGTTGATGAGTGTGGAAGAATAAAATATTAGTGTTTGAATAATGCTGGACTCTCGAATTTTATATTTGGAGGTTCAGCTTTTTTTTGTAGTCTTTTAAAATTTATGTTATAAATAGAATTATAAGATAACTTGAAAGAGAAGGAGATAAAAACGTGATCAAAGCAGCGATAGTCGACGACGATCTGGAATTTCTGGAAGTCATGGCCCATGAGCTTGAGAAAACGATGGTATTCACCGAAATTAAAACATCCAACGATCCTCAACAGTTTCTCGCCAAGCTTAATCAGGATTCTCCAGATGTTTTATTTTTAGATATTGAAATGCCAAATGTGAATGGTTTCTTCGTCGCCAAAGTCTGCCGGGAATTATCTCAGCCGCCGATAATTGTTTATGTTACGGCTGAGGAACAGTACATGGCTGAAGCCTTTGGCTCGCATATCGTCGGATTTCTGATAAAATCAAAGCTGAAAACTCAATTACCAAGACTTATTGAGAAAATTCGTGAAGAAGCGGCTTATTATCAGGTCAGCGTTGAAACTGAAATGGGCCGGCTCATGATCAGGCAGGATCAGATTCTTTATCTCAGTTGTTTCAATCGAAGCATCACGCTCTATTTGAAAAGTGGAACAATGGTAAAATTGAAAGGCCGCGTTTTAAACGAAGCTGTGAAAGCCCTGGCCATGGATGAAATTTTGGTCCAGATTAATCGCTCTGAAGTAGTTAATTTGATGAATGTGGAAAAGATTAGAGATAATTCCGTTTATCTCTGCGGATTAAACCGGCCGCTGCTTGCCAGTAAGTATCAGAAGTCAGAGGTACTCCGGCGTTTCTCTGACTTTAAGGTGAGAACATGATTCGCGCCGCCATTGAATTCAGTTTCTGTCTGCTGGAAATGATCAGCGTGACGCTGCTCGTTCAGAAGTTTTTTGTTCTGCGCAGGCAGGGGTTTGTCGTTGTACTGTCCATTCTGGGATTTGCGCTTATCGAATATTCGATGGAGTTCTGGACGGTGGATCCGGCGCTGTTGATTCCGTTTATGCTTATGAATATGATGGTGATGATCCGCTTCTTTTTTCCCGGCAAAACAAGAACGCTCATTGCGATTATTTTGGTGTTTTACATCGTTGAAGGAATTCTGTCTGCCGTCTCTATTCAGTTTTTGACCTTGACAGCGAAGGTTTCCGCAGCGGAGCTGATGCAGGAAAGCTGGCTGCGGACGCTTGGCGGCTACTTTAATAAGTTCGCGGTTCTGATTCCCATTTTGTTTATGAAGCGAAAGCCGGAATTGCCGCAGGACGAAGGTTTTGACTGGAGTTTCAGATGTTGCGCGTTTCTGTTATTCCTCTGTGTTTATATCAATTATCAGATCTGCGGCATCTTCAGCGATGACCGCATCCGTATTCTATCCTTGTTGATCAGCGCGGTCTTATTCGGCTGTTTCGTTTTGATGACATGGATGTTCCAGCAGTATTATCGCGTCGCTGAAAGTAAGAAACGGCTTGAGCTCGAGCATAACTGCAATACCCTGAAGGAAAACTGGCTTGCGGAAACGCTTGAAAATCAGGAAAAATTCCGGAAACAACGGCATGATCTGAAGCATCTGTTAGGAATGCTTGAATATTATTTAAAAGAGCAGCGGAATCTGGAAGCGCTCGCTTATGTCAGAAGTACCATGAAAGTCGTCGAGACAATTTCGAAGAAGGAGCATACTGGAGATCCGATTATCGACAGTCTTTTGAACCGGACGATGGAAAACGAACCAGAAGTTCAGTTTCATTTGGAAACGGGTCATATCCAATGGCCGTTAGAAGAATGGAGCACTTGTCTTTTAATCTCCAATCTGCTTAGCAACGCTGTGGAGGCAGCCAGGCAATCACCACAAAAGGAGATTGAGTTCTATTTGAAGGAAGATGATTCTGTAATTTATCTGACCTTGATCAATTCAGTCATGCCCGGCCGGCGAGTCAATCTGAATCGAAGCTCGAAACCGGACTTTAAAGAACACGGGTATGGTATTCAAAGTATTCGCTCGATTGTAAATCAAGCCCGGGGCGAACTTGATCTTCATCAGAATGGAGATCGTTTTGAGGTCCGGATTTTATTGCCGAAGGAGGAAAATCATGCGTAACTGTTCTTTGCGGTTAGCCCGCCGGCTGAACGCTCATTTAACCGAACCGGTTAATGAGAACGAACTGCGATTTGGAATCGAGAATTTGCTGATTCAGATGATATTAGTTCTTTGCATGAGTCTGATCGCAGCCCTGTTCCATGTCTTCGGACCGATGCTTCTCTTTATGCTGAGCTTAGTGGGTGTCCGCTCGTTCACCGGCGGAATTCATTTGCGTCAATTTCACCAATGTGTAATCCTGACCAACATCCTTTGTTTTGGCAGTCTTGCCCTCTGCGCTTATTTTACAACCCCTGTTTTCTACGGGCTGCTTGAAGGTCTGGCCGTACTTGCCATTTGGCGCTGGGCTCCGGATATGCGGTATAAGCGGCGTAAAACCGAACAAGATCGCCGCCGCGCCCGAAATATCAGCCGGATTCTATCCACTGCCTTAGCACTGCTTTCTCTTTTTGAAATGGGAATGATTAACCAGGGACCGGGCCGGATTCTGGCCTGTTCCCTGACGGCCACCGCGGTTTCGTTAGCCTTGGCTCAGCGGACAGCTTCTTGAAAAGATTCGTTTTCAGGAAGCTGTTTTTTTTATAAATTATCAGTAAAGAAAGCGATTGGCTGCCTGAACTGTCTATTCGCTCCCAAAAACAGCCTATTGGCTCCCAAACGGCAGACATTTTTAAAAAATTCCCTATAATGAAATTATCAATGTCGAAGAAAGGGGGAAAGGGGAATGAAGCAGCGTTTCTGGAAAATGGCAGCGGCGCTTGTGCTGGCTGTCGGCGCGCTCAGCCGTTTGACGATTTCACAATGGGGCTGGTATCAGCCGGAAGAAGACTGACTTGGCAGTTTACAACATCAGGGGGAAAAGAACAGGGAAATGTTCGCCGACGTGATGAAGGAAGGTTGACTGAGCGTTGACGATAAGATAATTCATTTCTCCTTTTGCCTATGATAGCTCATAGGCGTTTTTAGTATGCACTTCAGGAGGTCTTTATGCAGGGAAAACGAATATTCATTCTGATTTTGATTCTCGGTCTGCTGGGCGGCTGTCAGCCTCAAGCGCAGAAGAGCGCGGAGCAGCAGTTTTTGCAAACGCTGCAGCGGGGACAGGCAGAGCTCGCGTCTTTATTTGAAAACGGCCAGCCTCAATCTTCCGCATGGCTGCAGCAGCTCGGCGACCTGGGCGGGCAGTGGAGCCGGATCCAGGAATCGTATAACGGAAGCGACGAAGAGGTCGCGGCGTTAGCGCAGGCCTATGAAACGATGGGTGAAAGGGTTTGTGTTATCGCGGAAGCTTTGAAGAATCAGGAATCAGAGAAAGCGATTGAAGAATTGGAAAACTTAAAGTCCGAAGCAAGAAAGAATGGGGAAAAAGTCAATGAAATCGTTAAGCGGTGGAATTAAGAAACTCATGATCTGCTTGTTCAGCTTTTGTATGCTGGTGCAGAATACCGACAGCATCCGGGCGGTGAATGAGCGGCGAATTGTTGAAAAGTACAACCAGACAGGTCCGTATTACAATGTGGATATCACGGAGAATGATCCGGTCAACAATGAGGAGTCGGAAGAACAGCCATCCCAACCGGAAACGACGCTGGATGGAGAACCGCAGCCTTCGTCAAGTCCGCAAGTTACGGCCGAACCGGAGCCGACGCCGGAAATCACAGCTGAGCCGACGGTTCAGCCTACCGTTGAACCGGCTCCGGAGCCAACTGCGGAACCCACGGTCGTTCCGACGATGACGCCGCAGCCGACGATGACGCCTGCCGTCACGCCGTCTGCCGCACCGACGGTCACGCCCTCTGCCAGCGCCGCGCCGCTGGAATTTACGCAGACGGAAACCAATCCCGCCGATCCGCAGCCAGAGGATTTTGCGGATCCGGAAATTGTGGATGAAAGAACCGTTATTTATACCAACAAGGAAGACCAGAATCTGAAGAAAATGGTGATGGGCGTCATTCGCAATTATAAAACGGAAGACGGCTTTGCCCCGATTGATACCCAGCTGACGCCGGCGGTCAATCTGCTTTCAGAGGAAGGCCGCGATGTTTTCGTGCAGAACACGGCGAACGTTGTCCGCAGCTATTATCCAGCGGATTCTCAAACCGGCGTTGTCTTGGAAAAAGACGATGTCCGCGTCACCGTGATTCCGCAGCTGAAGCAAATCGGTGAACCAAGCGCAGAGGGCGCCCAGCTGATCTATCCGATGGAGCATCAGATCAATCTGCGGTATACGGTGATGCCGGCCTGGGTCGAGGAGGAGCTTGTTCTGTATGAAAAGCCGCAGACCGCTTCTTTTACCAGTCGGATCACGGTGGAAAACGGCGCCGTCCGACCGGGCGACGAACACGGGGTAATCGTCGTGGATCAAAACGGGCAGCTTGCCTTACTGATCCGCGCGCCGAAAGCCAAAGACGCCGCCGACAACGAAACGGAAGTCCGCGTCGCGCTGAATGGCGATCAGATCGAATACAGCGTAGATGAGAGCTGGCTGATGAGCGACGACCGCGTCTATCCGGTCGTCATCGACCCCAACTATTTCGGCTATGCGCACAACGGCACGGACGTCAGCGTATCGCAAAGCCGACCGACCAAGACGCTCGGCAATCCGAATATGGAAGCCGATAACTGGGTGTTGAAAAACTACGACGACGCATTCCTGTTTATCGGCAATCATCCGCGTTATTCCCATGCTTTCAGCTTCTATAAGATTAACGATGACCGGATGAACGAAGTGCTCAAAGGCAAATACATCAAAAAAGCGACGTTGAACATCATTCAGGGAAAAACCAAACCGGGCACGACGAATGAGTTGCTCGCCTGCAGCATTCCGGGTACTTACGATATTACAAAAGCGACATATCTGAACATGCCGACCAATTACGACTGCTTTACCAGCGACTGGACCTGGGAAGGCTTCTGGCTGCATACGCTGGATATTACGCCGTATGTCAAGGATGTCGCGGAAAACAACAAGCCGAATAACGGCGTGCTGCTGACGCTGAAGGATCCGGATTCCAGTTATCTGGAAATGTATGCGTCGGAATACTATTACATCACCGGTACCGGAGAAAACACGCCGTATGTCGAAGCGGAATACTATGACAGTCCGGACATCACCATGACCGACGTCAACCAGTTTACCTGGAATGTCCGGCCTTTCGTCAAGTACGATTTCAAAGAAGGTCTGGCGTATCTGGTTGCCGTGGGTTTCGACGGAACCGCGCCTTACCATGCCCAGACAACCGTCACGATCAAAGACGGGGAAACTGTGAAATTCACCGAAACGATGGAAGCGGTGGATAACTTTTACCGTTACCCGGAATATCCGGAAATTGAAAAAGCTCAGAGCTACAACGAAACGAAGGTCAGCAATTACCAAACCGGGAAGTTCTTTGACAGCTTTGAGCCGGGAAAATTATATACCGTGCAGTTCCAGTCGGTGAAGGGAACGCAGAAAAGCACGGTGAAAGAAACCTATTTCAGAACCTATGAGGTCAAGGGGTTTGATTTAGTCAGTTCGATCGCCTCATTCTACGGCATCACCAAGGAAACACTGATGCAGGATAACAATCTGCAGGATGAGCTGGTCACCCAGGGCAATATCCTGTTTATCCGCGAACCGCAGAAAAACAAAGACGTTGATTATGTGGAAGAGGATTTATCGACAGATCAGAAAAAGCAGGTGGACGCGGCGCTGCGCGGACGGGATGTGCAGTGCGAATTCGGTTTTGAGCCGATCAACCTGAACACCGGCAACTTCATTCTGGAAAGTCAGGATTTCGCAATGAACGTCCTGGAGGAAAGCTTTACTTTCTCCCGGGCCTACAACAGCAGCGCGGCCGGCGTCTTCGGTATTTTCGGCATGGGCTGGGCGTTCAGCGGACTTTCCCGGATTTCCAGTGATGATCAAGGCGCCACAGTCATTTTAGAAGACGGTACCAAGTATTATTTTGCCAAGCAGAGCGACGGCACGTTTGTCAATAACCTGACGACGGTCTTTAAGCTGACATGGGATACCGATCATTTCGTTTTGAAAAATCAAGACACGACCTGGGTTTACAATGAACAGGGATTTGTGACGAAGAACCTGGACAAGCAGGGCCGCGAAACAACCTATACCTACAAACAGGGCTTGCCGGATACGATTACATTAAAAGACGGCAAAACGATAACCTTCCATTACAATGCCGAGAATCTGGTTGACGAGATCCGGCTGGGAGAAAAGGATAAGGTCAGCTATGGCTACGACACGAATCTGAATCTGATCTCTTTTACCGATCAGACCGGCGCGGTGATCGAGTATGCCTATGACGCCGATCATAACATGACCTCGTGGAAGAATCAGAACGAAGCGCTGGTCATCACCAATACGTATGACGCCAATCACCGCGTAACCAAGCAGGTTGACGGCGAAGGCAATGTCATGACGCTGGAATATCTGGAAGGCCGCACGAAAACCACGGATGCCAAAGGTAATGTGGAAACCACCTGGTTTGACGCCAAGGGTCAGACCACCAAGGTGGAATACGCGGATAACCGCCAGGTATTAAAGACCTTTGTGAATGGTTTGTTAACCGAAGAAACACTGGAAAACGGCATTCGCTGGAGCTATACTTACGACCAGAACGGCAATCAGCTGACAGCGGCGCGCAGCGATGGTTTTAAGGAAACCCGGACGTATGACGCGAATAACAACCTGCTGACAAAGTCGAATACTGCCGGACAGAGCGAAGCCTGGACCTATGATGCCCGCAGCAACAAGACCAGTCATACCGATGCGTTGGGGCAGACCACAACCTACGCTTATAACGAACTCAACCAGATGATCAGCGAAACCGATCCGCTCAAGCATACGACGACTTATGAATATAACGAACAGGGCCGGGTAAGCAAGGTCACCTATCCGGATGGTACATTTTATACTTATACGTATAATGCGGCCGGATATCTGTTGACCGCGACAGATCAGGATAACCGGAAAACGACGCATGTGCTGAACGCACGTAATGAAATCGTGCAGATCATCAATCCGGACGGCGGCACAAAATCGTTTACCTATGACGCCGCGGGTAACAAGCTGTCGGAAAGCAATTTTAACGGCAACGTCACAGTCTACGAATATGATCTGTACGGCAACGTCGTAAAAATGACCGATCCGCTGGGTAACGTCACAACTTATACTTATGATTCAAACCAGAATCTGATCAAGACGACTTATCCGGACGGTGCGGAGACGACCCGCACGGTGGACAGCCGCGGCCGCACAGTTTCCCAGACGGCCAACGGACTGACGAGTACCTATACGTACAATCAGTACGGCGTCGCAACGGAAACCAATGCACACGATCAGACGAAAACCTTCACTTATGACGCGCTGGGCAACATTGTAAAAACAAAGGACTTCGACGGTCTGGAAACCACATCCACTTATGATGTCCTGGGCCGGGTTCTGACGACGACTGACAAAGCCGGCAACGTGACCACGTATGCCTATGACGCGAAGGGACAACGGACCAGTCAGACAACCTCGCGGCAGAAAATCATCTATGAATATGACGCGCTCGGTCATGAAATCAAACAGACGCTGACCAGCGACAATCAGGTCAAGGTTACGGAAAAGGGCTATGATGGCATGGGCCATCTGATCAGCGTGAAGGATCCGCTAGGCCATACGACGACGTATACGTATTCCAAGGGCTTAAAAACAAAAATGACCGATGCCCTGGGGCAGGAAACGATTTACGCGTATGACGCTCTGGGCCGGGTTATCAGTGAAACCAGCGCGGATAAGAAGGTTCGTCGTTGGAGCTATGATCACGAAGGCAATATCCTCAGCGCCACAGATACCAACGGCCAGACGACAACTTTCGTTTACAATGGCAATCAACAGCTGATCGAACAAAAGGATGCTTTGAACAATCGGACGACGACCACTGTCGACAGCCGCGGCCGCACAATCTTAACGACAACGCCGCTTGGCAATAAAACCGGTTTCCAGTATGATATCCACGGCCGTTTGACGCAGAAGACGCGCAATGGCAAGGTCGTTGAAAGCTATGTCTACGATCAGTTTGGAAATCTGACGTCTCAGACCGTCCAGGGCTTAACGACGACGTTTGTTTACGACGCTTACGACCAGCTGATCAAAACGACCGAGCCGACCGGTCTGGTCACGGAAAATGTGCTGGATGAGCGGCATCGTTTGACGCAGGTGAAAGTGAACGGCGAAATCAATCACACTTATACCTATGACACCTACGATCAGGTGATTTCGGAAACGGACGCTTACGGCAGTACGACAACCTATAAAATCAACGCCGACGGCCGGATTCTTCAGAAAACGGGTCACGGGATAACGACGGATTATACTTATGACGCCAACGGCAACTGCCTGAGTCAGACAGACAGTCTGAAAAATACCAAAGTATTTGCCTATGACGCACTGAACCGCCTGACAAGCGAGACGATCAACGGCGCAGAAATTCTCTACGTTTATGATCTGCGCGGTCATGTCACCCAGCTGACCGACCGCAACGGCAATGTAACCGCAACAACTTATGACGGAGAAGGCAATCTGTTGTCAACGACCGCCAACGGCCATACGACACAGTCCGTTTACGATGCGGTAAATCAGAAAATTACGGAAAAGGTCGATAACCAGACGATCCGGCAATGGGCCTACGACGCTGACGGCCGGCTGATCAAGGAAACCGACGGACTGGGCGGCGTCACGCAGACGGTTTATAACCCGGCAGGTCTGGTTTCCAAGACGGTTGATCCGATGGGCTACGCGACGGAATATACTTATGACGAGCATGATAATCTGACCCTCAGCAAAGACGCCAAAGGAAATACGATCCAGCGGCAGTACAACGCGCTGAATCAATGTGTGAAGGAAACATCGAAAATCGGCGGCGTCACAGCTTATGAATACGATCTTTTCGGCAATGTCAGGAAAACGACCTATCCGGACGGCGGCGTGGAAACGTTCACCTACAACGCCAAAAATCAAAAGGTCAGTGAAACGAAGACCAACGGCTCGGTTTGGAAATATTCGTATAATGCTTACAATCAGCTGCTGAAAACGTGGCAGGATGATGTTCTGATTGAAGAAAACGTTTACGACGCGATCGGCAATAAGATTGAATTCTATGACGCGCTGCGCAACAAGACGAGCTGGCAGTATGATAAGACCGGCCGCGTCATCCTGCAGAAGAACGCGCTGAACCAGACGCAGACCTACACCTACGACGAAGAAGACCGGATGCTGAGCAAGACGGATGAAGCCGGGATTACGACGGTCTATACCTATGACGCGGCTGACAACGTCCTGAGCGAAAAGGTCAATAACGCGAAGACAACGCGCTGGACGTATGACGCCTTTAATCAGGTGCTCAGCGAAACCGATCCGACGGGCAGCACAACCCGGTACGAATATGATCTGAACCAGCGCCGGATTAAGACGATTGACGCGCTGGATCATGTTCAAACGGTGGAATACAATGCCGCCGGTTATGAAATTGCAGCGGTGGACGCCAACGGCAAGCGTTATGAAAAGGTTTACGATGAAGTCTACAACCTGATTCAGGAAAAAGATCCGCTGAAGCATATCGTTACCTATACTTACGATGCGGCAGGAAACATGACTTCCGTTCAGGACGCCCGCGGCTTTAAGATCAATTATACGTTGAACAAGATGGGCAAGGTCACGCGGCGGTATTATGATCAGACGGAAGTGCTGTACGTCTACAATACTTCTGGCGAACTGATCAAAGCGACGGATGAAGATAAGAAGTCGGAAGAATATACGTATGATAAAAACGGAAATCTGTTAACCTTGAAGCAGAAAGACGGAACGGTCATTACCTATACTTACGACGCTAATCAGAATCTGCTTTCCAAGCCGGATGCCGCATTTACCTATGACGCGCTCAACCGGGTTATCACGATGAACGATGATCAGGGCAAGACCGAATATACCTATGACGCGGCAGGCAACACCACACAGGTTGTCCGGGACGCCAAAACGATCAAGTATGAATATGACGCCTATGGCAACCGTACCAAGATTGTCTATCCGGATAATACGTCGATCACCTATCAATACGATCTGTCCGGCAGAATGACCAAAACCGTCAACGCTTCACATTATTCTAACTATGAATATGACGCGCTGGGACGGATGACCAAGGAGTGGATGTGCAACAACGTCGTCATCACCAAGAGCTATGACAACAACGGCAACCTGTTGACCCAACTGACCAAGCTGGGCACACGGACTCTGAGTTCTTATACGTACGTCTACAACGACATCAACAGCGTCATTCAGGAAACAGAGATCCTGAATGGAACGACAACGGTCAAGGATTACAGCTACAATGAAAACGACGAGCTGATCAAAACGGTGAAGAAGCAGGGAAGCAGCACCACAACGACCGAGTATGTGATCACGCTGACCGGCAACAAGACGGAAGTCACGGAAGGACAGGTGACCTACCGGGCAACTTATGACGACTTCAACCGGATCAAGACGTATTATGATGGCACTTATCATATTACCTATGCTTATGACGCCAATGGCAACCGGATCCGGGAAGGCCGCGACGACAACACGGTGAAGGAATACACATACAACAAGCTGAACCAGCTGGTCAGTGTGAAGGATTTTGACGGAACTGTAACAACGTATGCGTATGATGGAGCGGGGAACCGGATTCGTCAGACCGCAGACCGTACGAATACCGTCGCTAAGACCTCGCCAGCGGCACTTTCTGACAGCATTGACACATTTATCCAACAGCTGAAGCAAACCCCGTCAGAAGCACTGGAAACGCACCAGACAGAGAATAAAGTCCAAACCCGGGCTGTGACGGGCAATACAACGACGATTGATTACCTGAACGACGAATTAGCGGAGTATCCGGTAGTGTTAGTGAAGACGCAGGACAAGGCCGCAACGAAGTACTGGTATGGCAATGAAAGATTGTGTACGAACGAAGATTTCTATTTGTACGACGGACAAGGAAGCGTTACAATCTTGTTAAGCGGATACAACAGTATCTTATCGACGTACAGCTACAGCGATTATGGAAGAAGGGATAAGAAGTACAATCCATTCACCAGCGGCAGTGATGAATACGGATATCGTTCGGAAGCACACAACAGCGATGAGACTCAGTATCTGCGGGCACGGTATTATGACACGGTAACCGAACTGTTTATCAGTGCGGACGGCTATCGCGGCAACTGGCAGGATCCGTTAAGTCAGAACCGGTATAACTATGGCAGAAACAACCCGAACAAGTACTTTGACCCAACCGGAAAGTGGAGTCTGTGGGGAGCGGTAAAAAACACGGTAAACAAAGTTGTGAACACAGTGAAGAAGACTGTAAACAACGTTGTCAATACAGTGAAGAAAACAGTGAATAACGTCGTCAATACGGTGAAGAACACATTCAATCCGCCAAAACAAAGTACACCGCAAAGAAATAATACGAATCCCACAGGCTATCGAACGACCCCACCGATCTATAAGCAATATGATAAAGCGATTACTTATCAATATGATGAACCGAGTCGACCTTCTTCCGGAGGTGGAAGTAGTAATAATGGAAGTACGCCCAACAATTATGTTAATGCAGCAAATGACGCAGCTCTAGCTATATTGAGAGCAGCACAGGAAGCGGCAGCAAAAAAGGCAGAGGAAGAACTGAAGAAACAGACGACAAGTAAATTTGCGGATCTGAATGAAGGGTTGAGGAGAGCAACTGAAGCGTTTACTAAGCAAATTGAAAAGAAACGGGAAGTAGAAGCCATCTTATCTGGATATAAAGGTATCGATTTCAAGGATGTAACAGACAAGATAGGATCATTAGCGAATCGTGTCAGCGGCTGGTGTAATGAAGCGAAGGGCGAAATTGAAAAAGGACTGAAGTGGGTTGGTGAAAAAGCCGGGGAAGTCGGAGACGCCGTAAAGAGAGTGACCCAGAATACAATTCAAAGCTTCATAGATCATCCAGTAGAAAATCTTGTGATAATCGGCAGCGGAGCAGCGGTACTGTACCTAACAGCGGCCTCGTTTGGAACTCTGCCAGCGTTAGCTGCATTATTGGGAAACACTGCGGCAGCAGCCTATGGCGGAGCAACGGTGTATGGAATCTACGAATACAAGAGCGGAGATAAAGAAAAAGGCGAAGAGGATCTGAAGAAGGTCGCATTATCAGCGATCACGATGGCAGGAGCCTTCGGAGCGCAGGGAAATGCAAATGTTACGAATACGCCAGGAGGGAATGTCCAGCCAAATGGAAGTCTGGCATTAGAGGGTGGCCGTATAATCGGATACTCAATCGCACTGGAAGGCGTAACGTCAATCAGTTCGGAGGTTACGGATGCCTTAGGCATCACTCAATCTGCGATTGCGAATGGTGGTGGATCATCTGTAGATCAAAAGGCAAAAAATGATCGGAAGGAATCCATAAACAACGATTATGTAGAAATAGAAGGGAGAGGATCTACTGGTAGGACAAAACCACAGGATATAGTTGAAGAAATTGCGATGGATAATACAAAGAAAAATCCATTTAATCCAGGAGAAGGAAATTCAGTCAGAAGAGTTATAGATGAGTTAGGAGATGAACGTTGGAAAAACTGGGAAAAATGGGAAGTTGTATATAGAACAGATTCTGGTAGAAAAGTAACAATACATTTTTCTTATGATCCAGTTAATCATTTGTTTGATGACTTTAAGTTTAAAAATTAAAGGAGATAAATATGCTAGTAAAATGTAAAAAGTCTTTTAGACATCAACTAAAGGAGGGAAATATATATTTAGTAGTAGAAATAATTATAAAACGCAAAAGTAACACAATCAGGTATAGGCTGATTGATAATGAAGGATATCCTGCAATTTATGAGGCAGATATGTTTGAAGTTCAAACAAATGTATTGAAGGATTATGCTATAACAATAAATCAAGAGAGTATATTAATATCACCTATTCAAATAGCAAACTCCGAATTGAATAGAGAAGATATTAATGGTTTCTGGGGGTTATTTGTTGAGGATAATCTTGAAGCTAAAAAAATTTTAATGGAAAGCGTGGAAAATTTAGCTTTATCTGAAAATATTATTACACCATGCTTGGAATAATATTGTAATTGTGTCGTGGATGGTTAAATAGAGCTGGCAGGAAAAGGATTATAAAAACTTTTCCTGCCAGCTTTGTTAAACAAGAGAAATAATTAATCCATAGGAAATTTTTGTTGCTGTATTAGACTGACTCTGGACCAGTTTTATCTAGACTTAGTAAGGAATTTGTGTTAATTGGTTTTCACTTAGAAGCTAAGATAATAATATTTAAAAAATTAGAAATTCTATAATACTTATCTTTGTAACTCTCAGCATTCACGCTTGATCGCCATGGCTCAAGCGTCATTTCTGGAATTTATCAACAAGATGGGCAAGGTCACGCGCCGGTATTATGATCAGACGGAAGTGCTGTATGCCTACAATACTTCAGGCGAACTGATCAAAGCGACGGATGAAGATAAGAAGTCGGAAGAATATACGTATGATAAAAACGGAAATCTGTTAACCTTGAAGCAGAAAGACGGAACGGTCATTACCTATACCTACGACGCTAATCAGAATCTGCTTTCCAAGCCGGATGCCGCATTTACCTATGACGCGGCGGGCAACACCACGCAGGTTGTCCGGGACGCCAAAACGATCAAGTATGAATATGACGCCTATGGCAACCGTACCAAGATTGTCTATCCGGATAATACGTCGATCAGCTACCAATACGATCTGTCCGGCAGAATGACCAAAACCGTCAACGCTTCACATTATTCTAACTATGAATATGACGCGCTGGGACGGATGACCAAGGAGTGGATGTGCAACAACGTCGTCATCACCAAGAGCTATGACAACAACGGCAACCTGTTGACCCAACTGACCAAGCTGGGCACACGGACTCTGAGTTCTTATACGTACGTCTACAACGACATCAACAGCGTCATTCAGGAAACAGAGATTCTGAATGGAACGACAACGGTCAAGGATTACAGCTACAATGAGAACGACGAGCTGATCAAAACGGTGAAAAAGCAGGGAAGCAGCACCACAACGACCGAGTATGTGATCACGCTGACCGGCAACAAGACGGAAGTCACGGAAGGACAGGTGACCTACCGGGCAACTTATGACGACTTCAACCGAATCAAGACGTATTATGATGGCACTTATCATATTACCTATGCTTATGACACCAATGGCAACCGGATCCGGGAAGGCCGCGACGACAACACGGTCAAGGAATACACATACAACAAGCTGAACCAGTTAATTAGCGTGAAGGATTTCGACGGAACTGTAACAACGTATGCCTATGATGGAGCGGGGAACCGGATCCGTCAGACCGCAGACCGTACGAATACCGTCGTTAAGACCTCGCCAGCGGCACTTTCTGACAGTATTGACACGTTCATCCAACAGCTGAAGCAAACCCCGTCGGAAGCACTGGAAACGCACCAGACAGAGAATAAAGTCCAAACCCGGGCTGTGACGGGCAATACAACGACCATTGATTACCTGAACGACGAATTAGCGGAGTATCCGGTAGTGTTAGTGAAGACGCAGGACAAGGCCGCAACGAAGTACTGGTATGGCAATGAAAGATTGTGTACGAACGAAGATTTCTATTTGTACGACGGACAAGGAAGCGTTACAATCTTGTTAAGCGGATACAACAGTATCTTATCGACGTACAGCTACAGCGATTATGGAAGAAGGGATAAGAAGTACAATCCATTCACCAGCGGCAGCGATGAATACGGATATCGTTCGGAAGCGCACAACAGCGATGAGACTCAGTATCTGCGGGCACGGTATTATGACACAGTGACGGAGTTGTTTATCAGCGCCGACGGCTATCGCGGCAACTGGCAGGATCCGTTAAGTCAGAACCGGTATAACTATGGCAGAAACAACCCGAACAAGTACTTTGACCCAACCGGATTTAAGAGTATAGTCCCAATAGGCGGGGGAATTTATAATCCACCAAGTCAACCAAAGAAAAAACCAATCAGCAATGGAACAGTGAATCAACATACAAAGCCGCAGACGAAAGGAGGAGCGACAAACAAAGGCGGTGGCGGAAGTGCCAATAGCGGTTCAGGTGCAGGAAGAAATACGAGTAGTAGTTCAAGTAAAACCAATTCAAATAACGCTGCAGAAATAGCTCGACGAGCAGCAGAAGAAACGGCAAGAAGAATTGCGGAAGAGGCAAAAAGAGCAGCAGAGCTGATTAAAAAGCAAACAGAGGAAAAGCAATCTCAACTCGTTAAAGCAATGAAAAATATCGTTGAAAAGATGACGGTTGCGGTTAAAGATGTGGTGCTTAATAATTTGACCCATGAAACAGCGAACTTAAATAAAAAGTATCCTGAAGTCACAGGCACGTTGGAAGAACGGGTGAATGTAATATGTGGAAAACCAAAAGAAGAGAAAAAGGATACTGAGAACAAAGGTGACCTATTAAATACAATTAATAATGGGATCAAGAGTGCAGGTGTCGCTGTATCTGAAATATTCCAATCCTCTGAATTTTTGACCTTATCTCTATCCATTGTGTTAGATAAGACGATCGATAAATATTTGCCAATGAAAGGCATTTTAAACGCTATTTCTATCTTTGGTATTTCTGCAGGGCTAACTGAGAAAATACCGTTAAATGCTGGAGATGAAGGAAAACTAGCAGAAAAGATTCCATTGGATAAGGAATTAGAATACCTAGAGAAGTTGCCGGGGATCAGTATTAGAAAAGACCTAGTCATCGATCTTCCATTAAATATCAAAGGAAATCAGGATTATCTGGAAAAGATTAAAATCAGGAACGAGCAGACCTTTGTGGAAGAGATTCCTTGGGATGAAGTGATCGAGAATGCGTACAAGTCTGAAATCGGCAATATTGTTAAGGGAATACCAGGTGATTTTAAAGAAGTTTATAAGTGCAAGGAATATGCAAATTATCTAGAAAAATCCTTAAAGGAAGTTGGTATTGAAGGCGAACGAGTAATTATAAAAAGCAAAACGGGTTATATCTATTCTGATAAATATGGTGGAAACATTTCAACAAATGGCATTCATGAGGCTATTAAGGTAGGTAATAAAGTATATGATAATATGACTCCTGATGGTATGGATTATAACGCATGGCTTAACGATTTAGGAATAGATGATATTCCATGGGAATTTGAAATTGATTTTAAACTGATTAAATAAAATCGCAGTATTTAAGGAATTAGAGTCACTCATTAACTAAGAACATTTGTTAATGAGTGACTTATAGTTCTAATTATTGAATAAGAAAAAGAATATCTTAAGCAATGTGAAGATCAAATGTTATCAATAGTTGGAATTTTTGATTACGTCATTAATTTTAGGAGAAAAAGAATATGCACAAAATAGATGATTTACTTAAATGGATAGAATTACGACCTTGCATGTATATTGGTGAATATAAGTTTGAGAATTTATATCACTTTTTAAATGGTTTTTTATATGATAATCCTAATTTGCAAAAACCGGGTGCTTTTGAAAGCAAATTTAAATATGAATTCCACCAATGGGTTCGTAATTGGATAGAACAAAATATGAATATTGTTTTTAATGAAGAAAGAGATTATCATTATTATATAAAAAAAGTTTCTAGCACTGAAAAACAATGTTTTGATTTATTCTTTAAATTATGTAATATTTATTTCAAGGAACTAGATGGTATCAAAGCTAAGCAGAATCAAATAGATAATAATTATTGAATACTAGAATGTATATTATAAAACTATGTAAACTTAAATTACTTTGATTTTATTTTGGGAATATTAAGGATAAATTTGTTAAAATGTTTATTATCAATGGGTCTCTCCATTGATAAAATATAGGACCCTTAGCATGCTCATTGGTTCTTCCTTGAACTTGAGTAAAGGTACAAGAAGAAGGACGTGAAAAGTGTGATTTCAAGCTTTGTACGTCTTTTTTTGGTACAGCGTAAGCGTCAAATAAAACCCACACGTCAGGGTTCTTTTGCGTATAAGTTTTATTTGACGCTTACTTAACTACTGTCGAATTGCGGATTTGAAAATGATATTAACCTGAATAGAAAATAAGATCCGACTTCATATCCGAATGTGGTACTGGAAATTATGGAAGACGATCAAAGAACGAACGCCCCCTCTATTTCTTGGGTATGCCAAGATAACGATGTTGGCTATACGCCAACACACGAAAGGGATACTGCAGGACAGGGAGATGGCTAGGGAGATGGATAACGAACAAGGTACTCAAACAAAAAGGTCTACTCAGTTTAGTAGACCATTACACAAAAGTTCATTCATTTTAACAAATCATGTTGGTACTTTGAACCGCCGGACGCCGAACAGCATCTCCGGTGGTGTGGGAGGAGCTAAGCTAAGGAAGAATTGGCTTCCTTAGCTTCCTACCCGATCAACATCCAATGTTCAGAAAGAATCGGAGTATCACCCAATCTCTTGTGCTGCAACGCAATCTATAGCCTGATGTTAATGCTGTTTTTTATAGTTTACAATTGTTTCGAGATTATAAAGATAGAGCGTATCAGAGGTTTCCGCTTCCGCTATGATTTTTTTATCAAAACCGGATTCTGAAAACAAAGCATAGTAGAATTTTGTTTTTTCTTTTAGAGGCGTTAATTTGGCTAGGGTATCAAGGTATTCAGAATAATCAAAGGGGCTGTGTTTAAATTTAAATTCACCCACTAAATATTCTTTTCCACCGATGCCAATGCCAAGTAAATCAATTTCTGTTTCCGCCAGCCTTAAGCCGCTTTTTGCGTTTTTATCACGGACTGTAGTTTTTCCCATCCAACGTCCCATCTTGCTATAGCGGAATGGGAGGGCGTTTTCCTTCTGCAGTTCGCGTACGAATTCTTTGCATACATTCTCAAAAACTAACGAAGCAAATTCATGCAAGGCAGGATCAATCAAATATTCATAAACGCCGTCAACGTCGCCATCCTCAAGCTGTGATAAATTCGCAAAACCGAAAGTATACCAGAAACGGAAAAAATTATCGGTTAGTCGATAGAGTCCACGATGGGTATTGGCCCTTTCTTTCATTCCGATATCAACGGAAAATTCGTGTGCTACAATCCCAAGCTCAATCAGGTTTTTTAAATAGACGCTTGTTTTGGAAGTGTCCTCGATAAGTGACTTTTGACTGATGTCGTTTAGTCTTGTATTACCCAGAGCCACAGCTTCAATGATGGAGTTGTAGATAGGCGTTTCACGAAGTTCTTGATGAAGCAGAAAGTCTACCTCACTATACAGTACAGAACCTTTTGTAAGTATATTGCGCTTGATGTTCTCCGCTACTGATAGCTCAGGATCAAACTGGTTCAGATAGTGCGGGATACCGCCAAGTACAGCATAAGCCAGTAGTTTGTCTTTTTCTAAATAATTGGGGAAAAACGAGCTGCATCGTAAAATCCCATTTCATTCATTTTATAAATACCCGTAGCTCTGCCGTACAGCGGATTCTTTTCCGCCAGCAGTTCTTTTTCGATAAAACTCATCGCGCTGCCGCAGAGAATAATCATGACATTTTTCTCTTTCAGTTCTGCATCCCAAAGATTTTGCAGAATGGACGGAATACTTTTATTTTCTTTGCACATAGAGGGGAATTCATCGATTACGATCAATTTTTCTTTTCACCGTAGGGGAGTTCAAGGATTGCATGAAATGCCTTTTCCAAATCGGAAAACTCAGAGATATACTGCCTGGAAGGGATATCTTCCCTCAAAATTTGTTTTGAAAATTTCGCAAGCTGTATCTGATCCGTACTTTGCGTGCAGGAATAGAATATATGCGGTTTATGCTTGCAAAACTCCCGGAGTGTTTCAGTTTTTCCAATCCGTCTTTTTCCATATAAGACGATCAGCTGACTTTTCTTCTCAGCGTATTTATCTTGTAAAAATTTCAGCTCTTTTTCTCTGCCGATAAACATTCAATCACCTCCTTGAATTATACCAAATCGTGATTTGATATAATTGTAAACGCGAGCATTAAAAATCAAGGGAACTTTGCAGAAGCTCGTTGAGAAACTTATGGAAATCTGATTCGATTTTATTAGATTGAGGATGAAGAGGATCTCGAAGTATTCAACTGTTTTCGCACCAGCTCAATGAAATCCCGGGCATAATCCGGCAGGTACGCGCCCTTGCGGTAAGCCGCGGCATACTGGGTCAGCGTGCGCTGGCGGCCGACGGAGAAACACTGCGGCGCCGGCTGATACGCCTGCAGTTCGACCGCATGGATATCGCGGGTGAAAGAACAACCATAACCGGCCGCTGTCAGCGCCATCGACACGTCGATGTTCTGAATCTCCAGAATCACGTTGGGCGTGAAGGCGTAATCATGAAACAACCGGTCTGTGATCTGCCGCGTGCGCTGATCCTTTTTCTGCAGGATAAACGGCCGCTCTTTGACCCAGCCAAGATCCAGCCATGGGTAACGAGACCCCGGCCGCCGCTGAGCCTGACTGGCCAGCGGATCCTGCGGCGGCAGAAGCAGCACCAGCTCTTCAGTCCGGATCGTTTCCGTCACGATTTCCTTGCGGCGCGTCGGCAGCGAGAAAAACGCCAGATCCAGCTCGCCCCGGCACAAAGCCTCCTCCAGAAACGCCGGATCGTTTTCTTCAACAAGGATCTTCACGTGCGGATATTTGCGGGTGAATTCCGGCAGCACGTTGGGCAGCAGGGAAAAACTACGGAAGATCGACAAGCCGATCCGCAGCTGTCCCCGGTGCACCTGGACGATATCCTGCATTTCCGCGTCCAGCTGTTTTTTCAAAAGCAGTATTTCCTGCGCCCGTTCAATATACTTTTCACCGGCATACGTCGGAATCAACCGGTTGCCGGAACGGGTGAACAACGGCTGGCCCACGCTCGTTTCCAGGCGCTGCAGAAACCGCGTCAGCGCCGGCTGGGTCAGATATAACTCCTGAGCCGCCTTGGTAACACTCTGATGCCGTGCCAGCGCCAGCACATACGTTAATTCTTTGAAATCCATGAGGCACTCCTTTCCTTCTTCGATTATTACATGAAGTAATGGAAATCATAAAATGAATGAATTTGTGGAATCCTGATTTCCATTATACAATAAGAAGGTCGAAAAAAGGTTGAAAGAGGAGAAATCTATGGGGAAACCAGAAACACAAGAGGAAAAATATAAAACGATGACGGAGAAGCCCGTGTCCAGTCTAATCTGCCGACTGGCCGTGCCGACGATTATCAGCATGCTGGTAACGTCGTTTTACAACATGGCGGACACGTTCTTCGTCGCCCGGATCGGAACCAGCGCTACCGCGGCGGTCGGCGTATCGTTCGCGCTGATGGCGATCATCCAGGCCTTCGGCTTTTTCTGCGGCCACGGCTCGGGCAATTATATTTCACGCAAAATGGGGCAGCACCGCTTTGACGAAGCGCAGCAGATGGCGGCGACCGGCTTCTTCACGGCGCTGGCGCTGGGCACGGTGATCTTTTTACTGGGAGAAATCTTGATTGATCCTTTGTGCCGGATTCTGGGCGCGACGGAAACCATTCTGCCCTACGCCCGCCAGTATCTGCGCTTAATCCTGATCGGCGCGCCGTATATGACGGCTTCGCTGGTGCTCAACAATCAGCTGCGCTTCCAGGGCAGCGCGTTCTACGCGATGATCGGCATCGCCTCTGGGGCAGTGCTCAACATCGCTCTGGATCCGCTGTTCATCTTTGTCTTTGACATGGGAGTCAGCGGGGCTGCGCTGGCGACGATCATCAGCCAGTTCGTCGGCTTCGTGCTGCTGCTCAAGGGAACGACCCAGGGCGGCAACCTGCGCATCCGCCTGCGCAACGTTACGTTCTCCAAATACTACTATTCCCAGATCATCAACGGCGGCATGCCTTCGCTGTGCCGGCAGGGATTAGGCAGCGTGGCGACGATCTGTCTGAATTTGATGGCGGGGCCGTACGGCGACGCGGCGATCGCGGCGATGTCGGTCGTCGGCCGCGTGATGAATCTGGCAGCTTCAGTGGTAACCGGCTTCGGTCAGGGCTTCCAGCCGGTGTGCGGCTTCAACTACGGCGCCTTTCTGTATGACCGGGTCAAGGAAGGCTTCTGGTTCTGCGTGAAGGTCGCCACGGTGATCCTGATCATGTTGTCGGCGGCCGGCTATCTGCTGGCCCCGCAGGTGATTCAGCTGTTCTCCAAAAATGATCCGCAGGTGATCGCGATCGGCACCCAGGCGCTGCGCTGGCAATGCCTGACCTTTCCGCTGTGTGGGTGGATTACGATCTGCAACATGATGCTGCAGACGATCGGAAAATCCTTCCGCGCTTCGCTGCTGGCGATGTCGCGGCAGGGACTGTTCTTCATCCCGGCGGTGCTGCTCTTGCCAGCGCTGATCGGGATTCAGGGCGTGGAAATCGCCCAGCCGATCGCCGATGTGTGCAGCTTTGTGCTGGCGATTCCGCTGCAGCTCAGCGTGCTGCATGAAATGACGCTCAAACAACGGGAAGCAGCCTGTGCCCCGCTGGCGGCTGAAGGCTGATCGACGAAGCACGGCGCGTTTTTAAACGAAAGGGGAATTTATTTTATGGCGGTCGTGAAGAACCGGCTGTTATTGATGCTTTATCTGCTGGATAACAGCGATCAGCCGCTGCAGGCCAGACAGCTGGCGGCGATGGCCGGCGTCAGCGAACGCACGGTGAAAAATGATATGGCGGAGCTGCGCGAGCTGGCGCAGGCCAGCGGCGTTGAAATTCTGACCCGCAAAGGCAAGGGCTATCTGCTGCAGATTCTGGATCACGCGGTGTATGATCCAGTCCGCGAACAGCTTCAGATCCGCTTCAGCACGATGAACTACACTAAAAGTGAAATCGTCGGCCGTACTAATGACATCGTCCGCCGGCTGATCGTCGCGCCCCGCTACCTGACCTTCGATGCGATTTCCGACCAGCTGTTCTTGTCGCGGCGCACACTGCAGGCACAGCTGCGGGAAGTCCGCCAATGTCTGGCAGCCTTCGGTCTGACGCTGCAGTCCCGGCCGAAGTACGGCGTCAAGGTCACCGGCGAGGAATTTCAACGCCGGCTGTGCATGCTCGAGCTGTATGAGATCCATTATTATAAAGCGGTCTCATTTCTGAATTACGATGAATACGTGCAGTATTTTGACGTGGATGAAGAGGAACGCAACGAGATCCGGCATATTTTCCTGCGCGTGCTGCGGGAGAGCGGGATTGCGATCAGCGACACCTACACAAACCGCATTGCCTGGTATCTGGTGCTGGCGCGCAACCGCATCAAGGCCGGATTTGCCGTGTCCATGGATGAAGCAAAGATGACTTATCTGCGCTCCTTTGACGAGGCGCAGATCGCGATCAGGATCGTCGCTGCGCTTCAGGCTGCCTATTCGGGTTTTGAGCTGCCCGAGGAGGAGGTGCTGGCGATCGCGGTGATCCTGCTTTGCTGGAACGATCCGATCGACAGCCCGCAGCTGCCTCAGCGGTATCCCGGCTGTTATCAGCTGGCTTGCGAGCTGGCAGACAAGATTGCGCAAGGTTTGAAAACAAGCTGGGGCGTGGATTTCGCGGCGCTGCCGGATTATGGCCGCGTGATGATCCCGAGCCTGATCCCGCTGCTGTTCTGCGATTCGCTCAACTTCCGTTATCTGGTCCTTGGCTCGCATGTCGACAACAACGGCATCCGCTACTCTCCCGTTTGCGAAGCGCTGGCCGTCAGCGCCGCACAGATACTGGAGACCCATCTGTCCGTGCCGATCACCGACATGGATGTCAACATGCTCGCAGTGCGCTTTTTCACGCTGATCGACGCCGTCCCTTATCCATATAAAAAACGCCGCGTTTTGATCTGCAGCCGCAATGGTCAGGTCGCCTCAGAGATCATCCGCAGCCGCCTGCTGCGGCGTTTTCGCAAGCGTTGGTTTGAAACGGTCGACATCTATGAATTTTATGAGGTGCGCGGGCTCGATCAAAGCCAATATGACTGCCTGCTGCTGAACTTTCCATCTTATAGTTACCGCTATACGATTCCCTACATGGTGATTAATCAGATTCCGGAAGCCCGCGAATTCAATCAGTTTTTCAACACGGTAATCATGGACGGCTATCAGCTGCAGCCGCTGCTCGATCAATTCGACTGGGATACCGCCAGTTTTTATCCGGAATTTGAATATGACGGCAAGGAAGCCTTCATCCATCTGATCAGCTACAAATACGGCCGCGATTACTACGCCGTGCAGAAAATGGAGGAAGAGCTGACGCGGGTGCGCGATTTCCGCGTGGTGCACCAGACCGTGATCATCGTCCAAAGCCGCCAGTACACCCGCCGCAACAGCTTTGAGATCTACCGGTTAAGCAAACCGGGCGTGTGGGAAAAGAAAGAGATCCGCTATCTGATCTACATCACCGCCGATTTCGCCGCGGGCTTGCAAAGCTTACGATTTCTCGATCAGGCCGCGCATCAGCTGGCGGTCGATCAGGAAAACATCGAGGCCCTGTTGAAAACCCGGGATTTAAGCCTGTTGATCAACGCGGTGAAGCGCTGTCTGCAGGCCGGCGGCGGGATGTTTGAAGTGTAAAAAATAAAAACGGCGCAAAAAATTACCTCTGACTAAGGGCAAATGATGAACATTGCCCTTTTTCTGTCCTGCTTTTCCATGAGGTAATTTATTCTGAAAGCGCTTATAATCCAGTTGTAAAGATAAACGCGCGCTTATCTTCTAAACGGAAATTCGAAGTCCGGCTCACTTTGGAATCCGTTGCCCTGCAGCTTTTGTGTCCGGGGGACAGGCCAACCGATCTTTCCCGGATGAGAGGAGGAAGAGTATGATCAAAATGTTTCGGATCGACGAACGGCTGATTCACGGCCAGATCGCGATCAAATGGTCGCGGCACACCGGCGTCGATCACATCGTCGTCGGCAACGATGCCGCTGCCAACAGTCCGATTATCCAGAAAAGTTTGAAAATGGCCGCGCCCGCCGGCATCAAAACCGCGATCCGCAGCGTGGACGACGCGATCGCCCTGCTTCAGGATCCGCGTTGTGAAGCGATGAAAATCCTGATGCTGGTCAACAGCCCCGAGGACGCCGAGCGCGTCGTGGCGGCCGTCAGCGGCATCCCGTACATCAACATCGGCAACTACGGCCGGATCGCTCCGGAAAAACCGGGCATGCCGCGCAAGCGCTATGGCAACAACATCTATTGCGACCAGGTGGAAGTGGAGAGCTTCAAGCATCTGATCGCGACTGGCTTGAAATGTATCTATCAGACGACTCCGGAGGAGCCGGCCGAGGATATTACCAACCTGTTTAAATAAGAGGAGGAAAAAAGGATGATTCAAAGTGCGTTATTAGTCATGCTTGCATGGCTGATCGTCAACGGCGTCGACCGCGTGATGTCGTGGCAGACCTTCGCCCGTCCGATCGTGACGGCGGCGATTACCGGCCTGGTTTTAGGGGATTTGACAACTGGCGTAGTCATGGGGGCTTCGCTGGAAGCGATTTTCATGGGGATTTCCGCAATCGGCGGATCAGTGCCGGCGGATGCGTGTTCGGCTTCGATCATCGCCGTGGCGATGACGATTCTGACCGGCGTTGATACGGAAACCGGTCTGGCGCTGGCGATGCCGATCGGCACGCTGATGGCGACCGTCGGGGAAATGTATAAACCGGTGCTGGCTTCCTTAGCGCCGTATTGGGAACATCTGGCGGGAACCGGCAACATGAAGAGCTTCCGCATTCAGACCATTTTGTGCGGTTTGTTCGTCGACCGTCTGCCGCAGACGATCATTCTGTTTCTGGCCGTCGCCTTTGGGGTCGAGGGCTTGCAGAGTGTGATCGGCAACCTGCCGGCGTGGGTGATGAGCGGCCTGTCAGCGGCCTCGGGCATGATGACGGGCGTCGGCTTCGCCATTCTGACGTCGATGATCTGGGACAAGGAAATCGGCGGGTTCTTCTTCGTCGGCTTCGTTCTGTCGAAATATCTGGGCTTAGGCCAGCTGCCGATCGCAATCATCATGGCGGTCGTCGCGATCATGTACTTCTACAATGATAAAAAGCTGCTGGACGCCAAGACGGCCAACGCCGCCGCAGCCAGCGCGAACGGGAATAACGAGGAGGATTTCTTCTAATGGCGAAAATGGAATTATCCGCACAGGAAAAGAAAACGCTGAAATCCATGTTCTGGAATTCCGGACTGGTGTTCTGCGGCTTCAATATGGTTAAGATGGAAGGCAACGCCTTCACCTGCACGATGGCTCCGGCCATCGAGGAGCTTTACAGCGATCCGGAAGAGCGTAAGCAGGCGCTGGTCCGGCATAATAACTTCTTCAACACTCACGCCGTGCTGTTCAGCTTCATCGCCGGTCTGGCCTACGCGCTGGAGCGGGAAAAGGTGACCAAGGGCAGCGTCGACGACGATACGATTGAAAACATCAAGGTCGCGCTGATGGGCCCGACCGCCGGGATCGGCGACGCGTTCTTCTTCAACTGCGTGCGCGTCATCGCCGCGGGCATCGGCATCGGCTTATGCGCCGAAGGGAATCTGTTAGGCGTGCTGATCTTCGTGCTGCTTTACGGCGGTTCGCAGGTCGTCGCGCGTTGGTATCTGTTGAAAATCGGCTATACGATGGGCACCTCGTTCATCGACTCGATCTTCTCCTCCGGTTTAATGACGTCGCTGACCAAATCAGCGGCTATCCTGGGCTTAAGCATGGTCGGCGCGATGGTCGCTTCGATGGTGAATGTCAAGCTGGCCTGGACGATTCAGGTCGGTCAGACCTCGGTCGTCGTCCTCGACGTCGTCAACTCGATTATGCCGGGGATCCTGTCGGTCGCGCTGGTCTTCGGTCTGGTCGCGTTAATTAAAAAGGGCGTACGTCCGGTGACGCTGGTTCTGGGAATTCTCGTTCTCAGCGTGGCGCTGGCGTTCTTCGGAATCTTCTAAGGAAAGAAGGAAGGGCTGCCAGCGCAGCCCTTTGTGTTTTCTTCTTCCATTTTCATCAAAGCTTGATAAAAAATAAATCATAATAAAGGAGAAATAATGAAAACGATATTAAAAAGCGAACGCATTCTCTGGAACGGACAGTGGCAGTCCGGCGCGATGATCATTGAAGCAGGCAAGCTTACCGGCTTCACACAGGATCCGCAGCTTCTGGCCGAAGCGGTGGATTACGGTAATCAGCGGATTATCCCGGGCATCTTCGACACCCACAATCACGGCACGCACGGCTACGGCTTATCCGGGCAGGTCAGCACGGATCCGCAGGTGCAGAAACCGATCATCCGGCATTATTTGAAGGCTTTGGGTTCTCAGGGCGTCACCAGCATTTTCCCAACCTGCGCGGTTTCCATGATCCGCAGCGTCAGCGAAGTGGCGGACGAGGACAACGAAGGCGCGGACATCGTCGGTATTCACAGCGAAGGCCCATGGCTGAACCGGGTCGGGGAAAAAGGAATCCGCACCGGCTGGCCGGAGGTATCGCTGGCCACGGCGAAGCAGATGGTCGCCGACGGTCAGGGCAAACTGAAGCTGGTCGCGCTGGCTCCGGAAATCCCGGGCATCGATCCGATCATCGACTATTTCCTGTCCGAGGGCGTGATGCTGGCCTATGCTCACAGCGACTGCACGTATGGCGAAGCGATGGCGGCGTATGCCCGGGGCCTCAGCGTCGCGACGCATACCGGCAACGTCATGACCGGGCTGCATCATCGTGATATCGGCGGTCTGGGCGCGGCCTTAAATAATGAGAACGTCGAGTGCGAAGTCATCTGCGACGGGCTGCATATCAGTCTGGAAATGCTGAAGCTGTACTTCAAGCTGAAGGATCCGTCGCGGTTTATGATGATCTCCGATTGTTCCGGCATGGCCGGAGCGCCGATCGGCCAATATAAGGGCTGGCATCCGGGCATGATCATTTCGATTACGCCGGAGGGTTTCTGCCTGAGCGATACCGGCCGGCTGTGCGGCAGCTCCAAGCCGGTGCTTTACGGCATCGGCAACCTGGTGGAAAAGCTGGGCATGCCGATGAGCACGGTCAGCCGCATGGCGTCGCTCAACCCGGCGAAGAAGTATGGACTGGCAGACCGCAAGGGATCGCTGGAGGTCGGCAAGGACGCTGACTGCGTCGTCATCACCGACGATTACCAGGCGGTGGCCACGTATGTGCGCGGCCGCAAGGTGTATGACTGCCAGACCGATACCGATCTGTTTAACCCGGAATTCTACCGCGAGATGCGGATCGAGGAAAACGCATGAGGACCGTACTGCGCTCGCGCCGGATCGTCACGGAGCAGGGCATCGTTGACGGTGTCATCGAGATTGAAGACGGTAAGATCGTGCGGATCGGCCCGGCGGCGGGGCCGGCAGATCTTGATTTTGAAGATCAGCGGATCATCCCGGGCATCATTGATATTCATAACCACGGCTTCGGCGGCTGGTCGATGACCGATCCGGCGAAGGAGAAAGACGTGAAGGGATTTGCCAAGGCCGTCGCGTCGGTCGGGGTGACCGGCGTGCTGCCGACCGCCAAGGAAGAAGCATTTGAGGCCATCGCCGACTGTACCGGAGAGCCGCTGGACGGCGCGCGGATTTACGGCGTGCATTCCGAAGGTCCGTTCTGGGCGCGCGGCGGCGAGAATACGGTCGGCGAGGATTACCCGCTGCCGGACGTCGTGGAAGCCCGGCGCTTGATCGACAAGGCCAAAGGAAAGATGGTCATGATGGCGATCGCGCCGGAGCTGCCAAAGGCCTACGACGTCATCCGCCTGCTTCATCAAAAGGGAATTAAAGTCGCGTCCGCGCACACGAAAGCCTATGCCGAGGATATCCGCAAAGCGATGGATGAGGTCGGTTTGGATATCGTCACGCACCTGTGCAACGGGATGCGCGGGATCCATCACCGCAACGTCGGGGCGCTGGGCCAGTATCTGCTGGAAGACAATCTGCGCTACGAACTGATCACCGACCTGAATCATGTCTGCAAGGAAATGATCCAGATCTGCCTGCGGATGCAGCCGGTCGAGAAGTTCTGCCTGATTTCGGATTCCAATTATATCGCCGGTTTGCCGACGGGACATTACATGCGCTACAACAAAGAGATGATCGCCGATGAAAAGGGGCTGATTCTCGATCTGCACGGCCGGATCTGCGGCAGCGGCAAGTGGGTGCTGTATAATATCGGACAGCTGGTCAACATCGTCGGCGTATCGCTGGAGGACGCGGTGCAGATGGCGTCGCTCAATCCCGCCCGCTTCTTGGGGCTTGATCCGGTCACAGGCTCGCTGGCGGAGGGCAAAAACGCCGATCTGGCGGTCATCAGCGACGATTATGAATGCGTGCTGACGATGGTCGAAGGGCGAATTGTTTATGACCGCGCAAAGGACACTTCGGTGTTCAATCCGGAAGCGATGAAGCGCAAGATCGCTTAATTGAGGATGGCGTGCGATGAAACGTTGTCTTGTGAAGGCTGACGATTACGGATTTACCGAAGCGATCAGTCTGGGAATTTTAAAAGCGTACCGCGAAGGGATTGTGCGCAGCACCGGCGTGATGATCAACATGCCGGCCGCGCCGGCCGCCCTGGGCTGGCTGCGCGAAGCCGAGGGCTTATGCCTGGGGCTGCATATCAACATCGTCGTCGGAAAACCGACTGCCGATCCGGCATTGATTCCGGATCTGATCGACGAGCAGGGCAATTTCCACAGCTCTAAAATGTACCGGGCAGAACTGGCCGCGGGCCGGGATCCGATTCCTGATCTGGATCAGGCGGTGGCGGAGGTGGACGGGCAGATCCGCAGGTTTATCACGCTGACGGGCCGACGTCCGGAATATCTGGAAGGGCACGCGGTTCGTTCGCCGCATCTATTGGAAGCGATGGCGCTGTTGGCAAAGCGGTATGATCTGCCGCATGTGTCTTATCTGGAAAACCGCGACCATAGACTGACAGAACGGCCGCAGCGGGCCGCTTCAATCTATCCGTTTTATGATCAGGGAGTGGAGCCGGCGGCGTATTTTACCGAAGATCTCGGCGGGATCGCGGAGCTGCCGCTGTCGCTGGTGACGCTGCATCCCGGCTATCTCGACCGGGAAATTTACCGGTTGTCCTCGTTTACCGACGTGCGGATCAACGATCTGGAAGCGGCGATGGCCCCGGAAGTGAAGGCCTGGTTTGCAGAAAAGAACATCGCGCTGATCTCTTTCCGCGACATCACCCAATATTAAGAAGAAAACGGCTTCGCAGGGAGCCGTTTTTTCACATGAGCGGACACATGGAGAAATTCTGCGGCCGCACTTTTATTCTTGCGGATGAAGAAGCGCTGTCGGCTTTGAAATTCATGACAACCGACGTTTTGAAGCGCTGTCTTTATTCCTCAAAGAGCGCGGCTATTTCAGGCCGGACTTGCTTTTGATCCATTCCGTCGCCGGCCAATTCATCCAAAGAGACATGCAGCGCGTTGGCGATGTTTTTGATTTTCGCGTGGGCGAGCTTGGTGCGGGCGTTTTCCGCGTTGCTGAGATGCTGGATGGAAAGACCTGCGGCTTCGGCCAGCTGTTCCTGAGTCATCCGGCGGTACTTGCGCAGGATTCGGATACGCCGGCCTAAAACAACATAATTGACGTCATTCATAACTATTCACTTCCTTCGTGATTATTGTAGCGGGAATTGAACAAAAAGGTAATAAACTGGATGAATAAATAATGATTTTCCATTCGATTTTTTCTTCTTTTTCATATTTTTATGTTACTTTTTTTAAACGTTACAATCTGCGCTTAAATACGACTATAAAAAGAGAGTACATGTTCATTTTAAACAACGATGTAATTTTAATAATGCAATAATAAACGGTTGAATTAATCTTGAAATTACTTGTATATAAATGAAGGTAAAAATTATATGAATTAATTCTTCGTTTCTGCTTTCGGTGAGATTGAGGTGATGGTTTCTGATGAAAGAAGAAATTGTACGATTAATTAGATAAAAAGGAAGTAAGAAAAAAGGAAGAATAAAGGAAGGGTTTTTATACAAAAAAAGCCCGCTGGATAAGAAGCGGGCTGAACGGGCGATTTAAAACAACTGGAAGGTGTCGGATGCGTGGAACTGCAGGGCGGCAGTCCGGCCGTTCAGGTCTGCTTTGTCCTGCTTCAGCTGACAGACAAGGGAATACAACGAGCTGAGTCCGATCAGCTGCCGGAACAGATCGTTGTCAAATTCCTCACTGCCAAACCCCGCGTAGACCGCTTCCTTCATCCAGGCATAGGCGGTCAGCTGGAAAAGTGTGACGGGAATCACCTGATTTTTGCAATACAGCGTCAGCTGTTCGTCGACGATCAATTCAGAAAAGGCGTTTTCCGCGCAGATTTCCGGCAGAAAGAACCGGAACAGCTCGGCCAGGGAGGGGTCGTTGAGATCTTTACTCAGGATTTGTCCATAGCGTCCCAGCTTCTCAGCCGTGTCGCAGGCCTGAAACAGCCGCATCGCTTTGATCGTCGCTTCTGTAATCTGTTCCTTGGTATACGGGAAAACGGCGGCCTGCTTGGGGTCCTGTTCCAGAATAAAGATTTGCTTGCGGGAAACGAACTGCGTATTGTCCCACTTTTCCACAATCCGGGCCAGCGCTTCGCTTAAAAACCGGCAGACAACGTCGTTGACGCGGCATTCCGCCGTGACGCTGCCGTCGGCCTGACGCGCGCCATAGATCTTGATGAACGTGATCTTCCGACTGCCGAGCACTCTTGGCAGCTCACTTTTCAACGCGTTCCAGAAATCCAGCCGGTGATCGCCGGACAACGGCTGGCCCATGCCGACGATTTCACTCTGGATGCAGTTCCATTTCCGCTCTTTCCCGCCGAACTCGCTGGTCAGCTGCAGGACGGATTCTCCCCGCATCAGGGTGATCACCGCCGCCATCATGCCGAATAAAAAGCTGGCGGCCGCCGCGCCGATCGCCTGATCCGGATCCTGTCCCGCCCCCGCGCAGCATTCCACGACCGGTTCGTCAAACCGCGGGCATTCGATCGTAAACGTACAGACGGTCATGACCCGCTCGTCCAGGGCATCGACGCGGGCGGATACCCGCAGGTTCCAGCGTTCAAATACGAGCTGTCCGTTCTGGATCTCGTTGTGCTCCATCGTTCCGCAGACAGTGCTCAGCTGCTGAAGCAGCCGTGCGTTTTCTCTTTCAAATGATTGATTTTTCATGAATTCACTCCTCAACCTTTTTATTGTAGCGCCCCAACCGGAATTTCCGCAAGGAAAAACCGGGTTTTCTTGAAGTCGGCGGGAATTATTTTTATAATGAAGAAAAAGAGTGAGCGGAGCGGATCCACGACAGGAAAGGATCCGCAGGGTGATCCCTGGAAAGAAGACAGCGGGATCAAGCGCAAAGGAGGAGCGGGATGGAAAAGACGTGGTGGAAGGAAGCGGTCGGCTATCAGATCCTGCCGAAGACGTTTTATGACAGTAATCATGATGGAATCGGCGATCTGCGCGGCATCATCGCCAAGCTGGATTATTTCAAGGCGCTGGGCGTGACGCTGTTGTGGATCGGTCCGTTTTACCCGTCGCCGATGGATGATAACGGCTATGACGTCAGCGATTTTCTGGACGTCAATCCGATGTTCGGAACCCTGGCGGATGTGCGGGAGCTGATCGCTCAGGCACACCGGCGGGGTCTGCGGATTATTCTGGATCTGATTTTAAACCACACCTCGGACGAACATCCGTGGTTTATCGAGGCCCGCGCGCATCCGGACAGCCCGGAACATGCTTTCTATATCTGGAAAGAGCCGCGCTATGACGCCGCAGGCCGTCCTCAGCCGCCGACCAACTGGGCGAGTTTCTTCGCTGATTCCGCCTGGGCCTATGACGAGCAGGCAGGCCAGTATTACATGAAGATCTTTTCACGGAAAATGCCGGATCTGAACTGGGCGAATCCGATTCTGCGGCAGCGCATGGAGGCGGTCGCGCGGCAATGGCTGGATATGGGAATCGACGGTTTCCGCGTCGATGCGGTGGCGCATTTAGCCCGCGATCCTGAATTTCAGGACAGCGAACTGCCGGTGAACGCGCAGGGGCTGGCTGCGGACTGGTCGAAGTTCTCCAATCTGCCGGCGTTGTTCGATTACCTGCGAGAGTTCAAGCAGACGGTTTTGGCGGGCCGGGACTGTCTGACGATCGGCGAGGTCGGCGGCGGCGCGAGTCCGCAGATGGCGCTGAATTACGCAGACAAGGAAACCGGAGCCTTCAACATGGTGTTTACGTTTGATCACTGCTGGTGCAACGGTTTGGAAGGCAAGGAAATCATCACCGAGGCGGACCGGCATGTCGACGTCCGCCAGCTGAAACAGGTGTTCGCGCGCTGGTACGACGGGTTGGGCGAACGGGCCTGGCCGGCGATTTACTGGATGAATCACGATCTGCCGCGGGTGGTCAGCCAATACGGCGATCCGATCCGCTATCACCGTGAGTCGGCTTCGATGCTGGAAGCGGCGCTGTTATTGATGAAGGGGACGCCGTTTCTTTACAATGGCGAGGAGATCGGCATGACCAACGTCGATTATTCAAGTCTGGAGGATTTCCACGACGTATGGGTCGCCAATTACGTAAAAGAAGCCCGCTCCCGGTTGAGCGAGGAACAGATCCTGGAATATGAACGGCGAACCTCGCGGGTCAACGCGCGCACGCCGATGCAGTGGAGCGCGGAGACGTATGCCGGGTTTTCCACGGTCGAACCGGCGGAGAAAGTGATCGGCAATTATCGGGAAATCAACGTTGCCGCCCAGCAGGCCGATCCCTATTCCGTGCTGAATCTGACGCGGCGGTTAATCCAGCTGCGCTTAAGCGAGGTGGGCAAGCAGCTGTTTGTGTACGGCGGGTTTGAGTTCGTCGAGCCGGAGCATCCGGATTTGTTTATGTACCGCCGGTTCACCGCCACGGAAGAAGCCTGGGTTGTGTGCAACTTCCGCGGGGAAACGATTCCGTTTTCCTTGCCTGAGGAGCGGGGCGAATGTGTCTTTGATAATTATTCCGATCCCGGTTTTGCCGGGGCGCTGCGGCCGTATGAAGCGCGGGTCTGGCTGCGGCGGGAGGATTCCTGATGAACATGCTGGAATTAACCGCAATCTCCAAGCAGTATCCCGGCGGCGTGCAGGCGGTAGATCAGTTCAGCCTGACGCTGAAAGAGGGGGAGCTGGGCGTGCTGGTCGGACCTTCCGGCTGCGGGAAAACGACGACGCTGCGGATGATCGCGGGGCTGGAAACGCCCGATGAGGGAACAATCCGGATCCGGGGGCAGGCGGTTGACGGACAGCGGCCGCAGGATCGGGATGTGGCGATGATGTTTCAATCCAGCGCGCTGTTTCCGTGGCTGAGCGTCGCGGAGAACCTGGCGTTCGGTCTGGCGAAGAAGAACCTTGACCGCCGCGCTCACCGCTCGCAGATCGAAGCGATCGCCCGGCAGCTGCAGCTGGAAGATTTGCTTGAGCGCAAGGCCCGCACCCTTTCCGGCGGCCAGCGGCAGCGGGTTGCGCTGGGCCGGGCGCTGCTTAAGGAAGCGGCGGTGCTGTTGATGGACGAGCCGCTCAGCTCGCTGGATCGGCAGCTGCGCTTACAGCTGCAGGATGAAATTCTGCGGTTATGCCGGCAGCGCGGACAGACGGCGCTGTTGGTGACGCATGATCAAAGCGAGGCGCTGAACCTCGCGGACCGGCTGGTCGTGATGAATCAGGGCCGGATCGAACAAAACGATATCCCACAGCGGATCGTCACCCAGCCCGCCACGCTGTTTGCGGCGCAGTTTATCGGCGAACGTCCGATCAATCTGTGGACAGTCCGCATCGCTGCTCCTCAATCGTTCTTTCAGCCTTCGCGGATAGTCTGGCCGGCCGGCGCGGACACTGTGGTGATCGGCGTGCGTCCTCAACAGCTGCGGGCCAGAATGATCGGCCCAGCTTCGCAGCCTGAGGCAGAAGCGGCGCTGAGAGGCGAAGCGGTGATCGAACAATTTCACTGGATTGGGGCGCAGTGTTTTGGTTCGGGCAGTCTGGGCGGAAGGCTGGTGGAATTCAGTCTGCCGGAAGGCGCGAACAGTCAGATCGGCGACCGGGTCATTCTGAGCGCTGCGGCGTCCGCACTGCACTTTTTCGATCCGGAAACCGGCCGGCGGTTATCTCACGCTGCCATTTCCTTTTCACAGTGAAGAAAGATTTGATCTAAGTGAAACGGAAAGATGAAAAAACGAGCACTCCCTCCAAGGGAGAAGGCTCGTTTTTTAACGTGGACAGGCTGCGGCGCTCAGGCTTTTAAATGGTAGCGCAGCGATGCGGGATTCTGTTCGATCAGGTCCTGTTCCAGCAGCGCCTGCAAAAGATTTTCAGTCTGCGTCTTCGTCAGTCTGAGCTGTGATTCAATCTGGTCCGAGGCAACCTCAATTTCCGTCGTGATCAGATCCAGCACACGCTGCTGCAAGGTCTGACGTTTCTGAACTTTGCGGGAAACCGGCAGCCGGAACAATACTTCGCGGCGCTGCGGTTTATCGGTCAGCTCCGGAGCTGACCAGCCTTTCTGCTTCCAGATCGCTTCAATCCGCAAAAGCCCGGTGCCCCGTCCGTCCGCCGCTTTGATCAGATGGAACATCTGGTAGAGAACGGGGTTGGCCGGCATGGATGGACGTCTCAGCTGGCCGCGGTTGACGACCTGAATCTCTTGGGAATCGGCGCGGATTTCAATCTGCGGATGATCCTGATAGTCGGCGTGCGCCAGCGCGTTGACTAACGCCTCGTTGATCGCCCAGGCGATGTCTTTGGGGTGCTGGCTTTGTAATTGCCGGCGGGCGGAGAAATAGAAGTCGCAGGCGTTGTCTTCCTGCCGGCGGGTTTCCAGCAGGTTGTTCAGCTGTAAGCCGGGGAAGGCGCGGGCCAGAGCTTCTTGCCTGCCGAACATCAACAAGCCGGCCCAGGTTGGATGCAGACTGCCGTCCATCGCGAAATAAACCGCGTTGACCTGAAGCAGGAAGCTTAACTCGCAGATGGCATTCCATGGAGAATGGGGATGCACCTGCCGGTAGCGCTGCCGGTAAGCTTGAATGGAGGACGGCTTGAAATCGTCCAGCACGGCGGAAACGACCGGCGCTCCGTCGGGCAGTTCCCGAAATCGGTTTTCCATCATGATCTGAACCTCGCTGATCTGGCACCGGTAATCTCCTTCCCCACCTCGCCGATAGGTTCCGGAAAAGGGCGAGGAGCCCAGAAACACCGGTTTCTGGCAAGCCAGCGCCCGCGGAATTTCAATCAGTACGATCGGGTGGTCCTGCGCTGTGACAATCTGGACCTGTTCCCTCAAAAGCAGGTTGACGCTGACCAGCTCGGGATTGGCGACGATATGCCAGAATTGCTCGGCCAGCTTCTGCGGATCGGCCAGCGGCACGGACTGAAAATATTTTTCCGGCGTTTCGATCACACCCAAAAGCAGCGCTCCGCCGACCGTGTTGGCGAAGGCTGAATATGTTTCCCACAGACTGTGCGGCAAGCCGCCCTGGGCCCGTTTCGCTTCCAGCCGATTGTTTTCCCGATACCGGGCCAGCTGTGCCAGTTCAATCATGAACGATCCCGCCTTTCTGTCTTTACAGTAGTCTATTCCCGACGGGATTTCCAGTATTCCTGATCATTTTGTTAAAAAAGATCGACCCCTTCCCAAAGCAAAGCTGCGGACAAGCACGCTGGCAAAACGCGGAGCATCATTGACGCAGAAAAAAAGGGGCGGCTTCAGCGGAGGCGCACCGATGAATCCTTGAAACATACTGGTTGATTCTAGTTGATTCTATTAGAAAACGACGAATTCGAAGCTCGCTGTTAAGCACAGCGTCAGGCGAAAATCAACAGAGGAGCTTGAAGGGAGAAGCGCTTTATGATAGAAGCACTTTAAAACAGAATAAAGAATAAAAAAAACCAGCGGCTCAGGCTGGAATTTGAAACGAATTTTGCAAGGCGCTGACGGATTAATCAGAGTCAGAATCAGGAATGAATTCCACGATATCCTGAAGCTGACAATCAAGTGCTTTGCACAGATCGTCCAGGGAGGTTGTTTTAACGACGGCATTCTTCTTCATCCGGTTGAGCAGTGATTTGGGAATACCGTAATCCAGGGTCAGTCGATAACAGCTTAACCCCCGTTTCTTCATGGTTTTCCAAAGGTTGTCATAAACAATCATCAGCCAGAAACCTCCTTTGTTCCTTTGCATTTTAGCGTGAAAGCGGTATAATTTATAGGTATAATACAAGACACCTAAAACTAGTCTGATCCGGCGGTGCAGGAAGGATTCAATCTCATTTGCAAACTCAAAAAAGTTGGAAACGTGGCATAATGACAGGAAATATGATAAGATTAACTCAGAAGAAATTGAGGGCGTGAGAAAATGGCGGAAAAGAAAGCCGGCGGAATTGTGCATTTCGTCAGAGAATGGGAACAGAAACGGATGCTTTTGCGGATGCTGGAGGTGCTGGACGACGTCCGCCTTTTGAAGCAGCTGCTGGAGTTTGTGGAGAACAAGCTGACTTTTCTTCAACGTAAACAAAGCTGGCTGCAGCTGCGGCACCGCTCGGGGCTGGCTGAGATCCAAGCTGAAACGGACTTTCTCAAACAAATGCGGGAGGCCTTGAAAGGCCGGATCAGCCCAATGGAGAATAACGCAACCGCAAAGCTGCTGGGATTGAAGCTCAGGCAATGGCGGGAAGCGAAAGCGATCACGATGCAGGATCTGGCTGAGCGGTCTTATTTTACTTTTGAAGATCTTCAGGCGATTGAAGACGCCGCTTATCCGGCGATGGACAGTCTGGATCTGGAACATCTGATGGAATTGCTGGAAGTGGATTCCCTGGATACTCTGCTGCGGGATCAGGCCAAGCCGGAAAATAAAACAGGGTATTCGGATTAACATCCCTTATAAATCAGGGATCAGCAACCACGTTTCAAATGGGTAAGGGACAATGATGATAAAAAAATTCTGGATCTGGCTTCATCAGTTTTTTCAGCGAAAATCTCCGCGGGAAAATGCTGCAATTTCAATCGCGAATCAACAACAAATCTGGTTTGAACAATGTGAGCCGGGCTTTCTGGTATGGGCGCAGATGCCGCTGCCATCGGAAGAACTGGCGAAAATTGATCCGGCCCATCGAATTCGTCCATATCTGATTCTTGCCAGGATAAAACAGGAATTGACAGCTAAAGCCTGTTCGTCCAGTCCATATTCCGGTCTGCGGGAATATCAGACGACAATGCTGGCCAGAGATCATCCGCTGGGGAAGCAAACCTATATTGATTTGAAGCACAATGTGACGCTGAGAGCGGAACTGCTGCAAAATAAACCGATTCCCGTAGAACGGCATGATCTGCGCCGGATCCAGAAACATCTTGTGCTGATTTCTCATCTGGATCATATTTATCATCCCTATCTCAATGTGCCGCTGCTTTGGGAGAAGGGGGATATCCTTGAAATTGATCATGATCTGTGGTATCTGCAGGAATTTATCCCCGGGAAACTGCGGTTAATCCGGCTCTGTCATCAATACCGCGCGTACATGGAGGATGCGGGATGGAATCTGTTTTTCTGCGGCCGCCGCGGTTATTTCGCTGATTTTGCCCATCCGGCCGTCTTTCAGGGGAAAACCCGGCTGGAACTCGTTTACCGCGCCGCCGCTCATGAAATCGCCTATGCGGATTATTGCCAGACCCAGGGTAAGGATCAGTATATCAAGTGGGTGCCGGGGTATATCGTGAAGCGGGAGGATGAAACGTATATCGTTCTGTCCAGGTTAGAGCGCGGCTGGTTCTGCCTGGAATGGCACCGCAGCCGGAAGAAGTGGCGGACGCGGTGTGTCCGGGATTTCAATGGGATGGAATGCGTGGGAAAAGTTCGGCGGCTGAAACTGCGGACGCTGATCGCATCGTTGATGAATTCCGGAATCGTACTGTTGGAAGAACTGGATCCAACGCTGCTTGACTATCTGGGTGGGCAGGAATTGGATTGGGAAACGTTAAAGAGGGAAGCGGGGATGGCGGTGCTGATCAAAGGGATCAACCGGGCCGCTGCATAAATCTTTTTCGTCGAAGCCGATCCGGGAAATCTGGCATCCGGTTTGAAGACAGATAGACATCCGTCAGACTATGAAGCTAAAAAGAAAAATCCGTTTCTTGCCCAATCTGCATTGGGAAAAGGAACGGATTTTCTTGTTAAAAAGGATCGCAGCGATGTTCAGCTTCATTCAGTGAGAAACGCTGCGGATTCGATGTTACTTGGCGGACAGGGCGATGAATTCGTCGATCATGGTCTCCACAATCGCCAGAGAATCGCGCCAGAAATCCGGCTTGGTGATGTCGATGCCCGCCATCGCCGCCACGTCCTCGACACTGCTGACGGTCGTCGCTTCCAACAGGCGGTTGTACTTGTCGACAAAGGCCGGGCCTTCCTTCTGATACTGCGCGTACAGACCCTTGGCAAACAGGCAGCCGAAGGCGTATGGGAAATTGTAGAAGTTTAAGCCGGCGTCGTAATAATGGCTCTTGCAGATCCACATATACGGATGCAGCTGGCTGTGATCGAGACCCGTGCCGTAGGCTTTCTTCTGTGCCCGCAGCATGATGTCTTCCAGATCGTCGCTGAACAGGAAGCCGTCTTTGCGCTTTTCCACAACCTCGGTTTCGAACAGATAGCGGGAGTAGATATCACAGATGACCTGCGTAACATCCTGCAGCGTGCTTTCGATCAACATCATCTTTTCCTCATCGCTGGCGGCGTCGCGGATCGCGGCGTTCATGATGACCGTTTCATTAAAGGTTGAGGCGGTTTCTGCGACCGGCATCGAATAGCGGGTGTTCAGCGGACTGTGGTTTTCAATCCGGTGGCCGTGATAGGCGTGACCCAGTTCGTGCGCTAAGGTGACGACGTCGCTGAGCGAACCGTCAAAGTTGGTCAGCACGCGGCTCTGCTTCAGCATCGGCAGGTTGCAGCAGAAAGCACCGCCGACCTTGCCCTTGCGCGGGAAGAAGTCGATCCACTCCTCGTCGAAGGCGCGCTCGATGATCCCGGCGACATCCTTGGAGAATGGCGTGAAGTTCTGGATCAGATACGCTTTCGCTTCATCGGTGGTGAAGGTGCGGGTGCTTTTGCCCATCAAGGCGAACAGTTCGTAAAACGGCAGGCCGTCGGTGTAGCCGAGCAGCTCTGCTTTGTGACGCAGATAAGCGTGGAAGCGCGGCAGCGCTTCGTCAATCGCCGTGAACATCGCGTCCAGCGTTTCCTTCCGCATGCGGGAATTGAACAGCGTCATGTCCAGAACGGAATCAAAGTGACGCAGCTCGCTGACGGTGTTCGCTTCGCCTTTGATCGAATTCAGTGCGAAGCAGACGGCGTCCTTGATTTTATCATAAGCTTTTAATTCCGCTTCATAGGCTTTTTTACGAACGGTTGGATCGGTGCTGTAAGCGAGGTTGCGGATCGAGGATAACGTATAATCCTGACCGTCCATCGTGACGGCGACCGTCGAGGTCATGTATTCCTGCAGCTGTGCCCAGGCGTTGGAACCGTTCAGCTCCATTTTCCCGATCGCGTCCTCGACCTCGTCGCTTAACGTATGCGCGGCATGGCTGCGGATTTCCTGCAGCCAGAAGGCATGCTGCTGAAACAGCGGGTCGCTGGGGATCAGCGCGTCCAGATCCTGGGTCGCGATCCATTTCTGGAAGCGGGTTGAAGCCAGCGCCGACTGGCTGGTCTTGATCTGAAAGCGGGAATTCATGGAAACGGTTTGCTGATCGGCGGTGTTGGCGGACTGGCGCAGCGAGAGATACGCGCCCAGCCGGCGGGTCAGCGTCTGGTAGGCGGACAGCTGTTCAATGATCGCTTTCAGCGTCGAGTGCGGATCGCGCTGATCAAGGCTTTCCGCCAGCGCGTTCATCGCGTTGATGTGGGTGTCCAAGGCGGCGAAATCCTGTTGGAAGGCTTCGCTGTCATAGCCGGTGTAGAGATCGTTCAAATTCCATTCTTTCATCCGTTAATCCTCCTGTTTTTTCTGATGTCCTACAATTCCCAGCAAGATGATCGCCAGGAACATGCCGGCGGCCATCCCCGCGCTGTCGATCAGCATATCCCGCAGCTCACAGCTGCGGCCGGCGGAAAACCGCTGCAGATTCTCATCCAGAACCGGGATGATGAAAAACGGCAGCAGTGCCGCTTTGCCCTTCATCCACGACCAGGGCTGAAGCCGGTAGGCGGCGGCGATCAGGCAGCCCAACAAAGCATATTCGCTGAAGTGCGCCAGCTTGCGGATCACGAAGTTTAAAAAATCCGTTTCCGGATGCAGGCCGACGGTATCCAATACCGGCCGGACCCATTCGCTGACCGTCAGGCTCATGCCGTTGGACGTGCCGGCGGAAGCAGCGGAATTGGAAAAAATAAAAATTACCATTAAAGCGACAAGCAGCCAACAACTTTTCTTTTTCATCTTCCGCTCCTTTCTGACTTCCTGTATTATAAACCAACTTTTCCGGTAAAGAAAGAACCATGATATAATGAAACGACAGTGAAGGAGGAATCGCTTTTGGAAATGAAGAAAATGGTCCGGGACCTGCCCTGGGTTCTGATCGGCAATTTTATGCTGGCGCTGGCCGTCGCGATGTTTATCTTACCCTATAATATTCTTTCCGGCGGCGTGGCCGGCATCGCGGTCGCTTTGCAGCCGGTGTTTCATATTGAACCGACGCTGATGGTCAACGGTCTGGTGCTGGGGATGTTTGTGCTGGGCACGGTGTTTCTGGGAAAAGACTTTGCCGTCAAGACGGTGATCAGCTCGCTGGTGTATCCGGTCTATCTGACGATCATCACGCCGTTTGTCCCGCTGCTGCAGCTGGATCCCATCCTGGCTTCGCTCTATGGCGGACTGCTGGCGGGCGTTGGCATCGGGCTGGTGCTGCGGACAGGCGCGAGTACCGGAGGGATGGATATTCCGCCGTTAATTGTCAACAAATATACCGGGATTAAGATTTCGACGCTGGTGTTGATCACCGACGCGCTGACGGTCGGACTGGGCTTGTTCACCTATGGTCTGGAAGCAGTGCTGATCGGCTTTATTTCCGTCTGGGGCACCTCGTTTGGGATCGACAAGATGCTGACGCTGGGCGGCGGCAACGCGAAGGCTGTGCAAATCATTTCGGAGGCGCACGCGCAGATCAATGCCGCGATCCAATCCGAGCTGGATCGGGGAACGACGCTGAGCGACGCGACGGGCGGTTATACCGGAGCACCCCGCAAGGTGATTCTGGTCGTTGTGGAAAAGAAGGAATATCCGAAGCTGCTGGAACTGGTCAACCGGTTTGACGAAAACGCCTTTATGATTACCAGCGACGCAACGGATGTGCATGGAGAAGGCTTCACATTGGAATTCAAGGTCTAGGGAAGTGCTGAAAGCTCAGGATATAAGCCGGTCATAAGTCTGTTGAATCCGCAAAAACGATGGGAAAACGCCTTGGGATCATGGAAGTGCAGTGTAAATGAAAAAGGAAACAGAAGCGGCGCGAAAAGGAAAACGCGCCTTTTTTGTTCCCGCGAAGTCCATCCCGGCTTCATTTTGGGTTTCAGCGAATTGGGCTTAACAGGACAATGCGGCGAGCTAAAAATAAAGTAATATTGAACGGTGGTTAAAATGTAAGAAATCCCAAACATTTTTATTCTATATGGAAAGATTAACCCATGATATAATAAGAACAAATGAGGTGCGGAAAATGCTGGAATTGAAACATATCGCAAAAACATATAAAAATGGCGTAAACGCCCTTTACAATATTAACTTGAAAATTGATCAGGGGGAGTTTGTCTATATTATCGGGCCGACCGGCTCGGGCAAGTCGACGTTGATCAAGCTGCTGGACGGCGAGGAAATCCCGACCAAAGGCAAGGTTGAGGTGGCGGGGATCAACGTCGGGAAGCTGAAGCATTCCAAAGTGCCGTTGTACCGCCGCAATATCGGCGTCGTGTTTCAGGACTTCCGCTTATTGGAGCGGAAAACGGTGTTTGAGAACATCGCGTTTGCGCTGGAGGTCATCAATGTGCCGAAGGAGAAAATCCGCAGGCGGGTGCGCG
>NZ_LT635454.1:213451-601616 GCF_900120005.1 Holdemania sp. Marseille-P2844
GAAACGGTGAACTACGGCGGGGACAGTGCGCTGATGTTTGTCCGAACGCTGAATTCCGTGCGGTTTGGCGGGGCGATTCTGGTGGCGGGCTTAAGCGCGCTGGCGATTTTCTTGATCGCGAACACGATCAAGCTGACGATTTACGCGCGAAGCAACGAAATTGCGATCATGCGGGACGTAGGTGCGACGAATGGGTTTATCCGGGCGCCGTTTGTGGTGGAAGGAATGATCATCGGAGCGCTGGGCGCGATCATTCCGATTCTGTTTACGATCTTTGGTTATATCTTAATCTATGACAAGCTGGGCGGGGTGTTGTTTTCGGAGATGTTCAGGATGACGCCGCCGCATCCGTTTGTATTGCAGCTGTCGCTGATCTTATTAGGGATCGGCATGGTTGTCGGGTTGATCGGCAGCTTCATGTCGGTAACGAAATATCTGAGGTGGAAACGATGAAAAAAGCAGGACTGATTCTATTAAGCGTCCTGTTAATGACGGGCATGGTTTTGCCGGTCATGGCGGACGACGACGAAGACGTTTATTATTTGACGATGTGTTCCGGTTCTGATTTATCCGAAGAACAGAAAAACGAATGCAGGGAATATGCTTCCCGGCGCAACAGTGAACTGGCGCAGCAGCTCAGCGACATCAAGGCCAAACGCCAGGAGATTGAGAAGGATCTGGCGAAGATCGGTCAGGAGATCCGCGGCTATGACGCGCAGATCGCCCAGCTGACAGCGCAGATCAGCGAGCTGGAAAAGCAGATCAGCGAAAAGGAAGCATTGATCGCCCAGCTGGAAATTCAGATCCAGCAGAAGGAAGATGAGATCGCAGCGCTGCGGGAAAAGGTGGAACAGCGCTTAGTTCGTTCCCAGCAGACAATGCACACGAATCAGTTTCTGGATTTCTTAATGGGCGCGGAGGATTTTGCTTCACTCTTGCGCCGGATTCAGGGCGTTAACGATATCATGAATTATGATAAGAAGTCGCTGGAGGAATTAAAAGCGCTGATGGATGCGCTGGAAGCGGATAAAGCGCAGCTGGCCGAGGAAAAAGCGGGACTTGAAACAAGCAAGACGGAAGTTGAAGCGAAGAAAGCGGAGGTCACGCAGCTGCGGGTCGTCGCGAAGATCGCGCAGGAGGCGGCGGAAAAGCAGGCGGCGGATCTGGAAGCGCTGGGCAATCAGATCACGGCCAATTTGTCCGCATTTAAGGGCCTTCTGTCGTCAATCGACTTCAGCGGGATCGACAGCTCAACCGGCTTTACCAAACCTAACGGCGGCTATTTGAACAACGGCACCTGGTATTACAGCAGCGGCGGTGTTCATCTGGGAATGGATATCATGGCCGGGATCGGCACGCCGATCGCCGCGGCCGGCAACGGCGTCATTCTCAACAGCGCCGACGGCTGCGGAAATAATGGCTATCTCGGCAATACCTGCGGCGGCAGCGGCGGAAGCCGGGGCGGCGGGAATCAGGTATATTTGTTAACTAACATCAACGGGACGACCTACGCGGTCAAGTATCTGCACATGAGTCCCGGTTCTCCGATCGCGACCGGTTCTGTGGTAAGTGCCGGTGATCAGATCGGCACGGTTGGGCAGTCCGGCAATGCGAGCGCGCCGCACACGCATATCGAAGTGTTCAAGCTCGGCACGATGTCGATTGAAAGCTATGCCAACAGCTGGAACGGCGATCTGGCCTTCGGGGCCGGCTGGGGTTCTGGCGCGTTAAGCAATACCTGCGATAAGCGCGGCGCACCGTGCCGCGTGAAGCCGGAAACGGCATTCGGCTATTGATGGATAGCGGTTTAGTTTCGGTGCTTCTTGCGCTTAAAAGGAAAAGCCGTTTCCAGCTGCGCTGGATCTGAGAATAAAGCAAGGTGAATGACGATCGGGAGAACCCGTGCCGTTCACCTTTTTAAATGCTTTCAGCTCGCAGGCATGCGCATTATGAGCGTGAAACGAACTGCCACTTGCTTGAAATCGGGTGGCCCGACGTGATATATTTCATGCAATGAAATAACCGGAAACGCATAAAAGCGGGAATTCAGCGATCGAATGTGCGGCAAAGATTGTAAGAAATAACCCAATATTTTCATCATGTCCAAAATTGATTCTATGTTATAATACTAGCGATTGGATGTGAAACGATGCTGGATTTAAAACATGTATCAAAAACATATAAGAACGGAGTCAACGCTCTGTACGACGTCAATCTCAAGATTGATCAGGGCGAATTCGTGTATATCATCGGGCCGACCGGCTCGGGCAAATCGACGCTGATCAAGCTGCTGGACGGCGAGGAAATCCCGACCAAAGGCAAGGTCGAAGTCACCGGAATCAACGTCGGGAAGCTGAAGCATTCCAAAGTGCCGCTGTACCGCCGCAATATCGGCGTCGTGTTTCAGGACTTCCGCTTATTGGAGCGGAAAACGGTGTTTGAGAACATCGCGTTTGCGCTGGAGGTCATCAATGTGCCGAAGGAGAAAATCCGCAGGCGGGTGCGCGAGGTCATGAATTTAGTCGGTCTGGACGACAAGGGCAATTCGTTTCCGCAGGAACTTTCCGGCGGGCAGCAGCAGCGGGTGGCGATCGCTCGCGCGATTGCGAACAAACCGAAACTGCTGATCGCGGACGAACCGACCGGTAATCTCGATCCGCAGAAGTCGGATGAGATCATGACGTTGTTGGAAAAGATCAACCGTGAGGAAAAAACGACGGTGCTGATGGTCACGCACGACATCACGCTGGTGAACAAGCACCGCAAACGCACGATCGCTCTGGAAGCGGGGCATATCGTCGCGGACATGAACGAGGGAGGGTATATCAAACATGATTAGACGATTCTTCCGGCATATCCGCGAGGGTTTTTATGGTGTGGGCCGGCACGCGGCAATGTCGGTGTCGAGCGCCTCGGCGGTGACGATCACGTTGTTGATCATCTCGATCTTTATGATCGTGACGGGCAACATGCAGGAGGTCACCCAGAACATCGAAGGCTCGGTGAAGATTTCGGCGTTTGTAGCCTATGACCATGAGGAACAATCGCAGCTGGACATGATTCAGGCGACGATCAAGAATCTGGAGCATGTGGTCAGCGTGGAATACTCAAGCAAGGATCAGGAATTCGACGAGCTGATGAAAACGTATGAGGATGAAAGCGCCAGAGAAGCGCTGGAAACGTATCGGGAGGATAATCCGCTGCACGACGCGTTCTATGTGGAAGTAAACGACGGGGATGCGTTAAAGGACACGGCGGAAAAGATTCAGGCGATCGAAGGGATTGAAACGGTGAACTACGGCGGGGNACAGTGCGCTGATGTTTGTCCGAACGCTGAATTCCGTGCGGTTTGGCGGGGCGATTCTGGTGGCGGGCTTAAGCGCGCTGGCGATTTTCTTGATCGCGAACACGATCAAGCTGACGATTTACGCGCGAAGCAACGAGATTGCGATCATGCGGGACGTCGGTGCGACGAACGGGTTTATCCGGGCGCCGTTTGTGGTGGAAGGAATGATCATCGGAGCGCTGGGCGCGATTATTCCGATTCTGTTTACGATCTTTGGTTATATCTTAATCTATGACAAGCTGGGCGGAGTGTTGTTTTCGGAGATGTTCAGGATGACGCCGCCGCATCCGTTTGTATTGCAGCTGTCGCTGATCTTATTAGGGATCGGCATGGTTGTCGGGTTGATCGGCAGCTTCATGTCGGTAACGAAATATCTGAGGTGGAAACGATGAAAAAAGCAGGACTGATTCTATTAAGCGTCCTGTTAATGACGGGCATGGTTTTGCCGGTCATGGCGGACGACGACGAAGACGTTTATTATTTGACGATGTGTTCCGGTTCCAATCTGACTGAGGCTCAGAAGACGGAATGTCAGAATTACGCAGCCAAGCGTAACAGCGAGCTGCAGAACGAATTGAATGAAATTAAAAAGAAGCGGAAGGAAATTGAAGCCGATCTGGCGAAGGTCGGTCAGGAAATCAAGGATTATGATTCGCAGATTTCCTCGCTGCAGGGACAGATCAACACGCTGAACGCGCAGATTACCGAAAAGGAAAATTCGATCGCGGCGCTGGAAGAACAGATTCTCCAAAAAGAAAATGAGATTAACGCGCTGCGGGAAAAGGTGGAACAGCGGTTGGTCCGTTCCCAACAGACAATGCACACGAATCAGTTTCTGGATTTTTTAATGGGGGCGGAGGATTTTGCTTCACTCCTGCGCCGGATTCAGGGCGTTAACGATATCATGAATTATGATAAGAAGTCGCTGGAAGAATTGAAGACATTGATGGATCAGCTGAACGCCGATAAGGAACAGCTGAATGTGGAAAAAGAAGAACTGGAAGTCGCGAAGACGGACGTTGAAAGCAAGAAACGCCAGGTTGTCAGCTTAAAGGCGACGGCCGAGCTGGCGCAGAAAGAATATGAAAAGCAGGCGGCTAAACTGGAAGCCGAAGGAAATCAGATTTCCGGCAGCCTGAATGAATTAAAAGGGATGATCAAGTCGCTGGGGTTGGATTCGATCGTGACCTCCAGCGGCTTCACCCGTCCGACCAGCGGCGGCCGGTTGTCCGCGGGGACCTGGCATTATGGCCTGAACGTCAATGGCGGCGTTCATCTGGGTATGGATATCGCGGCTGGGGTTGGCACGCCGATCTTTGCGGCCGGCAACGGCGTGGTGTTGGCCAGCGCTGACGGCTGTTCCAACGACGGCTATATCGGCAACTCCTGCGGCGAAGCTCAGGGCGGCAGCCGCGGCGGCGGAAATCAGGTGTACCTGTTGACGAGCATTAACGACGTCACCTATGCCGTGAAGTATCTGCATATGAGTCCGGGGACGCCGTTAAAAACCGGAACGGTCGTCAACGCCGGCGATCAGATCGGTGCGATCGGCAAGTCCGGCAACGTCACCGGCGCGCATGTGCATATCGAGGTGTTTAAGCTCGGTACGATGTCGCTGGAAAGCTATGCCAGCAGCTGGAGCGGCGATTTAGCCTTCGGCGCCGGCTGGGGCGCGGCCGGATTGAACCGGCTGTGCGCGAACGTCGGCGCGCCGTGCCGGGTTAAACCGGAAACGGTCTTCGGGTATTAAATCCGGATTTGAAATGCGGAAGAACTAAGCTTTCGTTCACTTACTCATGAAAATTGAAATTTCCTGCTTTCCAGGAAGAATAAAACACCCGGGAGGGATGACTGAAACGATATTCAGCCACTGTCCCCAGGTGTTTTTCTTTGTTAGGAAAGTGCCGTTCAAAGGAATAAAAAAACGCTTGAACAGTTCATGACGTTCAAGCACTTCAAAGAAAAGCCTGTCGGACTTCTGAAAAAGGTTAAAAATAGGATTGGATCACGAAAACAGGGATCTTTGCGTTGTGCTTTCATTTTGCGCCAATGACTTTAACGGTTCATCGCAGTGTTTCTTCCTCAAGAACCCAGTTAAGGATCAGTTCGGTAAGTTTTCGTTTATGAAAAGGTTCAGCGGAATCGCCAAGGTAGATTTCACTGCGGCAATGATGAGAAGCAGTCCAGGTTTTTCCACACTTTTTTGGTCCTTCGATACAAACTGCGCCGATCATTCTGATAGATTTTATAAATCCATTCAGAGAGTTTAATTGTTTTCAATCAGAGCGATTTTACGAGTTCAATCAGAGAGATTAGTCATTTTCAATCAGAGAGATTTCGACTGACTTCAAAGCATTTCATAAGGGTGAACCTCAATACTGTGAATTAGGAAGCATCAAAGAAAGGATTAACATTTAATGATCGGTAACGGTCGTTCCGGTTTTCAACAGAAAATACGGCTGATATTGTCACTGAACACTTGTCCCTGTGAAGCGAGGATGATCCGATTGCGTTCTTCCCGGCTTTGAATTTCAGGTCATCCCTTTTCTATTTCTTACGATTCGCAAAAAAAGCAGGAAAAACATTGATCTCCTTCGGAACAGATCGGATAATAAAGTTAGAAAACAGGAGGTAGTTCAGAATGGCAGACGACTACAAAAAAGTTCAGGAAGAATATGAAAAAATGATGGATACGATGTTTTCCGGCAAATCCAGCGAGGAAGTCGCCGCTTCAATTCTGCAGCAGCAGGAAGCGATGATGCAGCACATGGATATGGATCAGGTCATGAAGGAAGCGATGGGCGCGGCCGCGGCGATGATGAATCAGACGGAAAGCCGGATCCAGGCCCAGACGGAAGCGATGATCCAGAATTTGAGCGCGTCCATGGCAGGCGGAGAAAATCCGCTGGCCGGGCTGACGGATTCCATGGGTGATTTTGCGGATTTGTTCGGCGGCGATCCGGAGGAGCTCACGCGGATGTTCCTGGGCGGCGACGGCGATCCGGAATATGATCTGGAATCAATCAATGAGAAGATCCAGAGTCTGCGGGTTCTGGAAAAAGAACCGGGCGTAACGCTTTCGCGCAGCCATGAAACCTTCCGCACGTTTGAAATCTTGCTTACCGCCTACATGAGCTTGAAAAATGCTCATGAAATGGACGGCTTGGCGATGGAAGAGGATCCTGAGTTTATTGATCAGATCAAGGATATGCTGCAAAGCAGCTGGGGAATCACAAATTCGGCGGAACTGACGGAGAAGCTGCGCGAGCTGACGACAGCCGGGCATCAGGCGAAATATTCACGGTATCAGGCCGCGGCGGATCCGCAGGAACTGATGGACGATCCCGAGGATGAGGATGAACTGGAATCCGTGCTGCCATGCTGGAAGCTGGCGCAGTATTTCAAGGATAAGTTGCCGGAAAATTATATTCTGGGCTGGGATTACGGCCGGGCGGCGACGGTTGTCCGCTGGGGCTATACGGTCGGTTACATCAATGAGGAAGACAGCTGGGCCTGGCTGGATCAGATCGCTGAGAAAATGATCGAAGTCTTTGATTCCTGGACGGAGTTCGGCTTGTCGTATGTCTTTGGTTCGTTGTTCTGGATCGCGGCGTTTGACGGCGAGGAAGGGATCAGCGAGCGCTTTGAGGAAGGCATCGAGCTTTTGACGGAGCTGCTGGATGAAGACGAGGACGGTCAGCCGGGCGTCTGGGCGCAGTGCGCGTGGATCGGCGAACTGACGGATTAATTCATGCTCGAACAATTCAAAGCGGCGCTGGCGGAGAATAACCGGACGCGGCTGACCTTGCTTCTCGACGAGATCGATCCGGATGAAACCGACGACGCTGGCAATACCGCACTGCATTTGGCGGCGGAGCAGGCGGATGAGAAAATGATTCAGGAATTGTTGATCCGCGGCTGCGATCCGTTCGCGGTGAATCGTTACGGCTGGACCGCGCTGCACAGTCTGGTCCGGTTCCGGGATTTTGCCGAATACCCCGGGTTGGTAACCGAATGCTGCGTCCGTCTGCTGAAAGCCGGCTGTCCGAAAGAAAAACGTGACGAATCCGGACTGACGTTTTATCAGCTGGCTGCCCAGCGCGTCAACGTCCCGATCTTTGAAGCACTGCTTCTTTTCCATCTGCATCCTGCGGCGATCGTGCTGTCCGACGGCGATACGACGCTGCATCTTGTATGCCGAAGTCTGAATCTGATTGAGTCCGCGCAAGGCGAAGCCCATGCCCGGCTGGAACAACCCTACGTGCGGATTGTGGAAATCCTGCTCGAACTGGGACAGGATCCTGAACAGAAAAATAACAGCGGTCTGACGCCGCGGCAGCTGGCCGTGCAGTTTGGCGGCAAAGCGGTAGCGGCCTTGTTAAGCGGACAGACGGAAGCCAGCGGTGGTTTGACGCTGTTTGAAGCCGCCCGCCAGAACGATCAGGACAGCCTGCGCTATTGGATCAGCCAGCCGATTGATCTGGACGCGGCGCTGGACGAGGGCGAAGAGCAGGGGATGACCGCGCTGGCGCTGGCCTGCCGGTTTCTCAACGAAGAAGCGGTAAGTCTGTTGCTGGAAGCGGGCGCTGAACCGCTGGCGTTTGAAGGTAAAGTGGAAAACTGCGCGCTTTACCAGTTTCTAACCGCTCTGAAATCCCGGACGCGGATCACGCATTCGGTAACGATCCGTTCGATCAAAAAGATGTTCCGCGGCTTAACCCGGCAGCTGACGATGCTGGATCAGCCGGTAACGGAAAAGGGCGAAACGCCGGTGCACGTGCTGTGCGGCCATATCGACGCCGGCTGGTGGGTGGAAGACCGGGAATTTCAGGAGATTCTGCTGGAAATGATGATCCCCCGCGACGTCTGGCGTCAGCGAAGCGCCGACGGCCGTCAGCCACTGCATTATCTGGCGGAACACCCATGCGCGGAAGCGGAGAACTTGATTTCCATGATTCTTGAGCGCTGCGACGTCAACGCGCAGGACAATGAAGGCAATACCGCTCTGATGATCGCCTGCGGCCGGAAGCTGATCGGCGAAACGCCGGTGGAAACGATGCTGATCCGCGCCCGCAACCGTGTCGATCCTTCCGGCGCGGCGGCGTTGGTCACCCAGCTGCTGCAAGCGCCGGACATTAATTTATCACTCGTCAATAACAAGTCGATGACGGCGTTGGACATCGCCGTGGAAAATGAATTTGAGCTGGTTGTCAATTTATTGCTGAAAAAGGAGGGAGAATGTGGCTGAACTCTTAATTAAAGCCTGCCGCACCGGCCAGAAGGGCGTAGCGCTGGCACTCTTAAAAAAACCGGACCTTGACGTTAACGAACGCGACAGGCAAGGCCGGACCGCGCTGTTTTATGCCTGCGCGCAAGCGCAGCGGGACGTCGTGATCGCCTTGTTAAAGCGGGGCGCGGACACGACGCTGGCGGATAATCACAGCGTTACGCCGCTGCATCAGGCGGCCGCCGTGGGAAACCGGGAAATCATGGGCCTGTTGTTGGAAAGCTGTCCGGCGGAGGTGAGCGACGATCAGGGCGTTACGCCGCTGATGAGTGCGATCAGTTATAAAAAAGTGGAAGCCGCCAAGTTTCTGATCAGTCAGGGCGCGAACCCGGAAACGAAGGATAATGCCGGCCACAGCGCCGCCGATTATGCCGCGGCCAACGGCTTGAAAGCGAGCGAACTGTGGGAAGCCAGCGACAGCCAGAAGGATGGTGAGGGCAACACCCCCTTGCATATCGCCTGTCTCAGCGGACAAGGCGAGCTCGTCAGGACGTTAATACAAAAGCATCCCCAATGGCTCAACGAGGTCAACGACCGTCATGAAACGCCGTTGCTTTTAGCGGCGGGAACTAATAATTTAATGATCGCCCAGCTGCTGATTCAGGCTCAGGCGGACGTGAATCTGCGCTCCAACCGCGGCAGCACGCCGCTCCATCTGGCGGCTTATCGAAACAATGCGCCGTTAACGACGTTGTTGATCGAAGCCGGCGCGGAATTGAACGGCGTCGATCAGGCGGGACAGTCGCCGCTGATCCTGGCTGCCAAAAACGGCAATCTGGACTGCGCGCGCAAACTGATCGAAGCCGGAGCCGACGTGAATCAATGCGATCAGAATCAGAAAAGCGTCCTGGATTACGCGATTCAGGGAGGCTATACGGAAATGGTCGAGCGGCTGTTGGAGGCCGGGGCCGGCGCATAAAACGGGGGCAATGAAAACACTGGCGACGAAGTTTTCAATTTAAATTCAAAAAATGAGACGATAAAAAAACCAGAGCTGAACGGAAGTTCACTCTGGTTTTTGTCCTGTTTAAATCAGGGAGGAGATTAAGCGTTTCGCTGATTCAGGAAATTTTCCATGTTGGCCAGCACCTTCTGTCCCAGCCGGTCGATGCACTGCACCGAATTGCCAGCCGAAGTCCGTAAGCAGCGCACCCGCGGATGATCGAGCAGCGCTTCATCGCCCAATGCCCGTTCGCTGTCGCAGAAGAAATGTGTATCCGGCAGCGCCAGCCAGGCTTTCAGCGCTTCGACGTCGTGGCCCGGACCGATCGACGTGTTGAAGACAATTTTATGATCCCCCAACAACCGGAACTGTTCCGGCCCCATCACAATTGCGTTTTTATTCAGACATTCGCAGATCACGTCGTTCTGCCGCAGCAGTACGTCCAACGGCTGATATTCCATTCCTTCCGCTTCACATTCCGGCTTGCGCGTCCGGCTGTAATACTGAATCCGCGAGCCGAAATGCATCAATCCCCGGGCGATGATCTGGCCTGTGGTTCCCATGCCGAGAATGCCAACCTTCAGATCTGTCAGCTCCAGTGGAACCGGCTTGAACGACGGCTGGCGGTAACCGTTAAGAAAGCCGATCAGCTCGTATAATACATATTCGACAACCCCTTCGTCGCCATAGTCGCGGATGCCCGTTACCGTGATGCCCAATTCCCGTGCCGCGGCGATATCGACGTTGGCGCTCGCTTCTGAATACAGGCTGCAGCACATTCCGATGTAGACGATCGACGGACACTGGCGCAGCACCGAAGCGGGAATTTCCGTCCGCCAGCTGACCAGCACGCAGTCCGCCTGTCCGATCCGCTTTATCAGTTCTCCTTCACTGGTCGGGGAGTTTGGATATTCGATGACTTCCTCCGCCAGCTGACGCAGCCGTGCCTGCGCGCTTTCGTTCATCCCGACGGGTTCGACGATGACACATTGTTTAAACATATTCGTTGTTCCTCCTGCCTTTGATTATATCACGATCAGACTGAAATCTGCCGGTCATCCGAATGATTCGAGGGGAAAGAGGCTGTCTTCGCAGACTGGACGCTGCGGGTGAAACGCTAGGCAAAGGGCGATCTCTGTGCTATACTAGAACTTGAAAAAAGTTAAAGCCGATTTCCGGTTGGAAGATGAAAATCTGTTCAAAATAACAGAGAGGTCAGGCCAAAACGACAAACTGTGGTACAATAAAAAAACTGAGGTGACCCGAATGAGTGAAAATGAAAAGAAAACAGTGAAGATTAAATTAGAACGCCACCTGTGGCCGGATGAGATGCGCGAGCGTCAGCGGCGCAAGCAGGTCACGGCGCTGATGATCGCCTCGCTGGCGGTCGTTTTTATCGTCGGCTTTTTGTTAGGCGGCACGCTTCATCCTGTTCGTTCTTCCGCCGGTGTCGGCGGCACGGTCAATCAAGACAAGTTTGCCCAGGGCAAGCTGGATTCGATTTACAGCATCATGAAAAATGAATGGTATTTCGGCAAGGATGACGAGAATCTGGAACAGGATCTGATCGACAGCGCGCTTTACGGCATGAGCAGCTCGGCGCTGGATCCGCATACCACCTACATGTCGGCGGAACAGACGCTGGCGTTTTCCACCGCGATCGACAACAATTTCGTCGGCATCGGCATTCAGTACAACGCGTCCGGACCGAAGATCGTGACCCGCGTGTTCGCCGATTCCCCGGCCTATCACGCCGGCGTGCAGGTCGGCGATATCCTGATGAAGGCCGATGGGCAGGATCTGACCGATCTGCCGAGCGACGACGTCGCGGATCTGGTGCGCGGCGAGGCTGGGACGCAGGTTGAGCTGGAAGTGCTGCGCGACAACGAACCGGTGACGATGACGATCACCCGCGGCGAGGTCAACAACACGGTCTATGGCGAAATGCTCGACGGATCGCTGGGCTATCTGGAAATCATTTCGTTCGGCTCGACGACCGGCGTGGAATGCGAGCGGTATTTAAGCATGATGAGCGAGCAGGGATTGGAGCGGCTGATCATTGATCTGCGCGACAACGGCGGCGGCTATCTGGACGCGCTGGTCAGCGTATCCAGCCTGTTTCTGCCGGAGGACACACTGATCATGACGCAGGAATACAAGGACGGCCGGCGGGTGGAAAGTCATACGACGGCCGGACAGTTTGAAAATATTCAAGGAATTGTGATCCTGATCAACGGCGATACCGCCAGCGCTTCCGAGGTGCTGACGCTGGCGCTGAAGGAACAGCGCGATGACGTGACGCTGGTTGGCACGCAGAGCTACGGCAAGGGCAGCGTGCAGGTGCAGCGGCCGTTCGCCGACGGTTCAGTGCTGAAATACACGAACTCCCGCTGGCTCTCGCCGAACGAGGAATGGATCAACGGCGTCGGCATCACGCCGGATCAGATCGTCGAGCTGCCGCCGGTGCTGCAGACGACGACGGCTTCCTTTATGATGGAAGAGGACGAAAGTTATACGCTCGATCAGGTCAGCGAGCATGTCGCTTCGGCGCAGAAGGCGCTTGCTTTCCTGGACTATCCGGTCGGCCGCAGCGACGGCTATTTCGACGCTTCGACGGCGCAGGCGCTGCGCCGGTATCAGGCGGAGCATAATTTAGAGGCAAGCGGGGTGCTGGACGCCGCCACGCTGCAGTCATTGGTTTCGGGCGTCCGCTATCGCTGGTCGATGGATAAAAGCATCGACAATCAGCTGCAGAAGGCGGTGAGCATCCTCAATGGCGAATGAACATTTTCAGCTCGTTTCCAAATACAAGCCGACCGGTGATCAGCCCCGTGCGATTGACAAGCTGGTCGCCGGCTTACAGGCCGGTAAGAAAGAACAGGTATTACTGGGCGCGACCGGAACGGGCAAGACGTTTACGATCGGCAATGTGATCGAGCGCGTCAACCGGCCGACGCTGGTGTTCGCCCATAACAAGACGCTGGCCGGCCAGCTGTATTCTGAATTCAAGGAGCTATTTCCTCACAACCGTGTGGAATACTTCGTTTCCAATTTCGATTACTACCAGCCGGAAGCGTACATGCCCAAGACGGATACGTATATTGAAAAGAACGCGATGACCAACGACGAGCTGGACATGCTTCGGATGGCGGCCGTCAACTCCGTACTGGAACGGCGCGACACGATCATCGTCGCCTCCGTCGCCTGCATCTATGCGGCGTCCGATCCGAATCAGTACCGCGACATGTTCTTCACGATCCGCGTCGGCGATCACATCGACCGCAACGATCTTCTGCGCAAGCTGGTCGACCGTCAGTACAAGCGCAACGATATGGACCGGGCGCGCGGGACGTTCCGCGTGCGGGGCGATACGATCGAGGTCAACATGGGCCATACCGACGCGTTCATGCTTCGGATTGAAATGTTTGACGACGAGATCGAACGCATCTGCGAAGTCGATCCGCTGACCGGCAAGCTGCAGAACGCGTACACGGTTTACAACGTCTTCCCGGCCAGCGGCTATGCCCGGCCGAAGGATCAGATTGAACGGGCCTGTCAGGAAATTGAGGAAGAACTGGAGCTGCGCTTAGCCGAATTGGACCGGCAGGGCAAACTGGTCGAGAAACAGCGGCTGGAACAACGCTGCCGCTATGATCTGGAAGCGCTGCGGGAATTCGGCGTCTGCCCGGGGATCGAAAACTATTCCTCGCATATCGACGGCCGGCCCGCGGGGCAGCGGCCGTGGAACCTGTTCGACTATTTCCCGAAGGACTTCTTACTGGTCGTCGACGAATCGCACGTCTCGCTGCCGCAGATCCGCGGTATGTATAACGGCGACCGGGCACGTAAGGAAACATTGGTGGAATACGGCTTCCGTCTGCCCAGCGCGCTGGATAACCGGCCGATGCGCTTTGAAGAATTTGAAACACTCGTTAATCAGGCAATTTATGTTTCCGCAACGCCGGGCAATTACGAGCTGGAAAAAGTCCATGGCGAGGTCGTCGAACAGATCATCCGTCCGACCGGCCTGCTGGACCCGGAAATCACAGTGCGGCCGACACGCGGTCAGATCGACGATCTGCTGGATGAGATCCATCACTGCATCGCGGCCAACGAGCGTGTGCTGATCACGACCTTGACTGTCAAGATGGCGGAAGACCTGACGGATTATCTGAAAAAGAATGATCTGAAGGTTGCCTATCTGCATCATGAAACACTGACGCTGGAGCGCACGGAAACGATCCGCGACCTGCGCCGGGGCAAATACGACGTGCTGGTCGGCATCAACCTGCTTCGCGAGGGCATTGATATTCCGGAAGTATCGCTGGTCGCAATACTGGACGCCGACAAGGAAGGCTTTTTGCGTTCAGAACGCTCGCTGATCCAGACGATCGGCCGCGCCGCCCGAAACGCGCATGGCCGCGTCGTCATGTATGGCGATAAGATGACTGATTCGATGAAGAAAGCGATTGAGGAAACCAACCGCCGACGTGCGATTCAGATCGCCTACAATGAAGAACATCACATCACGCCGACGACGATCGTCAAGGACATCGGCGAAGCGATCCATGGCAAGGAAACACAGGAAATGGCCGCCCGCTACATGAAGAAAAAATCCAAGCTGGGCAAAAAGGAACAACAGAAGCTGATCGACAATCTCGAGAAGGAGATGAAAGACGCCGCCCGGGTGCTCGATTTCGAGCGTGCTGCCGAGCTGCGCGACATGCTTCTGGAACTCAAGGCCGCGCTGTAAACTGTTAAAATGGGATATAAACCGGCGTTTTCGCCGGTTTATTGCTTTGTGAGAGCTTGGACATCGTCGAAATTTGTGCTACAATAGATCCCGGAAGCCGGAAATTCTCCGGCAGAGCTTTAGTTCTTTCTTGCTCGTTAAACTCGAAAACTGAGCTTTTAGTTTTTCCTGCTCACAAAACTCGGAAACTGAGCTTTTGGTCGATCCTGCTCACAAAACTCGGAAAACGCAAGGAGGAAAGCATGAAAAAACTGATTCTCATTTTGACTGCGGTTCTGATGCTGGCGGGCTGCGCCACTCAGACGCCACAAGCCACCCCAACGCCGGAAACCACGCCGGAAACCACAACGACGCCGGAAAGCACGGCCAAGACCGATTCTTTTACCGGTCCGACTGTCGATTCGGTCACTTCCGCTTCCATCGTTCAGGAAGCCTACATTCAGGATTATACGCCGGCTGGATTCACGGACAGCGATAAGGAAAAAGCGCTGTTTGTCATCGGCGATCCGCGTCACAACAGCGTGCTGTGGGATATGGCCCGCACAGCGATGAAGCACATGGAAGAACAGGGCATGGAAGTGGAAATGCGCGATCTGTATACGATGAACTTCAATCCGGTTCTTTCCGCGGCGGATTTCTATTACGCCAAGGACGGTCAGGGTGAACCGTCGGCAGATATCAAAAAGGAACAGGATCTGGTCAGCCAGGCCGATCATCTGATCTTCGTCTATCCGAACTGGCATGATTCTGAAATCACCATCGTCAAAGGATATAAAGAAAAAGTCTTCGCGAAGAAATTTGCTTATCAGGACGGTGCAAACGGTCTGGAAGGTCTGTTAAAAGACAAGAGCTACTTCACGATCATGAACTGCGGCTACCTCGGCGGCGGACGCGGTTATATCGGCGACGGCGTCGGCATTGAAGATGAAAAATGGGATACTTACATGAACGCCTTCAAGGTCTTCGACGACGATACCTCAGCCTTCTGGGGCACGACCAACTACGGCCGGTTTGTCAACGACCGCACCCCGGGCAATGAATCGGAAAACTATGGGGAAGAAATCGAGCAGCTGCGCTCGGATCTGAACGCTTTCCTGGACAAGGTTTACTTCAACTAAATAAACAAAGACGCTGCGCTGGCGATGAAATGCCGGCCGCGGCGTTTTCTTTTGGCTCTTTTGCGACAGGCTCTTTCAAACATGGTATTGGTAAGAAAACCTTTCTTTTTCCGCCACGTTTACGGTTGTCATAAAGATTTAAGAAAATGCGAAATCCGCTATGTTATAATAAATAAGGTTATCAGACACTGTTTGGATTATGGAAAGAAAAAGGAGAGGAGAACCGTAATGGCAGAACCAAAAAAAGATTATTTAAGCTCCCTGGCCTCCGAGATTGAGAAAAAGCCGGACAGCTTCAAAGAAGAAAAAGTGGAACGCATCGTCAAGCCGAAGCGCAGCATGGATCCGAAGATCATGATCGGCGCGGCCGCGGCTTTGATCATCGCGATCATCGGCGTGTATTTCCTGTTTTTTGCCCCGAAGATCAAGGTTGAGAACTTCGTCGGCAAGACGACCAACGACGTTGGAATCTGGGCGAAGGAAAACGGCATCGACACCAAGAATATCGTCATGAATCAGGTATATTCAATGGATTATGACGCCGATCAGATCATTTCCCAGAATAAAAAAGAAGGCAGCAAGATCAAGAAGGATTCAACGTTGATTTTCGAGGTGTCCAAGGGCGCCGATCCCGATGAGAAGATCGAATTCCCGGATATCAAGAACATGACGCTTGACGAGATCAACGACTGGATCAGCAAGAACAAGCTGTCGAAGGTGAAGGTGAATACCGTTTACAGCGACACGGTGGAAAAGGATCAGGTTATTTCTTTCGATCTGAAATCCGTGAATGAAAACAACTTCACGCGCGGCACCAATCTGACGATCAGCGTATCCAAGGGACCGCAGCCGGCGGGTGAGGTTACCGTCGACGACTTCGTGAAGAAGGAAGTGTCCAGCGCTGAAGCCTGGGCGAAAAGCAAGAAGGTCGAGCTGGAGATCGTCGAGGTTTACCATGATACGATCGCGACCGGACTGATCGTTTCCCAGTCGATCGAATCCGGTAAAACGATGAAGCAGGGCGATACGCTGACCTTGACCGTTTCCAAGGGGAAAGCCGTCAAGGTTCCGCAATTAGTCGGTTATACGAAGGATCAGCTGGAAGCCTGGGCCGCGAACAAGGAAAACGCGGTTTCGATTGTGAAGAAAGAAGTTTACAGCGATGCGCCGGCCGGCAGCGTCATCTCACAGTCGATTAAGGCGGGCAGCCAGGTCGATTCCGGTACGGTTCTGGAACTGACAATTTCCCTGTATATGCCGCAGCTGCAGACCAACAGCCGCGAATATCTGGGCAAGGATTACCTGGCGTTGAACGCGTGGGTTGACGATGTCAATTACCGCGGCGCCAGCATCACGGCAGGCGCATGGGACGGCGAAGAGTGCTCGGATGAATATCCGACACCGGGCCAGATCATCAGCTATCACTGCATGGCTAATGATGGAACAGATCTGCCGCATGGCTGCGACCGGCCATTGCCGCTGAATGCGAAGATCGGATATAAGAAATCCACTGGCGGCTGTACGCCGAAGCCGGAGGAACCGAAAGAGGTTCAGATCGGCCTGACGCCGCTGGGCTCGGAGGCCGCGATGAAGTCGTTTTGCGATGAGAATAAATTGGCTTGCAGCTTCACTTACGTGTCAACAAATGATTCAGCAGGTACAGGCAAAGAAGACGGACAGATTAGTGTGAAAAAAGGCGGAGAGCCGGTAGATCCGAATACAACTGTGAAAGCTGGCGACGCTTTAAGCATAGAAGTATTCTATAACCCGGATAAATTAAATAATCCGGACAAGAATGACGAAAATTAGAACGGCAATGAGGGCAGCCCGGCCGCTGAATAAAGCGGAGGACTGTGTCTCTGAACTGTTGACAGTCTGAATTTTAACCTCAGAAGGGAAGAATGAGAATTATGAATTTTTTCAATCGAGCGCTTAAGAATGTGACCCGGAAGATTTCCAAATCGGTTCTTCTGGCCGTAACCTTTTTCCTGATTGGCAATCTGGTCATCATTGGACTGGGGATCAATAACGCGGCTGAAAATGCAAAGATTCTGACCCGCCAGAAAATGCGGGCGGTCGTTTCGCTGGAATTGGATTATACGGCCTATTACAACGACGCGGATAAGATCACTGATGACGATGAACGTGAAGCATTTTATAAAAATCCGCCGCGGTTAACGATGGATAAGATTGAAAAATTGAAAGCGGACAGCCGGGTCAAGGCGGTCAACTTCATCTCTACTCAGCAGATGTATTCCCAAGATTTCGAATCGGTTCCGCTGAATAATGAGTTTGACAGTAATTACAAGCCGCAGGAAAACACAGAGTCGGAAGTCGACGGCGCTGTTTCTGTGATGTCTTATAGTTGGAAGCCGGCGGATCTGCGCGTGCAGACCAATCGCTATCCGGATATGATCGAATTCCAGGACGGTACCTATGAGATGCTGGAAGGGCGTTTCTACACCCAGGAAGAGATTGACAATTCCGCTGCCGTCGTCTGCGTTCCGCAGGAACTGGCAGAGCTGAACAACCTGCACGTCGGCGACACGATCAGCGTCAACATCACTGATTCTTCGCAGATCGAGCAGATGGAAGGCTCGGGAATTACCGAGGAGGATCTGCTTCTTTCTCTGGAAATCATCGGCATCTATAAAAGCAACGAACAGCTGGATCCGAATTCTGACGAATATAAATGGATGGCCCGTTATGAATCGCCGCAGAACACGCTGTTGATGCCAGCGACGACCGCTTCCGACAAATATTATGATTTCTACGTTAAATCGTATCGTTATTATATGACGACGACGCCGGAATATTATAAAGAGGAAGACATCATGGCGAAGGAAGATTACGGCATGGCTTCCAAAGCCGTTTATCTTTTAGAGGATCCGCTGCAGGTCGATCAATTTGTTGAGGATTATCAGGATCAGACCGGCAATTATGTCATTCTGAACGCCAATAATGATACGTTTAAGAAACTGGCGCGCCCGCTGGATACGCTGTCGCTGTTCTCCAACATCATCGTCTGGATCGTCGTGATCAACGCTGTCGTCATCATCACCCTCGTCACAGCCTTAACGCTGAAAACGCGTGAGTATGAAATCGGCGTGCTGCTTTCGATCGGCGTATCCAAGATGAAGATCGTGGCGCAGTTCTTCGTCGAACTGATCATCGTCGCGCTGATCGGCTTCACCCTGTCAGTCGTCAGCGGTTCGTTAGTCGCCAAGCAGGTGGGCAAGATGGTGCTGAACTATCAGGTCGATACGGAAAACAAATATGCGGATGAGAATGACAACAACAATAACTTCTATTATGGCGAGACCAATTACTTCACCGAGATCACTCAGGATGATCTGTTAGAAGAATACAACGTGCAGATCAATCCGATGATCATTGGAGAAATCTATATTCTGGGCATCGGCGTTGTCTTCATCTCAATCCTGATTCCGTCGTTTATGATCATGCGGTTCAATCCGAAGAAGATCTTGATGAATCAGAATTAAGGAGGGCAGAGAATATGACAACGATATTAAAGTTAGAAAATCTGAACTATGGCTATGAAGACGGCGGCTACAAGCGTCAGATTCTGAAAGATCTGTCCTATGAGTTTGAACAGGGGCAGTTTTACACGATCCTCGGTCCATCCGGCAGCGGTAAGACGACGCTGTTGTCGATCATCGCGGGGCTGGACAAGCAGGAAAGCGGGAAGATCTATTACGAAGGCGACGATCTGGATAAGATCGGACTGTACAAGTACCGCCGCAACAAGATCGGCATCGTATTCCAGCAATACAACCTGATCAGCTATCTGACCGGGCTGGAGAACATCGAGCTGGCGATGACGGAAACGGACAATGCCATTCCGAAGAATCAGAAGGAAGTGGCGTATGCGCTGCTGGAGAAATTCGGCATCGTGAAATCAAAAGCAGATCGTCTGGTGACGAAGCTGTCCGGCGGCGAGCAGCAGCGGGTGGCGATTGCACGGGCGATCGCGTCCAACGTCGATTTAATCTTCGCGGACGAACCGACAGGCAACCTGGACACGGCGACGGAACAGGAGATCATCAAGATCTTCCGGATGTTGACAGAGGAATTCGGGAAGACGGTTATCGTCGTCACCCACTCCAACGTCGTATCGGAGCTGAGCGATCACCGGGTAGTTCTCAACGAGGGACAGCTGAAGGATATTCAATAATCAAAAATAAGGCTGAGGTTCAATCCTTGGCCTTTTCCTTAATAAATTTGAAAGGAATTCAGTCTGAAGTTCTATGATACTATGAAGTTGTAGAATAAACCTGACGCAAAGTCAGGGAGGAAAGGGGAAAATAAACGATGAATTTTTTTACACGCGCGATCAAGAATGTGACGCGGCGCATGTCGAAATCAATCCTGTTGGCGATCACCTTCTTTTTGATCGGCAATTTAGTCATTATCGGATTGGGTATCAACAACGCTTCGGAACAGGCGAAGATTGAAACCCGGCGGAAGATGCGGGCTGTCGTTTCGTATGAAACGGATTATATGGCCTTCTATGATTATGCCGACGCGCTGGAAGGGGAGGAACAACAGGAAGCTTACAAGAATTATCCGTCGGTAAAGCTGGAGGACATCAAGAGCCTGATGAGCGACGAGCGGGTCAAAACGGTCAATGTTGTCAGCACCAATATGCTTTATTCCAATGATTTTGAAACAGTGCCGCTGAACAATGAGCGGGAAAGCAACGGCGGCGGAACGATGACCTATGAAGATGGAACCACCGTGGAATACATTGAGCCCGATCTGAAATTTCAGACCAATTTCTTTCCGAATATGATCGAGCTGGAAGACAAGATGTATGAAATTGTGGAAGGCCGGTTTTATAACCAGGCAGAAGTAGACGAAGGCAAAATGGTCTGCCTGATCACCGACAAACTGGCCAGCCATAACAATCTGCGTGTCGGCGATACGATTACGATTGATTTGATCAGCGCGAACGATATGCGGTATTACGAACAAAGCGGCGTTACAGATGAGGATATCCACATGACGCTGGAAATCATCGGGATCTATCACAATAACGAGGAACTGGATGAGAATTCTGACGAATACAAATGGATGAGCCGCTATGATTCGCCGGACAATACAATTCTGGCCCCGGCGCTGGCTTACGGCAATGCTTTCTATAAGATCGGCATGAAGCAATATGAATACTCTAAAGAACAATATCCGGAAGATTACACGGATGTGGAAGTGCCGACCCCGGAAAGCTATACGTATGTCAACAAAGCGGTCTTCCTGTTGGACGATCCGCTGAATGTCGATCAGTTCGTGGCGGATCATCAGTCTGATTTGAAGGAGTTCATGAAGATTGACGCGAATAATGATACGTTTAAGAAACTGGCGCGGCCGCTGGATACACTGTCGCTGTTCTCCAACATCATCGTCTGGATCGTTGCGATCAATGCCATCGTCATCATTACGTTAGTCACAGCCTTAACGCTGAAAACCCGTGAATATGAGATCGGCGTGCTGCTTTCGATCGGTGTTTCCAAGATGAAGATTGTGGCGCAGTTCTTTGTTGAATTGATCATCGTCGCACTGATCGGCTTCACCCTGTCAGTCGTCAGCGGTTCGTTAGTCGCCAAACAGGTTGGCAAGATGGTGATGGATTATCAGGTTGATACAGAAAGCCAATATGGAACGCTGGACGATCAGAACAACGGCACAATCTATTGGGGGGAGACGAACTACTTTACGGAAATCAGTCAGGATGACCTGTTATCGGAATATGAAGTGCAGATCAATCCGATGATCATTGGAGAAATCTACGTTCTGGGCATCGGCGTCGTCTTCATTTCAATCCTGATTCCGTCGTTTATGATCATGCGGTTCAATCCGAAGAAGATCTTGATGAATCAGAATTAAGGAGGGCAGAGAATATGACAACGATATTAAAGTTAGAAAATCTGAACTATGGCTATGAAGACGGCGGTTACAAACGTCAGATTCTGAAAGATCTGTCCTATGAGTTTGAACAGGGGCAGTTCTACACGATCCTCGGTCCGTCCGGCAGCGGCAAAACGACGCTGTTGTCGATCATCGCAGGACTGGACAAGCAGGAAAGCGGGAAGATCTTTTACGAAGGCGACGATCTGGACAAGATCGGACTGTACAAGTACCGCCGCAATAAGATCGGCATCGTGTTCCAGCAATACAACCTGATCAGCTATCTGACCGGGCTGGAGAACATCGAGCTGGCGATGACGGAAACGGACAATGCCATTCCGAAGAATCAGAAGGAAGTAGCGTATGCGCTGCTGGAGAAATTCGGCATCGTGAAATCAAAAGCAGACCGTCTGGTGACGAAGCTGTCCGGCGGCGAGCAGCAGCGGGTGGCGATTGCACGGGCGATCGCGTCCAACGTGGATTTAATCTTTGCGGACGAACCGACAGGCAACCTGGACACGGCGACGGAACAGGAGATCATCAAGATCTTCCGGATGTTGACAGAGGAATTCGGGAAGACGGTTATCGTCGTCACCCACTCCAACGTCGTATCCGAACTGAGCGATCACCGGGTAGTTCTCAACGAAGGACAGCTGAAGGATAGGGAATAAAGATCAGTCAGCGCCGTTTCACCGGTATGGCGATATAAGATAAAAAAGAAGGGATCAGGGAAACCTGATCCTGTTTTGTTGAAAATTTTCAATAAAATCCGAGAAAATTGTCATGATTTTCAGAAACAGACGGCGAAACTTGCCCCGCAAGCCTGTTTTTTATGATATCCTATAATCATTCAGCGTGCCGGCGGCCGGTTTGAGCCGGAACTATCCGGCAATCAGAAACAGCTGGAAGCCAAAGCGCATGATTGACATGAAGCAGAAGCGTGGAAAGTGGGGGAAGTTCGGAAATGAGAATGTGGAAAATGACAAGACTCGTTTCCTGGATGGCCTGACGGCGGGTAATATCAGGTCATAGGAAAAAAGAAAGCGAGGAATACTCATGCAGGAGATTCAATTATTAAAAGCGATCGAACAGGATGCCCGGATATCCGTTACCGATCTTGCCGATATTTTAAACTCAACTCCACAACAGGTAGACGGCGAAATGAAGAAGCTGGCCGAGGAAAAGGTCATCTGCGGATATCACACCGTCATCAACTGGGATAAGACGAATCAGGATCACGTTATGGCGCTGATTGAGGTCAACGCTTCGCCGGAGCGCGACTGCGGCTATGATAAAGTCGCGGAGAAAATTTACCGTTACCCTGAGGTCAGCAACATGTATCTGATTTCCGGCCGGTCCGAATTCATCGTGATCGTCAAGGGCCGGACGATGCGCGAAGTTGCCGATTTTGTCGGTCAGAAGCTGGCTCCGATTGAGGGGGTCAAGGGCACGGCCACTTACTTTGTTTTAAAACAGTATAAAGTCGAAGGTGTGATCATTGATCAGCAGGAAGATGATCAGGAACGACTGCTGGTGACCCCATGAACCCCAAGTCATTGTTAAACGACGTCATCGGGACGATCCCGCCGTCAGGCATCCGCAAGTTTTTTGATCTGGCCAGTTCGATGGAAGGCGTTATTTCACTGGGCGTCGGCGAACCGGATTTTGATACTCCGTGGCATATCCGCGAGGAAGCGATCTATGCGATTGAAAAGGGGCGGACATTTTATTCCGCCAATGCCGGACTGCCGGAATTGCGCAAGGAGATCTGCCGTTATCTGAAACGGAGATTCCAGCTGGAGTATGCGTGGAACAGCGATATTCTGGTTACGGTCGGCGGCAGCGAAGCGATTGATATCGCCTTCCGCTCGTTATTGAATCCGGGAGATGAAGTGATCGTGCTGTCTCCGGGTTATGTCGCCTATGAACCATGCGTGCGTCTGGCGGGCGGTGTTCCAGTGATCGTGGAATTAAAAGAAGAAGATAAATTCAAACTGAAAAAGGAACAGCTTAAACAGGCGCTGTCCCCGAAGACCAAAGCGATTTTAATGAATTTCCCGGGAAATCCTACCGGCGGCATCATGACAAAGGAAGACTTCAGCGAGATTGTGCCGTTGATTCAGGAATCCGGGATCGCGGTGGTTACGGATGAAATTTACGCTGAGTTGACCTACAGCGGCAAGCATTGCTCAATTGCTTCCTTTAATGAGATCAAGGATCAGGTGATTTTGATCAGCGGTTTCTCCAAAGCCTATTCGATGACCGGCTGGCGGTTAGGCTATATCGCCGCTCATCGGGATTTGATCGCCGCAATGAATAAGGTTCATCAGTACGCGATCATGTGTGCACCGACAATCAGCCAGTATGCCGGCATTGAAGCGATGGCCAAGGGCGATGGGGATGTTGAAATGATGAAGGATTCGTTTGAACGCCGCCGCAATTTTATCGTCAACGGCTTAAACCGGATGGGATTGCAATGCCCAATGCCGCAGGGGGCATTCTATGTGTTCCCTTCGATCAAGCATACCGGGATGACCTCGGAAGAATTCTGCGAGAAGCTGCTGGAAAAAGAAAAGGTTGCGGTCGTACCGGGCAACGCCTTCGGCGCCAGCGGCGAAGGCTTCGTGCGGATCTCTTACGCTTACAGCATTGATGAAATCAAAGGTGCGCTAAAACGTATCGCCCATTTCCTTGAAACATGTTAAATTATAGAATTACAAAGCTCTGAATTCCTCGGTGAAGTTCAGAGCTTTGTTTTTCCTGCAGGCTTGTTCAGAACGTTGGGGGAAATAAGCAGCGAAGGCTGCGGCAGATGAAAGGTCAGGACTGCCACCAGGATGTTGGCGGCTGCTTTGTCATCAGACCTTCAATGATCCAGCCGGAAATTGAGTCTCCGTTATGATGCGGCTGACGGCGGCACCACAGCCAGCCTGTCGAGGTTCCTTTTTTCAGCTGGGACATGCCGGGATCCTCAACCGTGAATTGCAGCTGGAAGCAAGCCTGCTCCCGCTGAATTTGCCGCGCCGTGATTTCACAGTCGGCAATTTTGACCGTACTCCAGAACAGGGGGCCGTTGGGATCCGCAGGCGCGTTATAAAGCGCGGCGAGCCGGGCGTAATCCTGAGAAAGAACTGCTTCCTGATACGCTTTGGCAAGCTGATCAGCACTTTCAACCGGACCGCGCCGGGTTTGATCGTTCGCCATCCAGAGACTCTGATCCACTAGCCAGGTCTGATCTTCGTTGACCAACGTTAAGACAAGCGCATAAGCCGCAGGCGTGTCCCCATAAGAAGCTTTGATCTGAGCCAAAACCGTGTTGTCATTGATCGTCAGGATTTCGCAGCTTTCCAGCTTGCCTAACCGGGTCAGGCCATAATCCGTTCCGCTGACGGCTTGATTGGCAATGATAAACCGTTCGCGGCAGGCTTCGGTCAAATGGGAAGCTAAACCTTCACCTGCACGCTGAAAGCGCAGTTTGACCACATCGTTGACCAAAGCGGCGATGACTTCCGGGTTTTGTTCCGCGAATTCCGGACTTTTCTGATTTTCAGCATGCTGCTTCTGATAATCGGCAGAGACGGTGGTCAGACCGATTTCCGCAGGCTGATGTTGGCAGCCGGTCAATAAAAGCAGGATCGAAAAGGCGATCCATCCCTTTCGGTATGATTTCATAACGACGCTCCTTTTTTCTAACTTTATTATATAGGAAACGTCAGGGAAAAGGCAGTTGAATACCGTGAAATCGAGGATTGGCAAAGGAAAATAGGCTTGAAATGACAGGCTTATTTCAAAAATAAAATAACAAAAAAAACATGTTTACTTTCGCTGGGGAGTTTGCTATACTAGATAAACGGGTAGATATAAAAAATATTTACTCCTTGCTTATCCGCCAAGCGATAAGCCAATAGACCATAAGGAGGTGTGCTACATGAAAAAGTATGAAGTCATGTACATCGTAAACGCATCCCTGGATGATGCAGCTCGTCAGCAGGTTATCGACGGACTGCACGCCATCATCACCGACAACGGAGGAAAAATCCTGAAGGTAGATGACTGGGGAGTCAAAGAGTTTGCGTATCGTATCGAAGACATGACCAAAGGTTACTACATGGTTGTAACTTTTGAAGCTGACAATGCAACGGTTAAAGAATTTGATCGTCTGTCCCGCATTAATGCGAACATTGTCCGTTACATGATCATCAAACAGGACGAAAAATAAGCGATAAAGTACTGAAGGAGGAGCTGTCATGATTAATCGTGTCATTTTAGTCGGGCGTTTAACCCGCGATCCAATGCTGAGAAAGACCCAGAGCGGACTTTCTGTCGCAACCTTCACCGTCGCCTGCGACCGTCGGTTCTCCGGCGGCAACGGGCAGGACCGGCAGACTGATTTCATCAGCTGCGTGGCCTGGCGGCAATCTGCGGATTTCCTCGGCCAGTATGCGCACAAAGGGGCGCTGGTCGGCGTTGACGGACGGATCCAGACACGGAACTATGACAATGCTTCCGGTCAGAAAGTGTACGTCACAGAAGTGGTCTGTGACAGCGTACAGCTGCTGGAATCGAAATCGGCTTCTGAAAATCGTTCTGCTTCGATGGGCTATCAGCCGCAGAACGCCGGTTATGCCCAGGCCAACCCGTTTGGGGACGCTGCGGCGAACGATGGATTCGATGATTTCAGCGCTGGTCCGACACTGGATATTTCCAGCGATGACTTACCATTTTAATTGAAAGGAGATCGACTATGGCATTCAAAAAACAGCGTATGGGACGCAAAAAGGTTTGCTATTTCACAAAGAACAATATCACTTCGATCGACTATAAAGATGTTGAACTGCTGAAGCGGTTTGTTTCTGCCAACGGCAAGATCATTCCACGGCGGGTTACCGGCACGCGCGCGAAGTATCAGCGCATGCTGGCGACTGCGATTAAACGCGCACGCCAGATGGCTTTGCTGCCTTACGTTAACGACTAAGTTATGAAAAAGCCTCCATCAGTGATCTGGTGGAGGTTTTTGCCATTCACAGGAGGGACAACATGAATAATAGTGTAAGAAAAATAACCGACGGCGCGATGATGGTCGCCCTGATCGGTCTGTTTCTGTTTATAAACCGGCAGCTGGCCGGGCTTTTGGATTTGTACGCCGCGTGGCTGGTGCCGCTGCCGATGGTGATGTACGCGGTGAAATACGGATGGAAAAGCGCGCTGGTTCCGTTTGTTTCCGTTATTTTTCTTTCATTTATTATCGCCGGTCCGCAAACCTGGTTTTACGTCATTACAGCCTGCGTTTGCGGCGTAGTGTATGGTCAGGGAGTGAAAAGCGGATGGAATAATCTGCGCCTGATGCTGACGACGATGATCTTTACCATTCTTTCAAATTTAATCACAACGGTTTTATTTGCGTCCTTTTTCGGTTATGATATAGCTATGGAAATTTCCGAAATGGGCAAAATGATGACGCAGATGTCGGAAAATTTCAATGTGCAGCTGCCGGCGAGTCTGGATATCACGGGATTTCTCAAAATGATCTTCGTTTTGTCAGCGGTGCTGACCGGCGTGATGGAAGGCATCATCGTCCATCTGCTTTCGAATTTCATGCTGAAGCGGATGAAGATTAAAGTCGCGCCGCCCAAGCCGTTAAGCGAGATCATGATCCCGAAGGCGCTGGCCTACGTCTGCTTTCTTCTGTTTATCGCCAGTAATTTTACCAGCCAGCTGGCAACGCTGCCGTCCTGGGCGACGGAGCTGATCCTGATCGGCGGGGTGTTGGGCGCGCTGGTACTGGTCTTTTTCGGGTATATCTGCTGCCTGGTTTACGGGGCGGTCCGCTACCATAAAAACGTCGCGCTGTTCGTCATTCTTATCACGTTCTTGATGCTGCCGATCATGCTGCCGCTGCTGGCGATCGTCGGCTTCCTGTATGTCACGACCGATATGCGGGAGAAAATTCTAAGGAGGTAACGTTTGTGTCTGAAAAAATTGGAAAGATCAAAACGCTGCTGCTGATCCTGATTGTTGTCGAAGTGCTGGGCTTAGTCTGCCTGTATTTCCTGTTCGATCTGGATATCAAGCTCGCCGCTTTATACTTCATCATCAATACCCTGACGGTGTATTTCCTCGTGCAGTATTTTCAAGAGGACAGCCAGAACCGGATGTTCGGCGTTTCCCGAATTCTGGGCAGCGAAGCCAAGGATGCTTTCCAGTTTGGTCAGATTGGAATTCTGACGTATGATGAAAACTACACGATCACCTGGATGAGCGAATTGTTCGCTGATCGCGGCATCAACCGCATCTCCAAAAAGCTGACGATGTGGCTGCCAGAGGTCAATGATCTGATTCAGGGGGATGTGGAAAAGGTCCAGGTCCAGATCGACGACCGGACCTATGAAATCGCGCGCAAGGAAGACGCCCGGATTTTGTTTTTCCAGGATGTCACCGAGCAGCAGCAGCTGGAGAAAGCGTATCAGGAAGAACAGGTCGTCGTCGGTCTGATTCATCTCGATAACTACGAAGAATCCACGCAGTATGAAGAAGAACAGGAGATCGCGATGATCAACAACAATATCCGCCAGCCGGTCGTCGAATGGGCGAAGAATCACGGCATGCTTCTGCGGCGGTTAAAGTCCGACCGGTTCCTCGTCGTTTTAAACGAGCGGATTTTCAAGCAGATCGTGGACGAGCGTTTCAGCATTCTGGCCCAGACCCGCAAGGCATCCCAGCAGCTCGATGTGGCGATCACCCTGTCGATGGGCTTTGCCCGCGGAAGCAGCGATGTGGCGCAGTTGGATGAAATGGTCAACCAGCTGCTGGAACTGGCGCAGAGCCGGGGCGGCGACCAGGTGGCGATCCGCCGTCAGGGCGAGGACGTCAAATATTTCGGCGGCAGCAGCGAAGCGCAGGAAAAGCGCAGCCGCGTGCGCGTGCGGATCATGGCGCATACGCTGCGCGATCTGATCAAGAAGAGCACGAACGTTATTTTATTAGGCCATAAGGAAGCTGATTTTGACTGTCTCGGTTCGCTGATGTGCTTAAGCCGAATCGTTCAGGCATATGACAAGCCATGCTGCATCATTTCCAAATCCGGCGGGATGGAGGAAAAGCTCAGCGGCGCGATGAATCTGTATAAGAAGGAACTGGAACCGCGTCATAAATTTGTCACGGAAAACGAAGCGCTGAACCAGCTGCGGGACGGAACGCTGGTCATCATGGCCGATCACCATCACCCAAGCCAGTCCAACGGCGCGCAGGTATTGGAAAAAGCCAAGAAGATCGCGATTTTCGATCATCACCGCCGCCGTACCGATCTGGATATCAACCCGATTCTTGTCTACATCGAACCGAGCGCATCCAGCGCTTGCGAATTGATCTCGGAATTTGTGCCGTATCAGACGGGAAAAGTCGACTTTATCAGCGAGGAAGCGACGATCATGCTGACAGGGATGATGATCGACACCAACCGCTTTAAAGTCCGCACCGGCACCCGCACGTTTGAAGCCGCGGCGATGATTCGCCGCTGGGGTGCGGATCCGCAGGAAGCCGATAATTTATTAAAGGATGAATATTCTGAATTTGAAACGAAAACAAAGGTTTTAAAATTCTGTGAAAAAAGAGATAATGGTATTGTCATTTCCGCAGTGACGGACAATGAGATTCTTTCCCGCGCGATGCTGTCGCAGGTTGCCGATACGATTTTGATGATTAAAGGCGTGGAAGCCGCTTTTGTCATCGCCAGGATCAGCGATTCCCAGACGGCGATCAGTGCGCGCAGCCGCGGCCATGTCAACGTGCAGGTGATTATGGAACGGATGCACGGCGGAGGGCATTTGAGCGCCGCCGCGCTGCAGCGGGAAAATACGAGCGTGGAAGATTTACGAACCGAGTTGATCGCCACGCTGGACGAAGTAATGAAGGAGGAATAAACGATGAAAGTCATTTTATTAAGCGATGTCAGCAAGGTAGGCAAGAAAGGCGCGATCGTGGAGGTTGCCGACGGATATGCCCGCAACTTTCTGATCCGCAACCGTCTGGCTGTTCAGGCTACGGCCAAGAGTCTGGAAATTCTGGACGAACAGAAGGTTCAGGCGAAGCTGAACGAAAAGGAAATGGAAGCTCAGGCCCGCGAAACGGCGGCGAAGCTGGAAAAGATCATGCTTCAGTTCTCGGTTAAGAGCGGCAAGGAAGGCCGCGTCTTCGGTTCCGTATCGACGAAGCAGATTGCCCAGGAATTAGAGCGCAAACACGGCATTCATATCGACAAACGCAAGATTCTCGATACCGCGCCGATCCAGAGCCTCGGCGTCACCAATGTCCGGATTGAACTGTATAAGGACGTGATCGGGACGATCCGCGTCCAGGTTACAGGAAAAGAGTAATCGCGTATGCGGCAGATGCCCAGCAGTATTGACGCCGAACAGTCGTTGTTGGGTTCGCTCTTCATCTATCCCAACAGCGTCCGCATCGCGTCTGAAGAAGGACTGCGCAGTGAAGAATTCTTTTTAGAAGCACATCGCAAAATCTACGCCGCCGTGGAAACACTCAACGGCGAAGGCAAACCGGTCGACGCCGTATCGGTAGCCAGTCTTCTGACCGATCAGGGACTGTTGGCTTCAGTCGGCGGTCTGGAATACATCATGCAGCTGGCGGACAGTTCCGTAACCTCCGCCAGTACGAAATACTATATCGAGCTGATCCAGTCCAAAGCGTTATTGCGCAATTTAATTGAAACCGCGCAGAATATCGCAGAGGAAGGGATGCAGAATGCCGGCGACATGGAAACGATGATGGACATGGCGGAAAAGCAGATCCTCGACGTGACGCGCCGGCGCAAGACGACCGATTTTAAATCCAGCAACGAAGTCGTAAACGAGGTCATTGAAAATATCCATAAAATGAGCGCGCAGAAATCCGGCGTGACCGGCGTGGCGACGGGGTACCGCGATCTGGACAACACGACCAACGGGTTCCAGCGCGGCGACCTGATCATCCTGGCGGCCCGACCTTCGATGGGCAAGACTGCCTTCGCGTTAAACGTCGCAATGCAGATCGCGCAGCTCAACCATCAGGCCGCGGCGATCTTTTCTCTGGAAATGCCTGCCGAGCAGCTGATCTCCCGTATGCTTTCCGCCAAAAGCCGGGTTCCGGGCGGCCAGCTGCGCACCGGCTTTCTCAACAACAACGAATGGAACCAGCTTAACGAAGCCGCTGCCGATTTGAAGGCGACGAAGATCTTCATTGACGATTCTCCGAACGTGCGGGTTTCCGAGATTCATTCCAAATGCCGCAAGCTTCAGGCGGAGCACGGTCTGGCCGTCATCCTGATCGACTACATTCAGCTGATCACCGGCAGCGGCCGCAATCCCGATAACCGCCAGCAGGAAGTTTCGGAGATTTCCCGCGGTCTCAAAGGGCTGGCGCGTGAGCTGCAGGTGCCGGTCATCGCTTTGTCGCAGCTGTCCCGATCTGTTGAAAAACGTGAGGACAAGCGGCCGATGCTGTCCGACCTGCGTGAATCCGGAGCCCTGGAACAGGATGCCGACATCGTTATGTTCTTATACCGCGATGAATACTATCAGCGGGAAAAGAGCGAGGAAGGCACGGAAAAAACAGAAATTAACATCGCCAAGCATCGTAACGGTCCGACCCGTCAGATCGAGCTGGCGTTTGAACGCAACATCAACGCCTTTTACAACTATGAGAATCAGAATGGGTAACGACCCCGAAAGGGAGGATTGAATGAAAAAATGGATACCGATTGCCGCCGCGCTGGTTTTAAGCGCGCTGATCGCCGGGCTGTGGCCATCCCTCTCCCGGGCGAATCAGGTTGTCGCGGCACAGGGAAAGGTGGAAGAAAGTTTGCTTCCCCAGCAGGTTGTAAGTCTTTCCGCTCAGCCGCAGACGGTAAAAAAAATCTATAACGCCGGAAAACTGGTCGGCGTCGTCAACGATTACGCGAAAGTCGAAGCACTGTTGGATGAAGTCTACCACAGCGTTTATGAGGATGATTTTCCCAATACCCGTCTGGAGCTGGGGGAAGATCTGATCGTGACCGACGAGCTGAGCTACACCCGGTACGAGAATATCGACGCGGCGATTTGCGCGTACTTGAAGGAAAACGATCTGTTTTCCGTCGAAACCAACCGGATTGACTTTTCGGATGAAAACGACGTGTACGCGACGATCTACGTTAAGAATCTCCAGGATTTTTATGACGCCCGGGATCAATACCTGTTGAATTTCGTGTCCAAAGAGACGCTGGATACAGTGCGGATGGGACAATCCACACCGGAGCTGAAGACCTACGGCACCCGCGAGGTCAGCATCGACGTGCTTGAGAAAATGACCGTTACCAATGGCCGGGCTTCATCTTCCAATATTCTGAAAGACAAGCAGGAAATCCTGCACTATTTAAGCTATGGGGCCGACCCGAATCTGGAAATGAAATACTACACGGTTGTCGAAGGCGATATGATCGACGGCGTCGGCACGAAGAACGGGCTGTCCGCCCAGCAGGTCGTGTCGATCAACAGCGATCAGCTGGACAATGTCGATCAGCTGATCCAGCCGGGCATGGTGCTCAACGTCACCAATTTCCAATCTCCGATTACGATCAAGGTTACCAAGGAGCGCGTCGCCAAAGAAGAAGTTTATCCGGAGGATCCGATTTACAAGGAAGATCCGAATATGAAGGAAGGCTCCTCCGTCATTGACGTGCATGCTCAAAATGGTTCACGCAACGCGTTCTATGAGGAAGTCTGGATTAATGGCGAGAATACCGGCGGTACGCTGGTGTCCTCGATTATCACCCGCCAGCCGGTCCGCGAAGAAACGCGCGTCGGCACGAAGGTCATCCCGGGCTATGGCACCGGTACATTCCGCTGGCCGGTTGACAATCCGTCGATTACCTGCCGCTGGGGCTGTTACAGAGGGCATCAGGCGATCGACATCAAGAACTCCTATAACCGCTATGGTAATCTGTATGCGGCTGACCGCGGCACGATCGTAGAAGCCAGCTACAGCCCGATTAACGGCTACTATCAGATCATTGACCACAATAACGGCTATAAGACCTATTACGGCCACATGAATCAACCTGCCTTCTTCAAAGTCGGACAGAACGTCGAAAAAGGCGAGATTATCGGCCAGATCGGCATGACCGGCCGGGCGACCGGGCCGCACGTTCATTTCTTCATCATGAAAAACGGCGTGCGTCAGAATCCGTGCAACGGGTGGCTGCCATGTTAGGCTCGATGGAATTTTACCTGTTGGCGAGCGGTTCCAAGGGTAACTGTTTTGTGTTAAAAACCGCCGCCACGCAGATCGTGATCGACTGCGGCACGACCAGGACTTATTTAACACGCAGTTTTCACATGATCGGTGTAGACTATCTGAACACAGAAGCACTGTTGGTCACCCATGGTCACCGCGACCATACAAGCCAGCTCAAGATGTTTTCCGGTGTTGAAGCCTATGCGGCTTTCAGTCTGGAAAACCGTGCGGATCAGCACTGGATCAAGCCCTATACGCCATTTCAGGTGGGCGATCTCAGAGTGACGCCGCTGCCGCTGTCCCACGATGCTGAAAATACCGTTGGCTTCGTTTTGGAAACGGCGCAGGAAAAGCTGGTGTACATTACCGATACCGGATATGTCCGGGAGGAATGCGTGCCGTTGATCGCCGATGCGGACTATTACGTGATGGAAAGCAATCACGATGTGGGAATGCTGATGCAGACCCGCCGTCCCTATCCGATCAAAATGCGCATTCTTTCCGACAGTGGACATCTGTGCAACGAGGACTGTGCCCATCTGCTGACGCGCTTAGTCACGCCGCGGACTCGTTCGATCTTCTTGGCGCATCTCAGCGAAGAAGCGAACCAGCCGCAGCTGGCCCGGCAGGTCAGCGCCGACGCTTTGAAACAATGCGCCTGCCGAAAGGATCTGGTGCTGAAAGCCGCGGGACAGTATGAAATACTCATGGGAGGATGCCGATATGAAGAAAGGCTTGATTCTGCTTACCGCCCTGCTGGCGTGCTGGAACTTGGTTCTGACCGTTGAGCTGTGGCAGGTAAAAAAAGAGAAGTCACAGGAACCGCCGACGCAGGATCCGCAGCAGTCGACGCGCCCGGTTTCGGTCGTTACCTCGGATATCACCAAGATCGTGGAGCGCAGCGAAGCGAAGGTGACCGGCGTGTCGGTTCTGGATGAGACTGGCGAAGATCTGATCGCCAGCGGCAGCGGCACGATTTACAGTACGACCAGCGAGGCCGTGTATATCATAACCAATCAGCATGTCATCACTTCCGGCGGCCCGATCCACGTATCGTTTGCCAATGGCGAACAGCTGCCGGCGGAGTTAGTCGGAGCCGATCCCTATACCGATCTGGCCTTGCTGAAGGTGATTCCCGATTTCCGGGCCGAAGCCTTCGATCAGGGCGATTCGTCGCTGTGCAAAAAAGGCGAGTGGGTCATGGCGATCGGACATTCGATGGGGGCGGAAGCCGACGGCAGCGTGACGGTCGGCGTGATTTCCTCCAAAGACCGCACGATTTCAATGGATGTGGATAAAGACGGAACGGACGATTGGGACATGCTTGTGCTGCAGACCGACGCGGCCATCAATGCCGGCAACAGCGGCGGCCCGTTGATCAATATGAACGGCGAGCTGATCGGCATTACGACGATGAAGCTGCAGGGGAATTCTACCGAGGGCATCAGCTTCGCGATTCCGATCAACGAAGTCACGACGATTGTGGAACAGCTGAAGGCCAGCGGCAAGGTCAACCGGCCGTTTGTCGGCATCAGCGGCAAGGACGTCAGCGCTCTGACCAGCTATCAGAAAAGCTATATGGGCATCAGTCTGGATCAGACCGAAGGTCTTTTGGTCACCAAGATTGCTGAGGAATGCCCGGCTGAAAAAGCCGGCGTGCATGTCAACGACATCCTGATCCGTTTCGACGGATCGCCGGTGGACAGCTATAAAACCTTCCGCAAGCTGCTGTATGGCAAAACGATCGGCGATCCGGCTGAGCTGGTCGTTCTGCGCAACAATCAGGAAGTCAAGCTGAGCGTGACGATTGAATGATCCGGGTGATCGCCGTCGGGCGCATTAAGGAAAAACCGATGCAGCAGTGCATCCAGGAATACCTGAAACGGCTGCAGCCGTATTGTAAGACGGAGATTGTTGAAGTCGACGACATCGCCGCGCCGCAATCCAATTCCCCAGCGCAGAACGAGCAGGTGAAGCAGAGGGAAGGCGAACGGATTCTGGCGAAGCTGAAAAAAGAAGAAACCGTGGTTCTGCTCGATTTAAAAGGCAAGTCCTATACTTCCGAGCAGCTGGCAGAGCAGATCCAGCAGATTTTCAGCTACCAGGGCAGTCAGATCGCTTTCGTCATCGGCGGCTCGCTGGGCGTCAGTCCGGAAGTGATCGCCCGGGCCGATCTGCGCTGGAAGCTTTCGGATCTGACATTTCCCCATCAGCTGTGCCGTTTGTTGGTTCTTGAACAAATTTATCGAAGTTTCAGGATTTTAAATCACGAACCTTATCACAAATGAAAGCGGTGACTGAAAGCCCTATCGTTTCTTCACTTTCTTCTTGTAACACGTTCAAAAATGAGTTAAAATGAATTCAGGTAGAGCAGGAGGTAAAAAACAAAATGAAACAGATTTCTGTATTGGTTATTGATCCAGTTGGCTTACATGCACGTCCGGCAACGGTTGCAGTCAACGCTGCCAGCAAGTTTAAGAGCGAAGTGAAGGTTGCTTATAAAGGACGTTCTGTCAACATGAAATCCATCATGGGTGTTATGTCCCTGGGCATTCCGACACAGTCCGAAGTGACGGTAACCTGTGAAGGCGAAGACGAAGAAGTCGCAATCACAACAATCGAAGAAGTTCTGCGTGCACAGAAAGTAATTGCATAAGTTGGATTGAATAAGAAGATGCGCGGCATCTTCTTTTTTTTCCAAGGGCTATGTAAGCGCAAACATTGTCGAAATTGATCATCAAGGGAGGAAAAACTATGATCGAAGAATTGTATCAGCGGTGGCTGAATCATCCGCACATCGACCCGCAGCTGAAAAAAGAGCTGGCGGGCATGAGTGAGAAAGAAAAGCAGGATGCGTTCTATACGAATATTGAATTTGGTACGGCGGGCATGCGCGGTCTGTTAGGCGCGGGCACCAACCGCATCAACATCCACACGATCCGCAAGGCGAACGAGGGCTTTGCCCGCTACATCGTCGGCTGCGGCGAGGAAGCGATGCGCCGGGGCGTGGCGATTGGTTACGATAACCGCCACATGTCCAGCGAGTTCGCACGGGAATCCGCGGCGGTCTTAGCGAGCCATGGGATTACCAGCTATGTTTTTGAAACACTGCGGCCAACGCCGGAGCTGTCCTTCGCTGTTCGGAATCTGAACTGTTTTGGCGGCATCATGATCACCGCTTCGCACAATCCGCGGGAATACAACGGTTATAAGCTGTATGATGAAACCGGCTGTCAGTTAGTGCCGGATTTAGCCCAGCAGGTCATCGATCAGGTCAACGCCGTCGAGGATGAACTGGCGATCGATCCGCAGCTCACATCCGCGCAGCAGGAGCTGATCCACATGATCGGCAAAGACGTCGATGAAGCTTATTATGAAAACGTGCTTTCGATTCAGTTAAATCCGGACGTCAATCGCGATCTGGTGGAAATCGTCTTCTCACCGGAACATGGCACCGCCAACATTCCGGTCCGCGAAGTCTTTACCCGCGCCGGTTATCATTTCACGCCGGTTGAGGAACAGTGCACGCCGGATCCGGATTTCTCCTGCACCAAGACTCCGAACCCGGAAGAAAAGGGGGCTTACGAGCTGGCGTTAAAGCTGGCTGAAGAAAAGAAGGCCGATATCATTCTGGTCTGCGACCCGGATGCCGACCGGATGGGCGTCGGCGTGCTGCATGAGGGCGAGTATGTGCTGCTCAGCGGCAACCAGAGTGGTTCCGTTTTGATCGAATACATCCTTTCTCAGCTGCAGGCGAAAGGCAAGATGCCGCAGAATCCGGTGATGTTCAATACGATCGTTACCAGCGATCTGGGTGAAAAAATTGCTTCCAAATACGGTGTGGAAACGGAAAAGACGCTGACCGGCTTCAAATTCATCGGCGAAAAAGTCGCCAAGTATGAAAAGACGCAGGCCAAGAACTATGTGTTCGGGTATGAGGAAAGCTACGGTTCTCTGATCAAACCGTTTGTCCGCGATAAAGACGCGCCGCAGGCTTGTCTGATGCTGGCGGAAGCAGCTTGCTTCTATAAGGCTCAGGGCAAGACGCTGGTCGACGTGCTGAACGGTCTGTACGCCGAACTGGGCTATTACAAGGAGAGCCAGACCTCGCTGACGTTGAAGGGTCAGAAGGGTGCGCTGCGGATCAAAGAGATTCTGGACACGCTGCGCAAGGACAAGCCGGCGCAGATCGGCGGTACTGCGGTTGCCGCGATTGAAGACTATCAGGAAGCAACCCGCGAGGAAAACGGCGTGATCGCTGCTCTGGAGGGCTTCTCCAGAAGCAACGTGCTGAAATACTATCTGGCCGACGGTTCCTGGATAGCGATCCGTCCAAGCGGCACTGAACCGAAATGCAAGTTCTATTACTGCATCAAGGGAACCAGCGCGCAGGATGCCGAAGCCAAGACGGAAGTCATGCAGAAAGCGATTGCCGATTTAGTCGCATAAGTGAAGAATAAAAGAAATCAGATCCCGATAGTCAGGATCTGATTTTCTTTTTCAGCAGTTCTTTGACTTGTTTTCGCTGTTCGTTTTTGTCTTCAACCCGAGTGAGGACTCCGATCAAAGAGGTGAATTCATCCATACCGAGCATATCGACGGCATGTTCATCTCGTTCGCTCAGGTCCATCCGCTGACTCAGGACAACCTTGATCAACGCTCGCTGACCCGCTTCCCAACCCTTGTGGAAACTTTCTTCGCTTGCCCTTTCCAAGCGGCGCTGCTCGTCGACTTTATCAAACTGCGCGCGCATGCAGGCGATTGCCATCCGGGTGTTACTCAAATAATCGGCCCGGCTTTCTTTCTTTTCCTGATCGGATTTCTCAGGCTGCGGATTCAAGCGCCGCCGACTGACGAGCGCTTCGATTTGTTTTCGCAGATCTTTGCCATCTTCAAGGCTGTCCAAAATTTGCACTAAGGCGGCAATGTCGTCTTCTTCAAGCAGAAAGATCAGACGTATCTCACTTTCCGTTAACGCCATCCGCTGTTGGACAAGGTCTGTGAATAAAGCCCGCCGGCCTTCGATCAACCCTTCCGCTTTGCCCGCTTTCCAACCGTTATCCCATGCTTCTTCTTTATTGCCGCCAAGCACTAACCACTCGTCAATGTCATTAAAATAATCCCGGATCCGGCAAAGCAGCGAGTCCGTATCCTGCAAAAAGTCCAATTCCTCTTCAGTCATCTGCCAATCGCTCCTTTTATTATTAATTCATTTGAGTTTATTATAACTCAAAAAGGTTTTTGAAGCAAGCGCCTGAAAATGATTTCCTACCTGAAGCGTTGATTCTTACAGTTACAGGTGATGATGAAAACAGATTATCTGAATCCTCCCATCTGCTTTCCCGGGATTGGAGTATAAATTCCGAAAAAAATTCTTGAACTGAAAAAAGCCTTCCTGTATAATACTTCCGTTGAACGAAGGGGTTCATGAAAAGTCAGCTTTTCATGTCCCCTTTTCTTGTTGAAATTGAGGTGAAGCCGATGCTGAAAAATAAGCAAATTTCCTTCCATCCAGTTCAGGAACACGAGGTCCGGTTTAACCGGCTGATCTTTGGCGGATTGCCTGAAGAAATGTCGGGACCGGCGATGAGACGGGGATATATCCGCTGTCCGCTGTCCACACTAACAGAGGAAAGACAGGCGAAACTCAATGTTAACTGTATTGTTGGTGAATAATGCGCTGAGCGCACAGACGCGCTTAACGAGTTTAATCCGCCGCTTCGGCGGACAAATCATGGGGCAGGTCAGCACTTTGACGGCAATGTTTCCGCTTTTGAAGCAGCAGCCGATTTCGCTGGTCCTGATCGATTTGCCAACCCAGGAAGCGGCGTCGCTGTCCCGTTTGCTTCAGCAGGCGGCAAGTTATCCGGACACCTTGTTTTTATTTTGGATTGCAGCGGGAATGCAGCCTGTTTCCCCAATAGATAACGTGTTGTTCTGCCAACGGCCGGTGCGGCTGGATCCCGTGCTGAATCAAATTGTGAGTGAAGCTCCGGGTCTGCTTCAGCGAAGTTCGGCATTGAAGGCGCTGGCAGCGCAAAGCGGACAGATCCGGCGGGCGAAGCAGGTGCTGATGGAAACGGGCATGAACGAAGACGAAGCCCATCACGCGTTGGAAAAGATGGCGATGAATTTACGGATCAGCCGTGGTGAAGCGGCCCGGCAGATCTTAACTGAGAACGAACAAAAGTGAGGAGATCAAAGCAATGAAATATATTTTTGTAACCGGCGGCGTCGTATCGGGTTTAGGAAAAGGTATTACCGCCGCCTCGTTAGGACGTCTGTTAAAATCCCGGGGATTAAAAGTTGCATCCCAGAAACTGGATCCCTATATCAATGTCGATCCGGGCACGATGAGTCCTTACCAGCATGGCGAAGTGTTCGTCACTGAAGACGGGGCGGAAACCGATCTGGATCTGGGGCATTACGAACGATTTATCGACGAAGACCTGAACCGGTTTTCCAACCTGACGACCGGCAAGGTCTATTGGAACGTTTTAAATAAGGAACGCCGGGGTGAATATCTGGGGGAAACCGTGCAGGTGATTCCGCACATCACCAATGAGATCAAAAAATTTATTTATTCTGTCGGCGAATCCTCCAACGCGGACGTCGTCATCACGGAGATCGGCGGCACAATCGGCGATATCGAAAGCCAGCCGTTTATCGAGGCGATCCGTCAGATTTCATTAGAGGTGAAAAAGGAAAACTGTCTGTTCATTCATGTGACCTTGATTCCCTACATTGAAGGCAGCGGCGAACTGAAATCCAAGCCGACCCAGCATTCCGTCCGCGAGCTGCGCGCCAACGGCATCACGCCTGACATCATCGTCTGCCGCTGCGACCAGCCGCTGCCCTCCGTGCTGAAAGAAAAGATCAGTCTGTTCTGCAATGTCCAGCCGGACTGCGTGATTGAAAACCGCACTGTTCCGGTGCTCTACGAAGCGCCGCTCATGCTTCAAAAGCAGCATTTATCCGATAAGGTGTGCGAGCTGCTTCATCTGGATTGTCCGGATTGCGATCTGCGCGAATGGAATCAAATGCTCGATCGGATCCGTCAGAGCCGCAATCAGGTGACGATCGGTTTAGTCGGGAAATACGTGAAGCTGCGCGATGCTTATCTGTCAGTGGCCGAAGCGCTGCGCCACGGCGGTTATGCCAACGGAGCCCAGGTGGAAATTCGCTGGATTGAAGCGGAAACCGTCACGGAGGAAAGTGCGGAAGCGATCCTGGGGGACTGCGATGGAATTCTGGTTCCCGGCGGCTTTGGCGACCGCGGCGTCGAAGGCAAGATCATGGCGGCGCATTACGCCCGGAAGCATCAGATTCCTTACCTGGGGATCTGTCTGGGCATGCAGACGGCGGCGATAGAATTTGCCCGGTATGCGCTGGGCTATGCCGGCGCGCACTCCCAGGAATTTGATCCGGCCAGTCCGCATAAAATCATCGCTTTCATGGCTGATCAATCGGATGAACTTGAGAAGGGCGGCACAATGCGTTTAGGCGCCTATCCCTGCCTTATTCAGCCGCACTCGCGCTTAGCTTCACTCTATGGCTGCGCCCAGATCCAGGAACGTCACCGCCACCGTTATGAGTTCAACAACGCGTACCGCGAGGAATTTGAAGCACACGGAATGCGGATCAGCGGAACCTCGCCGGACGGCCATCTCGTTGAAGCAATCGAACTGGCAGATCATCCGTATTTCGTTGCGGTGCAGTATCATCCGGAATTCAAGAGCCGTCCCAACAAGGCACATCCGTTATTCTCCGGTCTGATCGCAGCGGCGCTGAAACGTCGCAACCCAAAGAACGGACAGGACTGAAACCCAAAGCGGGTTTTCGCTCAGCATTTATCCAGGAGGAATAGAAAAGAAAAATCCAATCCTGCTTAATCGAAACGGCCCAGCTGATCCGCGGAATATTTGATGGAATGAAGTTGCAATTCCTTTTGAGCAAAGCTCAAATGACAGGCAGGACAGATATTTCAATGTCCTCAGAGCACAATGTCCATGCGGGAAAAGGAGAAGTCTGGAAGCGATGCTCAGCCGTCCTCATACCGCAATAAAACAAAAACAGAATACCTTGAAAACCCTCGAGACCATCCTGAATTCAGAATGACCTCAGAGCCAGCCGGCAGTTTTAAACTGATCCGGTTTTCTTTTTGTCCCCTTTCCGATGGATAGTAACAACTTTAGTGTAAACGAGTTCTGGAAGTAGTTGACAACTTTTTTGTTTGAGCATATAATATTAACAGATTTAGACCGTTGGATGATATGATAACGCGCTGTGAGATCATGCTTCAAGAGGTGATTTCGAGCGCGTTTTAGCTTATTGACCCATTAAGTTCTAAATTCAATAAGGAGGGTATTTCATAATGAATACTGGAAAAGTAAAATGGTTTAACGCTGAGAAGGGCTACGGATTTATCTCTGACGACAACGGACAGGGTGATATCTTCGTTCATTTCTCTGGCATCAACGGCAGCGGCTACAAGTCCCTGGAAGAAGGACAGAAGGTTTCTTACGACGTTGAAAACGACGAAAGAAGCGGCAAGACACGCGCAGTCAACGTTACCGTTCTTTAATCAAAACCATCTGCTTTGAGGCCTGCGGGCCTCTTTTATTTTATCCGGATTCATGGAAAGAAGACGGAAATCCGAAGTAAGTATATTGAAGGAGGGTCTATGATCAAATCCTTAAGTGAAGCTGAAATGACCGAGGTGTATCGCCAAAGGATGAAGCGGGATTTCCCGCCGAACGAATTAAAGCCGTTAACTCGGATTTTAGCGCAGAAGCGGAAACATATCGCGCTGTGCCTCGGTTATTTCAAACAAGATCAGCTGATCGGTTATGCCGTGCTGCAACAGGACGAGCGGCAGCGCTGTCTGCTGCTGGACTATTTCGCGATATTTGACCACAACCGCGGACAGGGCGTGGGAACCTGCTTTCTCAACGAGTTGAAAACGATGTTTGCCGATCGGGAAATGATCGTTATTGAAGCGGAAGCCGCAGTCACGGAACAAGCGCGGAAACGGATTGCGTTTTACCAGCGCGCCGGGGCGCGAATAAGTGGAATTCAGCTGCATCTCTACCATGTTGATTACGCTGTGCTGACGCTGGATCTGGCGGCCGTGCTGGATGATACACAGGTGCGCCGACGGATTACAGATCTCTATCGGCGGATTTATCCGGCATTTTTCCGCAAACTCTACCTGCGCATGGAATAAAGGAGAAATGGACAATGGAGAAAAAAATGGAAGAAAAACTTCAGGTTCTGATTCAGCTGGCGACGTTATTGAACGAGAATCAGATCCTGTGGGCCGTCGGCGGATCGCTGCTGCTGTACTTCAATGGTTTGGTTTGCGACTTTCACGATCTTGATCTGATGATCGACGAACATGCGTGCGAACAGGTTGCGCGGTTGTTCAGCCCGCTTGGAATCCGGCATCCTCAGCTGCCGTCGCCGCAGTTTCATACGCAGTGCTTCATGGAATTTACGATCAGCGGCGTGGAGATTGATGTGATCGGTAATCTGGGAATCGAACATGAAGGCCAGATCGTTTCATTTCCGCTGCAAAGCGAGGAAATTGAGGGACAAATCATCCTGGGCGGCCAGCGGATACCGCTGCACTCTTTGCGGCAATGGGAACGTTGTTATGCGCTCATGGGCCGGACGGAAAAAGCGGCGATGCTGCGCCGGGCGCGGGAAGCGGAAGAATTGGGGAAGGCCATAAAAAAATCCTGACAGACAAAAAAAGAAACTGCGAAGTGGGCGATCAGCCTGTTTTCAATGAGAAGGTAATCATTTACCGGAATTTTCCATAAGCGGTAAACACCGCGAAGTCAAAGAAAAGCGGGGCTTTGAAATAAGAAAGGGCTTTCAAAAGACGACAAGAAAAGATTGAACTGTCCGGCTCAATGTTGTAATATGATAGTAGGTAAAACACAGGCGAAAGCCGCTCTCTTTTTAATTGAGATCTGGAGGAACGAAGATCATGATGCTGAAAAAACGCTGGAAGGAATAGACATGTTCAGCGGTTTTCGGCATAAAAGAAAAGAGAGAGAAACAGGAGGAAATCCATGAATCAGACAACACTCATTGAAAGCTTTCATCAAGGGCACTGCATTGACGCTTACGAGCTTTTCGGTGCTCATTTCACGTATGAACGAGTTAACGGCGTGCGGTTTACGGTCTATGCGCCGCATGCGCGCAGCATCCAGGTCGTCGGTGATTTTAACGACTGGAACGGCGAGAACGCAAACATGGAGCGGCTGCCGGAAGATCAGGGGATCTGGAGCCTGTTCATCCCGGATTTAAAAGAAGGGCAGTTGTATAAATACCGGATCGAGGATTCAGCCGGCAACGTTTTCGACAAGTCCGATCCGTATGCTTTCTACAGCGAGATGCGTCCGAACAGCGCTTCGGTCATCGTCAATCTGAAAGGCTTCCAATGGAAAGATCAGATCTGGTTGGGCGAACGTTCCAAGAATTTCTCGGAACCATTAAACATCTATGAGGTCCACGCCGGCAGCTGGAAAAAGAACGGTCCGTACTGGTTAAGCTACCGCGAACTGACGAAGGAGCTGATTCCCTACGTCAAGGAGCATGGTTTTACGCACATCGAGCTGATGCCGCTGAATGAACATCCGTTTGACGGCAGCTGGGGCTATCAGGCCAGCGGTTATTTCAGCTGTACTTCCCGCTATGGGCAATGTAAGGATTTAATGGAATTCATCAACGAATGCCACCGCCAGCACATCGGCGTCATCCTCGACATGGTTCCGGTGCATTTTGTCAAGGACAGTCATGGACTGCGTTACTTCGACGGCGAAGCGCTGTATGAATATCCGAATGTCAACGATGCGCACAGCGAATGGGGAACGATGAATTTCGACCTGTGGAAAGAGGAAGTCCGCAGTTTCTTGATGTCGTCCGCGTCGTTCTGGTGCGATCTGTATCACATCGACGGCATCCGCATCGACGCCGTCAGCAACATCATTTACTGGGGCGGAAACAAGAACCGCGGCACCAACGAAGGCGCGCTTGCGTTTATCCGCCGGCAGAACTATTATTTGTCGAAGAAATATCCGGAGGTCATGTTGATCGCGGAGGATTCCTCGGATTATCCGAAGGTTACCAAATCGACGCTCGAGCTGGGGCTGGGTTTTGATTATAAGTGGGATCTGGGCTGGATGAACGATACCCTCAAATATTACGGCCGCGATCCGATCTACCGTAAATACCATCACAACGAGCTGACCTTCTCAATGGCCTACTTCTATTCCGAACGGTTTATCCTGCCGTTAAGCCACGACGAGGTCGTCCATGGCAAGCATACGATCGTCGACAAGATGTGGGGCAGCTACGATCAGAAATTCGCGCAGGCCAAAAACCTCTATCTCTATCAGTTCACTCATCCGGGCAAGAAGCTGAACTTCATGGGCAATGAGATCGGCATGTTCCGCGAATGGGACGAAGCCCGCGAGATGGATTGGTTTCTGCTGGGGTATTCCCGCCATGCGGCGTTTGCGCGGTATTTCCAGGATATCAGCCGGATCTATTCCCATCACCGGGCGCTGAGCCGCTATGATTATGATTACCAGTATTTCCGCTGGATCGACGCGGATAACGGCGATCAGAGCGTATACAGCTATTATCGGGAAGATGAACAGAATATCATGGTCGTCGTCCTCAACATGACGCCGGCTTCCTATGAGCATTTCCGAATCGGCGTACCGCAGGCCGGCACTTACAGCGAGCTGATCAATACCGAAAAGGATATCTACGAAGGCTGCAATATGTGCAACTTCAAGCCGGTGGCGACGGAAACCGTACCGGCGCATCACTTTGAACAATCGCTGGATATCCGCGTCGCGCCGTTTGCGGGCATCCTGTTAATCTGTAAGAAAAGCGCGAAGAAAAAAGCCGCGAAGAAAGCGGAGAGGAGCGAAGCGGCAAAGCCGGAAACGGAGATGGAAAAATCGACGCCGGCGGACGCTGGTAAAACGGCGCCGAAAAAGAAGAAAACAACCGTCCGAAAGAAAGCCGAATAGGGAACGACGCATCGCCCCTGCAGCACACACGTATTGGGGAATTCGCTGCAGGGGCGATTTTGTTGAAAAATGGTCATTTATTTTTGCTTCCCTTTGCCGGAAAGAGGGAATCGTCAGCGGCATGAAGACAGGGTTAAAGCCGGGGAGCAGCCATATAAATTTGAGAAAAGATTTGAATAAACCAGAATCAGGATTAAGGAAAAAAACGAATAGTAACGCTGATTCAGGTAAAAATGAGGAAGTAACCGCTTTTATTAACAGGAAGCGATTGCGTTTTAGGGAAAAACTGGTAAAATACACGCGGGAGGAATTTTATGTTCAATAACAAACAGGAATTCGTAGAAGAATTCACCAAACGGATCGAGGAAAATTACGGACGATCTGTCGAACAGTCCCATCCGACAGAACGATTTATGGTGCTGGGCGGGATGGTTCGTGATTTTGCGGGCATCCATTGGAAAGAAACCAAAGAGAAGATCGCTGCGGATCAGGCTAAGCAGATGTATTACTTCTCGATGGAGTTCTTGATCGGCCGGCTTTTAACCAATAATTTAATGAACTTAGGCATTTATGAACTTGTCCGCGACGGCTTGCAGGATCTGGACATCGACATCAACGAGCTGGAAGACCTGGAATCCGACGCGGGTCTTGGCAACGGCGGTCTGGGCCGCCTGGCTGCCTGCTTTCTGGACTCGCTGGCGTCGCTGCAGCTGCCGGGCAACGGCAACTGCATCCGCTATCAATACGGATTATTCCGCCAGAAGATTGAAAACGGCTATCAGGTGGAGGTTCCGGATCAGTGGCTGAAACTGGGCAACGTCTGGGAAGTCCGCAAACCGAAGAGCGCGGTCGACGTGAAGTTCTGGGGTCATGTCGAAATGCGCAAGGATGAAAACGGCGAACTGATTTTCGATCATGTCGACGCGGAACACATCCGCGCCGTGCCGTATGATATGCCGGTGGTCGGTCATGGCACCAAGGAAACCAACACGCTGCGCTTATGGTCAGCGGAGGCCTCCGACATCATCCCGACCAATAAGGATTTCCGGTTATACTTACAGGAGCTGCAGGAAATCTGTCTGAACGTCTATCCGGACGATTCGACCGACGATGGCAAGATCCTGCGTCTGAAGCAGCAGTATTTCTTTGTTTCGGCCGGTGTGAAGTCGATCATCCGCTCGCATCTGCGCGTCTATCCGACGCTTGACAACCTCGGCGAAAAGATCGCAATCCAGCTCAACGATACGCATCCGGTACTGGCGATTCCGGAACTGATGCGCGTTTTGATGGACGAGTATCACTATGATTGGGATCATGCGTGGGCGATCACAAACTCCGTCATGGCCTACACCAACCATACGATCTTGTCGGAAGCCCTGGAGAAATGGCCGATCGCTTTCGTTCAGCGGCTGCTTCCAAGAATTTATATGATCATCGAGGAAATCAACCGCCGCTTCTTGAAGGAAGTCGCGGAGAAATTCCCGTATGAACGCGATATCGCCTATCGCGTCGCGATTTTAAAAGACGATCAGGTTCACATGGCGTCCCTGGCGGTCGTCGGCTCGCACAGCGTCAACGGCGTCGCTCAGCTGCACACCGACATTTTGATCAACGACCTGTTCCACGACTTTGTCCGGCTGTATCCGGATAAGTTCAATAACAAGACCAACGGCATCACGCACCGCCGCTGGCTGTTGTACTCCAACCCGCAGCTGCGGAAAATGCTCGACGAGCTGATCGGCGAGGGCTATGAGTATGATCTCAACGAAATTGAAAAGCTGATGGAGTATGTCGACGATCCGGCGATTCAGAATCAGTTTCTGGACATCAAGCGCCAGCGCAAGGAAATCCTGGCGAAGCTGGTCAAAGACCGCTGCGGCGTCGAGATCGACCCGAATTCCATCTTTGACGTTCAGGCCAAGCGTCTGCATGCTTACAAACGGCAGCTGCTCAATGCCCTGCACATCATCTACCTCTATCAGCGGATGAAGGAAGACCCGTCGTTTACGATCACGCCGACGACGTTCATCTTCGCGGCCAAGGCGGCTCCGGCCTATTATTTCGCCAAGAAGGTCATCAAGCTGATCAACAGTCTGGGCGATGTGATCAACAACGATCCGGCGGTCAATTCGATGTTAAAAGTCGTATTCATTCCGAATTACAGCGTATCCATCGCCGAAGTGCTGATGAACGCGGCGGATGTGTCCGAACAGATTTCTACGGCTGGCAAGGAAGCCAGCGGCACCGGCAACATGAAGTTCATGATGAACGGCGCGATCACGCTGGGCACGCTGGACGGGGCCAACGTCGAGATCGACGAACGCGTCGGCCGCGATAACGACGTGATCTTCGGCTTAACTGTCGATCAGGTGACGGAACTGAAGAAGAACTACAACGCCTGGGATTATTACAACGGCGACGAACGGCTGAAGAAAGCGATTGATTCGCTGGTCGACGGCACCTGGGCCGCGGATCATGACGAGTTTAAGCTGATCTTCGACGAGCTGATGTATAAGAACGACGAATATCTGCTTCTTGCGGATTTTGACAGCTATGTCAGAGCGCATGAAGAGATTCAGCGGCGCTATGGCGACCGTGGTCAGTGGGCGAAGTCCTGCCTGATCAACATTGCGAAGTCAGGCTATTTCAGTTCTGACCGCACGATCCAGCAGTACGCCGATGAAATCTGGCACATCAAGCCGGTCCGGATCGACGATAAATAAAGAGAGTTTCCCGTGTTTTTCTAAAAACGCGGGATTTTCTTTTGGCTTTCGCAAAAAAGTCGGAGGGAAATGCTTGTTGTGCAGCGGTCTTGTCCATTATAATAGAAGAACAGGCGATTTGAAAAAGTAAAAAAGACGACATCAGAAAAGAGGGAACGTATGAAAGAGAATACAAGCATGGAAGCTTTTCTGGACGATTATGGGAAAATTGTAGTCTATTTGTCACAACGGTTTTATAACGGGAAAAGCGACCGGTTTTATCTGGAGCGGCCGCAGGGGGAAGCGACGGCGTGTCAGATCCGGGAGCTGGAATCGCATGAGAGCTATACGCGGTACACGCTGACCGGCCCGGCCGAAGTCCAGATTGGCGAATCGTTGGAAATTGTGGAGGAACACGGACACCGCGCGGTGCTGCAATACCGCCGGATCGTCCAGACCGCCCGGTTTGATCAGGATTTTGCGTATGAGGGTGAACTGGGGGCGTTCTGTGAGGAAACTCAGACACGGTTCGCGTTGTGGGCGCCGACGGCTTGCGAGGTGCAGCTGGATCTGCGTTTGGCCGGTAAGCAGGTGCTGGCCGCGATGACGCGGGGGGAAAAAGGTGTCTGGCGTTTGACGGTAGAGGGGGATTGGGATGGGGGAACCTATCTGTATCAGGTCAAGGTGAACGGCGAGCTTCATCTCAGTCCGGATCCCTACGCCCTCTCTTCGACTGCCAACGGCCTTCGCAGCGGTTTGGTCAACTGGAAACGGATGGCGCAGATGCCCAATTCCGCACTGCCGCCCTTTACCAGCTATACCGACGCCGTGATTTATGAATTGAGTGTGCGCGATTTTACTCATCAGGCCCAATGCGGCACCCGCACCCACAGTCAGTACCGCTCGCTGTGCGAGGTGGGGACGACGCTGCAGGGCAAGCCGACGGGACTGGATTATCTGGCTTCCTTAGGCGTGACGCACGTGCAGCTGATGCCGGTCGCTGATTTTGCGACGGTCGACGAGGAACATCCGGATCTGTTTTACAACTGGGGCTACGATCCGCTGCAGTACGGCTGTCCGGAAGGCAGCTATGCCAGCGATCCCAACGATCCGCGCTGCCGGGTGCGCGAACTGAAGCAGCTGGTCGCGACGCTGCATGCGCGCGGACTGCGCGTGAATCTGGACGTCGTGTTCAATCATCACTACGATATCCAGTTCTCCGCATTCGGCCAGTGCGTGCCCTATTACTATTTCCGCACTACGCCGTCGGGCTTTCTGTCCAACGGTTCCTTCTGCGGCAACGATACGGATTCTCTGATGCGGATGATGCGCAAGTATATCGTCGATATCGTGTGCCGCTGGATCGAGGTTTACGACGTCGACGGCTTCCGTTTTGACTTGATGGGCATTCATGACGTCGACACGATGAACGCTGTCGTGGCGGCCGGCCGCAAGCTGAAGCCGGAGTTAATGGTCTATGGCGAGGGCTGGGATCTGCCGACGGCGCTCAACGACGATCTCAAGGCGTGCCAGCGCAACAACGCGAAAATGCCGCAGGTCGCGCATTTCAACGATTATTTCCGCGACGTCGTCAAGGGCAAGACTTCCGATTTCGACGTGCAGGCCAAGGGCTATGCGACGGGCAATTTATATCAGGCTCACGATATGCCGTCCGCCCTGTGCGCCAATACGCTGAACAAGGAAATGTATAAGATTTACCAACAGCCCTCCCAGAGCATCAACTATGTCGAATGTCATGACAACGCGACGAGCTGGGATAAGATGAAGGATTGCTGCAAGGATGAGGTGCGGGAGATCCGCGTCAAGCGTCAGAAGCTGATGATCGCCGTGACGCTGGTCGCCCAGGGCGTGCCGTTTTTGCAGAGCGGTCAGGAATTCTGCCGGACGAAATACGGCTATCACAATACCTACAATGCGCCGGACAACGTGAACCAGATCGATTGGGAACGCAAGAACCGGCACGAGGAGGTCGTGGAATATACCCGCGACTGTCTGCGGCTGCGCAAGCTGATCCGTGCGTTCCGCTTTGCCAGCGCCGAAGAAATTGAAAGCCATGTTCATTTTGAAGTGACGGAAGGCCAGATGCTGCTGTATCAGCTCAATGATGTGGAAGCCTATGGCGGCTATCAGACGATCAAGGTGTTCTTCAACCCTTCGCCGGCCGTCCAGTATGTCGAGCTGGAGGAAGACTATCAACAGATCTTCAATGAAGCCGGCCTGCTGACGACGCCGGTCATGGTCCGCAATCTGGCGGTCAATCCGATCACGATGGTGGTCGTCGTCAAATAATCTCAAGGCGCGGGCAGCCGCGCTTTTTCGTTTTTGACAATCAGCCGGTCAAAACTGCTTTCCAGACGGATCAGAAACAAGGAGAGCGAAGATGCTGAGATTTTCATAAAGAGAGGCGAAGCGGCGGCTTCGTAAGGAGGATAACGATGATTTCAAATGTTCATTCCCATTCCCGCTGGTGCCGGCATGGCCGGGGAACGCTGGAAGAGTATGTGAAGGAGGGGCTGCGCTGCGGCCTGGAAGAAATGGCGGTGTGCGAGCATGTGGCCAGCGAAGAGCCGATGGGTCCGCGGATGACCTGGGGCGAAATGCCGGCATTTCTGGCGGAAGCCGATGATGTTATTGGCCGCTATGGCGATCAGATCTCTCTTTTCAAAGCGTTGGAATGCGAATATTTCCCGGAAGAAATGAATCGGTTTGCCCAGCTGCGCGATCATCAGAATGTGAAGCTGTGGATTCTGGGGCAGCATGAAAGCGCCGATCATCGCTATGATTATTTTGCGATGCAGGACCGGGATCGGGAAACGATGCAATATACCGAAGATGTGATCGCCGCACTGAACACCGGATTTTTTCAGCTGCTTGCCCATCCCGATGTGATTATGGTGAATTACGAGCAGCCGACGCCGCTTCTGCTGGAGTGCATGGATCGGATCTTTGCGGAATGTGAAAAACGGAACGTGGCGGTAGAAATCAACGCGAATGGCCTGCGTCGCTCGGTTGGCTATCCCAACGCCAAGATCTGGCAGCTCAGCAAGCGCTACAAACTGACGACGATCATCAGTTCGGACGCTCATGATCCGCGCGATCTGGTCGACGGCGCGGTGCGTCAGGCGGAACAGCTGGCAGTGGACTGGGGAATCACAGTGACACCCAAACTGACGTTTTAAACAGGAAGCGAATCCAGTGAAACAACGCTGTTTCGTGGGATGAGACTGACTTTGCGGCGTGATTGCCAAAGCTGCTGAAACAGTGTATGATTAAACGGATATCAATTTGAAGCGGAAAGCGAAAGGAGGCGGAAGCCGATGATCCCTGCTTTTTTACGATGGCTGTCGCTGAGCTTCTGCCTGCTTTTATCCTGGGGGATGTTCGCTGTCCCGCAGACCCGGCTGCCGCAGCCGGCCCTGACGATTCAGACGGAGGCGGCCGGTGAGAAGGAAGCGCAGCTGCAAAGCGCGGAAACGCTGAATAAGAAGAAAACCACGGGGCCTTCGACGCCGTTAGCGACCGGCGGTGTTCAGCCGGTCTTGGCTTTGATGCCGGACAGCTTGTGGAACGCCGTGCCGGTGATCGAGCGGGCAGCGCAGGTGGCAAGACCGAAGATTCTGGCCGTGCCGGTCGGTCGGCTGGCCCCGCCCTTTCCTGTTTGGATCATTTAAAAAAGGAAACAAACAGGAGGAAAATCATGAATCTTTTACAATCACTAAGTCCCGACGGCCGCCAGTTAGCCAAAGCTGAGAAGCTGGCGAAGAAAATTGAAGCGCTGAGCGGGGAATACAAAGCCTTAAGCGACGCTGAGCTTCAGGCGAAAACCAGCCAGTTCCGCCAGCGCTTAAGCCAGGGCGAAAGCCTGGACGAGCTGCTTCCGGAAGCCTTCGCCACTGCGCGCGAAGCGGCTGAACGGGTGATCGGCGAGCGGCCCTATCCCGTCCAGCTGATGGGCGGCGTCCTGCTTCATCAGGGCGATATCGCGGAGATGAAAACCGGCGAAGGGAAGACGCTGACCTCAATTCTGCCCGTTTACCTCAACGCGCTGGAGGGCAAAGGCGTGCACGTCGTGACCGTCAACCCCTATCTGGCTCACCGCGACGCCCAGTGGATGGGACAAATTTATCAGTTTCTGGGGCTGAGCGTCGGCTGCAACGACCGCACTCTGACTTCAGCGCAGAAGCGCGCGGCGTTTGCCTGCGACATCACCTATACGACCAACTCCGAGCTGGGCTTCGATTATCTGCGCGACAACATGGTCATGAATCTGGAAAGCCGCGTTCTGCGCGGACTCCATTTTGCGCTGGTCGATGAAGTCGACTCCGTGCTGGTTGACGAAGCCCGCACGCCGCTGATTATTTCCGGCGCCGGGGAAATGCTGGACAAGCAATATCTGATGGCCGATCAGTTCGTCAAGGCGCTGCGCAAGGATGAGGTTGAAGTCGATCATCAGGAACGTCAGGTTTATCTGACGGAAAAAGGGATCGTGCACGCCGAGCGGTTCTTCAAGGTCGCCCATCTCTACGATCACAGCCACGCCGATCTGGTGCATTATATCCAGCAGGCGCTGAAAGCCAATTATGTCATGATGCGCGATGTCGAATATGTCGTCGAGGACGGCGAAGTGATCATCGTCGATCAGTTCACCGGCCGTAAAATGGAAGGCCGTGAGTTCTCGGATGGGCTGCATCAGGCGATCCAGGCCAAGGAAGGCGTCGGGATCAAGCAGGAAACCAAGACGCTGGCGACGATTACCTACCAGAATTTTTTCCGCCTGTATGACAAGCTGGCCGGGATGACCGGTACGGCCAAGACGGAGGAACAGGAATTCTTAAGCATCTACAATATGCGCACAATCGTTGTGCCGACAAACAAGCCGATCGCCCGGATTGATTATCCGGACGCGGTCTATAAGACCAAAGGCGAAAAATACGACGCGATCGTGGAAGAAGTCGTCCAGCTGCATGCCCAGGGCCAGCCGGTGTTAGTCGGTACCCCCTCGGTGGAAATCAGTGAAATCCTTTCCCGGCGGCTGACGCAGAAAAAGATCCCGCATCCCGTGCTGAACGCGAAGAACCATGCGCAGGAAGCCGAGATCATCGCCCGGGCCGGGCAGAAGGGCGCGGTCACGATCGCGACGAACATGGCCGGCCGCGGCACCGACATCAAGCTGGGCGAAGGCGTCGTCGAGCTGGGCGGACTGGCCGTCTTAGGTACGGAACGGCATGAATCCAAGCGGATCGACAACCAGCTGCGCGGCCGTGCGGGCCGTCAGGGCGATCCGGGCTTTTCCCGTTTCTATGTGTCGATGCAGGATGATTTCATCATTCAGTACGCTTCCGATTTGCAGAAGGAAAGCATTGCGAAGTTCTGCGAGGATAAACTGCCGGCGGAAAAGCTGCGCAAAACAATCGATCTGATACAGAAGCGCGCCGAGGATCTGCATTACGATTCCCGGAAGCGTGTGCTGGAATATGACGATGTTCTGATGGAACAACGCCGGATTATCTTCGGCCAGCGCGATCAGATTCTCATGCAGGACGACTTAAGCGAACTGGTCGGTTCCCTGATGGATCAGGCGGCCGCCAGTCTGGCCGCGTCCCTGGTGAACGCCAAACGCGCCAATCCTGCGCAATGGGAAACCGTGCTGCAGGAAGCAAGCAAGACCTGGCTGCTCAGCGAAATCGATAAGGAGCTCGATCAGGCGAAGGACGAGAAGACCCTTCAGGCCATCCTGAAGCAGGAATTCCATCGTCAGCATCAGCTGAAAAAGGATGAAGCGCCCGAACAGATCGCCCAGCTTGAAAAGATGATCCTGCTTTCCGTGATCGACCATCAGTGGAACGACCACGTTGATTCGATGAACCGTCTGCGCGAGGGCATCTATCTGCGTTCCTACGCGCAGATCAAACCCGAGGACGCCTACCGTCAGGAAGGCTTTGAGCGCTTTACAAACATGATGGCCAACATTACCGATCAGGTGGTGCTGACGCTGCTGCACATTCAGAAGCGCGAGCCGCAGCCGCCGGTCAATCCGGAAGCTTAACTCTCGAAATCATTTCAAAAAATAAAAAAGAGAACGGCCGGTTTCCCATCTGGAAATTCCGATCCGTTCTCTTTTACGTTGTCTTGACTTAAGCTGACGATCACTTTGCGGCTTTAACCCAGGCGGTCATCCCAGCATCGCCGCGTGAACCTGGCCTTCGTGGGAATAAATCCGCAGGCAGCTGCCGCCCTCGTCGCTTTTCATAAAGCAGTCGGCGATCACATCGGTTTCCGCATCGGTCCGGGTTTCGATCACCGTTTCCATGAGTGCCTGCAGCGACGATTTGTCCGTGATCACCCGGTATTCCGCCATTAAGATAAACGTCGGCTTGGATGCCTGCGATCCATCGAAGTCATAATGCACAGTGTTTAGGCAATCGTCGAAGCTGCGCAGCGCTAATTGCCGATACGGCGGATTCATCATGTGGCGCAGGAAATCATACGCCTTTTCCTTATCCGGCGCGACGACGCACAGCCGCATCAAACCCGTCACCGCTTCGGGACATTGGGCGAAATCCGCCGCGGCCGGGCGGTAATCCATCATTTCTTTTAAGGACATGGTTCTTTGAAGCATGAGTTGCGCCTCCTTTGCGTTCTTATTATACAAAAATTGAAAGGGAAACGAAAGAAAGAAATCCGCGGGACGTGGTATACTGAAAACGAGAAAGGGGACAGGCGGTATGAAAAAGAAATGGAAATGGCTTTTGGGTTTGTGTTTTATGTTGACAGCCTGTTCCGGAAAGTCGCTTGCGCTGCCTGATGTTCTGGGCGGCAAGCGGGAAACAGTGACGTTCAGCGATTCGCTTTATCGCCCTGATCAGGAATTTGAAAAGATCAGCTGCGACGTCCGTGAAGGATGTTATGCCGTGGACAGCGAGATGGAAGCAGGACTGCTGATCGGCAATCTTGTCCGCAGCGGCCAGCGGGAAGCCGCGATCGTCGCGAATGAGGATCTGGATCTGGATAAAATTTTCATCTATGCCTTAGCGCTGTCGCCTTCGACCTTTGAAGCCCAGTACACGCAGCGGCGGATGATGAATGGCACGCGCCGCACGATCTTCACAGTCACGATGGAGGATGAACAGCAGCTGCAGCGAAACCGCGTTCAGGCCCGCCGCATCGTGGAAGAAAACGTGAGTGCGGAAATGGATCAGACGGAAACGATCCGCGTGCTCCACGACTGGCTGGTGCTGCATACCCAATACGACGAGGAAGCCGTCGCCTTGAATGAAGAAGAACGCCGTCAGAGTCTTGCTTTCCGCGCCTCCGGCGTCTTTGAGCGGGGGAAGGCGACCTGTTCAGGTTATATGGAAGCGATGGATCTGCTTCTGGAGGCTGCCGGGATCGGCTCCATCCGTGTTTTCAGCAACACGATGGATCACGCCTGGAATCTGGTCAGTCTGGATGGGGAAATGCGTTACCTCGACGCGACGTTTGACGATCCGGTGCCGGATCAGCCCGGCCGGGTGATGTACGACTTTTTTCTGATCGAGCCGGATACGCTGAAACAACGGGGGAAATACGAATTCGACCCGGCCACGCCGACGACGATTTCCCAGACGGAATACGAAGCCTTTTTCAATTATTGTCTGCGGTGAAAAGCACGGTTGCGCCGTGTCTTTTTTTGGTTTAGTGGACAAGCCTGAAAGAGGTGATATACTGAAGCTAAAGAAAAAGTGGAGGTACAAAATGATCATTCAAAGCACTCACGTCTGGATTCATGATTGTCTTCAGCCCGCTCAGCTGGAAATCGCCGACGGACTCATTCAAGCGGTTTTGCCCTATGGGGAAAAACAGCCGGATCACGATTATCAGGATCTGTGGATTCTTCCGGGATTCATTGATATTCACACGCACGGCTGGAACCGCTGCGAGGCGGGCAAACCGACGCTGGAAGCGATGCGCCGCTGGCAGAAGCACATGCCGGAAGAAGGCGTAACCGCGTTTCTCGCAACCACCGCGACGCAGAGCCAGCGCCAGAACGAACAAGCCCTGCCGGTTCTTAGAGAAGCGATCGAAGCCCCGGGGGAAGGGGCGGAAATCCTGGGCATCAATATGGAAGGCAATTTCATTTCGCATCAGTTTCATGGTGCGCAGGATCTTTGCACGATCGTTAAACCCGATCCGGAGGTTCTGCTTCACTATCAGGATTTAGCCGGCGGACATATCATGACGGTGACCTGCGCTGTTGAGTTTGACGAGGATTATGCGTTTGTTAAAACGGCCGCAGCGCATCATATCCGCGTTTCCTGCGGCCACAGCGGCGCCAGCTTTGATCAGGTCAAGGACGCCGTCGCCGCCGGAGCTACCGGCATTACACACTGCGGCAACGGCATGCGCCCCTTCCATCACCGCAATCCCGGAATTTTCGGCGCAGCCTTGAATCTGGACGAACTCTACGCTGAGGTGATCGGCGACGGAATTCATGTGCATTTTGAAACGGCACATCTGATCGGAACGATGAAAGGCGCGGATAAACTGATCCTGGTCACGGATTCCGCTGAATGCAAGGATGATCCGGCGGCGGAGCAGTACAGCCGGGAAGGCGCGTTCCGGCTGCCGGACGGGACTTTATTCGGCTCTGCTTTATATGTGAATCAGGGCGTGGATAACCTGCATCGCAAAGCCCGGCTGCCGTTGGTAACGGCGATTCATGCGGCGACGATCAACCCTGCGCGCTATTTGGGGGTCGCTGAGCGCAAAGGCTCACTGGAGACGGGAAAGGATGCGGATCTGGTCGTCTGCGATGAAAACATTCAGCTAAAAGCAGTGTACTGCAAGGGGGTTCGTCAGGCTTGATAAGCAGTTTTCCCACTGCCTAAGATAATTCAAAGAGAACCGGAAAAGACGGCCTTGCCTAAAAGGATTCATTTCCGGTTTTTTTATTCATTTTCCGGATTGACAACGTGAATGGTTGTGCTATGATACTCAAGACCAAAAAGGAAATCATTTTCCAGGGGGATTGTTTTATGAAAGCGCTGAGCTCCAACGAACGTCTGTTAATCCTGATCAACTGTTTTTTCAACCTCGCCAACGCGATGTCGGCGGTCTTCATGAATGTTTATCTGTATGCTTATACCGGATCGCTGGTGGTGATGTCGATCTACACGATCGTGCGCATCGGCCTGTATCCGTTCTTCTTTACCATTGGCGGCAAGTGGGCGCAGAAGCACCGCTTCTCGCAGACGCTGACGGCCGGATTGATCCTCATCATGTTCAGCCTGTTGTTTGTGCTGGGCGCCAGCGATGCGTTTGAACGCATTCCGCAGCTGGTGTACGTCGTGGCGGCGTTAGTCGGCATGGGCGAAGGACTGTACTGGCTGAGCATCAACAGCCTGAACCAGATTGTTTCAACGGCGAAAACCCGCTCGCTGTTTATCTCCGACATTGGCATTTTCAACAACCTGTCGGCGATCATCGCGCCGTTGATCTCGACTTTTATTATTGAACTGGCCGGTACAGATACGGCGGGGTATGTCGAAATCTTCAAGATTGTCTTAGTGATCTACGGTCTGATCGCGCTGCTTTCCACACGCGTCAGCGCCCGCAGCGCCAGCCACAGCTTCTCCGTGCTCCGGCGCATGCGGCTGGACGATCCGCAGTGGCGTTACTGCATGATCTCAACGTTTCTTTATGGGATGCGTGATTCGCTGATCTTAACGCTGGCCGGTTTGTTAGTGTATAACGCGACCAACGGCAGCGGCAGCGCTTATGGCAAGCTGCTGGCGGTCTTCGCAGTGCTGACAATTCTGGCCTACGCCTGGGTATCGCGGACGATGCGCCGCAGCAACCGGATGCGCTATTATCAGATCGGTTCGCTGTTAATCGCATCCAGCACGATTGTGCTGGTGCTCTGGCCGTCGCTGGCGGGAGCCATCTATTACGGGGTCGTCAACGCGATCGCCACGCCGATGTATGCCAATCCGTATACGATCATCATGATGAATGCGATCCAGGACTACGCTGCGCAGGAAAATATCGTCGGCCGCGTGATCGCCAAGGAAGCCTATCTGTCGATCGGCCGCTGCCTGGGGATGGTGCTGATCGTGCTGTGTTCCCTCCTGTTGCCGGAAACGCTGTATCTGCCGACAGCGGTTGTGATGTGTTCGCTGTTCCCGGTCATTCTGACGCTCTATGCGACGGTTTATCATCGTGAACGCGACCGGCAGAAGCAGCTGGGTCTTGTAAAGTAGGGGTTGGTAAAGCATGCGTAAGCAGAAATTCACGCGTGATGAAACGACGACGATCCTCATCGCCTGTCTGTTCAATCTGGCCAACGCGATGTCGGCGGTGTTCATGAACGTCTATTTGTACGCCTATACCGGCTCGCTGGTTGTCATGTCGATCTACACGATCGTGCGGATCGGCTTGTTTCCCTTTTTCTTCACCCTCGGCGGCAAGTGGGCGCAGAAACACAGCTTTGCCGGACCGTTGACCACGGGGCTGGTCTTCATCATGCTCAGCCTGTTGTTCGTGCTGGGGGCGCAGGATCAGTTTGCCGTGCATCCGCAGCTGGTCTACGGCGTGGCGGCGCTGACAGGAATCGGGGAAGGCTTGTTCTGGCTAAGCCTGAACAGTTTGAATCAGATCGTGTCTTCGCCCCAGTCCCGCTCCCGCTTTCTTTCCAGCGTCGGCATCTGCAACAACATCGCCGCGATTGCCGCGCCGCTGATCTCGACGATGATCATCGACATGGCGGCTTCGGATACCGCAGGCTATGTGGAAATCTTCAAGATCGTCTTAGTGATATACGCCGGGATCGCGTTGATCTCGCTGCGCGTCAAGGCCCGCAGCGCGCCGCAGCCGTTCTCCGTGCTGAAACGGATGAAGCTGGACGATCCGCAATGGCGCTACTGCATGATCACGACGTTCTTCTACGGCATGCACAACTCACTGTCGCTGACATTGGCCGGATTGCTGGTGTATAACGCAACCCAGGGCAGCGGCAGTACGTATGGCAAACTGCTGGCGTTCTTCGCCCTGATCTCGATTATCGCGTTCGCATTGGTTTCGCGCGCCATGCACCGCCGCAACCGCATGAGGTTCTACCGGATCGGCGCCGTACTGATCGCTTCCAGCGCCGTCGTGCTGGTGCTCTGGCCGACACTGGGCGGGGCCGTCTATTACGGCGTGGTCAACGCGCTGTCGACGCCGATGTACGCCAATCCGTATCAGATCATCGTGATGAACGCGATCGCCGATTACGCCGCGCAGGAAAATATCGTCGGCCGGGTGATCGTGCGGGAAACCTACCAGTCGATCGGCCGCTGTCTGGGCATGGCGGCGATTGTGCTGTGCTCCTGGATTTTCCCGGAAACACTCTATTTGCCCGTCGCCGTGATCTTCTGTTCCCTCTTTCCGATCGCGATGGCTGTTTACGCGACGATCTATCATCACCGGCGCGATCAGCTCAAAGCGCAGGGATTGGTGAAATAGGACGAACAGTGCTATAATGAAACCGGAAAAAATCCGGTTTTTATTTTTGTCAAGAAGACCCTAAGGAGGAGCACAATGTTTCAGAATGAATGGACCCCGTTTTTGAAAGAGGAATTTCAAAAGCTTTATTTCCAGCAGTTATCCGCTTTTCTGCGCCAGCAGTATGCGACGACGAAGGTGTATCCGCCTCGTCTGCAGGTGTTCTCGGCGTTTGAATTTACCAACTATTCCGACGTGAAGGTCGTCATCCTGGGGCAGGATCCTTATCATCAGCCCAATCAGGCGCATGGAATGTGTTTCTCAGTGCGTAAGGGCGTCAAGGTACCGCCAAGTCTCGTTAATATTTATAAGGAACTGCATGACGATCTGGGCTGTACGATTCCCCATCACGGCTATCTGATGAAATGGGCTCAGCAGGGCGTGTTTCTGATGAACACCGTGCTGACGGTCGAAGATTCCAAACCACTGTCCCACCGCGGCAGGGGGTGGGAAGAATTCACCGACGAGGTCATGCGCAAGCTGAACGACCATCCTGATCCGCTGGTCTTTATCCTGTGGGGCCGCAACGCGCAGGACAAGGGCCGCTGGATCACCAATCCGAAGCATTTGATCCTGAAATCGCCGCATCCTTCGCCGTTATCGGCCAACTACGGCTTTTTCGGCACGCATCCGTTCTCCAAGGCCAATCAATTTCTGATCGATCAGGGCCGCGCGCCGATCGACTGGCAGATTGAGGATTAAGATGACGACAATTCAGGAGGCCGTCGATTGGATTACAGCCCGGCATAATTTTCACCATGGCTTCGATCACTTCCAGCGGTTTATGGCCAGCCAGGGCGATCCGCAGGACCAGTTGCGTACGATACATGTCGCCGGCACCAACGGCAAGGGCAGCACCGTCAGCTATCTCGCCAGCGTCCTGCGCGAAGCCGGCTATACCGTCGGCACGTTCACCTCGCCGCATCTGGTCGCCCATCAGGACCGGATCCGGATTCAGGAGCGCTGGATCGACGACGCCACGTTTGTCCGCTATGTCGATACCTACCGGGATTTACTGGAACAATGGGATCTGGCGATGTTTGAGATCGATTTCTTTTTCGCCTGTCTGTGGTTTATCGAACAAAAGGTTGATTTCGCGGTGATCGAGGTGGGGCTGGGCGGTCTTCTGGATTCGACGAATACGCTGCGTCATCCTCTGTGCAGCGTGATTGTGTCAATCGGCCTGGATCACATGGAACGCCTAGGCAGCACGGAGGAAGCGATCGCCTTGCAGAAAGCAGGGATCATCAAACATAATGGGCTGGTCGTCAGCGGCGTGACGCAGCCGGAATGCCAGGCGGTGATCAAAACAGTCTGCGCAAAAAAGCAGGCGCGGCTGATTTCGGTTCCCGCCGTTACGGTTCAGCCGGGATCCGAGATTCACTTTACGATGGAAGATCAGACCTATACGCTGCATACCCGTGCTCAATATCAAGCCCGCAATGCGGCGGTGGCCCTGACGTGTCTGCGGACCTTGAAGCAGCAGGGAGAGCTGACCCTCAGTGAGGAAGCGCTGCGCGAAGGACTGCGGAAAGCAGAGTGGCCCGGCCGGTTTGAAGTTCTTCAGGAGCATCCGCTGACGATCATCGACGGGGCGCACAATGCACCGGGAATCGAAGCGCTGTGTGCGTCCGCACAAGCTCTGCCCCATCCGCGCGTCATCGTGTTTACCGCGCTGAAGGATAAGGAAACTGAGGTCATGGCCAAACAGCTGAAACAGATCAGCGACACTCTGATCATCACGCAATTCGACTATTTCCGCGCCCAGACGGGTGCGCAGCTGATGATCGAAGGCAGTGAATTGATCGAAGACTGGAAAACCGCGGTCCGCACAGCCCACGACAAGGCCGGGGCTGAGGGCACGGTAGTGATCACCGGTTCGTTGTATTTTATTTCCGAGGTTCGCGCGTGGCTGATGAACGCCGGTTTGTGAGAACCGCGCGGCGCTGGCAGCTTCTGTACTGGCTGGAAGTGATTTTATTCGCAGGCGTTCTGGTGGCGGATTTTGTAATCGAGAACAGGCTGGGCATCCGCAGTCACCGCGGCACCCTCGCCGGTGGTTTCTTGTTTGCGTTTGCGTGGTGGTTTGCGATCAAACCGACCCGGCAGCGGTTTGTGAATGTATGCCATCAGGCTGGCTTTCAGGCAGAGCTGACCCGGCAGTTTGCGAATGTGAGCGCGGCGGAGCCTTCCGCACTGGATATCGGCTGGGACAGACAGCTGGGGCTGAATCCTGCCCGCTATCGCTGCGAGTGGGATTGGGCGGTTCAGGGTGAAGCGCAGGGCATCCCCTTTCAAATCGGACGCTTTACGCTGCGGCGGGAAAGCGAGAAACAGCCGGTGATCAAAAACGGATTGTGGATTCAGCTGAAGCGCTGCGGAAACAGCGGGGATGGCTGGCGGCATCTGCGCGGCGGCTGCTGGTATCCCTGCGGGCAGTCTCTGCCTTCCTTTGCGGAAGTGTTAGAGCCAAAGGAAGGTCAGGTTCTGAGGGAGTCCGGCAAGCAGACGCTGCAGGACTGCGGGTTTGGCTTGGATGAGCTGTTAGTTCGCAAACAAAACGACCGTTTGATCCTTGCCGTGCGTGAAAAACACCCGGTCCATGCCGCGGCGATGACAGGAAAGTGGGATTTATCAAAAGACGCTGACGGGACACGCTGCGCAGCGCTGATCAAAGCCTCCGCAGAAATGATCTTAAATCAGGAAATGATGCAGAAATAACGGGATTTTGACCGTTATTTTATTTTTTATCAGTCTTAAATTGGAAGCGGTTACGGCACAGGTAATCATTTTAGTCAAAAATTGAATTGATTGGGAGTAAATTGATTTTCCGTGATGGAATGTGAAAAAATTAGAAATGCGGAAAAGTCGAATTGAAACCGGTTACTTTTTTAATAAATTTGAGCTGATGTCGTTTTTTAGCAAAATTTTCCGCGAAAATGGTTTAAAAAAACGGTGAAATTGCTTCTAAACCGGATTTTCCCTGCCGTTTCGCAAATAATTTTGATTATCAACTGAAAATGTACGTTTTTCAATTTTGAAGAACATGGAAATTATGATTTTTAATCTTTGAAAAACAGACAGGAACACGCTATAATAAAATCATAAAGAAACTATGGGGGCTAAAGGTATGAAACAAAATAATATGGTTGCCATGATTTTAGCGGGAGGACGCGGAAGCCGTCTTCTTGATCTTACAAAAAAAGTCGCTAAACCGGCAGTCTACTTCGGCGGAAAGTATCGTATTATCGACTTTCCTTTAAGCAACTGTGCCAACTCGGGAATTTCCGTTGTCGGCGTTTTAACGCAGTATGAATCCGTATTGCTGAACTCTTACGTCGCACGGGATCACCATTGGGGACTGGACGCGCGCGACAGCGGCGTCTTCGTTCTGCCGCCGCGGGAAAAGGATAAGACCGGCTTGGGCTTATATCGCGGCACGGCAGATGCGATCACGCAGAACATCGACTTTCTGGATCAGATGGAAGCGGAATACGTGCTGATTCTGTCCGGCGACCACATCTACAAGATGGACTATGCCAAGATGCTGGCGCACCACAAAGCCAACAACGCCGACGCGACGATCGCCGTGCTGGCCGTTCCGTTAAAGGAAGCGAGCCGTTTCGGCATCATGAATACGGATGAAACCGACCGGATTATTGAATTTGAGGAAAAACCGGCGAAGCCGAAGAGCAATCTGGCTTCGATGGGCATCTATATTTTCAACTACAAGACGCTGCGCAAGTATCTGACCGCCGATGAAAAGGATCCGAATTCCAGCCATGACTTCGGCAAGGATATCATCCCGGCCTTCTTGCGCGACAACAAGATTCTGACCGCTTACCGCTTCAAGGGCTATTGGAAAGACGTCGGAACGATCGACAGCTTGTGGGAAGCCAACATGGACCTGCTGAATCCGGACAACGAACTGGATCTGGGCGATTCCCAATGGAAAATTTATACCGAGGACGTACCGACGCCGCCGCAGTTTATCGGCGAGGAAGCGGTTGTTGAAAACTGCTATATCAATCAGGGCTGCATCGTCAACGGCAGCGTGAAAAACTCCGTCCTGTTCACCAACGTCGAAATCGGCAGCGGCGCGCAGGTTATCGACTCTGTCATCATGCCGAACGCCGTGATCGGCGAGGGCGCGAAGGTAACCCGCTGCATCGTCGCGGACAATGTGGAAATCAGTCCGGGTGCTGTCGTGGGACACAAGGACAGCGAGCATATCGAACTGATCGCAAAAAAGAGAGTGAAATAAGGGGGACGGAAGTATGTGTGACGCATTAGGAATTATTAACTTTGAAGACGCCTGTGTCGATATCACAGGTCTGATGGATTACCGCCCGGCCTCTGCGATCTCCTTTCTGGGTCGTTACCGTTTGATCGACTTCATGCTTTCCAACATGACCAATTCTGGAATTTCCCAAATCGAAGTGTTCATCAAGGACAAACCGCGTTCCCTGATCGAGCATCTGGGCAACGGTCGGCAATACAACATCAACTCCAAGCGCGGGCGTCTGAGCATCCTGTATGGTGAAAACCGGATTATGTCGGATGTTTATAACCACGACATCGCCAACTTTATGGACAATATTCAGTATATTGAAGAAGTGAATAAACCGTATGTCATCATCGCGCCGAGCTATATGATTTATCAGATCGATTTCAACGAAGTTCTCAAATATCATGCGGAGAAGAATTCCGACGTTACCGTCATCTACAAATCGACGGATAACGCGAAGGAAGAATTCATCGGCTGCGATACGTTGTCGATGGACAAGGACAAGCGGATCGTGACGTTTGAGAAGAACCGCGGCAAATACAAGACCCGCAACGTATCGCTGGAAGCGTATGTTATGACCAAGAAGCTGTTTTTGGAATTGGTCCGCAAAGCAGCCAATACCAGCTCGCTGTATTGGTTCAAGGATATCCTGGCTGACAGCTGCGAGGATCTGCGGATCAACGGCTATGCGTTTAAGGGCACCGTTTACTGCATCAACAGCCTGCGCAGCTACTTCAAGGCGAATATCGAACTGCGCACGCACGCTAAAGCGCGTGAGTTGTTTAAAGAAGACTGGCCGATTCACACCCGCACTAACGATTCTGCGCCGTCGCAATACATGCCGGAGGCGAAGATCCGCGGCTGTTCGATTGCCAACGGCTGCCATATCGAAGGAAATGTTGAAAACTGCGTCATCGGGCGAAACGTCATTATCAAGAGCGGCGCGGTCGTTAAAAACAGCGTCATCCTGCCGGGAGCCTATATTGGCGAGGGCGCGAAGCTGGATCATGTCATCGTCGATAAGGCGGCGATCGTCAACCATATTAAAAAGTTAGTGGGGACCGATGATTCCCCGATCTATGTTAAACGCAGAGATCGGATTTAAAGGAGGGGTCTTATGAAATCAGTATTGTTTGTCGCGGCGGAAGGTTTGCCGTATATCAAGACCGGCGGACTGGCGGACGTGATTGGCTCGCTGCCGAAGATCTTAAACGAAAAGGGCATGGATGCCCGCGTCGTACTGCCGCTGTATAAACGAATTGCTGAAAAATACCGCGGCGAGTTCACGAAGCTGAAAACGATTCCGATTCATATCGGCGTCATCGACACGGTTGCGACGATTTACCAGTCGCAGTGGGAAAGCGTTACCTATTATTTCATCGAGCATGCCGGCTATTTTGAAAGAGACGGATTATATGGGTATCCGGACGATGGCGAACGTTTCGCCTTCTATCAGAAAGCAGTGCTGGAAATGCTGTGGGCGATTGATTTCTTCCCGGATATCATGCACTGCCACGACTGGCATACCGGCATGATCGCGGCGATGTGCCACATTCAGTATCCGGATGATCAGCGTTATCAGCAGATCAAGCATATGTATACGATTCATAACCTGGCGTTCCAGGGCAATTTCCCAGCCGATGTGCTGACGGACTGTCTGGGAATCGACCGGCGGTATTTCGACGACGGCTCGATGCGTTTCCACAACGGCATCAGCTTCATGAAGACCGGCATTATTTTCTCGGATAAGATCACGACGGTGTCGCCATCCTATTCTCAGGAAATTCTGACGGCGCAGTATGGCGAACAGATGGACGAAGTGCTGCGTTTCAGACAGAGCGATCTGTACGGCATCGTCAACGGCATCGACACCAAGATGTGGGATCCGATGACCGACCCGGCGCTGCCGGCGCATTACAATGCGGAAACCGTATTGGAAGGCAAGCGGGCGAACAAAGCCGCTGTTCAGAAAGAGCTGGGGCTGCGGGTGGCGGACGATGTGATGATGATCGGTATCGTTTCGCGACTGACCTGGCAGAAGGGCGTCTATCTGATCATTGAAAAAATGGCGGATATCATGGGCCTGGACGTTCAGTTTGTCGTTTTGGGCACCGGTGAAACGCACATCGAAAACCAGTTTAAGATGATGGAAGACAAGTATCGCCGCCGTGCCGTGTATTACTGCGGTTACAACGACGAACTGGCGCATCGGATTTATGCCGGCTGCGACCTGTTCTTAATGCCGTCGTTATTTGAACCATGCGGAATCGGACAACTGATCGCGATGCACTACGGTTCGTTGCCGTTAGTTCGGGAAACCGGCGGTCTGCGCGATACGGTTCATCCGTACAACCAGTACACCAAGGAAGGCAACGGGTTCAGCTTTACGGCATTTAACAGCCATGACATGCTTTACACGCTGCGCTGCGCGGCTGATGCTTACTACCTCAACCGGGCGGATTGGGATCAGCTGGTCCAGCAGGCAATGGGCACCGACGTGAGCTGGAATCTGTCGGCGGATCAATATACCAAGCTTTACAACGAGATGGAATAAGGAGCGGAAACGCTCCTTTCCTTTTGAGCTGTCCGCGTCGTCAGGGAGGTGGGGGAAACGCTGGAGAAAACGGCTTGGCGAAGGCAAAAAACAACAATCCTGCAGGGTTGTCAAAAGAAAGCGCTATCACCTTGATAAGATGATCACAAGCGGCTTTTTCCTAGTTTACTTCACTTCTTTCGGGTGTTATAATTTGAAATGTAAAAGGAGGAATTCTTAACATGGCAAAACAAACTGTTCGTGACCTTGATGTTAAAGGAAAACGCGTCCTGGTTCGCGTCGACTTTAACGTACCTATCAAAGATGGAAAAATTACCAATGATAACCGGATCGTTTCCGCTCTGCCGACGATTAACTATCTGACGGAGCATGGCGCAAAGGTTATCCTGATGTCGCATCTGGGCAAGATCGATCATAAAGATCCTGAAAAGTGCGAAGCAGGCAAGAAAAAGAACAACATGGCTCCGGTTGCCGCACGGCTGCAGGAGCTGGTTTCCGGCAAAGTGACCTTCGTTCCGGTAACCCGCGGCGAAGAACTGGAAAATGCGATCGCGGCGATGAACGAAGGCGATATCGTCCTGATGCAGAACACCCGTTATGAAAAGGGCGAATCCAAGAATGATCCGGATCTGGCTGCGTATTGGGCAGGCTTAGGCGATCTGTTCGTTTCCGATGCGTTCGGCTCGGTTCACAGAGCGCATGCTTCCACCGTCGGCATTGCGACGCATCTGCCAAGCGCCTGCGGCTTCCTGGTTCAGAAAGAAATCGAGAACCTGAGCGCGGCGATCGACAATCCGAAGCGTCCGTTAGTCGCTATCTTAGGCGGTGCGAAAGTTTCCGATAAGATCGCTGTTATTGAAAACCTGCTGAACATCGCGGACAAGGTCATTGTCGGCGGCGGCATGGCGTACACCTTCTTAAAAGCTCAGGGGAAAGAAATCGGTACATCCCTGTTAGAAGAAGACCGGATCGAAATGGCGAAGGAATTTCTGGCTAAGGGCGGCGACAAGCTGATCCTGCCGGTCGACTCTGTCGTTGCCAACGCGTTTGAAAACGCAACGGAAGTCAAGACGGTCAGCAATGACGAAATTCCAGCGGGCTTTATGGGCCTGGATATCGGACCGAAGTCTGTCGAGCTGTTCAAGAAAGAACTGCAGGGCGCCAAGACGGTTGTCTGGAACGGACCGATGGGCGTCTTCGAGAACCCGGCTTATGCCAACGGCACGATCGAAGTCTGCAAGGCAATCTCCGAGCTGCCTGACGCGATGACGGTGATCGGCGGCGGCGATTCCGCGGCAGCGGCGATCCAGCTGGGCTTCAAAGATAAGTTCACGCACATTTCCACTGGCGGCGGCGCTTCCCTGGAATACATGGAAGGCAAGGAACTGCCGGGCATCGCAATCATTCAGGAGAAATAAATCAATGAGAAAACCAATTATTGTCGGAAACTGGAAAATGAATAAGACCTGCGCGGAAGCGGTCAGCTTCATCAATGAAATTGAACCGAAGCTGCACGACGGCGCAGATTACGGCATCGCGGCTCCGTTCACAGCGCTGAAGGACTGCGTCAATACGGCGAAGGGTCTGATCGTTGCGGCAGAAAACTGCCACTTTGAAGACAACGGCGCATTCACCGGTGAAGTCAGCGTACCAATGCTGGAAGAAATCGGTGTGAAATGGTGCATCATCGGCCATTCCGAACGCCGTCAGATGTTCAATGAAACAGACGAAACGGTCAACAAAAAGGCCAAGCGTTTAATCGAAGCGGGGATCACGCCGATCCTGTGCATCGGTGAAACTGAAGCTCAGTTTGACGCCGGCCAGACCGAAGAAGTCATCCGCGCGCAGCTGAAGGGCGGCCTGGAAGGGCTGTGCCCGAAGTGCGTCGCCAAGATGGTTCTTGCATATGAACCGATCTGGGCGATCGGCACCGGCAAGAGCGCAACCAAGGAAATCGCGCAGAACTGCTGCCACATCGTCCGTGACCAGGTTCGCGTGATGTTTGGCGATGAAGCGGCGGAAGGCGTCCGCATCCAGTACGGCGGATCGGTCAAGCCAAACAATATTAAGGAATACATGGCCATGGAAGATATCGACGGCGCTCTGATCGGCGGAGCTTCGTTGAAAACGGATTCCTTTGAAGAAATTATCAACGCGACAAAATAAGGTAAAATGACAAAATTCCCATCGATCCTCTGTCTATAATGAAGCCAAAAGGAGGCGTCGTTATGAAAAAGAGGATCGGCGGGATTCTGATTGTTTCCGGCGCCATCTTGTTGCTGAATCCGACTCTGGACGTCCAACAGCTGATGGCCGGTATGGAAACGATGCTGGTCAGCTACTGGCCGGTATTGCTGATCGTTCTGGGGCTGGCGCTGCAGAACGACGGCAGAAAAACAAAGAAAACACACCGTTAGCATTTGACTTTTCCCCAAATGAAAAGGGAAAAGGAAAATAGAACAGGTAATCACAAGGAGGAAATTGAAGATGCCTAGTATTATTGATGTTTACGCACGCGAAGTCCTGGACTCCCGCGGCAACCCAACTGTTGAAGTCGAAGTGACGACAGAATCCGGCGCTTTCGGACGCGCGATCGTTCCATCCGGCGCATCCACAGGCGAAAGAGAAGCACTGGAACTGCGTGATGGCGATAAGAGCCGTTTCATGGGCAAGGGCGTAACGAAGGCGGTTGCCAACGTTAACGATATCATTGCCGACGCTGTCTTAGGCATGGACGTTACCGATCAGAACGCGATCGACAAAGTCATGATCGAACTGGACGGCACCAACGATAAGTCCAAACTGGGCGCGAACGCGATCCTGGGCGTTTCCATGGCTTGCGCACGGGCCGCTGCAGATTACTATGATATGCCGCTGTACAAGTATTTCGGCGGATTCAACGGCAAGACGCTGCCAGTTCCGATGATGAACGTCTTAAACGGCGGCAGCCATGCGGATTCCACGGTTGATTTCCAGGAATTCATGATCATGCCGGTCGGCGCAACTTCCCTGAAGGAAGCTGTCAGAATGGGCGCTGAAACATTCCACAACCTGCGCAAAGTCTTAAAGGGCAAAGGCTACAACACCAACGTCGGTGATGAAGGCGGCTTCGCTCCTTCCTGCGTTGAAGGCAATGAAGAACCGCTGAAGCTGATCGTTGAAGCGATCAAGGCTGCGGGCTATGTTCCGGGCAAGGATATCTGCATCGCCATGGACGTTGCGGCTTCTGAATTCTACAATGAAGAAACCGGCAACTACGATCTGGAAAAATCCGGACAGGGCACAAAGACCACGGATGAAATGATCGCCATGTATGAAGAATGGGTTGAAAAGTACCCGATTGTTTCGATCGAAGACGGCTTAGGCGAAAGAGACTGGGACGGCTGGAAGAAACTGACAGACAAGCTGGGAAGCAAGATTCAGCTGGTCGGCGACGATCTGTTCGTTACGAACCCGGCAATCCTGAAGGAAGGCATTGAAAAGGGCATCGCCAACTCGATCCTGATCAAGGTCAACCAGATCGGTTCGCTGACAGAAACCTTCGACGCTATCGAAATGGCGAAGAAGGCGGGCTATACCTGCGTCGTTTCCCACCGTTCCGGTGAAACAGAAGATACGACCATCGCGGATATCGCCGTCGGTCTGAATGCAGGCCAGATCAAGACCGGTTCGATGAGCCGTACTGACCGTATCGCGAAGTACAATCAGCTGATCCGGATCGAAGACGAACTGGGCCCAATCGCTGAATACCAGGGCATGAACTGCTTCTACAACGTTAAGAAATAAGCAGAATACATCTTCATTTGAAAAGACAGTCTTTCACAGGCTGTCTTTTTTCACAAAAAAGGAATGTCAACAGAGAAAAGAAGTTAAGCCAGCGGATTAAATCTCTTGTTCCTGGTGAACAATAAGGAAGAAGCGCAGGGAATTCCCGCTTTCCTCCTGAAATTCAGCGGAACTGTTTGCAATTTGACTACGCCTTTGTTATAATAGAAAAGCGATAAATCTGAAAGGAGGATTAAGATGCTTGATATCTTATTGATGGTGGTGTCCGTGATTTTAATACTTCTTTCTCTGTTACAAAGTGGAAAATCAGACGGGATCAGCGGTGCTTTTACTGGGAGCGGCGGATTAAATCTGTTTGCCAATGTAAAAGAGAGAGGACCGGAGAAGATTATTTCCAATGCCACCTTGGTTGTCGGAATTTTGTTCTTCGTGCTGGTCATTGTGATTAGGGTACTGAACTAACGGCCGTCAACAGCGGCCTTTTTTCATATTATTAAAGGAAATTCGAGGTGAGGTTATGGAACAAATAGACATAAAACAACAAATTGAAACGATGATTGCCGACGAGCATTACCGACCGTTGAGTCTGGCTCAGCTGCAGGAAACGTTAGGCTTAGCAACAACAGAAGAATTCGTGGCGATGAATAAAGCGGTCAACGAACTGGCTGAACAATATGTGATCGTGTTCAGTCAGAAAGGCAATCTGATGCCGGCCAGAATGGGCGGTTACTATCAGGGAGCGTTATCCGTAAACCGCAAAGGTTTCGGCTTTCTGGATTTGGAAGGAGAGAACAGCATCCACATCACGGAAGCCAATCTGCATGGGGCGATGAACGGCGATGTGGCAATCGTCAAGAAACTGCCGTCTTTCTACGGCAGCGACGAGGGCGAGGTCATCCGCGTTCTGCAGCACAAAACAAACACGCTGGTCGGGACGTTTTTCTCTTCGCCAGGCAAGGGTCTGCAGCTGCGGCTGGACGACGAGCGGATTAAAGCCCGGCTGATCGTCAAAAACTGGCAGGCCTTTAAAATGGTCAGCGGCACGAAGGTGTTATTGAAGGTCTTGCGCTACGGTGATCCGATGGAGCTGGAAATTGTCCAGCTGTTAGGCCATATCGACGATCCGGGCGTGGATATTTTGTCGGTGCTGCTGGAATACGATATCGACCCGCAGTTCCCACAGGAAGTCATGGAACAGGCGCAGCGGACGCCATCGCGCGTATCGCCGAAAGAAAAAGAAGGCCGCCGCGACTGCACTGGGAAAATGATTATCACGATTGACGGCGAGGATTCCAAGGATCTGGACGACGCGGTCTGCGTTGAGAAGATCGCCGGCGGATACCGGCTGGGCGTTCATATTGCGGACGTTTCCCACTATGTTCCAGAGAACAGTCCGCTTGATCAGGAAGCGCTCAAACGCGGCACGTCCACCTATGTCGTCGACCGTGTGGTACCGATGCTTCCGCACCTGTTATCCAACGGCATCTGTTCCTTGAATCCGAAAGTGCTGCGGTTAACGCTGTCGTGTGAAATGGAGATCAGCGAAGCTGGGGAAATCCTCAATTATGAGATCTTTCCATCCTATATTAAGACAACGGAGCGGATGACCTATACCGCGGTGAACGCAATTCTGGAAGGCGAGGAAGAAGCCTGCCGGAAATACAAAAAGCTGACGGAGATGATCGGTTTGATGCGGGATTGTTCCCGGGCGATCCGCAAGCGCCGTCATGAGGCCGGAGCGATCGACTTTGAAACGCCGGAAGCGAAAATCATTTTAAACGAACAAAATAAAATTCAGGAAATTCAGGTGCGCGAGCGCAAGGAAGCGGAAATGATCATTGAGGATTTCATGGTCACGGCTAACGAATGCGTGGCCCGGCACATGAAATGGCTTGAGATTCCGGCCTTGTACCGGGTGCATGAAGCGCCGGAGCCGAAGAAGCTGCGGGATTTTGCGAAGATTGTCCTGTTGATGGGCAAGCGCTTTAAAGGCAGCGTTGAACAAATCCGTCCGCTGCAGCTGCAGCAGCTTTTGGATTCGTTCAAAGACGATCCGGCCTATCCGGTCATCTCGACGATGATGCTGCGAAGCATGCAGAAGGCGAAATATGACCCGCGCTGTCTGGGCCATTTCGGACTGGCGCTGGAAGAATACACCCACTTCACCTCGCCGATCCGTCGGTATCCGGATTTGATCGTTCACCGGATGCTTCACAAATACGGTTTCGGAACTGCATTGGATCAGGAGATGATGAAGCAGGACGAACTCAAAATGGAGGAATACGGCAAGCTGACCTCTGAGCGGGAACGGGCCGCGATCGAGGCGGAACGCGAAGTCGAAGACATGAAGAAAGCCGAATACATGGAGGATCAGATCGGCAAGATTGCCGAAGGCGTTATCAGCGGCGTTACGAAGTTCGGTTTCTTTGTCGAACTGGAAAACACCGTCGAAGGTCTGGTCCACGTGCAGAAGCTGACGGACGATTACTATCATTACGATCCGGATACGCTGAGCCTGAAGGGCGAGCGGACAAAGAAGATATACCGGCTGGGGCAGCGTGTCAAGATTAAAGTGACCGGCGCCAGTAAGCTCCATCAGGAGATCGACTTCGATCTCGTCCGGCCGCGCAAGGAAAAACGCGAGCCTATTCCCGCAGCGAAGAAAAAAGCCGGTCCCCGCAAGGAACCGAGCCGGCCTGCGGAACCGGCTCCGGTCAAAAGCAAACGTCGGCGCACCCGCCGGCGGAAACCGAAACCCACCCAAGCATAAGGAGGAATCACGATGAGCGGTGAAAAAATCATTGCCGTCAACCGCAAGGCGTCCCATGACTATTCGTTGGAGGAACGCTTTGAAGCCGGACTGGTCCTGACTGGAACTGAAATTAAATCGATCCGTCAGGGCAAGGCGCAGTTTAAGGATGCCTACGTCAGCTTCATCAGCGGTGAAGCCTGGATCAAGGAGATGCACATCGCGGCCTATGATCATGGCAACCAGTTCAATCATGACGAAACCCGCCAACGGAAGCTGCTGCTGCACAAGCTGGAGATCGTCAAGCTCCAGCAGAAGGTCAAGCTGAAGGGCTATACTGTCGTCCCGGTGAAGCTGTATTTAAAAAACGGCCGGGCCAAGATGGAGATCGCGCTGGCTAAGGGGAAAGCGTTGTACGACAAGCGTGAGGACGCGAAGCTGAAGGACGCGAAGCGGGAGATGGAGAAAGCGATGAAAGCACGGTGGTAAGCCGTGTTTTTTTGTTCTGCAATGGAAGTAGAAAAGCCTTTATTTTTGAGCGAATGACAGAGCATCAGCCTGAAACAAAGAACAAGATGAAAGTACTGCGCACGATAAAACGGCAATGCTGGCGGAACGAAGCTCGGCTCTTAAAGAAATAGGCGCTGCTTGTCTGAATGATCGGCAGAAGAAAAGCCGCAAGTTCTAATAATCTGCAGCTTTTGTGTTCATTGCGATTGGCGGATATTGAGATCAGAATGCGGATTGAGCTGCTTACCAGCCGCTGCCAGAGGTGCCGCCGAAGCCGCCGCCGGTAAAACCGCCGCCCCCGCCTCCGCCGAAGCTGCCGCCATGCGGACCCGAGCTTGAGGAAACCGGCGCGGAGGTCATGGCTCGCTGGAACGAATTCATATTGCGGTCCAGCCGGCTGATCATATACCACGTTGTCCAGCCATCCGGGCCGTAGTACCAGGTTGGCGGTTCCAAGGTCAGACCCCGGAAATGTTCCGCCCAGATATCCGATAAGCCCAGCGCGTAGGCATAGGGCAGAATCGAGTAGAAGTAAGTTGGATCATCTTTTACCAACATGGCCAGACGGTCCTTTTCCGCGTACAGAATGAAGTTTCGCAGACCTAAGACTTTCCCGGTTAACCGCTGTCCCCGCTCGGTCCGCTTCTTCATGAAAACCGCGCAGAGAGCGCTGATCAGCGTGCAGATGCTTAAGAAAACCGGGCAGAGCCAGCTCTGGCGTGCTGTCAGAAAGGCAATCGCCAATAACAGCGCCCACAGACCCGTAAGCAGGACCATACCGAGAAGCATACCGAATCGAAAGCCGCCGCCGGCACTGTGCCAGCGCTGCTGCAGACTGCTGCCCATGATGATGACGATGATCATCACGAAATACGGAATGATCAGGAATACGATTGCCGCGAAGCTGAATTCAACGGCATAGAACTGCAAGGCCGCCAGAATCGCAATCGGCAGCGGCGCTAACAAGGTTAAAATTACCTGTAAGGTTGAAGAGAGCTTGGTGAACAACCGCTTTTCCGGCAGCCGGTAATAAGCGGAATAATCCTGGATCGCCTGATTGAGATGGGTGTAAAACTTCTCCTCCAGCTGTTTTGTCGTCACGCTGTCGCGATTGTTAAACAGCGCGTTGAACAACCGCAGCTCCGCGACCGGCGTATCCTCCGGCAAAGCTTGCAGCTTATTCAGCTTCAAGGTCTTCTTTTGATCCTCAATCGTCAGGTAGCCGCGATTCGCCCAGTCCAGAATCAGCGACAAGACTTCCTGGTTCTGCACGGAACCGTTTAGAATCATACCGACCTCGGTGCTGGAGATCCCCTCCGGCGCTGTAAATTCGACCGGAATGATCAACGTTTCATCACGACCCCACCGCATCAGACAGAAAATGCTGAGCAGCGTGATAAAACCGCCGAGAATGGCGAGGGGCAGGGAATAATCAGCTTGTTTCGGATAGATGAAATACTGATCAGGCAAGTCCAGCTTAACCGTGATCCCCTCAAACGGAGCCAGCGCGGATAAGGTTTCGCCGCTGAAGGTCGTCCCTTCCTGCTCAAAGCGGAATTGATCCTGCGGCAGATCAGAATAGAAGTACAGCTGGCTGGCATCGAAGCTTTTTGGCATCGTGACCCGGAAGGTGACCTTCTCAATCGTTGTATCCCAGTGAACAGAAATCAGATTCCAGTAAAAACTCTGGATATTGCCCAACCTCAAATCGCGGGTATGCACCTGATAGCGGATCTGATAGGTTTCTTCAGATTGGGCGTAGGTATCGGCGCTGCCCAGGCGGAGGTTGTAGTAATCATCCTCATCGCTGAGCTTGGCTTCATGACCTGAGAGCACTTCGATGTGGTCGATCGGAAAGACGTAGCTGCGGTTTATCACGGTATCGCCAATCTGCCATGATACATTGCGGTAACGTTTGGGCAGCGTCAGATTTAAGCCGTGCAGGCGCTGCTGAAACTGAACGTCGAGCGTTTCCGTAACGGTATACACCCCATCTTCGCTGACCTCAATCTGAATGTCGTAATGGTCGATCGTGAAGCCTTCCTGAGCGTGAATCGGCTGCAGCCCGAGGAAAAGCAGAAACAGCGTCAGAACGCTGAATAAAATTCGTTTTTTCATAAATTCCACTCCTTACTGTCCGAATGCCGGCATTCCCAACTGGGTTCCGGCATCGCGCCAAGGTTTAAAAAATATCGCGGAAAGCGATATTTAGAAAGAAACTTTGACGTTTTCGCGCTGAGCTTCATCCTTAACGACAAACAACGGCATTTTCTTAAAACCGCAGATCATCGCGATCAGATTGCTCGGAATCGTTTCCGTGCGGGTATTGAAGGCTTTAACCACACCGTTGTAATACTTGCGGGCGTTGGCGATTTCCCCTTCCATGTCTTTCAGCTGCCGCTGCAGATCAATGAAGTTAGTGTTGGCCTTCAGATCCGGATAGCTCTCCGAGATCGCCATCAAACGGCCTAACAAGCCGGACAGATTCTGTTCCTGGGCGATTTTTTCATCCATCGAATGCGCGTTCATGGCCAGACTGCGGGCGGATACGACTTTTTCCAGTGTTTCCTTTTCATGCGCTGCATAACCCTTGACCGTTTCGACTAAGTTCGGGATCAGGTCGTAACGCTTAACCAGATACACATCCATCGTGGAGAACGCTTCCTCAACTTTATTTTTTAACGATACAAACCCGTTGTAGGCCGCGATAAACCAGATGACCAGCACCGCGAGCACGACCAGTAAAATAATCCACATCATGCGTATATTCCTCCTCTGCCGTCCTATGAGGACTTGGTCTTATTATAGCATAGCTTGCGCCGCAACATTCTATCCCTGCCCGCGTTTTAAGAATTCTGAAAGAAGTGGGAGAGATTGATGATTTCTGTGAATGAAGCCGGCGGCGCGAGGAAAACTAAGCGCGGCGCGGTTCAGCCGGTCGGATTTTACAGACCGGATCAGGAAGCCGATTCCTGAAAAAGGCAGTCATTCTGACGGAAATCGTAAAAAAGCAGCGAATGAAGGCAGATTAACGGAAAATTAACAGAAACTTAACAGTCATTTTCTTTTTTTCTTGGTATCTTTACCTTTGAGAGGAGTGGAAGGATGACGTTACAGGATATTCAGTGGGATATGATTTTAGGCGGCTTCGGGCTGTTCTTATTCGGCATCAAATTTATGGGGGACGGTTTAAAGAGCTTAGCCGGGGATAAGCTGCGGGATTACATTGATAAATATACGTCGAAACCGCTGATGGCGATTGTGATCGGGGCCCTGGTCACGATTATGATCCAGTCCAGCTCAGCGACGACGGCGATTACAATCGGGTTGGTGCGGGCCGGGTTAATGCGGCTGGAACAGGCGGCGGGGATCGTCATGGGCGCCAACATCGGTACGACGGTGACGGCGTTTCTGATCGGCCTGAAGGTGGAACAGTTCGCCTTGTTCTTCGTGTTTGCGGGCGGCGTGGTGATTTCGTTTGCCAAGCGGAAAAAGAGCCGCACGGTTGGCGAGATTGTGATGGGCTTCGGCTTGTTGTTTTATGGGTTGCGGATTATGGGCGATTCTTTGTCGATGCTTAAGGACATGCCGGAATTCATCGCCTTTGCGGAAATGATGGGCCGGCAGCCGCTTCTGGCATTGTTGGCAGGCACCGTGCTGACCGCGCTGATTCAGGGCTCGGCGGCGACCATCGGCGTGGTGCAGAAGTTAGTGGAAGCGGGGGCGATGTCGATGTCGGCAGCGCTGCCGTTTGTGTTCGGCTCCAATATCGGCACGACCATCACCGGCGTCTTCGCGGCGATCGGCGGCAGTCTGGCGGCCAAACGGACGGCAGGCTTACATACGTTGTTCAATGTGATCGGCACCCTGATCGGCATGCTTCTGCTTCAGCCGTACATCCTGCTGATCCAAAAGCTGTCGGCGATGCTGAACATCGCGCCGATGATGCAGATCGCTGTTGCGCATATCCTGTTTAACGTCGGGGCGACGATCCTGTTTTTCCCATTCTTAAAGCAGATGTGTCAGCTGGTCAAGAAACTGATTCCGGGGCAGGAACCGGAGCGGCTGGATATCAAAATCGACGATCTGGACGAGAAGATTATTCACGAGCTGCCGGCCTCGGCGCTGGAGCTTGTCCACAAGTCGATCTTTAAAATGGTCGACGTCGTAAGCAAGACGGTGCAGGAAGCAAAAAGTTATTTCGTCAAGGGCACCGACGAGGAGGACCGCGAGATGATCCTGCAGTCGGAGGCACTGATCAACAGTTTCGATGCGAAGATCACGCAGTATCTGATGCAGATCTCCAAGGAAAATCTGTCGGATAAGGAAATGGCGGACCTGAATCTCAATCTGCAGGTGATCAAAAATCTGGAACGGATCGGCGATCTGACCGTGAATCTCGTCGAGTTCTTCGAAATGGTCAGCGAAGATCAGTCTTCGTTCTCCGCCGGTGCGAAGGACGAGGTGCTGCAGATGTTCGACTTGTTTGATCACATGCTCGCCCAGTCCGTAAGAGTTTATGAATCGCAGGATTACACACTGTATTCCGCGCTGCTGGAAGATGAGAATTACATGGACTTGCTGGAATACAAGGCCCGGCAGAATCACTTCGACCGGATGAGCCGCCAGGAGTGCAGTTCGGCTGTCGCGGGTTCCGTGTTCTGCGATATTCTGGGCAACCTGGAGCGAATGGCGGATCATACGTGCAATATCGCCCGCTGCGCGATTGAATCAACCGGCATGGAAGCGGCAGAGAAACATTAAAGAAGAAGCTGTCCGGATCGTTTGCGGGTTTGCGGCAGGGCGGCGCTTGTCTTGGGACTGAATGCGGAAAAGCACTACATCGGCGAGCTGGATGATTGACGTGCGCCAACCGCTCAGGTACAATGAAGCCAGAAAGAAGGTTTGGGCAATGGAAAAAGTAAAAGTTTGCTGGATCATTCCGACCGAGGCTTCCCTGCAAGAGACAATTCAGGCGGCTTGTCCGCAGGCGGAGATTGATTTCTGCGAACGCAACGAGCTGGATGAAGCGCGGCTTGCGGAAGCTGAAGTTGTGATCGGAAATCTTCCCAACCGCTGGCTGCCTCAGTCGAAGGCGCTGCGCTGGCTGCATCTGGAAAGCGCTGGCGCTGAGCAATATGTAAAGGAAGAAGGATTGGCCCAGGATGTCCTGCTGACCAATTCGACCGGTGCTTACGGACCGGCGATTGCGGAGCACATGCTGGCAGGAGTGCTGTCGATCTATAAAAAATTAAATCTCTACCGGGAAAATCAGAAGCTGCGGGTGTGGAAAAATGAAGGAAAGGTTCGTTCGTTGAAAGGATCGTCAGTGCTGATCGTCGGTTTGGGCGACATCGGCCGGGAATTTGGCTGGCGGATGAAGGCGTTAGGGTGTACTGTAACGGGCGTGAAGCGAACCCCGGGCGGTTGTCCGGATTATGTTGACCGGCTGGTGCTGATGGATCAGATCGAGGAAGAACTGCCGCAAGCAGATATCGTCGCGCTGTGTCTGCCAAGCACGCCGGAAACCCGGCACTTCTTCGATCAGCGGCGGCTGGCGCTGACGCGTCGGGATTGTGTTCTCGTCAACGTTGGCCGAGGCGTTACGGTGGATACGCCGGCGTTGTGCGCGCTGCTGGATCAGGGACACTTCGGCGGGCTGGTTCTGGACGTCGTGGATCCGGAGCCGCTGCCAATGAATAATCCGTTATGGGGTTATGACCGCGTGATTCTGACGCCGCATGTCTCAGGCAACTACAACCAACAGAGCACCTACGACACGGTGATCGCGATGGCGCTGGAAAATTTGCAGCGGTATCTGGACAGACAGCCGCTGAAATACCGGGTTGACCGTCAGAGCGGCTACCGAATTTCCAACAATGGCGAATAATTTGACGGAATGCGGTTTATGCTATATACTGTTATAGCATAACAACTGGGGTTGTCATGGTTTCGACAGGTCTAAGTTGGATTCAGACTGCAGTGGGGCGGCTGCCTAACAGCCAACAAAAAATAACTGGAAAATCTTTTTTAGCTAATCTGTTCGGTGGAAACCGTCAGGTTGCTTTCGCTGCTTAATATCTCGGCATAGAGATTGCAGCTGCTGCCGGTGATTCTTTCTTCAGGTTGCCGGACAGTATCAGAAATGAAGGATAAGGAGATTCGGCGTCTGGACGGATTTCCCGACAATCAACAGACAAACTCAGATCGTTTTGTCCGTTAACATATCTGTTTTATAAGCAAACGGAATAAACTGTAGATGTCTGAATGGGGACTATTCCTGGACCGGGGTTCGACTCCCCGCAGCTCCACCAAAAGTCGAACAGCCGAGCGCATGCGCCCGGTTTTTTATTTTTATCCCTACAATTCTAAAACCGGTGGTTTTATGGCGAAACACAGTTCCCAAAGAGGGAAGGGTGCCGGCTTGAGCTTATTTTTCAGAAGTGGTATACTATACTAAACCACTAGGAAAACGGTGAAATTATGAATGATGAAGTCTATGTCACACGCCAGCTGGATCAATTTGAATCAATTACTCAGGCTTTGGAAGCCCGAGGTTTTCATTACGTCTATCCGATTCTGGATCAGTCGGTGATCGAAGCAAATAAGCTGATCAGCGAACAGCTTCAGATCCCGATCGCCACCCGGATCTTCAGCTATCGAAAACTGCGGATCGTGGAAGGCAAACCGCGGTCAGTCGAACAGGTCTATATCGAATATGAAAAAGTCCGCGGAATCGAAACGCTGCCGCTGGAAAACCGGTCGCTGTACCGTGTCCTGCGCGAACAATTCGGCTATGATATTTGCCGGAATGAAGAGGAAATCCGGATCGTGCATGCCAGCGAGGAAGAAGCGCAGCTGCTGCAGGTGGAAGACGACGCCGAGATTCTGATGAGCACCGGTCTGACTTATCTGGATTCGATGAAACCGCTGGAATATTTTCAGATCGTTGCAATCCCCAGCTTTTTCAAGTTCAGGAGCGTGACGACGGTATGAGTATGGAAAAAGCAGTCTATGTGCAGCTGATGGAAAACATTCTGGAGAAAATCCGCACCGGCGAATACCGCGTGGGCGAGAAAATCATGTCGGAACGGCAGATGGCGCAGCAATACGGAATCAACCGCCTGACGGTGCGCAGCGCGATCAAAAAACTGGTGGAAGAAGGAACGCTGGTCTCGATCCAGGGCAAAGGCACCTTTGTCAGCCGGCTGCCAAAAAATGAAAAAAAAGTAACGTTCGGTGATAATGAAAACGTCAGCTTAAGCCGCAATCTGGTGCAGAGCGGTTTCCAGTCCACCCGGACGGTGCTGTCGTTTAAGCAAATTGAAAACCAGGGAGCAACCCGTGATTACTTTCCCGACAGTCCGCAGCTGTATGAATTGATCCGGCTTTCCCGGATCGACAATCAGCCCTATGCCCTGCAGATCTGTTACTTTCCCGTCTCGCTGTTTAAGCAGCCGGAGCGGTTTAACTTCGGAGAAGGTTCCTTATATACCTATATGGAGCTGCAGGGGCATATGCCCAAGACCATCATCTCGGATATGGAAGTCCAGGAAATCCCGGCCGCCTATCGGCAGGTGATGGAGGCGGATCCGAAAAAGCAGGTCTTCGCTTACCAATATTTCGGATTTGACGAACAGCATCGTTTAGTTGAGTTTACGAAAGCCTATTATATGCCGGAATATACGTCGTTTAAATATGTAACAAAGAAATAGTGTGAATTTCACACTTTTTTTATTGCAATCCGGGGATAGAAGGTGTATAAAATAATTAAGTGGTATAGTAACTATACCAGATGAATAAACTGGTATAGTTACAACAGTCTTGTAAGGAGGAGGAAAAATCATTATGTCTGCATTGCAAGCTGCTTTGATCGGCGTTGTCGCAGCCTTGTCCGTTTTGGAAGGCGGATGGCTGGGAGAATGCAAACTCCGCGAACCGGTGGTCACCGGTTTTCTGGTCGGTTTGATTTTAGGGAATGTGAAGGAAGGGCTGATCATCGGCGCTCAGCTGGAACTGATCTGGATGGGGACGGCTTCAATCGGTCCGACGGCCGGTTTGAGCATCGGCACCGGCGGGACGATCGGCACCGCAGTTGCGCTGTCAACCGGCTCGGGCATCGAAGTCGCGATGGCCTTCGGCGTTCCAGTTTCCATTCTGATGCAATTTTTACAAACGTTGGTGGATACGGCGTATTCCGGACCGATGCACACCGTCGATAAACTGATCGACGAGGGCGGCAAGGATAAGCAGATCATCTGGATTCACTGGTTATGCGGAATCCTGACCTTCCTGATCTATCTTAGTCTGACATTCGTGGCCTTATACTTCGGCAATGAAGCGATCAACGTGATCGTCAACAATCTGCCGGCCTGGATGACCAATGGTCTGAATGCGGTTGCCAAAGTTCTGCCGGCGCTGGGCTTCGCCTTGTTGATGAACCTGTTATTGGAACAGGACCTGATTCCTTATCTGATTATCGGCTTCGCGCTGACCGCCTGGTTAGGCATGTCGATGATCGGCGTGGCCGCGGTTTCCGTCGCGCTGGCCTGGATTATCTACCTGCTGAAACGGGATCAGCTCAATTCAGCATCTGAACCGGAAGAGGAGGAATTGTAAATGACAACGTCGATGCAGGACAATCCGCGCAAGCTGTCCAAAAAAGAATTCAATCAAATCTACTGGCGTTCCTTTACGCTGTTAGGCTCCTTCAACTACGAACGTATGGAAGGCTTGGGCTTCCTGTACGCGATGATGCCGAGCTTGAAGCGGATCTGGAAGGATGATCCGGAAGGCTACAAGGCCGCGCTTCATCGTCATATCGCTGCTTTCAATATGACGGTTGCCCCTTCGCCGTTTGTCATGGGCATCGCGGTCGCAATGGAAGAGCTGGCGCATGATAACGAGAACTTCGATGTCGAATCGATCAACGCCGTCAAGGTTTCCCTGATGGGACCGTTGTCCGGGATCGGCGATACGTTCTTCTGGGGAATTTTCAAAGTCATCGCCTGTTCATTAGGCGTCAGCTTCGCCAGTCAGGGCAGTATTCTCGGCCCGATCATTCTGCTTCTGGCCTTCAACATTCCGAACTTTCTGACCCGGTATTACTGCCTGAAGATCGGCTACAACAACGGCAGCAAGCTGCTTGAGAACCTGCAGCAATCCGGCAAGATGCAGCTGTTCACCTATTGCGCCGGAATTGTCGGCGTCGCTGCGATCGGCTGTATGATCGCCGCCTGGATTGGTCTGGAATGCCCGATCGCCTTCACGATCTCCGGCAGCGAAGTTGTCGTTCAGCAATATCTCGACGAAATCTGTCCGCAGCTGCTTTCGTTAGGCGCAACGCTGTTGATCTACCGGCTGCTGAAAAAGAAAATCAGCATCATGAAGCTGATCCTGATCATCGTCGTCGTGGCGTTTATCTGCGGCGTGTTCGGCATTTTGGCATAAGGAGGAAACTGCATGGCGATTGTTGAAGTAAGAATTGACGACCGGCTGATCCATGGGCAGGTCTGCGGCTACTGGGTACCGCATCACAGCGTGGAAAAAATCGTCGTGATCGACGATAAAATCGCAAAGGACGAAATGCGCAAGACAGCGCTGAAATTCGGCTGTCCGGCGAAAGTGAAGCTGTCGATTCTGGACGCGCTGACGGCTTCCGACAAGCTGAAGCGCAATCTTGACAAAGGCAGCCGCGTAATGCTGCTGGCGGCGGGGCCGGAACCGTTGTTAAAGATGGTGGAGGACGGTTATGCGATCAAACAGATCACCGTTGGCAATTTGTCCGGCAAGCCGGGTTATCAACATGTGAAAAAGACATTGTATCTCTCCGACGCCGATATTGACAACTTCAAACGGCTGGCGGATCACGGCGTTAAGCTGCTGGTTCAGATGGTGCCGGATGATGTGCCGGAGGATCTGGCGGAAATCGTTCGAAAACTGTAGAAAGGAACTGGGAAGAAACTATGGAAAAACCAACGGTATTAGGTTATATGAAAGATCAGCCGCGGGCGTTAAGAGCTGCCTTTGCACGCCGCGCGGAGTTTGTGGAGCCCTTCCGTCAGTTGTTTGTGCAGCTGCCGATCAAAAAAGTGCTGTTTTTCGGTTCCGGGACCTCCTATAACGCTTCGCAGATTGCCGCCTATGAATTTAAGCATCTGTGCAAACTGGAGGCGCAGGGTCATTATCCGACGGTGTTTGCCCATTATGAACAAGCCGATTGGACCGGCATGCTGAAAAAAGAAGAAATTCTGTTTGTCGGCATCAGCCAGTCCGGGACTTCGATTTCAACGATTGAGGTCATGGACAAGGCCCGCCGCGAAGGCTATCCGACCGTGGCGTTGACGGAGAACCTTGACAGCGAGATCACCCGGCATGTCGATCATGTCATCCATCTGTTATGCGGCAAGGAAGAAACGCCGCCGGAAACCCGCGGATATACGGTTACACTGCTGCAGCTGTATCTGTGGGCACTGGCCGCCGCCGAGGTTCGCGGCACGCTGACCGCTCAGAAAATCAGTCAGGCGCTGGCGGAAACCGAAACGTTTGTCAATCAGTTTGATCAGGTGATAACAGAGAGTGAAGCCTGGTATGACCGCAACGCGACGACGATTGTCAACAGCGACCGAATCTACGTGCTGGGCTATGGCATCGACTATGGTTCAGCTTTAGAGGGCATGCTGAAGATCGGCGAAATGCTGCGGCTGCCGACGATCGGCTATGAAATTGAGGAATATTCGCATGGACCGACGATGGCGATCACACCGAAACAGACCATCCTGATGCTGGGGTCGGATGAAGCAGAGTGGAACCGTTGTTTACAGTTCCGGGAAGCGTTTCGCAAATACACCGACCGCGTGCATCTGATCACGGTCAAGGAGGCCCCGTCGGATAAGCGGGATCTGGTATTCAGCGTCAAAGCAAACAAATATCTGGCGCCGATCATGCTGACAGTTCCTTTCCAGTTTGTCGCCGCCAAGGGGGCGAAGGATACCAACATTGATACGAATGTAAATCCGTTTAAAGAAGAGCTGGCGCATCTGCCTGAAGAATAAACCGGGAGAAAAAAATGAGCACAGGAATTATTGTGATGGGACATGGTCATTTCGCCACCGGCATCACCTCGGCGCTGGAATTGATCATGGGTTCTCAGCCGGCCTATGAAGCGCTTGATTTTCCGGCAGAATCGGATAAGGAAGATTTGAAAAAGCGGCTGAGTGCAGCGTTGGAAAGACTGGAAAAGCAGGATCAAATCATCATTCTGACCGATCTGTTCAGCGGCACGCCGTTTAACGTGGCGATGGAAGCCGTGGCTGAGAAGCCAGGTCTGAAATTGTATTATGGCTTAAATCTGGGAATGTTGATGGAACTGATTTCGCGCCGGATGTTTCAAGGCGATGCCAAACTGAGCGAAGGCCTGATCGAGATCGGCCGGCAGCAGGTCGGCTTGTTTGATCCGGAAGCGATGGAGGCTTATACGGAAACCGGCGAGGATGAATTATAGGAAAAAATGAGTCAGGATTCCGGCATCTTGTTAACAATGATCGGGATCATTGCTTTGAGCCGGAAAGGGTGAGGGAATCCACAGCCTGAAATTATCCACAAATAGAAAAATACCAGGATCTTCTTCCTTATCCAGGAAGGAGGCCCTGGTATTTTTTATGGAAACGGAAAGTTTCACTCAATTCCAGCCTGCTTTTGCAAGGCCTGAGTAACGATGGAATCACAGAGATTCTGAAGATCGGGGAACAGCCGCTGTTTGTTATAACCCATGTTGTCCAGGAAACCAAGCGTTTCCCGGCGTTCTTTATCCGACAGCTGGATCGAAATGCAGCGGGCGCGGCGGCGAATTTCTTCTGCGGCTTCATCACCTTCAATGGAAGAGGGGATGGAGAACAACCCGGCCTGGGCGATCAGCCGGGCATTGCTAAAGCTGCCGTTGTAGATGATCAAGCCTTGGGGATGAGGATCGTCAGCGGCGATCTTCAGTGCGTTTAACGCGGCGTTTCGTTTCTGAACTAAAGAAAGAAACCGGGCTTTATCGCGAAGCAGCTTCAGGAATGCGGCATATTCCTCAATAAACTCCGGATCTGCTTCCTTCATTGGCGAATAACAGCGGTGAATGATAATTTGTTCCCTGAGCGGCAGCACGAATAATTCATACTCCCCGTTGTCGGGCTGCTTATTTTCCGCCAGCGCAAAGTATAGCGCGGTAAAGGGATTACAGGTCCAGTCGATCAGCCGGGTCGGGATGCCGTAATGCTGGGCACAGGCAACATAATCGAGCGTTTCCATCGTGCCGGATAACAGGTTGGAGGCCTGCTGACGGAAAGCATGAAGCAGTGCGAATTCCTGATCTTTTAGATTGACAAGGGTCTGTGTTTCCCGGTCGTATTTGCGGCAGATCGAAGGATTTAATTCAATCCGCCGGCTGACGCCGCGGAAGATATACTGATCGCTGCGGGTAAGCCGGATCAGATCGTTAATGAGTGACTTTGAGCTCGTATATTGTTCTTTGATCGGCGATTCGTTCATAAACATGTCCCTCCTGACTGATCGGCGACGGGTTTTTGTTTTCTTTAAGTCTATCATAAAACGAAGCGAGAGCGCTGACAAGCAAAACTGCTGAAGGGGATAAGCGTAAGGAAAGAAACGAAGGCAGCCTTTGTTGAAATGCCTGCCGTTTCTGAACGGGGATTGCTTTTAAGAAGAAGGCGGTGGGGACAAGCGCTGCGAATGAAAGAGGCAAGGGGAAGCTGGAAAATCGGAAAACTGCGGGAAATCAGTCTCAGCGTCCGATTAAACGCTTGACGAAATGCGCTTCCCATTGTAAAATAATAACGTTACGTGCCCATGGCGCAATTGGATAGCGCATTTGATTCCGATTCAAAAGGTTGCAGGTTCGAGTCCTGTTGGGCGCACCATTCGAAAATCAAGTTGGAGAGCTGACCTTGATTCATGCGGGAAACCGAAATGAAAGAGGCTGGTTCTCCAATTTTTTATTTTGCGCTTTTCCTGGCATTTGAAACGTTTTTCCAGCGATCAAAAGGCAGCCGCGAATCAATCGGAACTGATGAAAATTGAACCATGGCCAAAGAGCGTGGAATAGCGCATTAATCAGTTCCCAATGGCGAAGAAACATCAACTTATCCCAAAGAGCGGCTGAATTTATGCTATACTAAGGCAGAAAGAGAAGAAGACGAGGTTGAATGATGGATCGAAATTACGCAAAAGTAATCATTTCGCAAGAGGGCGAAAAATGGCTGGATAAAGGACAGATGTGGATGTACCGCAATAACCTGATCAGAATTGAGGGACATCCGGAAAACGGAGCGCCGGTGGATATTGCAACGGAAGGCGGCCGCTATCTGGGAACTGGTTTTTACTCGGAAACCAGTCATATCGTCGTGCGGATTCTGACGAAAAATCCGCAGGCAGTGATCGACCGGGATTTTTTCAGACAGCGGATCCAGTTTGCTTATGCTTTCCGAAAAACGGTGGAAGCGGCGAATCTTACCAACTGCCGCCTGATTTTCGGCGAGGCAGATCAGCTGCCGGGTTTGACGGTGGATCGGTATAACGACATACTCGTCACACAGATCAGCGCTTACGGTATGGAAAAGATTAAACCGATGATCTACGACTTGTTGTTGGAGACGCTGCGTCAGGAGGGCCAGACGATTCAGGGAATCTATGAACGCAATGATATACAGGTTCGAAGCAAGGAAGGCTTACCGATGGAAAAGGGTTTCTGGGGCGGCGTGTCACTGCCGACGACGACGGTGATCCAGGAAAACGGCCTGAAATTAAATGTGGATATTGAAAACGGACAGAAGACCGGCTACTTCCTGGATCAAAAGTCAAATCGGATGCTGCTGCGGCAGATGGCGCATGATCAGCGGGTGCTGGACTGTTTCAGCCATACCGGCGGATTTGCCTTAAACGCGGCCTATGGCAAGGCTCAAAGCGTCGTCGCGGTCGACGTCTCCCAGACGGCGTTGGATCAGGGCCGGGCGAATGCTAAACTGAATCATCTGGAAGACCGGATTCAATTTGTGAAAGCCGACGTTTTTGAATATCTGGATCAATGTAAAATTGGGCAATACGATATCATCGTGCTGGATCCGCCGGCGTTCACCAAGTCCCGGAAAACGATCCATCAGGCGTATGCCGGATATAAACGGATCAATTATCAGGCGATGAAGCTGCTTCAAAACGGCGGCTATCTGATCACCTGCAGCTGTTCGCGGTTCATGGAAATCGACAATTTTGAAAAGATGCTGCGGGAAGCGGCGCAGGAAGCCGGCGTGACGCTGAAGCAGGTTTCTGTTACCCAGCAGAATCATGATCACCCGATTCTCTGGACGATGGAGGAGACCTCTTATCTTAAATTTTATATTTTTCAGATCGTTCAGGCTTAAGCGGGCAGGCGTGGAAAGAAAGGCTCAATGAAGCAGAGCGTGGGGAATATCGTAATGGAGCAAACCGCAGTTATGGAGCAGGAAAACTTACTTCTGCAAAATCTGGATCAGCTGCATACGACGGTGATGGGCGTCGAGCGGATCCGCAGAAACTTGCAAATCAATGAGGAAGATGTCGTCGTCTGGTGCCGCAAGTTGATCGCGTCGCCGCAGGCTGTGATTCAGCGCAGGGGGAAAAACTGGTATGTGTTGACGGGAGATTGCCGAATTACAATCAATGCGCACAGTTACACCATGATCACAGCCCATCGTGAGAAATTGGAATAATCGTTTTTTCCATGCAGGCAGGGTCAGCGTGAAATCCCTTGCCGGCGTTGTTTTTGTTCGCTATAATGAGGATAAAGCATGACGCTAAAGAAAGTTGGGGCATAATCCAGATGGCAGAGTTTATGGTGACGGTCAATATCGTTGTTCAATTTTTTTTGAAATACATTTTCGATATTGTAGAAATTGTTTTATTAATCATGATTTACCGCTTATTAAAAAAGAAATCAGGCTGACGCCGCAAACAGGCATTCGGATAACGTTGATGAACAGCATTCCGGATGCCTGTTTGAATATACGATATCCGCATTTCAGGAAAGGAGGGAACAAGCATGGAAAGACCTGTTTTAAATCGATCGCTGGACGCGGCGACGTTTAGGAATCATTATTATCTGAAAGAAGAATTAGTCCGTTTTTGCCGGGCATCGGGATTGCCAGCGGCGGGCGGAAAATCAGAACTGACGGAGAGAATTGCCTGTTTTTTAGAAGGCAAACCTGTTGAGATCATGAAGGTGAGGAAAATCAAGCCGAAGACCGCCGGCACACTGAGGGAAGAAATGTCAATCGAATCTCCGTTTGTCTGTTCCGAAAAACACCGGGCTTTTTTCAAAGCGAAGATCGGGCCGTCGTTTTCGTTTAACGTCGCGTTTCAGAAATGGCTGAAAAGTAATGCGGGCAAAACGTATGGCGACGCGATTCAAGCTTATGCCCAGATTCTTGTTGAGAAAAAAACAAAGCAAACTCCGATTGATCCGCAGTTCGAATACAATACCTATATCCGCACCTTCTTCGCCGAGAATCCGGGCTGCAGCTTGAATGAAGCCATTTGCTGCTGGAAATGGAAGAAAAGCAAAGCCGGCAGTCATCGTTATGATCCCGCGGATCTGATCGCACTGGAAGGGGAAAAGAGGTTAAAATAAGATGGGAGAAAAAACACTGGAAAGTGCGCTGAATGAGATCAATTCGATCCTGCGGCGGTGTGAGAAAATCCAGCCCCAATTTGCCAGGGGCAGCGCGCATTAAAGTTTATTGGAAAATCGAATAGCGGCGCTGCGGATTGCCAAGCTGCTGCTTCAACAGGAACAACAGAAGGAACAAGCGGATCAGCCGAGGCAGATCTCCTCAGAATTAACTGCCATAACCTGTCCATCTGTGGTATTGAGTTGGGAAGAGCTTGAAAAAGCATTGGCTCCAATCGGTTCCATCCTTCATAAATGCCGTGCGGCGCAGGTGAAGCACGAAGAAGCTTCCGCAACTTTTCGCCGGCTGCAAAAGCAGATTGACGTGATGGTTCTGGCGGAGGCGTTAATTCGCAAGGAACTCAACATGAAAATGACCGGCAAGCCAGCGAAAGGTTCATAAGTTAAATCATGAGCTTGTGCGGACTGAATCAGAATGAGTAAAGATTAGGGCTATCGCGTGAAGCAAAGCAGGCTGGATAAGCGGATTGCTTGAAAATCATCCTGTTTTGAAACAAAAATAATGTTTTTCAGAAAGGTTGATTGGAATTCGTTTTGAATCCGGTCTTTCCTTCACACTTTTTCTGAAATTCTGCTAGAATGTTAAAGAAGCTGTTTTTAGAAAATAGGAAATCAGGGAGCAGGGGGAGTACTACAATGATAGAAGACTTTCGTCTGGTAATTTGCGATATCGACAGCACGTTAATTACTTCTGATCGAATTTTAACAGAACATGCAAAGGACGTCATCAATCGGCTGCATGCCCATGGCGTTTATTTTGGCATTGCATCGGGACGATCCATTGATCAGCAGCTGCATAAGCAGGCGCGGGACTGGGGATTTGATTTCGATTTTGAAGTGTTGATCGGAATGAATGGCTCTGAATTGTGGGATGGAGTCCACCAGAAACGGCATGATTATTACAAATTGAAAAGGGAATGGATCAAGGAGATTCTGGAATTGATGGCCCCGTTTGATTTAAACCCATTTATGTATGTCAAAGATAAAATGATGTGTCTGCGGGTCGATGAAGCGACGGAGCGATCGTCGAAGAAAAACCGTACGGATCTGATCGTTGTGGACGATATTTCCGAGTTTTATGCGGAAGAAAATGCGAAGATCATGTTTCGAATGCCGGAGGAACTGATGGCGGAGGTCGTCGACTATGTCGGTAAGCATCCTTCATCGCACTTCAAGGCGTTTAAGACGCAGACGACAATGCTGGAATTTACTGATCAGCGGGTTTCCAAAGCGGTAGCGCTGGAACATTATTGCGAAATGAATCAGTTACCGTTAAGCAAAGTGATCGCATTTGGAGATATGAGCAATGATAACGAAATGCTGGAATGCAGCGGCTGGGGCGTATGTATGGCTAACGGCGGCGCGGATACCAAGGCGATTGCGGATGAGATAACGGAAAAAACAAACGATGAGGACGGGTTTGCGGAATATATGGAAAAGCATTTCTTGAGGCCGCGCGGCTGGTGAACGAGAAATGCACCGGGCAATCCGCAGCCGCGAAATTGCGAAGATTGCCGGAAAACAGCAGGCGAGCAGAAGAAAATCGGACGTTTCTGATCTGTACTGTCTCTTGGCTGGCGCTGTGAGTTCAGCGCGGCAAGAGAGGCGTGCAGAACAGGCGCCTGTTCTGCGGGCGGAGCTGTTTAAGAAGGAACATCATTTTGAGGGATGAAGGTGGGGCACGAGAGTTTATAAAATCGTTGGAAAGCAGGCGGAAAAAGAAATAAATCAAGCGCTGAATGCAACCTTTTTAAGATTAGGGCTTGAAATCTTTTTGTCAATTTGTTAATATTTATAAGCAATGGGGTTGTAGCTCACCTGGGAGAGCGCTACACTGGCAGTGTAGAGGTAGTCGGTTCGAGCCCGATCAGCTCCACCATGAAAAAAACAGAGATATCCGGACGATTGGGGAAGACCGAAGCGTAAGGATATCTTTTTTGTTGTCCTTTTCTTTTTCACGGCGAGTGATTGATTCGCTTCCCAGGCAACTGCCGGTGTTGACGGTTCAGGAAAACCGGTTTATTCTTAAATCAGAAGACGCAGAAGAGCGCAGGATAAGATCATTGGAAATGATGGAATATTGAACAGGGATGAAAGCCTGCATTGGACTGGACTGAAATAGTAGAGGAAATCCATCGGCGGGGATCGCGGCAGGAGTTGTATTTTTGTTCGGCAGAAAATTTCCCGATCTGTTCTCGCTGCCGCTTCTTAAAAAACGGGAGGTCTTGCCATGCAATCAAAATGGACTGAAAACGATCTGTTTCTTTTCCAACATCTGATTCCTGACGACGTAGATTTAGATTATGCCGTTTCACAAAGCCATGAGAATCAGTTCCCGGAACATGAAGTCTCCAAGACGCAGGGTATGTTCTTATCCCTGCTCATCAGGATAAGCCAATCGAAACGGGTTTTGGAATTGGGGACGCTTGCGGGATACAGCGCCATTTGGATGGCAAAGGCCGTTCCTGATGATGGAAAAGTGGTCAGTCTGGAATGTGATCGGGAGAAATTTGAATTAGCTTCCCGGAATATTGCGCACGCCGGGCTTCAGAATAAAGTAGAGCTGCTTTGCGGGCCGGCTGCTCAATCGCTGCAGAATTTGATCGACGAAGGGACAGAACCATTTGACTTCATTTTTATTGATGCGGACAAACCGAATAATCCGCTGTATTTGCAGCTTTGCCTGCAGCTGAGTCATCCGGGAACCGTTATTTTCGGAGATAATGTTATCCGTGATGGCAAACTGTGCGAAAAGACAAGCGAAGATCCGAAGGTGAAGGGTGTCAGACAGTATATTGAAGATTTGGGAATGTCAGACCGTCTGGATTCCACGGCGTTGCAAACAGTAGGCATTAAAGGATATGATGGTTTCACTCTGACATTGGTTAAGTCTTGATCGGAAAAGCGCTGGGATAAAGCGGAAAGGCAAGATTCTGTCCTGCCAGGAATACTTTATCAAAAAAGCGGATAAATTGAGAGGTAAAGGACAACGCTGAAAAGATAAATCAGAAGAAGGAAGCGAAGCTGTCGTGAATGCGGCAGCTTTTCTTTTAGGGGATCGGGATTGTGCAGCGTTCAAAATGAGGATGGGTCAACAATGATCAACGCATCCTTTAATAATCCAATACTCTCAGTACGTTTTTTCGCATTCCTTTTATCAAAGTAGAGTAACAAGTTTCCTTCCACCCCTGAAAAACAATCTCTTTGTTCAATAAAAAACCTCTTCCCCATAAATCTCAATGTGGGAAAAAGGTTCATTCGTCATTCCTTTTTTGTTAATCCATTTTTGCCTTATTAAAACAAGGGGCCGAGGATTCAGCGGATAGGAAAATCTTGAAGAAGCTTGCCTGCGACTTCTTTTTATTTTGAACTCAGAAGATGCCTTTCAACCCAATCTGCGACGCCGTCTTCATCGTTGGATAACGCAAGATCGTCGGCGCAGGATTTTAATTCATCAGCGGCATTGCCCATCACGACGGCATGGCCGGCAGCTTTCAGAATGTCCAGGTCATTGTAATCGTCGCCAAAGGCGATAACGTCGCAGAGCTCAATGTTGAGATGAGCGCATAAATCCATTAAGCCGGTGAGCTTGGATACCTTACTGTTGAGAATCGCAAAATAATTGGGATCCTTGGCGTTATCGACCAACTTGCAATGATAGGCTTCAAGATCCAGCTGCCTGATCATTTCCGGAAGTTGAGTAACAATGGAAATCTTGGCGATCTCAACGGTGTCGATCGTCGTATAATCGGTATATTCGTGGACATGATCGCCGGTGACCAGACTGCGGTTATTGGTCAGAATCACATCGGGATAAGTGACGTTGACATGGGTGTCAGGAAGGGTCAGCAGCTCGCGGATCAGTGCTTCCGCCTTGTCAGCTTCAACCCCGTATTTGCTGAGTGTCTGATCATGATAAATTGTCTTTGCGCCGTTTAATGAAATGATCCCGTCAGCTTCGATCGCCTCCATGTATTCTTTAGCGCGCATGACGGCTCGGCCGGTCGCCACAATCACCTGATGATCGGTTTCTGTTTTCAGTCTGTGGAAAATTTCCCGGGTCATTGCGGATACGGTCTTGTCGGTGTGAAGCAGTGTCTGATCTAAATCAATCGCCAGTAATTTCATCATTGAAGCCTCCTGTTTTCATTAATGATAGTATAGCACTAAAAAAGGAAAAGGGTTGATTGCGAACAAACAGAGGACAAATAAAGAACAATGGTCTCAGCATGGTTGCGGCAAACAAAGTTTTTTAGAGCGAACAGCCATAAAAAAACTGGAAGAAATGCGCTCAGGCACATCTTCCAGCTTTAGTGGACAGCGATTGTTTTTACGCAGCGTCGGATTGAAGGGTGCAATGCCCATAGAACGGCGTCAGGCCCCACATCTCAACACCCTGGACTGCAGTGCTCTTTAAGCCCGGCGTGTTGTAATTGAATAAGGGAATCAGGTAGACGTTCTCTTCGATCAGATAACGTTCAGCGTCATGCAAAGCGTTCATGTATTCCGTATGATCGACCAGATATCCCGCTTCATCAACCATTTTATCATAAATCGGATCGTCCACGGAGGCTACGATCTGCTGACCAGTCGTCCACAAATTGAGGAACTGGGAAGGATCATCCCCGGCGCTGTATCCATAACGGGAGGTTTCAAAATCGCCATTGTCAACCTGATTGTAGAAGACGCCGGATTCCACGACCTGCAGCTCACATTGAATCCCGGCTTTTTCCCACATCTGCTGCAGAATCTGCGCCACGTCAGCGTGCAGCTGGCTTTGCGAATACTTGTAAACAATTTTTAACGGATGGCTTTCATCATAACCCGCTCTGGCTAATAAAGCTTTGGCTTCATCCAGGTTGTATTCCAGATATTTTTCTCTGGCGTCCTGTTCCTTGCGGAAATCGCCCTCAGCCCCGGCTAAGCCTTCCGGAACATAACCATGCAGAACGCGGTAGTATTCCTCGCTGCCGACAGCGCTGACCAAGGCTTCCTTGTCGATAGAAAGGGCTAAGGCCCGGCGGACGTCGACATTTTTTAAATAGTCAGGACCGGTAGAGCCGGAATTTAAAGCGATGAAATAACTGGAGATTTGTGGGATTTTCCAGATTTCTTCCGGATTTGGATACCCTTCGGCAATCGTCGCGGTTATGTTGAGCGCCATATCAATTTCGTTGTTTTTAAACGCCAGGGACTGCGCGTCGGAATCGGCCATGACCAGGAATGTGATCCGCGGCATCGTGATGCTATCGGCGTCATAGTAGTTGTCGTTCTTCACAACGACGGCTTTTTCATTTTCATTGCATTCTTCCAGCGTGTACGGACCGGCAGTCGGATAACCGGGCTTGAAGGCCCATAGCGATTCGTGGGCGTCGGCGATGTCAGCGCGCAGCGGCCGCCAGACATAGTTGGTCAGCATTTGTGGGAACCAGGCGCAGGGCTTGATCAGTTTGAGAACCAATGTCTGATCATCAGGCGTGCTGACGCCTTCAATTTCAATCTGCGTCGGATCCAGGTCCATGTTGCCGGCGATTTCTTCAGCGCCGGCCAGATAGGTCATTGGGTAGTAAATCGACCAGGAATTGTCGGCGCCGTAGGTGAGATTCCGCAGGATTCCATATTTGAAATCGGCGGATGTCAGCGGCTGACCGTCGCTCCACACAACGCCGTCGCGCAGAGTGAACGTGTAGGTCAGCCCATCGTCAGAAAGAGTATAATCCTGGCACAGATCGTTGATGATCTGATTGCTGTCGTCAGCTCGAAACAGACCGGCGGTCAAATGACGCAGTACGTAATCATTGACTGTTTCCTGGGTTAAGCCTGGATCTAAGGTTGTGATCTGACCTCCGATCGCGACGACCAGTCCCTCATCTGAAGCCCGGTTTCCCTGAGCGGCGTTTTGCGACGAACAGGCCGCGGTGAACAGCAGCATGATGGAGCATAGAAGGGTAAATACTTTCTTCATCTTTTCTTCCTCCTCAGAATTGACTCTGATAAACAAAAACCGCGTACTATTACATACGCGGTGAATTACCGTTTTCTATGCAATAGCGCCTCTTCATTGAATGAAGGAGTGCTGCGGGTATTTCCTGCAGCCCCATAACCAACTTCTGCCGAAGCCTGTTATTCGGCGGTGGTTGCCTTTCTGAAAAGATCATCGCCCGCCGGCTCCCCTTTCGTACTCATCTGCACCGCTACCTCTACATGTTTTTGTTGTATGTTATAAGTCTATCCGTTATTCGTGAAAAGTCAAGCGATTAAAAACGATTTCCAGAAATTAAAATGAAAATTTTGTTATTTTATGAAAATTGAAGAAAATTATTTTCATGGAATAAAATGCAAGGCGGGCAGGGATTGAAACGGCCGGGATGATAAAGAACCGGCACGAAGTTAAGCGTTCCTTTAGCACACAGGGGATAACGCAAGCTGAGCGGCGGGGATCAGCAAAATGGAAAAAATAAAAAAGCTCCGCAATCCGGAGCTTTGATGACCATGGAGCAGATGAGCGGAAACGTTTGATCGCACTTTTTGAGTTTTGAATCATTGGAAAACCCTTTGTTTAAAGGCTTTTCGATACATGTCGCAAATATAGATTTTAGAAAATCATGCCACGGATCATGCCACGGATTCTTTTAATTCTTCTAATTTATCCACTAATTCATCCGCATTTTTTTCTAATAAGTGCGTGTATACTTTTAGCGTCATATTGATGTCACTGTGGCCAAGCCTTTTGGATACAGCGACGATGTTAACGCCGTTGTTGATCAGTATTGTTGCATGGCTGTGTCGTAAGTCATGGATGCGGATTTTTTTAAGTGGATGTCCGTCAGCGTTGGCAGCAGCGATGGCTTTGTCAAAAGCTCTTTGAATAGTGGTAATTCCTAATGGTTCAAAATCTCCGAATAAATAGGGCCCATCTTTAGCCAGGAGCGGTTTTAATATCTCAAGGGTATATTTATCCAATTTTATTTTTCGCACGCTAGACGCTGTCTTAGGGGCTCTCACGCCTTGCTTATTATGCTTAATAGTTTTGTCGATCATTACCCATCCATCTTTGATATCTGATTTCAAGACCGCTTTTCCTTCCGATCGACGGCAGCCGGTGTAGAATAGAAAGGTGAAGTAAGCCCGAATTGTATAATTCTTGATGTAAGACGCAAAGAGATTGAATTCTTCGATTGTCCAGGTTTGCATCTCTTTTTTATCTGCAGCCGTTGCACGGAAAGGCTCAATGATTTTGGCGAAATCTGGTGTGTTGTAGTATTTATACCCGAACGCAGACACAGACCGGACAAAGGAAATTACATTGTTTTTTGTGCGAGTCGCTAACTTTTTTTCCGCTAATTCGTTTCTCCATTTTAAAACATCTTTCGGTTTAATCTGGTTCAATGGCATATCCATAAAAACAGTTGCGTATGTTTTTGCAAGATGGTACTTGCTTCGCTTGGTTTCTTCGTTGGCGGATGTTCTACTTTTCAAATATTCCTCCATCATAATGCCAAAGGTGGCGGAGGACTGCACTTCTTGATTATTTGCACGGATTTCTGCTTCCCATGCCTGTGCTTCTCTTTTTAGCTCAAAGCCACGTTTTTTCTTGGTGACTAGCTTGCCGGTGAGCGGATCGCGCAGCTGCACCTGCGCAAACCAGGTTCCTCGATCTTTATCTTTGTGAACGCTCATTGTTTTTGTCCTCCTATTTTGATATAATGAGCGCATAGAAAAAGCATTGTCCGCACGACATTTTTTCTATGCTGTGAGCGGTGTTACCAGCACCAGCTCACCATTTCTCGGAGTTACCAGCTCCGGGATTTTTTATGACATACTTTTGAAGATTTGTGGTATATTACAAATAGAGGTGATAAATATGTTCACTGATAGTTCAGTTGCTATTTGCATAATCGTTATTTTTATTGTCTTTCTTAAAAGGTTTGAGGAGCAAGACAAGGAAATTGCTAAGCTGAAAATTTATCTTGAAGATGCGAAAGAAGAAATAAAAACTTTATCTCAAGATTGACATTACTGCCTTTGATTGATTTCTGTTAATCTTGTTTTAATATCCTCTAAGTGAATTTGATTTGCTTCATCATAACTTTCCGCAATATACTTTGATAACCATGTTTTTTTCAGTAAAGGCAGCCCCGCCCATATCAGAATGCACAAGAATATTCCCCAAAGTCGGTTAGTATCACAATCTATTAAGTAGTTGATCCCTTCGTCAATAATAATTCCCCCAAGTACGCTTTTGATGCCAATTCCTGCGTTAAACTTGATTTTATTTATTTTAGTACATATAAAATCATACTCTATTTTCATTAGCTTAACTTCATCGTGCGAAGTCAAACTAATGACTGAAGGTTTAGTAATTTTGTAGTTTTCTTTTTTCACCATTGTCAATCGTCTGCCTTATTCCAATCGGGATTTTCCAACATTTCTACAGTTGCTAATTTAGCGTTTAATACATTAACAAAGTGAATGTAACCACAATTTTCGCATGTTATTGAAATAACAGGAGTGCATTTTGTTTCTTCCGGGTACTCTATTAAGGCGAATACATAATCAGAAACTTCCCATTGTTCATGATCACATAAAGGACATTTACCTAATGTGATCTTTTTTAAATATTCACTTAATTTATTTGAATCTATTCGCATAGTTAATTACCTCTTTTCTAAATTAAGCTATCGTACACTTTAACAGCGATCTGCTCAGGTACACCCTTGCTGATCAGCAGCGCAATAATGTTCTGATCATAAATGTCTTCACCTTTAAGCAGATTTAACGCTGCAAACGTATTTGCTTCCCGTTCGGTTTTCCACGCAAATCTTGATAAGTAAAAGTTAAAGTGCATATTCTCATCGTAGTGAAGCTTGAAGTGTCCGTACTCGTGCCACAGAAGAAATTGCCTATATTCCTCCGGTAGATCTGGTTTGATGAAAATTCCAATAGTTCCCTCAGAGGCCAGTATGGCTGAGTCGCATTTTCTTTTTAATAGGCGCTGATCCTCTATAATTTCTATGTTTTCATTATAGAGCAGCTCGTAGATACAAACATCGGGGACTCCGTCAACAACTTCCCGGATCTGAGCCGTATTCACTTCAATCACTCCTACTTCTTATACTTTTTACCTAACAATTCGATCATGCCAGCTACGTCGTTCGCAAATTCGATAATTTCTTCGTCAGTCATTTTGTCGAGGTCATAGCCGCCAAACTGTGCCACCATAGGCTGTTCAAGGATAAACTTAACGGCGTCTTCCGCAGAAGAAAAGTTTGTTTCTTTTTCATCTTCTCGTTCATCTGTTAAATCACGCATGCTTATACCTAGAGCATCTGCTAGACGCTGCATGCTATCAACCCGCGGATAGCTTTGTCCATTGTACCAACTAGAGATAGTAGATAGCGGGAGCCCTAGAATTGATGCGAGCCTACTTTGCGTCATTTTTTTATTCAGCATCCATGTGTGAAAATTTTCAACAAATATGTCTCTTGCTCTATTACTCATTTCTTTGCACCTCTATTGATTATAGTTCTATATTACAGTTAAACTGTAAAAAGTTCAAGAACATATTTAAAAAACTACATTTTAAGCGTTGACTCAACGATTAAATCGTAGTATTATAATGCCAAGGAGGTGGTCATACGTGTCTTGCGATGTAAGAATCAGTTATGCAGCTGCAAGAGTAAACAAAGGAATAACGCAAGAAGAAGCTGCGAAAGGCTTGAAAATAAGCGTTTTCACACTGATTAACTACGAAAATGGTAAAACAGTGCCAACCTGGGATCGGCATAATAAAATGGCTGATTTCTATGGGATTCCGAAAGAAATGCTTTGCAGTCCTAAGAAGTGAAATTTTTTTTGAAGTTGTACTACGATTTAATCGTAGATGATGCACGGGGAGTGAGGTGAGTAGATGGAGTTTAAAAGCCCTGCAGAGGAGCAACGGTATTTATTTAAAGTGGAGTTACCTAATTTGATCACACGAATTCTCTTGTTGAGCGCATGTCAGAGAGAGAGCAAAGAACGAATTCTCCGCGATTCTGAAGCATTAAAAAAGGCTTCAATCCAGTCTATTGAAGCCTGCAAGAGTTCACTTGTTAAAGTAAGCTGTGATCGAAGCACTGATGACATTGATAGCGATCTTTTGCAAAGTGCTTAGTGAATCTGCGCCAACTTCCGCGGCAACTTTCTTTACTTTATCCCAAGTGTTGTTGTTTCGGATATTGTCAAGAAACTCATGGCCTTTCCAAGTCAATGATTTCACGAAAATATCAAGGTTCCCAGAAAGATCTTCATCCGTGATTATCGTAATGAAGTCAGCTTCACTTAGCCTTAACAAAGTATAAGCGACTTCGTCCGCCGTAACTTCTGGGATCGTTATCTTAGTGCTATCAAGCTCATCATTGAGCTCTAAACGATCCTCTAAGTATAAAAGGACTTCTCTAACGATATCATGATTCAATTTCACAGATAACCACCTCCTTTCTTGAAAATATTATATCAGGAAAGTTTACCAACACCGCTAGGAAGCGAGGTGAGAAAGTGACCCGTTTGGAAATACTCTCTCAGTATTATGTAACGCAAACAGACATCCAGAAGCTTCTGCAGATGTCCCATAAGAAGGCCAAGAAGATCTACGAGATGGTTAGTGAAATGGAGAATCAGGAACTGGGAGAGTTTCGAGCGCATGACAACAAGGTAGCACTGAAAAAAGTGCTGAGGTGCCTGAAAATCGACTACAACTTCCTAGTTCGGCAGTGCCAGCTGGAAGAACAAAAAAAGGAACCCTCGGCGAGCTTGGCGGCAACCGAGAGTTCAACAAGATGATCTTATTGGATTGAGATCATCTCTATTTTATCACAAGCAATCAAGCTTGTGAAGGAAGGGAGAAATAAATGACAATAACAAACGAAGCAGCTCGCGCTTATGCAGCAATCGCCGCACAGAACATCGGCATCAAGGTAGATGATATCATGCTCCTTGTCGATGAAATGATGTATCTAATGGACGTTTATACAGAGGCAGAGATCCTTGCCAAAATGCGCAAATTGATCGGCCAGGAGGATCGGTAGTGCGCCGGCTTAGACGCCCAGTGCTCGTGGCTCTCACGGCTGCGATTACCGCCGGCGTGACGCTTAACCTGCCTGCAGCTGAGGCCGAGACACCAGTACGGCAGACGGTGACCGTGATCGATCTCTATCAGCCTGATACGCCGGCTTACACCGCAGAGATGGACGTCAGTTGGCACGACTGGCAGCCGATCGGCAAGGCCGCCGGCGTGGTGCCGGTAGCACTGCTGGAGCTGGCTGAGGAGTACAACATCAGCCCAGTCTACGCCGCGGCGGTGTTTGTCCTTGAGACTGGCTGGGGTAGCTCATCGGCCTGGCTGGCCAAGCACAATCCGGCCGGCATCCGGTGCGGTGACCGGTACTGCCAGTACAGCACGGCGACGGAGGGCCTGCGGCGCATGATGGAGATCATGGCTGACTACTACGGCAACGGGTTGACCACTGTAGTACAGCAGCGTTCGCTGTGGTCGGAGGTCGAGGATACAGATTTAATTGTCCAGTTGATGATCCAGCTGGCGGAGTAGCTTATGGAGACAATCATCAACGGTATCAATAGGATGGCGGGCAGTTATCACGCTCAAGACATCTTCCAGGACTGGGTGCAGATGGCTGGGATCTCTATATCAAACCAGTTGTTTTACGACCAACGCCTGGAAGATCAGTATCTGACACTTGCGAAAAAATACACCACTGAGCAGTTAAAAGAAATGTGCCGATGGACCGCAAGGCTTGTAGAGCTGTTTGAGGATGATATCAATGATTACCTCGGCAGCATCTACATGATGTTAAATGCTGGGAATTCGAGGACAGGTCAATTTTTCACACCATTTCATGTGTGTGTGTTGATGGCCAGGGTGGAGCTTACTGGATATAGCGGGGGAAAAATCACAGCCAATGAACCAAGTGTCGGCGGCGGGGCCAATATTCTGGCAGCAGCCAAGGAGATCCAGCGTTTAGGTTACGATTATCAAAGTTTGCTTGACGTTGTCGCCCAGGATCTCGACTACAAATGTGTGTGGATGTCTTATCTACAGTTTAGCTTTGCGGGTATTAGTGCGATATGTGTGCAAGGCAATACCCTGCAAAATGAAATCAATTTTACCTTAGTCACGCCAATGTATTGCTTGAGAGGTGTGTCACCGTGAAAAATGATGTAATCAATTTAATCATTTTGAAGCTAAATGATAAAATTGAAAGCCGCGAAATTGAGCTTGTAAAGAATACACTGATCACTTGCCTCGAAGATTATGATCTGGTACCTAAAAAGAATGAAGTCGTACCGTATGGCTACGAAGACGAAAAGCTGATTCAGCTGTTCTTGGTAAGCAAAAAGATTGATGGATTGAGTGATCGATCCATTAAAGTGTATAGGCAGGAGTTAAATTCACATCTACACCTATACATTCAAAAAAAGATCACCGACATTACAACGGACGATCTGCGGATGCACTTCGCAAAGCGGATGATCGACAGTCCGAATTTGTCAAAAGCCACACTGAACGGCGAGCGTCGATATCTGTCCAGCTTCTTTACTTGGCTCGCGGATAATGGATATATTCCAAGGAATCCAATGCGGGCGATTAAGAAGATGAAAGAAGACAAGCGGATCAAGAAACCATTCAGCCAGGAAGAAATCGAACTCATGCGAGACGAATTGAAGAACCGGGTTGAAAAGGCAAGAAATACACGGGATCGGTTTGTCGCAATAAGAATGCAAGCACTTTTTGAATTTATGCTCAGCACCGGTTGCCGTGTAAGCGAAGCTTCTGGAGCTAAGCTTAAGGATTTAAACCTGACAAGCAACGAAATTCTCGTGTTTGGTAAAGGCGCCAAAGAACGGATCTGTTATCTGAACGAGATATCAATCATCCGGTTAAAACAATGGCTTGAAGTGAGATCAGAAATGTCAGTAGACAGCGAGTATCTGTTCACCGGGTATCAAAATTCATACAATACCGGAACGATACTCGGCGCAGGTGGAATCGAAAGCTATTTCCGGCATTTAGGCGATCAACTCGGGATCAAGTGTCATCCGCATAAATTCAGACGTACCTGCGCGACTATGGCACTCACGAAAGGAATGCCGATCGAAGAAGTGCAACAGATGCTTGGCCACAATGAGATCAACACAACGATGATCTATGCCCAGGTATCACAGGAAAATGTTAAACATAGCCACAGAAAATATATGTAAATGTCCAGCTGATGATCCAGCTGGCGGAAGGGAGATAAAGGTGACCGATAGAAAAGTTCCAATTGCCAATATATCGTTAGTAAAATCAGATCGATCAGGTCTTGAATTAAAAGCTCTTACGATTGAAATTATTGATATTTTTATCGAAAATGAGGTCACTGTAGGAGAAGCAAACGCAATATTAAAAGATGCTCTTCTTTATGTGAAGAGCACCTCAGATGGGAAGAAGCTTTAAAAATCGATTTCTACATCATCATAGACGTCATATATATCGTTTTTGCGGCGAAGATATGACTTTATGAAAAATTCAGTTTCTTCTTCACATCCAATGCTTTCCGGATGCTCCTTGCGAAAATCAGCAAGGCATACTTGAGCAAAAGCGACGGAAAGATCATGAATGATTTGAGTTTTATCCACTTAACATAGCCTCCTTTCTTGATTTCATTATAACAAGAAAGAACAAAACAAGAGTAAAGGAGAGAACATGGAAACAGTAAAAATAAATCAGCTTGAAATCGAAAACGTCAAACGAGTCAAAGCGGTCAAGATTGAGCCAACAGCCAACGGTCTGACTGTCATTGGCGGCCGCAACAGCCAAGGTAAGACCTCTGTGCTCGACAGCATTGCCTGGGCGCTGGGTGGTGATCGTTACAAGCCATCACAGGCACAACGAGATGGATCCGTCTTGCCTCCACAGCTGCACGTCGAGCTGTCAAATGGTCTAATCGTGGAGCGCAAAGGTAAAAATAGTGATCTCAAGGTTATCGACCCAAGCGGCCGCAAAGGCGGTCAGCAGCTGCTTAATCAGTTTGTGGAGCAGCTGGCATTGGACTTGCCTAAGTTTATGAGTGCATCGGGTAAGGATAAAGCGCAGACGCTGCTGCAAATCATCGGCGTAGGCGATCAGCTCGCACAGCTTGAGATGGACGAGCAAAAGCTGTACCAGGAGCGGCTGTACATTGGCCGCACGGCAGATCAAAAAGAAAAATATGCCAAGGAAATGGAGAGTTTTGAGGGTGTGCCGAAGGAACCCGTCTCTGCATCGGAGCTGATCCGCCAACAGCAAGATATTTTAGCCAGAAACGGTGAAAACCAGCGGAAGCGTGAACGAGTATCTCAATATGAGTATCTGGTCAGCACTAAAACAGAGGAAGTCATCCGGCTGCAGCAACAGCTGCAGATCAAGCAGGCAGAGCTGCAGCAAGCTCAGGCTGACCTGCAGATCGCAAAGACCTCTGCATTAGATCTACATGACGAATCTACGGAGGAGCTGGAAAGGAACATTCAAGAGATTGACGAGCTCAATCGAAAGGTAAGAGCTAATCTTGACAAGGAAAAAGCGGAAGAAGACGCCAGGATCTATAAAAACCAATATGATGCCTTGACCGTACAGATCAACGATATCCGACAGGCAAAGATGGATCTGCTTAAGGGCGCCGATCTGCCACTGCCTGGCCTGTCAGTGCAGGATGGAGAGCTGATTTATCAAGGATATAAGTGGGACAACATGTCCGGATCCGATCAGCTCAAGGTAGCCACGGCCATCGTCCGCAAACTCAATCCGCAGTGCGGGTTTGTGTTATTGGACAAGCTCGAGCAGATGGATCTGCAGACAATGCAGGAGTTCGGCTCCTGGTTAGAGTTCCAGGGACTACAGGCCATTGCGACACGAGTCAGCACCGGCGATGAGTGCTCGATCATCATCGAGGATGGCACTGTAGTTTCGCAGCCGGAAGTGGCCCAAGCTCCGCAACCACGCTGGAAAGCAGGTGAGTTCTGATGTTTACGATTACTAAAGGCAAAATTCCATCTGCACTGAAATGTGTCATATACGGCCCGGAAGGCATTGGTAAATCTACCTTTGCCTCTCGGTTTCCGGATCCATTATTTATTGACACCGAAGGATCCACAAAGCACATGAATGTCGATCGTTTAGATGCACCATCCAGTTGGACTTTACTTATGCAGGAAGTCCAGTTTGTTAAATCAACGCCAGGGCTTTGCAAAACATTGGTCATTGACACCGCGGATTGGGCAGAGCAGCTGTGTAACCAACAGATCTGTGCTCAAAAAAACTGGGGCGGCATTGAGGACGCCGGCTGGGGTAAAGGCTACACCTACTTAGCAGAGGAGTTTGGTAAGCTGCTTAATTTGTTAGAGGATGTCGTCAGATCGGGGATCAACGTCGTTGTGACGGCTCATGCGCAAATGCGTAAATTCGAGCAGCCGGACGAACTGGGGTCTTATGATCGTTGGGAATTAAAACTCCAAAAAAAGACAGCGGCGATGGTCAAGGAGTGGGCAGATATGGTGCTGTTTGCCAACTATAAAACGATTGTCGTCAATGTCGATGGACAGGGCGCAATCAAGGGTAAAAACAAAGCCCAGGGCGCTGGCCAGCGGGTCATGTACACAACGCACCACAGCTGTTGGGATGCGAAAAACCGTCACGGCCTGCCGGATGAGCTACCGTTTGATTTTGGCGCTATTGCTCATTTGTTTGCGGATCAAGCCGCAGTGCAACCGCCGATCCAGCAACCAATCCAGGCACCGATCCAACAACCGGTACAGCCGCCAGTCGTCCAGGTAACACAGCCAGTCACTCAGCCAACACAGCCACTACAGATGGATATCGCCGCAGGAGAGGGTATCCAAGAGGGGCAGCTAGTGCAGCCTGATCCGCAGTTTGAAGTTGATTACACAGGGATCCCGCAATCGCTTTTAGACTTGATGAAAAAGGACAACATTATGCCGATGCAGATCCAGCGAGCAGTAGCTGAACGGAATTATTATCCAGTAGATACACCAATTAGCAACTATGACCCTATGTTCATTGAAGCTAAATTAGTAGGTGCATGGGATCAGGTATTAAATGTTATCAGCCATTTAGATTTACCATTTTGAGGAGGATAAGAGATGACACAGTATAATTCTTACGCACAGCAGCCGCAGTACAATCAACAGTCACAATATGGTCAACAGTCTCAGACACAGGATCGCGAATATGGTTGGGATGACACAATCGTCTCTGATGGTCCGGAATTTATTCTGTTGCCGGCCGGAGATTATGAATTTGTCGTAGAAAGCTATGAAAGAAGTAGAACGAAAGGAACAGGATCGCTTCCTCCATGCAATATGGCAATTGTCACTTTGCGCATTGATACACCGAATGGAAGATCCTATATTAAGCATTATTTAACTTTGCACAGTAAATGTGAAGGTATGCTTTCAGCTTTCTTTACTTGCATTGGGCTAAAGAAAAAAGGGCAGCCATTGCAGATGCGCTGGGATTTAATCCCAGGCTGTGTTGGTAAGTGCAAGGTGGGAATCCGAAAAGGGAATGACGGTAACGATTACAACGAAGTAAAACAGTTTTATCCAGCACCTGATTTAAATCAGATGCCAAGCGGCACTCAATATACGCCGAACACATTTTAAAGGGTAACTGATTATGGAGTTACGTCCATATCAGGAAGCTGCCAAAACAGCCATATTTGAACAGTGGAACCAGGGGATAAAGAAAACACTCCTGGTCTTACCTACAGGCTGCGGTAAGACGATCGTCTTTGCCAAAGTCACGGAAGAGTGTGTCAGACAGGGCAAGCGGGTGCTTATCATGGCTCACCGCGGCGAGCTGCTGGATCAGGCTGCGGATAAAATCATGCAAGCAACCGGCCTGGGAAGCGCCGTAGAAAAGGCGGAGGAATCCTGCCTTGGCAGCTGGTATCGGATCGTTGTTGGGTCTGTGCAAAGCTTAACCCGGCCGCAACGCCTGGCAAAATTTAAACCGGACTATTTTGATACCATCATTATCGACGAGGCTCATCACTGCCTCTCAGATAGCTATCAGCGAGTCCTAGAGCACTTTTCAGACGCGGAGGTGCTTGGGGTTACAGCAACGCCGGATCGTGGTGATATGCGTAATCTGGGTCAATACTTCGAGTCGTTGGCTTATGAGTACACGCTGCCGCAGGCAATCAAAAGCGGTTACTTGGTGCCGATCAAGGCGATGACGATTCCGCTGCAGTTGGATCTGAGTGGCGTCGGTATACAATCCGGGGACTTTAAAGTGTCCGATCTTGGCACTGCGCTGGATCCATATCTTTATCAGATTGCCGATGAGATGCTCAAATACTGCAAAGATCGTAAGACTGTCGCATTTTTACCGCTTGTAAAAACCAGTCAAAAATTCTGCGAGATTCTCAATCAAAAAGGTTTTCGGGCCGCTGAAGTTAACGGCGAGAGTTCTGATCGCGCGCAGATCCTCGCTGATTATGATGCAGGCCGATATAACGTTTTATGCAACAGTATGTTACTGACAGAGGGATGGGATTGCCCTACGGTGGATTGTATCATCGTGTTGCGTCCGACCAAGGTGAGAAGTCTATACAGTCAGATGGTGGGCAGAGGCACGCGCCTCGCACAAGATAAGGCTGACTTGTTATTGCTGGACTTTCTTTGGCACACGGAACGGCACGAACTTTGCCACCCGGCATCACTGATCTGTGAGAATGACGAAGTCGCAAAGAAAATGACGGAGAATCTTGAAAAGGCTGCTGGATGCCCGGTTGACTTGGAAGAAGCAGAAGAACAAGCATCGTCTGATGTTGTAGCTGAGCGAGAACAGGCGTTAGCGGAACAGTTGAAGCAGATGAGAGCAAGAAAGAGAAAACTTGTGGATCCGCTGCAATTTGAAATGAGCATCCAAGCCGAGGACTTATCAAGCTATGTCCCGGCGTTTGGTTGGGAGTGTGCGCCAGCAACAAATAAGCAAAAAGAAGCACTTGAAAAACTCGGAATTATGCCGGATGAGATTGATAATGCCGGCAAAGCAACAATGCTGCTTGATCGGCTACATAAGCGGCAAACGGAAGGATTGACAACGCCGAAACAGATCCGATTTCTGGAAGGTAGAGGATTCAAAAATGTTGGAACCTGGCAGTTTGAAGCAGCAAGCAATATGATTAACCGGATCGCCGCTTGCGGATGGCATATCCCGCAAGGAGTAGATCCTAAGAATTATACACCGGAGGTAAGCAGTCATGATCGATTTGAAGGCAATTTTGGAATATATTGATCCATCCGACTGCAATTATCAGGAGTGGGTCAATGTCGGCATGGCACTTAAGCATGAGGGCTACACCGCGGCAGATTGGGACGCCTGGTCTGCCCGAGATGGTGGCCGGTATCATGCAGGCGAATGCTTTAAAAAATGGGCGACATTTGAGGGCACTGGCACGCCTGTAACTGGCGGGACGATTGTGCAGATGGCAAAGGATCGCGGCTGGTCTCCTGCTTTATCCTCTGATCCGGGCTATAGCTTGGATTGGGATAGCGTGATCCAACAGGACGATGTTGTTATTGTGGACAAAGGATGGGTAGAGGCTCGTGAGATTAAAGAGCCTGTCAGCTGGGATCCAGTCAAGGAACTCATTACATATCTGGAAACATTGTTTGAATCCGATGAAAATGTCGGATACGTTACGCGAAGTTTTGAGCGAGATGGAAAGTATTTACCAACCAAAGGCTGCTGGGATCGTAGTGCAGGACAGCTCATTGATGCGCTGCTCAAATGTAAAGGCGATATTGGAGCCGTGCTTGGTGATTACAACCCAGAGGTAGGAGCTTGGATTCGATTCAATCCGCTGGATGGCAAAGGTATTAAAAACGATAATGTTACAGATTACCGGTTTGCGCTTGTAGAGTCCGATAGCACGGACCTCGAAAAGCAAAACGCGATTATCCATGAGTTGGAGCTGCCGGTTGCTTGCCTGGTGTTTTCAGGCAAAAAGAGCGTCCATGCCATCGTCAGGGTGGACGCTGCTAACTACGATGAGTACCGCAAGCGTGTTGATTATCTTTATGCGGTCTGCAAAAAAAATGGTCTGGAGATAGACCAGCAGAATAAAAATCCATCCCGGCTGTCCCGGATGCCGGGCGTGATCCGCGCCGGGCGCAAGCAGTTCCTCATGGAAACCAATGTCGGCAAGGGTAGCTGGGACGAATGGCGGGAATGGATCGAGGCAGTCAACGATGATTTGCCGGATCCGGAACCGCTGGAAGCAGTTTGGGATAACTTGCCTGCGCTGGCTGCACCGTTGATTGACGGCGTCCTGCGTCAGGGGCATAAGATGTTGCTTGCCGGACCTTCAAAAGCCGGTAAGAGTTTTTCGCTCATTGAGCTGTGTATCGCGATCGCTGAGGGCTCTTCCTGGTTCGGGTGGCCATGCACTCGTGGGCGTGTTTTATATGTCAATCTGGAGCTCGATCGAGCCAGCTGCTTACACCGTTTCAAAGACGTTTACCAAGCGCTAGGGATTAAGCCGGAGCACCTCCAGAACATTGATATCTGGAATCTGCGAGGCCGCTCAGTGCCGATGGACAAGCTGGCTCCTAAGTTGATCCGAAGGGCAGCTAAAAAGGACTATATCGCCATTGTGATTGATCCAATTTACAAAGTCATTACAGGCGACGAAAATAGTGCCGACCAGATGGCCAACTTCTGCAATCAGTTTGACAAGGTGTGTACGGAGCTGGGAGTCGCGGTAATCTACTGCCATCACCATAGCAAGGGCAGCCAAGGTAACAAGCGCAGCATGGACCGTGCGTCCGGATCCGGAGTCTTTGCCCGGGATCCTGATGCTCTTCTGGATCTGATCGAGCTAGACCTGCCGGAGAGCCTGCAGAAGCAGCAGGACGATCAGATGGTCTGCCAGGTATGCAAAGACTACCTGCAGCGTGCCGGGCAGCTGTACAAAATATCCCAGGACGATCAGTGCAGCGCGTCACGGATGACGCAGACTTGCAGAGAGACGTTTGACGATCGGGAGTATCAACGGTTGTGTGATGACATTCTCGCAGCCAGGACGGCAATGCAAGGGCGCACGGCGTGGCGGATCGAGGGCACGCTCCGGGAGTTCCCCAAGTTCGCTCCAGTCAACCTCTGGTTTGATTATCCCGTGCATCATGTCGACAATATCGGTGTGTTAGCGGACGTAGAACCGGATGGCGATGTTCCGCTGTGGAAAAAGGCTGCAGAAAAGAGGAAGCCACCTGGAGATAAAAGAAAAGAACGAAAAGAAGCCATTGAAACAGCATACAGTGCATGCACAATCGACGGTGATGTGACTGTGGAGGCGATGGCTGAATATATGGGAGTGACTGAAAAAACAGTCAGAAATCGAATAAAAGAACACGGTGATTTTTGGGTTGACGAAGGCAAAGTGGGCAGAAAATCACAGGGAAAATAGGGAAAATTTCCCTCAATTTCCCTTTCCCTGAAAATCTTAGGGAAGGAAAAAAACATGACAATTTCCTTCCTTTCCCTAAGGGAAAGTAGGGAAAAAAACGAAAATTTCCTTTCCCTAGGGAAGGAAAAAAACATGTTATTTTCTTTCCTTTCCCGGGAAGGGAAAATCTATATATATAAATATATAAATTTCCGTTTCCCTGACGGTCAAAGGGGGAAAGTAAGGCGGGCTTAAGCACTGCCCGCCCTTACCTTCCTTCCCCTGTCCTTTGACAATAAAAAGTTTTCCTCAGCACATAACTCAATAGAATTTCAGTGAGACGAAACAATGAGAAAAGTAAAAAACAAAAAAGTTTTGGTAACTATGAATATGCCACCTTTGTATCACACAATTCCTGGAGAACGATTTGACATAAGAAAAAGCGAATGTATACAGTGGCTAATTCGTCGACCAGATATTTTGAATTATTTGTGGGATCAGATAAAACAATCTGGATATATCGTGTTTGACCCACAGACCGGTAAATGGCATGGCGTCGATTTCAGAAAAGAGGAGAATGAATGAAAGTGAATATTACACAACATCGACCAGGGCAAGGCGGCATCCTCTGCTTGCCGATGCTTAAAAATATCCCGACTGGGCGAGAAGGATGGAAAAAGACGACCTGCCCAATTTGTGGACGCGAATGTTGGATCACACCCGGGCACGTAGAAGCCATGTCAAAAGAGCCCGAGCTTAAAGCAGCATGTACGGAGTGTGCGCTGCGGAGTGGCAATGCTTGAGTTTTTTCTGCCGATGGTCCCGCCGACGGTGACCGCCCAGGAGCACAAGGTTACAGTGGCCAACGGTAAGCCACGATTTTACGATCCACCGAAGCTATCTGCAGCGCGTAGTAAGCTGACTGGGGCGCTTGCCTATCACCGACCGGATACGCCGCTCAGCGGGCCTCTGAGGCTTGTGGTCAAGTGGTGCTTCCCAGCGAGCAGGCATTTGGATGGCCAGTACAAGGATACTCGGCCGGACACTGACAATCTGCAGAAGCTGCTCAAGGACTGCATGACGGCTTGTGGGTACTGGCGTGATGATGCCCAGGTGGCCAGTGAGATCGCCGAGAAGTTCTGGGCAACGGTTCCGGGGATTTATATCAAAGTGGAGGAGTTATCATGAGTAAAACATTAGACGACGCCTACAAGGCGCTCAGCTGGATGGGGGCCAACATGCGGCCAGTCTGCATTAACGACATGGACACAGGATACAAGATGGAGCTAGCGGTTAAAGCCGCTTTGGATGAGCTAAAGGCAAGGGAGAAAAAAGATGAAATGTAGCGAATGTAAACACTGCAAATTTATGGAGTCCAACGGAAGCCCTAACCGGTATTACTGCACACATCCCATAGCAGCTCAGCTCGTTTGTGCAGGGGCAAGGATGATCTGCAGAACTGAGCGGGGATCAAGGGAGATCACGGTCAAAACGGCACCAAAGTGGTGCCCACTTAAAGAAAAATGAAACAGGTTTTAAAATATCCTGGAGCTAAAACTAGGCTGGCGCCCTGGATCTGCTCATATATCCCCGATCACAAGGTATATCTGGAGCCATTTTTCGGATCTGGCGCGGTGTTTTTTAACAAAGTTCCATGTCGAGTAGAGACTATCAACGACCTTAACGAAGAGGTCTACAACTATTTCAAAGTGCTGAGAGATTGGCCTGATGAACTGATCCGGTTGATTGAGCTTACAACTTACGGTCGCGCAGAGTACGTTACTTGAACAGCGTCGTGCAATAGAGAGGATGAAATACTGATGGCGTCATCCGCATATACGATAAAGCAAGAACAATATGAAAAAAATATCAAACTTGTTTACGAGTATGAAAGCGAAAGAAATATGAATCATACGGAATTTGCCAGAATCTGCGGAATTAACTATAACACATTTGCGCAAATTGCTTCTGGACGGTTCAGCGGAACAATTTTTACATGGAGAAAGATAAAAGCCGCAACAAACTTAAAAATCGAATATGATCAAAAGATATGCGATTGCCTGCCGCCAAAACTGAGCAAAAATGAAATATTTTTGACGGATTATGTTATTCCCCATATCGTGAAATTTGGGAATGTGTATATGAATCCGATGAGAGTGAAACAGTTAGGAGGCAAGAAAAAAACAATAGATGTGATGAAAGCATACGGGCTTAATTGCCAATTTAGAAACGAAAGTGAAGGGAAGGGATTTACCTTGGAGGTAGTCAAATAATGAAAATTGAATTATACAATGATCACTTTGAAAACGCCAAACGATACCAGATCCCACGGGCGCAGTTGATCATTGCGGATATACCGTACAATATCGGGATCAACGCTTACGGAAGCCGTTCTGATTGGTATATTGGCGGCGACAACAAAAATGGCGAAAGTGATAAGGCGGGAAAGGAATTCTTTGACACGGACAAGGATTTCAAAATTTATAACTTTTTCCAGTTCGGCACGCGGCTTCTCAGGCCGGAGCCGAAGGAAAGAGGAAAAGCGCCGTGTATGATCATCTTCTGCAGTTGGCAACAACTGAACGAGATCACAGACTATGCCAAACAATTTGGATTTAATCATACACAGCCGCTGTTCTTCATAAAAAAATCATCGTCGCAGGTATTAAAAGCAAATATGCGTATCTGTGGCGCAACAGAAACAGCGCTTGTCCTGTATCGTGACAAACTGCCTAAATTTAATAACGGTGGGAATATGATTCTGGATTGGTTTGAGTGGGATAAGTCAGGAAAATACCCGAAGATTCACCCAACACAAAAGCCAGTTCCAGTGCTAAAACGACTGATTGAAATCTACACGGATCCAGGCGATGTTGTGATTGATCCGGTGGCCGGTAGCGGAAGCACATTAAGAGCTTGCGCCGAGCTGAATCGGAATTGCTATGGGTTTGAGATCAAGAAAGAGTTTTACAGAGCAGCTAAAGAAAAGATGTTGTCGGATGTGCCTGTATGCTTGAATTTGTGAGGGAAATGAAAAATGATCAAATTTAAGAAATCAGAAAAAATTGCAGCAAAAGATCGAACAGTCTTTTGCGGATGGGAAAAGAAAGCGATCCAGCCATCGACGGCAATGAAAAGAATTGCAGAGAACAATGGAATCGATCCGGAATTGATAAACATTGACGAATTTGAAGAAATGGCAGCCAGTCTTGGGTATTGGAGGACGAGATGAAAAAGAAACTGAATCTCATCAGCAAAACGACGAACATCCGGAGTCCTAAAAAGGGCCAGAGGAAAGGAAGGTAAAGATGATTAAATTAACAGAAATCGAGAAAAAGATTATTAACGATATTGCTGACCCTTTATATACCGCTGAGTTTGTTGAGGAGTGGATCAACCGTGACGATAATGTGATTATTAATCCATTTGCTGCTTTGCAAGCTATGGGAGCAAAAGGATACCATCAAGCCGTTAAACGTATGGCGGCGCTTAGGGGGTCAAAATGATCCCCGTGATACTTGCTACCGCCTTTGTGGCGGTCGTTCTGTTGATCGATCGGATCGGGGGTGATCGCTGATGAGCAAGATAGTATCATTTGACTTTGATGGCACCCTGGCGGTGACCAAGTGGCCGGAGATTATCCGGCCAATCTATCCGATCGTTGAGTATGCCAAGCAATGCAAGGCCGCAGGTGATCAGATCATCCTCAACACGATGCGTGAGGGCGATCGGTTACAAGAGGCTGTTGATTGGTGTCTGGCACAAGGTATTGAGTTTGACGCTGTCAACGATAATGTCCTTTGCATGCAGGAGCTTTATAAAAATAATCCGCGTAAAATTTTTGCCGACGAATACATCGATGATCGCAATCTGGTGTTTGCTGGTGTTGGCAATGGGAGCCGACGTAATCTGGATAAGTATGTCGCAGAACTTTGTATCACGGTGGCGAGGAGCAACTCTTGTTACTTTGACCGCGAATGCGAATCTTGTGAATTGAATGGACTTTGTTGTGATGAGGATAAGCTGCTGGCGTTTATGATGCAGCCAGCGGATGAGAGCAATCGACAAACAGAGTAGCCAATAGGAGGGATAGCGGTGACGGATGAGCGGATCAAACGGACAAAGGATAAGCTGCGAGTGTACGGGTCATACTCCCGTGAGATTAGCAAGTTACGAGTATGGCTACTTGATCTTAGCACCTATCTTTGGCTGCATGAGGACTGGCCAGAGCAGGCAGCCAGAGAGATGCACATCAGAGGCTTAGATAACAAGCATCCACCAGGCCAGCAACTCTGCGTGCAAAAGGCAGCCATCGAGGCACAGCTGCAGCAGACGTTAACCGCAAGATCTGCTTTAGGCTTGGATGACTGGCTTGACAGCTTAAGCGTTGAGGATCGGCAGATCATCCGGTTGGTATATGAGGAGGGATACAGCTATCAGGCAGCTGCGCCTATGGTCAATATGTCAAAAACAGGTTTACAGTATCGTATCGATCAAATTTGTAAAAGTCCGTACGCGTACGGTTGACTTTTGTGGTACTATACGCGCGTAAGATGCCAGAAGGTATCTGAGCCGATAGTAGCATCCCCACGATACGGGATCGGCGCGAGATCGGTAATTATGGCCAGTGCACACGGATGGACGCATCCTATATGCTGCCAGCGCCAGAGCCTGTGATGAGATGCCTTTGCGCCGGGCACGGAGTAACGCTGGGCTCCCGAATGGGAGTAAGTCACAGGATTAAATTAAGACTAGCGGTGGATGAATTCTAAGTGAACCCATCTGCGGAAGCACTCAGCGATGGGTGCTTTTTCTTTGGTTTCCAGCCTTCCTTCCCCGGCTGGATGAGGCAGGCACCCCATCTTTTCTCCTTTCTACTTTCTGACCTCCCTTTTACACTTTATACTTTTAGCCTGCAAACTCACGGCCCCGCGTATCGCCTTGCGGGGTTTTAATTTACATTTAACGCATTGACATGAATCTGGAGGTGATAGGATGCGCGGAAAATACGAGACACATGTTAAACCTAAGCTGGATCTGATTGCCCAGTGGGCGCGTGATGGCGCGATTGAGCGAGACATTGCTAAAAAGCTCGGCGTGTCCGAGAGCACGTTCAGTGGGTATAAAAAAGAGCATGAAGAGTTGATGCAGACCCTTACAGTCAACAAAGAGGTCGCGGATGCCCGAGTCGAGAGCGCGCTGTATAAGAGGGCGATCGGGTTCGAGTACACGGAAACCAGTAAAGAGGATGGCCCCGATGGCGTAAAAACCAAAACAATGATCAAGCGGGTAGCACCTGACGTCACCGCGCAGATCTACTGGCTCAATAACCGCCGGCCGGATCGTTGGCGCAACAAGCAGGACATCAGCATTGAGGGGGCATCCAAAGTGGAGATCATCAATGACATCCCAAAGCATACCGACCCGGATTAAACTGACGGAGCTGATCGCCCCGTCTTTTTATGATCTGTACTGGGATATTACAGATCACCGGCACACTCACTACAAGCTGGCCGGCGGCCGTGGATCCACCAAGTCGTCGTTTATCAGCATCATGATCGTGCTGGGCATGATGTCCAACCCAGACGCTAATGCGATGGTGCTGCGTAAGGTCGGCCGATATCTTGAGGAGTCCGTTTTCGAGCAGCTGCTGTGGGCGATTGATAAACTCGGTGTCGATCATCTCTGGCGGCCTAAATATTCGCCGCTTGGTTTGACGTATCTGCCAACCGGCCAGCGCATTGTTTTTCGTGGCGCGGATGAGCCGAAAAAGATTAAGTCCGTCAAGCTGCAGCATGGCTACTTCGCGTACACCTGGTACGAAGAACGGGATGAGTTTGATGGTGACGAGGAGGAACGCACGATCAACCAGTCCCTGATGCGCGGCGGCGATCGGTACTGGATCTTCTACAGCTGGAACCCGCCAAAGAGCATCAATAACTGGGTCAACCAAGACGTGCTGCTGCCGCGAGCGGATACGATCGTGCATCACAGTGACTACCGATCGGTACCGCGCGAGTGGCTGGGTCCACAGTTTTACATTGAGGCCGAGGAGCTTAAGCGCAACAAGCCGATGGCTTACCGGCATGAGTACCTCGGCGAGGCTACCGGTACAGGCGGACAGGTATTTGACAATGTCACGATCCGGGAGATCGCCGCGGATGAGCTGGCGGTCTTTGACAAGATCCATCACGGCTTAGACTTTGGCTTTGCGGCAGATCCGCTGGCTTACGTTAAAAACCACTTCGATAAGACGCGCCGACGTCTTTTTATTTTCGGCGAGTTGTATCAGGTTGGGCTGTCCAATGCCAAGGCAGTCCAGCAGATCAAGCTGCTCAATCCGCTCAATCAGTTAGTTGTCGCGGACAGTGAGGATCCACGGACAATCAACGAGTTTAGGGAGCTCGGTCTGCGGATCATCGGCGCTAAAAAAGGTCCCGGATCCGTTGACCACGGGATTAAGTGGCTGCAGGATCTCAACGAGATCATTATCGATCCGCGTTATTGCCCCAATACAGCCCGGGAGTTCAGCAGCTATGAGCTGGAGCGAGACAAAAACGGCAACTTCAAGGGATCATATCCCGATAAAAACAACCACAGCATTGACGCCACCAGGTACAGCCTGGAGGATCAGATGACAATGAGCAAAGCGAAAGCCCGCCGGAAATCCCGGTATGGCATTGTGTGAGGTGAGAGCATGAGGAAAATGAAATATATCGGTGCATTCGATGAGCAGAATTTGGATAAGTCCAGAATCCTGCAGCTGATCAATGCGCATCGAAGTACGGAAGGCGTGCGGATCCATCGGAATCTGGATTATTACGACGGAAGTCACGCCATCCTTCGGCGAAAAAAGAAAAATGAAGCCGCAAGCAACAATCGATTAGTATGCAACCACGCAAAGGATATCGCCGATACGGCCACCAGTTACTTTTTAGCGGCACCGATCACTTACAGCACCAGTGATAAGGCAATGGATATTGACCGGCTTACCGACTACTTCGATATGGCGGACGTGGATGAAACCGATCACGACAATGCCCTTGATATGTCCCGGACAGGTGTAGCGTATGAATACATCTATGCTGCACAGGATGAGGCGCGTCCTTTAATCAAAAATCTTGAGCCGCAGCACACATTTTTGGTCTATGACGATACGATTGAAGAAAATGTACTGTTTGGCGTTTACTACTATTGGATCGTGGACGCAGCGACAAAGCAGGAAATTTACAAAGCGGTCGTGGCTACAAAGCGTTTTATCCACACGATCGACATTATCAATGATTCTGCTGCCGCTCAAACTGCTCAGGGCAATCCAGAACCGCATCGGTTTAATGACGTACCGATCGTTGAGTATCGGAACAACAAAGATGGAATCGGTGATTATGAGCAGCAGATCAGCCTGATCGACGCGTACAACACGCTGATGTCAGATCGCGTCAATGACAAGGAACAATTTTTAGAAGCAATCCTAGTCCTTATCGGAGCGCTGCTGGGCGATGATGAAAAGGAAACAGGCGAGGCTGCAAAGCAGATCAAAGATCTGGGTATACTGGAGCTGCCCTCAGGCGCCAGCGCGGAATACATCACACGAACCTTTGATGAATCCTCGGTCGAGGTGCTAAAAAAGGCGATCAAGGATGACATTTACACTTTTTCTCATGTGCCATGCCTGACTGATGAGAACTTTGTCGGCAACAGTTCTGGCGTGGCCATGGAGTATAAGCTGCTTGGTCTGGAGATGATTACCAAGACCAAAGAGCGATATTACACCAAAGGGCTAAAGCAGCGGATGCGCTTGATCTGTAATTATCTCGGCTTGAAAAATATCGCACTGAATCCGGCGGCGATCATACCCGAGTTTAAGCGCGGGCTACCAAAAAATATGCTGGAGCTGTCACAGATGATTGCGAATCTGTCTGGTGCGGTGAGCCAGAAAACTTTGATCAGTCAGCTGGACTTTGTTGAGGATCCGGACGCAGAAGTGGAAGCAGTAAAGAAGGAAAGTCAGGAAAAGCTGAAACAGCAACAGCAGGCTTTTGGAAACTATGCAGAAGGCGATCCTGACGATCAGACAGAGCCACAGAAGTACGAAAAAGAGCTGAATGAGTAATCCTGACTACTGGCAAGAACGTGCCGAGAAACGCATCCACAGAGCTCACAAGAACAGCGACAAGACGATCAAAGAGATCACAGCAGCCTATCAACAGGCAATTGATGATATTAACAGCGATATTGAAAAAATCTTTTACCGCTATGCAGGCAAGAACGATCTGTCCTCCGCGGAGGCGAAAGATATCTTAAACCAGAGAATCAGTGAGAATGAATGGAATAAGATTAAGCTGCAGATCAGTTCAATCAAGGATCCAGCCATAAAAAAGCAGCTGCGGGCGAAGCTGGAGGCTTCCGCTTATGGTGCGAGAATTGACCGGCTGGAAGCGTTGAAACAAGACATCTACATCAAGACTAAGCAAGTCGCTGATGTAGAGCTGCAGAAGTCTACCGAGCTGTATAGAAAAACAGTTGAAGACAATTATTTGCACAATGTCTTCGACTTCCAGCAGGGGACAGGATACGCCTATGAATTTGCGTCAATGTCACCGGAACACGTTGAGGAAATCCTGAAAAACAACTGGAGCGGGAAGCATTACTCAAAAAGCGTCTGGGACAATACCGATGTTCTTGCGGAGAAGCTGCAGCAAACACTGACCGCAGGCTTGATGTCAGGCAAAAGCTACAAACGCATGGCAGCGGAGCTGACAGAACTGACTAGCTATGGTCAGTATGCTGCAGAGCGTCTGATCAGGACGGAAACGGCCTATTTAATCGAAGAATCGGACAAAGCGGCAGCGATTGACCGCGGAACGAAAGTCAGAATTTTCAGAGCAACCTTAGATTTGAAGACGTCTAAGATTTGTCAAGAACATGATGGAGATCGGGTGCCGATTGAAAAATCAGTACCTGGAAAGAACGTACCACCGCTTCATCCACACTGTCGGTCGTGGATGGAAGAAGAAATTGAAGGCTATGAGCATCGGATTCGAGCAGCAAAGGATCCAGTCACTGGAGAACGAATTACTGTTCCGGCAGATATGACATACACTGATTGGAAAGAGAACTATTCACAATTAAGCGAAGATGATGATGTTCTTACAAAGTTTAAAAGAAAAGTCAAGAGTAGTATTTCACAGGTCATATCGGGAAAAGAAGTCATTTCATATTCTGAAGTTCCTGAAAACATTCGTAAACCTTTTGAAGCTCAGCTGAAAAGGGCAGATCCCTATGTGAGAAAAATTTTAACAAACTATTATTCACAAGTAGACTATCGTGTTGGAACTGAAAAAAGTAGAAATATCAGTGTACTCAACGTTGTTGACTTAGCAAAAAATGTTGTTCCAGGATCGATTGCGCATGAATTATTTCATGTTATCGATCGTGATAGAGCGGTAACACAGATATTCAATTTTAATTCAGCACTTAGAAAAGACTTTGATGTATTGAAACGGTGTGCGGATCAGAGTAAAATGGGTTTGAAAGAATATCTTTATGCTAAGTATCCGGATGCGTTTGAAAACAGCAAAACAATGGGTGAAAGATATAGAGGAATATCAGATATTCTGTCGGGCTTAACAAAAGGAAATGTAAAATTTGGCTACGGTCACAGCAAAGATTACTGGAAATTAAGTGAAGATCGTTTAAGCATGGAAGCCTGGGCTCAATTCGGAAGAATTGGATATGAGAATGATGAAGAAGTTATCCAAATGTTAAAAGATATTTTTCCCCAATTTGCAAAGGAAGCGCTTGAAACTTTGAAGGGATTGATTACTTAATGGGTGAATGGAATGGAAAAAAAACAAAATATCTTGATAAAATATCACATGAGCATTGTGATTTGTTTGGTATGTTTCCTGATGGAAATTTTCAATTTGATCCTAATTTTTTAGATTATGATCTGTATGTTGAACTGATTGAGCTGGCAATTAAATATAAGATTCCCGCTTGGGATATTTTAGGTGATGAATATTTGCGCGATACATAACACTGAAAGAAAGAAGTTGTCAGCATAGTCACTCGATCTACAGTAAAGGAAGGATGGAAAAAGTTATGAAAACAGTTAAAGCTCTACTTAATCTATTTGAAGAATTGTTTGCAGGAAGAATCTCTTGCTTGGCTTTTTCTTATGACTTTCCTAATTTGATGCTTGATCTCAAGGATGATTCAATACAGAAAACACTCGACGATATGCCTGAATTGTGTGCGTTCTATTCACCCTACAAAGATTCAAATTATGATGATGAAGAGATATTGAATGACGAGGAGTTTTTGAAAAAGATCAAGCCTATATACCACAAATTAAAAATGCAAATGAAAGATTAAAGCGGGTTAAATGCAAGCCTGCTTTTTTCATGCCCTGGACATGGCATAAAACTGTCTTTTTATTATGGCTGCACACTGCCCGGGCACGAACTGGGCGGGGTAATGCAATAAATAGGACTGCCTTGGCATAGACTCGGCGGGACGGAAAGGACGATGCATATGAATTTATTTTTGAAGCGACTACCACTCAACATCCAGCTGTTTGCGGAGGGGGACGGCGGTAATGCCGGAGGTACTGAAGGATCAGCTGGCACAGAAGGAAGTCAAGGCGCTGGGGGAACTACAGGAAGCCTTGACGATGTTTTGAAGGCGTTTAAGCCGGAGGAAGTCTTGAACCATCCTTCATTTAAGTCGGTTCTGGACAGCCGGATCGGATCAGCGACCAGTACCGCCCTGGCGAATGCCAGAGCACGCTGGGAAGCGGAACAGAATGAAAATCTGAGTGAAGCTGAGAAGCTGGCCAAGATGACCAAAGAAGAACGGGAACGGTATCAATTCAAAAAAGATCAGGAAAAGTTTGCAGCTGAACGATCTAAGTTTGAACATGAAAAGCTGATTGTTGAAGCCGCAAAAGAACTGACAGGAAAAGGAATTGATGCCGCACTTGCGAGCTTTGTCGTTGGCAAAGACGCGGATGAAACAAAAAAGAACCTGGAAGCCTTTGAAAAATCCTACAACGCTGCGGTAGAAGCTGCAGTTAACGAGAAGCTGAAAGGTGGAGTGCCACCGAAGAAAGCCCCATCCAACACAACAACTTATACTGATGATCAGTTACGGAATATGACACCGGAACAGATCAATGCCAATTGGGACGCTGTTGTTGCGTCCATGAAAAAATAGGAGGAGTGAACAATTATGTCTATTCAGAATTTTATCCCTACCATTTGGAGCGCTCGTTTGCTGAACCATCTGGACAAAAGCCATGTTTATTTAAACCTGCTCAATCGCGATTATGAAGGTGAAATCAAAAACTTCGGCGACACCGTTAAGATTAACCAGGTCGGTGACGTGTCGATTAAGGACTACACCAAAGGTACAGATATTGATGCGCCGGAAGATATCACCGGTGAACAGCAGGAGCTGAAGATCGACCAGGCGAAGTATTTTAACTTTGCGGTGGATGATGTCGATAATGCACAAACCAATCCGAAGTTGATGGATAAAGCGATGCAGCGTGCAGCCTATGCGATGAACGATGTTGTTGACGCTTTTGCGGCGAACCTGCTGGCGATCAATGTTCATGCTGACAACGCGATCGGAACCAACGAAGCGCCGATCGTACCGACCAAAGCCGATGCTTATGATTACCTGGTCGATCTGAACACGAAGCTGACAGAAGCCAACGTCGCCAAAATGGGGCGCTGGGTTGTCATTCCAGCCTTTTACCACGGCCTGCTGCTGAAGGATGACCGCTTTGTCGGCAATGGCACGGACTACAACCAGGCAATCCTGGAAGGCGGCGAGGTTGGTAAGGCTGCTGGTTTCACGGTTTATGTATCGAACAACGTGCCGCACACCGAAGGAACGAAGTACAAGGTTATTGCGGGTACCACAGAAGCGGGCTCTTATGCGGAACAGATCTTGAACACGGAAGCCTACCGCCCAGAGAAGCGCTTTTCGGATGCCGTTAAGGGTCTGCATACTTATGGCGCGAAGGTGCTGCAGAGCAAGTGCATCGCCGTCTTAACTTGCAATAAAGCGTAAGCAGAGAGAGGAGAGTTACTATGGCTTTTATCTACAACTTAAAAACCAAGCTGCTGCATGAGTGTACCAATGCCGATGTAGCAAAATATTGTAAAAACAGACCGGATGAATACCTAGTTTCCGAGGATAAGGAAAAGCTGACGCAGGTGCTGATGCTGAACAATGCACTGGAAAGTACAGAACCTGCCAAGCAGGAAAAGAAGAAGTCACCTTCGCAGATGAATCTTGAAGAGCTGAAAGCCTGGGCAGCTGAGCTGCAGCTGGAAATCCCGGAATCCCTGACCAAGGCTGAGATCCTCGCGCTGATCAGAGAAAAGCAAGGCGCATGAAAACCCCTGCAGAAGTAATCACTGCTCTAACCGGCTGTAAAAATGCTGATCTGATTGCGATTGTCTTGGAAGCTGCAGAACAGACGATCTTGAGCCTGACCAACCGCACGAAGCTGATCCCTCCGTTAGAAGCTGCACGTCGGGATCTGGCGGTTGTGATGATCAACCGACTGGGAACGGAAGGCGAATCCAGCCGCAGCGAGGGCGGCATCAGCGTTAGTTTTGAGGAAATGCCGAAGGCAATCCAGACAGCGATTGAAACCTATAGATTAGCGAGGGTGGGCGGTCATGCGTTTGAGGCAGTGCCGAATCAAGACGTATAGCCTTAAACGGCACGTCACGGCTCAAAACGAGGAAGGCAATACTTACTCGACCTGGGGAAGTCCTGTTGAAATTGATGCTGAAATCTGGCCTGCTGGCGGACAGCTGCAGGCGCAGGTCTATGGTCAGGAGCTGCAGTATATGTTGAACATGCTGTATCAAGGCGAACAGGAGATCAAAGAAACGGATGGAATTTGTGTTTTTGTTGCTGCAGATCAGGATCCTGACTACCAGGTGATATCACAGCAGCGATACGCTAGCCATCAGCTTTTTGTGCTCAAAAAGCGATGAGTGATCTTGTTGGTTTGAAAAAGCTGTTGGATCAGTTGGATGCCGTGTCTGAAAACGCCCAGGACGTCCTGTTAAAATCCATGAAAAAGGCTGCAGGTTTTGTTCGGGATGATGCCCGTTTACGGGTGCCGTTTAAAACGGGGGATCTGCGCAGGAGGATTCACAGTCGTACAACCAAGACAGAAACTGGTGTCCGGTCAGTTGTGTCTGTGAGTTCTGAATATGGCGCTTATGTCGAGTTTGGTACGGGTCCTCGGGGTGAAGAAAATCACGAGGGAATCTCACCAGAGCTGAATCCACACTACTCGCAAACAGGCTGGATGATCCCGGCCAGCGCTATGTCTGAAAAAGACGCAGAGGATTATGGTCTGGGGATTGCTAAAAAGGACGGTAAGGTCATTGGTTATTATACCAAGGGTATGCCAGCCCGTCCTTTTATGTATCCTGCACTTAAAGACAACGAGGATCAGATCAATAAAAACATAGCGAAGGATCTCAAAAAAGCGATCAAGGAGGCAGCGAATGATTGATGTCAAAAAGATTATCTTCGAGGAATTAAAGAAGATCTCAGAGAACATAACGGATACATATCCGGATGATTGGAAGAAGTTTCCCTGCATTCAGTTTTTAGAAGAAGAAAATATCCCGCAGGAGATTACCGACGACACAGAGCGCATGTCGTATATTCGCTATAAAGTGGATATATGGGATAAAGTCAGCACAACGGCGGCAGCCCTGCAGGTCAATGCGGTATTTGCCGGATTAGGACTGAATCGATCATCCAGCGTGGATGTACCGGAGCAGTCTTATTTAAAGCACAAAATGATGCGTTTTGAGGGTGTTGTGGATCACGATACCCTGATTGTTTATCAGAAATAGAAAGGGGCGAAGTGAATGCTTGCCAATGGAATTAAGTTAGGCTACAAAGAAACAGCGGAAGCCGCAGATTTTACTGATTTGACTGGATTGAAGGAAGTGCCAGAACTTGGATCAGACCCTGAAAAAGTGGATAACACCGATTTAGCTGCTGATGTAAAGCAGTACGAAATGGGAATCGGTGATGCCGGGGATATGGAGTATAAGTTCAAGTATGTGAATACGGCTAATTCCTCTTATCGAAAACTGCGGACTGCTGCAGATAGTAAGAAGGTTTATCCTTTCCAGCAGACGATGCCGGACGGAACTAAGTATCAGTTTGATGCGCAGGTCAACGTCAAAGTTGGAGGCGGTGGCGTGAATGCCGCGATTGAATTTACAGCGTCGATGGCGCTGCAGAGTAAGATCACAGTTGTGGATCCGACGGAATAGGAGATGAAAAATAATGAATGAAACAAAAAGAAAGCCCTTTGCGGTCTGGACTGTTGGAGAAACCGACTACAGGCTTAAACTGGACACAGCCACGATCGCAGAACTAGAAACAAAGTTTAAATGCAATTTGTTGACCCTGCTGGAAAGCAGCGGCAGTATGCCGGCTTTGTCAGTCATGCTGACGATCATCCATGGGGCGATGAAAAAATTCAATCATGGCGTTACCTATAAAGAGGTTCAGAGTTTGTTTGATCAGTATTTGGATGAGGGCGGTTCTCAGGTAGCGTTTCTGTCAGATATTGTACTGCCGGTTTATCAGGTGTCCGGTTTTTTCTCGGAAGCTCAGACGGAAGTCATGGACAGCCAGATGGCGGAGGTTCGCGAGAATATCTAACTGTTACTGACTATCTGAATGAGCTTTATGTTCAGGCGCTGAAATTTGGAATCACCCCCGATTGTTTCTGGGCGTCAACGGTCCAAGAGATCATTGACATGATCGATGCCCGGCAGGAAAAACAAACAGAGGAGCTTAAGCTGCAGATCACGATGCTGTCTGTCCAAGCAGAACAGATTTTTGAAGGCATGGTCACAATTTGGAGCGATAAAAACAGCAAGCCTCAGCGTCGGCAAATTTGGGATTTTTACCCGAAGCTTTTTGAAAAAGAGCGTGAGGCGTATGAAATTCAGCGTCAAAAAGACGAAATGGCTTTGTATCAAGCGAAATTCAATGATTTCGTGCTCAGGCATAATCGCAAATATGGAGGTGATGACCAAGCATGAACGGAATCACTCTTGAAAAGCTGCAGGTCATCATTGAAGCGCAGACTCAGGATCTGCGCAACGAGCTTGCTAAAGTAAAGCAGCAGCTCACATCAACCTCAGCCGCAGTAAAAAAAGAAACCGGGAAGATCGGAAATTCCTTCGGCGGAATGATGAAAAAGGTCATGGGTTTGGTAGGAATTACCGCCGTTGTCACCTCTCTTAAGAAAGTAGGATCAGCCGCAATCGAGATGGCCAGTGATCTGCAGGAGGTGCAAAACGTCGTCGATACGGCGTTTGGTGACATGGCTTATATGGTTGAGAATTTCTCAAAGAAAGCGATCGATCAGTTCGGCATGTCGGAGCTGACGGCGAAGCGGACAGCGTCCACCTACATGGCCATGTCAAAGGGCATGGGAATCGCCGGGGACAAAGCGGCGAAGATGGCGATCAGTGTTGCGGGATTAACTGGCGATGTCGCTTCGTTTTACAATGTCAGCCAGTCGGTAGCGGACACAGCGCTGAAATCCATCTGGACAGGTGAGACAGAAAGCCTGAAGCAATTCGGCGTTGTCATGACGCAAACGAATCTGCAGCAGTTTGCTTATAGCAAAGGGATCCAGAAGACGATTGCCGACATGGATCAGGCAGAACAGACAACGCTGCGGTATATGTACGTCACTGAGCAGCTTAGTCTGGCTCAGGGTGACTTTTCCAAGACCAGCGGCAGCTGGGCAAACCAGATCCGCATCTTGCAAGAGCGCTGGAAGCAGATGCTGGGGATCATCGGAAACGGTTTGGTTCAGGTGCTGACGCCGGTTATTCAGTTTATCAATATGATCGTTTCCAAGTTGTTGTGGTTTGCGCAGGTGCTGCAGTCTGTCTTCCGCGGCTTATTTGGCGGTGGTAAAGCGGATCCAGTAGCAGGCGCGGCTGCATCAGCGAGCAAAGCGGAATCCGCCCAAAACGGGTACACTAACTCGCTAAAAAAATCAGATGCTCAGGCTAAAAAGAATCAGAAAACTTTGGCCGGCTTCGATGAAATCAATAACATCAATCAACCGCAATCTGGAGCTGAGGGTGCTGATATGTCCGGGCTTGGCGGCGATGGATTCGCAATAGATTTCGGAGATCTCGGGCTGGATGAAGAGCCTGATACATCCGGAATTGAGAAAGCGGCCGAGAAGATCAGAAACATCATCAAGGGGGTGCTGGACTTCCTTGATGAGAATAAGGCTAAAATTCTTGCGATTATGGGTGGCGTTGCCGCCTTTTTAATTGCCTTGAAATGGCCTGCAATTGCAGCAGCGATTGGAAAGATTGTGATGCCGCTTAAAAAAGCATTTGACTGGTTAAAGGCGTTTATGAGCCTGGCGTCAAGCGAAGGGATCATCGGAGCTTTAAAAGCTGCCTTCTTGGGATTCAGTACAACAGGGCTGATTGTAGCGGCGGTCATCGGAGCTGTGGTAGCGGCGGTGATTTACCTCTGGAACACCTCAGACGAATTCCGCAACAATGTGATGGCTGTTGTGGAGGGCCTGATGTCAGTGTTGAATCAGTTGTGGCAAGGCGTGTTGGTACCGATCGGGAATTTTATCTTGGATTTGATCGACAATGTGATCATGCCGTTGGTCAATATCATCGCTCAAGCCGTTTGTGCTGTCGTTTTAGAGTTGAGTGGTGTATTATCCGCTTTATGGGTCAATATACTGCAGCCCATCGCTGAATTTATTGTGGGTGTTTTATCGGTTTGCTTCCAAGGATTGTATGATATCTGGGTGGCTATGCTGCCAGCGATCAATGAGATGATGGCAATCTTGCAGACAATTTGGGTTGACACACTGCAGCCGATTGCTGCTTTTATTGCGGATGTGCTCATTGTTGCTATTCAACTATTGGGTACAATCATCCAAACCGTTCTGACAACCGCGCAGACAATGTTTAATAAGCTGGTTACTTTCTTGACTGGTACCTTTGCAAAAAGCTGGGAAACCGTCTGGGGTGGCTGTAAAACTGTGTTTGCAACGATCTGGAACACGATTATCGACATCATAGAAACAGCTGTGAATTTTATCATCGACGCGATTAACTGGTGTATTGATCAAATTAATAAGATCCACATTGATGTGCCTGGGTGGGTTACGGCCTTAACCGGAATGACCACTTTTGGCTTTAATATCGCTCGTATAGAGCGTGTGTCGTTACCGCGGATTGAGATGCCGAAACTGGCCAACGGTGGTTTGGCCTACGGTCCTACTACGGCGATTGTCGGTGACAATCCAGGGGCATCGTCGGATCCAGAGGTTATCGCACCACTGTCTAAGCTGCAGAACTTAATGGGCTTCGGCAGCGCGGAAACGCTGAACGCTTTGAATCGTCTATACGATATCCTGCTCATGATTTATGAAAAGGACGACACCGTTATCATTGATGGGGAATCATTGGCCGATCGAATCAACAGGATCAACAAGGACAATGATCGCAGGCGGGGAAATCCGGTATTTGCCTTGGAAAGATAGGAGGGATAGGCAATGATCTATATTTGGACAGACGATGATCCAACACCACGAGAATTACCAATCCCTTGTAAATTTGACTGGCAGTTCTCTGACCTAGATCGGGGATCCGGGCGAAATGATTTTGGCTTAATGATGAGAGAAAGAATTGGGTCAAAAGTAAAATTAACTCTGAGCTGGAATCCAAAAAAGCAAAACAGAAAAGCAAATGAGGCAATGATCCGTTTTTTGAAATCATTGCCTCCTTATTGTTATTTGAAATATCCGGATCCGGACGGAACAACGCCAACGATTGAGTGCTATCGCGGCGATATTAAATCTGGGATGTATCATTATGATCCGATCAGTGGATCCATCTGGAAGGATACATCAACATCCTTCACTGAAAGGTAGGCGGCAGCATGGCAAAAACAACGCAGACCTTTTATGAAAATTCTGTTTACAAATTTCGTGACACCGAATCCGAGATTGACATTGATGTATTTGACAACACCGCCAAGGGCGATATCGCCGCCGTGACCGCAAGCCAGCAGCGTCTTGCGCATCTCAATGAGGTGTACGACGGGGATCGGGATATTCCTAAACGCTTTGCGACCTGTGAGTACGATCAGTTTTTACTTGACGGATCCATGACGCTTCTTCCAGACAATTACGCCCGGGAAAAGGTTGGCTGGTGGTCGGAGTTGTCCGATGACAACTGCGAGTTTATCCAACCGCAGATCATCACGGTGAAGTTTGACAAGCGGCACAGCTCCGCGGGGATCACTTGCTATTACGATGAGTATAGCAAGCCAGTGGAATCAATCTGCCGCTGGTATCGCGGGGAGAAGCTGCTTGCAGAGCACAAGCTGCTTTATCCGGCATGGACCGTTGAGTCGTTTAACAGCGCCAACATTACCGTGGATCAATTTAACACGATGACTGTCGGGTCGTTGAATTACGGCGAGGCTCCGGCCAAGCAGGAGTATGGCCAGAGCGTTGATGGCTACGATCGTATTGAGGTCGAGATGATCCAGACACAAAACCCGCAGACCTATGTCAAGCTGTATGAAATTGATTTTGGGCTGACTTATGCGCTGACGGGAGAGCAGACGCAGGGAGCAAAGGTTAAGGAGCAGGTATCACTGTTAAGCAATACGCTCTATCCCAACGAGCTGTCGTTTAACCTCGAGAACTATGAGCGCAAATATGATCTACTTAACCCGTCGGATCTGCTGCGCTATTTCAAAAAAGGGCAGGAGGTGCGGGTGCAGGCCGGTGTCAAAAACCGCAAGACTGGGATCTTCGAGCGGGTCAACATGGGCAAGTATTATCTGGATCCGCCATCCAGCAAGTCTGCCAAGCTGACCTGTAAGGCGTTTGGGATCTTAAACATGCTGCTGGACGACGAGGATTATTACTCGCCGTTTTGGCAGGATGCCGCGGTTGCCGATATCGTCGCGGATATCTTGATCGGTTATGATCACTACGTCCATCCCAATGTCGGCGGGATTAAGCTGACCGGCTACATCCCAACGCAAAACAAAAAGGACGCGTTAAAGGTGGTGGCCATCGCGGTCGGCGCCATCGTTAAAGAGGGCCGCAACGGTAAGATTTATTTTTACCAGGCCACTGAGGAGCTGATCAGCAATCAGATCATCGCGGAGGACACAGTTTATACCGGCTGGCCACATGCAGGCATGTTGATGGCCGGCCTGGTGCCACTGCCACAGACGATCATTGCGCTGCCGTATGTACTTAAGGCAGATCGCAACACCCGGCTGGGAGATATCGACTCCAAAGATATTGGCAGCTACACCAAGGTGTCTGTCAATTACTTTAATTACGGATCTGCGGATCCAGCCGCCGAACTGCAGGAGCTGTTTAGCGGCGAGGTGATCACCGATGAGGACGGCAACGCCAAGATTACTTACTCGGATGCACCGGTCTATGATCTGACCTGTGATCTGCCGGAGGGCTGCACAATTAAGCACTACGCTGACGTCAGCCTTTTCCATGGCGATCCTGGGATGATTTACGAGCTGATAGTCAATGGTAGGGTGCGCAAGGTATCAAGCGCTACGGCCAGCGCAACGTTGCCACAGATCGAGATTGACCCGCAGGCACAGACGCTGGTACTGGACAGCTGTAATGAGCTGATCGGCAGTGCTCAGCAGGCCAGGGCGGCCGCCAGATGGTATTTGGAGCAGATGCAAAAGAGGCTGGACATCAGCTTTAAATGGTGGGCGGTAGCAACCACGGAGGCCTCAGAGTATTTAGAGGTGGAGACCACTTACGGGACCATTGTTAAAGCGCAGATCAGCAGCATAGAGTATGACCTTGGCAGCGGTCTGACCGCAACCGTTAAGGGGGTGGTTTGATTGGAGCTTAAAACCTTCCGGGCGACAGATCGGTATAATGTCGACGATCTGATGCGTGTTGAGCATAACTGCCAGCTCCTGCGGGATCGGATCGCTGCGCTGCTCGGTGTTAACCTGCAGCTGGATATCCGGACGGACTGGGATCTGACCAGCTTGCCGACGATCGGTCAGATGGATCGGATCCGGTGCAACATCGAGCAGCTGGCCCGCACCATGCGTGACGCCTACACCATCCCTGACTTCGGGGATTTTTTTGATTACACAATCGCTAATCAATTTGAGCGGGCGTTTGAGTTTATGGATCAGTACCTCGCTGATCTGATCGCAATCATCAGTCAGCCGCTGGCTGGCCAGTATTTTGCTAACGAGCCATTATTTCTACCTGCGGAGAGGAGGGATTAAGTGGCAAACTTATATGATTTTACGGAGCGGCTTAAGCTGCTCCTTTATTTAAACCATCGCAAGTCATCGGTCAACACACGGCACTTTGATGACAACTTCCAGGCGGTGGACGACTTTGCGCGTGAGACGGACCAAAAATTTGTTGATCAGGACACAGCCCGGAATCAGATGCAATCTGATCTGCTGGAGATCATCCGCACCAACAAGACTGCTTTTGATAATCATGTTGAGGATCAAGTGATCCACATTAAGGCCGCTGAGCGAGAAAGTTGGAATGGTGCGGTTAACGCAAAGCACACTCACAGCAACAAAGCGGTGATTGATAAGATCACACAGGCTATGCTGGATACGTGGGACACGGTAAGCAGTAAAGCGGCCGCAGTACACAAGCACGTTAAGGCTGACATTACAGACTTCCCGGTATCGCTCAAAAATCCTACTGCATTGACTTTAAAGTTAAACGGCACTGCTGCGGCTACTTATGATGGATCCGATGCCAAAGAGGTAAACGTTACATCAGCCAGCATTGGAGCGGCAGCAGCGAGTCACAGCCATAGTTATCTGCCCTTAGCTGGAGGTACGATGACTGGCAACCTCACTCTAAAAGGCGCTCCAACAGCTGATCTCATGGCTGCAACCAAAAAGTATGTCGATGACTTAGCAGCGAGTGCCGGTAATGGCGATATGCTTAAATCCGTATATGATACCAATGGTGATGGCATAGTCGATAACGCTGCCAAAGTAAATGGATTGACAGTACAGACAGCTGTTCCAGCAAACGCTAAGTTTACGGACACAACTTATAGTTTAGCAACAGCAAGCGCCAATGGGTTAATGCCGGCTACCTATGTTGTAAAAGTGGACAAGCTTAGGCCGGAAAATGTCGTCCGCAATGTAACGATAGCAGTCGCATCGTTTGTGGCAAATACAGATGACAACAAGACTCAGTACCCCTACTGTGCAGACTACACGGTAAGTGGTATGACGGCAACGTGTTGGGCTAATGTTAACCTGTCGGCAGCATCCAAGGCACTCGGGGTCATTGAGCAGGGTAACACCTTGGCCGGCAAGCTGAGACTGTACGCCAACGCTGTGCCGGCAAGCGACATTATTATCGATAATATCGTGTGGAAGGAGGTTGGATGATGGCGTTAAGTGAAATCAAAGATACAACCGGATCAAAACTCAATCAATACAAAATAACCCACGCAGACGGCACTACAGAGGTCGTCACGCTGGAGTTTAGCCCGGGGGATGACTATGTACCGGGTACACCGTTTAATGCCGCTACGGTCAATCCGTGGCTGCGTAAGATCAACAATCATGATCTGACACCGCTTGAAAATATCACGGTGCCCGCATCACAGTTTGTTGACTCTACGGATTATCCGCAATATGCGTACCATGTGGATATCGCGGTGGCGGGGCTGCTCGAAACAGATTTTTGTCATGTGGTGCTGTCGCCGGCAACCGACGAGGAGGGGTGTATTGCAAAAGGTCGGAGCCTTAACGGGATCTTGCGGCTGTATGCGATTGCACTGCCTGAGGAGAGCATCACGATCGCTACACTTTCAATAGATAGGAGGGGCGTATAAGTGCTTACTGATATTTTGGGAGGCGGAAAAGGTAAGAATCCTTTTCCGGGGTACGAATTAAAAAGCGGTACATTGTTTAGCGGAGGTTTCCAAACATTTTCTTGGGATAAAAATAAGTATATTCCTCTAATTATTCACATTAGCTGTTCGGGGCGTGGCAATTATTACACCGCAAGATATGCAAGATTCAGTCTAAATAACATAACAAAAACAATTCTCTACTTAGAGGATATTGATCCGGGATCGTGCGCTGGCTCAACCGAGTCGGATATCTGCACACTAACCTTTGCCAGCTTTGAACAAATGAAAAATATTGGAAGTTGTTCCTTCTCACAGTCGGGCGGCGGCAGCGGATTTAGCTTATCAGCTAAATGTACATTGTGGCTCGAAAAAATCGGGGGGGGGGCGCTTAAATGCTCTAAAAACCCTTTTGTTAAGCCGATTTTCACACTTTTCAAGAAAATTAAAAACAGTCAAAAGCGGGGTGAAAACCATGCTTTTTGACATCGTGAATAAGGGCATAAGTATATCTGATGGAATTGAAAAATATCAACGTTTTCGAGGAAACTATGCGAAAGACTTTTTTGCCAGATATAAAGATCAGCCAGGCTGGGAGACCAATCTTCCGGATTCTTATTTTAACATGGGGCAGAATGTCAATTTCAATAATGCAAGTTCTATCGCTAATCCAGCGGAATACCCTTGGTATATCAAATTTCCAAAACCGTTAGTTGTATTGGAATGCTATACCTATTGTAATAACTGGGCCGGAATTACGGAAATGGCGTTTATCTACGAAGATGGTACAGTAGAAGCTTGTACTGGACCGAAGAGTTACTCAAGATACAGCGGCGGAGGTCAACAGAACAGAACGCAATTAAAAGAATGTGTTGGTGTACGCCTTCATTTTTATGGTCAGGGCGTAGGATATGCGCCGGATGCTCATTATCAGGGCGGTGGTGTCATTGATTGGCTGGAAAAGGTAGGTGCTTAGTATGCTTGTAGATACGGGGAAATCTGGCGGAAAAAGAAAACGTGATGTAACTCAAATCACGTCAGCGGCTTACACAGCTACAGGCATTGTTTGGACTATGAGTGCTACATCTACACCGTCGTTTGTGCCTTTTGTTCCTAGCGAGGTATCAATATCTTATGTATATTGGTCACAGGATGAAAATGATCCTGGTAATTACAATTTCGCGACTAACTTGTACGGTATAAAAGAAGACGGTACAGAGGACTTGATTGATACCTTTACGGTCAGTGATCGTTGGGGGAATTCCAGTGGTACTACAACTCGAAAACTTACTACATCAGAAGAATTTATAAAAATAAAGATTGCTTCTGGAACATGGTGGAAGTATAAGTCTGGATCAAAATTAAGCTTTACGATTACGAAAGGTACAGTGATCGTCTAACGTAAAAAGGAGTGATGCCTATGTACGACTACACATCTGCTGCTGACCTCTGCCGATGGGCAGAGCAGCAGCTCAACCGCCAAACGTTTTACCAGCTCGGCGGGATCGGCCGCTACGATTCATCCGGCCGCCGGTTGTTTGATTGCGTCGGCCTGATCAAGTGTTTTTTGTGGCACGATTACGGCCCGGGCAATACCAGCTACTACGGTAAGACGGCGCCGGATATCAACGCTGATCAGATATACGCCCGGGCGACCGACAAGGGCCCGATCAGCACAATCCCGGAATCTCCGGGACTGCTGGTCTGGCAGCGGGGTCATATCGGGATCTACATCGGCGGTGGCCAGGTTATTGAGGCGACGGCTAAACGCTGGGGATCCGTCGGCGGCTGCGTCGTCAAGTCACAATTTAGAGATAAAACTGCGGCGATGTACCGCGGGACATGGACACACTGGCTCAGGTGTCCTTTTTTAATGTACGAGGAGGATGAGGGAATGGGCATTAAAGACAGCTACAAGACAGAGGTTTACAATGGCCTAACAATCCAGATCGCTCGCATGGGTTTGGATCCTGATTATGAGTATAAGGGTACAGTCGTAGGCAAGCCGTTTGGCCCCAATGCTGTACAGCGATCGCAGAGCATTGACGATCCAGAGTTGGAGGCGGCCGGATGGCAGTCCTGTGGTCACACTAATGGCGGGATTTTTTATAAAGAGCCGAGTGACGGTAACTGGATGGCCAGTGGTATCGAGGTACTGATGGGCAATGCCACACAGCTTTGGGATACTCGGTTTGACAGCTGCGCGGCCATCGGGTTTTACCACTCTGGGGAGATGATTATCGGCACCCAAGTGGAGATCAAGGCTTTAGCTGCAGCTGGTCAGCTACGCGGCGCTGTAACCGCAGCCTTCGGCATTAAGCTCAATGGTCAACGATGGACTGCGGGATCAGAGTTTAACTCTCAGAGGGATTACATCTATTCCAACAAGTCCGGACGCACAATCGTCGGTCAGGCTGCCAACGGCCAGTATGTGATGGTATCTGTGCCAGGCGTAAGCGGCAAGTCTGGGTTAACCGGTAGCCAGTTGCCAGCACTGGCGGATCACCTGGGATTAACCGCAGCGGTCTGCCTGGATGGCGGCGGTAGTCGGTACCTGTCTTACTGCGGGTCGATCAAAACAAATACCACCCGCGCAGTTAAAAACGACATTATTATTTATCGCCGCAAAAAGGCATCGCCGGCGCCGGATCCAGAGCCAGACACAAAGCCAAATCATCAGCCGGATACTGGCGGTGATGGTATGGTGCTGATCACCGACAAGGGGCCGCTGCGGATTCGCAATGCGGTCATGGGCGACAAGATCTTGTATACGGTGCCACAGGGCGAGCAGATCGACATCCTGGACATGCTGGCCGGCCGGCAGCAAGATGGATATCAATGGGCATTTGTGTCCTATACGCCGGTGGGAAAATCTGACAAGATCATCGGGTACAGTCAGATTGATTTAGACTATTCGCAAATGGATGAAAAGGAGAACTAATTATCATGAAAAAAGTATTTATCAGTCAGCCGATGAGAGGAAAAACAGAAAACGAAATCCTCATGGAACGAAACCGAATTATCGAAGAAATCCAGACATCTATCGGAGATCATGAGGTCCTGGACACCTACTTCGACGACTTTGGCCCCGGAGCTAAACCGTTGCAGTACCTGGCAAAGTCGCTCTGGATGCTTGCGGACGCAGACTGCGCCTATTTTGCGCCAGGCTGGCAGGATGCCCGGGGTTGCCGGATTGAACATGATTGTGCTATTGCTTATGAAATTGAAGTCTTGAAGGACTAGAGGAGGAATAGAACATGGAAGACATCAAAAAGCGTATTTCCAAGCTGGTCGATTTAAAGTCGATCATCTCCATCATCATGGTGGCCGCAATGGTTGCCGGATTTTTTGCCAAGATGGTATCTGCAGAGCAGTTTGTTCCATTGGTGACGATGATTGTCACCTTTTATTTTGCTAAGCAGGACAAGCCTGATAAGGAGTAAGATCAATGTTTGAGTTTATCTCTACGCACATCATGGAGTTTGGCTGGACTTGTATTGTCGGCATCCTTGCGATGCTATACAAAACGATCCAAAAAAACTTTAAAAAAGTATTGGCCGATAATCAAAATATGAAGTTTGGTGTTCAGGCAGTGCTCCATGATCGGCTCATACAAAAGTGTACCTATATTATCCAGCGTGGCCATGTAACCACAGATGATCTTGATGAGCTGGAGGAGCTCAACAAGCCTTATAAGGCGCTGGGTGGCAACGGCACCGTTAAAACAGCGCTGGAAAAAGTCAAACAGCTACCACTTAAATAGCAAATACCCCACTCTCCAATGCCGGAGGGTGGGGGATTTTTTATTTTGCCAAAATCGTTCAAAAAATCGTTCAAAATTTCTGATCAATATTATATAAGAGCTTAACTAAGCCGTAATTTTGACGCTTTTATGCAGATATATAATCCCGTTCGGTGCACCATTTGAAATCAAATTTCCCGGGAAACCGGGATTGAAAGTCCTGTAATCAGGACTTTTTTGTGATTTCCAAACCATGGAATCTAACAGTTTTGTTAGAGAGAGGAAAAGCCATGGCAGGAAGATTTTCTGTTAGTGTATAATAAGACCATACGAGGAGGGATTGGGAATGTTCAAAATCTTGATTGTCGAAGATGAGGAAAAAATCCGGGTGGAGCTGCAGAACCTGTTAAACCGCTATGGCTATGAGGCGCTGACGCTCTCCGATTTTCATGAGGTCGACCAACAGATCCTGCGGATTCAGCCGCATCTGGTCTTACTGGATATCAATCTGCCGGAAATGGACGGCTATATGATCTGTCGTTCGCTCCGCCAGCAATCTTCGATTCCCATCCTGATGGTGACCAGCCGCAGCAGCGATCTGGATGAGTTAATGAGCATGAGTTTAGGCGCCGACGACTTCATCACTAAGCCTTACAATGTCCAGATCCTTCTGGCGCATATTCAGGCAGTTTTAAAGCGCGCCTATCCGCAGGATCAGGGACGGCTGTTAGAGGTCAAAGGCGTGACGCTGGATTTAAGCAAGGGCTGCGTGATGCACGAAAATCAAAGCGTGGAGCTGACGAAAAACGAAATTCGAATCCTGTGGCTGTTGATGCGCAAGCAGGGCACGATCGTCAGCCGCGACGAAATCATGACTGATTTATGGCAGTCGGAGGAATTTGTCGACGACAACACGCTGACTGTCAATATCAACCGGCTGCGGCGAAAATTGGAAAGTATCGGCGTGAGCCCGGACTATCTGTCGACCAAACGCGGGCTGGGGTATCGCATATGACGTTCAAAGAATTCCTTCAGGACCGCTGGCTGTTTCTGTTGGGCCAGACGATTTTTCTGCTTTTTGCCGGGGTGCTGCTGCGGTTACTGCGCGTCAGCGGTTTCGCGCTGGGATTTCTGGCGTTTCTCTATCTGACGTTGACCAGCGTCACGCTGGGCGTGGAATTTTACCGCAAGAAAACCTTTTTCGATCAGACGTTCAACTTGCTTGACCAGCTGGAAGAAAAGTATTATCTTTCGGAGATCGTCGAGTCGCCCGGCTTTGTCGAAGGGCAGAAGCTGACGCAGCTGTTCCGGATCGTCAGTAAGTCGATGAACGATACGATCGCCGAATACCGCCGCCGCAACGAAGATTACAGCCGTTACATTGAAACCTGGGTGCATGAAGTCAAAACGCCGATCGCCTCGAGCAAGCTGATCATTGAGAATCATCCTGATCCGGTGACGCGCTCGCTGGAGGAGGAGATTGACCGGATCGATCAATATGTCGAACAGGCACTCTACTACACCCGTTCCTCCGTGGTGGAAAAAGACTACGTGATCCGCCGCTGTTCGTTGGATCACATCGTCAGTCAGGTGATCAAAAATCATGCGAAAATCCTGATCTCCCGACAGTTTTCAATTCAGCGGGAGAATCTGGATCAGATCGTCTATACCGATGTGAAATGGATCGATTTCATCCTCGGCCAGATCGTGACCAACGCCGTCAAATATCGGGCGGCGGAGAAACCTCAGCTGAGGTTTGCTGCCGAAGCGCGGGACAGTCAGGTGGTGCTGACCATCGAAGACAATGGGTGTGGGATCAGCGCCCGTGATCTGCCGCGGATTTTCGATAAAGGCTTTACCGGAGACAACGGCCGGCAGGTGGCCCGATCGACGGGGATGGGGCTGTATCTGGTTAAACAGCTGTGCGAGAAAATGAATATCGGCATTCAGGCTGAATCCCAGCCCGGCATGGGAACGATGATCAAGCTGAGCTTTCCGCTGTCCGGCTTTTTGCTTCCGGAATCAATGAGTGAATAAGGCTGTACGCTCAAACGGAAAACTTTCAAAAAGTTCAGGGAAAAACGCTTGCTTTTCGGTCGCCTCTGATTATAATAAGGGCGAAAAGAATGGGTGAACTATGATCGAAAACAACGAAGAACAAACGGAGCTGGTAGAGCTTCTGAGAGTCTATGCGCAGGCGACGCTGAATACGGAAAAGGTGCAGTCGATGCGCGGCTATCTTCAGCATGGGGATACGACGACGCTGGATCATGCGATTGCCGTGGCGTATTACAGCCTGATGCTGGATCGAAAATGGAATCTGAACTGTGATAAAAGCAGTCTGGTGCGGGGAGCGCTGCTTCACGATTATTTTCTTTACGACTGGCATCAGCCGCATAAGGAATACGGGCTGCATGGGTTTACGCATCCCTTCACAGCGCTGCGCAATGCGGTGCAGGATTTTAATTTAAACGCCGTGGAACGCAACATCATCGCCCGTCACATGTTTCCGCTGGTGCCGATTCCGCCGCGGTATCGGGAAAGCATGATCGTCTGTCTGGCCGACAAGTTCTGCTCGCTCAACGAAACGTTCAGCTCTCAGCGCTACTGCGCGCTGGTCAAGCTGCTTTCCACAGCGTTAATTTTCCATCAATGAAGCGTCCGCAAGGACGTTTTTCTTGTTTTGGATGAAGTGGGAGTCCCGGTGCAGACTAAGCAGAGAAGACGAAGCGAAGAGGAGAGAAACGCCGCAAAGACCGGAATTAAACTTGAAAATAATTCAATTTACGGGTATAATAAATTCAAAGTCGGCTGGATTAAGGAGCGGGCATTGGATTCATCAGACGAAGGGTGAAAGGGGACTTGGGTATGCAGAAGGAACGTGTGATTCTGGCGATCGATCTCAAATCGTTTTATGCTTCGGTGGAGTGCGTCGATCGGGGACTGGATCCATTAACGACGCATCTGGCGGTTGCGGATGAAAGCCGCACGGAAAAGACAATCTGTCTGGCGGTTTCCCCCTCGTTAAAAAAGCTGGGATTGGCGGGGCGTCCGCGTTTATTTGAAGTCGTTGAGAAAATGGCGATCGTCAATGCCCAGCGCCGCCGGCATGCGCCGCATGGGAAGTTGATCGGTTCATCCTGGAACGCGGAGGAGCTGGCACGTTCTTTGCAGCTTGCGGCTGCCTATATTGCCGCCCCGCCGCGGATGGCGCGGTATATTGAGGTCAGCCGCCAGATATACCAGCTGTATCTGAACTACGTTTCCCCGCAGGATATCCATGTGTATTCCATTGACGAGGTGTTCATGGACGTCAGCGCCTATTTGAATCCGTTGGGGATTTCCGGCAGGGAGCTGGCGAAGCGGATCGTTCAGGATGTGCTGCAAACGACAGGCATTACCGCGACCGTCGGGATTGGAACAAATTTGTATTTAGCCAAAGTGGCGATGGATATCGTCGCCAAGCATGTCGAAGCGGATCAGGACGGAACGCGGATCGCTGAACTGGATGAGATGAGCTATCGCCGGCAATGCTGGACACACCGGCCGCTGACTGATTTCTGGCGCATCGGCCGGGGCTATGCTAAAAAGCTGGAAGACCACGGCTTGATGACGATGGGCGATATCGCGCGCTGTTCGCTGGCCGATCCCGATCACTTCCGCAGCGAAACGCTGTTGTATAAATTGTTCGGCGTGAATGCCGAGCTGTTGATCGATCATGCGTGGGGCTGGGAACCTTGCACGATCGCGGATATCAAAGCTTATCAACCTGAATCCCGCAGTCTGGGCAGCGGTCAGGTGCTGCGTTGTCCATATCCGGCAAAGAAAGCCCGCCTGATCATCCGGGAAATGACGGATTTGTTAGCGCTGGATTTGGTGGAAAAGGGACTGGTTACCGATCAGCTGGGGCTGTATGTCAGTTATGCCGCCGAGAATCTGCGCGATCCAGAAGTGCGTCGACGGTATCAGGGGCCGGTGAAAAAGGACCGCAGCGGGCGTGAGGTTCCCCAATCCGCGCATGGAACAACGCGTCTGACCCGTCCCTGTGCTTCCGGCAAGCTGATCGTCGAGGCGATGCTGGCGCTGTTCGACCGGATTGTGGATCCCTCGCTGCTGGTTCACCGCGTCGGCGTGAATGCGCTGCATGTGCGGCCGGAAAGCGAGGCGGGGGGTGGACAAAGCGTCGAACAGTTCGATCTGTTCAGCGACGCCGAAGCGATTCTGCGCCAGCGGGAACAGGAAAATGCCGATCTGGAAAAAGAGAAGCAGGTGCAGCAGGCGATTTTGAAAATCAAGCGGAAATATGGCAAGAATGCCATTTTAAAAGGAACCAATCTGCTGGAGGGGGCGACGACGATCGAGCGCAACCGGCAGATCGGCGGACATAAGGCGTAAGGAGGCGGAGGATGCAGACGAAGAAAGCGGATTATTTTCCCTATGAAGACATCGTTGATCTTCCTCATCCCACCTCGAAAATCCACCAGCCGATGGCGCGGATGGACCGGGCGGCGCAGTTTAACCCGTTCGCCGCGTTGACCGGGTATGACGATGAAATCCGGGAAGCGGCCCGATTAACCAGCGAAAAAATTCTGTTAGCGGAGGATGAAAAGCGGGTGCTGGATAAAAAGCTGCAGGGACTCATGCTGCGGATCCATGAACATCCTGAACTGGAAGTGACTTACTTTATCGCTGATGAGAAAAAAACAGGCGGCGTTTACCACACGCTTCAGGGAGTGTTAAAAAAGATCGACGCGATTCAGCGGACGCTCGTCTTGATGGACGGGACGCGGATTGAAATGCAGGATATTTTACGTTTAGAAAGCAGGATCTTTGACGGCTTGCCCGAGGCGGAGGGGTAGGCCGTCTGTTTTTGATCCGCATATTGATCCATCTTTTTAAATGAGGAGTTCCTGCATCTGCGGCTTGCCTTTCCTTGTTCCTCTGGCGTACAATAAAGACATGATTCTTGAGGAGGGATTTTATGTTCTGCATCACGGGCGGCACAATCCATACCGGCAAGGGGGAAGTGCTGGAAAACACCGATATTCTGATCGACAACGGAAAGATCGTTGAAGTGGGGAAGAATTTAAAAGGAAAAGCCGAAGGGTACATCGACGCTTCCGGCAAAGTCATTCTGCCGGGATTGATCGACGCGATGAGCGAGCTGGGCATGGCGATCCGGCGTGGGGAAGTGCGCGATAACGACGAAAAGAGCGATCCGCTTACGCCGCATTTAAAGGCGCTCTATGCTTATGATGGGGACTGCGTCAGCGAACAGGCGCCGTACACCTATGGAATAACCGCGTTGGCAGCCTCGCCGAGCAATTCCAATATTCTGGGCGGCCAGATGGCGGTTTTCAGAACGGCCGGCATCAATCCATTTAAAATGTTGGTGAAGGATGAGGTGGGGATGAAAGGTTCCGTGACCGATCAGGTCAAGGAAGCCTATGGTTCCCGCAATGTAGCGCCGATGACGAAGATGGGAATTTTCAGCTTGCTGCGGGATGCGCTGCGGCAGGCGCAGGAGTATGACGAGAACAAACCGGAAATTAAGCGGGATGAAAAAGCCAAGGCGCTGAAAAAGGTGCTGGCGAAGGAAATGCCGCTGGTGATCGCCGCCAACAACGCTGCCGAGCTGCGGGGCGTGCTGCGGGTTTGCGCCGATTACGATCTGAAACCAATTCTGGCGCTGGGCTATGATATCCATGCGGAAGACGTCGATCTGTTAGATAAGATTCAGGGCGTGATTCTGGGCAATCTGTCGTATGGCTTTAACGCCTATTCGCAGAAAGCGGATTTGGAAGGATTGTATGCGCTATATAAGAAGGGACTGCCAATCGCGATGGCGACGATCGGCAACAACCCTAATGGAAAGGAAGGCCTGATCTGGACGGCGGCGCGGATGATGCGCGCCTGCGGGGACAGCGAAGCCGTGTTAAGCATGCTGACAAGTCAGGCGGCGAAGCTGCTGGGCTGTGCGGATCAGATCGGTTCGATTGAAGCGGGCAAGGACGCGGACTTCGTCATTTGGAGCGCCAATCCGATCGAAACCTATGAAGGCCGGGTTGAAAAGGTCTTCATGCAGGGCAAGGTCGTCTATGTTCAGGGAGGTTATCAACAATGAAGCTGATTAAAAATGGAACCGTCATGACGATGGGGCCGCAGGGAACGCTGCAGGCCGATATTCTGATTGAGAACGGGAAGATCGCTGAAATTGCGGAAAACATCACGGCGGAAGGTGCGGAAATCATCGACGCTTCCGGGCTGCTCGTCTTGCCGGGGCTGGTCGACGCGCACAGCCACATCGGCGGCTTCGACACCAAGACCGGCGCGCAAGATCTCAACGAAAGTGTCAATCCGGTTACGGCGCAGCTGAACGCCTATGACGGCGTGGATCCGTTATCGCCGCAGTTTGCCTCCGCTTTGGAAACCGGCATCACCGCCAGCGGGATCGTGCCGGGCAGCGCCAATGTGATCTGCGGTCTGGGCTGCGTGATCAAATCTGCCGGGGCCAGTCTGGCAGAGCGCTGCGTGAAGCAGCCGTTTGCGCTGAAGGCTGCGGTCGGCGGCAATCCGAAGGGCGTCTACGGCAAACGCAATCAAAGTCCGATGACGCGCATGGCGATCGCCGAAACAATCCGCGAATACTTCCATCAGGTTCAGGACTACCGCAAGAAGAAGCAGGAAGCCGGGGACGATCCGGCCAAAATGCCGAAGTTCGATCAGGGGTTGGAAAACGGCGAGCTGGTGCTCGATAAAACGATCCCGTTAAAAATCCATGTCTATCAGCACGATATCCTGACGTGCATCGAACTGGCGAAGGAATTCGACATCCGGATCACGATCGACCATGCTTTAGGTTCCAGTGATTTTCTTGATGAAATCGAAGCGGAAAAAGACCGGCTGGCGATTATCTACGGTCCGATCGGCGCACAGAAGGGGCAAAACGAGCTGCATTTGGTCGATACCGGCTGCTTGAAAGATCTCGATGAGCGCGGCGTTTTGTGCGCGATCATGACTGACGGTCCGGCCCGCAATCCATGGATGATTTTGGCTCAGGCGGGGGAAGCGGTACGCTTCGGCTGTCCGGCGGAGCGCGTGCTGCGGATGATCACGATCAACGCGGCGACGATCCTGGGCTGCGAAGACCGGATCGGTTCGCTGGAAGTTGGCAAGGATGCCGATCTTGTCCTGTTTGATCATAACCCGGTCGTCTCCACTGCAGCCAAAGCGCTGCTGACCATGGTGGACGGCGAGGTCGTTTACCGCCGGTAAGTGGATTCCCCTTGCCTGCGTTATTGTGGAAGCGTGCCTCTGTGTCTCTTTGAAAGAAAACAGGGAAGATCGCGATTTATGGCATGTTTTTGCGATCTTGGTAAAAAAGACTGGCCGATCAAAGCGTTTGGATAAGCTTTGGACGGCCAGTTTTCTGTATTGGAAAAATTAAGCATACCCGCAAGAGTAGGAAGCACCTGTCGCATGGCAGGCTGTGCTAATCCCGCTTTTCAATCGTGAGCGAAGCGATGATTGAGGGATTCGGCTCGCCGGTGCTCAGGTTCTGTGCGCCAGGCATTAACAACATATATCCCGCTTTCCCGCATCGGCTTTCCGGGGACAGATCGGCGTCGATCCAACAATGCCGCACCTGGCCCACAACCATTGCGGTGATTCCAGCCCCGCTGAGATCCTCTACGGATTTCAGCGAACATTCCAACGTGAGAAAACTCTCCTGAATGATCGGCGCGGAAATCGTGCGGGCGTTTTCCAGCGTGAAGCCGCCGGCGGAAAACTCATCGGCGTCCAGTTCGTTTTGACGGATGGTTTCGATCAGCGCGTCATAATAGTGCACCGGCAGAAAATTGACCGCAAAGCCGCGGGTCCGTTTGATATTGACATAGGTGTGCGTGTGCTGATACAGATTGCCGAGCACGGCGAAGAACGCCGTTCTGTCGCCATGGAAGCAGCTCCAGCTGTGAAAACAAACATTCGGCTTGCCATTTTCCTTCCACGTCGTCACGGCAAATAAGACCTGCGGGATCGCTGCGGCCAGCTCCAGATGGGAAAACAGATCAAATTCCTCCGGATAGGCAGGCTGGAAACAGGCTGGTCGTTCGATTCCGATTTCAATTTTCATAGTTTTCCTTTCAGCAGGCTTGCATGGCCCTGCGGATTCCCGGATTTTTAGTCCCGAATCCTTCTGCCTTGATTATACACCCTCTTTGTTTATTCGCGGCGCAATAACCCGACGTGTGAAGAAAAATAGGAAACGATATCGCTGAATGATGAATCTTACAATTCTGTTAGCGAGCTGTAAGTCCCTTCTAAGGTACAATAGACAGGACAAGCTTATAATAAAGCCGTAATCAAGGAGGAATCATAAAATGAAAACATTCAATAAGATTCTGATTGTATGCCAGGTTTTATTTCAGGTCATTGTGTTGGGCCAGGACGGCCTTGGCGATATTCATTAATAAAGGAAGGGAAAACTTATGGAAACGATATTACAGGTAAAACAAATTGAAAAGATTTACGGCAACAAAGGAAGCATCACCCGGGCGATCGAGGATATCAGCTTCGAGGTGAAGAAAGGGGAGTTCGTCGGGATCATGGGACCCTCTGGTTCCGGCAAAACGACGCTGCTCAACTGCATCTCGACGATCGACACCGTGACCAGCGGCCACATATTGATCGGAAAGGACGACATCACCAAGATGAAAAGCAGCCAGCTGTCCAAGTTCCGGCGCGAACAGCTCGGCTTTATCTTCCAGGATTTCAATCTGCTGGATACGCTGACGGCGTATGAAAACATCGCGCTGCCGTTGACGATTCAGCGGGTCAATCCGAAGAAGATCGACAGCCGTATTAAGAAACTGTCAGTTCAGCTGGGAATTGAGGAAGTTTTGAAAAAATATCCGTATCAGATGTCCGGCGGCCAGCAGCAGCGCGTTGCCTGTGCCCGCGCGATGATCTGCCATCCGTCGCTGATTCTGGCTGACGAGCCGACCGGAGCATTGGATTCCAAAGCATCAAGAATGCTGCTGAACAGCTTTGAGGTGCTCAACAAATCGCTGGAAGCCACAATCCTGATGGTTACCCACGACGCCTTTACCGCCAGCTTCGCCCACCGCATTTTGTTCATCAAGGACGGCCGGATTTTCAATGAATTAGTCCGCGGCGGCGACGACCGCAAGACGTTCTTCAACCGCATCATCGAGGTCGTCAGTTTGTTGGGAGGGGACACCAACAATGTACTTTAAAATCGCGCTTGGCAATGTCCGCCGCAGTATCCGGGATTATGGCGTTTACTTTCTGACCCTGACCTTCGGCGTCTGCCTGTTCTATGTCTTCAATTCCATCCAGTCCCAATCCGTCATGCTGGCGCTGAGCCAGTCGCAGGCGAAAATGCTGGTATTGTTAAACAATCTGATGCAGATTTTCTCGGTGTTTGTCTGTATCGTTCTGGGCTTTCTGATCGTTTACGCCAATAACTTTCTGATCCGGCGGCGTAAAAAAGAACTTGGCCTGTATCTGGTGATGGGCATGAACAAAGGCACGGTGGCCCGGATCCTGATGATCGAAACCGTGATGATCGGCTTGTTGGCCTTCGCGGTCGGTCTGGGCTTGGGGATTCTGGTCTCGCAGGCGCTGACGGTCGTCACTGCCAATCTGTTCATGGTTCAGCTCAAAGCGTTTGAGTTTATCGTTTCCTTGAAAGCGATTCTGTTGTCGGCGCTGTTTTTCGGCGGATTGTATCTGATCGTGCTGATCTTCAACAGCGTCGTCGTCAGCCGTTATAAACTGATCGACCTGCTTCAGGGGGATCGGCATAACGAAACGCTGAAGCTGCACTCGATCGGCTTGTCCGTCGTGCTGTTCATCGCCAGTCTGATCATTCTGGGCTGTGCTTACGCGCTGATCCTGGACAATGGCTTTGTGATGTTCACGCTGGAGTTCACCGCCTCGATCGTGCTTGGTTCGATCGGGACCTTCCTGTTTTTCTTCTCGCTGTCCGGCTTCCTGTTAAAGTTTGTGCAAAGCCGCAAGAGTTTCTATTACCGTAATCTGAACATGTTTATCTTGCGTCAGCTGAACAGCCGGATCAATTCGGCGTTCGTGTCAATGACCGTCATCTGCATCATGCTTTTGTTGACGATCGGCGCGTTGTGCACCGGATTGTCCTTTGGTCAGGTCCTGGCGGGCGACGTTGAAAAGACTTCGCCCTATGACGCGACCGTGTATGTCTATGATACGCAGACGCTGGGGTTCAGCTTATCTCAGGACTATCGCGAGCGGGGTCTGGATCTGGATGGCCTGGCCCGTGAAGCCGCCGATCTGGATCTGTACGATCTGGCTGTGAAAATCAAGGATTTCAGCAGCCCGGAAGTCATCGCGACGATGCAGAACAGCACGTCCCATGATGTCGGGGAAATGGCGATTGATTTCCTGCCGTTGTCCCAGCTCAACGCTGCCCTGACGATGCAGTCAAAACCGCAGGTCACGCTGGCGGAGAACGAATATTTGATCACCTATTCGATGAACGCCGCGGAATCGGATATCTTCAAGGCGGTGAAGGAGCACCGCGAGCTGACGGTCGATGGCAGGACGCTGACGGTGAGCCAGCCGGCGATGTTTTTGCAGCTGCAGAATTTCAGCGCTTACGGCAACTTCTTAACGATCGTGCTGCCGGATTCGTTTTTCGTCAATAAAATTCCGGCCAGTCAGTCCTTCAATGTAAATTACAAGGTTTCAGCCGAGGAAGGCGACGTGTTGTTGAATGAAATGGCGAAAACGTATGGAAAGCAGACCGGCCTGGCCTACAACGCGGTTACCCGCGGGGAAATGTTTGAGGCCTCCGGGGGCATGAAGCTGATTCTGTCCTATATCGCGGTCTATCTGGGCCTGGTTTTCCTGATCGCGTCGGCCGCGATACTGGCTTTGCAGCAGCTATCGGAATCCGCCGATAACGTGGAGCGTTACGCTTTGCTGCGCAAGATCGGCGTCGAAGAGAAGATGATCCGCCGCTCGCTGTTCACTCAGATCGCAATCTATTTCCTGTTCCCGTTGGCATTGGCCATCGTTCATTCCATCGTCGGCGTCAGCGCGGTGATTCAGTCGCTGGTGGCGCTGGTCAAAATTGATATCGGCAGCCAGGTATTGCTTGTCGGCGGGTTCCTGGCCCTGATCTACGGCGGTTACTTCCTGATCACTTACTCAAGCAGTCTGAGCGTGATCCGTGACCGCGCGCAATCCCGCCGTTTGGAATAAGTTTGGCATTACCCCCTGATGAAGGCTGGCGGAAGATTGGATTCGCCAGCTTCCTTTTTTATTCTGAAAGGGGACTGAAACAGAACGCATCCTTTTCAGGAAAGTCCGCAGCCTGTGTGCGGCTGATTAGAGTTTCGTATTCAATCGGGAATAAAACGTAAGAAGTTTGAGAAAAATGAAAGAAAATCGCAAGGAAGATCACCGAAAGGTTTGTTATAATAAGAAGGAATTCAGCGAGGAGTTTTGTTACGTGAAAAAAGGAATGATTCAATTATGCTTACTGGCGCTGTGTTTGTCGCTGACGCCGGTTTTTGCGGAAGCGCCCGCCCGCGATTTGATCACGGTGGATTCTCAAAACGGGGAAATCGTGCGCCGGCAGGCCCCGCGTTTTGAGGATGGGATATCTTATTTGGAAGAGGATGTGGATTTCCCGTCGGTCAAAAGCGATTTTATCTACATGATTGATATGGACACCGGCCAGGTGATGATTGACAAGGGCAGCGAGGATCAGATTTATCCCGCTTCCATGACCAAGATGATGACGTTGTTGGTGGCGATTGAAAACGCCCCGGCGCTGGACAGCACGATGACGCTGGGGCCGGAGGTGTTCGCCGGACTGGCAGAGGCGCACGCTTCGGTCGCCGGGTTCAAGCCGGGGGAAATCGTATCGGTCAAGGATCTGCTTTACGGTTTGTTTCTGCCTTCGGGCGCGGATGCCGCCCAGGCGCTGGCGCTGGAGGAAGCTGGCAGCGAAGCGGCGTTTGTCGATTTGATGAATGAAAAAGCCGCGGAGTTGGGGATGTCGGGAACGCATTTTGTCAATACGTCCGGGCTGCATGATCCGGATCACTACACGACGCTGCGTGATTTGGAAAAGCTGATGCGCTACGCTTTGGAAAACCCGACGTTTAACGAGATTTTCCAGACCCGCCGCTACACCGCCACCCCGTCGCTGCACCCCGGCGGGCTGGTGTGGGAAAGCACGCTGTTCGCGAAGATCTCATCGACCGATCCTGCCAAGATTGCCAATGATTCGATTCTTGGCGGCAAAACCGGGTATACCAATCCGGCCGGTCTGTGTCTGGCTTCGATCGCGGAGAAAAACGGCACGCGGTATCTGTTGATCACCGCGCATGCCCCGGTATCCAATACGCCGTATCACATTCTTGACGCCGCTCACCTCTATGATTATTTCTATGACCATTACAGCAAGCAAACGGTTTTAACGGCGGATCAGACGTTGTTGGAAACCAAGGTTCCGTTTGTCCTGTTCAACGACAAGCTGACATTGAAGGCCGGGACCGACGTTGTGCTGAACCTTCCCAACGGCGATGATCGGTCTGCGCTGCAGATCGAAACCCAGCTGGACGGGGAGCTTCAAGCTCCGATTGAGGAAGGCCAGCGCTTGGGCACGGTGACAATCACCCGCACCGACACGGAAACCCCGCAGGAATTGGCTCGGATTGAGCTGACCAGTCCGCGCAGTTACAAACGCAGCGCGCTGCTCTACGGCTTCCATCAATTTCAGCTGTGGGTAAAAGCGCATACCGTCTTTTTCGGGTTAACCGTGCTGGGTTTGGTTCTGTGTCTGATCTTGATTCGCGATTACCGGCGGGAACAGCGCCGCTACAAATCGGCCAGGAAGAAACGCAAGCGCCGTCCGCATCTGTGATTCAATAATGAACTGACAGGAGATTCGATTCCTGTCTTTTTATATGGAAATAACGGAGGGAGATAACTGCTGAATAAGAATTTTGTGAATATATTTACAAAATGGAAAATCTATGCTAAACTAAGATCAACAATTTGATAAGATAAATAAGAGAAATAAATTATCGAAGCAAATTGCCGGAAAGAGGTGAGGAATCGGCAAACAGAAAGCAAGCAAGGCGCCACCACAAGTGAAGGAGGGATGTTTGTGTTGGAAGCAGTAATGGCTTATCAGAGTTTGATCATCGTGCTCGTCATTGCTGTGCTCGTCATCGTAATTTTGACGACCGGCTACATCAAAGCGCCGCCCGATACGGCGTATATCATTTCCGGCCTGCGGAAGAAAATTATCATCGGCAAGGCCAGTATTAAAATTCCTTTCTTTGAACGGATGGACCGGCTGAGTCTGAAGCTGATTCCGATCGACGTCAAGACGTCTACCGCCGTGCCGACCGCGGATTACATCAATATCCAGGTCGACGCCGCCGTCAATATCAAGATCAGCAGCGACAGCGGCCGGTTGTCCGTCGCCGCGGAAAACTTCCTGAATCAGGATACGGATTACATCGCCCGCGTCGCGCGCGAAGTGCTGGAAGGCAACATGCGCGAGATCGTCGGTCGCATGAAGTTAGAGGAAATGGTCAGCGACCGGCAGAAATTCGCGGAGCTGGTCAAGGAAAACGCGATGCCGGACCTGGCGGCGATGGGATTGGACATTATCAGCTTCAACGTCCAGAACTTCTCCGACTCCAACGGCGTGATCGACGATCTGGGCATCGACAATATCTCGCAGATCAAGAAGAAGGCCGCGATCGCCAAAGCGGAAGCCGACAAGGAAATCGCCGTGGCGAAGGCCGAGGCCGACCGGCAGGCCAGCGATGCGCGGATCAATGCCGAGCGCGAGATCGCGATTAAAAACAACGAGCTGGAAATCCAGAAGGCTGAACTGAAAAAGGAAGCGGATCTCAAACAGGCGGAAGCCGACGCCGCATATCAGATCGAACAGGAAACCCAGCGCAAAACGATTGAAATCACATCGGCCAACGCCAATATTGCCAAGCAGGAACGCGAGGTTCTGTTGAAGGAAAAAGAAGCGGAGGTCAAGGAAAAAGCACTGGACGCGCAGATCCGCAAGCAGGCGGAAGCGGAGAAATACGCGCAGCAGCAGCGTTCCGACGCCCAGCTGTACGCCCGCCAGAAAGAAGCGGAAGCGCGTAAATTTGAAATCCAGCAGGAAGCGGAGGCGCAGAAAGCCAAGGCCGACGCGGAGCGGTATACGAAGGAACGCGAAGCGCAGGGCATCCAGATGGTCGGCGAAGCGGAAGCGGAAGCCGCCCGGGCCAAGGGCATTGCCGAGGCGGAAGCGATGGAAAAGAAAGCGCTGGCCTATCAGAAATACAACGACGCCGCAATGGCGGAAATGTTGATCCAGATTTTGCCGGAGGTTGCCGGCAAGATTGCCGAACCGTTAAGCCAGATTGACAAGATCACGATTATCGGCGGCGAAGGCAGCGGATTGGACGGGGTGTCCAATAACGTGCCGGCCGTCATGGCGAAATTATTTGAGTCGATGAAGGAAACCACCGGCATCGACCTGAAGGAAATCGTCCGGGCTGGCTCCTATGACGCCAAGGTTAACCGCAATCTCAACGTCCGCGGCCTGACGCTGCCGTCTTCAGCGGAAGTGTCCCAGCCGGAAACAGAAGCCGAGCCCGCTGCAACGGTGCAGGAGGAAAACGAACCGGTCGCTGACTGACCGGTTTTCGTTTGCTTGAAATTCATGGATTCTCACAAGCTGCAAGGCGTCCGGGATTGTCCCAATCGGGAAGAAACGGGAGAAAACCGGGTGCTCAGCAAGACGTGAGAAAGTCGTTCCATCGCGTTTTTCAAAATTTGTCAATCTTCGATTTATCGCTTTGTTATGCGGTTTTTGTTGTAATTTAATGATAATGCGTCTATAATAAATCACTGTGTAAAGGAATGGTACTTTTATGGCATATCAGAAGATTATTAACATCGCGGTCATTGCCCACGTCGACGCCGGTAAGTCGACGCTGGTAGATGCGTTTTTAAATCAGAGTCACGTTTTCCGGGATAACGAGGAGACGGTCGACTGCGTTATGGACAGCAACGATCTGGAACGGGAACGGGGAATTACGATTTATTCCAAGAACTGTTCCGTGACGTACAAGGATTACAAAATCAATATTGTCGATACTCCGGGCCACGCGGATTTTTCCTCCGAGGTTGAACGGATTATCAAGACGGTCGACACCGTCATCCTGCTGGTGGACTCCAGCGAAGGACCGATGCCGCAGACCCGCTTCGTGCTTCAGAAAAGTCTGGAATGCGGTCTGCGTCCGATCCTTCTGATCAACAAGATCGACAAGAAGGATGAACGGGCTGATCAGGTTATCGACGAGGTTTACGATTTGTTCCTCGATCTGAACGCGACCGATGAGCAGCTGGATTTCCCGATTCTTTACGGCATCGCCCGTCAGGGAATTGTACGCTATCAGCCAAATGATGAAAACGAGGATATCATCCCGTTGTTCGAAACGATCCTGAAGCATTGCGAAGCGTATCCGGATTTTACGGAAGAGCCGGTGCAGATGCAGGTTTCCGCTCTGGCTTACGACGATTACATCGGCCGTTTGGGCATCGGCCGGGTTTATGAAGGAACGCTGAAAGAGGGCAGCACAGTGATTCTGTGCAATGACGAAGGCCGTCAGGAACGCCGTAAAATCAATCAGGTGTTCGTGTATAAGGGCTTGAGCCGGATTGCGGTTTCGGAAGCCCAGTGTGGTGAGATCGTCATGATCTCCGGCGTGGCTGATATCTCGATCGGCGATACGCTGTGCGATCCGGAAAGCATCCGGCCGCTGCCGATGATCCGGATCGAAGAACCGACCCTGTCGATGAACTTTATGGTCAACACCTCGCCATTTGCCGGACAGTCCGGAAAATATGTCACCTCCCGCAACATCCGCGAACGGCTGGAAAAGGAACTGGAAGTCAACGTCGGCCTGAAGGTCGAAGAAACCGATACGACCGACTGCTTCAAGGTTTCCGGCCGCGGCGAGCTGCATCTGTCGGTCCTGTTGGAAAACATGCGCCGGGAAGGCTATGAAGTGGCGGTCTCCAAGCCGGAGGTTATCATGCACAAGGTCGACGGCGCGCTGTATGAGCCGGTTGAGGAAGTCGTGTGCAGCGTCCCTAACGAATATTCAGGCACGGTCATTTCCAAACTGAATCTGCGCAAGGGAATCATGGTCGATATTCAGGATGAAGGCAGCTATACGCGAATTTTATACACGGTTCCGACGCGCGGCTTATTGGGCTACCGTTCGGAATTCATCAACGATACGCGCGGGGAAGGCACGATGGTCCGCCGTCTGGCCGGCTATGAAGCCTACAAGGGCGATATCCCGCAGCGGGCCAACGGCGCGCTGATCTCTACGGAAACCGGCAAGGCGATGACCTACGCGCTGTGGAATATCCAGGAACGCGGCCAGCTGTTTGTATCCCCGCAGACCGAGGTCTACGAAGGCATGATCATCGGGATGGCGGCCCGGAATATGGACATGGACGTCAATCCGCTGAAAAACAAGAAGATGACGGCCGTTCGTTCCACCGGCAACGATGAAGCGATGAAGCTGGTTCCGCCGAAGATCATGTCGCTGGAAGAAGCGCTGGAATTCATCAACGACGACGAACTGGTCGAGCTGACGCCGACCGATATCCGGATCCGCAAGAAATATCTGACCGCGCTGGAACGCCGGCAGCACATGCGCGAGCTGAACAAGGCTGCGGCAGAGCTGGACGAAGAATAAACCCTGAAACATCCGTTTGATCGCGGATGTTTTTTCTTTCGCGCGCCAGAGTGGATCCGTCAGACGAATGCCCGTTGTTTTTCACCGAATCCGCCGGTATAATGAAGTTAAAGAAAAAGTCAGCCTTGCGCGCCGGAATGGATCCGCAAAGCGATAAAATCGAACAGGAGAAATTGATGATGGATCAGAATCATGTTCAAACTCACGCCGGTCCCTACTCTCTCAGCGTATTCTACAAACTTTCCACGCGCTTTGATTATGCTTTATTAAAATGGAATTATCTGATCATCTGCTGGGGCGAAGCGCTTTTATTGATGGGACTGGGAGTTTTATTTATCTTGCGGGGGACGGACTTCGCATTAGCCTGTTTTCTTATCTTTGGCGGAAGTTTCTTTTTCGTCAGGGCGTGTGCTACACCCAAAATCATCAAATCCATGGTTCAGCATGCGATCAATGAAATAATCGAAGAAAATTTCAGATCGAAGACCGGTTATACAATCCGCTTTTCCTTTGGCGAGGATGCATTTGAAGTCAGCACGGAAAACAGCTGGAGCCGATTGAACTATGCCGAATGTTACGGTTATCTGGAAGATCCGGAATTTCTTTTTGTCCAACCGCAGAAGAATAAAGGATACCCGTTAGAAAAAAAGCATTGTGATCCCGAGCTTCTGGATTTTTTGAAGCAGAAGCTGACAAACAGAGAGCCTGTTAAGCCTTCTGTAAAGGCTTTCCTGAAGGAAACGTTTAAGTTGGCAACAAGTAAAATCTAAGAAGGAGAGAGCTGGAAGAACGACTTTTCCATCATTCGCGGCGATCACTCTTGAATTGTAATTGCTTTCAGAAATGGTTATAATGAAAGTGATTGAATAACGAACTAATTCAAAGAAAAGAGGGAGCGTATGTCCTGGAATATCGCGGCGGAGTGCATCTCCATTGTTTTCTTATCGATCATTCTGGTGTATGCCCACAAAGGCACGCTGCTGCCGTCGTGGAAAAACCGGATGTTTCAGTGCTGTCTGGGGGCGACCTTTGCCGCGATGGTATCGAACGTCCTTTCAACGCTTATGCTGGCCAGTCCGCATTGGGTTGAATCGTGGCTGTGCTGGGGCGTGACGGAAATCTATTTTTTAGCGACGCCGTTAATGGGGCTGGCGTATTATTGCTACACGGCAGCGACGATTTTCGAGGAACACGCGGGGGGACGGCTGGCGTTAATACTCGGCGTTTTGCCCGGCATTTTCTATGCCGCGCTGGTGCTGCTGAACCCCTTCACCGGCGCGTTGTTTTCAATTCGCGCGGGGATGTATCTGCGCGGCCCGCTGATCATTGCAACGTATCTTATTTTTTATTTCTACTGCCTGATTTCGGTGCTGCTGGTGCGGCGGTACCGCCGCTGGCTTCAGCCGCAGATTTATCGCATTCTATTTGTTTTCCCGCTGATCGCCTGCAGCGTCATCGTAGTCCAGCAGCTGTTTCCCCACGTCGTCTTAAGTGGTTCGGCGGCGACGACGGCGATCCTGTTGATTTATCTCTATCTGCAGAACAAGCAGATCTCTCTGGATCCGTTGACCGGGTTGGGCAACCGCCTTGAATTTCAGAAGCTGATCAACCTGTCGATGCAGCGCGGCCGTTCGCTGTTTTCAGTCATGGTGATTTCGCTGCGCGACTTCAAGCAGATCAACGATCACTTCGGCCAGCGAACCGGCGATCACTTCCTCAAGCAGATCGCGGCGACGTTGAAAACGATGGCGGCGCCGTATCCGGTATACCGGTTTTCCGGCGATGAATTCGCGCTGCTGATCCACAACCGCACGCCGGAAGAAATGGAAAAACTCCAGCAGGACATTCTGGCCCTGTTTAACAAGCCGTTTCACGTCGACGGATATGAGTACCGGCTGCATGCGGTGATCGGGCTGGCAGCTTATCCCGACAGTGCGGAAAATCTTGAATGCTTGATCAACGGACTGGAATACGCGGTCAATCAGGCGAAGCTGCATCACTGGCCGACATGCTATTGCGATCCGGCGATGCTGGAAGGGATGCGGCGGCGCACGGAGATCATTGAAATCTTAAAACAAAAGCTGCAGGAAGCGGCGCTGGTTATGGTTTATCAGCCGATTGTGGCGGTGAAGACCGGACGCATCAGCGCGGTCGAATCACTGATGCGGATTCCCGAAAGCCCGTTGGGAGCGCTGTCTCCGGCTGAATTTATACCGATCGCTGAGGAAACCGGTTTGATCATCCCGATGACCTGGCAGATTCTGCGGCAGATCTGCGCGATGATCGCCCGGCTGCAGGATCAGGGAATTCCGCTGCCGGCGGTTCACGTCAATTTCTCGGCCGTCCAGCTGGTTCAGCCGGAGCTGGCGGAAACCGTCTTGCAAACGTTGAAGGAATGCCGGACCGATCCCAAACAGATCATCATTGAAATCACCGAAACAGCTCTGGCGGAAAATCCGGAGGAAACGATCCGCTTTGCCCGGGCGATGATGGAACATGGCGTGAAGATGGAGATGGATGATTTTGGCACCGGCTATTCCAACATTGATTCAGTCATGCACATGCCGCTGAGCACAGTGAAGCTGGACCGCAGTCTGGTCGTGTCGGCGGTGGAAAACAAGCGCAGCGCGACGATGCTCGGATATTTGATCCGGGTCTTTCATGAATTGGGGTATGAAGTACTGGCGGAAGGGGTGGAAACATCCCGACAGGATCAGTTTGTGCGAGCGGAAGGCGTCGATCTGATTCAGGGGTTTTATTATTCCCGGCCGCTGACGGAAGCGCAGCTGGCCGATTTCCTGACGCATTTTCATGATCGTCAGCCAGCCGGCGCTTGACGGACGCGGTATAATGGAGACAAAAAGGAGGGTCATTGAAATGTCAGAAGCTACGATCAAAGATCTTCAAACACGCCGGGCAATCCGTCGTTTTCACTCCGAAGCCCCATCTGCCGAACTGCTGGATATCGTCTTGAAAACAGGAACCTATGCGCCAAGTGGTCAGGGAAAACAATCGCCGGTGATCATCGCCGTTCAAGATCCCCAGCTGCGCGCGCAGCTGACGCGCATGAACGCCGAGTATGCCAATCCGGGCACCGATCCTTACTATGGCGCGCCGGTGATCATTCTGGTGCTGGCCGACAGCACGGTCAGCACCTGGGTTGAAGACGGCAGCTGCGTGCTGTGCACGATGATGCAGGCGGCGCATGCGCTGGGATTGGGCAGCGTGTGGATTCACCGCGAACGCCAGATGTTTGACAGCGAGGAAGGCAAGGCGCTGTTAAAGGCCTGGGGATTAAGCGGGAACCTGCGCGGCGTCGGTGCGCTGGCGCTGGGAATTCCGGAAGGCGAAGCGCCGCAGCCCAAGCCGCGCAAAGCCGATTATATCCTGAAGCTGTAAACGCAGAAAACGCTGGTTCGCCGGCGTTTTTTGTACTTTCAGCCAGGCATGGTGGGAAAGTAGGGAAAAGCGATTGTCAAGCCGTGATCCTTTCGCTATCATAGAGAAGGTTAAACGCGGCGGACAAACGCCGCCAGCGGGAAGGAGGATGAAAATGACGATTGCGATCAATCAGAATGAAGAAGAACTGGAACAATGTCTGTTCGACGCGCTGATCGAGCTGATGCGGCGGATGCCGTTAGACAAACTGACCGTCAACGATCTGCTGAAACAGGCGCATGTCAGCCGTTCCAGCTTTTACCGGCGTTATCAGGACAAATATGATCTGGTCAACAAGAGCTATCAGAAAATTCTGGATAAGACGCTCTATACTTTTCTGGACGGCTGCGGCTGGCATGATTCGGTGAAGGCGCTGTATCAGGTATTTCAGGAAAATCTGTTTTTCTTCCAGAACGCGCTGCGCTCACACGATCCCAATTCGCTGCGCAACTATATCTTTCAAATCAGTCTGAATTTGTATGCGGAAACGCTGGAACGCAACGGCGAGGACATTCAGGACTGGCATACGATGGCGATGCTGCGGGTACACATTTACGGCAATCTCGAGCTGATGTGCGAATGGGTGGAAAAGGGCATGGATCGGGATATCGACGAGATGATCCAGTTGTCTTTCGACACGCTGCCGGAACAATTTAAGCCATATTTCAACGACTGATCGTGAAGCTGCGGACAAAGAGAAACAAAAATGCCGACCTGTTTCTTGAATCTTCTTTCTTTGAATTGGATAATAAAATCACAAAGCAGGAGGAAAGAAACATGGCAAAGAAATCAATCAGCCGCCGGGATTTCCTGAAAGGCGCCGCCGCTTCCACATTGGGACTGGCCGCCGTCGGGATGTTGGGCGGATGCAGCAGCGAGGATGCGCCGAAGGCCTCGGCGTCCACGATCAGCTGGACAAAGGAAACCGACGTGTTAATCGTCGGCGCCGGCGGCACCGGGGTGTGTGCAGCGGCGGCTGCGGCGGAAGCCGGGGCCAAGGTGCTGGTTCTGGAGAAGGCGGGCGTAGCCGGAGGGACAACCAATCTGTCCGGCGGCGTCATGCAGGCAGCGGGCACAACCTATCAGAAACAATTTACGCAGTATCAGGACGATACGCCGGAAAAGCATTTTGCATGCTGGATGGCGGAAGGTGAAGGACAGCTGGACGAAGCGCTGGTCAAGGATCTGGCGCTGGGCGCGCCGGCGGACATCGAATGGCTGGCCAGCACCTGCGGCTTAAAATGGACGAGCGTTTACGGTCATTGCCACGTTCCTTATTTAAAGGACGACGTTCTGGCTGATCGGATTCACGTCTATGAAGGCGGCGGTGCTTCCGGCAGCGGCGGAATCTACGTGCAGGCGGTTTTAAAGGTTGCCGAGGGCTTGGGCGCGGTCGTGGAATATGAAACCGAAGTAACCCGGCTGATCACAGACAATGGCAAGGTGATCGGCGCGGAAGCGGTTCAGAACGGTCAGACGATCACGATCAAGGCGAACAAGGGCGTCATCCTGGCAGCCGCCGGCGTCGACCAGAACGCCGAAATGGCGAAGGAACTGAATCCGCAGCAGTATTGGGATGATACGACGCAGATCTGTCTGTGTGTCGCTACCGATATGGGCGACGGTATCCGCATGGGAATGGAGCTGGGCGCGGCCTATGTCAGCGGCGGCACGATCGACTTCTGCGGCAAGACCGGCGCGGCGACGGATAACCGCAAACCGGTATTCCCGTCGTTCATCGTCAATCAGGCCGGACGCCGGTTTGTTTGCGAGGACGCAACATACGCTTATCATTACCGCGCGATCTATCAGCAGGAAATGCAGCTGCAGGGCCCGACGTACATGATTTTCGGCGCGAGCAGTCTGGAATCGGACGGTGCGCCATGGACGCCGGATACAGTAGCCAAGGACGTCGCCGACGGCGTGGTGATCACGGCGGATACGTTGGAGGATCTGGCGGAAAAGCTGGGCATCGACGCGGCAGGCCTGGTCCGTACGATGAAGGACTGGAACGAAGATGTTGCGGCTGGAAAGGATCCGTTTGGCCGCAAGGACGGCCTTGAGCCGATCAGCGGCCCATTCTACGCCTATAAGAATACCGCGTATAACTTGGGCGCGTTAGGCGGCTTGAAGATTACGACGGATTGCGAAGTGGTCGACGTCAACGGCAAGGTGATCGAAGGCCTGTACGCAGCCGGCTTAAATGCCGGAGGCTGGGTTGGCCCGTACTATCCCGGCAGCGGCACCGCGGTCATCGGCACCTGTCACTTCGGACGCAAAGCCGGGGCTGCGGCGGCGAAGCGCTCAGCGTAAACGGCAACCGGTGAAATTCATTACAATCTCAGAGGTACGCAGTGGAAGAAACGGGGCAAACATCTCCGGTTCTTCCGCTTTTTTATTGGTTTTTCAACGGCTTTAACCCGGGATCCGTTTGAGAAATGTTGGGCAATCGTTCGGATTCAGGCGCAGTATGAATGCCAAACAGGATCTCTTTGTCTGTCTGATTTACATCCTGCCGTCAATTCCAGCTTAAAAGATGGCGCATACGCGGTGCATCATGAAGCAATCCAAAACAAAAACGTAAAAAGTGAACGATTTAGGGTAAGAATGGCGATCCGGCGGAGAGAAACCGGAATATTCCCCAATTTCTGACAAATCAATGATATAATCCTGTTATAGAACAATACAGAAATATACAAGACCATGACCGCCGGGAAACGGGCAGCGGCCTGAACCGGATTGCTCCTCAGGAAGGAAAGAGAAAGCCGTATGAAAAAGCGCAGTCTGATTTTAATGCTTGGATTCTGCCTGGGATTGTGTTTCAGCGTCCCGCGATTGCCGCCGGCTTCCGTGAAAGCGGAAGCGCCTCTCATCCGCGTCGGCTACATTGACTACGCCGGCTTTATAGAAGAAACCGGAACGGGAAAATACACCGGCTACGGCGTCGAACTGCTCGAGCGGATCAGCCGGATTACGGGCTGGCGCTATGAATATGTTTATGGCGACTGGCAACAGATTCTCGATCAGTTAAATGAAGGCGCGATCGACCTGGTCATGACCGCGCAGTATACCGAAGAGCGCTCCGGGCGGTTTCTATTTTCACACCAGCCGATCGGCGAGGAGCTGGCGGTTGTGTACGCCCGCGAAGACGCGGCGGTGTATTATGACGACAGTGCGGCGATGAACGGCTTGCGCGTCGGGCTGCTTCAGGGCAGCTATCAAAATGAAAGCTGGCAGAGATATGCGCAGGAAAAGGGGCTGGATTGTCCGCAGACGGAATATAAGACGGAAAATCAGCTGATGGAAGCGCTGCTGTCAAACCAGGTCGACCTGATCATCAGCGGCGGGCTGGCGCTGCACAATGAAGCGAAAGCCGTGCTCAAGCTGGAACCGGCGCCGTTTTACATCATTACCAACCAGAACCGGCCAGATCTGATGGCGCAGATCGACGAAGCGCTAAAGGAAATTCAGCTGGCGGATCCTTATTTTGAAGCTCATCTGTACGACGAGTATTATGGCGACAGCCAGTATTCCGTACAGCCGCTGTTCACCCGCGAGGAAGACGCCTATATCCGCAATGCGGGGGAAATTCCCGTCGGTCTGGACGGTTCGCAGATTCCCTTTGCCGGTATGGAAAACGGCAGGCTGAGTGGCATCTGGCCGCAGCTGCTGGCGCTGATCGAAAAGAAATCAGGGCTGCGGTTTGCGCTTACTCCGCAGCCGCCGCATGCCGATTACGTCGCGTTTCTCGAACAGAATCCCCGTCAGGCACTTTATTGCGGCATTACCCGGCGAAATCTGCGGCTGACGCACAACGCCGCTGTTCAGCTCAGCGATCCGCTGCTGCAGCTGGATCTTATGGTTGTGGTCAACGCAAAGGATTTCGGCGGGGAAAGTGCGGAAGGGTTCAGTCTGATCGTAACGGAAAATACCGCGGTCAACAGCGAATTCTTAAATCAGATGCCATCCGGTCAGATCCTCTATGCTGATTCGCTCTATGAGTGTCTGCTTGCGGTCGCCGATCATCACGCCAACGCGACGGTCTGCGATTCCTATACGCTGAATTATTACAGCTGGAAACCGGGGATCAGCGATCTGCAGGACAATTACCCGCTGGAATTCCCGGCGCTGCAGCCCTGTTTCGCCGCCAGCGTCGATCTCGATCCACTGCTGATGACAATCTTGAACAAGACGATCGCCTGTTTGTCGCAGAAAGAAATCAATCAGATCATTTATGATTCCACCCTCGGCCTGCACTATAAACCCTCATGGACGGACTGGCTGAAAGCCAACCGATATCTTGTCGCCTCGCTGGCTCTGGCGTTGATTCTGGGCGTCACGCTGCTGCTTTACCGCAGCCGCAAGCAGACCGAGGAACAAATCCAGCGGCGGCGCACGGAAATGTTCAGACACAAGGCGGAAATGGACCGGATCAGCGGTTTGTACAACGAGGATACGTTCACGGAGAAAGCCCGGGCCCTGCTGATGCAGGATCCGCAGCCCTACTACCTGATCTACATCAACATCCGGCGCTTCAAGATCGTCAACGAACTGCTCGGAGTGGAACAGGCCGATCAGCTGTTAAGTCATATCGGCAGCCGGCTGCAGGATTATTGCCGGCGCTATCCCGGCTCGCTGGCGTGCCGGATTACGGCGGATCATTTCATGTTGATGACGTCCTGCGAAGCGTATCAGGCCAATGGCCGTGAGGAGATTCTCAGCGACTATCCCAGCGATCTGAATCTGTCTCTGGAATACGGCGTGTATCCGATCACTGATCGCTCGCTGCCGATGAAGCTGATGCAGGACCGCGCTGCCCTGGCGGCTAAAAACCGGATCGATCCGATGTTCAGCGAGGTCGGCTTCTACACGGATCAGCAGCGCCAGCGGATCATCCGCGAGCAGCAGGTTCTGGATGAAATCGAGGGGGCGATGGAGCGCGGGGAGATGATCATTTATATCCAGGCGAAATACGATATCATCGCCCGCCGCGTGATCGGCGGCGAAGCGTTGGCCCGCTGGCGGCATCCGACCCGCGGTTTGTTAGGGCCGGGGCAGTTTGTCAGCGTCCTGGAAGAAAACGGCCTGATCATGAAGCTGGACTATTATATCTGGGAAAAGACATGCCAGTTTCTGCAGCGGCAGCGCCATCTCCATGCGCAGGTTCTGCCGATATCGGTCAACGTCTCGAAGTATAACTTCTACCGCACCAATCTGGTCGCTCTGTTTCTTGATCTGATCGCAAAATATGAATTGAAGCCCGCAGATTTGCAGCTGGAGATTACGGAGACTGCCTGCGCTGAGGATACCGAACAAATTTACGCGGTGATCCGGCAGCTTCAGCAGGCCGGCTTTACCGTGCTGATGGACGATTTCGGGGCCGGCTATTCCTCGCTGAACATGTTCAAGGATGCGCCGGTGGATATCATCAAGCTGGATATGGGCTTTATCAGCTCCGATGAAAACAATGCCCAGCGCAGCGGCGCGGTGATCGCGTCGATCGTCAATTTATCCCATTCCCTGAATATTCCGGTGATCGTCGAAGGTGTGGAAACACAGGCCCAGGTCGATTTCCTGAAATCCATTAACACGCGCTACATCCAGGGCTATTATTTCTCCCGGCCGGTGCCGGAGGAGGACTATGCCGCGCTGTGTTGTGCGAAGGATGAAGCTTGAAGCCGGCGGATTGGCACTGACAAAACATTTTCCCAAAGCAGGCGCAAACCTGCGGGAAAATGTTTTTTTCTGAGCTGTGAAAGGGAAAAACGCGCCCGGGATGAGTGAATTCTGGTACAATAAGGCCAGGAGTGATGATTCGATGATAAAACTGTTGGTCTTTGACGTCGATGGGACGTTGTATGATTTAAACCGCCATGAAATACCGCGCTCATGCCGGGAAGCGATCGCACAGGCAAAGCAGAACGGCCTGATTTTTGTGATTGCGACCGGACGGACGCATTACGGATTGGGCGCGGCGCTTAACGCCTTGAACCCCGATTACATTTTGGCGGTCAACGGCGCGGTGGTCGCCGACGGTCAGGGACGGATTCTGGCGCATCATGATTTATCGCGGGGACAGGTGGAGCGCGTCAACGCGTTCTGCCGTTCTCATCAGGCGGGGCTGGCCTGGAAGTTTCTTGACCATTGTTATATTTATCAACATCCGGAGAAGATCGACTGGCTGCAGCCGCAGAAAGAATCGGATATCGGACCGGAACCGTTTATCGACTGTCCTACGCAAGACCGGCATCTGAGCGCTTTGCCGCAAAGCGCGAGCGTGCATGCCGAGCCTGAGGCGGTGGATGAAGTCTTCCATGCCGATTCAGAGTTGGCGTTTCTGCGCTATTCCGCCGACGGCTACGACGTCGTGAGGCGCGGCATGAACAAGGCGGTCGGTTTGCGGGAGCTGATCGATCAGTTGAAAATTGCGCCTGAAGAAGTCGCGGCGTTTGGCGATAATTACAACGATGTGGAAATGTTGAAGCTGGCCGGCACGGCAGTGGCGATGGGCAACGCCGTGGAAGAAGTGAAGGCGCTCGCGGATTATGTCACAACTTCGTCCGATCAAGACGGCATCGCCCGGGCATTGGCGCATCTGGGCTGTATTTGACGCTGATTTAAGTCGGAAAACGATCCGTTTAGGTAATCAATTTGAAATTTGGCAGGAATTCCCTAAAATAGAAAAGGATACGAAAGGGGAAAACGGATGCCTACGATTTTGGACAACGCTCTGTTCACCGCTTTTTCCGAAGCTTCTGAACAGGTTTATATCTATGTCTGCGACGTCAAACGGGATTTGTCTCACTGGTCGAAAAATGCCGTGACCTTTTTCGGCCTGCCGGGCGAATATATGGAAAATGCCGCTGCTTTGTGGAAGGCAAAAATCCATCCGGAAGATCGCGGCCGATACCTGAAGGACATCGCAGACGTTTTTTCCGGCGTCAAGACGCACCACAGCTGTGAATACCGGGCACTCAGCCAGAGCGGCGATTATGTGTGGCTGGAATGCCGCGGCACGATGATGAAAAACGAACAGGGTGAACCGTGGTTGTTCGCCGGAATGATGACGCGCCTGGACGCGCGCAATAAAATCGATCCGCTGACCGGTCTGCCGACGATGCGGGAGTTTGCCGAACTGGACTTTACAGATATCAAAGGCGTGGCGATGGTCGTCGGCTTCGATGGTTTCCGCGAAGTCATCAACAATTATGGATATCGCGGAGGCGATGAAATTCTTGCGGATTTCGCTGTAAAGCTGCGTCAGGTCTGCCCGATGGCGGCGACGCTGTACCGGTTTGAAGGCGATGAATTCGCCGTTTTGATTCCCGACGGCAGCCGCAATCAGGCGGGCAGCGTGTTTGAAGCGCTGAGGCAGGCGGCAAAAGAGCTGGGCAGCCGGCAAGTCAGTCTGGAAATCACCGGCGGCGCTGTCTGCGTGCCGCAGGATGGAACGACGCAGGAGGCGCTCATCAGCAAGCTGGAACATTCTCTGGCCCATGGCAAGGCACACCGGCGTTCTCAGCTGGTCTTTTTCAGCCTCGAGGTTTCGTCCGAATACCGCCGGATAAGTGGTTTGAAGCAAATGCTGGCGCGCTCTGTCAATCATGCGTGCGAGGGCTTTTCAATGGTTTATCAACCGTTAGTCGATCAGGATCACCGCGTGGTCTGCTGCGAAGCGCTGTTAAGGTGGAATGCCGATCCCGACGTCGGGGAAATGATCCGGCTGTTGGAAAACACCGGGGAAATTCTTCCGGTCGGCCGCTGGATCGTCCGTCAGGTGTTCGCCCAGGCGCGCTCCTGGCAGCGCAAAAGTCCGGATTTTATCACCGGGTTTAACGTTTCCTATTTGCAGTTTAAGGATCCAGGGTTTGCCGATTTTCTGATCGCGGAAGCCTGGCGGTTGGAAATCAACCCGCGTCAGATTGCGATTGAGCTGACGGAAAGCTGTCAGGTCGAGGACTTTGAAGGACTGGCGCAGGAATTTGCCCGCTTGCGGGCGTTCGGCTTCAATCTGTCGCTCGACGATTTCGGCATCGCGTATTCCACGCTGCTGCTGATCCGCAACCTGCCGGCCGATTCCGTGAAGATCGATCAATCGTTTATCCGGGATTTGAGCGAACAAAATCAGGTGGATCTGGCGATTATCGAAAGCGTCGTGTCGCTGTGCTGCAAGCTGGAAATCAGACTGGTGGCTGAAGGGGTGGAAAACGCCCGCATCCTGAAGCTGTTAAAAGCTTATCCGATCACGCTGTATCAGGGCTTTTATTTTGCCAGGCCGATGATGGCGAGGCAGCTGGAACCGCTTATCGGCACGATTCTGCCCTAGATCAAACCCAGACGGAATGTTTTCCGTCTTTTCTTTTGTACAAGATTATCCCGTTGTCTTTCATTTTCTGAATTTTTGAGGATTAAGGTGGCTGCGTGTGGGAAATACTGCAAGGGAAAGCAGGTGATTGGATGCGTGCAGCACAGATCCGCAGAGAAGAAATGGGACTGCATTCCCTTGGCGAAAAGAAAGATTATTTTGAAGGCTGGTATTTCCGGCTGTGCGACCCGCGTTGTTCGCTGGCGGTGATCGTCGGTTTCAGCCCGCAGCATTCAGCCGCGCCGTTTTTTATTCAGACGACGGATACGTTGACGAATCAATCACAATGGGCGGAATTTGGCTGGCAGGACGCGGTAGTGCGGCAGTCGCCGTTTCATCTGACGCTGGGAAGCAACGAATTTTCGCTGACGCGCGTGAAGCTCGATCTGCCAAAGCTGAAAGTCCGGCTTCGTTTAAGCGGCTTGACGCCGCTGCCGTTTTCCCGGTACGCCCCGACGATCATGGGACCGTTCGCGTATTTGAAAAATATGGAATGCGTGCATGGCGTGATCAGCCTGCATCACCGCATGGAAGGCGTTGTCATCGCCAACGGACGTTCGCTTCCCGTAACCGGCGTGGGTTATCTGGAAAAGGACCGCGGCACTTCGTTTCCCCAGCGCTATCTGTGGTTTCAGTCCAACCAGTGCGGCGTACCGGATTCGTGCTTCTTCCTGTCGCTGGCCAGTATTCCGTTAGGACCGCTGACATTTAATGGTTGTCTGCTTGTCGTCAAACTGCGCGATCAGCTGCATCGCTTTGCGACCTATACCGGCTGCCGCCTGGAATCGCTGCGCTGCCGTCAGTTTAAAGAGGGTTCCGGGTGGGCCAAACTGCGGTTTCATCAGGGCGGCTGGCAGATCCGGATCCGTCTGGAATGCGGTCCGGCCTGTTCGCTGGCTTCGCCGCACAACGGGCGGATGCAGGGCCGGATTCAGGAAAGTCTCAGCGGCCGGGCGCATGTGACGCTGCTGCATCATGGCGTGAAGGTTCATGAAAGCCTGTGGTCGCAGGGCGGCATGGAGCTGCAATGGGAAAAAGAGGAAGATCAGAACGCGGAATACAGTAAAAAAGGGTTGTCCTGAAACGGCAACCCTCAACATTTTTATTATAGCACGAAAAAAATTTGAATGAAAGGGCTTACTTTTTTGAAAACTCTGTTTATAATAAAGTCGAAGATAAGGAATGAGATCTTCAAACAGAGGAAGCTGATCCCTCAGACAGCCGATCAGAACGGTTGAGTCCGTTAAGGAGAGAACCTAGTTTCTCAATGAATCCATTAAGGCTGATAAAGTAAGAGGAGCGAAGCTTTCAGAATAAACGGAACGTTTATTCTAAGGAGGTTAAAGTAAATGGAACCTGGACAGAGAGGATACCGCCGCTAAACGCCGGCGTTGCGCGATGAATCGCAGATCCGTGTGATGCTTCTTACAACTTCCCATTTTGCTGAAAATTTACAAAACAGCCATCGAACAGATAAACAGCCATTTTGTGAGGATTAAGGGTAAACGCGAGGAAGAAATGAGAACGGTTTGGTTTCAGCAGTGGAATCGAATTGATGTCATAGAGAGAGTTGCGGAAATGTTGGAAAACAGCCGCTGCGGTTCATCGGTATAAATAGAATCAATAACATAGATGAAGAACCTGCAAAAAATGCGGGTTCTTTTTTCGTGCTTTGAATTCCTTTGATAACGAGCATCGGGAAATAAGCCGGTTTTGCTTCTTAGGTCTCTGTTTCAGCAGAATGGCGGCAGCAGGAAGTCGGAACGAGAGTTTTGAGGAACAGCGCCGTTTAAAGGTTGTTTTTCAGCCTTGAATTTCCCAGGAAATAGTAAGTTTAACGATTGTTAAACAAGCTTACAATTATTTTGAAAGCACTTGCGGAATATGCGATAATAAAAGTAGGTTTTCAGAATTGAAAATCAGCGCTATCTATGGTAATGTGAATTTGTTAGCAATGGAGGAGAAAACAATGTCCATGTTCAATCACGAAGCACGTCAGTTCAAGTTCGACGTGCTCAAGGAAATTTCACAGCTGGCTTATGAAGGAAAATTGACGGACGACAGCGCGGCCGCGATCAGCCGCAAACTGATCCCGGGGCGCAAGGCGGAATTCCGCTGCTGCGTGTATAAGGAAAGAGAAATCCTGCGGCAGCGCACGCGCCTGGCGTGCGGGAAAATGGCGGATGAAGCTGCGGCATACAATCCGCGTCAGATCGTTCAGGTGATCGACGCGGCGTGCGACGGCTGCACGATCCGCAAGATTCAGATCACCGACAACTGCCGCAAGTGCATGGCGAAAGCCTGTCTGGCTTCGTGTAAGTTCGATGCCATCAGCATGGGGCTGCACCGCGCCCAGATTGATTATACAAAATGCAAGGAGTGCGGCGCCTGCGCCCGCAGCTGTCCATACAACGCGATCGTCGTCACCGAGCGGCCGTGTTCCCAGCACTGCCCGGTCGACGCAATCCGCTGGGATGAAAATGGGATCGCTCAGATCGACGAAACCAAATGCATCAACTGCGGCGCCTGTCAGGCCGCCTGCCCGTTTGGCGCGATTGAGGATATGTCATGGATCGTGCCGGTCGTCAGCCTGTTGAAAATGGGAACGCCGATGTTTGCGATCGTCGCTCCGGCGATTCAGGGGCAGTTTGACAACGCCACCCTGCCGCAGATCAAGAAAAGCATTGAGCTGCTGGGGTTTGAAAAAGTCTACGAGGTCGCGCTGGGCGCGGATGCCGTCGCGTGGGAGGAACAGGCGGAGCTGGCGGAAAAGATGGAAGCCGGCGTGCCGATGACGACCTCCTGCTGTCCGGCTTTTGTCAACCTCGCAAAGATGCACTTCCCGCAGATTTACGAAAACAATATGTCGACCGTCGTTTCACCGATGATGGCGCTGGCCCGCAAGCTGAAAAAAGACCATCCGGATCACGGCGTGATCTTTATCGGCCCATGTCTGGCGAAAAAGCAGGAAGCGATGGAATCCTTCACCGCCGTTGATTACGTGCTGACCTTTGAGGAAATCGCGGCGATGATGATCGCCAAACACATTGATCCTTCGGAAGTAGAGGCGAAAGAGGAAGACTATCCGTCGATCTTCGGCCGCAACTTCGCTCAGGGCGGCGGTGTTGGCAAAGCGGTCGCGCAGGCTGCAAAGGAAAAAGCGATGGCCGCGCCGGTGAGCGTGTACGCCGACGGCTGCATGGAATGCAAGAAGCAGCTGACGTTAATGAAGTTCGGCAAGTTTACCGGCAACATTCTGGAAGGCATGGCCTGTCCGGGCGGCTGCATCGCCGGGCCGGCGGTCATCGAGCCGCCGATGGTGGCAAAAGGCCGGATGGCGAAAGAAAATAACGGCCAACAGAAAACGATTGAGGAATCGCTGGAAAGCTTTGATTTTACCGGCGTGCCGATGCATCGAAAATAAGCGAAAAGGAGAAGCGACATGGTCACTGTTGAAGTTTGTATTGGAAGCGCCTGTTACGTCAAGGGCAGCAATGAAGTCGTCACAATTCTGCAGGAGTTAATCAAAGAAAAAGGCTGGGAAGATCAGGTCAATGTTAAGGGGGCTTTCTGCATGCAGGTCTGCACACAGGGCCTGGGACTGCGCGTTAACGGCAAGCAGCTGCTGGGCGTCGGTCTGCATAATGTCAGAGAAGTGCTCGAGCGGGAAATTACGGCGGCCCTGGCATGAGCTACATCCAGCTGTCCGAGGCGAACTGCCGCAACTGTCTGCGCTGTGTGCGCGTCTGTCCCACCAAGGCGATGACGTATCAGAATCATCAGCCTACAATTCTTGAAGACGAGTGTATTCTGTGCGGCAAATGCTACGCGATCTGTCCGCACAGCGCCAAAAAGGTTCACAGCGACGTCGATCAGGTCCGTCAGTGGATCGCTCAGGGTCAGCCGCTGGCCTTAAGCATCGCACCGTCCTTTGCGTCGGTCTGGCCGGACTATCCGCGGCTGAAACGACAGCTGGAAGCGATCGGGTTTCAGGTGATCGAGGAAACGGCGGTCGGCGCCCGGCTGGTTTCTCAGGCTTACATGAAGCTGATCGAGGAACATCAGATGAAAAACATTCTGTCGACGTGCTGTCCGGCCGTCGTCACCTATGTTGAGAAAAATTTTCCGGAACTTGTCGATCAGCTGGCGCCGGTTGTGTCGCCGATGATTGCGCATGGCTATGATTTGAAAGAGCGTTATCCGGGTGTGAAGACGGTGTTTTTGACGCCATGCATCGCGAAGCAGAAGGAAGCTGCCGATCCGCGCTTTGCGGGGGCCATCGACGCGGTGTTAACGATGCCGGATCTTTCTGTCTGGCTGAAAGACGAACCTGTAAACGAGGATGAGGAACAACCGGAAGTCCGATGGGAAAGTCTGAAAGCCAGCACCGTACGAATGTATCCGACCCCCGGCGGGGTGATCCGCACCTTAAGCAGTTCGGACGAAGTGTACGAGCGGGTCAGTGCGGAAGGCATGGACCGCGTCCGGGATGCGCTGAAGTCGATCGCTCAGGGACACATGGAAGGCTATTTCTTCGAACTGTCGGCTTGCGAACAGTCCTGTCTGGGCGGTCCGCTGTTATGCCACGTCGATCACAGCGAATGGAGAGCGCGCAGCGCGATCCGACGCAACATGGATCCCCAGGATCAGGTGCGCCAGGCCCAGCTGCCCGCCAATCTGCGCGCGAAGTGGCAGGCCGATCCAATCGAGCGGACGACGCATACCGAAGAAGAAATTAAGGACATGTTGTTTTTGATGGGCAAGACGACGCGGGAAAAGGAACTGGACTGCGGCGCCTGCGGTTACGAAAGCTGCCGCGCCAAAGCGATCGCAGTGCTGGAGGGCAAAGCGGATCCGAAGCTCTGTCTGCCCTACGCACTCGAGCACGCCCAGTCGATTTCCAATCTGATCATCGAGAATACGCCGAATGGAATTCTCGTGCTGGATGAGCATAACTGCGTGCGCGAGATCAATCCGGCGGCGCTGAATATGATGAACCTGCAGGAAATTGATCCGATCGGCATGCCGGTCGAGTCGATTCTGCCGGATCAGGGGCTGCATGAGCTGCTTCAGGATTTTGTCGGCGTCCAGTATTACCGCTGCGAATATCCGCAATATCATAAAATCTTAAACCACGCGATGATCTCGATTGAGGACCACCGCTATGTCATCCTGATTTTAATGGATCTGACGGTGGAGGAAACCAAGGAGAAAGTCATCCGCCAGATGCAGATGAAGACGGCGGAGGTTGCGCAGACCGTCATCGACGATCAGATGCGCGTCGTTCAGGAAATCGCCAGTCTGTTGGGCGAAACGACGGCGAAGTCCAAGGTTGCCTTAACGCGGCTGATGAAAGCGATGGATGAAGATGATTGAAGAAAAAATCCATGTGGAAACGTCGTTTTCCTCGCTGATCAAAAAGAATGAGGAACTGTGCGGCGATAAGGTGGCGATCCGCTATTGCGATCAGTTCTGCATCCTGGTGCTGGCTGACGGTCTGGGCAGCGGAGTCAAAGCGAACATTCTGTCCACGCTGACCAGCACGATCATCTGCGAGATGATGGCAGAAGGTGCGACGCTGCAGGAAGCGGTCGATACGATCACTGCGACGCTGCCGCAATGTCAGGAGCGCGGAATAGCGTATTCCACATTCACCATCGTTCAGATTTACTACGACGGGACGGCGCATCTGATCGAATTTGATAATCCGGCCGCCGTGATCATGCGCCGGGGAACCTGTATTGAATTGCCGCGGACAACGCGCGTGATCGGGCAGCGGCGAATCCGGGAAAGCAGCTTTCAGGTAGAGCCGAACGATTTCATCGTCGTGTTTTCCGACGGGATTATCCACGCCGGCGTCGGTACGTTTTTGAACTTCGGCTGGGATCATGCCGATGTGGAAAAACATCTGACGGAATATTGCCGCTCGACTGATCCGGCACGCGAGGTGACGCGGATTTTACTGGCCTGCGTCAACGATCTGTATCAGGGCCAGCCAGGCGACGATTCGACGGTGGCCACGGCCAAGATCGTGCCGGCCACGGAGGCCCGCGTGATGGTCGGGCCGCCGGAACATCCGGAGGACGACCGCAAGGTGGTCGGCCGTTTATTGAGCGCCACGGGGAAGAAAATCTGCTGCGGCGGGACGACGTCCAACATTGTCTCACGGATTACCGGCAAGGAAATCCAGATCGAAAACCTGTTATCCTTAACCTCCGACGTCCCGCCGATGGCCTATATCGAAGGGCTGGATTTAGTGACAGAAGGGGTGCTGACGCTGCAGAAAGCGAATGAATATCTGCACGAATGCGCTCAGTCGCCGCAGTTTTACGAGCAGTTTCTGCTGACGAAGCAGGAAGACGGCGCGATCTTGCTGACGAAAATGTTTTTGCAGGACTGCACGAAAATCGTGTTCATGGTCGGCCGTTCCGATAATCCCGCGCACCGCCAGTTAGCCTATTCGACGATCTCGCTGCGGGCAAAAATCCGGATGATTGAACGGATGGCTGAAAATCTCAAGAAGCTGGGCAAGATCGTCCAGATCGAGCTGTATTAAACAAAAGGATAATCGGGAATGAAATTGACGTGCAAAGAGCGAAGATGCATACTGCCTGATGCTGAAGAATGGGACGATCCATTGTGGAATTTCCCAGTTGGCTTTGCGGACGTGGTTTATGGAGAAGTTGATAGAGAAGTAGGAAAGCTGCCGGATCTTGCGGCAGTTTTCATTTGGTCAGAAGGCAGCCGGAACCAATCGTTTCTCCTAAGGAAGAACACCGCTGCGCAATCATGCAGGCTTCGGCCAGAGAAATTGTTCAAAAGTTTAGTGTGGCTAAACTGATGATATCACTTTATTAAATTTATACTTGCGCTGACGAATTTTTTTGATATAATTTTTTCGTGATTGAAGTTAAGGAGGGATGGGAAAACAGACGATCACGCCCGTTGATTTTGAATGATGAGTACCACGTCATTGCCGGTTGAAAACGACCGGCCGCATGACCTGATGTTCCACGAAGAACAGGCCTCGGACAGCCGGGTCAAATGCCGAAATTGAAACAGGGTTACCCTTGTTGATGCCAAAGCGTAATGCTTTGAAAAAGTTCTGTGACACGCAATCACCAAGCGGCCAAAAGCCATCGTCTTGTCTTTCTATCCTGAAGCGCAGGGAGCGCACCGGAAGAAAATTGAAGAAACGAAAAGAACTGTTTTTGTTTTTCTATTTTGAAAGGGGAAGTATCATTTTATGAAAAAATTATTGACTGTGCTTTGCGCACTGCTTTTCATTGCGGGCTGTTCCGCCGCGCCTGCCGCGCCGACGCCTCTGGCTTCTGCGGACTCCGTCCCAACTCGCTCAGGCGGCAACTTTACGGATCAGATGAAGCTGGCTTACCGCGATGATCTGGATCCGGAAGCCGGCGCGGATGCAGTTGAGCGGCAGGGCGATCATCCGGATTCACCTTATTTTTCCACGGTTGACTTTTACAATGCCGAAAGTACGGAAACGCTGACGATTCTGCCGCATTTTCAGACGATGCAGCAGACTTCGGAGTGGTCCTGCGGGGTGGTTTCCGCGCTGTTGGTTTTCAACTATTATGATCAGCTGGGCGAACAGACCGAGCGCACACTGGCAGAAATGCGAAGCAACGGCCTGACCCCGGAAGCGACCGATATGGAATCCATGATCGCGATCTTTAATCAGGTTGGCGGCTTCGATCTGGAAAGCAGTCTGGATTATCCGGCTGATCAGCTGGAAGCGGCCTTTCCATTAGAACGGTTTGAAGCCCTGCTGAAGGAAGGCACGCCGGTGATGGTCGCCTGGAACGACTGGGGCGGACATTGGCAGGTGGTGATCGGCTATGACAACATGGGAACGGAAACGACGCAGGATGATGTTCTGATCGTCGCCGATCCTTACGACACGACAGATCACAATCAGGATGGCTATACCGTCTATGGGGCGGAACGCTTTTATTACAACTGGACGATGTATGATTTCTTCGAAGAACAGGGAATGGAGAATCAGCGGGATCTGATGTTTCTGATCGCCACGCCGTCTGCCGGCTAACTTATCCAGATCAAGATCAAAGCTTTTCATCTCCGCTGTGGAAACTAACTGCGATTTTCTGAAAGCTGAAATAGAGAAAACGAACATGGAGAATTAATTTTCAGAAAATACTGAAAAAGAATTGACAAGTTTTTCGGTCTGCGGTAAACTAATCCCATCAACACAAATGCATAGATCAGGAAATGAGAAACTGGAACGTCGGGTTTAAGAGAGCTGCCGGAAGGTGCGAGGCAGTACGGACACCGGGGACAACTGCCCTGTTAGCAGCGAACTGAAAGGCCTGGCCGAGTAGGGGAAGCCGGGAATTCCCGTTATAGAAGAAGACATTCTCGCAAGTGCGACGATGTCCGCAGAGTGATCCTGTTTTAACAGACAGGATAATAGGAGTGGTACCACGGATTGATCATCCGTCTTCTAATTGGAAGGCGGATTTTTTGTGTTTGATTAAAGGGGGCTTGAGGGCGTGAAACTGGGGAGACAAACCGGAGTTTCCGGAGCACTGCTTTTCTGAACTGCAGGGTTAAGCGAAATTCAGAAAAGGAGAAAATTAATGATGAAAAACTGGGTAAAGAAAATTATCGTCGGCGTCTGCGCCGTCATGTTAACAGCCTGTGCTGTTCAGGGAGAGAACAGCGCCGCACCTGCCGCCACCGCGTCGGACGAACCGGTCAGCGGAGGAACCTACATCGTCCGCGGGGCGGGCGATCCGTACAGCTTCAATCCGGATTTGAAAGTCGACGACTGGGGCGTCGTCGCCTATCAGAATATCTTCAACCGGCTGGTCAAGCAGACGATTTCCAATGAAGTAGTCGGTGATCTTGCGGAAAGCTGGGAATTTTCAGAAGATGGCCTGACGCTGACGTTCCATCTTCACGAAGGTGTGAAGTGGCATGACGGCGAGCCGTTCAGCTCCGAGGACGTCAAGTGGACGTTTGATAAGATCCGTACCGAAGGATATCAGTCCAACAGCTTCAAGCAGCTGAGCGAAATTACCTGCCCGGATGAAAATACCGTCGTATTCCATCTTTCCGAGCCGAATTCCGGGATTGTCGCCACGATCGGCTGGCTGGGAACCTTCATCATGCCAAAGCATATCTACGATACGCCGGAGTACGACTGGTCGACCAATCCAGCCAACTTCCAGCCCGTCGGCACCGGTCCGTTCAAGTTTGTTTCGTATGAAAAGAGCGTTGCGATCCGCATGGAGCGCAATGAGGATTACTTCAAGGGCGCGCCGTATATCGACGAATTAATCGTTTCGATTATTCCGGATGAATCAACGGCATTCCAGGCATGGCAGAATGGCGAAGTCGACGACATTCTCGGCAAAGCCCCGTCTTCGGAAATCGCCGCGCTGAAGCAGGATCCGAATTACAACGTTTACCAATATGTCGCCACCGGCCGCGTTTATCTCTCGTTCAATCTGAAAGAAGGTCCGTTTGCGGACGTGCGCGTTCGTCAGGCGGTTGACATGGCGTTAAATCGTCAGGAAATTCTCGATAAGGCGGCCAAGGGCATCGGCAGCGTCCCGGAAACGTACATGACGCCGGTCTTTGACTGGGCGATGAGCGACACTGCGCGGATTCCGGAGATGGATCGGGAAGCGGCAAGGAAGCTGATTGAGGAAGCCGGCTATACCCAGGACGAAAACGGCTATTATTTCACCTGCACGCTTGACACGTTTGAAAGCGGCAACTTCAAGGATACCGCGACGGTCATTCAGGCGCAGCTGAAAGAAATCGGCATCGAAGTGAAGCTGAATATTTCAGAAATCGCCAACTTCCAGACCAAGGTGCTGGATAATTACAACTTCGATATGGCGATGAACTCCGGTTCGCAGGGCCCGGACGCCAACGCGATTGAAAACCGGATCGGTTCCAACGGTTCGCTGAACATCTCCAAATATGCCAATCCGGAAATTGACGAATTGTTGAAAGCGGGCATCGCCGTGTCGGATAAAGCGGCCCGTGGGGAAGTGTATAAGCAGATTCAGGAAATCCTGAAGCGTGATCTGCCGATGGTCATCGTTACCGATGAAATCTACAGCTATCCGATCAAGGCGACAATTCATAACCATCCGTTATCCACTGAAAAGTCCACGACGCTGGGGACCAACGAGTTCTCTGAAGTCTGGATCGAGCAGTAAGCCGAAAACTATGAATCTAAACAAATCCCCGGTTGTGTCGTTCCGGGGATTTCTTTTGGTTTTCGCATCGTGCTATAATGCGGGCGAGGTGATGGGAATGATCAGAACCCGGCAATGGATCATGGATAACTTTATGGCGCTGGCGCAGGAAAAACCGCTGAACAAGATCACCGTAGCGCAGATCGTAGGACGCTGCGGATTAAATCGAAACACGTTCTATTATTATTTTGAGGATATCCCGTCTTTGGTGGAAGCAATCTTTGCCCAGCAGGCGGCGGCTTTGCTTCCCGAGCAGCGGGATACGCTTTCGCTCCTGGACAGTCTGCATCAGGCGCTGGCCTGGTGTCAGAAGTATCGGCAGGCGGCCCTGCATATTTATCATTCGGCCAGCCGCGAATTGTTTCAGCAGCATCTGACCGATCTGATCGGCAATACGCTGGACGCTTATGCCTGTCAGGCGGGACTGGATGGAAAATATGAACCGGAAGCTCTGAAGACTGTGCTGCATTTTTACCGCTGCCTGCTTTTGGGGGTAACGCTGGACTGGCTGGACCACGATATGCGCTATGATCTCAAGGAGGAAGCGCGAAGTCTGATCACGCTGGCGGAAAACGGCGCGCTGCTGCCATCTGAATATTCAGGCAAACAGCCTTGATTGTCTGATCGTTTTACACCTGGCGAAATCTGTCGCTGGGTTTCTTTTTCTGGCTTTCCTATAATGAAACCAGTGGAAAAAGGAGAAGCTAATTTATGAAAACGATCGAAAAAATGAAATCCGCTGCTTTGGAAACCGCTGTTAAAACAGCGTTGGCGTATCTGGAACGGGATCCGGAGGCCAATATTCCCAAGGTGATGAAGCTGGTGGATCAGGTTTGCCCTGAGGACTGGTACGCGTCTCAGCGCCGGGCGGTGCGCGAGGTGATCGAACAGAAGAATCATTGGTATGACCTGATGCTGAAGCTGTATGATCTGGACGCCGGCGTCCGGAAAACATTCTTCACCAATTTCATTATCAACGCCTCCCTCAGAGGCAGCGCCCGTCAGATTGAAGCCTCGGCTGAAAATCAATGCAATGTTCCGTGGGCGATTCTGCTGGATCCGACCTCGGCGTGCAATCTGCGCTGCACCGGCTGCTGGGCGGCGGAATACGGCCATCAGCTGAATCTCAGCGTGGCGGAAATTGACAACATCATCACTCAGGGCAAAGCTCTGGGGACCTTTATGTATATCTATACCGGCGGGGAACCGCTGATGCGCAAAGCGGATCTGCTTACGCTCTGCCGGAAGCATCCGGATTGCGAGTTTCTGGCGTTTACCAATGGAACACTGATCGACGAGGCGTTTTGCGAAGCGATGCTGGAAGTGAAGAACTTTGTACCGGCGATTTCACTGGAAGGCTTTGAAGAAGCCAACGACAGCCGCCGGGGCGCGGGGTGTTATGCGAAGGTCCGCGCGGCGATGGCGCTGCTGAAGCAATACAAGCTGCCCTTCGGCGTATCGACGTGTTATACCAGCGCGAATGTGCAGGATGTCAGCAGCGAGCGGTATTTCGATCAGATGATCCGGGACGGCGCGTTGTTCGCCTGGTTCTTCCACTACATGCCGGTCGGCAATGAAGCGGCGCCGGTGTTATTGCCTTCTGCGGACCAGCGGGCCTGGATGATTCAGCAGATCCGCGGCTTCCGCAAGACGAAGCCCATCTTCACGATCGACTTCCAGAACGACGCCGAATATGTCGGCGGCTGCATCGCCGGCGGCCGGCGTTATCTGCACATCAATGCCAACGGCGATGTCGATCCGTGTGTGTTCATCCATTATTCCAATGTGAATATCCGCGAGCATACGTTGCTAAAAGCTCTGCAAAGCCCTTTGTTTATGGCTTATTATCACAACCAGCCGTTTAATGAAAACATGCTGCGGCCATGTCCGATGCTGGAAAATCCGGAAATCCTGCCTCGGCTGGTCAAGCAAAGCGGCGCTGTTTCGACAGATTTGCAATCGCCGGAAAGCGCGGAACATCTGTGCGCGAAATGTCAGAACTACGCGCAGGTGTGGGCGGTTCGTTCCCAACAGATCGCAAACGAACTGCATCCGCAGGGAAACTCTGACAAGTAAGCGGTTTGCTGAGAAAACCCGGCCGGTCATGAGAATCGGCGCGGGTTTTTCTCTTTTTTCCCTGTGGCTTGGCCGAACTGTCCCGCGTTAATCTGGCCGGGGGCTCACGCTTGGAAAATCAGTCGTATAACCCCTCAATAAATAATAAAAAAGTTTTCCACCGCCGTTCTTTTTGTATTACAATAAGGAAGACCGCGGCGCCGGTTTCCTCGGGAATCCTGTAGGAAGCGGATTTTCTACGCGGTATTCTGAAACAAAAAGGGGGATTTGAAATGAAAAAAAGGACGCGGACGATGGCGTTTATCGCTATCTTTGCGGCGATCAATTACATTGTTTTCAGCTATTTGAAGATCGACATCCCATTGGCGGCCGGATCTTCAGTCGCGATCCACGTCGCAAATGCGATCGTGGTGGTGTCGGCCTTTTTGTTAGGACCAGCCGAGGGGGGCGTTGCCGGAGCGATCGGCTTGTCGATTGCCGACTTGCTGGATCCGCGCTATGTCGCATCCGCACCGAAGACATTTTTCCTGAAATTCTGCATCGGCTATCTCTCCGGAAAAGTCGGACAGAAGCTGGGACTGGCGCAGGCCGCAGATTCCAGACAGGCGGCTCAAATCGCAGCGATCAGCGCGGCGGCAGGCCTGGGCTTCAACGTGGTCTTTGATCCGATCATCGGTTATTTGTTCAAACGGTTTATTCTGGGGATCAATGCCGAAGCCGCGGCGATCATCCTGACCTGGACCGGCGGTGTTACCGCCTTCAACGCCGTGATCTGCGTCTTTGTTTCCGTATTCTTGTATATGGCGTTAAGAAAACCGTTCGCCAGTATTTACGGGCGGAAGGAGAGTTAAGGCAAAACGCGTCTGGGCGGAAAAGGAAACAAGTTCTCTCAAACAAAAAAGAAAAACCACCGCAGGAACAAGCTTCTGTCATGCGGGCAGAGAGCAGGATTCCATTCGGTGGTTTTTTTGTGGACCCGCGGGATTTCAGACTTCCGGATTCAATTCCGCCTGGATGAAGCGTTCCTTGATTTCCGGATAGACAAACAACAGAATAAACGGCAGAATCGAGATCAGGCTGGAAACGGTGCCCAGTACGCTCAGATCGACGAATTCCGCGATGAACCCGAAAGCCAGCGAGGATAACGCCTGACCACCGCTGGAGGCCATCATGATAAAGCCGGAAATCATCGCCCGCTTTTCCCGCGGGATGACCAACATGAACGCGGCATTGAGAATTGCGTTGGCCACAGCGCTGACAAAATAGGTGATCAGAAAGGTGAACGCCAGCGAGTTGAACGTCTGCATCGAATAACAGACGGCAAACAACAGGGAACTTAACGGAAAACCGAACAACATCAGTCGGATCCGCAGCTCCGGTTTGATATTCAGCGTGCCCATGAAAATCGTGCCGATCAGCGCGGAAATCGACTGCAGCGACATCAGATAGCCATACTGTACGACGTCCAGCCCCCGGCCCAGACAAAACGGCAGGAACACGGCGCCCATGCCCGAGCCGAAGAAATTGGCGGACACCGCGATGATGACGATCAGGCGGAAGCAGCGGTCGTTGAACACATACTGGGCGCCCTCTTTCAAATCGGCAAACAATGTTTTCAGGTTGATCGGCATGCCTGTCTTGGGCGCCCGCGGCACGTCGATGAAGCATTCGGTGAACGCGGAGATCAACAGGGAGACCCCGTTGAGCAGGATGACGAAGGGAACGCCGAGAAACGCGATGATCGCTCCGCTCAAGCCTTTGCCGGCCATCGCGACGAGCGAGCGCATGCCGCCGGAGAGCGACTGCGCCCGGACCAGATCCTTCGGCATCACCAGATCGGTCATGACGGTCATTGAAGCCGGTGTGAAAAACGCGTTGCACAGGGCGGCGATGAAAGCTGTAGCCAGCACCATCCAGACTTCCAAGTGCTGGCTCATCGCGATCAGGCCCAGTCCGATCATCGTTAAGCCGCGGATCAGGTCCGTGCCGACGATCATCCATTTGCGGTGGCTGCGGTCGATGATCGCACCGCAGAAGGGTCCCAGGATCATTGCAACAAACATGGAGATGCTTGTCAGCAGACCCATTAATGCGGTGGATCCGGTTTTCTCATAGACCCAATAGCCGATGCAGATGCTGTAAAGCACATCGCCGAACGTGGAGAACAGCGTACCCTGCCACAGCAGGATAAAATTTTTATTCCAGAGCTTCAGTGTTTTCGTTTCATTCATGACGTCCACCTCTTGTTAGTTCCATAATATGACAAAGCGATTAAACTGTCAATTAAAATTATGAATTATAAAATAAAAATAATTAATTTATTCTTTTAAATTTTTATTTTTAAAATAAAAATGATGAAAGAAAAGTTGCTTATTCGAATAAAGGGGTCAAGCGGGGGCCGGTTTGAGCGAAGGGTAAAGCAAACCCTGCCAATGTCTCGGCAGGGTTTGTTTGAATCCAAAGAAAATGTGAACTTTATTGCAGCGAATCCAGAATCGCTTTCATCCGCCCGGCCAGTCCCTGCACTTTCGACAGACTCAGCGAACAGAGTGCGACGCGGATTCCTTTGTTGACCTTGACGGTGTAGATATGATTGTCGATCAGCTTCTGGTGATATTGATCACGCAGCGCGTTATCCTTCATCTGCAGCGTTACAAAGAAACCTTCTTTATAAGGATAACAAAGCAGACCGCAGGCGGCGGCTTCTTCGATGAAGCACTGGCTGCGCTGTTTCAGCAGATCGACATAGCGCTGTTTTTCTGCCTCGAAGCCAGCGCGGTTTTCCGTCGTGATCCAGGTGAAGTTTTCCATCGCGGCGTTGGGGATGTTGCTCCATGTGGCGCGTGCGGTCTTTTCGAAAACGATCTCGGCTTCGCGCACGCGCCGGGCGTTTTGTCCCAGAATTAATGCCGCCCCGCAGCGCAGGCCGTAAGAGGTCAGCGTTTTGGAACAGCTGAACGCGATCACGGCCAGCACGTTTTCATTTATTTCATTAAGGCAGCTCAGATAATCGCGGCTGTGCAGGCCCTGATAGCTGTAATCAATATAAGCGATATCGTTGAGAATCACGCACGGTCCCTGTTTGCTCAGCTCGTTGAGGAAGTGGACGATTTGCCGCCATTCCGTCAGACTCATGGAATAGCCGGTCGGGTTGTGGCATGGATCATTGATCACGGCCAGCAGCCGTCCCTGCTCGCTCATCACCTGGCGGCAGACGCTTTCAAACGAAGCGAAGTTGAAGTGATCGCCGTCAAACATCGCGTAGGAAGCGGTCTTCAGCCGGGCCTGGGCGGCCATCAAGTTGTACGATCCCCAGCAGATTTCCGGCAGGACGACGGTTTGTCCCGCTTCCAGAACATTGATCATCGTCATGTTGACGGCGCCGGTGCCGCCCGGGGTAGCGATGACGGAGGCGTTTAATTTGATCGGCTGATCCTGCAGCACCCAGTTTCTGACCTGAGTCCGGTAGCCAGGATTGCCGGTGAAGCTGGCGGCGTAAGCCGCTTTGACTTCCTTGGCAATCGCGTTGTAGTGATCGAAGACATTCTGGTAGGCGACAAGTCTGCCCTGTTCATCGTAAAGGGAGCCGATCGTCGCGTCGACGACGGCCTCTGCGCCATGTTCGGCGATATCCTGCTTCGCCATTGAGACGACGGCGAAGACGGTATCTTCAATCGGCTGCAGATCGGCGGATTGTTTCATAAAAGACATCGGGATCATCTTCTTTCCTTGATTAATGTCTTGATTATAACTGAATTGCACAGAATTGAAAAGAACCTTTCATACAATGAAAAGAAAGGAGGCAATTATGCGAATTCATGAAGAAGTACGAAAAATGCCGGTCAGTCCGATCCGGACCTGGACTGCGCGGCTGCATGAGTCCGGTGCGCGGGCGCAGCTGACGCTGGGCGAGCCGGCGCAGAACACGGATTTGAGGATCGCGGAAGCCGCGTCGGAAGCGCTGCGGCAGGGCCTGACGCACTATCCCCCAGCCGCCGGACTGGCCCCGCTGCTACAACAACTGGCAGAGCGCGAACGAGCTTTGCGCGGCTGGACGTTTCATCCGGAACAGATTCTGATCACCAATGGGGCACAGGAGGCGCTGGCAGTCTGCTGCCTGGCGTTATTGAATCCCGGCGACGAGGTGCTGGTGATGGATCCCGGCTATCCCGGCACGCTCAGCGCGATCGCACTGGCGTCTGCCGTACCGGTGTTCTGTTTGACCGACGATCAATTTCAGCCGGAGTTTGCGGCGATGGAACGTGCGGTCAGCGCGCGGACCCGGGCGATTATCGCCGCCAGTCCGAATAATCCGACCGGTCAGATTTTATCTGCCGACGCGTTAGAGCATCTGGCGGCCCTGGCGGAAAAGTTTGATCTGGCGCTGATCCTGGATGCGGCTTACGAACAGTTAAGCTGGAAACCGCTGAATTTCAAGGTGTTGCGGTCTGCCCGTCACCGCGTGATCTTCGTCGGCAGCTTTTCCAAGACGTACGCGATGACCGGCTGGCGGCTGGGCTGGATCAGCGCTCCCCGGCGCTGGAATCCGGCACTGCTGAAAACACATCAGGCGCTGGTCTCGGGCGTGGCTGGATTTGTGCAGAAGGCCGGCTGCACCGCGCTGACGCTGTCGGCTGCGCCCTGGCGGCAGACTGTTGAAAAACAATGCGAACACGCCTGGCGGCGGCTGAATGAAATCGGTTTATCCTGTCTTTGTCCGGAAGGCAGCTTTTACTGCTTTCCGTCGATCGTCTCAACCGGTTTGACCAGCGAACAATTTGCGCTTGCGCTGGCGGAACAGGCCGGCGTCGCCGTCTTGCCGGGAACGCTGTTCGGCAGGCGCGGAGCAGGTCATGTGCGGATATCGGTCGGCGGCGAGTGGGAAACGCTGAACTGGGCGCTGGATCAGATCGAAAAGTTCGTTAAAGCAGCCGGCTGAAGGCCAAAAGCAGAAACAGCAGCGAAGGCAGGTATTCACTGCCTTTTTCAATTCTTCGGACAAACGGCAGCACTGGGCAGAGATTGCCGGCCATAACCAACAGGAAATTCACAAGCGCAAAACACAGCGCTGTCGAGCCCACCGGCGCTCCATCCAGAGCGAAGCTGAATCCCAGCACGGCGTTGTCCAGACTTAACGCCAACCCCAATAACAACGCTTCGCGGCTGCTCAGACGCTGGTTGTGATCCAGATCGGAGCTGGCCGGGTCGTTGATCATCGTGATCAGCGTGGGTGAACCGGATCTGCGTTTTTTTAACGCCTCTGCAAACGACAGGTAAGCCAGACAGAAAAACAACACAAAGCCTAATCCCCGGGCGGCGCCCGGGGGAATGGCGGCCGTCATTCGCCGCGCGGACAACATCACCGCACTGACGATCACCAGCGGGCAAAGCGAGATGAAAAGCAGCTGCGGCAGACAGATGCGGATTTTTTTCAGCCGGAAGGTGAATCCGCTGAAAAAACCGTCCAGACTGACCAACAGGCTTAAAAAGATCAGATGGGCCATAACACTCCTCCTCTATCGTCAGGGTATGAGCGGCCCGGCCGCGCTGTCCAGGCGAAGAACCCGGGAAGTTTTCTTTGTCAGATTCCGTCGAAGTCATGTATAATAGAGGACGTTAAGTTAGGAGTGAGTTTATGAGCTTTGCCAGAAGATATGGCATTCCCTTTCTGATCATGATCGTCAGCGGCCTGATCGTGCGGCTGTTCAATATGTATCTGCCGGTTTCGATCCGTTCGACGCTGGTGACGATCGCGATCGCAATCAGTTTGTTCGCATTCGGCCTGAGTTTGCATATCCATAAAAAAAGACGAGATGAGTCATGGTTTAAAAAACTCGTCATCTCGTTCTTTCTGATGTTTTTCGTGTTATGGGATCTGGGCTATATCGTCTTCCCGCAGCTGAAATCCATTTTCAACTTTCTGGGGATCCAGGGGTTTGTTATCTATATGGTTTATGTGTACTGCGGCTGGGCGTTTTTTGATTGATCCGCTGCCGTTGTTCCCACTAAAAACGAAAAGCGCAGCCCCGGGGATGTACGAAGGCTTAATCTTCGAACAGAATCGTCCCCAGGCGCAGCTGCGTGGAGCCTTCGCGCAGGGCGATCGGGTAATCGTGACTCATCCCCATCGAACAGATCGTAAACTGCGGGCCGCCGTAGTTCTTTTTCAGCCGATCAAATAAGGCGCGGGCCTGACGGAAGACGGCGGCAATGGCGGCTTCATCCTCCACATGCGGCCCCATCACCATGATCCCTTCGGGAATCAGATGTTCAAACTGGCTGAGTGCTTCAAAGAAAGCGTCGGCCTGGGCGGCTGCCAATCCGGTTTTGGTCGTCTCCTGGGCCAGATTGAATTCACTCAGCACGCCGATTGTCCGGCTGAGGCGGGCGGCTTCCTTGTCCAGCACGGCCGCCAGCTCCAGCGAATCCAGCGAACAGACACGGTGCAGATAAGGCAAAACGGCGCGGACCTTGTTGCGCTGCAGGTGGCCGATAAAATTCCAGCGGATATCGGATGGCAGCTGCGGCGCCTTCTGCAGCAGCTCCTGTGCCCGGTTTTCCCCGAAATCGCGCGCGCCGCAATCGTAATAAGCCTGGATCTGGGCGATGGAGCGATGCTTGGAGACGATTAAAAGCTCGCATTGGTCTTGACATTGATGAAGAATGGTTTCATAAAGCTGCGGCATACTATCCCTCTTTTCTTGGGATATTATACCACTTTCAAAGGAGGAATGAACGATGAAAGCAGATCTGCACATCCACTGTTCAGCCAGTTTTGACGCCACGGAATCCGTGGAAACGATCCTGCGCCTGGCGCGGGAAAAGCATCTGGACCTGATCGCGATCAGCGACCATAATGAGATCGACGGCGCGCTGAAGCTGGAGGCCAAGGCGCAGGAAACGGGGATCGAAACGCTGCGGGGCATTGAAATCGACTGCTTCTTCGGCCGCAATATCGTACATTTGTTAGGTTACGGCTGCGATCTGCGTGATCCCGGCTTCACGCGCTTAAAGAATCATTACATCGAAGAGCTGCGGCGCACCGGACGTCAGCGGCTGGCATTGATCGAGGAGCATTACGGCTTGAAGCTAAACGAAGCGGCGATCATCGCACGGGCGCACGGCCGGCCGTATACCAACGTTGAAATTACGCAGGAGCTGCTTGAAACTCAGGCTCATCCTGATCTGAAGCCATATCAGACAGGCGCACGCAGCGCCAATCCGATCGCCAACTTCTATTGGGATCAGCTGGCGGTGGGGTGTTGGGGCTATGCCGAAATGCGGCTGCCGGACTGGCGGCAGGTTGTGGATTATGTGCATCGCTGCGGCGGAGCGCTGATCGTCGCTCATCCGATGCAGAATCTGAAGCTGGACGCCGCGGCGGCGGAAGAACTGCGCGAAGGCGGAGCGGACGGTTTTGAAGTTTACAGTTCTTACCATGATGAGAAAGGCCGGCGGTTTTATCATGAATTCTGCCGGAAATGGGGACTGGCCGAAACTTTCGGCAGTGATTTTCATGGGGCGACCAAACCGAATATTGATTTGGGAAAGACGGGCTTTGACGGCGACTGCGCGGCGATGATCGCGCTTCTGAAAGCCCGGATCGCGTACTGGCAGGCGCGCTGAACAAGGCGCGCCCGGCTTATTTCAGGGGCTGAAAAAGGAGATATCCGGCGGCAAATTTGAACAAGTTCCGTTTACAAGCGCTTTCTGAAAACGAATGTAAAAAATAAGAAAAACGGCGCAAAATGGTAAAAAAAACGGGAAAATTCTTTTCAGGTTATTCCATTTGACAGATTTTCGTGTATAATAGAAAGCAATGAAATTATGTTTCATTGAATGTAAAATTATGAAAATTTTACATTTTTATTTTCCCGTTTGAGAGGACAGAGGAAAAAGATTTTTAGGTAAAAGGAGGAAATCTTGAAATGAAACGTTATATTGGAAAACGTGCATTGAGTGGTCTTCTCGTTGTCCTGTTGTCAGTCTGCTTCAACTTTACGTTGATCCGTCTGGCTCCGGGCGATCCGATCCGCATTATGGCGGGCACGGATAATCCAAACGAAGAGATGATCGAAGCACTGCAGCAAAAATATGGCCTGGACAAATCCATTCCGGAGCAGTTCGTCATGTTTCTTGGCAATGTAGCGAAGGGGGACTTGGGGTATTCTTACATCAGCGACGAATCCGTCATTAAACTGATCGGCGAGAAGATCGGCCCGACACTGGCGCTGTCGTTAACCGCGGTGCTGCTGTCCGTCACCATTGGTACATTGATAGGAATCTACGCTGCGCGAAAGAACGGGTCCAAGTTTGACCAGTTCGTGTGCAGTATCTCGTATGTGTTCGACGCGACGCCGGGATTCTGGCTGGGGTTAATGATGATTCTGATCTTCGCTTCGACGCTGAAATGGTTCCCGACCTCGGGCATGGTGAACCTGAGAGCCAATTATAAGGGGTTTGCGTACTTCGCCGACGTCTGCCGCCATCTGGTGCTGCCGATTACGACGATGGTGCTGACGCAGACGCCGTATTATTTCCGAATTGCGCGTTCTTCCGTCTTACAGGTGATGTCGGAAGATTTCATTACGACGTTCAAGGCGACCGGCATGAAAGAAAGCCGGATCTTCAACAAGTATGTTCTGCGCAACGCGATCCTGCCGACTGTTACGGTTTTAGGCATGTCGCTGGCATTCCTGCTTTCGGGTTCCGTCTTAATCGAAACGGTTTTCGCATGGCCGGGCATGGGACGTCTGATGTTCAGCTCGATTTCCAAGCGTGACTATCCGGTGCTGACTGGGATTTATCTGGTCACATCCGTCGTTATCTGTATCGCGATGATTCTGGTCGATATCCTCTACGGCTTTATCGATCCGCGGATCCGCTACGACTAGGAGGAACAGTACAATGAAAAAAGACAATGTTTTTCAGGCTGCGATGCGGGTGTTGAAAAAGAACTCCCAGCTGCGCATGGGCGTCATTCTTCTGATCGTCTTATTGTGCATCGCTTTCTTCGCGCCGATTATCGCTCCGTGCGATCCGTATAAATTATATGATGCGCTGGTTGCCGGACCGGGCACGCCGGGACATATCCTGGGTACCGACGGTCTGGGCCGCGACGTTTTAAGTGAGATTATCTATGGGACGCGGACGTCGTTAATGATCGGCGTCGTCGCCGCGAGTATTTCCGGTATTCTGGGTACCTGCATCGGCGGCATCGCGGGTTTCTTCGGCGGCAAGATCGACCGGCTCATTTCGGAATTCATGAACTTCTTCCTGATGACGCCGTCGTTCTTCCTGATTCTGATCATCGTCGCGCTGTTTGGCAGCAACATCATGTACATCATGATTGTTATCGGCCTGACTTCGTGGACCGGCAATGCGCGTTTAATGCGTGCGCAGGCGATCTCCTTAAAGGAGAGAACGTTCGTCAAGAGCGCGCAGGCGATGGGCGAAAGCCGCTTCAGCATCATGTTCAGGCACATCATTCCAAACGGGATTTTCCCGATTATCGCGCAGACTACGATGAACGTCTCCAGCGCGATCCTGTCCGAAGCCGGCCTGTCATTCTTGGGCTTAGGCGATCCAAATGTCGTCAGCTGGGGTCAGATTATCTACCATGGCAAACAGTACATGCCGAAGGGCTGGTGGATTTCCACCTTCGCCGGCGTTGCCGTTGTCTTCACCGTTCTGACATTCTTCCTCATCGGTGACGGCCTCAACCGCGTGCTCTCGCCTAAGATGGACGCCAATAACTAGGGAGGAAGGAAAAAATGGCATTATTAGAACTGAAAAACGTCAATGTACGTTATATTATGAAGGACAAGAAGGTCCATGCCTGCCAGCATGTCAGCCTGGAAATTGAGGAACAGGATTCGATCGGCATCGTCGGCGAGTCCGGCTCCGGCAAATCCACGCTGGCCAGTGCCGTTCTGCGCCTGCTGCCGCATCGCATCACGCAGGTCGACGGCGAAATTCTGTACAACGGCAAGGATCTGTTAAAGTTAACGAAGGATGAAATGGATGCGCTGCGCTGGACCGATCTGTCGATCGTATTCCAGAAGTCGATGAGCGCGCTGAGCCCGGTTCACAAGGTCGGAGCGCAGATGGAAGACGTTTACCGCGTGCATTTCCCGAATGCGGACAAGAATGAAATCAAGCAGCGGGTTTACGATCTGTTCAAGGTCGTCAACCTGTCTGACCGTGTTTACGAGTTATATCCGCACGAACTGTCCGGCGGCATGATGCAGCGTGTTTCAATCGCGCTGAGCCTGCTTCACAATCCGCGCTTACTGGTTCTGGACGAAGCGACAACGGCGCTGGACGTCGTTACGCAGAGTCAGATCCTGCGCGAGATCATGAGTCTGGAACAGAATCTGAACGTAACCCGGATTATGATTACCCACGACGTTTCCGTCGTCGCCTCGACCTGCAAGAAGATCGCCGTCATGTATGCCGGCCGACTGATGGAAAGCGGCGAGACGAAGGACGTCTTAGTCAATCCGCAGCACCCATACACGCAGGGTTTGCTTAAATCGTTCCCGTCCTTTAAGGGCGCCAAGAACGATCTGCGCGGGATTCCGGGTTCGCTGCCGGATTTAAGTCAGGAAATTCCAGGCTGCGTCTTCGCGCCGCGCTGCCCGTTTGCGACTGAGAAATGCCGCACGGTTGAGCCGGAATTGAAGACGGTCAACGAGAAGGGCAACTGGAAGGTTGCCTGCCACAAGGTAGGAGGTGAATAAGCGATGTCGGATACAGTAAACTCAGATGTAGTTATTCAGGTCAAAGACCTGACCCGCTGGTATATCCAGAAAAAAGTGACCAAGCAGGATGGCAAGGTCAGCAAGAAACAGACGATCAAGGCTGTCGACGGCGTCAGCTTTGAACTGAAACGGGGCGAAACCTTAGGCGTTATCGGCGAATCCGGATGCGGTAAGTCGACGCTGGGCCGCGTTTTGATCCATTTGGAAGATCCGACGGCCGGTGAGATTTTATATCACGGTGTTTCCAGCACTCAGCTGAAAAAGAAGGATCGGCTGGCTTTCTGCCGGACCTGCCAGATGATTTTCCAGAACCCGTTTGATACATTTGATCCGCGGTACACGATCGAAAAAATCTTCATGAGCACGATGAAGCTTCACAAAATTGGCGCCAATGATGAAGAACGGCACAACATTATGATCAAAACGCTGGAAGACGCCGGAATGGCGCCGGCCACCGATTATATCTACCGTCACCCGCATGAACTGTCCGGCGGTCAGCTGCAGCGTATTTCGATTCTGCGAAGCATGCTGCTGCGCCCGACGTTCTTAGTTGCGGACGAACCGGTCAGCATGCTGGACGTTTCGATCCGTGCGGATATCATCAATATGCTTCAGACATTAAGCAAGGAAGAAAACACGGCGATGGTTTTCATCAGCCATGATATCGCGACAACCCGTTATATTTCCGACCGGGTTGCGGTCATGTACCTGGGCCGGATTGTGGAAACGGGCATTACCGACGAGGTTCTGCACAATCCGCAGCATCCGTATACCAAGGTTCTGATTTCCAACTGCGCATCTTTGGATCCGCTGGAAAAACGCGAAATCATCGAAATTGAGGGCGAACCGCCGACCCCGATCAACACTGGCCCGGGCTGCTACTTTGCCCCGCGGTGTTATCAGGCTTGCGAGAAGTGTTTTAAAGAATATCCGGAAGCCCGTGATCTGGGCAACGGACATATCGTTTCCTGTCATTTTGTCGGCAACGACGCTGAAAAATAAACAGCGGTTCAGGCTCATCTGTGATTGACGGATGAGCCTTTTTTCGAACTTTTCTTCCTTCATTCACGAGCAAGGCCGCGTGGGAAACGACCTTGAGGGTGGGGAGTTTACCGCTCCGGCAAGGAAGCTGAAATAGAAGACAAGGAGAAAGAAAGATGAAATTTGCAAGAAAAGCACTGACTGCGCTGTTGGCGCTGGCGATGCTGGCCGGTTGTTCTTCTGCACCGAAAGAACCGGCTGCCAACCCGGAAAATCCGTCCGAGGGCGAACAGACGCCCGTTCAGGGCGGAACCTACATCATCCGTCAGGCTACCGATCCAGGCAGCTTTAACCCGGATGTCAAGGGCGACGATATGGCGACCTACACGGCGACCAATGTCTTCAACCGGCTGGTAAAGACAACGGCGTCGACCGAAATCATTCCCGACCTGGCTGAAAGCTGGGAATTCAGTGAGGACGGCAAGACGCTGACATTCCATCTCTATGAGAATGTGAAGTGGCATGACGGCGAACCGTTCAGCTCGGAAGACGTCAAGTGGACGCTGGATATGATCCGCACCGAAGGCTTCCAGTCCAACAGCTTCAAAATGATTGAAGAAATCACCTGCCCGGACGCCAACACGGTTGTCATTCAGATGAGCTCCCCGAGCGCCGCTATTTTAAGTTCGTTAGGCTGGCTGGGGACGTTTATTCTGCCGAAGCATATCTATGAAGGCACCGACTGGACGGCCAACGACGCCAACATGCATCCGATCGGCACCGGCCCGTTCAAATTTGAAAGCTATGAAAAGGGTCAGGCGATCACGTTAGTCCGCAATGACGATTACTTCATGGGCGCACCGTATCTGGATAAGCTGGTCATCACGATTATTCCGGATGCCAACACGGCTTTCCAGGCATACATGAACGGTGAAGTCGACGATCTGATGCTGAATATCCCAAGCAATGAAATCGCCGGCTTAAAAGCCAATCCGGACTACACCGTTTACGAACGGGCATCCAACAACCGTACCTATCTGACCTTTAATTTTGACGAAGAACCGTTTAACGACGTGCGCGTGCGCGAAGCGGTCAACCTCGGCATCAACCGCCAGGAAGTTCTGGATAAGGCGGCGAAGGGCATCGGCGCAGTGCCGCAGTATTACATGACGCCGGTCTTTGCCTGGGCGATGAACGACGCGGTGACGATTCCGGAACGGGATGTGGAAAAAGCTCGTCAGCTGCTGGAAGAAGCCGGGTATACCGCCGACGCTAACGGCATGTACATGAGCGTAACGCTCGATCTGTTTGACAGCGGCGATTTCAAGGATACCGCGACGGTATTGCAGCAGAATCTGAAAGAAATCGGGATTGACGTGAAGCTGAACATCACGGAAATGGGCACCTGGCAGCAGAAGGTTCAGGTCGACAGCGATTACCAGATGGCGATGCTTTCGGGATCGCAGGGACCGGATGCTTCAGCGATTTCGATGCGCGTGCATTCCGCCGGCGCATTTAACCTGGCGCATTGCAAAAACGCAGAACTGGACGCGTTGTTAGACGAAGGCGCGATCACGACGGATCAGACGGCCCGGGCTGAGATCTACAAGCAGGCGCAGGTCATCCTGGCGGAAGAACTGCCGATCGTTCCGGTCAAGGAAGCGACTTTTACCGTCGCCGTCCGCAATACGATCCATGGGCATCCTTATTCTGAGGAAGGCATCCATACCGTAGCTTCCAATGAATTCTCCCGTGTCTGGGTCGAAGAATAAGCAGAAATATTCAGGAAAAAGAGTTTGTGATCAGACTCTTTTTTTCATTGGGTTGAAAAACTTTCTGAAAACTGCGAAGAATGATGAAAAAGAGATTGACTTGATTTACAGGAAGGGATAAACTGAAATTAATCTCTAGGGGAGAAAGAAAGGATCATAAGTTTATGAAGAAACTGATTCAAAGCCTGGCGGTGATCTTGGCTCTGGCGCTGACACTGACCGGGTGCGATGGGAAAGGCAAGCCAGCGGCTTCACCGGCAACGGACGACAATTCGCAGATCAGCGAACCCAAGCAGGGAGGAACGTATGTGATGCGCAGTCACGGCGAACCGAACTCGTTTAACCCGAACATGAAAACTGACGATCTGCAGCTGCCCGCGACTTACAACATCTTTAACCGGCTGGTTAAGATGACGGTTGATAGCAGCGTCGTTCCCGATCTGGCGACAGATTGGGAATTCAGCGAAGACGGAATGACGCTGACTTTCAATTTACGCGAAAATGTAAAATGGCATGATGGAGAACCATTTACATCCCACGACGTTGTCTGGACGTTTACGCAGGTGCTTAAAGACGGTTATCAATCGAATACATTGAACATGATCGATTCGGTTACGGCCGACGGAGATTATAAAGCTGTCTTCCATCTGAAACAGCCGGACGCCTCGGTTGTCAGCGCGCTGAGCTGGCTGGGAACCTGGATTATGCCGGCTCATTTATACGAAGGCACGGACTGGACGCAGAACGAACACAATATGCATCCGATCGGAACCGGTCCGTTCAAATTTGAAAAATATACGCCGGGCGTTTCGATTGAAATGGTCCGTAATGACGATTATTGGGATGGCGCACCGTATTTGGACAAGCTGATCATTTCGATCATTCCGGATGCTTCCACCGCCTATCAATCTTATCTCAATGGCGAAGTCGACGATATGCAGAGCGGCGTTCCGACTTCCAATCTGCAGGAGCTGATCGACGATCCTGAACATTATTCTGTTTATCAGTATGTTTCCAGTTCCAGAACCTATCTGTCGTTCAATCTTGGCGAAGATAAACCGTTCAGCGACGTTCGCGTCCGTCAGGCGATCGACATGGCGGTCGACCGTCAGGCAGTCCTGGACAAAGCGGCCAAAGGCTTCGGTGCGGTTTCTGAATACTACATCTCGCCGATGTACCCGTGGGCGCTCAACGAGGACGCCCGAATTCCGGCCCGGGATGTGGAGGCGGCCCGCAAACTGATTGAGGAAGCCGGCTACACTGCGGACGCCAACGGAATGTATTTCAGCTGTGAGCTGACAACCTTTGATTCCGGCGACTTCAAGGATTCCGCGATCGTTATTCAGGACAGCCTGAAACAGGTCGGTATCGACGTGAAGCTGAATATTCTGGAAATGGGCGCGTGGATGACGAAAGTGATCGACGATTACAACTTCGATATCGCCTTATGCTCAGGCGGACAGGGACCGGACGTTTCCGCGATCCGCAACCGCGTGCATTCGGAAGGCTCGCTGAATCTTGACAAGTATGTCAATCCGGAGCTGGATGAAGCGCTCAATCAGGGCGTACAGGTCTTCACGCAGGAAGAACGTGCTCCTTATTACAAGAAAGTTCAGCAGATCATGCACGACGATGTTCCAATCGTCATTCTGAAAGATTTCACCGCAGTTTATCCTGTCAAGAGCTACATTCACAACAGTCCGTTTGAGCCGGAAATGGCCAGCTTGTACGGCACGTATGAAATGGCCAAGGTCTGGATGGATCCCCAATAATCGAAAATCATAAAAAGAACAGGCAAATCCAGTCGATTTGCCTGTTTCCCGGGTTATCGGAAAATAAAAAACAAAAAAAGGAGAATTGAAATGGCTGATTTTATTCAAAAACTGATCGACAACATTCCGGATTATCAACAATTTCTGACTGTGGATGAGATGGATGAAAATTCCAAGCGGCTGGCAGCAGAATTTCCGGGGATCGTAGAAATTTTTGAGGCCGGGAAATCACGCAAGGGACATCCGATTTACTGCCTGAAGATTGGCAAAGGCAGCCGCAACGCTTTGATGTTCGGCTGTCCGCATCCCAACGAACCGATGGGCGCAATGCTGCTGGAGTATTTCTCACGGGCGCTGGCCGAAAATGAAGATCTGCGCAAAGAGCTGGATTATACCTGGTATCTGATCAAAAGCATCGACCTCGACGGTACGCAGCTCAACGAAGGCTGGTTCAAGGGACCGATCACGCTGACCAACTTTACCCGTCATTACTTCCGCCCGGCCGGGTATGAACAGGTTGAATGGAATTTCCCGTTCCACTATAAAAACTATACCTACGACAAGCCGATTCCGGAGACCGTCTGCCTGATGAATTTGATCGACAAGATTCAGCCGCAGTTTATGTATTCGCTGCATAACGCCGGCTTCGGTGGCACGTACTGGTATCTGACCCGGGAGATTCCGGAATTGTGGGATAAGTTCTATGCCGCGACCGCGAAGCAGAATATTCCGCTGCACTTGGGCGAACCGGAAGTCAACTACATCACGCCGTTCTCTCAGGCGATCTATCCGATGATCAGCTCCAGGGATACCTACGATTACAATGAGAAATACGGCACGGTTGCGCCGGAAAAGCTGATGTCCACGGGCACCAGCAGCGCTGACTATGCCAGCCAGCAGGGCTACGATACGACGACGTTGGTCACCGAGCTGCCTTATTTCTACGAACCACGCATTCAGAGCGATAAGCTGATGGATTTCACCCGCCGGGAAGCCGCGCTGAAAGGCTGCGAAGTCCTGCATGAAAACCGCAAGGCGGTCAAAGCTCGTTATGATCAGATTGCGGATCTGATCAGCGCCGACAACAGCTTCGCCAAGATGGTCAGCAACGGGTATGAACATTTTGAGGAAGACTATCGTCAGGAATGTGATTTTATCCGTCAGGACCCGAATTACGACGAATTGTGCAAGGAGTCCGAAGCGTTCGACAACCTGGAGATTCCGAAGTACCGCGTGCTGCTTCAATGGACGCTTTTAATCCGTGCCTGCGAGCATGAGCTGGCGAAGAACCCAAGTCCGGAAGTCGCAGAACGGCTGCAGCGCATTCATGACGAGGGAGAAAAAGAATTTGCGAAACGGGCGGAAATCGCGGAGAAAGAACTGCATTATCAGGTCATTCCGATCCGCAAGCTGATCGCCGTGCAGCTGGAAAGCGGCATGCTGGTGGCGGATTATCTGCAAAAGCATCGTTAACCGTCGAAGCAAGGAAGTTGATCTTCCTTGTTTTCATTTCTTACATTTTTCTATGAATATTTTCAAAGATTGTAAAGAAAACGCTTAAATTTCACATACCAGTCGTACACATAGACTTCACATTTTTGAGAAAATCGTTTATTATTAAACTAACGGTTGCTTTAAAACAATCGATAGAGGAGGAAAGAATACATGAAAAAACTGCTTAAAGTTTTAGTCGTGTGTCTGGCCATGGCGATGATGCTTGCTGGATGTGGATCCAACAATGGCGGCACTGCCAATGAAGGCGGACAGACAGACGGCGAAACCAGCGGAATTCCTACGGATCAGACTCTGATCATGGTCACGCAGCAGGATCCGCAGAGCTTCAACCCGGACTTCAAGTCCGATGACGGCGCCTGGCCGATCAACCAGAATATTTTCAACCGTCTGGTAAAACTGGGCAACAACACAAAAATCAACCTGGATTTAGCTGAATCCTATGAATTCAGCGAAGATGGCATGCAGCTGACATTCCATCTTCATGATGGCGTTAAGTGGCATGACGGCGAGCCGTTTACCTCGGCTGACGTCAAGTGGACTTACGATACTGCGATCGCTGAAAAGTGGTCAAAAGCTGACAACCTGTCGAATATCGAAAGCATTGAATGCCCGGATGACAACACGGTTGTTATGAATCTGAAAACGCCGGACGTTTCGATTATTGCGAAGCTGGCCTGGTATGGCACATTCATTATGCCGAAGCATTTGTATGAAGGCACCGATACGGCGACTAACCCATACAACCAGAATCCAGTCGGAACGGGTCCGTTTAAATTTGTTGAATACAAAGCAGGCCAGTATGTAACGTTGGAACGCAATGAAGATTACTGGGGCGATAAGGCGATTGCCAAAACGCTGAAGTTTGCGATCATTTCTGATGATAATACTCTGTGGGAAGCTTTCATGAACGGTGAAGTTGATGATCTGTGCCAGATGATCCCAGCTGCTCATGCGAATGATCTGGATGGTAATGATAACTATACATTCTATTCTGAAATGGGCATCAACCGGACTTATATCACATTTAATCTGAAGGATGAACGTTTCCAGGATCAGCGTGTCCGCGAAGCCTTTGCTTTAGCGATCGACAACCAGGGCTGCTGGGATAGAACCGCTGGCGGCAATGGCGAACCTTCCAAGTATATGATTTCGCATGCCTTTACTAAGTACTTAGATGAAGATTCCAAATTACCTGAACGGAATGTAGAACAGGCCATGAAGCTGTTGGAAGAAGCTGGTTATACGAAAGATGCTGACGGCTATTACCTGCATGTAACATTAGATGCGTTCGAAAGCGGCAACTGGAAAGATCTGGCTGCGATTATCCAGCAGAATGTCAAAGAAGCCGGCATCGATCTGAAGATCAACATGATGGAAATGGCTGCTTGGCAGGATAAGGTTCAGGTTAACCGTAACTTTGAAATCACAATGTTAGCGGGCTATCAGGGACCGGATATTTCCGGTGTATCCGGACGTGTTCAGACTGGAACATCCATGAACATGGCTGGCTATTCCAATCCGGAACTGGACGCTTTATTAGACAAGGGCGTTACGCTGTCGAATGAAGAAGAAAGAATCGAATGCTACAAGGAAATTCAGAAGATCATGCGTGCTGATCTGCCGATCATCCCAATCATCGACAACGGCTACAAATATGCAATCAAGAAGGAAATGAAGGGTATGCCAATGGAACTGGACGATAAGACAGCTTCTTCGGAATACACCTACACTTACCGCGCTGAATAATTCATATTAGATTCTTAAAGACATGCTCATAAGGAGCGTGTCTTTTTCTCATGGTCATTTTTTTACTTCTGTCCGTCCAATGAAAAACACTTTTCATAAATGATGAAATTATTTACATAAAAGTATTGAATAATTTTTCATCGTCCTGTATCATACACTTATGTGAATGGGAGGGATTCTATTGGAAAGTGATAATGCACCATAGTTTTTCATTTAGATAGGGAGGGAGTTTAGAAATGAAAAAATGTTTTAAGATTTTGGCAGCTTTACTCAGCGCCGCACTCTTGCTGACGGGATGTCAGGGCGGCGGCGAAAAATCGGCGCAGACGACAGATTCGAAAACCGAAAATACAGAAACCATCGGCACATTTATCACGGCGGTACAGGGAGATCCATCGAGCTTTAATCCGGATATGAAATCGGATGATTATCTGTGGCCGATGGCTCAGAACTTGTTTAACCGCTTGTATAAGCTGGCGCCGGGCGATGTTCCAATTCCAGATTTAGCGACTTCCTACGAATGGAGCGACGATAATATGACGCTGACTTTCCATTTGCGTGACGGCGTAAAATGGCATGACGGCGAACCATTAACATCCAAAGACGTAAAATGGACCTACGATACAATCATTGAAAATAAATGGTCGAAGTCTGATACTTTTGTCAATGTCGATACGATTGAAGCACCGGATGACCTGACAGTCGTCTTCAATATGAAAAATCCGGACGCCGGGCTTGTTCCTCTGTTAGCCTGGTATGCAACATTCATTCTGCCGGAGCACATCTGGAATGATCCTGCTTATCCGGATTTCGCAAAGAATCCGGCAATGCAGAAGCCAATCGGTTCCGGTCCGTTTAAGTTTGTTGAGTATAAGAGCGGACAGAGCGTTACTTTGGAACGCAATGAAGATTTCTTTGGCGGAGCTCCGGAAATCGAACGTCTGATCTATCAAATCATGCCGGATTTGAATACGACGTTAGAAGCGTTTAAAAATGGTGAAATCGACTACATTACGAGCTTGCCGACGGCGAATCTGCACGATTTCGACAATGACCCGAATTATGAAGTCTTCTCCTTCTTAAGCATTAACAGAACGTATCTGACCTTCAATATGGAGAAGGAACCGTTTAACAATCCAAAGCTGCGTCAGGCTGTCGCGTATGCGGTTGACCGTCAGGCGATCGTTGACCGGATGGGCAACGGCGTCAGCGCTTTGCCGGAATATTTCATTTCTCCGCTGTTTAAAGATTATCTGAATGATGATTACAAACTGCCGGAACGGGATATTGCGAAAGCGCAGGCTTTGATGGAAGAATGCGGATTAAAGAAGAATTCCGACGGCTATTATATGACAGTCACTTTAGACGCTTTCGAAAGCGGCAACTTCAAGGATGTCGCGGCGATCGTTCAGTCCAGCTTAAAGGAAGCTGGTATTAAGGTTGATCTGAATTTGATGGAATATGCGGCTTGGACGGATCAGGTCAAAGAAGGCCGTAAGTTTAATATGACGATGCTTGCGGGCTATCAGGGACCGGATATCTCAGGTATTTATATGCGCGTTGGGATCAATGGATCGAACAACTTTACCGGTTATGCCAGCGACATCATGGAAGCTGCGCTGGAAAAAGGTGCTCAGAACTCGGATCCGGCGATTCGTAAGGAAGCCTATGACGAAGTTCAGCGCTTGATGAGCGAGGATATGCCAATGGTGCTGCTGCTCGACAACGGCCAGGTCATCCCGGTTAAATCCAAATTTGACGGTACGCCATATCAGGTTCCGGATAAGGCGGCGACGAGCGAATTTACGTATGTAACATTAAAAAAATAGGAAATGTTCAAAACGGAGCGTTTTTTACAGAAATGCTCCGTTTTCACTGTTTTTTCTCGCCGCCATTCCTGATATAATGAAATTAAGAAAGAAGAGGAAAATTTATGAAAAAATTTCTCAAACTGCTTACGGTAGGCTTGGTTGCGGCGTTGGCGCTGACGGCTTGCAGCGGGCAGAATAACACAGGCAGTGATGAAGCAAAAACAACCTCCGATGATACATTAATTGTCGTTTCATCAGGGGACCCGGTCAATTTTCATCCAGATTTTAAGTCTGATGATAACGCCTGGGGACCAAACCAGAATATTTTTAACCGTTTGGTTAAATTGAATGCCTATGATCAGACGATTCCGGATCTGGCGGAAACCTGGGAATGGAACGACGACAGCACTCAGGTTACATTCCATTTGCATGAAGGCGTGAAATGGCATGATGGTGAACCATTTACTTCGGCGGACGTGAAATGGACTTACGATACGTTGATCGCGGAAAAATGGAATAAAAGCGACAGCTTTGCTTCTGTTGAATCGATCGAATGTCCAGATGACAACACCGTTGTCATGAATTTAAAATATCCGGATGTTTCTCTGATCGCAAAATTGTCCTGGTACGGAACATTCGTCATGCCTAAACATTTGTATGAAGGTACCGATACGGCAACCAATGAATATAACATGAAACCAGTTGGCACAGGCCCATTCAAGTTTGTTGAATTCCAGAAGGGTGTCCGTGTTGTTCTGGAAAGAAATGAAGATTACTGGGGTGATAAAGCAAAAGTAGCGAAGGTCATCTATTCGATTATTCCGGATGCGACAACAGCTTATCAGGCATTCCGTACCGGTGAAGTGGATTACTATACCGCCATTCCTTCTCAGAATGCCAATGATTTTGATAATGACCCGGATTATGAAGTTTATCCAGTCATCGGTATGAATCGGTCTTACGTTACAGTTAATATGACGAACGATAATTTTAAAGATGCTCGTGTTCGTCAGGCAATCGCTTACGGAATTGACCGGCAGATGATCTGGGATCGCTGTGCTGGCGGAACAGGCGCCGTGGCTTCGACATTCATCGCTCCGAATACCGGTTTTGCGGATGAAAAATACCAGATGCCGGAACGTGACGTAGCGAAGGCTCAACAACTTCTTGAAGAAGCTGGTTTTAAGAAAGATGCAAACGGAATTTATTTCTCAACTGAAATGAAATTCTTTGAAAGTGGTTATTTCAAGGATGCGGCGACAATTATCCAGAGTAACTTAAAAGAAGTCGGAATTGACGTTAAATTAACGATGCTGGAATATGCCGCTTGGGTAGATAATGTAAAAGTTAATCATGATTTCGAAATGACGATGGCCGCTGGATACCAGGGACCCGATGTTTCAGGAATATCCGGACGTGTTGGCACAGGGACGTCGATGAACTTCATGGGTTATTCCAATCCTGAATTGGACGCATTACTTGAAAAAGGTGTTCAGGTATCTGATGAAACAGAAAGAAAAGCCGTATACAGTGAAGTTCAGCGCATTATGAGTGAAGAGATGCCGCTTATTCTGTTTATGGATAATGGCGCCAAAGTCCCGGTTAAAAAGATACTGAAGGGCACGCCTTATCAGGAACCGACAAAAGCCGCTTCCAGTGAATTAACTTACGTTGAATTTGTAAAAGAATAGAACAAAGAACTGCAGTAAGCTCAATGAAAATCATGAAGAGCACTGCAGTTTTTCTATGTTTGCTTATGTAAAATTTACATTGTGAATAATGAAACTTTCTCGCAATGATGAAACATGGCGTGAAATGGATTGACGATGTTTTCCAACAAGCGTAAACTTAAAATTATCATTCATTCTTCACAAGTAAGGAGGGAAAATTATGAAGAAACTGACAAAGCTCTTAGCCGCCATGATGGTGGCCTGCCTCATGATGGCCGGATGCGCCGGCGGGGGCGGCACTGATCAGAAAGACCAGGCTGTACCACAGGATGTTCTGATCGTCAATGTTACAGGCGATCCGCAAAGCTTTAATCCGGATATGAAATCAGATGACTACGCATGGCCGATCAATCAGAATATTTACAGCCGGCTGGTAAAACTCAACAGCGACGATCAGGTGATTCCAGATCTGGCTGAAAGTTGGGAATTCAGCGACGATGGAATGAAATTGACATTCCATTTGAAGAAAGATGTGAAGTGGCATGACGGCGAAGCACTCACTTCAGAGGACGTGAAATGGACGTTCGATACGATGATCGCCAATAAATGGTCGAAATCTGACAGTCTGGCTTCGGTTGAATCAATCGAATGTCCGGATGATCTGACTGTTGTCTTAAATATGAAAGTAAAAGATGTTTCTATCGTTTCCAAGCTGGGCTGGTATGCAACGTTTATCATGCCGGAACATATCTGGAATGATCCGCAATATAAGGATTTTACATCCAATCCGGCAAACTGGCAGCCAGTAGGAAGCGGACCATACAAGTTTGATAATTATAAGAGCGGAGTCGCGACGACGTTAGTCAAGAATAGCGACTATTTCGACGGTGAGCCGATTGTTGAAAAATTAATCTTTACAATCGTTCCGGATTCGACAACCGCATTCCAGTCGTTTGTCAACGGTGAAATTGATTACTTTAACATTATTGTTCCGACGGCGAATAAGCATGATCTGGATAATAATCCGGATTATCGTTTCTTCGATTACATTTCAATCAACCGGACTTATCTGACGTTTAATATGAAAGAAGGCCGCTTTACAGATCCGCGTCTGCGGCAGGCGGTGGCGAAAGGGGTCGACCGTCAGGGGATTTTCGATCGGGTTTCCAATGGCGCTGGCGCTTTGGCAGAATACTTTATTTCGCCTCTGTGGGAAGGCAAATACCTTGATAAGCAGTATAGAATGCCGGAACGAGATATCGAAGGTGCAAAGAAGTTAATTGAAGAAGCCGGTTACACGATGGATGAAGACGGGTATTATTTCTCGATGACACTGGACAGCTTCGATGACGGAAACTTTAAAGATATTGCCCAGATTGTCAAAGAAAATCTGAAAGAAATCGGGATTAACGTTAATCTGAATATCATGGAAATGGCTGCCTGGCAGGATAAAGTAATGGGAGAAAACCCGGACTTTGAAATGACAATGCTGGCAGGCTATCAGGGTCCGGACGTATCCGGCGTGGCCGGACGCGTGGCCTCCAACGGCGGGACCAATGTCGGTATGTATAACAATCCTGAAATGGATGCGGCGCTGCAGGCGGCCGTCGAAATAGACGACGTGCAGGAACGGGCCAAGTATTACAGTGAAGTTCAGCGTATGATGTACGAAGATATGCCGATGGTTTTCTTATTTGAAAACGGCGATCATCAGCCGGTCAAGATCTCTCTGGACGGTACGCCTCGAGATGTGCCGGATAAAGCGGCTTCCAATGAATTTACATACACGATGTTTAAGTAAATAACGCAGGTTTCTTTATGAATTATGCGCAAAAGCGCAGGTTTGAGATAAACCTGCGCTTTGCTTTGCTCAATAAGAATTGAAAAATGTTTCAAAAGAAAATGATAGAAATATACATTTACTGAAATAAATGTAAAATATCATCTTGACGTTCGCTTTTCCTCCGTGTAAACTCAAACTATATTCTTCTAAAATGAAGGAAGACGCAAGGAGGGAAAGGGTATGAAAAAATTACCGAAACTGCTGACAGCCTTATTGATTGCGTGTTTAATGCTGGCGGGCTGCGGCACCGATGAAAAGAAAACCGACAAGGATGGGACAACAGGGGAAACACCGGCACAGGATGTTTTAATCTATGCCGTTAACGGGGATCCGCAAAGTTTTAATCCCGATATGAAGTCTGATGACTATGCTTATCAAATCAATCAGAACGTTTACAGCCGGTTGATCAAGCTGAATGCAAACGACCAGATTTTACCGGATCTGGCAAAGAGCTGGGAGTTTTCCGAAGATGGTCTGACGCTAACCTTCCATTTACAGGAAGGTGTGAAATGGCATGATGGCGAACCGTTTACTTCGGAAGACGTCAAATGGACGTTTGATACGATGAAACAGAATTCCTGGACAAAATCGGATTCGCTGGCAGCAGTGACTTCGATTGAATGCCCGGATGACAATACCGTCGTTTTGAATCTCAGCCAGCGCGACGTCGGCATCGTTCCTAAATTAGGCTGGTATGCGACGTTCATCATGCCGGAACATATCTGGAATGATCCGGCTTATTCTGACTTTGTATCCAACCCGGCGACATGGAATCCAGTCGGAACGGGTCCTTACAAGTTTGAAAAGTATGACGCAGGGATTGGGACAACGTTGGTTAAAAATGAAGATTACTTTGGAACGGAAGCGACAATCGAAAGATTGATCTTCCAGGTCATTCCGGATCAGACGACGGCTTATCAGTCTTTCCTGAACGGCGAAGTTGACTATCTGGGCGTAAGCGTTCCGACGGCGAATAAGCATGAACTGGACAACGATCCGAATTATAAGCATTTCCACTATCTGTCGATCAACAGAACGTATATTACCTTCAACATGGAAACCAGCATCTTCAAGGACGTTCGTCTGCGCCAGGCTGTCGCGATGGGCGTTGACCGTCAGGGCATTTACGATCGGGTTGCCAACGGAACCGGGGCGTTAGCTGAATACTTCATCTCGCCGTTATGGGAAGGCAAGTATCTGGATAAACAGTACACGATGCCGGCCCGCGATGTAGAAGCGGCGAAGAAGCTGATTGAAGAAGCCGGTTATACATTGCGCGACGACGGGTTCTATTTCGATATGACGATGGATATCTTTGAAAGCGGAAACTTTAAGGATATCGCGCAGATCGTGAAAGAAAACCTGAAGGAAATCGGCATCAACGTCACGTTGAATATCATGGAAATGGCGGCATGGCAGGATAAAGTCATTACCAATTCCAACTTTGATATGACGATGCTGGCAGGCTATCAGGGACCGGATGTCTCCGGTGTTGCCGGACGCGTCGCTTCCAATGGCGGAACCAACGTCGGATTGTATAACAATCCGGAAATGGATGCCGCGCTGCAGGCTGGCGTTGAAACTGACGACGATGCAGAACGGGCCAAGGCTTACAGCGAGGTTCAGCGGCTGATGAGCGAAGATATGCCGATGGTCTTCCTGTTTGAAAACGGCGACTGTCTGCCGGTTGCGGTCAATCTTGACGGTACGCCGAGAGACGTTCCGGAATTGACGAGCGCCGCGGAATTCACGTACGCGAATTACAAATAAGTCTGAATTCAGAAAGCCGTTGGTTGACGGCTTTCTTTTGAAAGGAGCGGGAATCAGCGAATGGAAATGGAAACCGACAGAATCAGGTTACGACCTTGGGATAGGAAGGATCTGGAGGATCTTTACGCTTTCGCAAAGAATCCAGCCGTGGGGCCGCAGGCCGGTTGGCGGCCGCATCAAAGTAAAGAAGAAAGCAGTCAGATCTTAAGCCGGATGATGACCACTCCCGACGCGTTTGCGGTTGTGCTGAAATCCACGATGCGAGTCGTCGGCATGATCAGCGCGGGCGTCGATACTTCGCGGCGCAACCTGGCGGCGAAGACGATCGGCTGCGCACTGGATGAAGCATATTGGAATTAGGGTATCATGACGGAAGCGGTCGGTCTGATGATCCGGCATCTATTTGACGATCCGGGAACGGAATTGATCGCGATGGATCATTTCGTAGAGAACTGGGGTTCGCGGCGAGTGATCGAAAAGAACGGCTTTCATTATGAGGGAACAATCCGGCAGAAAGTGCGGTTGTATACCGGCGAGGTTAAGGATTGCCGATGTTATTCCATAACGCGGGCTGAATTTGAGGCCCTGCAAAATCAAGCTCCAATAACGGGAAATGCGTGAAAATAAAAAATGAATCCGGTTTATTCGGATTCATTTTCAGTCTGGATTGACAGTCTAATTTTTTTGGCTGCGCTTTCTTTACGATATTTGTGAAACTGAGTCAGGAAAATAACGGGGAAGACGACAGCCGAAGCGGCGACCACAGACATTAAGCCGATCATCATCGACTGATAAACCGTTTCCATCGGGGATTGCTTCATGATATTCACACTCCTTATACTTCCTATTATAGCCTGATCGACGGTCAAATAGAAGACGACAAAACAGGTGAAATGGATAAAGGGAGAGCTTTGCGTTCTCCCTTTCGGTTTATTTACAATGTTTGTCGAACCATTCGACCATCGCGGTTAAGCGCTGGATGCGGTGCGACGGCTTACCAAAGATCGGCAGGCCATGGTGCTCGCCATGGAACAACAGGAACCGGGTTTCCACGCCATGCAGCTTCAGGGCGTAGAACATCTGAATCGGTTCGGCGATCCAGCAGCGGTAATCCTGATCGGAATGAATGAACATCGTCGGTGTTTTGACGCGGTCGGCATATTTCAGCGGCGACTGTTCCCATACCAGCGCGACATCGGACCATGGGGTTGCGGCCTGATTGTCCATGTTGTAGGTGAAGCCGATATCGGTGCATAAGAACTTCGTGACGTAGTTGGAAATGGAAGCTTCCGGGATCGCCGCCTTAAACCGGTCGGTCTGCGTGATGATCCAGTTGCTCATATATCCGCCATAGCTGCTGCCGGTCACGCCTAAACGTTCGCCGTCCAGCTGCGGATACTGCGCCAGCACCGCGTCGGTAAAGGCCATCAGATCGCTGTAATCCTCTTTCCCGAAACGCCCGCGGATATCGGCGAAGGCATTGCCGCGGGAATCAGAACCGCGCGGGTTGCAATAGAAGACAAAATAGCCGTTGGCGGCGAAGACCTGCATTTCATGATTGATAACCGGACCAAAGGTTCCTTTCGGACCGCCATGAATCTCCAGAATGCCCGGATATTTCTTGTTGATATCGAAATCGGCCGGTTTGATCACGAAGCCTTCGTGCCGGATACCGTCGTTGTAGAACTCGATTTTTTCGATTGGGGAAACCGCGGTGGCCGCATGATACTCGCTGTTGAAATGCGTCAGCTGCGTTTCCGCTTCATTCTGCAGGAAGTAGATCTCCTGCAGCTTCTGATCGCGCAGACCGATGAAGACGATCCCCTCGTCCGTGACCTCGAAGTCCTCGATTCCGCCATGATAACCGGATAAGCGCTGCAGCTGGCCGTGTTCATCGAAGCATTTCAGACAGCCGTCGTTTTCATCGGTGCAGCTGAAATAGATCTTGTCGTTATACGCTTTGACCGCCGTGCCGAACTGCTGAATGCAGTCGGAGCCGAGCGAGGCGCCGTAGGAATTGTCATAATGCACTAACCGCGTACGCTGCTGATCTTCCTCGACGACAAACAGCGTGGCATGCTGATGCAGACCATATTCCTTGAAATCCGAGATCGCGGCGATGATCTTGTGATTGATATAGAAAGCCCAGCTGACGTTGACCTCATGATCCGGAATCAGCGTCAGATCTTTTTTTGTCGTGCAGTCGAACTGATGCAGCGAGCTTGGAATTTCCCGGACGGAGTTCATCGGATTGCTGATATAAAGCAGCTTGTTGTCCTGAATGTGCGCGATCGAGGCGTTGGCGGACGGTTCGGAGATCGCTGTTGCCGCCCGGGTATCCAGATCCAGCAGATAGAGGCGCGTGCGCTTCATGTTGGTGAGACCCTGACCGTTGGCCCAGAACGGAATTTCATCGAACCATTCGTAATCCTTGTGCGATTCACGTTCTTTTTTCCATTTCTTTTTCTCGTCGTCGGTTTGGCATTCAAAATCATTCATGCCGTCCGCGCGGTAGGCAACCGACAGGATCAGCTGGTTGTCGTTGACTTTCTGGAAGCTGCCGACCGGCATCGCCAGACGGAACCATTCCACAGCTTCCCCACCGTGAATGTTCAGCTTATAGAAGACCGTCATGCTTTCGCCATCTGCGGTTTTCTCCTTCAGTTTCGGATCGCGGCAGCCGGTGAATACGATTGTTTCGTCATCCCACCAGATCGCTTTCTTTTCTTCGCCGCCGGAGGTTAACTGGCGTGTTTTTTGAGTGGCCAGATCGAGCAGCCACAAATTGCCAGGATAGTTGTCGGCATCTTGATCGCCGGTGATGACGGTGAATACCGCGTGCTGCTGATCGGGGCTGACCTGCAGGCTGCCCAGATAGCGATAATCCATAAAATCTTGAATCTGTACTTTTTTCATGCTTTCTCTCCCATCTATCGTCTATTCTATCACAAGCCGCCGGGGAATGAAGGATAAATGACAGGAAGAGGGATGAAATTTTGAATCGGGGAAAAGGGAGGACAGAAAAAAGAACAGGTTGTCAGAACAGGCTGTTTTCTGGATTTCATCTCGTGGTATAATATGTCCAATCACATTCAGCGAGGGGGAATCACGATGGATTTTTACTCCAATAATTACGATCTGCTGACAGGCAGCGAGCGGACGCTGCTGCACTATATTCTGGACCATCCCGAGACAATTTCAAAAATGACGTGTCAGAAGCTGGCGGATCAATGCGGTGTGTCCAAAACCGTTGTGATCAACATGTCGCAGAAGCTGGGCTTTGAAGGGTATAACGATTTGCGTTTTTTCCTGAAAAACCGGGCGAAAGAGACGCTGCCGGCTGCGAGCGTGGAATCCGTGGAAGCCGAGATCACCGGCAACGTGACGAAAACGATGCAGCTTAACAAACCGGAAACCATGCGGCAGGCGGCGCAGTCCATCGTGAATTCGCAATGTGTCTATGTGATTTCCCGCGGGACGTCCAAAGCAGTCGGCAGCTATCTGGAGCATCTGCTGCTGACGCTCAACGTCAAGTGCATCAACATTCCGGATTACAACCTGCTGAATATCATTGCCCGGCAGATGACGCATGAAGAAGTATTGATCGCCATCTCACTGTCCGGGAAGACGCCGATTATCGTGGAAACAGCGAAGGTTGTCAAGGCGTATGGCAACGCTTTGATCACGCTGACCGCTTTTGTCAACGGTCCGCTGGTCCAGTACAGCGATCTGGCTTTGTATTGTTCCTCGAGCACGACCGATACCAAAATCGACGATATCGTAACGCGGATCGGCATGTTCGCGGTCGTGGATTTGTTAGTCCATTATGTTCAGGTCGAGCAGCTGCGTCAGCATAAAACAGGACTTTAAATTATTCGAAGGTAAATTGAAAAAGAACTTTAACCGCGGGACTGTCCGTGGTTATTTTTTTGTGCTCTTCGATCAGGTAAGCTTTTTGCCTGGATTTGTGACCGTGGTCATTTTCAGTGACCAGAGTAAAAAAGACTGTCGGAAATAACCGGTTGTTTTATTGAAATCGCTTTCAATCTCCGGTAATTTAGTAGGCAGGGAGGAACTGCTATGAAAAAGTATAGTGAGCAGATTCAACGTTTCGGTCGATCACTGCTGCTGCCGATCGGGGTTATGGCGCCGGTGGGCTTACTGCTGGGCTTGTCCGCGGCATTCACCCAGTCGTACATGATCGATCTGCTGCCCTTTCTGGGCAATCCAACCGTCAAGCTGATCTTTACCAGCATCCGTCAGATTTCCGATCTGATCTTCGGCAACATTCCGATTATGTTTGCGATGGGCGTCGCCTATGGGATGGCGAAACGTGATAAGGGAATCGCGGTCTTCTCGTCCGTGATGGCGTATCTGATTCTTTTGATCACGATGAAAATCTGGCTGTCAGCTTCAGGACAGCTGATTACCGAAGGCAATATCGCCGTCGGGGGTCAGGCGATGGTCTTAGGTATGCAGACGTTAAACGTCAACGTTTTAGGCGGCATCATCGCCGGTCTGGTCGCCGCCTGGGCTTCCGACAAGTTCTATAATCTGGAACTGCCGATTGCATTTGCCTTCTTCTCCGGCAAGAAATCCGTCCCGTTAATCTCGATGGGCGTGACGGTGGTGATCGGTTTGATTCTGCCGTTCTTCTGGCAATATTTCATTGCCTTCTGCAGCAGCTTGTCCGGCCTGCTTCTGCATAAGATTCTCGGACCGGTGCTGTCAGGCTTTGTCAACCGGATGATGATTCCGTTTGGTCTGCATCACGTCTGGAACGCGATGCTGCGCTTCACGGAAGCCGGCGGCACGTATGTGATCAATGGCCAAACTTACATTGGTTATCTTGATGCGATGAATGAAATTTTGTTTAATCTTGGACCGGAAAGCGAATACTGGGCGCTGATGCCGGAGCTGACCCGCTTTGGCGCGCAGAATCAGATGGTCAGAACGATGTTCGTCTTCCCGGCAATCGGCTTGGCGATGTACAAGACCGCGTATCCGGAGAACAAAGCGTTGGCGAAGTCTCTGATTCTGACCTCGGTGCTGACGGCGGCGCTGGGCAATGTGACCGAACCGCTGGAATTTACGTTCCTGTTCATCGCGCCGGCACTGTATGTGATTTACGCGCTGATCGGAACGCTTGGCTCGCTGGCTCTCTATTTCATGGGAACGGCCGTCGGCTATATCCGCGGCACGGTGTTTGACTTTGTCATCTTCGGCGTCATGATGAAGAATTCCCATTGGATCAATATCGTGATCGTCGGCGTGATCAGCTTCGTCGTTTATTACTTCCTGTTCAAGTGGTGGATCGTCAAATTTGACGTCAAGACGCCGGGACGGGAAGACGAGCCGTCCGCGGATAACGTGCTGATCCGGGAAAAGCGGTATGACGAAATCGCGAAGATTGTGATCGAAGCGCTGGGCGGGCCATCCAACATCGGCACGGTCGACAACTGTATTACCCGCTTGCGGATTGATATCAACGACAACAAGAAGATTGACAAAGATCTTTTGAAAAAATCCGGGTGCGCCGGAATCTTCTTCCCGACGACCAAGCATATTCACATTGTTTTCGGACCGTTAGTCGAATTTGTCCGCAATGCGGTTGACGATGAACTGGGGCGGCACGCATGAGGAGAACACCGTACACGATAACTATTTCCGGAGCCGGCAGCTGCCGGACGCCGGCCTTGATCGGGACGCTGATGCAGATGAAAGACCGGTTCCCGGTAAAGAAAGTCATCTTTTTTGATAAGGACCTGAATCGCTTCGGCAAAATTGAAGATTACTGCCGCCTGCTGCTGCATACCTTTTCCCCGGAAACTGAGGTCGTGGTGACCGGCGATATGGATGAAGCCTACTGCGCCTGCGACTTTGTTTTCTGTCAGATGCGGGTGGGTCAGAACACGATGCGTTCGTATGATGAAAAGATCCCGCTGAAATATGGACTGGTCGGACAGGAAACCTGCGGCCCGGGTGGTTTCGCCTATGGCATGCGTTCAATCGGCGGGATGAAGGAAATGGTCGACTGCGTCCGCAAATATTCCAAAGAAACGTGGATCCTCAATTACACCAATCCGGCGGCGATCGTCGGTCTGGCGCTGGATCGGTTATATCCTGACGATCACCGTCTGATCAATATGTGTGACCAGCCGTATTCGATGATGGTCAGCTTTGCCAAGATCCTCAACGTCGACGTTAAAACGCTGCGGGCCCGGTATTTCGGATTGAATCATTTCGGCTGGTTCACCGCGCTCTACGATACGGAAGGTCATGACTATTTTAATACGCTGCGTGATTACCTGATGAATCATGATTTTAAGCCTTACAATGCGGAACAGCGCACAAAGTCCTGGCTGGATACCTATCTGCGCGTTAACAAGATGATGAACTGTGTTTCAGAATATATCCCGACGACATATCTGCAATATTATTTCTACGCGGACGAGATCGTGAAAGAAAGCGATCCGCATTTCACCCGCGCTGATGAGACGATCCAGACCCGGGAAAAAGAGGTCTGGGACGTCTGCGCGCTGGCTCGAGGAAAAACCGAGCTGGGCGGGATTCCGGTATTGACCTCACCGGTGTTTGGTTCAATGATGGTTGAGGTGGCGGAATCCATCGCCTATGACTTAAATCAGGAATTCATCGTGATGACGCGCAACACGGGACTGATTGACAACTTCCCGGCGGAAGCCGTTGTGGAAGTCGCCGGAACATTGGGGAAAGATGGTGTGCGGGGAATTCCGTACGGCCCGGTGAAAACATTCTATAAAGGATTGATGGAAAATCAATATGCCTATGAAGAACTGACTTGCGAGGCCTGGATGGAAAACGACTATACCAAGGCGCTGCAGGCGCTGACGCTGAATCGGACCGTCAACGATTTTGACAAGGCGAAGGCGGTGCTGGACGATCTCATGGAGGTCAACAAGGATTACTGGACATTGGAAAAGAGGGATTAAGCGATGTTTTTGAAATCGACAAGAATTTATTTTCCCCATCAGATCTGCCGCAGCGGTTATCTGGAAGTGGAGGGTGAGGTCATCCGGGGATTCTCTACGGAAGTGCCCGTCGGCGCCGAGGTTATTGATTATGGCGATCATCTGCTTCTTCCGGGTTTTATCGATCAGCATATTCATGGCTGGGGCACCGGCAGCTTCAACAACGATAAATCTGTCCATTCGATACAGGAAATGAAGAAAAACCTGCCGTATGAGGGGGTGACGAGTTTTTTGGCGACCTCCGGGGCGGAACCGGTCGAGGATCTGGTTGAGGGCATCAAAAATGCCAGCTGGGTTGTCGATCATCAGAAAGAGGACGGCGCGACGCTGCTGGGCGTTCATCTGGAAGGCCCGTTTATCAATAAGGAGTACAAGGGCATGCAGCGGGAAGATTGCTGCATCGACCCGGACATGACGATCATGCGGCGGTTCATGGACGCTCAGTCCCACCCGCAGATCATCCGTCTGATGACGCTGGCGCCGGAGCTTCCGGGGGCGAAAGAATTGATTCAGTTCTGCCATGTGCATCAAATTCAGATCAATATCGGCCACAGCGCGGCGACCTTCGACTGCATCCGAGATTTAAAGGAATATGGCTTAGGCGGCGTAACCCACATGTTCAGCGGCATGCGCGGGCTGCATCACCGGGAGCCGGGGGTGGCTGGCGCAGCGCTGTATTTCGACGATTTGAACTGCGAATTCGCGAAGCAGACCGGCATGACCGTACGGCCGGAAGTGTTCGCCCTGACCTGGCGTTTAAAAAGCAAGGATAAAATTATCATGACGACGGACTGCGGCGGGATTGCGCTGACAAAAAAAGAAAAGTATCATTATATCCGGAAGCAGACGTTTATTCCCAACGGCGACGAGCTGATTCTGCGCAATGACGACGGCAGCGAGGAACACGTTGATATTCATGATTACAAGGCGGTGCGGAATCTGGAGCTGAGCTATATCAAATCAATCCGCAATCTGATCGCCAACGTCCATCCGTCCATTCATGAGATCATGAAGATCACGGCGGAAAATCCGGCGCGTTATATCGGTGTGGAGGACCGCAAGGGAAGTCTGGAAGCAGGAAAGGACGCCGATATTCTTGTCGTCAACGACGCTTTTGAAATTCAGGCAACCTACTGCATGGGAAAATTGTATAAAAGTGAGGAGTGATGGTCATGTTTAAAAATCTGTTCAAGCCCAAACCGACAGATTTCGCCGCCCCGTTCAAGGGCCGGCTGATGACACTGGAAGAAGTTCCCGATCCGGTGTTCTCAAGCAAGTCGATGGGGGATGGATTTGCGCTGGAAATGTTGGAGGGCAAGGTGTTGTCGCCAGTGGCGGGTAAGATCGTCGCGGTCTTTCCGACTGGCCACGCAATCGGCATCAAGGCGGATGACCGCAACGAATATCTGATCCATCTGGGATTAGATACCGTGAATTTCAAAGGTGAAGGTTTTATGGCGCATGTCGTTTTGGATCAGCGGGTGAATCCGGGCGATCCGCTAGTCGACGTCGATTTGGAATTCTTTAAAAATCATAAGGTTTCCATGATTTGTCCGATTCTGGTCGTCAATGCCAACAGCCGTAAAATCCGCCTGCTGAAAGAGGGCGTCGTCCAGTCACAGGAAAAAGACTTCCTTGCGATCACGGCATGAATCACAGCGAGATGAACGTAATTTTGGAATCTGCCCGCGCTGCGATCGTCCGGCATCGGCTGCCCTTAATGAAATACTGTCTGGCCGTGGCTTGCCTGTGCTCGCTGATCTCGCTGGCTGCGCAGCAGTTTAACAATAATCTGATCCCGCTGGCCGCAACGCTGGCGATCAATCTGATTTTTCTGTTCGGATTGGATTTACTGATGCTGAAAGCACTGCATGACGAACCGTATTCTCTCCATGATTTCAGCCAGTTCACAGGTTATCTCAAGTCCCTGCTTCCGTTATTTGGAATCTACGGCCTGATTCTGGCCGGCGGCGTCTTTGCCCTCCAGGCAATGATCCATCTGGGGGCAGTCCTTCTTGTATTGCCCGCGCTGCTGGGGGTGGGCGTGATCTTTCTTAACTGCATCAATCATCTGACGCTGTTTTCAATGATTGAAACGCATCAAAGCGCATGGAGAGCCTTGAAAGGCGGGACAAAGCTGTTTTTTCAATCCGGAAAACTGATCATGCACATTGTTTTGAAAACGATTGTGCTGATCTTGTTGGGAAGTCTGGCGGTGTATGTGCTCAATGTGTTTGTTTACGCTCCGCAGATCGACGCTGTGCTGAAAAGCACGCCGGAAATCACGGAAGCCCTGATCGATCCTTATTTCTCAACGAATCTCAGTTATATGATTCAAAGCGTTGGCATGCAGCTGGTTGTCAGTTATATCGCAATCGTGTCAGGCATGACCTGTGGCGTCTATTATTTAAAGCAAAGGAAAGCAATAACGAGATAAAGGAATTTATTCGAAGAGTCTCATGTTCAGCTAATGGGGAAGATCAAGATTTCTGAAAAAGAGATTGAGATCTTCTTTTTTTATTTTCCGCAGGCGGGAAGTTGTTGGAAAAACTTCATCGCAGGCTAGGAAAGTGCGGAAGAAATCATTATAATGGAAACAGACAGAAAAAGAATGGGGGTAATGATTTGATCTTAATACGAAATGGCCAAGTCCACGATGGTTCAGGTCAGGTATTAGCGAATACGGATCTTTTGATCGACGCGGGCAAGATTGTTCAGATCGGACAGAATCTGAAGGCGCCGGGGGCGCAGGTGATCGACGCGGAAGGAAAGTGCGTCATGCCGGGCTGGATCGATCCGTTAAGCGGCTGGGGCACGGCGGCCGGGCGCGGGCAGGCGCGCGACAACGATGAAACGAGCGATCCGCTGACGCCGCAGCTGGACGTCGTTTACGCGTTTGATCCGGATAGTATGATGTATCAGGAGCTGTGGGGTTATGGAATTACGGCGGCGGGCGTCGCTGCGAGCAATAACAATGTTCTCGGCGGCAGCGCGGCGGTGTTCAAGGCGTATGGCAGAACGACGGAGACGATGTGCGTCAAGGCAAACGCCGCGATGAAGGGCTCGGTTGATGAGAAGGTCAAGCAGACCTATGGTCCGCGCAACAGCGCTCCGATGACAAAAATGGGGATCTTTTCCGCGCTGCGTGAATTGATCGCGAAGTGCGGCTCTGAGAAAGACGAAGACCAGAAGGATCCGAAGGTTCAGGCGTTTAAGCCGGTGCTGGAAGGCAAGCTGCCGCTGATCTTAAGCTGCAACACGAAAGCGGAAGCCGACGCAGTCCTGAAACTGTTTGAAAACATGCCGGTTAAGCTGGTGCTGGCGAATCTGTATCAGCTGAATGAAAGTTTGTTGGACAAGGACTGTGGTTTCATTCTGGGCGATCTGACCGATGGGTTTAACAAGTACAATGCGGCGGTGAACTATGCCGCGCTGTTTTCCCTGATCAAAGCGGGCAAGCCGGTGGCGCTAAGCGCCTTTGGCGATGCGGTTTCACCGGGCCGGGAGATCCTGATGTGGAACGCGCACGGCCTGATGGCGCAGGCGCGGCGTTTAGGTGCCGATCTGTCCAGTGAGGATGTGCTGAAAATGCTGACAAGCATTCCGGCGCAGCTGTTGGGCGTGGCGGATCGGATCGGGAGTCTGGCTGAGGGCAAGGATGCCGACATCGTGGTCTGGTCGGGAAATCCGCTGGAAACCTTCCGCGCATTGCCGGAAATTGTCGTTATTTCCGGGGAAATAGTAAAGGGGGAAAAAGCGTGATGAAACGATTGATCCGCGGCGCCAAGATTCTGACGATGGGGCCGCAGGGCACGCTGGAAAAAGGCGATATTTTAATAGAAAATGGCAAGATCGCGGCGATCGGCGAACAGCTGGACTGCGAAGACGCTGAAGTCATCGACGCTGCGGGACTGACGGCCATTCCGGGGATCGTCGATGCACACAGTCATATCGGCGGGTTTGAGATTGCGACTGGGGCGCAGGACGTCAATGAAATGGTCAGGAATGTGACTGCCGAAGTTGAAGTGTTCGACGGGATCGATCCGCTGTCGCCTTCCTTTAAGGAAGCACTGGCCGCCGGGGTAACCTGCAGCGCGATCGCTCCGGGCAGCGGCAACGTGATCGGCGGCGTGGTCTGCGCGGTAAAAAGCGCGGGTCAGGGCACAGTTGAGTCGATGTGCGTCAACCGGCATGTCGCGCTGAAAGCGGCGATGGGCGGCAATCCGAAGGGTGTCTATGGCAAGCGCAATCAGACGCCGATGACGCGGATGGGCGTAGCCAGCGTGCTGCGCCAGTATTTCCGCGATGTTCAGGAATACATGAAGAAGCAGGAAGAAGCGCAGAACGATCCGGCAAAAATGCCGAAATGGGATCCCGCGATGGAGAACGGCGCAAAGGTGCTGCGGCATGAAATGCCGGTTAAAATGCACTGCACGCAGTTTGATATGATCACCGTGATCGAACTGGCAAAGGAATTCAATTTTGAATTCACGCTCGATCATGCGTGGGGCGCTTCGGATTATATGGAACCGATCGTGGCGGCCGGCTGTCCGGTGATTTTCGGTCCGATTGCCGTGGCCAAAGGGTTCGGCGAGTCGATTAAAATTGATATCGACAGCGTGGTTGAAATGGACCGGCGCGGCGTGCTGTGTGCGATCATGACGGATGGTCCGGTCTATCATCCATGGCTGATCGTCGAACAGGCTGGCGAAGTCGTGCGCTATGGAGCGCCGGTCGAACGGGCGATCGCAATGCTGACGATCAATCCGGCGAAAATCATCGGCTGTGATCAGCGGATCGGTTCGCTTGAAGCGGGCAAGGATGCCGATATCGCGTTGTTTGACGGGATGCCTGCGCTGGATCCGGCGGCAGTTGTGAAAATGACGCTGGTTAACGGCGAGGTCGTGTATCAAAGCAAGGGCTGTTAAGCCCTTTTCTTGTGAGGTGAGGTAAATGAGTGGGAAACAGAAGGTCGCGGCTGTGCGCTGCGCCCGTTATGATCAGGAATTAATCGGAAAACAACTGAATTTGTTAATGACGGCCATCGGCGCGGATACGTTGATTCAGCCAGGCATGAACGTGCTGATCAAGCCGAATCTGTTGTCGGCGAAAACGCCGGAGGAATTCACAACGACGCATCCGGAGGTCCTGCGGGCATTAATTCGCTACGTTCATAACCGCGGCGGGATCGTGACGCTGGCTGACAGTCCGGCCGGCCGGTTCACGCTGGATTCAATCCGGCGGATATATCAGAAAACAGGACTGCGGGCGCTGGCACAGGAGGAACAATGTTCATTAAATGAAAATCTGACCAGCGTTGAAAGCGGATTAAACGTCCTCAGCGAGCCGGTGCCGATACTGGAATGCGTTGCTCAGGCAGATTTGATCATCGACTGCTGCAAGTTCAAAAGTCACAGCTATACTGTGACCAGCGGTGCGGTGAAGAATATGTTCGGCGTCATTCCGGGATTGGTGAAGGCGCAGATGCATGCCCGTCTTGCTAAGCGTGAATCCTTTTGCCGCTTTTTATGCCAGCTGTGCGCAAATGTCAAACCCGGACTGTGTCTGATGGATGCCATCGAAGGCATGCAGGGCAACGGTCCCAGCGGCGGCGAGCGGTATGACGGTCAGCGTCTGTTAGCGGCGAAGGATCCCTTTGCGCTGGACTATGGTGCGCTGAAACTGTTTGGAGTTGAGCCTGACTGGACGCCTGTTCATCGGGAAGCTGTGAAACTCGGGCTGGTGAATCCAGCTGAGATTGAGCTGATTGCTTTGGAAGAAACCTGGGAAAGTTTATGCCGCAGTGATTTCAGACTGCCGGAAACGATGAAAGGTCTGATACAGCTGATTCCTTCCCCGCTGGCAGCGCTGCGCCGGCATTTTGCGCCCTATCCCAAGCCGGACCCTTCGCGCTGTCTGGGATGCGGAGAATGCGTGCGGGATTGTCCGGTTCAGGCGATGACGCTGACTGAGCACAAGGCTGTCGTCGACCGCCGCCGCTGCATCCGCTGCTACTGTTGTCAGGAAGTCTGTCCGGTTCATGTTGTTCAAATAAAACGTTAAAACCTTACAAAAATCTTAATTGTCAGCGAAAAACACAAGCGGGCAGTGAAAAAAAGGTATAATAAGACCAGCGATGGGAGAAATGTTATGAGTCAGAAACAAACGATGAAAAATCTGATGCGCACGGTAATTGCACTGTTGATTATTTTGGGCGCCTTATTGATGGTGCTGGCTGTGATTACGGTGCAGAAACCCCGGGATGGTGAGGTGCAGGTTGCCTTTACGCCGCAGCCGACCCTATCGCCGCAGCCGACGCCGGTTGTGGAAAAGGCCGAGCTGATCATGGCGGGAGATGCGCTGCTGCATGGGGCAGTGTATGCCGATGCCAGGACCTCTGAGGGAAGTTATGATTTTACCGATATGATGAGTACGCTGAACCGCGTTACGAATCATTATGATTTGAAGTATTATAACCAGGAAACGATTTTAGGCGGAACGGAATTGGGGTTGTCGACCTATCCTTGCTTTAACTCGCCGCAGGAATTCGGCGATACGATGATGAAGCTGGGATTTAACCTTGTTTCACTGGCAAACAATCACACGCTGGACCGGGGCGAGCAGGCCATCCTGAATTCACTGGATTACTGGTCAAACCAAAACGCGCTGACAGCCGGATCGTACAGCTCGTTCGATGACCGGGAAGAACTGCGGATTCGTGAAATCAACGGGATCAGCTATACGCTGCTCTCATATACCTATGGGACCAACGGAATTCCAGTGCCGGAAGGCAAGGAATATCTGGTCAATGTGTATACGGATGAAATGTTGGCGGAAGACATTGCCAAGGCGCGTGGGGAAGTCGACGTCCTGATGGTGGCGATGCATTGGGGCGAAGAGTACACGCATGAGCCGACTGCTGAACAGCGGCGTTTAGCGCAGCTGTTGGCGGATCTGGGCGTCGATCTCATCATCGGCAGTCATCCGCATGTCGTTCAGCCGATCGAATGGATCGACGATACGTTATGTATTTATTCGTTGGGAAATCTGATTTCCGCTCAGGATGGAACCTATAAGCGGGTAGGGCTGTTAGCGGGCGTGACAATCACGAAGACAACCTTCGAGGGGCAAAGTCATATCCAGCTGAGCGCGCCGCGGGCAGATATGGTTTATACGCAGTATACCAGGGGATATCATCACTTCAAGCTGAAATTCTTTGATGAAATTGAAGAAAGCGAGCTGAAGGACGCCTGGGGTGTTTACGATCAATATGGCAAGATTGTAACGGATGGCGGCGCCGTGAGTCAGCTGGGCGGCTTGTAGGAAATTTCTGTATCCCAAATTCCCGGAGGGGATTTTTATTGGAAGGCCGGGCTGATAGGCAGATTTCCCATTCGCCGAGGAAATCTGTCTTTTCTTTTGCTTTCAGGAGTGCATTTAAAGGTTTGTTGGAAGGAGCATGACGGAATGAATTTATTCGCAAGAATCGGCTTATTTTTATTGGAAATGACCATCGTGATGTCGGCCGCCATCATGATATTCCGATGGCAAAACCGCAGGCTGTGGGCGTTATGCGGAGCGACCTGTCTTGCGGCCTGGTTGTTTTTTATATTTTCAGTGACGCTGAACGGTCCCTATTCTGATCATCCGTTTTCTGCCTGGAATCTGATTCCTTTCCAATGGATAGGGGAAATGATTCAGGAACTTCAAAGTGGAAAGTCAGTCTTGCTTGAAATTTGGCATATTCCAAAGCAGTTGATGGCCAATGTTCTGATGTTTATTCCAGGCGGTTTTTTATTAGCTGTGGTTTGTCCGCGTATCCGTCATTGGAAAGGAATTGTGATATGCGGCGCAGGATGTTCAGCCGCGATTGAAATTATTCAGTTCTTCATTGGTCGGATCGCGGATATTGACGATGTGCTGATGAACAGTCTTGGCGCAGCGATCGGATTCGCTTTGTTTCAGTGGGGGTGGCGGGAAATTCGAAAATCCGGACGCTTTGGCAGCCGGAATAAACAAGGCAAAGATTGAAAGCTCTTTTTCAGGTTCTTGCTTGCAGCCGGGTAAAGATAAAAAGATCAGGCCTATAAAGCATTATGGAAAGCTTTATACGGCCTGATCTTTTAAAAAATGTCCAGTCTGCTTTAAACCGGGGAACAATCCTTTTTTATCTTTTATTCTCTTTTCATTTGTTTATAATTTCAGATTCAAGGAATGTGTTTTGAAAATAGTTACAAAACATTCTGTCAAGAATTCGAAAAAAGTAAAATTTTCTTGGAAAGGAGGAAGGCATTTTTAAAATTACCGCAATATTAACTTGTAGAGGAGGTGGCTGAATGTCCATCGATCTACGAAAGCGGAAAGAACTGAAGCATAAAAGGATTTCCCTGATGGATGACTGGGTATTTAAAGCGGTGCTTGGAAATCCGGAAGATACATTGTGTCTTTCCTGTCTGTTTCAGGCTATTGATCCCAGTTTCAAAAAGGTATGTTTGTTTCCCGGTGAAGAAAGTGTGGGGCATCCCCTGATGAAAGCGATTCGTTATGATATTTGCGGAATGATCAATGATGAAATTTATTTTGATCTGGAAATCCAGCAAAATGGAAATCCCGTGGATCAGGGTATCCGGATAGTTTTTTATCTGTCACGGCTGTTCTCCGGGCAGAAAACAAAAGGAAAAGATTACCGTGAATTAAAACCAGTCCGGGTCATGATGATCACGAATTTTTCTTTTTTTGGCGAGGGGGATATCAGCAACGATGTTTTCCATTTAGTTGGTGAAAAAACAGGAAGAACCTTGACAAAACATATTCAAGTGAATATTATTGAGCTGGCGGGAGTAGAATATTTACAGCGAATTCCGGTCAAGGATTTAACGCCATTGGATCGGTGGCGTGTGGTGTTGAAATTTGCGGGTGATCCTGAAAAAGAAGTGTGGATTCAACAGATCATAGCGATGGATGAAGGATGCAGAAGGGCGGTGCAGAAAATGATGGAGATTCCGATGAGTATGATCGAGTACATGTGGGAAACAAAGCGACTGGACAGAGAACTGATGCGAAATACAGAAATCCGCGAGGAACGGGAAAGGGCTGTAAAGGAAGCTCGCGAACTGGCCTTAAAGCAGGGGCTGGAACGGGGCATTGAGCAAGGCAGAGAAGAAGGCATGGAACAAGGCAGAGAACAGGGCAAAGATCTGGGTTCTTTGTTGAAGATCGTTACAATCACGTTGAAAAAGGCAAAGAAGGGAATGCAAGCCAAAGAAATTGCGGACATTTTAGAGGAAGAAGAGGCTTTGATAGAAACAATTTTGAAACTTAAACAACAATTTCCAGATGCTGCTGAGATGCAGATTGCAGTGAAGATTCTCGGCGAGTTTGTTTATCCGGCAGCACTGCATAACGAAGTCAATTTTAATGAAGGAAACTAGACTTTCCTGGATCCGCAGATCTGACTTTCAAGATCAATGAAATTCATTTAAACTATCCCAGATTTTCAATCTATGAACAATCAGCCATAACTTAAGGTGCGTCTATCATTCCAGATGAAAACACTGGCCGGCAAAGCTTAACTTTGTCCAGCCAGTGTTTGTTTTTCTCATCGCTGCCTGTTCTCACGCATAGAAATATCAAATTTCTTAGCGAATCTCAATTCTGTTTACCACCAGGGTAATTTTCTCTCTCCCTGCGGCGCGATCCAGTTTTTCCCTTCCAGATACGGGATCAACATCCGGAAAAACAACACCAGCAGCACAATCTCAATCGGAAGCATAATCGTGTTTTTGACGAGGCTTTTTGCGAAATAATACAGATAACCCTTGGAATATAACATGTAGCTCCATAAGGATCCCAGACCGACATTGACGAACAGATTGATCAAAAGACGGCTGAGCGCAAGACGCAGCACGGTAATTTTTGTGCGGTAAAGAAATAAAGCGAAAATCAACGCGCCGGCCATGCTCGATAACGTGTAGCCCGGGAAGAAGGGACCGTTGGGATGAATCGCGAATTCAATCAGGTCGCCGATTCCGCCGCAAAGCACGCCGACGACCGGTCCGCAAACCGCGCACTGCACAGCGGTGATCAGATACGTGAAATAAACATAGAGATTGTCGGCCACCGGAATCCGAAACGAAGCGATGGCCATTTTTAAGGCCATGCACAGCGCAGCGACCGCGAGAATCCGGACACGCCGCGTTTCGGCGGACGCTTCTTGCCAGTAAGCATGGGAAAACGGATGAGAAAAGAGAGCTTTGGAAAACTGAGCCATAAAAAAACCTCCTCTTTTCCCTCTGACAGGTAAAAGAGAAGGCCATGCCTTCGATTTTCGGGTCAGCGGGATGCGGAACCTGCACCGCAAGAAACCTTTTCGTCCTTCTGACAACTCCCCGTTCAGAAAGCACTTAACGCGCAGGAACCTACTCTGTTTGTGAAGAATATACCCCGAAAGTACCCGGATGTCAAATGAAACTTATAAAACAAAGAACAGATACAACGAGTAACCTAAAATCAAGCTGAGGCCTTGCATTTTTGATCCCTTTTCTTTCAGCAGCAACGGCAGCAGAGCCAGCATGGTGATCAGCAGACACGCCGGCATGTCCACTGCCAGACTCTGCGCGGAAACCGGCAGCGCCTGACCGGAAACAAAAGAACAAACCGGCAGGATCAGAGTCAGATCGAGAATGTTCGCGCCGATCAGGTTGCCGATCGACAAGCTCGATTCTTTTTTGACAATCGCGGTGATCGTGGTGACCAGCTCCGGCAGCGATGTGCCGATCGCGATCATCGTGACGGCGACGATCCGTTCCGGTACCCCGAAGAAAGCCGCCAGCGCACTGCCGCTGTTGACCAGCAGCTGCGATCCGGCGACAATGCCCAGCGCTCCGAATATAAACATCACGATCCGCCGTCCTGTTTCTTTGCGGGTTGTCTGGATCCGTTCGCTGTCTTCCTGCTGCTTCATCGCATTGCGGACATTTTCCGCCATCGAGATCAAAAAGATCGCGATCAGAATCAGACTGCCGGCTAAGCTCAAGGCTCCCGACAAGCTGAATCCAAGCAGCACCGCCGCGGCAGCGATCAACAAGCCGCAATGCTTGATGTAATCCTTACGCCGGATAGCGATCGGCATAAAAAGCATCGCCACTGCCAGAATCAGGCCGGTATTGGCCGTAACAGAACCGACCGCGTTGCCGATCGCCATTTCTGTTTTTCCCTGCAGTGCCGCCAGAACCGAAACGATCATCTCCGGCAGCGTGGTGGCCAGACTGACGATCGTCGCGCCGACAATAAAGGAAGGGATCCCGGAGGCTTTTGCGATCCAGCTGGCGGCGTCGACAAACAGATCGCCACCCTTGACGACCAGGAAAACCCCGGCAATAAATAAAATAACTGCGACTTCAATGCTCATAGTTCAATCTCCTCTTTCATTTCCCAGGTTCCGATAAAAAAAGAAGACCTGTCTTACGCTGTTCTCCTCAAGCGTCAGACAAGTCTTGTCAATTACCTCTAAGCCAGACGAAAAAACTTCGTCAGGTTGTTGACTTAGCAACGCGGTTACCCGCGGTGACTACTCCCTTATCAATCTCGAATATTTTAACAAAAAGAACGTTGAGCGTCAATGTTAAATCCCGGTGAAAAACCGCACAACCCCGCAGAATGATTGACTTTTGAAACCCTGACCGTATAATTAAAGCGCAAGCTGTCCCAATGCGCGGAAAGGAACGAAAGATAAACATGAAACAAATCAACTGGATTGCGGCGCTGCAGCAGGCAGCGTCGCTGGAAGAAATGAAAAACAGCGGGATGACGACGATCCGGATCGGGGTTGAAGGTTGCTCCGTCCGCACCGCCCGGTGTTTTTCGCCGGCTGAAGCCGAAGCGTTAGTCCGCCGCGTTCACGCTTCAGGACTTCGGTGCGAGATTGTTTTCAACCGCCTGTGGATGGAAGAAGAACTGGCGGAAATGGAAATGAAATTGAAGCAGATCCAAGCCTGGCAGCCGGAGGGAATTGTTTATATGGATCCGGCGGTTTTCATGAGTGCGGAGCGGTTGGGATTGAAAGACCGGCTGATCTACGCGCCGGACACGCTGATGACCAATTCCCGGGATATTCAGGAAATGCTAAAGCTGGGCGTAGGCCGCGTCGTCCTGGCTGCGGAGATCACGCTGGAAGAAATTCTCTCAATCGCCCGCAAGACCGACGGCGCCCGGCTGGAACTGCAGATTCATGGGCGGCAGGTGATGGCTTATTCGCGCCGTAAGCTGGTATCCAACTATTTGCAGGTGATCGGCAAGACAATCGACGATCTGTATGATCGTCGTGAACTGTATTTAATTGAAGCAACCCGAACTGGGAAAATGCCGATTCTGGAAGAAGCGGAAGGCACGGCGGTATATATGGAAAGCACGCTCTGTTCGCTGGATCAGATTTCACAGCTGGCAGCCAGCGGGATCGGTCATTTTACATTTGATAGTCTGTTTTCCTGCGATGCGGAATTGATCGACGCCCGGAAAGCCTGCGGCGCGGTGCTGGAAGGCGCGGACCCGGCCGTCGTGAAAGAACAGCTGAAGCAACGCTGGCCTGATCTGAATTACGGCTCCGGCTATTATCAACAGAAGACCAATTTAACCAAGGAGGACGCGGCATGAGAAAAACGATTGAGCTGTTAGCTCCGGCCGGCGATCTGGCTCGTTTGAAAACGGCAGTCCGTTATGGTGCGGACGCAGTGTACCTGGGCGGCAAGCGCTTTTCGCTGCGATCCCGCGCCAGTAATTTTGAAATCGAAGATATCGCCGAGGGCGTACGCTTTGCCCGGGAATACGGTGCGCATGTCCATGTGACGGTCAATATCATTCCCCACGAAGACGATTTTGACGGCCTGGACGATTATCTGCGCCAACTGGAAAGGATCGGTGTGCATGCCGTGATCGTCGCTTCACCGACGATTGTCCGGCATGCGAAAACCGTTGCGCCGAAGCTGGAGGTTCATCTCAGCACGCAGATGTCCAGCACCAATTCTCAGGCTGTCCGGTTTTACCAACAGCTGGGGGCGGACCGGGTTGTGCTGGCCCGCGAATGCACGATGGATCAGATCCGGCAGATTTGCGATCACAGCGAAGTCCCGATTGAAACGTTTATCCATGGCGGTATGTGCGTGAACTATTCCGGGCGCTGCACCTTAAGCAACGCGATGACGCTGCGCGACGCCAACCGCGGCGGCTGCGCTCAGTCCTGCCGCTGGCGCTATCATCTTTATAACGGAGCGCAGAAGCTGAGCGACGACAGCCTGTTGTTCTCCATGGGCTCGAAAGATCTGATGGCCGCGGCTTATGTTAATGACATGATCCGCGCAGGCGTGGCCAGCTTGAAAATAGAAGGCCGGATGAAATCAGCCTATTACATCGCGGTCGTTGTCCGGGCTTACCGGAAACTGATCGACTGGCTTCTTGAGCACCCTGAAGAAGACCCGCAGCCGGCCGTTCTGGCAGCTCAGCGCGAACTGATGCGGGCAGAAAACCGGCCTGCCTGCCTGGGCTTTCTGGCGGGCATTCCCGGTCCGCAGGATCATTTGTACGACAATGCGCCTTCGCGGGTAACTCACGATTTTCTGGCGCAGGTGCTGGACTACAATCCAGATGACAAACAAGCCCTCATCGAGGTGCGCAATCACTTTGAAATCGGGGAAACGCTGGAAGCCTTTGGGCCGCATCTGGAAAATACGCCCTTTGTATTGGAAACGATGAGGGATGAGGAAGGCGCGGTCGTCGAAATCGCCAATAAGCCGCTGCAGCGCTGCTGGATCAATACTCCGGCAGTTTTGCATCCGTATGATTTGATTCGCCGGAAGGAGCGTAAACTATGAACTGGTTTGAAGGCGCGCTGAGTGTCAAAGCCGTCATGATGGCGGGCCGCCGTCCCGTGATGAAGCTGGTCGTCGATCAGAAGAAGAAAGATAAGGATACGGCGTTTATTCTGCGTCAGGCTGCCCAGCGAGAAATCCCGGTAGAACGCTGGCCGCGCGAGAAGATTGATCAACAGGCGACCGGCCGGACGCATGGCGGGATTCTGGCGCTGGCAGGGGATCGGATCTATCAATCGGTTTCGGATTGTCTGGAAAATCCCAAGCCGTTTGTCGCGGTTTTGGAAGGAATTGAAGACCCGTTTAACCTCGGTTATGCGTTTCGCACGTTGTATGCCGCCGGCTGTACCGGCGTGCTGATGGGCAGCCGGGACTGGCAGAGTGCGCAGGCTACGATCGTGAAGTCCAGCGCGGGCGCAAGCGAACAGCTCCCCTGGTGTTTGTGCGAGGATCTCGGGGCGGCGGTTTCCCAATGCCGCCAGGCGGGGTGTGTCTTATACTGTGCCCAGCGCAGTGATGCGATTGCTTATTTTGACGCCGATTTCAACCAGCCGATTGTGCTGGCGATCGGCGGCGAGCTGCGGGGATTGAGCCGCGACGTGCTGAAGCAGAGCGATCAGAACATCGTGATTCCCTATGCCCGGCCTGTGCGCAGCGCGTTAAACGGCACCAGCGCCGTCGCCGCGATCAGCTTTGAAGTCGTGCGTCAGCGCCGCTGACCCTTCCCCCAACAGAATGAAATAAAAACATCAGCCGGACCCGTAGTGGTAATGGCGAATTGAGTGCTTCCCTGACAAAACTGAAAAAACTGCGACGTCAGCCGGACTTTGAGCATAGACTAAAGCAGAGCGGTCAGACGCCTGCTATCCAATGCGGGAAGAATTGTTTTCTTCCTCCTATCAGCAGCCAGATCTGCCGCTTGGAAAAGGAATGAAACCAGTCTGTCTCTGATTCGACGAACATACCATAAATCATATAAGAAAACATAACAAAAAATATGAAAGAAATGAAAGTGTTAAGAAAGAACTTTCATTTCTTTTTGAAAGTGATATAATGGACTGGTGTTGAAGGAGGCCCGGCATGAAAGAAGCGATTTATCTCAAACGCAATATGGCGTTGATCAACTACACCAAAGCGTACTACACGACAGCGGAGGAACTGTTGTCGAGCGAAAGTTTTTCGATGTTTCTGGATTTATATTTAAATTCTTGTTCCCATACCAATCCCCAGCTGTTTGCGTGGCTGCGCCGCGGGCTTCCGATCGAAGAAGTCAAAAAAGATCTGATCCGCCTGTTAAAGGTCATGCAGGTGCTGGAGGTGGAAGAAATCGCCCATCCGTATTTTAAAGAACGTCAGAAGATGTTGGCGGTGATTGAGGATTGTTATCATTTCTGGCGGAATATGCAGCGTTATTCCGTCATTTATACGCGCAATGAGGAAGGGCTGCAGCTGGCGAACTTTATGGAGGCCGACGCGAAATTCCATCAGATGATCCTGGATTTTTACCGCACGGTCCAGCAGAAGACCCAGGGTTCGAAGAACCGCGTATACCGTCAGCTTCAGGCCGGAACCAACGCCAGCCTGCTGCTGCGTGATTACCCATGGCCGGCGCCGGAGGGGTATCGCGAGCTATGCGACATTCCGTTTGTGCATACGATCATGATGCGCACGCCGCTGATCATCCATCCCCGCAGCAACAAGCGCCTGGGCATGTTTACCGAGGTCGATGCGAACCCGATGGCGGAGTGGGTTAAAGGTGATGAGGAGTGGATGTGCTTCCCGTTAAAGGTCGGCTCCTTGTTATGCTACACTTATTTCCACCGCGATTTTACCGCCGGAGCCGTGGCGCTGGCGAATCTGTTTGAGCTGGCTTCCGACGAGGACTGCATCGGCGCCAGACCGGATCTGCTTTTGTTGTTCGGCAATCCGGACGGCCAGAACGATACGGTTTTCTATCATGATAAGGCCAATGCGATGTGGGTCGGCAAGGTATCCTATGCTGATGTGATCGAATACTTCGGTTATTTAAAAAAGATGATCCTGACGCTGCACAATCTGGCGATGATTGAAAAAGGCTGGCTGCCGCTGCATGGCGCGATGATCAATCTGACGCTGCAGGACGGTACGAAAAAAGGCGTAATCATGATCGGCGACTCCGGCGCGGGCAAGTCGGAAACGATCGAAGCGCTGACCAACTTAAGCGAGGATGTGATCGTCAGCCGGGAGATCATCTTCGACGACATGGGCTCGCTGCATCTGGATAAACACGGTCAGATCCGCGCTCAGGGCACGGAAATCGGCGCGTTTGTCCGGCTGGATGATCTGGATAAGGGCAGTGCTTACCGCGATATGGATCGTTCGATCTTCTTTAATCCGGAGAGCGCCAACGCGCGTGTCGTCATCCCCGCTTCGCCGTATGATACGATCATCACCGACCAGAAGGTTGATCTGTTCCTCTACGCCAACAATTATACCGACCGGCGCGGTCTGCGGGCTTTCGATAGTAAGGAAGAAGCGGTTCAGACCTTTATTGAGGGCAAACGGTTCGCTTTGGGCACGACGCAGGAAAAAGGATTGTCCACCACCTTCTTCGCCAATCCATTCGGGCCGATGCAGAAACAGCCGGAATGTCTGAAAATTATTGATCAGATGTTTGCGGCGCTGCTGAAACAACATATTTTCCTGGGTGAAATTTACACCGGCCTGGGCTTGCCGGAAAAGGGCGGCAATGCGCTGGAAATCGCGGCGAAGGAACTGTTGGCCAAAATCAGTGAAAAAGAATAAAACTGCCTGTCAGACTGCGCGAACGAAGGGGATTGTAAAAAGTCCGCAGGCTCAATAAAAAATAACGTCAGAAAAAACGCCGGGTTTCGCCGGCGTTTTATTATAATATATAAGGAAGGTTAGACTTAAAGCACGGCGGCGAACAGGTCGTTGAGACCTTCGCTCATCGTCGGATGAGTGTAAATGCCATCGCGCAGAACGGGATACGGAAGTTTGGCGTCCATCGCCAGCTTGATCAGATTGATCATTTCATGCGATTCCTCACAGAAGAAGTGCGCGCCGAGTATCTGATCGGTTTTCGCGTCGATAATTACTTTTAACAGGCCGTCGGTCTTGCGTAATACCTGCGCCTTCGGGATGGCAGCGGCCGGAATTCTGGCAATTTTAAGATCATAGCCGGCGCTTCGGGCTTCATCTTCGCTCAAACCGACACGGGAGAACGGCGGATCCATAAAGACGCTGTAAGGCACCGCACCTCGATTGGCGGTGGTGCGCGGTCCCGAATTCAGAGCGTCGGTGACGATCCGTGAATCATCCAGCGAGATATAGGTGAATTGCAGACCCCCGGTGACGTCGCCCATCGCCCAGATATGATCGACCGAGGTCTTCAGCTGTTCGTTGACGGCGATTGCGCCGCGGGAAGTCAGGGCGATCCCCGCCGCTTCCGGATGCAGATTGTCCAGCTGCGGACGCCGGCCTGTCGCGACTAACAGTGCGTCGCAGCGCAGTTCTGAATCCATTTCGTCCTGCTTTAAAATCAGAACGGTTTCCGCAGCTTCATCCCGCACTTCCTTTAACGCCGTATTGCGCATTAGCCGCACGCCCCGGCGGGCCAGGCTCGTTTCCACCGCATCCGCGATCTCAAGATCCTCACGCGGCAGAAACCGCTGGTTGGGCTGCAGGATGGTGACCTGAGATCCAAAATTTGCGAACATCGAAGCGAATTCCAGTCCGATGTAGCCGCCGCCCAAAATGACCAGCCGCCGCGGCAGCGTTTCCAATTCCATGATGCTTTCGCTGAGATAAACCCGCGGACTCTGCTTCAATCCGGGAATGTCCGGGACAAACGGCTTCGCTCCGGTATTGATGAAAATGCGGTGAGCTTCAAGAATTTCCGGGCCTTCTTTTGTCAAAACCTGGACGTGATGATCATCGAGAAAGGACGCTTCTCCATCCATCACTTCGACGCCGGAGGAAACAAGCTTGTCATAATTTTTCTTCCGCAGCATTGCGGTCAGACGGCGTTTTTCCTCGATTGCCTGCCGGAAATGAAGCTGCCGGGCAGCGTCATCCCCACCTTGAATCGCAGACTGGCGGGCGCTGTTTTCTAAGGATTTGGTTGGCAGGCAGGCGACGTTGATGCATGTGCCGCCATACATTAACGGTGATTTTTCAACCAGCGCTGTGCGCTGGCCGGCTTTCGCCAGGCTGGCAGCCAGCGTTTTTCCCCCTTTGCCGAAGCCGATGATCAGATTATCGTATGTTTTCATGAATGGGTTCCTCCTTTTTATTCATGATGATCTGTTCCGGCTGCGTGACAAAGAGATCCTGAAGCAGATCCCACAGCGTCAGCCGATCCAGACTTTCCAGACATTGTTCGTTTAACTGGCGGTAGATTTTATCCATTTCCCGCGCCATGCCGGAGGCGACCAGACAGCTCATTTCGGGATCGCCGCTTTGCCACCGGCTTTCCACCAACGCGGCGTGCAGCGCGTCGGCAATCTGGCGCAGCGTAATTTCCTGAGGCTTGCGGCACAGGCGGTAGCCGCCCTCGCTGCCTTCTTGGGAGATCGCGATCCCGGCCCGGCACAAGGCAGCCATGATCTTGCGGACCCGCACTGGATGGGTGCAGATGTTGACAGCCAGTTCCTCGCTGGACTGCGGGGCGTTTTTATGCGCCAGATACACCGCGGCGTGAATCGCGACGGTCAGCTCGCTGGTCATTTCTGCCCCTTGCGAACCGTTTCGTAAGGCCATTGAAGCAGCCCGCCGAAATCATAGACATGGTTGTAGCCGAGCTGGACCAGTTTGTTTGCGGCCTGCGCGCTGCGATGACCTGACCGGCAATACACCAGCAGCACGGCGTCCTCATCGCTCAAAGTGGCCAGCGCGGTGTGTGCGATCGTTTCGTTGGGCAGATTGATCGCTCCGGGAATATGCCCCTGGGCAAACTCCTGCGGCTGGCGTACGTCGAGGATCGTAACCGGTTCGCTCTCCATTTTCTGTTTCGCCTGCGCGGGCGTCAGCCGGATGGGTTGTTTCTTCATCGTTTTGTTGAAGAAGCGGGAAAAGAATGGCAACATGAGTTCCTCCGAAAGAACGAAATGTTCTTTTAATACTGTAATCATAATAGTTACAGTTCATTCTGTCAACATGAACACACTCTGAAAAGCAGAAAAACACATAAATTCATGATAAGATAGAAAAAATCAACTTTTCTTGAGAAAACAGTTGACTCTCCCGTTAAGGGAGGATCTATGCTTTGTTTGCGGAGGAGGAAACAAGATGCTGAAAATAGGAGATTTTTCAAAAATGGGAAAGACGACGGTCAAAACACTGCGGTATTATGATTCGATCGGTCTGCTGCGGCCGAAGCAGATCGACGAGGAGACTGGATACCGCTGGTATTCGACGGAACAGCTGATCGCATTGGCTCAGATTCAGCAATGGCGGCAGCTGGGACTTGGCGTGGCGCTGATCCGCAGGATTCTGCATGGCGAAGTGAGTGAAAACGACGCTCTGAGCCAGCGCCGCTGTCAGATCGCCGCCGATCTTGATTCGCTGCAGCATCAGTTTCGCCGCATTGAACGCGTCTTAACGACAGGCGCAAAGGAGAGCGTTATGAAAATCAATGTTATCGTCAAAGAATTGCCGGAATGCATCGTGATGGCCCGCAAGGTGGCCCTGCCCGCGTATCGTGATCTGCTTGGCGAGATCCCGGCGACGGGAGCGAAGGTTGCCTCACGGTATCCGGATCTGAAATGCACACAGCCGGAATATTGCTTCGTAAAAGAACTGGATGGCGAATACCGGGAAAAGGACATTCACGCCGAGATCTGTCAGGCGGTCGAAGTGATGAAGCCGGATTTCGACGACGTCCAGTTCCGCAAAGAACCGGCGGTGGAAGCGGCCTGCGCGTTGTTTAAAGGCGGCTATGAAGGCTTCAGCGAGGTTTATGCCGCTTTGATGCAGTGGGTGGAGGACAATCACGCCGAAATCATCGGTGAACCACGCGAGAGCTATATCGACGGTATCTGGAATCAGGACTCGGAAGAAGACTGGCTGACAGAAGTTCAGATCCCGATCCGCCGGGGCTGAAAGAGTCTGTTCAATGCTGTTTGCTGAACCCTGCTGAAAGGGACAGGAAACAGTTCAATCAAGGCTTGAAATGCGAGAAACATCAGGAAGGAAAAGCAAACTTTCTGATGTTTTTTTGCTGATCAAAAGGGTTCTCGCTGATCTTTTCATCAAGCCATGAAAGCTGGGAGAGTTTGGATTCTTATTTGAATACCGACAAAGATAAAACAGGCAGGATGAAGGGAGAGATCACATTTCATCCTGTCTGCTTCGTGTTGGGAAATTCCAGGTTTGCCCTGAACGGAGTAAGCACCCGGGGTTGTTTCAACGTCTTTTTTCTTCGCTAAGAACATACAGTGATAACGAAGGTGAGAAGCGTGAAAACAAAAACAAAATGTCGGTTGGGGATTTGTCTTTTCATTTTAATAGCGGCCTGTGTTCTGATCGGCCAGTCGTGGCAGCGGGAAAGTCAGCGGCGGCGTCTGCCGGAAGCGATGCGTCAGACGATTGAGGAAAATCATCGTATCGGAAAGATGAAACAGAAGATCAAGGTGACTGGCCAGCGGGCGATCGCGGTGTACTATCCGCATTTAAACAGCGCGGAGATCGACGCGAATATCGAAGCGGCCGTCAACGAAGCAATCGCAAGATTTGAACAGGAAAATCAGGGTGTCGAAGGGTTGTGTACCCTATATGCTGATTATGAATCCTATGAGCTGAACGAACGGTACGGCTCAGTGCAGATCAGCTTTGAGCGGACCGGCGCCATCAACATGAAAGAAGTCCGGGCCTGGACCTTCGATCTGCAGCAGGATCGGCTGATTCGCTTCAGCGATCTGTTTTCAGCGGACGGCATGAAGCATCTGGCTTTTTTAATGCGCAGCTTCTTGACAACACTGGTGCCGGAAACGACCAATCCGGATTATGAAGTCGATGAGAACGTGCTGATTGATAACAAGGCGGAATTGTTTCTGAACGAAGACGAACTGCGCGTCGTTCTGCCGCCGCAGACATTACCTGCTCAGAGCGAGGAGCTGATCGCGGTGATTCCGCTGAATAAAGTCATCGGCTATGTCGATGAGGATACGCGCAATCTGCTGGGGCTGCAGGCCCGGGGCCGGATCATCGACCCGACCCGGCCGATGGTTGCGATGACCTATGACGATGGACCGAACCGACAGGTGACGCCGGTGATTCTGGACGCGCTGCAGGAACATGACGGTGCGGCAACTTTCTTCGTGCTGGGCAGCCGGGTCGCAAATCACAAGGATATCGTCGCGCGGATGCTTACGGAAGGCAGCGAAGTCGGCAACCATACGTTCGGGCATGTCGATCTGACCAAGCAGAGCAGCCAGGGCATACTCGATCAATTCAGCGCGACCTGGGATGCGATCGGGGAGGCGGGATCTCTGGAGCAGCAGGAACTGTTAGTTCGTCCAACCTATGGAGCATATAACGATATGCTGAAGAAAACCTCGCCGTATCCGCTGATCCTGTGGTCGATTGACACGCGCGACTGGGCACATCAGAATGCCGATAAATCAGTGGATGTGGTCATGCGCGAGGTTCAGGACGGCGATATCATCCTGATGCATGATATGTATGAGCCGACGGCCCAGGCCAGCGTCCGGGTGATCGAATGGCTGAGTGAGAAAGGGTATCAGCTGGTGACCGTCAGCGAATTGTTTGAAGCCCGCGGAATCCAGCTGGAGCCCGGGAAAACCTATAATTGCGCGTATCCGCACACGGACCGTCAAGCGGCGTCAGAATAAAAATGAAACCGGAATCGAAAAAGATTCTGGTTTTTTCCACGCCGATTGATTATCATAATGAGAGAGACAACAGGAGGCGGATTTATGGAAATCAATTCCCCGATGAATGAGAAAGTAAAAAACTGGGCGAAGCTCCAGCAGAAAAAATATCGTGATCAGACAGGTCAGTTTCTGATCGAGGGCGAACATCTGATCGGTGAGGCTCTGAAAGCAGGCGTGGTTGAACTGCTGTTGGTCGAAGCTGGCCGGACAAATCCGTTTCATCAGGAAAAGGAAGCGATCGTCTGCAGCGAGAGCGTCATGCGCAAGCTCAGCGCCAATGTGTCCGGCGCCTGGCTGATCGCCGTCTGTGCGCAGAAGGTCAGCCGGAAATCGAGGAATTCGCGGATTGTGGCGCTGGATGGGGTGCAGGATCCCGGCAACGTCGGAACGATCATCCGTACGGCGGTGGCGTTTGGTTTCGATCAGGTGCTGCTTTCGCCCGACTGCGCCGATGTCTACAATGAAAAATGCGTGCGCTCCACCCAGGGCGCGCTGTTTCACATCGCAATTTCGCGGATTGAACTGATCCCGGCGCTGAGGTCGCTGAAGGAAAAAGGGGTTATGGTGATCGCGACGGCGCTGCATGAAGCGCAGCCCCTGAGCGAACTGCCGATCGTTGAAAACGTGGCCCTGGTGCTGGGCAATGAAGGACAGGGAATCCGGCCGGCGACGCTGGAAATCTGCGATCAGCGGGCGTTTATCGAAATGTCCAGCTTTGAATCGCTGAACGTTGCGGTCGCGGCGGGCATCTGCCTGTATCGCTATCGGAGGCGCGGATGATCCGGCCTGGCTTATTTGCCAGGCGCCGCAGAAAACGGGTTCTGATCGCGATTCATGGCTTCGGCCGGCGCAAGCAGGAAGATTTTCACTACCTGAAAACGATGTGCGAGACGGATTCCAGACTGGAATATCGCTGTTTTGATCTGTACGACGAAGATAAAAATGACAAGGAATGGCTGATCTGGGTGGCGCGCGCCAACCAGGAGGTCACGGCCTATCTGGAAAAAGGATATGAGGTGACGCTGCTGGGGTTTTCGATGGGCGGGGTGATCGCCGCGTTTCTGGCTTCGTTTCTGGCGGTGGATAAACTCGTGCTGGTCGCGCCGGCATTTGAGTATATGAATCTGGAAACAGTCAGCCGGCTGATTCCCAAATATGCCGCGATTTTGAAGCACAGCGAATCGCAGTTCAAGGCGTATATGGAGGAGCGGTTGTTGGAATATGAGTATTTCCCGCAGTTTTTTGAGCTGGTGAAAAAGCTGAAGCCGGCCGTGAAAAAGGTGAGCTGTCCGACATTGATTTTGCAGGGGCTGCAGGATGAATTTGTGCCGCTGTCGTCTTCGCAATACGCCTATCATCAAATTCAAAGCGAGCGCAAACAGCTCGTCTGCTTTGAGGCCTGCGGTCATGAGCTGTTGGAAAACGAGGGCTGCCGCGAGGACGCGTTCAGTCTGATCCGGCAGTTTATCGACGATCGCTGGGGTCAGGCATCCGCAAAACCGCATTCCCGTTCGTAATTTGGACAAAGAAAGCCGGACGTTCCGCATGAAATGCGGTATAATAGAAGAAATCAGGGAGAAAAACATGCGGAAAGAGAAGTTCAGCGCCGGCTTGGCGAAAATGGAATCCTGCCGACTGATCCGCGCGGTCAGGGCGGGATTGACGATCGCGATTCCGATTTTAATGATCGGGTCCTTTTCGTTATTGATTCGAACGTTTGCGGGTTATTTTCCTGCGCTGGCTTTTATCGAAGAACTGGCGGAACTGCTTTATCAATGTACCTTCGGCATTCTGTCGGTGCTGCTGACAGGGTGTCTGGCCTGGGGCGCGCTGCAGACCGAGGAGAAACCGCTGGCCGGGGATTGGATCGTTCCGCCGGCGGCTGTCATGGTGTTCATCATTCTCAACGGCGGCCTCAAGCTGGAATCGGCGGGAGCGGTCGGAACGTTTACCGCGGTGTGCGCGGCATTCTTTACAAGCTTTACGTATTGCGGGCTGCGGCGGAAGCTGCCTGACGAGCATTTCTTTACCCCCGGCGCGGATTACAATTTCAATCAGGCGCTGACGGCGATTCTGCCGATGCTGGCGGTGCTGCTGGGGGCGGCGGTGTTCAACGAGGGAATCCGGCTGGTGTTCCATATTGAAAGTTTCCAGGAAGTGTTCGTGCTGTTGTCCAATACGTTGTTTCGGCACATGGGACGGGGACTGGTCAGTTCGGCGCTGTTTGTGTTTTTGTCTTCCGTGCTGTGGCTTTTGGGAATCCATGGCGCCAACGTTCTGGAGAATGTTTCACGTTCCCTGTTTCAGGAGGGAATGCAGATCAACGTTGCCGCGGCGGCGGCCGGAATGGCGCCGACGGAGATCTTTACCAAGACATTTCTGGATAATTTTGTATTCATCGGCGGCTGTGGGACATTGATCTGTCTGCTGATCGCGCTGATGTTGTTCAGCCGTCAGCGCGTCAGCCGGACGCTGGCAAAAACGGCGGTCATTCCGATGTTGTTCAATATCAATGAGCTGATGATTTTCGGCCTGCCGGTTGTGTTTAATCCGGTGTTTGTAATTCCGTTTTTACTGACGCCCTTAGTCTGTCTGTTCACCTCGTCGCTGGCGATGGGGATGGGATGGGTTCCGGTGTGCGTGCAGGGCGTGGAATGGACGACGCCAGCGTTGATCAGCGGCTATCTGGCAACCCGATCGTGGACAGGAGCGCTGCTTCAGATTGTGAACATTGCGCTGGGCGTAGGAATTTACGCGCCGTTTGTGCTGCTTTACGATAAGATGCTGATCCGCCAGTCGCAGCGGCAGATGAGCGAGCTGATCGAAACGCTGGACGCCCAAATGGAGCAGGGCAAACCGGCGAATCTGATCGGGATGCATGGCGCCGTTGGCAATTTCGCAAAGCTGCTGGCGGCGGAGATTAACAACGATTTGCAGCAGAACCATATTGAAATGGGCTATCAGCCGCAGTTTGACGCGGAAAACCACTGCTTCGGCGTGGAAGCGCTGCTGCGGTACACTCATCCCCGCTATGGCAAGGTTCCCCCGCCGCTGATCATTGATCTGGCAAAGGAAACCGATCAGCTGCAGGCGCTGGAGATGGCGGTGTTCACGCAGGTGCTGCAGGCGGATTTCAGCGGGATCGACGCGGTGATTTCGATGAACGTCACCGTCGATACCTTGAAATCGGAGGTGTTCGCGGATTTTCTCCGGCAACATCCGGTGCCGAAAGGCCGGTATTGCATTGAGGTGACGGAGCAGAACACGCTGCTTCTGGACGAGGCGATGCGCCAGCGGCTGAAGGAGTTTAAAGATCTGGGCTATTCGCTGGCAGTCGATGATTTCTCAATGGGCAGTACGTCGCTGAAGTATTTGCAGAGCAGTCAGTTTGAGCTTGTCAAGCTGGATGGCAGTCTGGTGAAAAATGCCCGGGTGAACGCGAGCGGACGGCAGATCATCCAGTCAATTCTGTATCTGGCCCAATCGATGAACTTCACGGTCATCGCGGAATATGTCGAAACTGCAGAACTGCGCGACTTGCTGAAAGAATTGGGCTGTACGCATTATCAGGGGTATTTATACAGTCCGGCGGTGCCGCTGAAACAGCTGCGGACGGTAATCCGGGAGATCGAAGCGCAGCGGTAAACTGAAAAACGCAAAGTTTGGGACAAGGCATCATCCTATCAAGCCTTGTCTTTTTTTGTTCAGCGGGACGAAATTTGGTGACAGGAACGCAAAATTGCCTCAAATTTCAAGCGGAACATAGAATAATTGCGAATAAACTTGTTATATCATGTATTCATAATTGACATTTTTATATGACATGTTAGTATAAAGGTATAACAAGATGCGCAGCTTGCTTGACGAAAGAAGAGGTGATCCGTTTGAAAATGCTCGACGCTCATTCTCATCTGGGGACAACCAGCTCTGGCGATCCTCATGACGTTCATCAGCTCGTAAAGGACATGCTCAGCCATGGCATCACGCAAACCGGTATCAGCAGTCTGTCCGGTACCGATAATCGCCGCCAGAACGACCTTGTCTATGAAGCCATGCAGTTGTATCCAGAACAGATTCGGGGTTATGCGTTCATCAATCCCAAGGCGCCCGATGTCCATCAGGAAATTGATCTGGATCTGGGGCAGCGGCACATGGTCGGCGTGAAATTTCATCCCTGGAAACATGGGTATTATTCTGATAATACACCGCAGCTGCAGGAGGTCCTCGCGCATATTTTTGAATATCCGGTTCAGGTCCAGGTTCATGTCGGAACCAGTCCGCTGTGCACCCCGTTTGCCTGGATCCGCTACGCGAAGATGTTTCCTGATCATCCGTTTGTTTTCACACACATGGGAAGCCGGGAGTTTGGTTATACCGTCGTTGAGGCGGTGCGCGATGTTCCCAATATTTACCTTGAAACATCCGTGCAATACCAGCGCGACGTGCTGCTTAAAGCTGCCCGCGAAATTGGATCCCGGCGGATCTTGTTCGGCGTTGACTGGCCATATAAGCCGATCGAAACCGAAGTCCGCAAAATCCAGCTGCTGGGTTTTTCGCAAACTGAACTGGAAGACGTTTATTACCGCAACATTGAAGAATTATGGCAGAAAGCGGAGGGATAAAGATGGAGATTACCGTGATTCGGATTGACGATCGGTTAATTCATGGGCAAATCATTACAAAATGGATTGCGGAAGCGAGGGCGGAACAAATTCTGGTTGTAGACGAGAAGAGCGCCGCGGATCCGATGCTCCGGATGATTCTGGCGCTGGCGGTCCCGTCGGGGATTCATTTGGAAGTCCTGTCGCAGGAGGCTGCCCTGAAGCTGATCAATGTGGACACCTCCGCCCGGCGGACGCTGATGATTGTCCGCACGCCGCAGGCGATGCTGGACATGGTCCGGGCAGGATTGGATGTGAAATCCCGGGAGATCATCTTGGGAAATATGAGCTTTGACGAGAAAAAAGCCGGAATCCGGCATGTTCTTGACTATCTGTATGTCAACGATCAGGATGTCGAAACGCTGAAAGCGCTGGCGGCGTCCTGCGCTAAAATGACCATTAAAGCCGTTCCAGAGGAACGGGGAAAAGAGCTTAAGATTCTGCAACAAAAATAAACAAACCGGAAAGGAGAACTTATGTTACTGAAAGCATTTTTAGTCTCGCTCGTCGTCTGGCTGGGATTTTTGGATAAAGCCTTTCTGTCGACTTTCATTTACCGGCCAATTTGTCTGGGGCCGATCGTCGGTCTGATTTTCAATAATCTGCCGATGGGATTGGAGGTCGGCGTCACGATTGAACTGATGTTTCTGGCTGTCGTCTATGTCGGGACCGCAGTTCCGCCGGATGAGGTGATCAGTGCGGGAATCGCTACGGCTCTGGCCTGTCTGTCCGGCAGCGCCGCGCTGGGAATTACGACGGCGATCCCGATTTCATTGTTAGGTCTGATCGGCCGTCAATTCCGGAACGCAACACTGCAGGAATTCACGACCCGTCAGGTAGAAAAAGCCGCAAAGAAAGCGGATGTCCGGGGGATTAAGATCTGGACGTCGCTGATGCCGGCAATCGTCAATTATATCTTATTCGGACTGCCGACGTTCATCGCCGTTTACTTCGGAGCGGAAGTCGTTCAGAATTTCCTGAACGTCATCCCGGCCTGGCTGACCAGCGGCGTGCGCGCCGGCGGCGGCATGTTGGGCGCCGTGGGCGTTGCATTGTTGTTGGGGACGATTAAAAACAAGAGTTCCTGGCCTTATTTTGTCCTGGGCTTTATCATCGCGGCGTATCTGGGAATCAATATGATCGGAATGGCGGCGATTGCGCTAGTCTGCGTCGCCCTGAATTACTATGTGGAAAAAGAAGACGCGCCGCAGACCGTTTTGTCCTCCTCAGCGCAGGAAGGAGCGCCGAATCATCTGAGCAAAAAGACGCTGTGGAAAACCTACATGTATTCTCTGGCGATTGAAAGCGGCTGTTCCAATACAAAACAGGAAGCGCCGGGGATTGTCCAGGGCCTGATTCCGGTTATTGAAGAGGTCTATACCGATCCGAAGGACAAGGCGGAAGCCTATCAGCGGCATACGCAGCTGTTTCTGACGGAGGGCCGGATGGCGTCTTTCTGCATCGGGATTTCCGCCGCGATGGAAGAGCGGAATGCCCGCAGCCATGATATCGATCCGGAATCGATCAATCAGATTAAAGTGGCGCTGATGGGGCCGTTAGCCGGCATTGGCGATTCCCTCATCCATGGCACATTGCGGCCGATCATGGCCGGATTGGGCTGTTCAATGATCATGGCCAGTCATTACACCAGCGCCGCGGGAGCGGTTGTGTTTGTCCTGGTGATGACGCTTGTTCAGCTGTTAGTTCGCTATTTCGGTATTTTCAAAGGCTATCTGGGCGGCTTGAATTTAGTCGCGCGGCTGCAGATGGGCGGCATCCTGGATAAAATTACAAAATATGCCGGAATCGCCGCGTCGTTAATTTGCGGCGGTTTTATCTCCTCGCTGGTTTCGATCAATCTGGCGATTCAGTTTGCGGCGGGCGACGACGTGATCCAGCTTCAGGAAGTGCTCGACGGGTTAATGCCGAACTTGCTTCCGCTGCTTCTGACGCTGCTGATGGTCTGGTTAATGGGACGGAAGAAAGTGAACATGATCGTTTTGATGATCGCGGTCTTCCTGCTGGGAATTGCCGGGGTGGCTCTTGGCATTCTGGCTTAAGGAGGGGCGATTATGATTTTTGATTTTCATGCCCATTTGCGCAGAAATGCGCAGTCCCATCAATACGAGATTGAAGAACAACTGGAGGATATGCGGGCGAATCATATCGCTTACCGTGTTCTTTCCACTTTCGAAGGGGCGTCCATGGCGTCGGCCAACGATGCGGTGATCGCCCTGCATCGGCAATATCCGCAGATCATTCCCTGTGCCGTCATCAATCCGAAACAGGACGAAGCCGTTGCGGAAACCCGCCGGGTTTTGAGCGATCATCAGGTGAGGCTGATCGAAATGGATTCTCTGGAGTGCGGGTTCCTGCCGGAAAAGCTGGAATCCACGATCAATGCGATCCTGGTCGTTTGCGCGCAGCATCAGGCGGTGGTCAAAATTTTTACCGGTTCCACACACCGCGGAGCGCCCGATCAGTGGCTGAAGTATTTCCGGCGCTTTCCGCAGCTGACATTTGTTCTGCTGCACATGGGGGCAGGCGATTTCCAATACGGAACGGTTGATCTGTGCCAAGAAGTTCCCAATCTGATGCTGGAGACTTCGGTCGCCTGCGAAGCCCCGGCCCTGCAGAAAGCCTTGCGCGTGCTGGCGCCTGAGCGATTTCTGTTCGGCAGCGACTTCCCGGAGTATTTTACAGAACTGGAGGTCATGAAATTGAATTATTATGGATTAACGAAGACGCAGCTGCAAAACATCTATGCGGAAAATGCCCGCCGGCTGCTTCCGGATTTGTTTGAGAATGCGAAAGCGGTGAATGTATGCGGCTGATGGAAAAGGAAGCGCTGCGGAACGCGCTGCCGGAAGCAGCCCGGCCGTTGTTTGACGATATCGTAGTCCCGCGGGTGCTGGGCGCTTCGGCGCATATCGACCGGATCAGTCAGATCGTCGGGGAGATCGGCCGGCAGGATTCCTCGCCGGCCGGCCTGATCCTGATCAACCAGCTGCTTGATTATTGCTGCGCGACCCGGGGCCAGTCCAGCTATGCGATCATCAACGCCGTCAGCGAGCTGAGCGCCCGGATCCAGACTCAGCTTCAGGCGGACTTTGAGGTCGGCCGCGCAGTGCAGGCGGCTGTGGAACAATTTCAGTCCGCCGGCCGCGCGCATCGTCAGGCAATTATTGCCACGGCTTCCGCATTATTGAAAAACTGCCGGAAAATTCTGCTTTATGATTATTCCAGCACGGTGGATGCGGTGGTTCAGCAGCTGGCTTCCGATACGGAGATTGTCATCGCGGAGAGCCGGACGATCAGCGGCGGTCTTCCGTTTGTCAAAACCTGTGTTCAGACGCATCAGTCTGTTTCATTCATTCCGGATGCGGCGCTTTGCCAGGGGCTGAAGGGGTGCGACGCCGTGTTGATCGGCGCGGAAACCTTTTATCCAGACGGAACGGCCTTGAATACGGCGGGTTCGGAGATGGCTGCGCTGCTGGCGCATTGGCAGCATGTTCCATATTATGTGCTGACAACGGCTCAAAAGGCGGATATGAGGGCGCTGCAGGGCGGCGGCAAGGTGATCGAACCGAAAGATTTGCGCTTCAAAATGGCCGCAGGAATGGCGGAGGCGGATGCTGAACGTCTTGATTTCCATGTTCAGGGGTGCGTTCCGATTGCGCCGGAGTTCATCACCGCCTATATCACGGAACTGGGCGTGCTGCCGCCGGCGGCCTTGTTCAGCGCTTTATGGGCCTGGAAGCCGGAATATTTCAGAAGGAGGGAAGAAACGGAATGATGTCTGAACGATCGCGCATCCTGGCGATGCTGCAGCCGGAGGCCATGCCGGGAAGTTATTTGAATCAGGGCCGGCGTTTTCCGGAGATTGCTGCCAATTTGATGGCGGAAGCCCGGCAGTTGGCGGAGATTGGCTATGATGGTTTTATTTTGCAGAATATGCATGACGGTCCGCTGCGTCAACAGGCTCAGCCCCAGACTCTGACCTTTATGACGGCGCTGGCGGTAACCCTGCGGAAGACATTTCCCGATAAGCTTCTGGGAATTCTGGTAAACTGGGACGGCGTCGCTTCATTAGCGGTCGCGGAAGCGGCGCAGGCAGATTTTATCCGGGTCGAATATTTATATACCGGTCTCAGCGTCAGCTTATGCGGTCTGGTTGAAGGGCAATGTGCCGAGATTCTGGAATTGAAAAAAAAGCTGGGCAGCACGATGCCTGTGTATGCGGATGCGCAGGAAGTCAGCGGGCATTTTCTGGGAGCGCCGGATAAGATTGAAGAAGCGGTGCGGATCGTGCAGCGGGCCTATGCCGACGGCCTGTTTCTGAGCGGAAAGGATCAGCAGGAAAGTCTGGCGTTGCTTGAAAAGCTTCGTCCGAAGCTTCCGCAGACTCCGGTTATTCTCGGCGGCCGGGCAACCGGCGATAATATTTATGAATTGATGAAAGTTTATGACGGCGTGTCGGTCGCAACCTGGATAAAAGACGGCGATATGCGCAATCCTGTCAATCTGGACAAAGCGCGGTTCTTTTATAACGAAGCCCGCCGCGGCTGGCTGGCAAGGAAAAACCATGGGTAATGTTCTCTTGTGTACCCACAGCACCCTCGCTGAAGGGTTTGAGCGTGCGGTGATGATGATCGTCCGCGCCGCGCCGTCGCTGGAAATTCTCTGCTTTGAAGATGGCTGCAGTATTGAAACGCTGATGGAACAGATGCGGAAAAAAACAGAGCGGTTTCGTCAGGTGAACGAAACTTACTGCATCGTCACTGATCTGTTCGGCGCCTCTCCCTTTAACGCCGCGATGCAGGTCTGCGCGAAAGAGACAGGTTTCGTTGTAACCGGCGTGAATCTGGCTTTGCTTCTGGAGCTGTTGACGCTGCCCGCATCCAAGATGACGCAGGAACGATTGAAAACGCTGATCGAGCAGGCGCAGGATCAAATTCGTTGTTATGATCCGGCAGCTCTGATGAAATCATCCGATTCAGTATAACCGGAAATCAACCCCATCGACGGCTTGACGTGTTTAAGCCGCTGATGGGGTTTTTGTTTTGACCTCAGGTCTTTTATAAAACGAAAAAGCTCCAACAGGAATACTGGAGCTTGAAGATTCGTCGCAAGCCGGTTTCTCAAGGGCGATCACGCCGGTTTCTCCGCGCGCTGCTTTCTCAACGATCTCGCTAACGTGTGTTATTTAAATGGACGACATATTTGTAATCGAGCGCCCGATAGCTGTTTTGCGAAAACTCAATCGGTTTGTTGTCCGCAGTGTAGGTAATCCGCTCCCGATACATGATCGGTTCATCTTCGCTGATGAATAGTTCCTGTTTCAGCTGGCGCGAGGCGATGCGGGCTTCTATGATTTCATCCGCGCAGCCGATCTGAATTCCCAACGTTTCATATAACTCATAAAGCGAGGTATTTTCATCCAGATCTTCCGGTTTGATCAGGCAGCCGATCTGCGGGTGAATATACGTGTCATGAACGCCGATAATCCGGCCGTTCTTTAAACGCAGCCGTTTTAAAAAGTAAACCTCCCCGCCTAACGGAAGCTGAAGATATTCGCTGACCAGCGGATTGGCAGGCTCGGTTTTAAACTGCAGAATGATCGACGAGGGCCGGCCGCCGGATTTCTTAAGCGAAGTTGAAAAACCAACGACCTCGCCAAGGTTGCTGTAGGTTCTTAACGGCATCACTTTTGCCAGTTTTCCCCGTTTGCGGCTGATATAGCCGGCGTCTTCCAGATCTTTCAGCGATCGGCGGATAGTGATCCGGCTGACATTGAATTCTTTCTGAAAATCGAGTTCCGAAGGCAGACTTGAATTCTCAGGATATTGCCCTGTTTCTATCCGACTCAGGATAATCTCATAAATTTTCATGTATAAAGGCGCTTTTTTTTCCGACGCATTCCCATTGATTTCCGAGGTCATTCTATAAGATTCCTTCCGCATGGTAGATCAATTTTATTGGCCTCATTATACCATGGATAAAGTGGGTTTTCAATGTAACCCGGCCGTTCTGACGCTGCGGAAAGTTACAATGTCCGCGGGTTTTATGCGGCAAATTTTAAAATAAGCTTGAACGATGAACGAAAACAAAGTCTGACGGACTGCCTTGTTTTCTCAATCCGGTATACTTTTAAGCGTAAACAGAAAAATCCCGACCCGGCGAAGCGGCGCCGGAACGGGATTCAGGAAAGGTGGAACGTCTGAACTGAGGAATATCAGTTCCAACAGAAATGATTGGTATGAAGAAGGGAAAGGCGGACTCGTTTATTTCGTGTAATAGCTGGTGTCGCCTTCATAGGAAGCCCGCAGGATGTCGATCATATCGTTGACCATCGGCACGCGCGGATTGGCTGGGGAGCACTGGTCCTCGTAAGCCAGATAAGCGATCTTTTCCTTCGCGCCGTCCCAGGCCTTTGCATCCAGACCCTGTTCCTTGAAGCTCATCTTGATGCCGCAGTCCGCGCCCAGATCCGCGCAGGCTTTGGCATAGGCGACGACGCCTTCTTCAACGGTGTTGAATTTCAGGCCGATCAAGCGGGCCAGTTCCGCGTATTTCTCATCGGCTTTGTAATAGTTGTATTTCGGCCAGACGCCCGGCTTTTCCGGCTTGGTTCCGTTATAGCGGATGACGTATGGCAGTAAGATCGCGTTGGCGCGGCCGTGCGGCACGTGGAATTCAGCGCCGATCTTGTGCGCCAGAGAATGATTCATGCCTAAGAATGCGTTGGCGAAGGCCATGCCCGCCAAGGTTGCGGCGTTATGCATCTTTTCGCGCGCTTCCGGATCGTTCTTGCCGTTGGCAACCGCCCGCGGCAGATATTCGAAGACCATCTTGATCGCCTGCAGCGCCAGACCATCGGTGAAATCAGAGGCCAGCGTGGAAACATAAGCTTCCGTCGCATGCGTCAGCACGTCCATGCCGGTGTCGGCAGTAATCGAAGCCGGCAGACTCATCGTCAGGGCTGGGTCGACGATCGCGACGGTCGGCGTCAGGGAGTAATCGGTCAGCGGGTATTTCTTGTTTTCCTCTTTATCGGTGATGACGGCGAACGGCGTTACTTCTGAACCGGTGCCGGAAGTCGTCGGGATGCAGACCAGCTTGGACTTTTTGCCCAGTTCCGGATAGCGGAAGGCCCGCTTGCGGATGTCCATGAACTTCTGCTTCAGATCGTCAAAGTTAACGTCCGGCTGTTCGTAGAATAACCACATGCCCTTCGCCGCGTCCATTGAGGAACCGCCGCCGATTGCGATGATCGTATCCGGCCGGAACGCCTGCATCAGGCTCAGGCCCTTCTTGACGGTCTGGATGGACGGATCCGGTTCGACGTCGCAGAACAGCTGAACCTGAACCTTGTTGCGGCGCTGTTCCAGCTGATCGGTAACGCGGGTGACATAGCCCAGATCGACCATTGAGCGGTCGGTAACGATGAAGACCCGCTCCACGTCCCGCATGCTGTGGAGATATTCGATGGAATCTCTTTCAAAATAGATCTTGGACGGCACTTTAAACCACTGCATATTGTTTCTCCTTTTTCCGATCTTCTTGATATTCAGCAGATTGACGGCGCTGACGTTGTCCGATACGGAGTTGTGGCCGTAAGAGCCGCAGCCCAGGGTCAGGGATGGGATAAAGGAGTTGTAGACGTTGCCGATGCCGCCGAAGGTGCTCGGTGAATTCCAGATGATCCGGCAGGCTTTGATCCGTTCGCCGAAGCGCTTGGCCAAATCCGCGTTGGCGGTGTGGATGGCGGCGCTGTGACCGATGCCGTTGAACATGACCATCGCTTCCGCCTTATCGAACCCATCTTCGACCGATTCCGCTTTCAGCATGGCCAGCACCGGCGATAATTTCTCGCGGGTCAGCGGTTCGTTCGGTCCGACTTCCTTACATTCCACGATGATGATGCTGGTGCGCGGATTGACGGTGAAGCCGGCCCGCTCGGCGATCCAGGCGGCGGACTTACCAACGATATCCGGATTCAGCTTGGCTGCGCCGACATTTTTGGTGAAGGCCTTGACGCCGAACATGTACTGCTCGAGCATTTCTTTTTCTTTCTTATTTGCATAGTGGACATTGTAATTTTTGAACTGATCCTTGACGTCGTCATAGATTTCCTTGTCGACGATGACGGCTTGTTCCGATGCGCAGATCATGCCATTGTCAAACGCCTTGGACAGCGCGATGTCGTTGACCGCCTGTTTGATATCGGCGGTCGTTTCAATGTAGGCTGGAACGTTGCCCGCGCCGACGCCCAGGGCCGGCTTGCCGCAGCTGTACGCCGCCTTGACCATCGCGTTGCCGCCGGTAGCCAGGATCGTTGCGACGCCCGGATGATTCATCAGCGCCGAGGTTGCTTCCATGCTCGGATGTTCGATCCACTGAATGCAGTTTTTCGGCGCGCCCGCTTTGACCGCCGCTTCATAGACGACCTTGGCGGCCGCAACGGAGCACTGCTGGGCATTCGGATGGAAACCGAAGATGATCGGGTTTCTCGTCTTCAGACAGATCAAACTCTTGAAAATCGCGGTGGACGTCGGATTGGTGACCGGGGTGACGCCGGCGACGACGCCGACTGGTTCGGCGACATAGGTTAATCCCTGAACCTCGTCTTCCTTGATGACGCCGACCGATTTTAGATGCCGCATATGGTTGACAACATATTCGCAGGCGAACAGATTCTTGGTGGCCTTGTCTTCAAAGACGCCGCGCTTGGTTTCCTCAATCGCCAGTTTGGCTAATTCGCCGTGTTTATCCAGGGCTGCGACCGAACATTTGGCGACGATGTAGTCGACCTGATCCTGATCCAGCTTTAAAAAGTCATCCAGGGCTTTCAAGCCGTTTTCAACTAATTGATTGACTTCCGCCTGAGCCGGGCTAAGTGTTTCTTCCATCAGAATATCCTCCTTGTTGTGAATTGTTTCACTTGTCTTTACGGGTGTGATTATAGCATGTCGAAATGGACGTTGCAATAGGCTTATGACAACTTTTTCACAAGTAAACGGTTACATTGAAAAAAAGTTTTTCCGGTACCGCTTACATCAAAATTCTTCAGAAATCGACAGAATTCCGACGGCCTGCCCAGCTGAAAAAGCCGCCGCCGCATATCGTAGCAGTGGAGGTGACAGCGATGCAATATGGTACTTTAATCGTAGAAGTAACCGTCGCTCAGCAAGCACTGCCGATCGAAGGCGCGGCGATCTTGGTGACTAACGAAGATCAGACCATCAACCTGCGGTTAAGCAGCGGAGCGAACGGGAAGAGTCCGGTAATTCGAATCGAAGCGCCCGACCGCGAGTTGAGCTTGAATCCCGACAACCAGACAACCCCGTACGCGCAGGTGCATGTAACGGTGTCCAAGGCCGGATTTGCGGACCGGACATTCCGCAACGTTCAGATTTTTGCGCAGGAGGAAGCGCTGCTGCAGGTGGACCTGCTCAATGCCGACGAGGAACTGGCCCCGCAGTTTGAGGAATTCATCGAGATTCCCGAACATGCCCTGACCCGTTCCATGGCCCGTTCCTGCGGCTGCTCGCGCGGGGGCTGCTGCGGCTTTAACGAGAGTGTTGCCGCGGGCGATGCCGAGGAATCAATCGCGCCGTACATTCTGGATTATCCGATTATCCCGAAATATGTAACCGTGCATCTGGGCCGGCCGACATCCAATGCCCAGAATGTGACGGTAACCTTCAAGGACTACATTAAGAATGTAGCGTCCAGCGAAATTTATCCGACCTGGCCGGAACAGAGTCTGCGCGCGAATATCTACTGTCAGATTTCACTGTGCTTGAACCGTGTGTATACCGAATGGTACCGCAGCCGCGGTTATTCGTTCGATATCACCAACAGCACGGCGTTCGATCAGTATTTCGTGTATGGCCGGGATATTTTTACCAGCATCAGCAAGATCGTCGACGATATTTTCAACGAATATATCCGCAAGGTAAACACGGTCAATCCGTATTATGCGGAATATTGCGACGGCCGGCAGGTATGGTGCAAAGGCTTAAAGCAATGGGGCACCGTCGATCAGGCGAACAAGGGACTCAACGCTTTCGAAATCCTGCAATATTATTATGGCGACGATATTGAATTGATTGACACAAGCCGGATCGAAGGGGTTACCGGATCGTTCCCGGGCTTGAATCTGCAGCGCGGCGTGCGCAGCGACAGCGTGGCGATCATCCAGAATCAGCTGAACCGGATTGCCGTGAACTATCCGAACATTCCGCCGACCTATCCGATCGACGGCATTTTCGGGGAAGGCACGGAAAATGCGGTCAGGGCGTTTCAGCGTCAGTTCTCGCTGACGGCGGACGGCATTGTCGGCAAAGCGACGTGGTATAAAATTTCCTATATCTATGTGGCGGTGAAAAAGCTGGCCGAACTGAGTTCTGAAGGTGTTGAGGACCGGCTGCCGGGCGTTTATCCGGGAAGAGCGCTGCGCCAGGGCGACCGCAATGTCTATGTGCAGGAAATTCAGTTTTACCTGCAGAAGATCGCGCTGTTTACCTCGCGCGTGCCGACGGTGAAGATCGACAGCAGCTTCGGCGCTTCGACCCGCAACGCTGTCGTGGCATTTCAGCGGCTGGCAGGCTTAACGCCGGACGGCATCGTGGGCCGGCAGACCTGGGATACCCTGGTGCGGGCGTATCGGGAAACGCAGTCGATCGTCCCGCCGCTCTCACAGAAGATTCCGGCCTATCCGGGAACGTCGCTGCGCTTAGGCAGCCGCGGTGAGAATGTCAGCATCATGCAGATGGCGCTGAATGTAATCAATCAGGGCTGGGGCAATTCCAATCAGCTGGTCGTCGACGGCATCTTCGGTGCGGCGACGGAAGCAGCGGTGCGGGCGTTCCAGACCCGCGTGGGCTTAACGGCTGACGGGATCATCGGACGAAATACCTGGGGTGCGATTTCCGAACAGTACAGCATTGCGACCAACAACGCGGTGGCTTTGTCGGAACAGAATTTCGAGTTGTACCGGTTCTTATATGAGAACTATACAAGCTTGATGTATTCCGTGGATAACGATCAGTCGAATTTATAACGAGAATCTTCACGTAACGAGAATCTTCACGGCAGGAATTGAATTAAGCCATGAAAAAGGTTCGCCTGTAAGCGCGGACCTTTTTCTGTCTGGATTGCATGAGGAACAATCGCATTCGCGATACGTCAGACTGCGGCGGAGGATGCTGCAGGAGGCTTAAGTGCGGGCGGCCTGTAAAAATAAAAAGATGCCGCAAGTCGGGCATCCAGAATAAAGCTTCATGAATTTCCAAGTCAATAACGAACGGTAAACCGTTTTTCTTTTAATTGAGTAGGGATCGGCTTGCAACTGAGGTTTTCGACGTGGATAAACCGGTCGCCCCTGCGGATCCGGCTCAGCAGTTGATGCAAAGCTGCGGTTTCGCCCTGCAGCTCCATTTCCACCATCCCGTTTTCCATGTTGCGGATCCAGCCTGTAATTTGCAGCGAATTGGCCAGCGACTGGACAAACCATCGAAAGCCCACGCCCTGGACCTGTCCCTGAACTACGGCATATATTCTTTCCATGATGTCTCCGCCCTTTCTGCTTTTATGAATATGGTTCACCCTTGTTTAATCTCATTGTACTGCGAAGAAGGAAGGCCTGTCCAGCGAAGAACGTGCTGAAAATATGAATTTTCAAGATGATAAGTTTCTGTTTTCCGGTTACAATAAGATTGAGGTCAAAAATCCGATCTGCTGGAAGATGGATGCGCAAAACAGACTTTAAAAATCTGATCAGCCTGATCAAAGAGCTCCTGGCCGCAAACAGAAAATGAATTGGGCTACACTTGTGTTTAAATGTCTAAATCTGGAAGATGAATGCTTGACAGTTCTTCAACTGAATGATATATTACGCTTGCCATTGGATCAATGGGGAGTAGCTGCGCAGCGATGCGTGCTGTATTCGTCATCACGATCTGTTCTTACAGATCCGGATGCAGCAATCAGAAATGATGGGCAAGACCGTTATCTTCAGGTTTTGAAGGTAGGCTTGCCTTTTTTTGTGAAGGCAGCGAAGGAGGAAGATGTAGATGAAAACCAGTCAAACCGCGCAGGAAGTGATCGAGGAATTAGGCAGCGATCTGAGCGCCGGGCTTACCGAGCAACAAGCAAAGGAACGGACAGAACGATATGGGTATAATGAACTGCAGGAAGTCAAGAAGGATTCTTTGCTGAAACGTTTCTTACTGCAGTTTACCGATCCGCTGATCATCGTTTTGATCTTGGCGGCACTGATTTCCATTATTGTGGATCCGGGCGAGTGGATCGACAGCCTGATCATTGTGATCGTCGTGCTGTTCAACGCAATACTGGGCGTCGTGCAGGAAAATAACGCGGAGAAATCGCTGGAAGCGCTGAAGAAGATGAGCGCGCCGCAGGCGAAGGTTATCCGCGGGGGACAGAAAAGAGTGATTCCGTCCCGGGAGCTGACCGTCGGGGACGTTGTGCTGCTGGAAGCGGGCGATTTTATTCCCAGCGACGGCCGGATTGTAGAATCCTTTAATTTGCAGATCGACGAATCAGCGCTGACCGGCGAATCGGTGCCGGTCAATAAGACCAGCGAAGCGCTGGGGCAGGACGATGTTCCGCTAGGCGACCGCAAGAACATGGCGTTCTCCAGCACGGTGGTTACCTATGGCCGGGGCACGATGGTCGTCACGGCGATCGGCATGGAAAACGAAGTCGGCAAGATCGCCGGCATGTTGATGAACAGCGGCAAGGAAACCACACCGCTGCAGAACAAGCTGGCGCAGATTTCCAAAACGATCGGCATGCTTTGCTTAGTGATCTGCGCGGTCGTCTTTGGTATGGAAATGTTCAGCGGTATGGGCGTGCTGGAAGCATTTAAGACCGCAGTAGCGCTGGCCGTGGCGGCGATTCCGGAGGGACTGGCCACTGTCGTGACGATCGTTTTGGCGCTGGGCGTCAACAAGATGGTCAAATGCAACGCGATTGTCCGGAAACTGCCGGCGGTCGAAACGCTGGGTTCGGCGAGCATCGTCTGTTCGGATAAAACCGGCACGCTGACGCAGAACAAAATGACGGTCGTGAAGACCTATCTGCCGGAAGCGGGCATTCAGGATTTCAAAGCGGAAACCGCCGGAGATGACGTAAAAGAATTAATGCGCTGGTTCACGCTGTGCTCGGATGGCGAAGTGATTCCGGAAGCGGGGAAACTGAAAATGATCGGCGACCCGACGGAAACCGCGCTGGTGGAAGCCAGCTATAAAATGGGCGAAACCAAGCCGGAGCTGGCGAAGACGTATGTCCGCAGCGAGGAGCTGGCCTTTGATTCTTCCCGGAAGATGATGACCGTGTTCTATCAGACGGACGAGGGGATTCTGGCGATTACCAAAGGCGGACCGGATATCGTGTTAGGCCGGTGTGAGAATTTCGCGGGCAAAGCGGCGGCGGAGGAAGCCAACGACACGATGGCGAAAGACGCGCTGCGGGTGCTGGCGGTCGCGGTGCGGCGTTGGGATGCGATTCCGGAAAATCTGGACAGTGAAAATGTTGAGAATCATCTGACGTTTGTCGGCTTGTGCGGCATGATCGACCCGCCGCGCGACGAAGTCCGCGATGCGATTGCGCAGGCGAAGCATGGCGGCATCCGGACGATCATGATCACCGGCGACCATGTTGTCACAGCGACGGCGATCGCGAAGAATTTAGGAATTCTCGAACCCGGCCAGAAGGCCATTTCCGGCCCTGAACTGAGCGCGATGAGCGATGAAGAACTGGAAGCTCAGATCGAACAGATTTCCGTGTATGCCCGGGTAGCCCCGGAGCATAAGGTGCGGATTGTCAAGGCATGGCAGGACAAAGGGCATGTCGTTGCGATGACGGGCGATGGCGTCAACGATTCGCCGGCGTTAAAAGCGGCGGATATCGGCTGTGCGATGGGCATTACCGGTACGGATGTCGCCAAGGGTGCGGCGGACATGGTGCTGACTGACGACAATTTTGCGACGATCATTCATGCCGTGCGTCAGGGCCGCGGAATTTACGATAACATCCGCAAGGACGTTCAATTCCTGTTGTCGAGCAACATCGGCGAAGTGCTGACAATCTTCGGCGCTTCCTGTATATCTCTGATTCCGGGATGGAATCTGGGTGTTCCGCTGATGCCGGTGCATCTGTTATGGATCAACTTGATCACCGATTCCCTGCCGGCCTTTGCGATCGGGATGGAAGAACCGGAACCGGATATTATGAACCGCAAGCCGCGCAGCAAGGATGAAAGCTTCTTCGCACACGGCCTGGGCTGGACGATTGCCTGGCAGGGCGTGATGATCGGTACCTTGACCTTGATTTCCTATATTTTAGGCAACCGGGACGCACATGAGATCGGCATGACGATGGCGTTTGTGACGCTGGCGTTGTCGCAGCTGTTCCATTCGTTTAATGTCAAGAGCGAACACAGTATCTTTTCCAGGCAGATCTTCTCCAACAAGTATTTGTGGGGTGCGTTTGCGGTCGGCGTCGGTTTGCAGCTGTTAGTGATGTATGTGCCGTTCCTGGCGAGTGCCTTCTCAATGGCGGCGTTGGATCCAAGTCATTTGATGATCGCGGTCGGACTGGCATTTGTGCCGGTAATCGTCGTCGAGATCACAAAGCTGGCGCACCGAATGTCCCAACGGTAATCGGGACTCAGCTTGCAAGGGTGTTTCAGCAAATATCAGAAATAAAAAAAGAGATCAGAGAAAAGCGGACCGATGAGGAGGCTTCTTCTCTGATTTTTTCATTATTCAGTTTTTCTCAGTATTGCTTTCCCGCGCTTAAACTCAATATCCGGTTATTTACATTTTGTTTCATGAAAATATGTAATTGATATGAAAGAATACTGAAAAACTCGTTGTGAGCATACACCAGTAGTGCTAGAATGGGGATATTAGAAAAGAGGATGACAACGATGACACGAGTTTACAATTTCAGCGCTGGACCCAGCCAGCTGCCAACCGAGGTCTTACAGAAATGTGCTGCCGAACTGATGGAGTACGGAATTTCCGGGCAATCCGTCATGGAGATGAGTCATCGCTCCTCCTCTTTCCTTGAAATCATTGAAACGACGGAGCGGCGGCTGCGCTCGCTGCTGCGGATTCCAAAGCATTATCAAGTGCTGTTTCTGCAGGGCGGGGCGTCGCTGCAGTTTACGATGGTACCAATGAACCTGTTGAAACCAGGCGGAAAAGCGGGCGTGATCCATACTGGTGCCTGGACGAAAAAAGCGATTGCGGAATGCCGCAAGATCGGCGGCTGCGAGATCTTAGCCAGCAGCGAGGCGGAACACTTCACGGCAATTCCGAAGGGCGTGAAAATTCCGCAGGATCTGGACTATGTGCATATCTGTGAGAACAACACGATCTACGGGACAAAATATAAGGAACTGCCGGAATGCGGGAGCGTGCCGCTGATCGCGGATTGTTCCAGCTGCATTTTAAGCGAACCGATGGAGATTTCCCGCTATGGTCTGATCTTTGCGGGGGCGCAGAAAAATATGGGGATCGCGGGTCTGACGGTTGTGATCGTGCGGGAAGATTTGATTCAGGAACGTCCAGAGATTCCGTCGATGCTGAGCTATGCCGTGCAGGCGAAAAACAAGTCGATGTTCAATACACCGCCGACCTTTGCGATTTATCTGCTGGGACTGGTGCTGGAATGGATCGAAAACCGCTATTATGATTTAGCGGCGCTGAAGACGCACAATCAACAGAAAGCGGCGCTGCTTTATGATCAGATCGATCAATCCCGGCTGTTTACCAATCCGGTCCGTCCGGAAGATCGTTCGATCATGAACGTGCCGTTTGTCACTGGCGACGCTGCGTTGGACGCGAAATTCATCGCCGCGGCGGAGGCGGAAGGACTGGTCAATTTAAAAGGCCATCGCTCGGTTGGCGGAATGCGCGCTTCAATCTACAACGCGATGCCGTTGGAAGGGGTTCAAAAGCTGGTCGATCTGATGCGGCGCTTTGAGGAGGAGAATCGAGGATGTTAACAATCCGCTGTCTGAATAAAATTGCGGAGGCGGGATTGGTGCAGTTTCCGCAAGCCTCCTATCAGTTCACAGAACAAGCTGGTGCGGAAGACGCGATTTTAGTGCGCAGCGCGGATTTAAAAGAAATGGATTTCGGAGCCGGTCTGAAAGCGATCGCCCGGGCCGGGGCAGGAACAAACAACATTCCGATTGTCCGGTGCAGCGAAGCGGGAATCGTCGTGTTCAATACGCCGGGCGCGAATGCCAATGCCGTTAAAGAACTGGTCTTGGCGGGGCTGTTGATGTCAAGCCGGCCGGTCATTCCGGCGATCAACTGGATCGAATCGCTAGGCAGCGCGGCGGATTTAGCGCAGCGGGTTGAACAAGAGAAAAGCCGGTTTGTCGGAACGGAATTGAAGGGGAAGACGCTGGGCGTGATTGGTTTGGGCGCGATCGGAATCCTGGTCGCCAATCTGGCGGCGGAGCTGGATATGCAGGTCGTTGGCTATGATCCTTATATTTCCGTTGACGCGGCCTGGAAGCTTTCCCGTCAAGTGCGGCACGCGGAAAGTCTGGAAGCGGTGCTGAAGACGGCGGACTATGTGACGATTCATGTGCCGCTGACGCCGCAGACAAAGAATTTAATCGCTGCCGGCCAGTTAAAATTGATGAAGACTAAAGCGGTGCTGCTCAACTTTGCGCGCGGCGGTCTGGTTCAGGAAGACGCCGTGCTGGCGGCGCTGGCAGCTAGGCAGATCCGCGGTTACGTTACGGACTTCCCAAGTCCGGCTTTGGCTGGGAAGCCGGGCGTAACTTTAATCCCGCATTTAGGCGCTTCGACGGAGGAAGCGGAGGAAAACTGCGCGGTGATGGCGGCGCAGGAATTGATCGATTATCTGGAGAACGGAAACATCCGGAACGCTGTAAATCTGCCTGACGTTGTCATGGAGCGCAGCGGTCAGGCGCGGCTCTGCTGCTTCCACCGGAATGTGCCGAACATGCTGGCGCACATCTCCGGCATGATCTCGAAGCAGGGGATCAATATTGAAAATCTGCTCAGCCGCTCGCAAGGGGAGTTTGCCTATACGTTAGTGGATGTGGATACTTTGGCGGTGGAGGAAATCGCCGCCACGCTGCGTCAGCAGCCTGAGATCCTGCGCGTGCGGGTTTTAGTTTAAAAGTGTCTGGGAAAAGAACAGGTCATCTTCTGCGAGGGTGTCCCTCGGTAGATTTTCATTCCTTTTCCATGAAAAAATCATTCAATTTGAATCAAAGCTTGCAAAAAAAATTTCAGATGGCTATAATAACTACTAGAAAGCGGTTTAACTAAAGGATTAGTAACAGAAGAACCTGGGAAAAGAGAGGAACGGTGACCCGCTGAGAGCCGTTCTGCCCGGCAGGTTTCTGCGAATTCACCTTTATAGTGGGAGTAATGATCCCCGTCTTCCTCACGTTACAGGGAAAATTAAGGTGTATCTTTGCGCCGGCGGACGCGTTGGTGTCGGCAGGCAGGGCAAGGATAAATCAGGATGGTACCGCGAGCCGTCGTTCCTGAATCAGGAACGACGTTTTTTATTTTTGTAAAGGAACAAAGGAGAACCGATTATGGAAAAAGTTCAGCAAGTCCAGGCTCAGGCGCTGGAAGAAATCAAAGCCTGCGAAGATTTGCAGCAGCTGCAGCAGATCCGGGTGACGACGCTGGGGAAGAAAGGCCCAATTCAGTCGCTAATGACGATGATGAAGGATCTTTCCCCGGAAGAAAAACCGGCTTTCGGTCAGGAAGTCAACGAGTGCAAGAAAGCCGTTGCCGCCGCGATTGAAGCGAAAATGGCGGTGCTTGAAAAAGCGGCGATGAACCGTAAGCTCGAAGAAGAAAAAATCGACATCACGCTGCCGGGCGTGCCGTTTCGCACCGGGACGCTGCATCCGCTGACGCTGATCAGCCAGGAAATCGAAGATCTGTTCATCGGCATGGGCTACACCGTCGCCGAAGGTCCGGAAGTCGAACTCGATTTCTACAACTTCGAACGCGCCAACATCCCGGCCGATCACCCTGCCCGCGATATGCAGGATACGTTCTACATCAATCCGAAGGAGCTGCTGCGCACGCATACCACGGCGATTCAGATGCGCGAGCTGGAAAAGGCCCATGGCCAGCTGCCGATCAAGGTCATCTGCCCGGGTAAAGTCTACCGCCGCGATGACGACGATGCGACTCACTCCCATCAGTTCATGCAGGCGGAAGGTCTGGTCGTCGGCGAGAATATCACGCTGACCGACCTGAAGGGCACGCTGCAGTTCATGGCCGACCGGATGTTCGGCAAAGGCCGCCAGATCCGTTTCCGTCCTTCGTATTTCCAATTCACCGAACCAAGCGTCGAGGTCGACGTCAGCTGCCACATCTGTGGCGGCAAGGGCTGCCCGGTCTGCAAAGGCACCGGCTGGATCGAAGTGCTCGGCGCCGGGATGGTGCATCCGAACGTGCTGGAAATGGCGGGCTTTGACTCGACGAAATGCTCCGGCTTCGCCTTCGGCGTCGGCATCGAGCGTGTCGCGATGCTGAAATACGGCGTTGACGATATCCGTAATTTCTATATTAACGATACCCGGTTCCTCAAAATGTTCGATCGTTTTGACTAATCGCTGAAGGAGGAAAAAAGAAAATGAGAATGAGTATGAACTGGCTGAAGGAGTACGTCAATCTGGACGGCGTCACCCCGGAAGCCTTAGCTGAGAAATTAACGATTGCCGGACTGGAAGTCGAAGGCATCGAAAAAGTGGCCGAAGGCACGAATCTGGTCATCGGTCAGGTTCTGACCTGCGAGAACCACCCCGACAGCGATCATCTGCACGTCACGACGGTCAATGTCGGCGACGAAGTGCTGAATATCGTCTGCGGCGCGCCGAATGTCCAGGCGGGACAGAAAGTCATCGTATCCAAGGTCGGAGCCGTGCTGGCCGGCGGTTTTGAAATTAAACCGGCCAAGGTGCGCGGCGTGGAATCCAACGGCATGATCTGCAGCCTGTCGGAGCTGGGCGTGGATAAAAAAGCCCAGACGGAAGAACAGCTGAACGGCATTTACGTTTTTGACGACGAAGCGCCGGTGGGTGAAACCCGGGTTCTGGAATACCTGGGATTGGACGATACGATCCTGGATATCGGTTTGACGCCGAACCGTGCAGACTGCAACGCGATGTGGAATCTGGCGAAGGAAGTCGGCGCGGTGCTGCACCGCGAGGTGACCTGGCCAGACTGCAAGTCCGCCAGTCAGATCGGCACGCCCGGCAATTTCAAAGTTGCCAGCAAGACGGAAAAATGTCCGGTATTCGTAGGCAAGGTCGTTAATCACGTGAAGGTGGGCCCTTCGCCGAAATGGCTGTCCAACTATCTGCATGCCTATGGCATCAAATCGATCAACAACGTCGTCGATATCTCCAACTTCGTCATGGTCGAAACCGGCCAGCCGCTGCACTACTATGATTTAAGCAAGCTGCCGCATCATGAAATTACCGTTGTGGACGACGTTGAGATGACGATGCAGGCGCTGGATGGACAAGACTATGAAATTAAGAAGGGCGATCTGTTGATCACAACCGGCGGCGAACCGACGGGAATCGCCGGGATTATGGGCGGCGAGGAAAGCAAGATCGACGAATCGACGACCAGTATTTTCATCGAAGCCGCCGTTTTCAACGCGGTATCAATCCGCAACACTTCACGCCGGCTGGGCTTGAGCACGGAAGCCGCGATGCACTTCACCAAAGGCGTGGAGCCGATGGCGCCGATCAAAGCGGTTGACCGTTCTGTTCAGCTGTTAAAAGAACTGGCGGAAGCCGACGGTTTTGAAGAAAATGTTCTGGTGGGAACGATTGAGGATCCGGTGAAAACCGTGAGTGAAACGCTGACTCACTGCAATACGTTGTTAGGCACAGAATTCACGATGGATCAGGTGCTGGGCGTTTTGAAGGATCTCGATCTCAATCCCGTCCAGGACGGCGACTGCTTTACCTGCACGATCCCATCTTACCGCACAGATTTAAATATCCGCGAAGACATCGACGAAGAAATCATCCGCCTGTTAGGCTATGAAGACCTGAAAACCACGCTGCCGACGATGGAAGCGACGGCCGGGCAGCTGACGGACCGGCAGGCGATGCGCCGCAATCTGCGCAGCTCCCTGAATGGGCTCGGACTTTCCGAAGTCATCACCTATACGCTGGTATCGCAGAAAGCGATCGACAATGCACTGATGCCGCTGGGCGAGGCAGTCGCTCTGGCTGCGCCGATGAGCGAGGAACGCAAATATGTCCGAACCTCGCTGATTATGAGCCTGCTGGAATGTCTGGCTTACAATCAGAATCATAAGAATGAAAACGTGAATCTGTTTGAAATCTCCAACGTCTATGCGGTCAATACCCAGCAGGAACGGCTGGCGATCGTGATGTCGGATTCATTGCAGAATTCCAAGCTGAACCGGATCGATATCCGCAGCGATTTCTTCGCGGCTAAGGGCGTCTTGACAGAGACGCTGCGCAGACTGGGCTTTGCGGCGGAACGGTTAAGCTTTAAGGAAAATGATCAGGATGTGGAACATTTCCATCCTTACCGCAGTGCCTGCGTCATGCTGGGAAATCAGCTGCTGGGCGTCCTGGGCGAAATCCATCCAGTCCTGGCGAAGGAGCTGGGGATCGGCAAAGCGGTCTATGGGGAATTCAACCTGGAGCTGTTGTTGGCCAGCAAGGCCAGCAAGGTTAAATTCAGTGCGATCAATCGGTTCCCGGCTGTTCACCGCGACATCGCTTTAGTCGTGAGGGAAGAAGTGAAGGCGGAGCAGCTGATGAAGGCGATCAAGGCGGCAGGCAAGCGCATGGTCAAGCAGGTCGAGGTTTTCGACGTCTATCAGGGTGAACATGTCGAAAGCGGCAAGAAATCGGTAGCGCTGTCGATCACCTATCAATCGGAAGATCACACGCTGACCGATCAGGAAATTCAGGACGTGCATCAGACGGTTCTGGCTCGTCTGGAAAAGGATTGCCAGGCTGTGCTGCGCGGTTGATTCACAATTCAGTTTTCGAACAAGATCCGGTGAAAATCGGGTCTTTATTTATGCAAAAAGATGTAAAATTGAGCTTGCATGGAATCCCTGATGAAGCCGTGGTTAATCATTTCGTTCATCCGTCGATATATTTTTTTCCAAACTCTGAAAAACTCTGAAATCCCCTCTTGTCTTTGATTCAAGAGTGCGGTAATATGAAGAAGTTCACGTTTTTGGTGAAAGAGAGGGAAGTTTTGTGGTTGAATTTAACAATGAAGAGATGCAAGGTGAAAGACGTGAGACCTTTGTTATCCAGGCTGATCGCTTTGGTGAGGACAGTGCGTTAAACAGTGTCCGGGAGAAGCTTCGGCCCTTATTAAAAAGAGGATTTGCCGGGTTTGCGGAAAAGCGGATGACGCAGTGCGGAACGCTGAATCCCTATTTGTACCGGGCTTCCTTAGTTCGGGCAACGGCAATTTTAGGCGGCCATTTGGTCTGGAATCAAGGCGAAGACTGGTTGGTCAGTGAAGAAAGACAGATTTTACTGAAGGAAACTTCGCTGGAAGGTACGGCCTGGCTGGTTGCTTTGTTATATTATATGACGATGTTTGAAACAGGAGCGAAGTTAATCATCGAAGCTCCGGAGCAGGGCTTAAATTTGAATCAGCAGAAGATGCTGAGCGAAATGATGGTGTTGTATGAAGCGGTGGATGGCGTCGTCGCGATCACGAAATCGGATTCGCCGTATTTTCAGATCAATCAGGCGGAAGCCTTGCCGCAGGCAGATCATCGTGATTGATTCACACAGGATGCAAATGCAAGAACGAGGCTCAATGATGAACCTAATAAAAAGATCAGATTCCAGGAATGGCTGGATATTCTGATCTTTTTTTCGTTATCGTCCGGGATTGGACAAGTTCGCCTTGGTTCGTGTTCAGCTAAACTGGACAGTGAACGAGAGGGAAGAAAGTTATTTTTTTGGAAAGGCTGGTTAGTTGGCGTTTTCTACGGCGCTGATCAGAGCCACCAGCGGGGAATTCCAATAGATCGCCACTTCGTTGGTTGAATAGCTTTCCGCATCATCGACATAACACTTGGCCGGTGCGGTGTCGCCGTTAAACAGCGACTGGGTCACAGGATCCTCGAGCGCGGAATCCGGACCGCCGACCAGCGCGCCGGGCAGCAGAGCATTTGCCGCGGAGGCAGGACGGTGATGGAGGTGCTGAGGTGAATGAATTCCGGAATTGGTCACAAAGGAGAGATTCAGGCTGTTGCGGCCCAACAGATAATGGAGATGGTCAGCCGCGCTGTTGACATAGTTGACGTTGGCGCGGATATCGTTGGCCAAGGCCAGAATTAAACCGTTGTTGGCGATATCGGCATTGCTGCCCCAGGCGTATGCGGAATACAGGGAAACAAAATAGCCGTCGTTGGACGTGGCGTTGAGGACCTGTTCGGCATCGGTGATCAGCTTGGACAGCAGTTGTTGATAGAAAGTGGAATCGGCGTTTTGAACATTGGAAAGTTTTAATATCAGGTAGGTGCCATAAGAGCCCATCGTTTTCCACTGCACACCGGTCAGCTGATCGGCGCTGGCCTGGAATATCGTTTTTACGGAATCGAGGTATTTCTGTTCGCCGGTCGCGGCGTAGAGAGCGGCCGAGGCGAGATAGCGCTCATCGGTATCGTTGTCGTCGCTGTATTGGCCGGCGGAAAAGCCTTCCGGATTGGTGTAGACAGAAAGGCTGGCTGACTGCAGATAGTCCCAAGACAGCTTCGCGGCGTCCAGGCAGCGCTCGGCGAACTCAGGATCGATATCTTGATAAATAAAATAAGCCAAAGCCATTGCGCCGACAAAATCGCCGGTGGAGGTTGTCATTTCCTGCATGATATAGAGCGGAGCCTGATCGTGATCCGGCATGATGAAATCCGGGAATTGCGCGGTGACGACTTTATCATAAACGCCGCCCCAGCCGTTCTGCATCTTTAACAGCCATTCTAACTCGACGCGGGCTTCATCAAGAATATCCGCGACGCCGTTGCCGCTTTCCGGAATGCCGATCGCGTCGGTGAACAGATGCGGGTTCATTTGGTAGGCGAGCATCAGGTCGATGACTGCTTTTGTCCCAGTCGGCACATAGCGGCCGTAATCGCCGGCGTCATGCCAGCCGCCGCTGACATCCAGCTGCTGATAAGTGCCGTAGATCGTAGCGATCTGGGTGTGGCATTGTTCATGGGCGAAGGCCCCGGCCCAGTCGGCGGTTAACGTCTGACCACAGCGCTGCAATGAGAGCATTTTGACGGTCTGATCCAGCAGGTTGTGGTACAGGTCTTCCTGAATTTCAAATTCGTAGGAGGTTCCGTTAAGCTGGGATTGCAGGCGGTAGCGGCCAGGGGTTGTGAAATCGCTGAAATCGCCGTAGAAGGTTGTTTCCTTCGTGCTTTCGTTGTACAGCTTCCGCAGAATCGGGGCGGTGTAGACGACGGCGTTGGTGTTGGCGTCGATCACCTGGAAGCAGTCCCCCTGATCGAACGGGAAAACAACTTTTTTCTGAGCGTTGGGCAGGTAGCCGGTCTGGTTGATTTTGATATTCGGCTCTGTCGGGCCATCAGAGGCTTCCTGAAGGATTAAATTGGAGATGGTGACTTCATGGTAGTCGTAGGTAGTTTCGGGTGTTGGCGCGCCTGTATTGAAGGCGAGACGGCCGTTCCAGGAGGTGTTGCCCTGGATTTTGATGTCGAATTCATAATGCGTGCCGTTTTCGGTGGCCGTCAGCATCTGCGTGAATTCGATCGCGCTGTCGTCGACGTTCATGACGAACACCTCGACCGGACGCTCGATCGTAGCGCTGAGATCAAAGCTGAGGTGGTAGGTGACGCCGTGAATCAGCGGCAGGCCTTCGTGATAGGTCTGGACGCCGAAAATCTCGGTGCCGGGGGAGTTCATAATAATTTTAATGTTGGAAAAGGTGCTTTCGAGAATGCCATAGCCGTCGGTGGACGTTAAGGCCCAGGTTGTTTCAAATTCCGGCTGGGCGATGGGAGCTTGCGTGACGGGTAAATCCACGACGCTGATGACAGGATTGGAGCTCGGTTCGGACGTCGGTTTATTTTCAGCCTTGGAGCAGGCGGTCGTTAAGTATAGCAAGGCCAGCATGGAAATCAGAATTTTTTTCATTGAATCCCTCCTTCGATGAATAGTACTATGATACAACAAATAAAAAAAGAAAGGGGTGGAAAATTCTGATTGACTGAAAATTGTAATATTTTTAATTTTTATGATTTTTTTGTTATAATGTATTCAGCTACTAGAAATAGTAGTAAGAGGAAACTATATGCGAAAAATGTTAATTATTACTAATTCAACCCCAATTCAACCAAGAATTTATAAATTATCACAAATTTTTAAAGAAATGAAAATTGATTTAACTTATTTGGTGTGGGATTGTGAGAATGATCAAAATAAGTTTTTATCTGACAATATAATCTATCATTCTAAAAAAATAGGATATGGACATCCGATAAAAAAAGCCTTGGATTCAAAAAATATGATTATAAAAGCAAGACAGATAATTAAGGAGAAAGAAATTGATTCTATTTATGCTTTCAATATAGATTCAGCAATAGTAATGGCATTTAGTTGCTTAAATAAGAAGGATTTATTCACAATTTATGACGCTGCAGATTTACCTGTTATGGGAAAACATTTTATTGATAAGGGTTTAAGATTTTTCGATAGAATGATAAGCGAAAAGGCAAATGTGATATTTTTGGGTTCTAGATATTTTACAAGTTATTATAAAAACTATAAAAGTAAAACTATAGTGATAGAGAATAGGGTGACAAAAAATTACAAAAAAAATTTATATTATTCTGATGTGAATGCTAGGAAAAAACAAGTAAATAAGTTAATAATATCCTTTATTGGAATTGTGAGATACAAGGATATATTAATTAATTTGTTTAAAGCTACTCATAAATTGCCAGTTTTGATAAATATTTATGGAGGAGGTATGGATAAAGTATATTTAGAAAATTTTTGCAAGGAAAATAATTATGTGCATGTTAAATTTTGGGGATGGTATAATAATACAGATTTAGAGAAAATATATTTTGAATCAGATTTAATTTGGTCAGTATATCCAGCAAAAGGCTTAAACGAAGAATTAGCGATTAGTAATAAATATTTTGAGTCTATATATTATGAGAGACCGTGTGTTTTTGATCTTCGGAGTAAAGTCGGTGAACTTGCTGTAAAAAAAGATGTTGGTTTCATTGTTGACGGCTATGATGTAGAATCAATAAAAAGATTTTTTGAACAATTACTGAAAGAAAAAGATAAATTAAAGAATATGAGAGAAAACTGTTTAGAAAATATTGAATATTTTGAAGATTATTATAAACTTATTGAAGACAGATTATTTTAAGGAGAAATAGAATAAATGAAGGTAATGGTAATATTTGGAACTCGTCCAGAGGCTATTAAAATGTGCCCATTGGTAAATGAATTAAAACATAGGAACAGATTAGAAACAATTGTTTGTGTAACTGGACAGCACAAAGAAATGTTGTCATCTGTTTTAGATGTTTTTAAGATAATACCAGATTATAATTTACATGTAATGAAAAATTGGCTTGATGCTGGCCGTCTCCATCAAATTGAATGGCACAATCATAGTTGTTTTCATAACCATATTTGTAGCCTAGCTGCATTGCACAGCTTAATCCCATGTTGCAAGGTAGATCGATATGATTGTATTTTTTTTCATCAAGTAATTCCTTTGTGTTATCTGTACTACCATCATTAATAATGACATATCCAAAATCACTATAATTGCTAAAGTTATCTTTTAAATTACTGATTACTTTGTCTATGTTAGACTCCTCATTGTATGCAGGTATAATTACAAGAAGTTTCATTTTTTCACCCCGTAGTTAATAATATCATAATTTAAGTTTTAAATTATATAAAATTCAATTTTTATGAAAATTCAACGACTTTTTAACCAAAAAACCATTGAATAATTAATATACAATGAATCAAGTACTCTTCCTTGTGTATCAATTATAACAATTTTAAGTCCTGGATCTTCCGAGGTTTCTTGTTTCCCGTTTATGATGATATTATTATTTTCAAATTTTACACTTGCATTTTTAGATTTATACTCTTTTACTAAGCTGTTATCCTCTTCATAAAATAATACTTGATCATTTTGAGTTACCATAATGAAGTCTTTGTCTTTATTATTGATAAAATCAAAGTGAATACCAACATTATTTAACATTTGACTTTCATATTCTCCAATAAAAGAACGTCCATCGGTTCCATTATAGCTAATTGCAAATGTAAACCCTGATTCTTGAATATAATCAAAGTAATTGTAAATATCATCGACACTTTGTAATAATTTTTCCATCGTATCATTGTAGAGTTGATCTAAAGCAGTTTCGTACGATTCAATTTTCTTCGGCTTTGAAGCGCTTAAGTGATAATCTTGTTTTAAGACTTCAATCAACTTATTCATGAGTTTTGTAGAACCGCGGATATTAGTATGCCAGATATCGCCATCCTGATCAAAATGAAAGTTCATTTCTTCATAGAGATCGTTAAAATCGATGAATTGAATTTCTTTTCTTTGAGTATATTGCTTAATATATTGAAGCATATTGTATTCTTGCTGGGTGACATAGAACGGGGTTTTGACTAATAAGAGCGGTAAATTCTTTTTCCTGCATAGATCAATAATTTTATCAAGATATTGCAGATTGGTTTCATCGGGTTTTACAGTTTCTGTTTGATGGTAGGTATCTCGTTCTATTTTTTTATCAGATTCAGGATAGCCCATAGTCCAACCGAAAAAAGGATTGAAGTGCTTTTCAAAAGGAAATTTAAAATCATCCAGTGTCATTTCATTCAATCGTGAGTGATAGAGTCTCAAATCTAACAAATAATCCAATTTCAGTGATTTATCGCTTATTTCTTTTAGAGATTGAGCTCGATAGATCTCATTTCGCAAACCTTCAGAGTTCTTTTTATAAATTCCGTCTGTCTGGCAGGCTTTAGAGCTTTCCAGAAGACCGAAGACATCGAGGACAATAACTTGAGGTGTTTGTGTCTTTAACGCTTGCTTGAGGTAGTAATAGGTCTGTGAAAAGGGTTGACACTCGCCTGCGAAAACATAACTGTAAGCTCCTGTTTTTTTCCAGAGAATTGCTGGATTGAAGGCATAGTAAGAATGGCTGGAGCCAAGGAAAAGGACATCTAACGAATCTTTTTCGAGCGCATAGAAACCTTCTGTTTTGTTCGTCATATCATCCGGCGCTTCATAGTATTTTGGATGCAAAACGATTGAAAAGTAAGTCATCAGCAGACAAGCTGTGATCACTAATAACATACATTTAAATATAAACTGAATTGTTTTCTTCATTGTCATTACCTTCTTTAATTAAAACTGAATGTAAATAAATTGATTCGCATCATATCCTGTTCCATACACGCCAAGAATAAGGAAAGTGGAGAATAAGAGAATATAAATTAAGAAACGAAATACAAAATTTCTTTTTCTAAACCATTTGATCATATCGAAATGATTTCGCAGGAGATCTAAAATTACAATAATCAAAATGAAGAACAAAGCGATGGAGAGTTCTTTTGAAGAGATTTTAAGTAAATCTAAGTTGAGTTTAAAGGAAGGGAAAAATAATGCTTTCTGTAATATTGCCAGTGCTTGTTTAACATCTGTTATTTTAAAGAATACCCATGAGATAGCAATTAAAACAAAGTTAAGTATAATCTTTAAAAACCGGATTATTGAATTCGAAGCTTTCTTCGATAAATGTATGATTTGTTCAAATATTTGTAAAAGGGCATGGAAGAGTCCCCAGAGAACAAACGACCAAGAGGCACCATGCCATAAACCGCTAATCAGGAAGACAACAATCAAATTCCTGTATTTCTTTGCCGTCCCTTTGCGATTCCCGCCTAAGGGAATATAAATATAATCCCGCAGCCATGAACTAAGGGAAATATGCCAGCGCCGCCAGAATTCAGAGATGCTCTCGGCAAGATAAGGTGTTTTAAAATTTTCTTCAATCTTGAATCCAAAACATTTCGAGATACCAATTGCCATATTGGAATAGACATCAAAGTCTAGATAAATTTGAAAAGAGTATAAGATCATGGCAATCCATAGTAAACCTCCTGAGGCTTCTTGCCATTGGAAGTAGATGGAATCGACTAATATTAATAAATTATCAGCGATCACTACTTTTTCAAAACAACCCAAGGCTGTACGGATCAAACCTGATTCAATCCGGGATGTTTTCCAGGGACGCTGCTTTTTTAACTGTGTAAAAAAAGATTTTGGTCGATTAATCGGCCCGGCTGTAAAAACTGGGAAAAAGGAAAGATAAAGCCAGCAATTTAGATAACTGGTTTCTGCGTCCATCCTTTTTTTAGCAACTTCAATACAATAGCTGATTGCTTTAAAGGTATAAAAGGAGATGCCAACGGGCGCTAGCCAGGAAAAATGGAAGAAAGGAAATATAAATTTATAATATTTGAAAATAACTAACCCCGCTGCTAACACAACAAGTGCAATTAATAATTCGGACTTTTGCTTTTTCCTTTTTGTTTTACTTAGGCGCAGTCCAAGAATATAGACAACAAGACTTACTACAAATAAATAGATCACGCTCAATAGCCCGAATGAACTGACATAAAATAAATTAATCAGAGTGAGCCAATAGTTTTGAATCCGTTTAGGTATCATATAGTAAATAACTAAACTGATTATTAAGAAAGCTGCAAAATTTAATGAGGTAGGCTGCATGGTTGTTCTCCTTATCTTTAATGGAATAATCTATAGAATTGCGAGTACAACTGAGGATTAGTGAGCGCAATATTGTCTGAGTCCGGAAGAAAGAATAAAAATAAATTATATAAAATACCAATCAGGCATAGAAATAAAACTATATATATGAATATTTTTCTTACTTCTTTATCTTTCATTTGAATATAAAGAGCAAAGAGAATAAGCGTGGTTCCTATAAAAATAAAGATTGCAAAATCGGAAATGTAACGTTGTAATAACCCTGCACATTGAATATCAATAAATATAATAAGAATACCGAGGATTGGAAAAGTAAGATAGCTAATTAAAGTTTTAGGTTTTTTTATTCGTTTTAAATTTGGTAATAAAAATGAAAAATAAAGAATAGGGTTGCAAGATAAGAGCCCTCCTGTCATTGATTCTCGAGTAAGTTCCCCTATATAATTTGTATTAAATTCAACGTATTGAAGATACGGAAAGACAGATTGTATATTCGGAAACTGAAATAAATAAGTGAAAATTCCTATAAAGAATCGATCAAAAACAAAACCTCTCCGAGTCATATCGTTGGTCGTTAAATTATAGCTTGATCCAAAATCAAAAGGAGAATCAAAGCGTGTCCAGTTATAGAACATTAATCCTGCAGCGATGATGACATAGGGGAGTAAGGCAACCATAAGGTATTTTTTGTTTTGTTTTTCTCTTAGATTCATTAATTCGGGTAGGAAGAAGAGGAATGCTAAGAAAGAACCGAGAATCAGTTGCGGTCTGCAGGCGGCAACGAAGGCCATACAACAAGATCCTATAAACAAAATTTTGCAATTAAGCGAATGATCAGTTTGCTTGGATTTCAGCCACAAAAATAGTCCCCAGATCGTAAGCGCCAATCCCATCATAATGGGTACTGAATAAATATCAGGACGTCTGGCTATGAAAAAAGCCCCGCTGCCCAATATTGTGGCTGAACTTAGTAATAGACTTAAACCGAGTGGTATTTTTCTTTGATAATAACGAATAACAATTTCTTCAAAAAACAAGAAAACTCCAAGAATGAAGAAAATTTCAGAGATCATAATTGGAATGGGATTAGGAAGATAAGTTCCTGTAATTAAAAAATAAGGAAGATAGAAGACCAGTTCCGGACCAATTCCAAAATACACAAAATATTTACCTTTATAATAAGCAAAATCCCAGAAATAATAGACATCTTTCTTGATTCGGAGCGAACTATCATAGGGATTTGATAGTTGTTTTAATTCTTCAGAAGGATCGACGAGTAAAGATGTCTGTCCCTTAGCTAATGCTTCAGCTAAATAATGATATTCTTGAGGATGAGGATAGGCTGTATCTTTCCAGAAGAAGGGATTAGAGAAAAGCACAAGAACAAATAACAGGATATGGCATGAAGCAGTTACAATAATCATAGTCTTCCGTTTTGTTGAATTTCCTTTAAAAGAGAGAGTAAAGAAGCTGCGATGCTGATATAATTGATAAATAAGGATGAAGAGGATGAACAACGTTAAAATTCTTAATGTTTGTATTTTCAAGGGAACTCGAACATTTATTTCAGAAGCGATTATAGTAAATTTGGCGTTATCTGGATTATAGAAAGAAATAAGTAGACTTTTTACATCACCATAGGGGTGTATTCTAATGATGTGCGTTTCTTCCAGAGATTCAATATAAGTTTGATTCCCTTTATAACTCATTTGGGAATGACCTTCATCGCTATAATTGATTTTTAAATCGAGCGTAGTCGGGCAGCCATTTCCTTCACAGTGCAGATTGATTTTTATATTCTGGACATTTTGATTTAAATAATTATATTGTATTGTTTGTAAACTTTGATCTGGGAATACTAATTTATCGGATATAGAATTTCCGTCGATAGAAATTTGATAGCCAGGTTTACTTTGAGGAAATGTAAGTGATTCCCAAGTGCGCCAGTTAAAAATGAAAACTTCAATGGCCATGACAACAAGTAAAAAAATGAAATAAGGATAGAATTTCTTTTTCTTCATTTTCTTCTCCCCTGTAAAAATAAATCCCCGAAATAGTTCTTAAAAAAATAATACACAATTTATTCAAGAAATTCTATAGTTAGTGTAAAGTTGTAAAAGAAATGTAAGTATGAAGTATGTAGAAAGCCTGGTTTGATTCTGATATACTATTAGCTAAAAGGAGTCCTGAAACATGTTAAAAGAAATAAGTTTAACGCTTTTTCATAATCAAGAATTAATTAGTTTGCTTCTAATTGAAGGTGTTATCCTGATTGTTTCTTTTATGATATATAAGAGTTTAAAGAAAAAAGATGAAATAATAAAGCCTCATTCAAAAGAAACATCCGCTGGAAAGGCGGTCTGGAATGCTTTCGACAGTTTAATATGCGGAACAATAACGTTTATGTTCCTGGCTGTTGCATTCTGGCAATTGGGGGACACTGAAATGCCGCAAACGCGCTGGCAGCCAACCCAGTCGAATGAATCTTTTATTTTACAGATTGCGGATGGAAGCAGTGCCTTTGATCGAATTTATCTGCTTTCTGGTGAGGGGGATAATAATGCATTGGAAAGCGGTTATCAAATTGGTTTAAGAAATGTCTTAATTGAAGGATCCAATGATTTAGTAGATTGGGATAATATTTCGCAAATTGATAACAGCAGTTATCTCCAGTGGAAAATTATCGAAGGACAATGGAATTATCGCTATCTTCGTATCACGGCTGGAGAAAAGAATAATGTTATTAATGAAATTGGATTGAAGCGAGCGGGATTTAATGATTTTTTACCATTGACTGTTTATTCGAGTAATCCTGAAGGCACTTACGATCCGCAGTTGGTTATTGACGAGCAGTCTAAGCTGAAGATCGATCCGTTGTATCTGAATGAAACTTATTTTGACGAGATCTATCATGTCCGCAATGCTCAGGAAATTGCTGAAGGTCAGGTTATGTATGCTTTCGTCCATCCGCTTTTGGGAACGCAAGTTATTGCGTTTTTTATCAAATTATTAGGTAATAATCCTTTTGCGTGGCGATTTGGCGGGGTTCTTTTCAGCGCCGCGATGATCCCTCTGTTGTATGATCTTTGCCGCAGATTATTTAATAAGACTTTTTACGCAGCTCTGGGAGCTGTTTTCCTGGCCTGTGATTTTATGCATTTAACAACGGCGAGAATCGCTACGTTGGAACCTTTTTCTGTTTTCTTTATTTTACTGATGACTTATTTCATGATTCGTTATTGCTTGATGAACTTTTATGTGGATGATTTTAAGAAATCATTAGGTTTATTAGCCGCAGCTGGAATTAGCATGGGAATTGGCGTTTCCGTAAAATGGACAGGTGTTTATGCCGGGATGGGACTTACCGTATTATTTTTCAGCAGCTTAATCAGCCGTTATGTTGAATACAGACAGGCGAAACGATCAAAAGATCTAACTGCATTAGAAAAACATAAAATTGAAGTTTTCCCTAAATACTGTTGGATTACCCTTCTTTGGTGCTGCCTGTGGTTTGTTTTGATTCCTTTGATCATCTATGCTTTATCTTATTTGCCATGTATAATCAATCGCGGCGAGGGATGGAGTCTGGCCGGAGTTTTCAAGCAGACTATGGGGATGTATAACTATCATGCGAATCTTGACGCAACCCATCCTTTTCAATCGGTATGGTGGCAATGGATACTGGATGCCCGTCCAATTTGGTATTATCATCATATCAGTGAGAATCTTGTTTACACCATCTCAGCTTTTGGCAATCCGCTGATTTGGTGGTCTGGGTTTATTGCGATTCTTTTCTGTGCCTATGAATTTATCAGAAATAAAACAAAAACAGCGGGAATGATTTCAGTCTGTTATTTTGCTCAGCTCATTCCTTGGATGTTAGTCACTCGCTGTGTTTTTATTTATCACTATTATCCTTCAGTTCCATTTTTAATCGTCGCGCTTGTATACGGATTGAAATGCTTGGTTGACAAGGATGTTCGTTACGAAAAGCGGATCAAAATTTTTGCCCTTGCTTGTATTTTGCTTTTTGTTTTATTTTTACCTGCGACAGCTGGCTTTGGCACAACTCAAGCTTATATTGATGGATTTATGCGATGGTTTCCAAGTTGGTACTTTGGATAAAAGGAGGGCAAAAGATGAAGCGAAAGCAACAACTGATTTTTGTTCTATTCTGTTTTGTTATTGCCTTGTTATCTTTAGCTCCTTATTGGACTCATGGAGTTAATTTGGAACATGACACATGTTTTCACTTAAGCAGGATTGAAGGTTTGGCGCAAAGCTTTAAAGACGGAATTTACATGCCGCGAATTTATCCCTATAAGAATAATAATTTTGGATATGCCAGTCCGTTGTTCTACTGTGATTTTTTCTTAATCATACCCGCCTTACTCTATAATGCGGGCTTAAGCTTGGCGCGCAGCTATCAATTCTTACTCTTGCTTTGCAGCTTTTTTTCGGCTTGGTATATGGGAAAGCTAACAATGAAGCTTAGCCGGCAGCAGCCGGCAATGTATTTGGCTGCATTTCTTTATGTTTTTTCACTCTACCGATTCACCGATATTTATGTTCGCGGAGCTTTAGGGGAAGTGCTGGCCTTTGTCTTTATGCCTGTGGCTTTAATTGGAATCTATGAAGTCCTTTGGGGTGATGAAAAAAAGTGGTCTTGGCTAATGACGGGCTATTCAGGCTTACTTCTTTCCCACACGCTATCCTTTTATCTGATGGTTCTAATTTTGATTGTTTTCATCCTTATTCGCTGGCATGTGTTAAATCAGCAGAGACAGAGGGGAACAGCGATCACCAAAGCAGCTTTATGGGCAATCGGCTTATGTTCCTTTTATCTGTGGCCAATGCTGGAACAAATGACAAGTCAGGAGCTATACTTACATTATTATGCGGGAAGCTCTGATTTGGCATCGACCGCATTAAATGCCTGGCAATATACCGAAATGACGATGAATTTTTCCGTTTCTAATGTTGCTTATGATCCAGGTCAGGCAATGACGACCAATCTGGGCGTTTTGATACCTATTTTACCTTTGCTCGGCGTATTTTTCTTTAATCAAGAAAAAACAAAAGAAAGTAATTTTCTTTATCTGATTTGCGGCTTGGGTTATCTTTGTTACTTCTTATGCAGCCGATTATTTCCCTGGGAATACTTTGCGTGGATGCGAATTATTCAGTTTCCGTGGCGATTGATGAGTCTTGCTGATTTATTTCTATGTCCTGCTGCAGCGATTATCTCCGTAAGATTTTTTAGAAGATCGGGCATCATAGTTGTTCCGTTTTTAATTGTTTGTGGAATAGTGGTGGGACTTATACGGATTATGCCTGTTGCTGAAAGACCAATTGTTTTTGGGACAGACATGCCGTATGAAGCTTTGATTGATGGAACTTTATTGGATCCATACTATGGCGATTCTTTTTATGTCCGACCTGAAATCGCCGGCGCAGATTATTTGCCAGTAGCTCAAACCGATTATCGTATAGCATCCCGTTGTGTGACTGTCGAGAATAAAGAAGTTGCCTGCGGCATTGAAAAACAAGGAAACAAAACAAGTTTTGAAATTACCAAGATGGGAACCAATACATGGATGCAAATACCGGTGACTTATTATAAGGGGTATACTGCTGCGGCGGTGGATACGAATGGTAAACAATTCAAACTCCCTGTAATAAAGAATAAAGACAGCGGATTGGTTGAAGTAAATAATAAGAATGTTACATCGGGAATAATTACTATAACTTATTCAGGAACCTGGATCCAAAAAGTTTCTGTGCTGCTTACTTTCTTAACCTGTTGTTTATGGACCTGCACTCAACTTATCTATAGAAAAAAGGATAGATCGTTATAAAAATGGGGAATACTATTTTTAGAGGTGAATGAAATGAATTCTATGGATAACGAAATTGTTAAAGATTTAAACGAATTATTAAGAGGGTGTCATATGGGGGCATCGACGTTTAAGGAGTATTTAGTCGAAGCGCAATCAGAAAAGTTAAGAGAAACATTAAAGCATTCGTTAGATATTTTTCAGAAACATGAAACTGAATTGACAAGCAGAATTAATTCCTATGGTGAGGATGCGGCGGATTCTACTGGGATCATGGCTGTCTTATCTGAAATGACTGAGAAGATTAAAACGATGATGGCAGATAGTGACGAAGAAATTTTGAATCAATCAATCAAAGCGATGGACATGGGATTAAAGGCTTGTCATGATTTTATTGATAGACATAAACAGGTACCTGAAGAATTGTTATTTGTCATTCATGATCTTGAAGCGGATTACAAAAAGGTTTATCATGATTTGACTGAATTAAAGTTAAATAATTATTAAGGCTTGATTGCTTAACGCATTCAAGTTTTTTATTTAGAAGAAATCGTTAATTTTATAGGTTGTTTGAAGAAGAAAATGAAGCTTTACGAATCAAAATATGATAAACTAAATAAGGTTAAAGAGTTAAGGAGTTCAATATGTTAGAAAAAATAAAAGAAAAATTTTTAAATAGAAGTTTTTTATCGTTTGCTTTTATCGGTGCGTTCAATACGATTTTATCTCAGATATTATATATGATTTTCGTTAGTTTCAGTATCGCAGTATCGACTTCAAGTTTACTTGGAGATATTGTTCCTATGTTTTTTTCTTATTTTTTAAACATGCATTTTACTTATCATGAAAAACCGAATTGGAAAAGCTTTATTTCATTTCCAATCAGTTATCTTCCGGGAATTATCATTAATATGGTAATGACTGTAATCTTCGTTAATTGGATCGGCGTGGACAAACTTTTTGCCAAAGCTTTCGCCTTGCCGCTGACAATTCCTATTAATTACTTGACAATGTCCTTAATCGTAAAATTAACATCGAATAAAGATAAAAATTAAGGTGAGTACGGCCGGTTCCAGTGTTTTCTGGGCCGGCTTTTATAGAAAGTCAGTTTGATCTATGATATGATTTACAAGGTGATTAGGTTATGATTAAAATATTATTAGCTGTAGGTGTTGTTTTATTTTGCAGTGCTGGTTATGGATTGTTTGCTGAGAAATTATTAAAATTAAAGCCGACGGGCTTTACCGCTCCTTTGGGCTTTGTTTTGTTATTATGTACGCTGCAGCTATGTTATTATCCTGTACAGTTCTTTAATGGGTCTGTATCTTGGAGTTATGCTAGCAGTTATCTAATATTCGGCTGTTTACTACTATATTCGTTATTTCATATTAAGGAATTATTTAAACGTTACTGGCAATGGAATACCCTTTGGATTATAGCTTCATTTCTTGCTTTCATCGCTGTATTTTACCAGTTATTTATCGATATTGGTTTCTCAGATTCACCAATGTATTTGAATTACATTGCTCAGAATATTGATAATCAACATTTAAATTTATTTAATTTGTATTCTGGAAAGGTGGGCGCTGAGTGGGATGCGCTGTATTTGTTCCAGGGTTATTATCATTTCGGTACTTTTTTATGCCATATAATTAATGTTCCGTCAGTTTTATTAGGAATTGGCGGTAAAATTGATAATATTGTAATCTCTACGTGGGGATTAGGCATGATCTATTCGTTGATTTCTTCCATGTTAATAGTTAACTTTGCTGAAGGGTTAAAGATCAAACAAAAAAGTGTTAAGTATGTGCTTATTGCATTTACATTATTTTTCAGTAATTTCTACTATTGGCGTGTTGCCTTTGCGTTTTATGGGAATACTTACCGCACTCTGCTAGCTGCTTATTTAATCTATACAGCGTATTGTTGGCTGCGTGATAAAGAAGATTCGTTAAAGTATGTCATGATGTTCATCGTCGGAGCGGGTTTAGCTTGTTCCTCATCTTACTTGTTTATTTCCTTTGCGATTTTATTTAGTTTGGCTGCTTATCTTTTTGTTAGTAAAAAAGAGAATGCCTTTGTTGATATGTCAATCATCGTTTTACCTATGGCGATCTATGCGGTTGCGATGTTTAGTCGGAATAAGGAAATTCCCTGGATCGCTCCCGCACTAGCTCTAATTTTTATAGCTTATTATAGTTTGCGATTCACAAAGTGGATGAAGAAAATTATTGATATAATTGAAAAATTCTTTTTCAAACATGGTAAATTTATTTTCTTTATTCTTATTCCTGTTCTTATGATGGTGTTTGCGGCTTATGTTAATTTCTTTAAACCTGATTATTTATATGATTATGCCTATTATTTCAATAATCATCAAGATTATGACATGGTTAAAGATTATTATTTCATTTATTCCCATATTTTCGATAATATTCTTAACATTATACGATGGATCGGCGTTATCTTGATTCTTTGGAAAGCTCAATCAGAAGAACAAAACTATATAAAATCTTTATTTGTTATGATGTTGATTTTATTTTTAAATCCATTAGCGACGACTGCGGTAGCCTACTTGATTGCCTCTAATGTATTTTATCGTACTGTAGAAGTTTTGTTTAATCCATTTACAGAGATGTTGATTTTATTAGCTGTTATTCAATGGCTTGATCAGCGAGAATGGATAAAACGGATGTTATTAGTTATTCTTTGCGTCGAGATTGTTGTCGGTCATGTTGCTTCTTATTTGGATTCTGATTGGGGATTATATACCTTTCATGTAAATGGAGGGAAAACAGTGAATCCGATCTATAAAATCAGTGATGAGGAAATTGAGGCGATACATGTTCTTGAGGGGTTAATTAAGCGTGACCGAAATCGATTTAACGATGAGCATCAACCGACAATTATTTCTCATGCGGAAGGGGTAAGAACTTTTCTTCCTAATGTATATCAGATATTTACTGCACGGGATTATTATTATATTTGGAATCGAGTTGATTGGATTTTCTATGATTTAGCCCGCAGACATTATGATTGGGAAGCTCCAGCAACAGAAGATTATGCTCGTTCCTGTGGTTATTTGGATTATTATGACGTTGATTATCTTATTATTCAGTATTGGGAAAATCCAGAATTTGATAAGGCAACAGATGCTTGTGCGATAACAGAAATAACTACAGCGAAGTTTAAGATTAAGAGTGTGACAAAAAATGAATAGAAAACGAATATTAATTTTATTATTTTGCTTGTGCTTAACTGTGGTGTTCTGCATACCGTTGTTTTCTTCGGTATCGCTCTATTCAGGTCATGATACTGATTATCATATAGCTAGAATCTATTCTTTATCTAAAGCAATCCAATATCACGATTATTTTCCATCTTTATTTTACCTTCAAAGTTATGGATATGGATATGCTTCGCCTCTTTTTTATTCAAATTTCTTAATCTATATACCAGCAGTTTTAAATGCAATCGGAGTAAATATTACAACAAGTTATAAAATGTTCATTTTTATATGTGTGTACCTAACGTCGCTTTTAATGTTTTGGTGTTCATATCGTATCTTTAAAGATTGTAAAAGCGCTGCAGTTTCTAGTGTTTTATATATCTTTTCAAACTACTTTATAACAGATGTATTCTATAGAGGCGCTTTGGGAGAAGTACTTGCATTTATGATTGTCCCAATAATCATGTTAGGTGCTTATAATCTGATTGAAGGTAAAGGAAATGATTGGTTTTTGCTTACCATTGGGTTTTCGTGTCTGTTATTGGTTCATAATATCAGTTTTATTTTAATATGTTTTGCTTTTGGATTATATCTGATGATTAATATAAGGAAGTTTCTAACAAAACGTGTATTGTTAAATTTGTTTAAAGCAGTGATACTTTCAATAGGGTTAACCGCATTTTTTCTTTTCCCAATGTTAGAACAATTGAACGTAGGGATCTATCGAGTATCATCTTATTTTTCGGATAATAGTTTTGCTAAAAGTCTATTGACGTTTTCAGAAGCGATCTCTATTTTTCCAGGAACCGGTATGATTTGGGGAATAGAGGATAACAAAATTAATATGAGCATTGGAATAATTCAAATTTTTATAATTTTAATTTCTTTATCAAAATATAAAGAAAATAAGCGAGCATTCTTTTATGCGGTGATTATATTGATTGTAATCTTGATGACAACTCGTTATTTTCCATGGCAATATCTGCTTAAACCTAATTTTATTCAGTTTAGTTGTCGATTATTAATTATAGCTATACCTCTATGTGCTATTCTTGGAGGGTTTTTGGTTAAGTCAAATTTGCGTTCATCCGTTTTAATAATAATGTTAGCAGTAGGCTTCGGGTTATTTCAAATCTATCCTTTGATTTCATTATCAAAAATAGATGAAAATAATCTAAAAACATTAGATTTATACTATAATGGTCAAGGGGACAGATTAAGTGAAGAAATTTGGGCTTTAGGAGCTTTAGATTATATGCCTATAACAATTTACGATCAGCTACAAACTCGTGAGAAAAGTATATTAGTAAATGATGGACAGAGAATTTTAAATTATAAGCAAGATTATAATCTATTAACATTTGAGGATGAGAGAGAGTCTTTAGTTGAATATGTACTTCCTTTAATCTATTATAAAGGTTATAAAGTTGTTGAAATTTTTGATGACAAAGAACAAAGTTTGAATGTATATCCAAATGAAGAAGGGTTTGTTTCTTTTTCAAATAACACTCTTTTAACAAATGTACACTATGAAATAAAATATTCTGGCACTTTAGTTCAAAGCTTAAGTAAAATAGTATCTATCATAAGTATATTTATTTTAATTTACATGAAGTGTTATGAATCAAATATTAAAAATATAAAGAGGAGGATAAATTTATGAGTAAAGTTGCAGTCTTAATTCCATGTTATAATGAAGAACTAACAGTTGAAAAAGTTGTAAAAGATTTTAAAAAAGAATTGCCTACCGCGGATATCTATGTCTATGACAATAACTCTAAAGATAAAACTGCAACTTTGGCATTAGCTGCAGGCGCGATAGTTAGAAAAGAAACTGCACAGGGAAAAGGAAATGTTGTACGCGCAATGTTTAAAGATATTGATGCTGACGTTTATATTCTTGTTGATGGTGATGATACTTACCCTGCTGATGAGGTACATAAATTGATTCAACCAGTTCTAGAAGGATGTGCGGATATGGTTATAGGAGATCGCCTTTCTAATGGAACATATTTTGAGGAGAATAAACGAGGCTTTCATGGATTTGGTAATAATTTAGTTAAAAATCTGATTAATTTTCTGTTCAAAAGTAATATTAACGATATCATGACCGGATATCGTGTCTATAGCCGTAGATTTGTAAAAAATATGCCGGTTATGAGTTCGGGGTTTCAAATTGAAACTGAGATGACGATATTCTCACTGGTTTACCGCATGAAGCTTGTTGAAATTCCGATAACATATCGAGATAGGCCAGCAGGAAGCGAGTCAAAACTAAATACATTTTCAGATGGCTTTAAGGTTTTAGTAAAGCTATTTGATTTGTTTAAAAACTATCGACCTATGTTATTTTTTAGTTGTATATCTTTTTTGTTTGTAACTTTAGGTCTGCTAATAGGGATACCGGTCATTACAGAGTTTGTTAAAACTGCATTCATTACTAAAATTCCAAGTGCAGTACTTGCAGCTTCTTTGTTTATTATAGCTTTTCTGCTTTTTATGGTTGGAATTATCTTAGATGCTATTAAAAATCAGATGTGTATTTTATTTGAATGTCAGTTGAACCAATTTGAATATCAAGAAAAGTGTAAAGTGAGGTAAATATGAAAAAATTGTTAATTCTTGCAATCAGTGTATTAGTGCTCACAGCGTTCGGCAGTTTTGCTTTTATTTTATTTAACAACATATATCAAGATAAAGGAAATTTTGATGATTATAGAGATAATGCTCCTGTTGTTAATATTGACGAAACAGAACAAGTGTTAAAAATCACTTCTGACGTTGGAGAGTTAGTTGAAGATTGGAATCATACGTATCGAGTTATGGCACATGCCTTAGGTGGCATTGGAGAGTATGATTACACGAATTCTTTAGAAGCTTTTTATCAAAATTATAATGAAGGTACACGGTTGTTTGAAATCGATCTTGATACAACGTCGGATGGGGATATATGCTTAATTCATACTTGGGAAGATTTTCGTAATAAATTAACGGATATTGGCGGAGATTGGCCAATGTCTACGGACGAGTTTAAGCAAGTTAAGATTCATGGAAAATATAAAACAGTGATGTTTAAAGATCTTCTGAAACTTATGAACGAAATTCCGGATTTTTATATTATCATTGATTCTAAAACTTTTGATATTGATGGATCGAGAGTGATGTATAACAAAATGATAGACGAAGTAAATTCAGTTAATCCAGACTTAATCAATAGAATTATACCTCAAGCCTATACTCCAGATATGTATGTTTTCTTAGATGAGAATTATGACTTTAATAAAATCATATTCACTCTTTACCATTATTATGTTGATTCTGATGGACAAAAAATTTATCAATTTGTTAAGGAACATAAAGTGCCGGTAGTTGTTATGCATATGGATAATGAATGGGCTACAAAAGTAATTACTGATATTTATGCTTATGCTGAAATGCAGGATTATGAAGATCAGTTTACAATCTATATTCATACAGTTAACCAGATAGATAAAGCTTTGAAAATTATTAATGATAATCATTTCTTTGGTGTTTATTCAGATTTTATTACAGAAGAGGCGCTGCAACAAGCTATGATATCTTGAAAATATCTGAATTAGAATAAAATGAGCTATCCTTAAGAAATCGATATGATTCTTAAGATAGCTCTATTTTTTGATGAAGTATATACATATGACCATTGTGAGATTTATTAACTCAACCATCGCAGATTTTGGTATAAATGAATTACTAGTTTATAAATATATTTTCTTTAATACTGATGTTGAGTTTACAGCAGGGTAATGGAAGTTCGCTTTTTAAATTTTTTAATTCTTTTCAGCGAAATAATCAGATGTTAGAATATTCTGACTAATTTGGATTTCTTCGAAAACTTTGTTATTTATTTCTTCTATTTCATCATCAGTTATAGATGGATCTAGTTTAATGACTGTTCCTTTCGTTGCATTATAATAGGCTTGATCATTAAGCCAGGAGCGATCTTCAAAGATAACAAGTCCATCTTTATCTGATAATGCATCACGACCAGTGATGAGATGACCGTTTAAGTTTATATCAAACAAATTACATAAAGTTGGCATAATATCATATGTTGAGGTCACTGTTTCGATAGTTGTACTATTCTCTAAACTTGGAGTCCAAATGATGAATGGAACTTTATAAATTTCATAGTCATTTTTAAGGTCAGTGAATAATTCTTTTGTCGCGGATTTTGTTAACCCATAAGGATAATGGTCTCCATAGACAGCGATAACAGTGTTTTCGAGTTGACCGGTTTTTGTAAGATCTTCAATTAAAATTTCCAATCCACTATCAAGCGTTTTCTGTGCTGCTAGATAACAAAGTGCTTCTGTAGAATACTTTTCACCAGCTTCACCATGGAGAACGATAGTTTGCCAAAGATCATATTCCAATTCATAACGTTCACGAACATAAGGTACATGCCCAGAAACACTAATAAAGAAATCAAAGAATGGTTCAGTAGCATTTTCATTTGTCGCTTCCAGAGCCTTAGTGAAAAGTTCACGATCATGAATCCAGTTATAAGCCTCTACAAATTCTGGACGCTTTTCTAAATTAAGATCAACCCAATCATAGAGGTAGGTAAATCCGTAGGTGTAATGCAAAGTTTCACGATTATAAAATTCCTTTTTGAAAGAATGAAATGAGTTAGCTGAATATCCTATTTCTCGAAATAATTGAGGAAGTGCGCTTGGGAAAGTATTTTCATAAAAATCATAAGCAAGCGGACCATTGTCAATAGAAGGAATTTGGGAAGTAAGACTGATGAATTCACTATCCGCTGTAGCAGATTGATATACTGGTGCATAATGGTTATCAAAATTGATTCCTTGCGTTTTCATCATGTATAAGGTAGGAGTCAGTTCTTCGTCAATAACAATTGTGGATAAAGATTCACATAAGATAAGAATTAAATTTTTACCTTTAAATATCCCTGTATAATCATTAGGTTCTGAAACATATCCATGTTCTTCTATATAAAGATCAATCATTGTTTTTTGTTCGTCAGTATTTTCTATTTTATGATTCAGAGTTAACTGTGCATCTTTAATGGTGTATGAATACAAGCCTAGTCGATCAATGGCTCTGACTTTATTGTAAAGTGTATGGTAAAGGTACGAATCACTCTCACTTTTCTTGATATTCTCCGGGTAATTTGAGAATGTTAAGAAAAGGCAGACAATACTTAATATACATAAAAAACTTGAAATACATATTCTTAGAATATAATTATATTTATATTGCTTTCCTTTAAATAAATTAACAAGAATAAAAGGGATTAGAGGCAAAAAATATCCAAAGAGATCTAATGTTAATTTTCCGGTAGCTTCATTTTTCACTTGGAAAAATTCTTTTAGAATACTAGCTTTAGAAAAAGAAAAGAAAGTAGAGAAATAATTATAATGGAGATTTTGACAAAAGCAAAGTAAGGCCATCGTACTTATCAAAATTATTCCATAAGTTAATCTCATTTTTCGCCCCATGAGAAACATAAAGGAACTTAATAAAATAGCAATAAAAATATTTACAAAAATTATTTTAGCGTTAGCTGAGGACATACCCAATTGATTACGAAAGTAATAATCAAAAAATAAGACAGAGAAGAAAAAGATTAAAATATCAATGTTGCTTAATAAATGCTTTTTTATTTTTTTCATTATTATCACCTGTTAATTATTATAAGCAAAATTAAGAACAAATAAAAGTATGAATAAGTTTTTCTAATATATTTTATAATCACAAACGATTTTAATTATACTAAAAGGGCGTGACTGAGTCATATTACATCGAGAAATCTAATTGAAATGATATTTTTATCATAATCCTGTAAATATTGTGTTTGCTAAAAACATTCGTATTATGCTGGAGTATTTAAAGTAAGAATTCATTGCCAATAAGGAATTAGAATAAGGAATGGAGTTTTATTGCATAACACCATGTAAAAAAAATATTTAAGAATTTTTATCATAGTTAGTTGCTGAATTATAAGATATAATGGATCAGTGTCAATGGAGGTTTTTATGCTAAAAAAATATAAGTACCCGCTTTTACTTGCAGGAGCAGTAACTCTAATCTGTGGATGTATGTTTTTACCTAATTTGCTAGCGCACATACCGGTAACATATGGTACAGACTTAAAACCTGAACAGTTTTTCTTTAATATGGAATTTACCAATTTAATGAATCAATTCTTTACCAAAGGAACCTTACCTTTTTATTCGTGGAGCATGTTTTTAGGTACTAATTTCTTTGCTTCGCAAACCTTTTATATTATGGGCGATCCTTTTACTTGGGCAAGTTTGCTATTTCAAAATCTTAATTTCTTTGATAGAACTTTGTTATTAGAAATTGGAAAATTCTTCATCAGTGCATTTTCAATGTTTTATTTGTTAAGAACGATGAAAATCTCAGAGAAAGTTAGTTTCTTCGGAGGCTTATGTTATGCGTTTAGTGGATGGGCTATATTCTTTAGTGGACAATTAATGTTTCATTCTTTTTATTGTCTCGTGCCACTTTATTTCTGTGGTATAGAAAAATATCTTATTACTGGGAAGAAAATGCAGTTTCTTTTGATTACTGCTATTTTACTAAGTTCACATTGGTATTTCTTTTATACATTATCATTTTTAACACCTTTCTTTTATATTTATCGTTATAGTCAGATAAAGTTTAATTTTAGTAAATTTATACCAGATACTTTGAAGTTAATTGGAATTTATTTAATTGGAGTAATGATGGCTGGAATCGTATTAGTTCCAACAATTAGTTATATGAGCGGAAATAATCGAATTGGATTAAATATTTCATTATTATTTCAAGATCCGCAGGTCTATTTACACTTTCTTGCTTCTATGTTTGTTCCAAATTATCAATACATTTATGGCGTAAACGTATTTGAAACAAACTGGCATGTAACACGTGAAATTTGTATATGGGCAGGAAGTTTAACTGCATTGCTTGTTTGTCAGGTATTTTGTATAACTGATAAATCATATCAAAGGAAAACTTTGTTATTTTATCTATGTCTAATTATTCTAGCAATCTTTCCGATTGGAGATGCAGCGTTACACGGATTTAGTGAACCTTCGTTCAGATGGACTTTTTTGTTAACTTTATTTAATATAATTACAGCCTGTTATCTCTTTGATCATTTAGAAATTATAAATATCAAAAAAATATATCCAATAGCTACTCTTATAGCTGCTTTTTGCATCGTTATTGTTCCTTTATCTGCAATAATAGAAGGCAAATTTAACATTGTTTTTAATGAATATGGTTCGCAAATTATTTTGTTTGCTGGGTGTGCTATATTAATTTTTGTTTTTGCGTTTTTGCTAAAGCGCAGAGCAATTAATGCGTTGCTTATTTTGTCTGTTTTGGAATTTGCATTATCAGGAGGGATTCATTATATTCGTAAAATGGATACTTCAGAAAGAGGAAGTTATGCTTTTGCGAATGAGGTAACCCATGTATTGCAAGATGAAGATCAAGGATTAAATAATTATCTAGATTATTTAGATCCAGAAAATTATACTGAATATTATAGAATTTACGTACCACATAACTCGTTATATTGGAATTATAGTCATAATATGTCCATAGCTTATCAATTAAATGGATTGATGATTTATGACTCGACTTATTCACCATCAATCAACAAACTTGCGGAACTTGCTCCAGAAATCAGGGAGTTTAACTCAGGAATGATTTTTAATATTAAGAATGGTGACTTAATGAAGTTTTTGAATGTTAAATATGCGTTAGTGTTAAATTCTAAAGAACTTCCTTTCGGAGTTAATTGGGAATTAATTCAAGATGACTATCGAGGAAGTATTTCAATATATGAAAACAAAGACTTCAGACCGTTGGGAACTACTTATAATTCTGCATTAACTTATGAAGAATTTATGCAAACTAATCAAAGCCTCTATGAATTGAATAACATAGTAATATGTAATAATGAAAATCTTGAAGAAATAAAGGCACTTGTTAAACGTGATACGAAATCCGAATTAAATAACATTCAATATGGAGGAAATCAGCTTACGGGCGACATAAAATCTGATAATGGAGGATTTATGGTCATAACATTACCTTATGATGAAGGATGGAAAATCCTGGTTAATGAGAATGAAGTGAAAAAATATGAAGTTAATGGCGGCTTTATAGGAATACCAATTAATCAGGGGGAAAATCATATTGAGATGTATTTCGTACCAAAAGGATTTAAGTTTGGTTTGATAATGAGTGTTATTGGAAGTATTATGGCTACGGTTTTATTCATTTTTAGCATAAAAGAAAGAAAAAAGTCCAGTATATAGAGGACTTTTTTGCTATAATAAATTAGTATCACAAGAGGAGTTAAATATGTCAAAAGTATCTATAGTTATTCCGTGCTATTTCAATGAACTGAATATAGCTGAGACTTATAAAGTATTAGTTCGTGATGTTTTTGAAAAAAGAAAAGATATTGAATTTGAAATTGTATTTGTTGATGATGGATCAAGAGATAAAACATTAGATGAATTAAAGAAAGTTCAAACATATGATAATCATGTGAAAATTGTTAAACTTTCTCGTAATTTTGGAGAATTCCGTGCGATAGTTGCTGGCATGAGTCAAGCTACTGGCGATGCGATTGCTGTGATGAGTGCAGATTTACAAGATCCTCCTTATTTAATTACAGAAATGATTCAATATTGGCAGCAAGGCGAGAAAGTAGTCATTGCAGCCAGAAATAAACGCGATGAGCCTTGGATAAAGAACTTCTTCGCTAATACTTATTATCGTATTGTAAGAAAGTTGGTTATTGCTGATTATCCTAAGCAGGGCTTTGATTTCTTTTTGATGGATAAGAGTGTAGCAGAGATTTTGGTTAATATGCAGGAAAAGAACTCTTCGATTTACGTTCAATTGATTTGGACTGGATTTAACCCAAAAGTTATAGAGTACACGAGACAAGCAAGAGAAAAAGGAAAATCAATGTGGTCCTATAAAAAAAGAATTGATCTTTTTATCGATACTTTTATTGTTTTCTCACATACTCCAATTCGTTGGATTAGTGGATTAGGTTTTCTAATGAGCATAAGTGGCTTTGTTTCAGCTTTGCTTCTAGTTTATGATAAATTGGTTCATGGGTCAGATGTTGCTGGATGGACATCTTTAATGGTTGTTGTCTTGGTGCTGGCGGGAGTACAAATGATTATGCTTGGAATTATCGGTGAGTATATGTGGAGAAATCTTGATGAATCTAGAAAACGCCCTTTATACATCATAGATGAAATAATTGAGGATAAAAAGTAATGAAGAATGTTTATTTGCAAGCTTTTAAGGCCCATGGCAGTGCGAATGATGGTTATCTTAGCGCAATAGAAAGAAATACAGGACTTCCGTTCGATATCCGAAGAGTTTATACTGTGATTAATACTCAAGAGGGAAATGTTAGAGGTTATCACGCACATAAAAGTTTATTTCAAATATTTTTTGCTTTAAGCGGAAAAATTGTTGTCCACTGCGAAGATATAAATGGTAATCAAGAGTGCTTTGAACTCAACGATCCTCATGTAGGGCTTGTGTGTGGTCCTCAAATCTGGCATACGTTAACTTATCATGATAATGCAATATTGATGGTATTAGCCAGCGAAGGCTATGATGAATCTGATTATATAAGAGAATATGATACATTTAAGATGTTGAAAGAAGGAAATTTATGAAAATAGAAAATAATCAATTACTTCCGCAATATTTGAAATTTAAAAACGAATATCTAAAAAAGGTCGAGGAGGTTTTAGATAGCGGATGGTATGTGCTCGGTAATGAAGTGAAGTGTTTTGAAGAAGAATTTGCTGAATATAATCAATCAAAATATTGTGTAGGTGTAGCCAGTGGACTTGATGCTTTGATTTTAGCTTTTGAAGCGCTTCATTTGAATCCTGGAGATGAAGTTATTGCGCCAGCAAATACATATATAGCTTCAATTATGGGATTTACCAGAAATGGCTTAGTGCCTAAATTTGTTGAACCTGACCAATATTATAATTTGGATCCTTCGAAGATTGCAGCCGCTATAGGACCTAAGACAAAAGCAATTTGTGTTGTTCATTTGTACGGACAGATAGCAAATATGCCGGAAATAATGAAGATTGCAAGAAAATATAATCTTAAAGTTATTGAGGATTGCGCACAATCTCATGGTGCTTCTATTAATGGGAAGAAATGTGGCACCTGGGGTGATGTAGGTTGTTTTAGCTTCTATCCAACCAAAAATCTCGGCGGTTTCGGCGATGGGGGCGCCATTATTACAGATAATAAAGACATTGCTGAAGAAGTTAGAATGATGAGAAATTATGGTTCTAAAAAAACATATTATTTTGAAAAAGTAGGTTATAATTCTCGACTGGATGAACTTCAAGCTGGGCTATTGCGGGTTAAATTAAAACATTTAGATGAACTTACTGCTGAAAGAAAAAAAGATGCTTTAAGATATTTAACCGAAATCAAAAATCCTAAAATTAAATTACCTAAGATGCAGTTTGGTGAGTTAGGTCATGTATTTCATTTGTTTGTAATTGAAGTAGAAGATCGAGATAAATTCATGCGATATTGTGAAAATCATGAAATAGGTTTAAAGATTCATTATCCACAGCCCCCACATCTAAGCGAAGCATATCGAGATTTGGGTTACAAAAATGGTGATTTCCCAATTACTGAAATGATGGCTGATCATATAGTTTCTATACCTTTGTACAATGGGATAAATCTATCTCAAATGAAATACATTATTGAATGTTTAAATAATTACTAACGAATAAGTTGGCTTAGAAAGGAATAAATATATATTATTTAGTGTAATTGACAATGAGAATTTATATATTATCAGCTATAGTGTTATTAGTCTTATCGTTTTTGCTTGGATCGGTCATAGTTGATTATTGCGGGCTAAGAAAGTATGGATTCCGATTCACCGCTCCATTCGGTTTTTTTGTTATGATCGCTTTATTGCAGGTTTGTTATTACCCTATTCAAATAACACACGGAGATTCACGGCTGATTCATTTTTCCACAATGTTAGTTTTTTTCCTTATTGTGATGCTGGCAATAATAAGGAGAAATAGTATAGTGATACAAATAAAGCAATTGATAAAGAATAAGAAACAAATATTATTTTTATTATTCATAATGCTTTTATGTTTTGTGTTTTACTATAAAACGGAGATTTCGTTAAGAACAGATGATCTGACATTTTATGTACCTTATATTTCTGGAAATATTCATACTGAACATTTAACGGTATACAATGTTCAGTATGATTATCAAGGGTATTATCATTTCATAGCATCGATTATATTTTTACTAGAAAAGTTGAATACAATCAGATTTAATTACGATTATCTTCCTATCGGAGCAATTACTTGGATAATGGCGATTTTGTTTTACTTTTTGTTAACGGAAATAATGATCGATATTTACAATATAATGAATAAAAATACAGATAATCACCGCTTAAATCTTTTTCTTCTGTTAATACTTGTTATCTATAATTTTAGTTTTGCTTGGTATCTATCTCAGCCTTATTATGGTAATACGATGCGCAGAATAAATGTTATTTTGTTAATCCCATTATGTGGGATTATTTCAAAAGATCACAATTTAAAAATAACAGCCTTAGTATCGTTGCTCTTTGGTTCTTTAATTTCTTTTACTTCTACAGGTTTCTTTTTTAGCGCAATGATAATTTATTGTTTATTATTATATTTTATGAATTCGAAGAGTAAAAACTATATAGAACAAATTGCTTTAATCTCAATTTTTCCAGCAATTTTTATGGTTTTATTTATAAAAAGTAAATTGATTTCTATTTTTGTAATTTTATTATATTTAGTTTATTTCGTTTTTAAAATATTTCATATACTCCCTTATATCGAAAAATATTTGAATAAATTTTCAGCATATTTTTTTATTGGCGTACCCATGCTCTTTACTATCGTGCCTTTTTTACCTTTTTACGTAAAAAGGAAATTTAATTCTGGTAGTTTTGAACTTGAAAATTATAATTTTTTTGATCCCCATGCTTTTGAATCTGTACCAAACTATTTAAATTTTTCAGTTTATAATGTTTCAAGTTTCATTAGAAATTTCTTTTTCTTATTAATTTGGTTGGCGGTTATTTACTTTTTATATAATTCTTATAAAAAAAGTAAATTATCGTTCCTTCCTTTTTATCTTTTTACAATGTTTTTAACTTTTTTTAACCCGTTAGTATTTCAATTCGTTGCTGATAATATAACAAATGTAGTATATTTTAGGATCTATGATTTAATATTTAACTCGTTTACTCTATTTGCTTTGTTTTACTATTTGATTAAAGATTTAAAAAAACCTATGTTAATTGGCGTATTGCTTTTAATTTTTGTGATCAATGAATTAACATTTAATCCTGTTTGGTGGTCAATATTCTCTAAAAAAGATGAAGATTTTAACCCTTTGTATCACACAAGCAACAAGGAAATAGAAGTTTTAGAAGAGTTCACTGAAAAGTTTTTAAGCCCTAGTGATAAACCGATTATTATTGCTTCGCAAATATATAGTACTGAATCACTGACAACTGCCAACTTAAAGAATACAATAAAAAATTTTGCTGATTTGGATGGAATGATTAAATTTAATGACTTTGATCATCAATTTCAAAGAGTTTTTTATCGCAGATCTCCTGCTGTGGAAGATATTGGTGCTGATTATTTAAAAGCTTGCGAATTTGCAAAAGAAAAAGATGTAGAATATGTTATACTAGACGCACAGTATAATTGGGAATTAGAAACAGGTATCGGTTATTGTGGGGAAAAATTATTCGAAATGCATAATTATCGTATTTTTAAAATGCACTATGACTGGTTAAAGGAGTGAATTAAATGAAAGTCGTAATTTTAGCAGGTGGGTATGGAACACGGATCAGTGAAGAATCTCATTTAAAGCCAAAACCGATGATTGAAATTGGGGGAAAACCAATTATGTGGCATATTATGAAATATTATAGTCATTTTGGTTTTCATGATTTTGTGATTTGCTGTGGTTATAAAGGTTATGTAATTAAAGAATTCTTTGCTGACTACTTTCTCCATAATTCAGACATCACATTTGATTTGCAGAACAATAAACTGGAAATCCATAATAACAGTTCAGAGCCTTGGAAAGTAACCTGTGTAGATACCGGTTTGAATACAATGACAGGCGGAAGAATTAAACGAATTCAAAAGTTTATTGGCAATGAGTCGTTTCTGATGACCTATGGAGATGGTGTTAGTGATGTAGATATCACTTCATTACTTGAATGCCATAGAAAAGCGAGAAAAACTGTGACTTTAACTGCAGTTCGCCCGGGAGGTAGATTCGGAGCACTTGAATTATCTGAATCTAATGAAATTCGATCTTTCAAGGAAAAGAATATTGATGATGGTGGATGGATTAATGGCGGATTTATGGTGATAGAGCCACAGATATTTGATTATCTTAATGGAGATTCTTGTGTTTTTGAAAGGGAGCCTTTGGAAGCTTTAGCAAATCAAGGACAGTTACAAGCTTATAAACATTATGGATTTTGGCAATGCATGGATACGATGAATGATAAGAATAAATTAGAGAAACTTCTAGAAAAAGAGGAAGCACCATGGAAAGTATGGGATTGATGAAATCATTTTACAAAGGGAAAAAAGTTTTAGTTACCGGACATACTGGCTTTAAGGGAAGCTGGCTATGCAGTATTCTTTTAGAATGTGGCGCAGAAATATGTGGTATTGGATTGCAGCCTAATACAGATCCCTCATTATTTAATTTATTAGATTTAGAAAATCGTATTCAGTCGCATATTTTAGATATTCGGGATCTTCAAAACGTTAAAAGGATTTTTGATGAATTTAAACCAGAAATTGTCTTTCACTTAGCAGCTCAGCCCTTGGTCATTGATTCCTATAAAAATCCAGTTTACACCTTCGATGTTAACGTTATTGGAACTGTTAATATTTTGGAATGTATTCGATTAAATCCTTGTGTGAAATCGTTCGTTAATGTGACCACAGATAAAGTTTATGAGAATCAGGAACAAGAAAGTTACGGTTACGTTGAAACTGATAGATTGAATGGCTATGATCCTTATTCTAATAGTAAATCTTGTTCAGAGCTGGTTACCGCGTCATACTGTAAATCGTTTTTTAGTGATCGAAATTTAGCTGTTTCAACATGCCGGGCAGGAAATGTTATCGGAGGCGGAGATTTCTCGGAGAATCGAATAGTTCCTGATTGTATAAAATACACTGTAAAAAATATACCAATTATTGTTAGGAACCCAAATTCAGTCCGGCCATATCAACATGTTTTGGAAGCAGATATGTTCTATTTAATGTTGGCTATGAAACAATATAATAATAAAAGCTATGCAGGAAATTATAATATTGGGCCAGATGATAGCGATTGTGTAACAACAAGTCAGCTTTGTGAGCTGTTTTGTCATTTTTGGGAAGGTGCTAAATGGAAAGCAACGGACTATCAAGGGCCGCATGAAGCTAATTTTCTAAAATTAAATTGTGAAAAAGCAAAAAGTATTTTAAAATGGTATCCACGCTGGCATGTGGCTGAGGCTGTAAAGAAGACTATAGAATGGTCAAAAGTATTTGTAAATAACGGAGATCTTAAAGAAATTACAAGTCATCAAATTTTAGAATATATGGAGGAATGATTATGAATTCAATGTCAGAAGATAAGAAGCAAATATTAGAATTAGTAAAAGAGTACTACAATCATCATCATAAAGACACTGATGAGTATAGCGAAGGAGATCGAATTGCTTATGCAGGACGAGTTTATGATGAAGAAGAAATGGTTAATCTGGTTGATAGTGCTTTAGATTTCTGGCTTACATCGGGCAGATACTGCGCACAATTCGAAAAAGATTTTTCAAAGTTCTTGGGGGTTAAGCATTGTTTGTTAACGAATTCAGGTTCATCCTCAAATTTGATTGCATTTATGACGCTGACCTCTCCATTATTGAAAGAAAGACAAATCAAGCGTGGAGACGAGATAATCACGGTTGCAGCTGGTTTTCCTACGACGATCTCTCCTATCTTGCAGTATGGGGCTATTCCGGTCTTTGTAGATGTTACTATCCCTACCTATAATATTGATGTTAGTCAATTGGAAGCCGCTGTTAGTGAGAAAACAAAGGCTGTTATGATAGCACATACGTTAGGAAACCCGTTTGATTTAGAGAAAGTAAAAGCATTCTGTGATAAATATAATCTCTGGTTGATTGAGGACAATTGTGATGCATTAGGATCAACTTATTACCTTAATGGGGAAGAAAAACTAACAGGAACCATTGGCGATATTGGAACATCTAGCTTTTATCCGCCTCATCATATGACAATGGGCGAAGGGGGAGCTGTTTATACTAATAATGCTTTGCTTTATAAAATAGCTTTGTCGTTTAGAGATTGGGGTAGAGACTGTATCTGTCCAAGCGGACATGATAACTTCTGCGGGCATCGTTATGATGGGCAATACGGATTATTGCCAAAAGGCTATGATCATAAATATGTTTATTCACACTTTGGATATAATCTGAAAGCGACAGAGATGCAAGCTTCGATAGGGGTTGCCCAGCTAAAGAAACTTAATGAATTTACAAAACAACGCCGAGAGAATTTTGAGTATTTGAAAGATAATTTGAAAGATCTTGAATCTTATTTGATTCTTCCTGAAGCTACGGTAAATTCAAATCCTTCGTGGTTTGGCTTTCTTATAACAGTGAAAGAAGGCGTGGATAGAAACGAACTTGTTCAATTTATCGAATCAAATAATATTCAAACAAGAATGTTATTTGCAGGGAATATGATTAAACATCCATGTTTTGACCAGTTACGAGAACAACAATCGGGATATCGAGTTGTTGGTGATTTAAAAAATACGGATCACATTATGGAAAACACATTTTGGATTGGTGTTTCACCGAAAATGAATAAGCAAAAGTTGGATTTTATGAGCAAAATTATTCATAATTATTTTAGTAAACGAGAAGAGCGCTGATCTCTTCTCGTTTTCATAAGGGAGAATGACTTTTATTCATATTCTTCTTAGTGTAAAATAAGAGAAGAAAAAGGAGAATGATTATGAAAGCTTCTGATGCCATCGTTCAATTTTTTATTGATAAACAGATTACTGATATTTTTGGATATCCAGGAGGTATGGTAACTCATTTAATGGATTCCTTTGATAAATATAAAAATAAAATCTCCGCCCATGTTACCTATAATGAACAAGGCGCGTCATTTGCGGCCTGTGGATACGCCCAAGTTAGTCTAAAGCCAGGAGTCGCTTATGCGACGAGTGGTCCGGGAGCGACGAACTTGATTACCGGTATTTGCAATGCCTATTTTGATGGAATTCCCGCAATATTTATAACAGGGCAGGTCAATACCTACGAGTCAGGCAAAGGTCTTTCCTGCAGGCAAAAAGGATTTCAAGAAACTGATATTCTAGGAATTGTCAGGCCTGTTACGAAATATTGTTCATATATAGAAAAACCGGAAGACTTATTGCCAGAATTAGAAAAAGCTTATTCCATTGCGATGGATGGGCGTTGTGGACCTGTAGTACTAGATGTTCCAATGAATGTTCAACGTGCTGACATTGTTTATTCTATAAACGGAGCGCAGAATCAAGTACCGAACTTGATAGATGAAAATCAGCTGCAGGTTATAATTGATATTGTCAAAACTGCTAAAAGGCCTTGTTTTCTAGCGGGGGCTGGAATTCGTCAAAGTGGTTCATTGAACCAATTCGTTGAGTTAATCAATGAGAATCGTATACCTGTAGTAACTAGTATGATCGCAATCGATACTTTGCCTAGTAATCATTCTATGAAGTATGGCTTTATTGGCGCCTATGGCGATCGTACAGCTAATTTTATTGTAGAGAAGTGTGATTTGTTAATTACATTGGGAAGTCGCTTAGATATTCGGCAAACGGGTGTGAATCAAAAGAATTTTGCACCGCATGCTAAACTTATTCGTGTGGATATTGATCGTCAGGAATGCACAAATAAAATCAAAACAGATGAGATTGATATTAACTTGGATTTAAAAGAAGCAATTCCAGTATTATCACAAATTTTAAGAAATTATTTGAATGAAAATGAGGATTGGATTAAACTTTGTAACACGATTAGGAATGAACTGAGCAGTATTGATGATCAATTACCTAATCAAATTGTTACTTCTTTAAGCGAGAAGATTCCTGAAGATGTAGTCATTACCACAGATGTGGGACAGAATCAGGTATGGATTTCACAATCTTTTCAGGTGAAAGAAAATCAAAGAATTTTATTTTCTGGGGGACATGGGGCAATGGGATATTCTTTGCCTGCCGCAATTGGCGCCTATTATGCTTCTAGGAAACCGATTGTATGTTTTAATGGTGATGGTGGATTTCAAATGAATATTCAGGAATTACAGTTTATTGCCAGTCATCATCTGCCGATAAAGATAATAGTATTTAATAATCATTCTCTAGGTATGATTAGACATTTTCAAGAAATGTATTTTGATTCACGATATGCGCAAACGATAGCTTCTGGAAACTATTTTAGTTGTAACTTGAGGAAAATTTCAGAGGCTTATAATATTCCATTTTATGAATTCTCTGATAGCGATTTTACAGTAAACCATGTTTTTGACGATATGGGACCATGCTTGATTGAAATCAGTCTGCCAGAAGAAACTTATGTTATACCTAAATTATCTGTTGGGAAACCGAATACCGATCAAGAACCACCATTAGATCGTGTTCTTTATAGAAAGTTGATGGATTTATGAGTGTAAAAATAAGAAAAATCCTGCCTTTGTGGGGCTGTTTGACTTTGATTCTTTGTGCATTTTATACCTATGTTTATGTAATCAATCATTATACTTTAGTTTTCTGGGGAGATCAGACTGAGGCATTAATCCCTTATATGATTGATTTGTATACGCAGTTTAAAGAGAGTGGGTTTACTCTATGGAATCATTCCATCGGATTAGGTGCAAGTAACCTTGTCTATTATTATACGATATTAGGTTCGCCTTCCTTCTATTTAAATTTATTACTGCCCACGAGTGACTGGATTCCTTATTTTATTCCTGTACTGGATAGCTTGCGTTTCTTCTTAATTGGAACTGCTGCTTGGCTATGGCTAGACAAATTAGTTTGCAGTGATAAAGCGAAACTCATCGGGGCTTTAATCTTTACCTTCTCCGGCTGGGCAATGTACTGGCTGCATTTCAGCTATTTTCTAGATGCGTATCTCTATTTAGCTTTTCTTTTGTATTTTAGCGAAGAAATTCTTGAAGGAAGGAAAAAGTTAGGTTTCACTCTAATTATTTGTTTGTCATCAATTATCAGTCCCTATATTTTATATATGTTTTCTTGGCTATTATTGATCTACATGATATGCAGACTTTTCATGAAATATGAAAAAGTGACTTTTAAGTTTTTCTTTCAGAAATTCTTATCTGTTTTTGTTTATTATTTGTTAGGAGTTGCTTTGTCAGCCTTTGCATTATTACCTGCAGGACTCATGTTATTATCAACTGATCGCATAGGAAGTGGAACGGAGTCATTATTCAATCCTTTGTTAGGCGGGGATTTGATTCGAGTTATAACATCATTATTTTCACCAGTAATTAATGATTATGATTATAATATTTTCAGTTCTCCTTTCTTAAAATTGGATAATCGTGTTTATACTGTTTATAATTATTCATTTATTCTATTTGTTCTCTTATTGCCTCAACTTTTGAAAATAAAGTTTAGAGGGAAGAAACCCCTAATAATAACAAGTTTAGTTTTATATGCGATGCTTCTGTTTCCGGTCTTTTATTTAGTTTTTAACGGTAACACGTCAATTCGCTGGAGTTTTTATTATATTGTTTTCAATGTTATGCTTATTGCCTATATCCTACAGAATGAAGAACAACTTGATAAAAGGCTGTTAGCTGTATCGGGAGGGGGATGCATTTTAGTTCTTATTGGTATTTCTTTGTTGAGCATGAAATTAGGCTGGACAACAGAAATAAATCAGAGTGTGATTAAACGAGTCTGTGTTGTTGTTTCCGGTTGTGTTGTTCTCTATACATTTTCTTTATTAAAGAATAAAAATAAGTTTTGTAAAGCTTTATTAATAAGTACCGTGATTGTCGAAGCAGTATTTTGTATGTGTCTGAGAGTTGTCAATGGTACGAATAGTTTAGTTGCTAATTCCGAGAGTTGGAATGAATATCAACAGAAAATGTTAAACACAGATGCCGTTGATTTTATAAAAAAACAGGATTCTGGATTTTATCGTATCGATTTTGCAGATAATTCAAGCATTGCTTATAATTATCCAATAGTGAAACGATATAATGGTTTTACTTCCTATTTTAATGTCTATAATCATGAAACAAGGCCTTTGTATGATAATCGAAGTACTGATAATTGGTTTCTAGGTTATCAACCTTCAAAGTTTTTACTTAAGTCTTTATTAGGCTCAAAGTATATGATTACGTGGGAAGATAATCAATTTTTAATTCCTCATACCTATGATTTGATCTATGAGTCATCAAAACAAAAAGTTTATAAAAATTCTCTCGATATGTCATTAGGTTATGCTAGTTCAAAAATATCGGGATTCAATATCCTGGAAGATCTTGACAAATCTCAGGAAGACATTGTTCTGTTAAATTCAATTGTAATTCCAGAGGCAAAGAATAACGAATCAAATATTAATGATATTTATCCATTAATTGCTGAGAACTTAGTTAATTCTGGTTTTCCTTGGCATGAGAAAGAGGGCTATTTGTTTGTTGATTACAGTCAAAGTAATCCTTATGGCATAGTTGCTTACGAATTTTATAAAAATGGAAAACAAGTAAAATACGAGGAAAATTATGAATATGGATATACTGCCATCCGTGTTGATCAAGATATAGATGAAGTATATATCTATTGCAAGAATTTTAATAATATAAATGAATATATTCCTGTTAATGTATATTGGATTTCTGATAAGGTTATCGACCAATGCTTTTCTCGCTTAGCTTCAGAAGATCACTTTGAAAATGTTTTAGTTTTAGGTGAAGATCTCTCTGCGGATATAACAATTAACAATGAAAAAAAATGGGTTGCCACCACTATTCCATATAATCCAGGCTGGAAAGTCTGGGATAATGGTAAAATAGTGGATGTCAAAGAAGTGAATGAAGTATTTATTGGTTTTGAATTAGATGAGGGAGTTCATAGAATCCAATTTAAATTTATGCCCTCAGGTTTGAAGCTTGGGCTGGGAATTAGCTTTGGAGCATGTATAATCGTTATATTCTTAGGGTATAAGAAGGTAAAAGCAAGCTGATATTGTAAATGATTAAAAGATAACGTAAGATAAATAGGTTGAGAAAGGCGGAAATAACATGAAAAAGATTAGTATAGTTGTCCCTACTTATAATGAAGAGGAAAATGTAAAGCCTTTATCAGAAGCTATTATTAACGAATTGAGTATAAACTGTAATACATATGATTATGAATTAATATTCATTGATAATAATTCAAGGGATAACACTCGAAGCATTATCAGACATTTATGCAATGAAAATCCTAAAATAAAAGCGATATTTAATACTAAAAATTTTGGACAGGCTAATTCTCCATTCTATGGGATACTTTCGAGCACGGGAGATTGTACTATTCTTATCTGCGCTGACTTCCAAGATCCGATCGACATGATTCACCAATTTGTTCGAGAATGGGAACAAGGCTATAAGATCGTAATAGGAAGAAAGACAACAAGTAAAGAAAATAAAGTAATGTATACATTCCGCAGCCTCTATTACAAGTTGTTAAATAAATTTTCAGACTTTGAACAAATAGAGCATTTCACTGGCTTTGGTTTATATGATGCTAGTTTTGTGCAAACACTACGAGAGTTAAAAGATCCAACGCCATTTTTAAGAGGTATTGTGGCCGAGTTGGGACCGGAAAGAAAGGAAATTGCTTATACGCAGCAACAGCGCAGAGCGGGAAAAACAAAAAATAATTTCTTTCGGTTATATGACTTAGCAATGTTAAGCTTTACTTCTTATACGACAATAGGGTTACGAGCTGCAACTTTTATCGGATTTATCTTTTCTATATTGAGTTTATTTGTCGCCTTTCTCTATTTAGTGCTTAAGTTAATAAATTGGTATACATTCCCCATGGGGCAGGCGCCTATTTTAATTGGCGTATTTGTGTTTGGGTCGCTTCAACTGTTTTTTATAGGGTTGATTGGAGAATATATCATAGCAATGAACAAACGTTTAATGAATCGTCCGTTAGTTGTGGAAGAAGAAAGAATAAATTTTTAAAGCGGTGAAACATGAATAAGATAAATTTTGAAAAGCTAAAAATACGTTTACTTTCTTTACTTATTCCAATATTTTGCTTTTTATTAATCCTTTATACAGTTAAATTATGGCCCTTTGGTGAGCAAACGATAGTGAGCCTTGATTTAGATTCTCAATATATTTCGTTTTTCAGTTATTTAAAAGAAATTTTCAGAGATCCTACGACTCTCTTTTATTCTTTCTCAAAAACATTAGGCGGAGATATGATAGGCTTGGTTTCATATTACCTGATGAGTCCTTTTAACCTCATTGCTCTGTTTTTTTCTACAAGCAATTTGCCTATTGCGATGACGCTTATAATTATTTTAAAAATAGGCTCGGCAGGATATACATTTAATCTTTTTCTAAAAAATAATGGATATACTTCGTTAATTTTTTCAACCGCTTACGCATTGATGGCTTTTGTTATCGCTAATTATAGTAATGTAATTTGGCTAGATGGAATCATACTCTTGCCTTTAATTGCTATGGGAATTGAAAAAATTATAGTTGGAAAATCTCCGGCTTTTTATATTTTTAGTTTGTCGGCAAGCATCTTTACTAATTATTATATAGGCTACATGCTTTGTATTTTTTCTGTTATTTATTTTTTCTATTGTTTTTATTTCAAAGAGGAGACTCGATCACTACGATCCAGCAAAGTTTTTATTAATTTTTGCTTTGCATCGATTATTTCAGGTGGTTTGGCAGCGGTTTTGCTGATTCCTGTAAAGTATTCATTGGAAACGACAAAAGGATTATTTGATCTATCAAGTATACAGTGGCAAGCTAACTTAACGTTAAGGGATTTATTTAGTAAATTAATATTAGGCTGTTATAATTTTAATGAAGCTATGTCTGGAAAGCCTAACATTTATTGTAGTTATATCGGTTTATTAAGCTTTGTTTTTTATTTCCTTAATAAGAAGATTGATAAAAGAGAGAAAACAGGATGCTTCCTAATATTATTGTTGTTTTTAGTTTCCTTTATCTTCGAACCTATTAATTTGATTTGGCATGGCTTCAGTAAGCCAAATTGGTTCCCTTATCGCTATAGTTTTATATTTGCTTTTTTTGTATTATTAATTGGTCATAAAGGATTGAATACAACTCTCGAAGGCAATAATAAAGGAATTGTTCTCTTAAGTGCAGGCATGCTAAGTTTATTTATTTTAATTGGTTATATGGGAAATTTTAGTTATCTAAATATTTATAAATTTTTAGCCAGCCTTATTTTTATTTCTTTTATAATTTTGTATTTTCTTAAAAATATGAAAGCCAAAGGAACATTGTTGGTAGTTTTAGTATTAGAACTTACTGTAAATGGTTATTTTAGTTTGAAGGAAATACCGTATTTATCTTTAAATGAGTATAAAACTTACGTTGATAAGGTAGAGCCAATCATAAAAAGTATTAGAAAAAAAGATAGTGGTTTTTATAGATTTGAAAAGACTTTTCAAAGAACGCAGAATGATCCTATGCTTTTAAATTATTCTGGTTTATCTCATAACAGCTCGGCAGAAGCTTCTTTTGTGCGTAGCTATTTATATTCTCAATTAGGGTTATGCACAGAAGATAATTGGACTTATTATAATAGTGGGACAACGTATGCGAATGATTCATTACTGGGGATTAAGTATATTTTGACGCAGCAAAAAATAAGTATGGGATATACCGCGTTAAATACTTATGGTGATTCTACTCTATATTTAAATGATTTTACTTTACCGTTTGGTTTTTTGACTTCTGGGCCTGTACATACATATTATCCTGTCGACTTTTCGTGGTTATCAAATCAAAATAATATCTGGAAAGTTCTTAGTAATAATGAAAATTTAGAAATTATGAAAAGTCTGGAATTTAGTATTATCAAAAATGACATTATTCAGAACGATGATTATTTTAATTATATTGTGAATGGTGAAGATCCTTTTCTTGAATATCAGTTTGCAATGCCAAAAAAAGGACCAGTTTTCATTTATTTAACATCCAATGATGAGAGAAAAGTAAAGCTGTTTATAAATAATGAATATCTTTGTGATTATTTCACTTATGGACAACATCAAATGATTCGTTTAGGGGAGTATGATAAAGATGAGATAGTTACTTTGAAATTGAAACTTGAGGAAGAACAACTGGATATTCAGTCTGTAAATTTGTTTTATCAGGATATGGATGTTTTTGAGGAAGCTTTTACAAGTTTGATTAATAATAATACCTTCATGATAGAGAATAAAAAGAATGGTTATATTGCGGGGCATATCGAGGTCAAAGAGCCTTCAAATCTAATTTTACAAATACCTTATGATCAAAATTGGAGATTTTATGTTGATGGTAATAAAGTTAATAGCTATGAAAGTTTAGGTATTTATAGTACACTTTATTTAGATAAGGGATTTCATAATATCAGAGCGATATATATTCCGAGGGGATTAAAGCTTGGCGGTTTAGTAACCATTTTATCGATTATTATTTTGCTTTTTTGGCTTTGTTGTTTACAGAATAAAACTTTTGAAGGGGGACGAATGAATGCGTTTAAAAGAGGAAAAGAAAACTGATATAGTAGCTGCTTTTATTATTATTTTAATTCTTTTTATAATTTTTTTTCCTTATATCAAAAATAGCAATGGGATTTGTCCTTTTATCTTACGTGATGATTATAATTCACAACACATTCCTTTTTATAAAGAGTTTTTTCGATTAATAGGGACCGGAAACATTGGTTGGACATGGAATAGTTTATTAGGCCTTAATTTTTATGGTTCTAAAGCCTATTATATGGTAGGCGATATATTTGCATGGATTGCCTATATAATTTATTTATTTGTTAATGATGTAGCATGGTCTTTATTTTATGTTACTTTATTAAAACTTTTTATTGGCTGTTATCTGTTTTATAAGTTTTTAAGAAATTTTAATTATTCTTTTAAAACTTGTTTAATATTTGCTGTTTTCTTTATGTTTTCTGGCTGGGTTTTAATTTTTATTGAGCAACCTGTTTTTATTAGCTTCTATAGCTGGATTCCTTTGGTTTTAATAGGAATAGAAAAAATTTTAAGGAAAGATAAATATTCAATATTTTCTATTTCAATAATGCTAATTATTAGCACAAACTATTACCTAGCTTGGACTTTGTGCTTTTTTATACTTGGTTATTGGTGCATCAATTATTATGTTTCAAAGCATCCAATAGGAATATTGCCTTTTTTTAAGGATTCATTGAAGGTGTTCAAAGCTTTTTTAGTAGGTGTATTATTGTCATCTTTTGTTTGGTTGCCTTCTTTGTTACACATGTTATCTAGTCCAAGATTAAATTCTTATGATACGCCTATGTTTGGATGGAAATCTGAAAATGTTTTGCAGATTATTTCAAGTATATTTGTTCCTGTTATTAAATGTGATCAAAGTTTTTATAGAGTTAGTGAATATAATTTTTATCAAATTGGACTTTATATAGGTTCCTTATCTTTATTACTTATTCCACAAAATTTAATAAAAAAAAATATAAATAGGAAAATTTTGATTCTTGATTTATTTATATCTATTATATTAGTTTGCTCGCCACTAATAGGACTTATATTTCATTTCACTTATAGTTTACGTTATACTTGGATTATAACTATTATATTATTATTAGAAGGAGCAAAAGCTTTTGATGGCTTAATAAAAGGAAATTTTGATAAGGGAGTCTTAGTGAAGACCATTTTCCTAATTTATATTTTGTTACTTTGTTTATGTGTTTTAATACCTATTTGTATTAAACATAGTGTAATTAAAAATTACCAAGATTTAGTATTGTTGTTTGTTGCTTTATGTTTTGTTACGATTGAATTTTTATTTTTATATAACTCAAAAGAGAATAGAAAAATGATTTCACTTTGTGTAATAATCTCTATTATAGAATGTATTCTGTTTGCGAAAATATCTTTGTTTTTCCAGTTGCAAGTAAATGAAAGTGAAATGAGTTATTTGATACATGAAAAAGAAATATCTGAAATCGTACATTATCTAAAAGAAAAGGATCCAACTTTTTATAGATTATATATAGATGATGAAGTTTATAATAGTCCAATGTATTTTGAATACCCAGGAATTAAGGCATATGATTCGACTTATGAATACGCACTAAAATATTTCTTAGGTATGATTAGACATTACCCTGAAACAACATGGCTTATTAATATAAATGAGCCGGAATTGTTTGATTTTTTAGGGGTAAAATATGTTATAACTACGGAAAATTCTGATATAAGTTTGTGGGATTATTTGGGCAAGGAAGAATATGAAGTTAGCAATGAAAAGTTTAAAGTGTATAAACTAAATTGTAAAAGCGATATTGTAAAATTTTACAATAAAATGATATCCATTGATGTTATAAAAGAGATGGCAAATAATAGGGAACGAACATATTTATATGAAATTGCTGATACAATAAGTCAATATTTACCGATTTCAGAAGGTGTTGTGAAAAAATTTCAGGATATAGAGCCAGAGTTAAATTGTTCTTATGAAATATTGGATGTTTCTGACAATACTATTAGTATTAATATAACGAACGAGACTGATGTAGTTGCTCTTTTCACTATTCCTTATGATCGTGGTTGGAGAGTTTATGATCAAGACAATAGAAATTTGGATATGCTAAATGTTGCGGGTGGGTTTATTGGAGTGATTCTTAATAAAGGGGAGCATAAATTAAGATTTAACTACAGTGTACCAGGTAAAAAACTAGGATTTATTATTTCTAGTATTACTTTGATTACGATTATAATTCATTATTTATATGGTCGATTAAACAACAAAATTTCAAGAGGTAGATTATGAAAAGAAAAGCATTGATTGTATTTCAGAGTATTCTTGGTTATATGGCTTTAGTTTATTGTGGACCTAGAGTCATTGAAGGTGAATATATATGGTTGGACAATTTCACTGAAGCATTCAAAGGCTACGGAATAAATGGAATATTAATTCCAGTACTATTAATGTTTTTTTATAATTATGTTGATAGAGTAAAACAAAAATATAAAAATGATACAAACTATATTATAACCTTATCAGTTATTTTTGCTATAATAATGGCAATCGGAAGATATTTTCAATATAAAGTGGTGTCAACAGAAACAAGCTGGATATTATATTTTCAAATTTTTTTAATTCCTATCTTATATTTAGGGTTTTATTACCTATTTAAAAGAGTTATAAAAATGCTATTACATCTTTTTGATAATATTGAGGATGAAAACAGATTTAAGTTCAACGAATTTGTTTTTGATCAACATTATATTTTATTATCAATTTTTACACTGCTTCTTTGTTATTTACCTTATATTATTGCCTTTTATCCAGCTAGTATTTCTTATGATGGGGCCTACCAAATTGGAGAGTATTTGAATTTGTTTGCGAAAACAGATCATCATCCTCCATTTGTTACGTTATTATATGGTTACTTTGCTAATTTATATGAAAAATTCCAGAGTGAAATCTTCTTATTTTTCCTTGTTATTATTCAACTTATTCTATTAGTAATAGCTATACTTCTTGTGCTTAAATTAATGAAAAAATGTAAGTTACCTTATAAGGTTCGATGGATTACATTGCTTTTTTATTCTTTGTTTACAGTTTTTCCTGTTTTTACAGTAACGATTATCAAAGATTCATTATATTATCCGTTAACACTCATATATACTGTATTCTTATGCTTTGGTGTTCTATTTCCTGATGAGTATCTTAATAAGAAGTTCTATTATGTAGGTTTGGTAATAACTTTAATATTCTTGATTCTGACAAGAAATAATGGCATTTATACGCTTATATTATCATTCCCATTATTTATACTATTTACAAAGAAATATAAAATTCAACTTTGCTTAGTTTTATTATGCGTTTTATGTATAACTTCCGGGATTAACCAAAAATTTTATAGTATGGGAATAAAAAAGTTAAACTTCAAAATAGATATGTTTACTGTAATGCTGCAACAGACGGCTCGTTATGGTGCTGAACATCTGGATGATGTAACACCGGAAGAGTATAAAAGTTTGGATGAAATATTTGAGTATTGGAGATTACCATATGAGTATAATCCTAGAAATGCTGATTTCGCTAAAAATTGTTTGAGAGTAGATGAAGAGAGCGAAAAATACATTTTGGAAGATCGAATGGGAGATTATTTGAAAATTTGGTTAAATCAACTATCGAAACATCCGATGAGTTATATCTCTTCTTTTATCGAGAGTTCATATGGTTATTATTATCCTGATATTAAAGAAGCTTATGAAGGCCTTGGCTGGTATAGATCCATAAATCCAGCATCAGAAGTTTTTCATTATTCTGATGCTGCGGAAACAAAATCTTTTCGTTCATTTCTTGAAGGAACAGCTTATTTTCTGCGTGATTTTCCTATAACTGGAATACTATATAGTTGTGGCTTTTATGCTTGGATTGTTATTAGTGCCTTTATTTATCTGATAATTCATAAGCAAGGAAAACAATTAATTTGCATAATGCCATCAATTATTAATATTTTGGTATGCTGTGTTTCTCCTATATCTGGTTATATTAGATATGTGCTGCCTGTAATAGCTGCAGCCCCGGTAATTTTTACATTAGTTTATTGGAATAGAAAAAATTTAGAAGAAAGGTACTAAATTCAGGTTTATCTGTTATACTGCATGTAAAGGATGGATGTAATATGTTAAAAAAAGAAATAAAAGAGATAGTCTTATTAAGCTTATTGGTTCTTTTTATAAGCTTTTTTATGATGTCACCTTATTTATTAAATCAGATGCCATTGACATACGGTACTGATATAAAACCACAATGGTTTGAGTTTTATACTGAATTTAAGAATTTGATAATACAGTTTTTTGAAACAAAACAATTACCTTTTTACTCATGGAATTTATTTTTAGGCAATAATTTCTATGCTTCTAAAAGTTACTACTTGATGGGGGATATATTTAGTTACATAGGTTTGTTAATCCCTTTGAACTTCTTTGATGTTGCTCAAATATTAGAAGTAATAAAATTTTTAGTTTCAGGATGGACAATGTATTATTTGCTAGGATGCTATAAACTGAATTCTAAAGTTAAATTTATTGGTTCTATTGCTTATACATTCAGTTCTTGGGCAATTTTTTATAGCGGGCAATTATCATTTCTTTCATTCTATTGCTGGATGCCATTATATTTTGCGTCCATAGAATTATATTTGCGAAAAGGGAAAAAGCTGATGTTTCCTTTTATCTGCATGATTTTATTATTCACAAATTTTTATTTCTTTTATACTCTATCTTTCTTTACTCCAATTTATTATATCTATCGCTATAGCTTGTTAAAAGATAATTTTAAAAATTTTATAAAAGATACCCTAGTTTTAATTGGTTGTTATTTGCTAGGTGTTTTTATGACCGGTGTGTTAACATTGCCGACAATGGCATATATTCTTCAAAATGACCGTGTTGGTCAATTTTCTTTGAAACTGTTTTTTGAACAACCAAGTATTTATCTTCACGAATTATGCGCTCGGTTAGTACCGAATTATATCTATATTTATCGAACTAACGTTTTTGAAACTGCTACCCATACAACTAGAGAACTATGTTTATATAGCGGAACTTTAACTGCTGTTTTGCTACCGCAAATTTTTTCGGATAAAGATAAAAATTTCAGAAAAGTAACTTTAATATTCTATATAATTTTGAATTTATTTTTGATATTCCCATTTTTAAGTTCAATGGCTCATGGTTTTAGTGATCCAACTTTTCGATGGACAATGATATTAATCCTTGTTCAAATTTTGACTGTATGTAATTATTTGGAAAATATCAATCAATTAAATATTAAAAATTTAAAGATAACAATGGGTATTTCGATCTTTGTATTAATTGCAGTTATTCCGCTGACTGTGATCCTTTCAAAGGGAAATACAATATCTGCTTATAGAAATCAAATATTGCTGTTTTTAGCTGCTATTATTTTTGTGATTTTGAACACTTGGCTTTTATTAAATAAAAAATCTTATATATGGATCTTAACGGTGTTGTGTATTGAATATTCCTTTTCAGGATTTACTTTATATTATTCTCGGATGCATAGTGAAGGAATAACTTATGAATTCATTGATTCTGTTACGCATGTATTACAAGATGAAGATAATGAATTAAATGTTTTTTTGGAAAACATTGAACCGATCAATTGTTTGCAATATTATAGAATTTATATTCCTTTAGAATCAATTTATTGGGACTTTAGTCATAATATGAGTTTAATGGTCCAATTGCAAGGAACAATGACTTACGATTCTACCTATGCACCAAGTTTTAATAAGATGAAAGAGATTGTACCAGAAGTAAAAGATTATGATTCTGAATGGATTTTTAACATTAAAGAACCTAATGTGTTACAATTTTTAAGCGTGAAATACGCTATTGTCACACACTTTTCAGAGTTGCCTGAAGGATTAAATTGGCGATTGCTGACAGACAATTATAGGTCTGGTTTATTAGTTTATAGAAATGATGATTATCGACCGCTAGGTACAACGTATAATAAAATAATATCTTATGAAAATTATAATATAGGAAATCCTTTATCTTTACTAACTGATACTGTTTTATGCAGCTCAAAAGAGTTGCAAACAATTCAAGAAAAAATGAAATCTACTTCTAGGGCTGAACTAGAGAATATCAAATATCAAGGAAACTATCTAACTGGCACATGTGATACAGACGAGTCTAGTTTTCTTGTTTTGTCGCTGCCTTATGATGAAGGCTGGAATGTCTTTGTAAATGGACAAAATGTAAAAACATATTCTGTTAATGGTGGCTTTGTTGGATTTGAGGTTGAAGCGGGTAATAATCAAATTGAAATGTATTTTACACCTGTAGGCTTTAAACAAGGAGCAATAATATCTTTGATTGGAATTATGGGATATGTTGTATTAATTATTCATGAAAAATTAAAAACTAGAAATAGCAGGAGATATAAAAATGAGCAAAGTATTTAGAAAGCGGCCATGGATTTTATTAATTATTCTCCTTTCTTGTTTAGCAGGCAGTATCATCCTTCCATATATTCTTACAGATACGCCTTTTATGCTGGGATGGGATATGCGGACCCAATATAGTTCTTTCTATGAAAATCTTAAAACAATGTTCTTAGAAATGAAAAATACAGGTTCACTTCCATTTTATTCTTGGTCTGCATTCCTGGGTAATAATTTCTGGGGAAGTAAACTTTTCTATTATCATGATATATTTGATTATTTATCATTATTGATTTTTCCTAATTTTGATTATAATCGAGTTATTATGCTACAGACTTTTGTGAAATTGGGAATTGCAGGGGTTTGTTTTTATCGCTATTGTCAATATCATCATTATTCCAGTTCTACAAGCATTATTGGCTCATTGCTATTTGCGTTTTCTTCGTATTCATTAGAAGCGTTAAAAGATCCATTTTTCCTGTCATTTTATATTTTTATCCCACTATATTTTCTGTCAATAGATCGGTATTTAATTGAGAAAAAGAAAATAGGATATATCTTAATTACTGCATTTTTAGCAATAACAAATTACTATCACTTTTATTCACTTAGTGTTTTCAGTGTTATTTATTTTATGTATAGATATTCATGTTTGCATAATACATTAAAAGGCTTTTTTAAAGAAGCAATCCCTTTAATTGGTACTTATATTATCGCTGTTTTACTTGCGGGATTCGCATTAATTCCTGAGTTTTTTAATATTCTTACGAATCAAAGAATTGGAAATTCATCTGCTTTCTTATTCTATGATAGTATAAAGACATATTTTTACATTTTATCTGGTTTGTTTTTTCCATCAAGTATAATCATCAATCGCACCAATGAATTTTCGTCAATCTATACTTATGTTTCTGATAATAACACTGTATTATATGTATGCCTTTGGGCAGGATCATTTTGTTCTCTATTGATTCCGCAAATATTTTCAAAAAAAGGAAAGAACAAAAATATTATAATCTTTTTATTGGTTAATTTATTAATTATGATAATACCGTTTGGTTCTTCAATTATGCATGGCTTTAGTGAACCGGCTTTTCGTTGGTTTCAATTTCCTTTGTTTGTTAATCTTACTTTGATTCTGCCTTATTTAGATGAAAATCAACTTATTAATAGAAAATGTTTGTTCTTGTCTGTTTTATTTATATCTTTGATCCTTCTTTTAGGAACACCTTTATTAGGAATTTTGTGTAATATTCCTTTTCAAAAATATAGCCGCGAATATAGTTTAATATTAATTGCTTTACCTTTTTTATGGATAGGTTATTTTGTCTTGTTAAAAGGGAAAAAATGGATATTCATTGTTTTCACTTTCGTTGAGGTGTTGTTTGTGTCTTATATGTCAGTGTATTCTAACAGTTATTATCGGCAATTTACAAAAGAAACAATTCAAGGTGTTACTCACGTACTACAGAATCGCAATGATTTGAATCAATATCTTTTAACATTAGATGAGAAAAATAGTGAACAATTCTATCGTATTTATATTGATCCTAGTGCTGTTTATTGGGATTATTCTACGAATTTAAATTTAAATTTTAATGTTATGGGATTGATGACATATGATTCCACCGTATCTTCTTCAATTGTAGATATGAATCGGATTGCTGACATAGAGTCATATTTACCATGGTCTTATGAGATCAAAGATCCCTATCTGATAGATTTTTTATGCACAAAGTATGCGGTGGTTACAGATATTTCACAACTTCCTCATAAGAATTTTAAACAGGTAGGGGAATTTAACTATCTTTTAATATTTGAAAATTTGAATTATCAAAATTTTGTCCGAACTTATCATAATATAATAACGCTGAATCATGAGAATATTCAAAGCAAAGAACTATTAAATACTGTAATATGTCATGAAGAAGATCTTGATCAGTTGGAAAATTTAATTAATTTATCAGGAAATGTAGAATGTACCTATATCAATCGTCAATCAAACCAGATCTATGCAGGAATTAATTCTTCCGATTCAGAGTTTATATCAATACCTATTCCTTATGATGAAGGCTGGAATATTGAAATTAACGGAGAGAAAATTCAATATTATTCAGTAAATGGAGGCATGATTGGGTTTTCTGTTCCGAAGGGGTATAGTGAAATTCATATGATTTTTATCCCACAAGGTTTTAAGATGGGAATGGTGGCAAGTTTAACCGGTGTTTTTTTACTGATTATTTTAGTTATAGCCAAGAAAATTCAAAAGAAAGTAAAAAAGCAGAACTTGTAATCTGCTTTTTATCTTCTGAGGGCTAATTCATCTTCAATCATATCTATTGTGCGTCGGAAACCATCCTGAATGGAAATCGTAGGTTTCCAACCTAAAGCTCTCAGCTTTTGAGTAGATACATTTATGTAGGTAGTTACCTTATTTTCAATATAAGAGGAATTTGTCTCACGTTTTTCCTTATAAAACCTAATATTTCTATCTGGAAAAGCTTTGATTATTTCTTGCGCTAGTTCTTTGATAGAAACGAAACATTCATCATTTGCCATATTGTAGGCTTCTCCGGGAAGTCCGTGAGACAATAAAGTAAGACAAGCAGAAACCAGGTCTAGTACATAACAAAAAGCTCGTTTTGCTTCTCCGGTTGATTTCATAATAATCTGGTTATTTTCAATTACAGATTTAACAAATTCACTAAATACGCGTTGATCATGATGATAATCTAATGTTGGACCGTAAGTATGAAAGATTCTTAGGCAAGTAACAGGGATTTGGTATTGTTCATAATATGATTTGCAAAGAGTTTCACCCATCCGTTTGCTTTCGCTATAACAACTGCGGATATCTAACGGATCAATTGTACCCAATGTGTTTTCTGTAATAAGCTGAGAATTAGAAATTTTACCATAAACTTCAGCGCTTGAAAAATATAAAAAATGTTCAATTTTTTTCTTGCGAGCTAATTCAAGAAGATAATAAGTACCCAAGATATTGGGCAGTGTAACATCAACTGGATTAGTTTTGTAATACTGAGGATCTGCCAATGATGCAGCGTGAATGATATAATTGATTTTTTCTTCTGTTCTTAAAGGTGTGTTTAACTCTGAAACTAAACAATGAATATTTTTATTTAATTTATCACCAAACAATAATTCAACTTTTTTTAAATTTCGAACAATAAGCAGTATCCTTAAATTTAGATTTTTCACTGCATTTAAATAAATAAAGTATTCTGTTAAATATCGCCCAAGCATTCCTGTTGCCCCGGTTATAAGAAGTGTTTTATTTCTTAAGAACTCATAATCTAAATTCTGCGAAACTAATTCTTGAAAATCAGTAGTTAAGTCCATGATATCCTCCCATAAAAACAAGCTATAATATATTATATAGTATAACTACTTTTGTTTCGACTAAACTTTAATTTTCTAGAGCTTATTTTAGAAACTTGCATAACATTAGGTTAAAGGATAAAATAAGAAAAGATTTATTGAGGTGAAATTATGAAATATCTTGTGGGCAGTGTATATCCAATTCTCTTAATACTGATCGCTGTTGTTTTATGGCATAATGATAAAATCAGGGAAACAGTAAAAACTAATAAAAAATCTATTTTGCTGTTTCTTTTATTTAATTTCGTAATGATTAATGTTATGTTATTTCTTCATTTGCGACAAGAACAGTTTATTGCTTATTGGGATTTTGGCGGTTTTTGGCGTAAATCAGTTGAATTTAATCAGATGATGGATCGAAGTGTAAAAGAAGCCATGGATAACCTTTGGTTTTCATTGAACTATTCAGAATACTCATATTTACCTGAATGGTTCTTATATCTGCCAACGCAGTTATTAGGAAGCTCTTATCCGCGATTTATTTTAGCAATGTTTAATAGTTTTGTACTTCCTGCTAATTTAATATTGTATATTTTTAGCTTGATGGTTTTAGGAGATAAACAATCAACGCTGAAAAAAGCTTTCCTGGGATTGTTTATCGCTACCTTTGCGGGTAATTTATATTCCATGGTTTTCGGATATATCGGCAGCGCAGGCTTACCTATCATTACCAGTATCTTGCTATTAGTTTATGCAGGCGGCTTAGATACATTTGAGTGGAAAAATAATGTCTTTATTGGGATATCTATGATAATTCTATTATTAGTTAGACGATGGTTTGCTTATTGGATTGTAGGTTTCTATATTGCTTATACTTTAGCATATTTAATAAAGGAAGGGTCTGCGCACTCTCTTACAAAGTCAAAAATAAAAGTACAATTTATGAATATGCTTGTTTGCGGCATCATTCCATTAACCATACTATTAACTTTATTCTTCCCTTTATTTAAAACAATCACAACTTATAACTATGCTGAAGCATATTCTGTAGCAAAGGTTGGTGGGGCTGCTTATGTTATTGGCTGGTTCATTCAATTTTACGGTTGGCTTTTAATCATTTTGCTAATCATCGGGTTCTTTTATGGGATTAAATCGAAAGAACATCGTCTAATTACTTGTTTATGTGTTATCCAAACATTAGTTGCTGTTATTTTATTTAATCGTGTACAAAGCTTTGGATCTCATCATTATTACATTATTAATGGCCCTGTGATGATTCTGATGATTTTTGGTTTAAAGAAGGTTCTTGATTGTTTATCTGATAAGAAGAGTGTTGCACTTCTTGCGGCTTCTGCTTGCTTAATTTGTATAAATTTTTCAAAAACAGTGGTATTTGGCAAAAATCCCAAAGTTGATGTATTCTTAGATAAATTAAATGTGTTGATATCAGCGCCTTTTCCTGATTTGAGAATCCGTAATGATCTTGATCAAATCCGAAATATGGCAGAATTTCTAGATAAGACGCCTAATGAATATGAATACGTATATGTTTTATCTAATTCTGTATTATTTAACGATGATATGTTAAGAAATGCCTTTTTTCCAGAGAAGAATGAAGGGGTAGCAAATTTGTTGGTTGCTGATGCTTATGATTACCGCGATGGAATACCCGCTGATTTTTTTCAGTATTACTATATTGTTGTTGCGGATCCTATTCAACTTCAGTTTGGTGCAGAAAATCAGAAATGTGTCAGTATATTAGCAGAATTTATGCTGAATTCTGAAGAGTCTGGTCCTTATTATCGTATAGTTAGAGAATATGATTTAGACAATGATGTGCATATCAATATTTATCAAAGAGTAGAACAAGTTCCAAATGAAATGCGAAAAGAAATTAGTGATCGCTATCGGAGTTTTTACCCACATAATCCAGAACTTTATGAGTTTAATTTGTTATCAGAATAAGTAGGGAGCGTTATATAGCTAATATGAAAGCATGGATATCCAGAAATAAAAACTTAATATTTATGTTGTTAGCAGCCATATTTATGATTTTTGGCATATATATTTTAGGCGGACGTGAATTCTTATTTAATGCTGATCAGCGACTGCAGTATAATTATTTTTATGATGAATGGCTGAGATTAATTGAAAAGTTTATAACAAATGGAGAATTCCCGTTTTATTCGTGGAATACCTTTTTAGGGAATAATTTTTACGCGTCAAAAGCGTATTATGTTGTTGGCGATATATTTCTTCCATTTCTCTTTTTAATGCGCAGCAATTTGGATGTAGCACTGATGATCGAATCATTAACGCTAATTTTTTTATCGGGGTTATTCTTTTCGGGTTATCTTAATGCATATGGTTTTAAAAATAATAATGTTATTCTGTTGCTCTCTTTAATATATGCATTATCAGGTACATCTACAATTTTTGTGGGTCAATATATGTTTCATCGCTTTTATGCTTTTTTTCCGTTGTTGCTTTGGGGGATTGAATGCTATTTCAACAGAAATAAAAAGTGTTTATTCATCTTTTCAGTTTTTCTTTTGTTTATAACCAATTATTATTTAATGTTTCCGACCACACTGTTTTTGCCTTTATATTTCTGGCATACGTGGATACGCAGATATTCGTTTAATATAAAGAAGTTTTTTGCAAAAGCTTTCATTTTAGTGTTTTATTATTTTATAGGTTTTTTCATGGGATGTATTATTGTTTTACCTGCAATTTTGTATATGTTAGGGAATTCCCGATTAGGTGAATATAATACGTGGAATAATTTTTGGGAATTTCGAGTTTATATGGGTTTTCTTTTTAGTTATATTACACCTCCTGCGACACTTTATACAACCATTCCTTATATTTTTGTCAGTGGTTTTAATGGACATGACTATTGGTATTCAATTTATGCTTCTGTACTAGGCTGTATAACATTGTTTAGCTCGCTGATTTTTAGTAATAAAAAATTTAGAATCACGACGGTAATTCCTTATCTAATTTTGCTGACCATAGCCTTCTATAAACCATTTAATTCTGTTATGCACGGTTTATCCCAACCCTCATTTCGCTGGTCGTTTTTGATATTTACTTTTGGATTGTTAATGACTGGTTATGTCTTAGAACATATTCATGATTGGACAAACAAATTGATTAAAGGTTATGCTGTTTATGTGATTTTGTATATAATCTATTTAGTCATTGGCTTTATGAACAAAACCGTTGTTTTGCCTGATCATAATTATCATTTATTGCTGAGTTTAATTTATTTACTGGTTGGCGGAATTTACTGCATATTCATAAAGAAAGGCCTGATTAAGTTTTTATATTTTTGCGTATACCTTGAATTGTGTTTTAGCATGACATTGACATGTTGGAATTTAAGTAAGGATTATCGTTCGTTTATTCCGTCTATTGATAGAAATATATTAAAATATTGGCAGGATGTAGATGAAGACCTTATGTTTAGAATTTATATCAATCCAGACGAACTGATGCCGATCAGTGATATGAATAAAAATCAATCCTTACCTTTGGGATATATGTCAACTGCTACTTATGATTCTACTTATGAACCAGAGTTAACAGAATATTTGAAGAACAATGGAATAAACTGGCATAATGTTAACCTGAATTCAGAGGAACAATTAAAATCTTTAGGTGTAAAATATATCTTAGTTAAAAACCAACAGGAACTGCCTCAAGAATTAAGCGTAACAAAGGCGTTTGATATTAATGAATATCAAGCTTGGAAGCTTCAGGACTTTAAGTCCATTGGCTTAACCTATTCTTCATATGTTAGTGAAAACCAAGTAAATCCGAATCATTTAGCAAGTTGGGATTGGGATGAATCGTTAAAAGATCAAATGACGTCGTGGACATGGAGTACAACATTAATTATTCCAGAGATTTTAATGAATCGAGTTGCTAATTCAGAGGAACCGCAAGTTTCGTTTACTGTTACGGAGAAGTATAACAATGGAATAAAAGGTTATATAGAGGTAGTAAATGAGCCTTCGATTTTATATTTTTCAATACCCTACAGTAAAGGCTGGAAAGCTGTTGATAATGACAATTCTATTCCTATTTATAAAGTGAATAATGGATTTATAGGAATGTTGTTAGAGCCAGGTTATCATCAAATCCAGTTAAATTTTACACCCTATGGTTTTAAAGGTGGATCTGTTTTGAGTTTACTTGGCGGACTTGGATTCGTCATTGTAATCTTAAATGAACACAAGGAAATTAAAAGTAAGACACTAAAAAAATTTAGAAAATCTTAATTTGACATGCATTCATAAGTTTCCTATAATGACAAACATGAACACATTAAAAATAATAAGAAATCTGATTTTGATTTTATTGATAGCGATAGTGAGCGGGCTGGCTCTGAACACTATCGCTTTTTCACTTCCTGTTCAGCCCGTAAAAGAAAATCTTACAGAGAACCTGGAAGTTTTTGAAAAGGAAATGGAGTCGGAATATTTCAGGGTTATCGAAAACGATGACGCCACCATGCTGGATTTATATACGGATGCTCTGATGATGAATACGATGATTTATGAGAGTGATCAAAGTAACTTTATTAATGCTGTGGCAGCACATCATTATTTCAACGAGGAACAAACGATGCAACAAAGCTTTCTGGATCTTGTTGAAGAAAAGACAGAAGGGAAAGAGGTCTACGCCTATGCACGATATTGGCATGGATACCTGCTGCCGCTAAAGCTGGCATTGTCTTCAATGACCTATCTCGACTTTCGCATCTTAAACCTGTTTTTACAAATCCTTTTGTTAGGTCTGGCTGTAAAAACAATGGCGGAACAGGGCGGCAGGAAGCTAGTGATCCCCTTATTAGTTGCTTTTGTCTTTCTAATGCCTGTCGCTACGGCCTATTGCTTACAGTATTCGTTTATTGTGTATATCACATTGATTGCGACGATTCTATTATTTCATTTCCGAGAGAACCTGGATCAAAGAAAAAATGCGATTTATTTCTTTTTCATTATCGGAGTGGTGACCAATTACTTTGACCTGTTGACTTATCCTCTGATTACGTTTGGAATTCCGGCGGTTCTTTTGTTATTCAGCGGTAAAAAGAAAACGACTATTTTAGAATCTTTGATCACTTTTGCGGCGATAGCCTGCGCCTGGATCGGTGGTTATGCCCTGATGTGGGTGGGGAAGTGGACTGTAGCTACGCTGGTTCTTCATGAGAATATTTATCTGGATGCGATCCAACAGATTATTCTGCGTACTAACGATGAAGTGAAGAATTTGGAACTAACCTATTCCATGGTATTAGAAAAAAATCTGAAATTGCTGCAGCGTTTACCCTATGCTCTTTTATTCTATATTCCATTAATAACGAAAATTCCTTCAATCGTCGCTTTACTGATTCACGATCAACGGGTATTCTTTCAGAAAATACTGATAATGGCCTGTTTCGTATGTGTCCCCTTAGTTTGGATTCTTGTTTTGCGGAATCATTCATTTATGCATTATTTTTATACGTATCGTATTTTAATTATTGCTTCATTCGCAATTCAGTGCGCTGCTTTTTCAACCCTGTCATTATTGCGAAATGCTGAAGAGTAAGTTTATAGCGTGTTTTCTTCTCTGAAAAATTCACAACCCGAATTAAATTCTGGTATACTATAAAAGGTGATGAAAATTGAAACATCTTGTCAGTGTCATTGTTCCAGTCTATAACGTGCAAGCCTATCTTGACCGATGTGTTCAGTCAATTGTAGATCAGACGTATTCAAATTTGGAAATTCTTTTAATTGATGACGGCTCAACGGATGAGTCATATCGATTAATGCAGAACTGGGCTGAAAAAGACAAACGAATTCATTTGCTTCAAAAGACAAATGGCGGATTAAGCGATGCCCGGAATTTTGGAATCCAAAGAGCGCAGGGAGAATACTTAGCGTTTATCGACAGCGATGATTTTATTCGCCCGGCGATGATCGAAAAAATGTTGGCGGCGATGGTCGAGCAGCAAGCTCAAATCGGTGTTTGCGATATGGAGTATCTCTATGATGACGGCCGGGTCGAATTTGCCAGCGGCGGAGCGTTTGCTGTGGGGGATGTGAAAACCCATCCGGAATTAATTCGTATGAATAACAGCGCTTGTAATAAGCTTTTCGCTCGTTCTCTGTTTCAGGACATTGAATTTCCGGTTGGAAAATGGTATGAAGATTTGGCAACGATTCCGATGATCTGCTTTAATGCGGAACGGATTGTGAAAGTGAACGAAGCGTTTTATGTTTATTATCAGCGGTCAGGTTCGATCGCGCACAGCGCAAATCCTAAAATATTTGATATCTATAAAGCGATTCAGCGTGTCATTGAATATATAGAGATTCATTGCGATGATACATCTTTGAAAAACCAGTTTATTCTGGAAATGAAGCATTGCTATATCATCCATGGATTAGATTTAACGACGCTGCGGATCAAGGACTTTGATGAATCGGAAGACAGGGAAAAGTATTTGGCGGAAAACATGAAGCAATTAAAACAGTGTTATCCGGATTGGGAGCAGGATGCATTCGTAAAATCAGCGGGATTGAAGAAAAAACTGATCATTGCGCTGTTGAAGAGGAAACAATGGAAGGCGGTGCTCGGCATTTATGACCGGTCAAAATCAGCGTGACAAACGCAGAATTTTATTTGTTAACGATGAAATGGAAATGGGCGGCGTCGCCCGCGTTTTAAATACATTGATGAAAAATCTTGATCAGCAGGTATATCAAATCGATTTGTTGGTCTTACATAAAACAGGCACACTGCTTCAGGATATCCCGGAAGGTGTGCGTGTGATTGAAGGAACATCGTTTTTTAACGCCGTGGACAGCCCGCTCAAAGAATTACTGAAAAAGGGAGACCTTCCGCATCTTTTCAGTAAGCTGCGCTTGCTGCTGTACATGAAAACAGGATTGATCCGCAGTAAAATCCTCAAGGAGCGAAAAAAGATGCTGTCCGGCGTCTATGATGTGGAAATGGCGGCGAAAGAGGGATTCTGTACAATCTTTACCGCTTATGGCAATAGTAAGCGGAAAGTCAATTGGGTATTGACTGATTACAGTGTCTGCAATTACTCCGCGAATCATATGCGATTGGTGAAGTCTGCTCTGCAGAAGATTGACCTGAATATTGCGGATTCAGCGGAAGCTACGGAGGCCTATAAAAAGGTCTTTGGAATTCAGAATGTCATAACGATTCATAATCTGATGAATACTGAAAAAGTAGAAAAAGGAAAGACAAAAACAGAAGATCAAGCAGAGATTGATCCTTCAAAACTGAATTTGATTTCGGTGATCCGATTTCATCCGCAAAAGGCGGCGGATCGATTGCTGCAGGCGCATAAATATGTGCTGGATCAAGGGATTGAACATGAACTTTATTTAATTGGCGGCGGCGAGCAGGAAGCGATGTTGTTGAAAATGCAGAAAGATCTGAATCTGACACACCTTCATTTCCTGGGCTTTAAAACAAATCCGTATGCTGATATCCGGGCTTGCGATTTGTTTGTTCTGCCTTCTTTGTATGAAGGCTTCGCGACGGTGATCAATGAATCGTTTATTGCCGGAACGCCGGTCTTGTCGACGGAGGTTGCGGGCGTTCATGAACAGATCACCGCTCCGCATTATGGATGGATTGTTGAGAATAGCCAGAAAGGCTTGAACGAAGGTTTGCTGAACGCGTTGCAATCGAAGGATCAGTTGCAGGAGATGAAACGGCAGCTGCAGGGGTATCATTATCCGAATGATGAAATCATCCGAAAGTTTACAGAAGTTTTATAACGGAGGCGGATGTATGGAAAAATTAAAAAAAGGAAAGTCCTGGTGCTGGCTGTTAGGCGCTTTGTTCATCTTTGTCCTGTTTTACTACATGACCGTCAGGACGCCCCTGGCGGGAGATGATTGGGGCTACGCAGTCAATGGGATGAGCGGAAATCCGTTCGTCAAAGCGTGGGAATTCTATTTCACCTGGTCGGGGCGTTATTTCGCGGAGCTTTGGGGCTTTATCGTCGCGCCGAGAAAAGGTCTGTGGAATTTCCTGAATCCTGCCTTATTCGCGGGAATCTATGTTTTGCTATATCAAATTGTGAATCCAAAGCGTAATCCGCTATCCGTAGCGGTCTTGATTGCCGCGATGATGTTAACGGTTGCGGACCGGCTGCGGATGGAAACCTATACATGGATTATGGGGACAACCTACGTCGTGCCGTTATTTTTGATTCTGCTGATCATCTGGATGATGAAAAATATCTTGTTTTCGGAACGGAAAATAAAAAAAGGACATTATGCCGCGCTGATCCTTCTTAATTTTTATATCGGTTTGGCTATGGAAAATTGTTCAGCGGCCAGTATTTTGCTGAATCTTCTGATGCTGCTCTACGCATATTTCAAGCGAAAAGACGCGTTGAAGTTAACGGGTGCGGGACTCGTGGTCAGCGTGCTTGGCTTTGCCTTGATCCGGATGTCGCCGGGCGCGGCGTTCCGGCTGGCGCGGGATAACCAGGCATGGATTGCGCTGGGCTTGTTTGGTCAGATCCAGCAGAACTGGGGTAATTTCCTGAATTACACGTTTATTGCGAATAAATATATGATGCTGATTCTGAGTCTGATCACATTCCTGGCTTTGATTCATCATTGGGTAGACCGGATCTGGATGAATAAAAAAGATAAGCTGGCGGCGTTCGTTCAAGGATTCATCCTGACGATCGCGATCGTGGCCTGCTTTGCCCCGACATTCGTCGAGAAAATGAACCTTGAGGTTTTCAGTTTCTTTTATGACTTGGGAACGCCTCAGGGCTTGATCTTCTGTTCGATCTTCTATATTCTTTATATCGTCAATCTGTTTTGGATCTTATTTACTTTATATCAGGATGAAGAACGATTAGAAAAATTGATGATGGTGATGATGGCGGGAACGTGTAATTTAGCAATGCTGCTTTCACCGATTTATGGTCCGCGGAGTTCATTGTATACGGTGTACTTTATCATCTTATTGACGGCCTCGGTGGCTTCAAAAATTAAAATCAGTTCCGCTGAGGCTGCGGTGATTCTGATTTGCTGCTCAGGGATGTGTCTGCAGCGCAGCTTATCCTGGAAACGGATCTATACTCAGGTTGCGCAAGTTCAGTCGGAACGGGAATCCGTTCTGCAGTATTATCGCGAACATCCGGAGGATGATGAAGCCTGGATCCCGCGGATGCCGGAAGAAAGCATTCATTCCGCGGACATTGAGGAAGGCGATACTTATCATCAGAATAGTTTCAGAGAATATTATGGTTTGCCGGAAACGACAAAATTAGTTTTTTATAAGAAACAATAAACTCAATCGTTAAAAAATTAGACAATCGGAACGAAAACCGGTACAATGTCACAGAACCGAACCGCACAAAGGAGGCTGACTGATGCGAAAAATCAAAGAGTTTCTGCGTCCCTGGTTTACGCAGGGGACAGCGATTGGAATTTTACTTTTAATTCTGGCGTTTCAGCCGATGATAGATCTGGACTATTTGATTTATCCCTTTTTAAATCAGTTTGGCTTACCGCGTCCTTCAACGATCGTCCGGTATTTGCTAATTCCCGTTTTAATCGTCGGATGTTTTTACAACAAGGGTAAAAATCGTCGGAAAACGTTGATTCTGGGCGGATTGTATATCGCGGTTTTCGCGGTTTATTTTCTGATTCATGTCCAGGTGACGAGAAATGCCGCGGCGTTGCTGCGTCTGACTACCAATTTCCAGTTCTCCTTGTTCGGCGAGCTGGTCTATTGTTTAACCCTGATCATTCCCTTTGGGCTGATCGCCGCCTTTACGACGCTGCAGGTCAATGAGAAATTATTGAAGCAGATCACGGCGATTTTATCAGCGACGATCTCATTTCCCATTTTAATCAGCGACTTGTTTGTGTTTGGACAGTCGACCTATCTGGGCAATACTGCGGCCAGTTTCTTCAGCTGGTTTACCGGAATATATGAAACAGTGGAACCACGGCGGTTAGCGTGTAAATTTTTCTTTGACGAAGGAAATACGATTGGGATTCTCTTGTTTATGCTGCTGCCGTTATTGTATTATTTCTTTTCCCGGAGCAAGGAAAACAAGGGAAAAATTTCCTGGGCAATGCTGATCATCGTTCAGAGCTTGTCCATGTTGATTTTGTCGACGCGGGTAGCGTCGCTGGGCGCGTTTTTGATCCCGATCGCCTTTGTCGGACTTTATCTCTTTGACGGTCTGCTGTTTCGGCATCAGAAAATAAAAGGGATAGTGCTGATTTTCTGCGCTGCTGTATCGTTAGTCAGCGTGGTGATTCTGCCCTATACGCCGGCCATCCAAAATCAAAAGCGTGATGCTCAAAGCGATGATGCGGTGCGCGGCGACGATGATTTGCTGCAAAAAGGAATTTTAGCCTATGAAGGCCGTTTAAACCTGACGCCAGGCTCGAAAGCCTATGAAGAATTCTGTTTAAAGGCCTTTGAGAAGTCCGGAATTGAGGATAATCTGATATCCAGTATTCCCAAGATGTATTACATGGATTGGTATAGCTACAAGGTTGATCCAGTCTTCTGGAGTGATTTGTTGTTCACCGTGCCGTTGGAAGAACGCTTAACGGGCCGCCAGTTCCAAACCTATTTCATGAATGTGAAATGGGGAATGGCGGATTCCAAGATGAAATTATTTGGTATGGGATATACACCGTTTATGAATGGTTCCATTCTGCTTGAGCAGGACTTTATCCAACAAAAATATACGCTCGGCTATTTAGGCGATCTCCTGCTGGCAGGACCTTGGCTGATTCTGACGGCTTTCGGTGCTGTGTTTGTTCTGCTGCGATGGAAGAAGTGCATGAATCTGGAGATTATGGTTCTGGCTACATCCCTGTGCTGCGGCTTGGGGGCAGCGTATCTCAGCGGTCATACGTTAGATCAGTTTGTTACGACGATGTTCATGGCGCTGATCGCGGCGATTCTGTTGGATCGGGTTTTTGGTCTTCATGATGATTCGGAAAGGGAGGGTAAACAATGACGAAAATAAAATCGGTTTTTCATTCGCATAAGGCAATGAAAGGCTTTGTTCTTCTTTTGTTTATCATCCAGCCTTTGATCGATCTGGATTACTTAATCTATCCGTTTCTTGATCAGTTTGGAATTCCCCGGCCGTCGACGATTATCCGCTTTTTAATCATTCCGCTGGCCGTGTTATGGACGTTTTTTCTGGCTGATAAAAATAAAAAGAAAACGTTGTTATTTGGCGGCCTGTACGGTTTGGCGCTGGCGGTTTATTTTCTGCTGCATATCCGGCAGGGGGCTCAGATTTACAAAGGCTTATATCTGACGCCGAATTTCTTTTTCCAGTTATCAAAGGAAATCACCTATTTTCTGACGCTGGTCATTCCGTATGGAATGATCTATGCAGTTGTTCATCTTCGATTAACGGAAAAAATTGTAAAAGGGGTCACCGTCGCTTTATCGTGCCTGACTGCGCTGCCGATCTTTATCGGCGATTTGTTTGTGTTTGGCGAATCGACGTATGCCGGAATGACCGCGGCTCCGTTTCTGAGCTGGTTTTTAGGAATTTATGCGGATCCAACGAAGATTCATCCTCGTCAGCTAGCTTCCAAGTTTTTCTTTGAAGAAGGAAATACGGTCGGTATTTTAATGTTTATGCTGCTCCCGTTATTGTATCTGTTTTTCCAGCGCAGCACTTCGAAGAAAGAGCGGATTGCATTAGGCGCATTGATCGGAATTCATAGTTTGTCGATGATCATTCTTTCGACGCGGGTCGCCACGTTTGGCACGGTGCTGATCCCGATCGGATTCCTTGTTCTGTATCTTTTTACGACTTTGATCATGAAGGAATACCGGCTGGAAAAAACGGTCTTGTTCTTCTGCGCTGCTGCCGCAGCGATCAGCGGCTGTATCCTGCCATTTTCACCGGCGGTTGTCAATCAGAATATTGACTCAGCGAACACCGCGATCTTATTGCAGGATGATTATCTGCGCAAAGAGCTGGGAACTTCGCTGGAGAATACGACGGAATTAAAAACAAGCGATTATTATCGTTTTATGTTTGAAGCTTATGGAATCCGCGCAAATCTGATGGCCAGCGTGCCGACTCAGTATTATATGGAGTGGTACTATTACACAGCGGATCCGAAGTTCTGGGTTGACGTCCTGGAGCTGCCGCTGGAACAGCGGGTGAACGGCCGGCAGATCGAAAAGATTTTCATGAGCTACAAATGGGGGGAACTTTCTAACTCCGAAAAGTTTTTAGGTATGGGCTATTCAACCTTCAATAACGGCTCGATTTTGTTGGAACGGGATTTTGCCCAGCAGATTTATACGATGGGCTATGCCGGCGCCGCGCTGACGGTTTTGCCATGGCTGCTGGTGACCTGCTTCGGCGCCATTATCGTACTGCTTCGTTGGAAAAAGATGCTCCGGCTGGATGTTTTAGTCTACGCAATGGCACTGGGCTGCGGGTTAGTGTCTTCTTATATCAGCGGACATACGATCGATCAGTTTCTGACGTCTTCGTTTATGGCTTTGCTGATGGGTGTTTTATTGGATCTCGTCATGCGCCCGAAAGAACAGAAAAATTGATCGCCATGGGAAACCATGGCTTTTATTTCAATGAAAATTTTAACAGGTCTATTGTTGTAAACCTGCGGCGATGGTATAATAGGTTAAACAAACAGAATGAAAATTAAAGGATTGATCAGAAAGGCAGGCGGTGGAAAATGAAACCCATCCTCAGTGTGATTGTACCGGTATATAACGTTGAAAAGTATCTGCCCCGGTGTCTTGATTCCTTAGTGAATCAGACGCTCAAAAATATGGAAATTATCGTGATCAACGATGGAACAAAAGATAACAGCCAACAGATTATTGATGACTATGCTGCGCGGTATCCGCAAATTCGTCCATTTAAGAAACCGAACGGCGGGATTGCAGAGACTCGCAATTTTGGCTTAGCGCAGGTGCAGGGAGAGTATTTTGGCTTTCTGGACAGCGATGACTTTACAGAACTGGATATGTTCGAGAAGATGGTCGCGGCGGCAGAGAAAGAGAATGCGGATGTCGTTGTTTCCAATTTTAATTGGGTCTATGGCGAACAGAAGCGGCTGGAAAAGGAAGGTCCGTACGCTCCGGGTAAAGAAATGATGATTCATTTATTTGCCACGCTTTGGAATAAAATTTACCGCACTGATTTTGTCCGGGAAACCGGCTTGCAGTTTCCGACGGGCTATCGCTATGAGGATGCGTGTTTTCTTTATTGCTTAGCGCCGCATGTAAAAAAATTAGCCTTTGTGGACGAAGCTTTTGTCAGTTATATCCAATTGGGAAATTCAATTACGCATACGAACAATCATGAAGTGAAGGATATGATTCATGTTTTTGAAATCATTACGGATTATTTTAAGGTCCAGGGATGGGATCAGGAATATCATGATGAACTGGAATATCTGCATATTAAGTTCTTTTTAGGGAACTCTTTCTTAAGAAGCACGAAGATTGCGGATCGGCAGGATCGGAAAACGACGATTCAGATGGGGTGGGAGCGGTTGAATCAAAGCTTCCCGCAGTGGAAGAAGAACCCGTATCTGAAGTCGCTGGGCGGAATGAAAAATCGTTATTTCAAAACCGTTAGCAATTGGAATATTATGCTTTATTCCGAACTATTTCACAGATTTAAAAAATAAGATCACTGAATTTAAAATATTAAGGAATCATGACAATTTAGGAAAGTATTTGTACTTCTTGAATTTCTCCTTTATAATTAAATGGTGAATTTGCGGAGGTTAGATATGGATAAGCTTTCAATCGTAGTTCCTTGTTATAACGAACAGGAAACGGTGAACATCTTTTACCGCGAAACAACAAAAGTAGTGGATGCCATGAACATGGATTATGAAATTATTTTTGTCAACGATGGTTCCCGCGATAATACCTTAGAAGAATTGGTGAAGCTCCATGACGCGCATCCGGGTATTGTCAAGGTCATTGACTTCAGCCGGAATTTTGGCAAAGAGGGCGGCCTGTTAGCGGGATTGGAAAACGCGACGGGCAATTACGTTACAGTCATGGATGCTGATTTACAGGATCCGCCGGAATATTTGCCAAAGATGTTTGAAGCAATGAATCAGCAGCATGTGGACATTGTAGGTACCCGCCGGGTTACGCGAAAAGGGGAACCGAAGATCCGTTCCTTCTTTGCACGGCAATTTTATAAACTGATCAATAAATTTACTGAAGTCGAAATTGTTGACGGCGCGCGGGATTTCCGGCTGATGACCCGCGAGGTTGTCGACAGCGTTCTTTCACTTCAGGAATATCACCGGTTCTCCAAAGGCATCTTTGCCTGGGTTGGTTATAAAACGGTTTATTTGGAGTATGAGAATGTGGAGCGTGTCGCCGGGGAAACGAGCTGGTCGTTCTGGAAGTTATTCGCTTACGCGATTGAAGGCATTGTTGCCTTTACTGTTGCCCCGCTGCGAATGGCGACGATTTCTGGAATCTTCGTTTCTATCATCGCTTTCCTTTATATGATCTTTGTTTTTGGGAAGGCCTTGATCGTAGGCGATCCGGTTGCGGGTTATCCATCAATGGTCGTCATCATTCTGTTTTTGGGAGGAATTCAGCTGTTAAGCTTAGGCATTATCGGTGAATATCTGTCGAAAACGTACATGGAGACCAAGAAACGTCCGAAATATATCGTCCGTAAAAAATACGAGTAATAAAAGGAGGAATGTTAGTGAGTAAGCAGGATAAAGCAAAAGCAAAACGCGCAAAGAAAAATAAACAGATTATTTATATGATGTTGGCGGCTTCTTTAGTCGTCGTTGCGGTTATGGGCTTTAACATCGTCCGGATTTCGTTAAAGAAATCCGCGGGTAGCGGAGAGGTCGTTGAAAAGACGAATACCTCATCGATGAAGAATGACAAGTATGTCATTGGAAATAATCCGACGCAGTTTCAGCAGGATGAGTTCAAGAAATTGACAGAGGCATTAAAAGGCGATGATCCACAAGAGATAACAGCCGCGGTTGTTCGTAATTTTATTGCCGATTATTTTACCTGGACGAACAAAGATGGTAATTATGAAGTCGGGGGTCTGCAATATATTTATGGCCCAATGTTTACCAGTTTTCAAGAACAGTCCCGTTGGGAGTTTTATAAAGATTTAGATTTATACATCAGTCAGTATGGTCGCGAAAATCTATTAGAAGTCACCGATATTACATTAACAGATGTAGTTTATGCAGGAAAATTTGAACATTATTCTGGAGAAGAATATGAAGCTTATTATGTTGAAGCAACGTGGAATTATAAGCCAAGTTCAAAAATCGATGTTAATAGTTTTCAGAAAACAGGGTATTTCACAGTCGTAGACAACGATGGACGCTATGAAATCGCGCAGTTCTTCGACCATTATGATTAAGGAGGTTGGTTATGACGAAACAGAATAAAATGAGTAAACGTAAACTTTCCAACATTAATCTTGTTCTGGCTGCCATCGCGATTCTGACTGATATTTTGATGGTCTTGGGCATCCTCAACATTACGCGTTACAGTAACTTCAGCAAGTCGATCTTCGTCCTCATTAACGTTGTGATTCTGGTAATTCTGCTGGTATTAAACGGCTTAATTGCTTACAACGCCTATGCGATGAAAAAGAGTATTCTCTATGTGACGATCGGCGTCTTGGTGATTGCGTTTTTATCCGGTGGTGCGTTAACCTATATTACGACCCGGGTAAACAAAAATATTGATAAGATTATCAACACGGGGACAACCAGTGAAAAAGTTGAAGTTTCCTTTGTTGTTTACAGTGAAAATGGAAATTTCACGGTCAATGATATTAATGATCTTGAAGGCAAGACCTTCGGTATCTTATCGAATACGGAAGAACAAGTCGGCTATATTCTTCCTAAGAAAGAATTAGAAGCGAAAAAAATCAATGTTACTTATCACGAATATGACGATTACAACAGTATGTTGATGGGACTGTTCGGTGGGGAGATTGACGCGGCAGCCCTGCCAAGCAACTATGTTGCGATGTTTGAAGTGAATGATGGATACAGTGAGTTCTTAGACAATACTAAAGCAATTTTGACTTTTGATAAGAACATTACAGTAACAACGGAATCCGGTTCGGATAAAGATATTACAAAAGAACCATTTACAGTGTTGATCATCGGTACCGATGAACAACGTTCTGACGCCTTAATGCTGGCTTCTTTCAATCCGCTTAGCATGCAGGTAACTCTGACCTCGATCGCTCGTGACAGCTATGTGCCGATCGCCTGTTATGCAGGGAAATCAGAAGATAAGATCACGCACGCCCGTGTCCGCAGCCGTCAGTGTACGATTGACACTGTTGAAGATCTGATGGATATCGATATTGACTTTTATTTTGAAAGTAACTTTGCAGGTGTCGTTGAGATGGTTGATGCTTTAGGTGGTATCATCATTACGAATCCGTACGAATTTGTAGGTCAGAGATCCGATGCTCGTGGGAAGATGACGGTCTGGGTTCCGGCTGGAACTAACCGATTAAACGGTGAACAGGCGCTGGCCTATGCTCGTGAACGTCATCTGTACGCTAACGGTGATTTTCAGCGGCAGGCGAATCAGCAGCAGGTCATTCAGGCAATTTTAACGGAAGCCATGAAACTGACTGACGTGAATAAGGCATTAAAAGTATTGGATGCGGCCGGAGATAATGTTTCTACGAACTTTACTGTAGATCAGCTGATCAGCTTATTTAATTATTCGATTAAGAAGATGAATCGCAGTTACGTCAAAAACGCTAACGTTATTAATATGGTAGGTTCTCGTGTAACCGGCTATGGATCTTCGAAATGGAATGAAAGCATGCAGCTGAATCTGTACATTTATCGTGTATATCAGGGATCGATTACGGATAACCGCAATGCAATCTTAAGAAATATTAACTTGGATTCTAAGATCGACGCGCCGAAAGCAATTTCGTTTAGTGCAAACTGGGTCTTCACAGCACCGACGTTATCGAATGAAACGTATTCAGAGCCGATTATTCATGATGAGGCTCCAGATACTGTGATTAACTTCAGCGGAAAACTATTGTCAGACGTACAGGCTTGGGCTTCTACTCGAGGGATTACAGTTAATGTCACCAAGGTCCATCAAGGTGAAGAAGGCTATGTTGATTCCTATCCGGAAAATATGGTTATCGCCCAAAGTGTCCGCGCTGGTATCAAGACGGAAAATGTAACGGAAATTACGGTCAGCGTTATTACGCATGAAGGGGCAACGAAGAATTGTCCTGCGAATTCCTACTATGATTCAGGTAAAAACGCCTGCGTCTGTGAGAATGGATATTATGCTAAGAATGATTCTGATTTGAACACCGGAGGTGCAGGATGTATTGCAAATCCGACAACGACACCTACGGTAACTCCTACAGTAACTCCAACAACAACCCCGACAACAACGCCAACCACTGATCCTACAACTAAACCAACGACGGATCCAACGAATAAGCCTCATGAACATACTTGGGGAGAATGGATCATTGATCAAGAGGCAACTTGTGACGCTCCGGGTAAAAAACATCGAGTATGCACACAAGATCCTGAACACACAGAAACCGAAGTCATTGCACAATTAACGGGAGATAGTTGTAAAGCACATGAACATGCGTGGACGGAAACTGGACGGCAGGATGCCACTTGTGATGCGGACGGTTATATTAATTACACTTGTACTTGTGGTCAAACAAAACAAGATGTGATTCCAAAGAGAACGGATTGTGAAGCTTCTCCCGACCCAACAACGGATACTTCAGATGGATCTGAAGACGGAAATAATGAAGGTGGGGAACAGACTCAAAACCCGGAAAATCCACCTACAGGTTTTATCTTCCCGAACCGATTCTTCAATCTATTCTCAAAACTCTTTAAGTAATTAAATCAAAAGAAGGCTGATGTATTCGGTCTTCTTTTCTTTATGCGTCACCGAAAGTGAATCGCTGAACTACTTTCAGAATTCAATGAATGAATGGTATTCAATGCTTAACTATGATAAAATAATGAGGAATTAAAGAGTTTGGGAGGAAATCCATGAAAGGAATTATTCTTGCAGGAGGCAGCGGCACCCGTTTGTATCCCCTGACGAAAGTCACATCCAAACAACTGCTGCCCGTCTATGATAAACCGATGATCTATTATCCCCTGTCGACGCTGATGCTGGCAGGAATCCGCGATATTCTGATCATCTCCACACCCCAGGATCTGCCCAATTTCGAACGCCTGCTGGGCGACGGAAGCCAGTTTGGAATTCAGCTGTCCTATAAAGTTCAGCCATCGCCCAACGGTTTGGCGCAAGCTTTCGTTCTAGGCGAAGAATTTATCGGCGATGAGGATGTCTGCCTGATTTTGGGAGATAATATATTCCATGGCAACCACTTCAGTGAGATGCTGGAAAGAGCCAAAAATAACAAAGGCCGCGCAACGATCTTCGGGCAATACGTCCCGGATCCAGAGCGATTCGGCGTCGTCGAATTCGATAAAACCGGCAAAGTCCTTTCTCTGGAAGAAAAACCGGAAACTCCGAAATCCAATTATGCCGTTGTCGGCCTCTATTTCTACGACAACCGCGTTGTTGAATACGCTAAGAACCTAAAGCCTTCAGCCCGCGGCGAATATGAAATCACCGATCTGAATAAAGTCTATCTGGAAAAAGGCGAAATTGACTGCGTCGTTTTTGGCCGCGGCTTTGCCTGGCTGGATACCGGGACGATCAGTTCGCTTGCTCAGGCCAGTGACTTTGTCAAAACCATCGAGGAAGTTCAGGGAATCAAGATTTCGGTTCCTGAAGAAATCGCTTTCTACAATCACTGGATTGACACCGACCAACTTTTGGCTTCCGCCGCTTCTTATGGGAAATCCCCCTATGGTGAACATTTAAGAACGGTTGCTTCCGGAAATTTTGTCACCAGCTACAACAAATAAAGGAGTCGCAATGAAAATCATACTATTAGGCTGCGGCTATTTAGGCTACAATCTCGCATCCCTGCTGAGTCAGAAAGCAGAAACTGAGGTCATCGGGTTACCCAGTCCCTACACGCCGCTGTGTTCCAACTTTAAAGAAATCAACGCCTTTTCGGCTAAAGATCTCGATCAAGTCGATTTTGAAGACGCTGTCGTCATTGATACCATTTCGCTGCTTGCCAACAACGCCCGCAGCGAGGATGAGGAAAAAACACTCCGCGGAGTTGAAGAAAAATACGAATTTCTGTTATGTCAGCTGAAGCAGCGCGGCGCGCGGCTGTTCATCTTTATGTCATCGGGGGGCACGGTTTACGGCAATGCCGCGGAGCCGATCTGCGAAGACGCACCGCTGCATCCGATCACTCTTTACGCCCGAAGCAAGACCCGCTGCGAACAGGTGATCCGCCAATCCGGTCTGCCTTATCTGATCCTGCGTCTCGCTAACCCTTACGGCGGGCATCAGACGACGGATAAGAAACAAGGCGTTATCCCGATCCTGATCGAAAAAGCGCTGAACCACGAAGCCTTTGAAATGTGGGCTTCTCCGCACAGCAGCCGCGATTACATTTATATCGAAGACTTTGCCTGGGCGATCCAGCTGCTTCTTGAACATCAAATCCAGAATGAAGTCGTCAATGTCGCTTCGCAAACAGCGACCAGCCTGACGGAAATCCTGGATGAAGTCCAGGAAAAAACTGGCCAGGCGATCGAGATTCAACATGTCAACAGCGAAGTCCCAGTCGTCGATCAGATTGTCCTCAATATCGAAAAACTGAAACGTCTGACCGGCTTCACAATTCAGACGACGATTCAGGAAGGCATTGCCAAAGAAATCAAACGGATAAAAAAAGAACAAGGGGGAATTCGTAAATGAAGTTTTTAGTTACAGGCGGAGCCGGTTTTATCGGCGGCAATTTCGCTCACTACATGGTCAACACCTATCCGGAAGACCAGATCGTCGTATTAGACCTTCTGACTTATGCGGGCAATCTGGAAACCCTGGAGCCGATCATGGAAAAGCCGAATTTTAAATTTGTCAAAGGCGATATCCGCGACCGCGAGTTGATTGATCACTTGTTTGCCGAAGAAAAATTCGACATGGTCGTCAACTTTGCTGCGGAAACTCATGTCGACCGTTCTGTAGAGGATCCAGAGGTCTTCATCACGACCAATATTCTCGGCACTCAGGTCTTGATGGACGCCTGCCGCAAATACGGCATCCAGCGTTACCATCAGGTCTCGACCGACGAAGTCTACGGCGATCTGCCGTTAGATCGTCCGGATCTGTTCTTCACCGAGGAAACGCCGATCCATACCTCCAGCCCTTACAGTGCGGCCAAGGCCGGCGCCGATCTGTTAGTTCAGGCCTATCACCGCACATTTAAGCTGCCGGTAACGATTTCCCGCTGCTCTAACAACTATGGCCCTTATCATTTTCCTGAAAAGCTGATCCCCTTAATGATCAGCCGCGCGCTGGCCGATGAAAGTCTGCCGGTGTATGGCGATGGAATGAACGTGCGCGACTGGCTGCACGTCTACGATCACTGCACGGCGATTGATCTGATTCTGCGCAAGGGCCGCGTAGGCGAAGTCTACAACATCGGCGGCCATAATGAAAAGACCAATCTGGAAGTTGTGAAGACGATTCTCGCCGCTTTGAATAAGCCGGAATCACTGATCCACTTCGTCAAGGACCGCCCGGGTCATGATCTGCGCTATGCGATGGATCCGACTAAAATTGAAACGGAACTCGGCTGGAAGCCTAAATATACGTTTGAGACCGGGATTCCGCAGACCATCGACTGGTATCTGACGCACCGCGACTGGTGGGAGCACATCCTGCAGGGCGACTATCAGAACTACTACAAAACCATGTATAAGGACAGACTGTAAAAGGAGATCGGAATGAAACCAGAAGTTATTGTTATCGGCGCGGGCTTTGCCGGCAGCGTCATCGCGGAACGCTTTGCCCATGTTGCGGGCAAACGTGTGCTCGTCCTGGAAAAACGCGCCCATGTCGGCGGCAACATGTACGACTATATCGATGAAAACGGCGTGCGCCGTCACGAATACGGCCCGCATATCTTCCATACCCATTCCCGCGAGGTCGTCGATTACCTCTCCCAGTTTACAGACTGGTATCCTTATCAGCATCGCGTACTCGGCCACATTAACGGCGTCGTTGCACCGATTCCATTCAATCTGACAACGATTGAACGCTCGTTCCCCAAAGAAAAAGCTGAGCGTTTAAAAACATTGCTGATCAACGAATATGGGATGGAAAAGAAGGTGCCGATCCTGCAGCTGCGCGCCAATGCCAATCCGGAAATTAACGAGCTGGCGGAATACATCTACGAACATGTCTTCAAATACTACACGATGAAACAATGGGGACAGACGCCGGTAGAAATCGATCCGGCGGTCACCGGCCGCGTTCCCGTTCATATTTCCTATGACGACCGCTATTTCCAGGATACCTATCAGATGATGCCGGCGCATGGATTTACCGGAATCTTTGAAAACATGCTGAAAAATGAAAAGATCGAAGTCCGCCTGAAGACCGACGCGAAGTCATGTCTGAAGGTCGATTTGGAAAACAAGCAGATTCTGTTTGAAGGCGAAGTCTTCCAGGGGCCGGTGATCTTCACCGGTGCGATCGACGATCTGCTTGACTATCCGTTAGGCGAGCTGCCATACCGTTCGCTGGAATTCGATATTCAGAGCCATCCGCATACCTATCAGGAAGCGGCGACTGTTAACTATCCGACCCCGGCCCAGCAGAACGCGTTTACCCGCATCACGGAATACAAACTCCTGATGCAGGCGGATCAGCAGCCGGAAGCGACGACCATCGCTGTCGAATACCCGCTGACTTACCATCATGATGGGGAAACCGGGAACATCCCGTACTACCCGATCGCCAAAGAAGAATGCCGCCGGCAGTATCAGGCGTATTGCGAGCTGATCCGCGGGATCGACAATCTTCATCTCTTAGGCCGACTGGCAGAATATCAATACTACAACATGGATGCGATCGTTGCGAAAGCCTTGCAAATGTTCAACAAATTAAACGAAACCTCGCACTCTTAATCGAGAGCGATTTGATCACGGAAACAAGCTGAACGAAAACGCCAAGCACGGATTTTCCCAGGGATAGGTGGTCAATCGAATTCGCTAAACGGAAATCTAAGCAGCAACATTGGCCTGTCCTGATGCGTGATCAATCCCCTAACCAGAAGCTTGGAAAAAAAGAAAGAAACAGGGAAACTGCGTTAACAATTCGCAGTTTTCTTCTATTCATGCTATACTAAATAAAGGTGATTTTATGGATAAAAAGATACTGCAAAACTATTTCTATAATATTTTATATCAACTGTTAGTCGTTTTGGCGCCGATGATTACGGTGCCGTATGTGACCCGGACGCTGGGCGCGACGATGCTGGGCATCAGTGACTGGACCGGCAGCAATGTTCAGTGGTTCGTGCTGTTTGGAATCATGGGCGTTTCGATCTACGGCAACCGGGAGATCGCGCGCGTCCGCGACGACCAGACCAAGATGTCAAAGACGTTCTTTGAGATCTTCACAATGCAGTTTTTGAGCATGTGCGCCTCCACGCTCGTTTATTTCCTCTACTTGTTTACCGTGCAGGACAGCGTGCGCTTGTACGCGACGATCCAGACGATTTCGCTGTTGTCAGTTGCCCTGGATATCACCTGGTTTTTCTATGGCGTCGAGGATTTCAAAACGGCTTCGATCCGCAACATGATCATCAAGATCCTGGGGATTATCCTGATCTTTGCGTTCGTGAAGAAACCTTCTGATCTGGCACTGTTCATCGTGATCAACGCCGGCTCCGGCGTGCTGGGCCAGTTGATCATGTGGACCCAGCTGAAGCAATATGTCAAGTGGACGCCGATTCATTTCAAAGATGTGCTCAAGCATTTCAAACCCAATCTCATGCTTTTCATCCCGCAGATTGCGACCAGCGTTTATACAATGCTGGATGTTTCGATGTTAGGCTACTTATACGCCGACGTCAGTCACGTCAGCTTTTATAACCAGGCCCAGCGGTTCATTAAGATGTTCCTGTTTTTCATCACGTCGATCGGCAGCGTCATGCTGCCGCGCATCGCCAACATCCACGCCAAGGGGCAGGATGAGGAAGTGCTGCGGTTTTTGCGCACGACGTTAAGGATGGCGCTGTATCTGGCCATTCCGATGATCGCCGGAATCATCTCGCTGATTCCTTATTTTATCGGCTGGTTCCTCGACGACACTTATCAGATCGTGACGCCGCTGATCATCTTTACGACGCCGATCATCCTGTTTATTTCCCTCAGCAACGTCTTTGGTACGCAATACCTTCTGCCGATCGGCCGGACGAAGGAATATACCCGCTCGGTGATCCTCGGCGCCTTGACGAATTTCTGCCTGAATGCCTTACTGATGCCGAAGTTCGGCGCTTTCGGCGCGATCACCGGGTCAGTCATCGCCGAGTTGATGGTGACGTTCACGCAATGGCTGTCAATCCGCGGTCAGCTGGATCTGGGTTTTCGCGTAAGAGAAGTGACGAAGTATGTCATCGCTTCGCTCGTCATGATGCTTCCCGTCCATTTCATCGGGGAAGCGATGGGTCCGCGATTTACGACCAACCTCATTCAGATCGCAGCCGGCGTCATCGTGTATTTTGGTCTGCTGACGCTGATGAAAGATGATTTCCACATGAATCTGATTCATAAAGTGTTAAACCATCGTAAAGGAGAAGCCGCCCATGAGTAAAGTCAGCGTTGTCGTTCCGGTTTATAACGTCGAAGATTATCTGGAAAAATGCCTGGATTCCTTAATTCATCAGACACTCGAAGAGATTGAGATTCTGTGCGTCGACGATGGATCGACCGATCATTCCAATGAACTGCTCTACATCTATAAGAACCGTGATCCGCGGATTCAGGTGCTGGAAAAACCTAATGGCGGATTGTCCGACGCGCGCAACTATGGCATGAAATTTGCCACCGCGCCGTATATCCTGTTTGTGGATTCCGATGATTTCCTTGAACCGCAGGCACTTGAAAAAGCGGCGGCGAAGCTGGATGAAACCGGTGCGGATCTCGTGATTTTCGATGTTTATCAATATTTTATGAAAACGCAGACCAAGGAAGTGATTGCCAACCGCTATTCCGGCGACCGCGTCTATACGCTGAAAGAAAATCCCGAAATGATCACGCGCATCCTTAACGCCGCCTGGAACAAGATGTACCGGCGCTCGCTGTTTGAGGACAACGGCATCACTTACCCGTTCGGTTATCTGTACGAGGATCTGGGCACAACCTATAAGCTCCTGTTGAAAGCCAAATCGATTGCGTTTGTCAATGAGCCGCTGTACAACTACCTCGCCGACCGGCCGGGCAATATCACCCAATCCTTTAATCAGAAGGCTTATCACATTCTGACAATGGCTGAGGAAACGATGAATTACTACCGGCAGGAAGGCGTCTACGACCAATACTATGAAGAACTGAAGTATCTGGCCTGCGTTAACATCATCGAAAACCTGAAGAAGACCCGCACGGTCAAAGACCGGAAGCTGGTCAACGAATACATCGACGCGTGTTTCGCGTTCATTCATAAGAATTTTCCGGACTATCCGGAGTGCAAATACCCGATCAACCGCCAGAAAAACGACTGGATCTACATGCGCCCACAGGTGCTGAAGGGCTATCTGTGCACCCGCAATTGGATCCGCCGGTAAAGCTGGATCGTGAAGTAAAGGAGAAACTGACCATGAGTAAAGTTACGATTATCGTGCCAATTTACAATGTTGAGGAATACGTCGCCAAGTGTCTGGATTCCTTGCTGCGGCAAACCTATTCCGACTATGTGATCTATGCCGTCAACGACGGATCACCGAAAAATGAACAGCCGATCATCGACCGCTACGCTGCGGCGTATCCGGAGAAAGTCGTCGCCATCCGCAAGGAAAACGGCGGCTATGGTTCTGTTTTGGAAATGGCAATCGCACGGCTGGATTCGGAATATTTCCTCGTCTGCGATCCGGATGATTACTTAGCGGACGACGCGCTGGAAACCCTGGTCGGCTTGGCGGATGCCAACCAGGCGGATCTGGTGATCGGCGCGAAGAATTTTATTTATTCCGACAGCGACGAACAGAAGTACGATCCGGCCTACAACACAAAATTTGCGACGCTGCAGCCGGGCCAGGGGTATGTAAAGGGCACGCCGGAATTTGAGAATCTGTTCTTTGTGGATCCCTCGCCGCACGCCAAGCTGTACCGGCGATCCCTGGCGGCGAACATTCAGTTTCCGCATAAAATCGGCTACACCGATAACCTGTTGTTTTACATCAGTCTGTTAAACGCTGAGAAAGTCGTCTATACCGACAAAGCGCTGGCGTATTATCTGATCGACCGGGCCGGCAACACGATGACCGATCTGAAGCCGCAGGTGATCGACGCGCACGCCCAGGTGTTCTCCACGATTCTGGATCAGGCGGAGCGCTGCGCTGCGGTTCCAGCGTTGTTTTATTACCGGATTTTTGAAGCCTATAAATTCTCATTTTATCAGCTGCGCCGGATCAAGGGCACACCGGCGGAAAAACTGGAACATGCCGAAGTTCTGTACCGGCTGGTTGAAAAGCTGATGCCTCACCGGGCCGCGATCCTGGAAGGGATGGCGCGCTTCGGCTACACCGGCAGCCGCGAGCGGATGAAGGATAAGCTGGTTCTGACGGCGGGGATTTCGCATCCGGTTTACCGCCGCTGGGTGAAATCCTTCGTTAAGGAGTAACGGAATGCGCCGACTGAGATCCATCCGCCGGCCGTTTTTCGCGTTTCTGGGCGCAGCCGTCCTGCTTTGCGGAATTTTCGCGGCGCTGGGCTTCGTTCCATTTGGCGGCCGTTCGCTTTTGATCAACGACCTGAACATTCAATATGTCGAATATTTGAAATATCTGCATACGGTCGTCACCGGGCAGAACAGCCTGACTTATGCGCAGGCGGCGGGCATGGGCGGCAGCTTCATCCCGATTTTTTCCTACTACTGCTCCAGTCCGCTGCAGCTGCTTCTGGCCTTGCTGCCTAACGATGCCATTTTGCTTTCCGTCAGTCTGGCGACCCTTCTGAAGCTGAGCCTGAGCTGCGGGACAATGATGTTCTATCTGGAGGATCGTTTTGGTCCGCGCCGGGTTCATGGCTTGTTCGCGCTGAGTTACGCACTGAGCGGCGCAGCGCTGGCGTATTCTCAATGTTTAATGTGGCTGGACGGTTTAATCTGGCTGCCGATGGTGCTGAGTGGTGTTGAACAGATCCTGCGGGGGAAATCGGCCAAGGGATTTACGCTGGCGGTAGCGGCCAGCGTGTTTTCCAATTACTACACGGCGATCATGGGTCTGATGTTCGCCTGTCTGATGGCGTTGACGCGCTATTTCAGTGAGGACCAACACGCGGTTTCATTTTGGACAGTCTTGAAGAAGGGCATACTCGGCATGGCGATCGGCCTGGCTTGCAACGGCTGGCTGCTGATGCCCAGCTTCTTATCTGTGATCAACAACCGGCTTGCCCAGCCCGCAGAGGCGCTGCCGCTTTTCAGCTTCGCCCGGCTGGCAGGATTGAACAATGCGTTTCCAGGTGTGCCGGCTGTGACGCTGGGGCAGGAGATCACGTTTGATTACGCCGGATTGTTGTGTCTGATCCTCGTCTTTTCTTCATTTTTCCAGCGGCTGCGATCAAACCGGAAGAAGCTCGTCGATGGTCTGACGCTGCTTTTCTTTGCGGCGTCGGTGTTCTTCACGCCGTTGTATAAGCTCTGGCATTTTCTGTCGATGCCCTATGGTTTCCCAACGCGGTTCAGCTTTGTGATCGTGTTCTGGCTGATCGCCGCGGCGGCGGACGCGTGGGACACGCGCGACAAGAAGTCGCTAGCCTGCGGGGCACTTGGTGTCTTGCTTCTGTTGGTCGCGAATGGAACGATGACGCTGCCGGCCAAGCTGATCGCCGCCGGGTTCATCGCCGGGATCACGGCGCTGCTGTGTCTGGGGTTTCAGAAAGCGCTGGCGGTCACCGTCGCAGCCGAGCTGACTTTCGCGGGCGCTGCCACATTCATTTCACTGGATCGGGATAACGTCTATGACGGCTATGCCTCGGCCCAGGCAGTGCTGGACTATCAAAACGAAGTGCGGACCGCCCTGGCAAGCTTTGCGTCTGAGCCGGGCTACCGGATTGAAAATCTGTCAGCGCGCAATCAAAACGAAGGGCTGGGCTATAACTACCCGAGCATCTCACATTACTCGTCAACCTACGATAAGAAGGTCAGCGATTTCCTGGAACATTACGGCGTCAGCCACCGGATGTTCGGCAGCACCTATCACGGCACGACGCTGGCGCTCGACGCATTTCTGGGCATTCGCTATGTGCTGCGGGAAAAAGGCGCCGTTCACGTTCAGGTCCAGACCGATCATTACCGGAAAATTGCGGAGACTGAAACCTTCGAGGTGCTGGAAAATCCCTACGCGCTGCCGCTGGGATTTGTCATTGACGATCATGATGAGACGCCGGTGCCTCAGACCTATTCGATTGCCGCGCAAAACGAGCTAATTCGGCTGTGCGGCGGCGAACCGCTGATCACGCGGCTGGATGATCCCGACCTGTTTGTGTGGGATGGGGATGAATTGAGCCGCTCGCCGCTGATTGTGGCGAAGCGGCCGGAGGCGGAAACCTCGGTCGCGATTTACACCCAGTCCTTGAATGAGGAAGATCCGCTCTATCTTCAGCTGCCTTTTGAAACGGATGAAACATGGTTTCAGCTGTGGATCAATCAGAACTATGCCCAAGACGATCATACCGGAATCAACGCCGGCGCACTGTATCTGGGCGCCTATCCGCCGGGACAGGATATCCTGATTCAGCTGGTCGTGCGCGATCAGCTGCTGCGCTTAACCCGGGCCGAGGTTTATTCCCTGGATATCTCGGCGTTAGCGCAATGGACACAGAAGCTGCAGAAACAGGCGGCACAGGATATTCAGATTCACGGCTCAACGATTACGATGCACGTTCAGGCGGAAGCGGGGCAGCGGCTGCTGACAACGGTCCCCTATGATAAAGGCTGGCATGCGGAAATCGACGGGCAGCCGGCGGCGGTCACGCCGTTTCAGAACACGTTCATCGAACTGCCGCTGAGTGAGGGCACCCATGAAATCAAGCTTGTTTTCCGTCCCCGCGGACTGACGCTGGGGCTGGTGATCACCGCCGGCGGCATCCTGACAGCGCTGGCCTGCGCGGGGGCAGAACGAAAAAAACGAACTGTGAAGTCACGATTATGATATACTTATTTCATCAGACAGGAGGAACGCTGTGGAACCCAAAATTACTGTGATTGTGCCCGTTTACAACGTGGAAAAATACTTGCCGGAATGTCTCGATTCGTTAGCCGGCCAGACCTATAAAAACTTGCAGGTGCTGGTGGTCAACGATGGTTCGACCGATTCCTCCCCGCAGATTATTGAAGACTATGTGCGTCGGTTTCCGGATCGTTTCGCGCAGTTGAATAAACCCAACGGCGGGTTGTCGGACGCCCGCAATTTCGCGATCGGCAAGGCCGAGGGCGAATGGATTGCCTTCCTTGACAGCGACGACTGGGCCGATCCTGAGTATTACGCGAAAATGGCGGAAGTCATGGCGCGGGGCGCGGACGTCGTGGTCAGCGATATCGAATATTTTTATGAAAACGGCCAGCCGTCCTGGATCATGCCGGGGCTGAATCCGCATGTCTTCGACAGCCCAATAAAGGAGGCGTTTCTATCGCCGATGTTCGCATGGAACAAGCTCTACCGCGCGGACTTTTTCACCCGGAAGCATTATCGCTATCCGCTGGGCACCTGGTATGAGGATATCCCGGTCACGATGCCGATCTTCGCGCAATCCCAAACGATCGGAATTCAGCACGAGGCGCGGATTCATTACCGCCAGCGGGAAGGTTCGATCATGTCCGTCACCAAGAGCGAGCGGCTGAAGGAAATCTTTCCGGTCATGAAGCAGGTCCGCGATCAGTTTGCGGAAATGGGCCTCAGCGAACGGTATCACGATGAGCTGGAATATTTACATATTGAGCATCTGCGTCTGTACGGCATGTTCCGCTTTCTGCGCTCGCCGCTAACCAGCGAGCTGAAAGCGATGAGCGACGCCGTGATGGCGGAGTTTTACCCAAACTGGAAAAAGAATCCCTACATCCGCAATTTAGGCTGGAAGGATCAGCTGTTTTTGAAAACCTTCGGCAGTCTGACGCTGCCGCTCTACAAATACGTGATTCATTAAGATTAGGAGGAGCTTATGCGCACAAAATATTCGTTTTACAATTTTTTGGTGAGCCTGATCACCAGCGTCGCTCTTCCGATTTTCGGATTTATCAAGGTGCGGATGTTCATCGACTTGTACGGCAGCGACCTCAATGGTCTGCAGCTGACGATCATGAACGTCATCACCTTTCTGAATGTCTTTGAGCTGAGCTATTCGCTGGCTTTCCGCCAGCTGTTGTTTAAGCCGCTGGCCGAGAACGACCGGGATCGGGTGCTGTCGATCTATAACGGCGCCGTCAAGGTGTTCCGTTTTACCGGCATGGCGGTCTTGGCTGTCGGCGCGCTGACCGCGCTGTTGTTCCCGATGTTCGCCGAATCGCCGCTGGGCTATGGCGAAACGGTGACGATGTTTTTAATCCTTTGTGTTCCTTTTGGTTTGTCTTATTTCCTGATGGGACCGAATTTTGTCATCATCGCCGATCAAAAGGAGTACAAAATCAACATCTGGATCCAGACGATCGCCATTTTGCGGATGGTGCTGATGGTCGGCGTCATCCTGCTGAAGCTGCCGTATATTTATATCTTCTTGATCGAAGGCTTGCAGGTGTTCATCGCCAACTTCATCGCCCGCCGGATCGCTTTGAAAAACTATCCGTGGCTGAAGGAAAACAAGCAGCTGCCCTATGACGACGCGTTCCAGAAAAACGCCAAGTATACGATTATCCAGCGCCTCTCGACGCTGGCCACCAACAATACGGACAACCTGGTGATTACCTTTTTCATGGGCTATACGATGACCAGCGTCTATGGCTCTTACAGCTATCTGACCGAGTCGGTATCCAAGATCATCAACTCCGCGATCACCTCGCCGATTAACAGCTTCGGCAACCTGTTCAACGATTCCGGCGCGGATTCGTACAGCGTCTTTACGGAGTTCTTTAACTTCGCCGTGTATATCGCATCGATCATCGGCGTGTGCATCTTCGTTGTGATCGGACGGTTCGTTTTGATCTGGATGAAGATGCGGCCGGAGTATTCGGTGACGATTCTGATTGCCTTCCTGTTTGCGATCAATATTTTCTACATGACGATGCGCGAGCCGATCATCATCTGCCGTGACGCCAACGGCTTGTTCAAAGACGCGAAAAACAATGCTTATTTACTGGCGATTTCCAAGGTCGTCCTGTCGATTGCGCTGATCCAGCCGTTGGGGATCGCGGGCGTGCTGGCGGCGACGATGCTGACGAACTGGACTGTTGATTTCTTATACAATCCGGTTCTGGTCTATAAAAAAGTGTTCCATCTGAATCCGCTGCGCTATTACAAGATGGTGTTTACCCGGCTGGGCGTAGCGATCCTGATCGGCGCTGCGGCGTATGCCGGCTGGCAGACCCAACAGGCGTTCGTGACGTCTTCGACCCTGCATTTTTTGATGGGATGCGTTGCCTTGGGATTGATCGTGTTTGTTGTCTTTACGATTGTTTACTGGTTCTCCTACGCCTCCTTCCGCAAACTGATCCAGCGCGGCTGGCGTTTGATCCGGCATAAGATGAACAAGAACAAAGAGGTGCAGGCATGAAAAAAATGATTCAATGGCTGTGCGGCTTTTGTCTGTTAGCGGGATTGCTGAGCGGCTGTCATACCAAGTTTATTCAGGATCAGGTGGAGATCTACGCACCGGAGGATCCGGAGCTGTTCAGCATCGCGGGAATCGACGCGCAGGGCTATCGTCTGGATGCCCAGACCGAACACCGGGTTCAATCGCAGATTCTGCGCAGTTCCAAGAGCTTTACGATTTCGTTCTGGTTTAAAACGGAAGCGAACTTTGAGTGGACGACGCTGCTTTCGATGGGCCGCGACGACCGGCATGTGATGCAGCTGGCGACTTCCGGCAATCCAACCGGCGAGCGCTGCGGACTGAATTATTCGATTCAGTCGGGAAACAAAGCGTACCGGGTTATCTCTGCGAAGGAAGCGACGGTTGAAACCGGCATCTATAACCATATCGTGCTGACCCAGGAGGGCAACACGGTCACCTTGTATCTCAACGGCGAGGAAACCGCGTCGGGCAATGTGGCCAGGCAGGTGAAACAACTGCGGACAGACGAGCTGATCATCGGCAAGAGTTTGATCTACAACGACCCGCAGGCGGAAGGCACGTTTCAGGATTTCCAGATTATCAATCAGGCTTGGACCGCCGAGGAGGTCCTGGCGGAGTTTGACCGTTTCTATCCGAAAGCTGTGCTGGATACGTTCCATTTCAGCAATCAGGACGATCTGACCGGCAATCTCTGGTTTGCCGAGAATCCGGTGCGTGATCTGTATTTCAGCTGGTCCAGCGATAAGCCCAAGATCATTACTGATCAAGGCAAGCTGACGAAACCGACGGCGGCGCAGGGCGATCAGGAAGTAACGATCACCGCGAAGGTGGAACATAAAGGGCAGATCTTTACCAAGGACTTCAAATTCGCGGTGCTGGCGGATTCGCCGAAGACGCGTTTAAAGCGTGACCGGATCGCCGTGAATAACGACTTCCAGCCGCTGATGAACGAAAACGATGTGCTGCCGGCTGCGGCGGAAAATGGTTCACTGCTCGAATGGACAGTGCTGTCCGGCGGGATTGAGCTGCAGGAAAACCGGATTGTTAAAACCGCGGCTTCGGAAAAGGTTAACGCCCGGCTGCGGGTTACAATCCGGCAGGGAGAGCTGAGCGAAACAATCGAACGTGATGTCGTCGTGCTTGACGCGTTTACCGGGTATGTGCTTTCCTATTTTAACGGCGAGCTGGGCGAGGAGCGCGGCAAGCTGGCTTACAGCCGCGACGGGCTGCATTGGACTGATCTGAATCAGGGGGAAGCCGTGCTGAGCTCTGAGCTGGGCAATGGCCGGATCCGCGATCCGTTTATCGGCCGGGATCGAGATGGAAATTTTGTGCTGCTGGCAACGGAGGGCTTTGACAATCCGGATATTTATCTCTGGCGCAGTTCGGATTTAGTGACGTTTACCGATCATCAACTGGTGCCGGTTTCACTGTGGGATCCGTTTTTAAAGATGAGCGGGACCCGTGCCTGGGCTCCGGAAATGAGCTACGACCCGCAGCAGGATCTGTATTACATTTATTTCTCTGATCCGACGGAAAAGGATGAAAGCGCGCTGTATTATGTGACGACGCGGGATTTCGAACATTACAGCTATCCGGGCAATTTCTTTAAACCGGGCTATACCGTGATCGACGGAACGGTGCTGCAGACACAGGGAAAATACTGGCTGTTCTATAAGGATGAACGAAAAGCGGCGCAGACGATTTATTACGCGTCGACGGACGCGCTGTCCAAGCTGTTCGGCGAAGCCTATGATCAGGAATTCCTGTTTCCGCTGCGGTTTATGGAAGGTCCGTTCGTCTTCCCAGTCAACGGCGAAGATCAATATTACCTGTACGAGGACTATTACCCGTACGGAACCTTCCATGTCGCGCAGTTCTCAACGCTGGGCGAAGACAGTGATCTGCGCTGGCTGGAAGAATCGGAATATACGCTGCCGAATGAGGATGTCCGACATGGATCGGCCACGCCGGTGACGGAGCAGGAATTGCAGCGGCTGCTTCAAGCCTATCCGCCAGCTCTGATCGATTAAAATGAAAAAAGTCAGGAAGAGAAAAAACCACTTCTTTGCCTGGCTTTTTAATATGAAAAAAATGGAAGCAAAGTACGAGAATTCCAGTTCTTTCCTGTGGATGTAAAAACGCATTTCTACTTGAACTTCACAACCCGGTAGCTGTATTGTCCATACGCCGGAATCATTTCCGCAATGACCTCCCGGTTCTCAAAGTCGATCTCGCTCATTAAGGAATGGACGCTGCCCGTGCCCCAGCCGATCACATAGGTGTCCGCTTCGGTCTTCATCACCGAGCCGGTCGCAAACGAATATTTTCCCGCAACGATCCTTTCCTGAAACGATGTCACGGACTGATTCTTTTCATTCAGCTTGAATTCCAGAATCCGCGTCTGTTCGTTGGCGTTGCCGTTATCAAACAGAAGCAGTGTTCCCGCATCCGTCAGCTTGGCGTAATGCTGACGGGAGAACCGCTGGTCCTCGGTTAACCCGAAATCATCGCCCAAACCGCCTAAAGTCCAGAGAATCTCGCCGGTCTTCCGGTCGATCTTTAATACCTCGTCCAGATTGCGGAACGAAGCGATCACATGGCCGTCGCTTGGGTCGACGCACAGGCTGTTGATATGCGCGTAATCCGCGGCATAATAAGTATCGTTGGTATTGGTATAGTCGTTGTTTTCCACAGATTGTTTCAACAAGGCCGGATGATCGCTGCTGCACCACTCAAAGATGACCTCGTCATCCTGAATTTCCTGAATCAGCGCCGCCTTGATCCGGACATACCGCCGTTCACTGGACATCCATATATTCTGATCCACAGAACCGGTGATCAGATAATGATTTTCTCCCAGCATCAGAAATTCATGATTTTCACACATTCCGCCTGATGGCAGCGCCTTGGAAGGCAGAAGTTCAACTTGTTTAACCGGCTGATATTGATTATCCAGAATGTTGATGTGACCCACTTGCACGCCCCTGTATAACAGATGATTGGAGACATCTGCCGTTGGTTCAAAGAAGGAGTAATAGATAACGCCGTCAATTTCATGTTTTTGAAAGTTCATGACCGAGCCGCTCTTATTATAGAATCCGCGGTAGTAATACAACAGCTGTCCGTCATTATCCATTTTAAAGATGTAGGAATCGCCGTCATCATTCATCAGATCCCCATAGAAATCCCCTTCGCTGCGGCTGTGACCCGTAAACTGCACGGTCGGAAAGCTGTCCGGCAGCGTTTGAATGGTGACGCTGCGTTGGCAGTCTCCTTTGCGGATCGTCAGCGTGGCGGTTGTCTGCGGACTGAGCTGATCCACTTCGATCATGGCCGGGGATGACAGCTTCTGACCATTCCAGCTGAGCTGAAGATTCCGGTCGCTTGTCGTCCAGGTCAGGATGTTCGCCGTCTCACAGCTTAAGGACACTGGCGCGGCGATCGGTGCGGTTTGGGAGAGATCCAGCGAGAGCGGCAGACCATTGATCTGAATTTCCAGATCGCTGGTCGTCAACAGGTCGCCGAGATGGCTGCCGTCAGCGCTGATGCTGACAACACAGCCCGCAGCTTCCTTGGACGAAAAGCCCACAACAGCGAAAAAAAACAAAGCAGCGCCGAATAACCCCCAGGGTAAAATTCGAAGCAGAAGGGATCGATCCAATTTCATGTCTGTTCACCTCATGAAATTATTATAAAAAACAATCATGAATTTCGTGTGAAATATGTCATAAAAATGTAATAATTTCGAAATAAATGTTAAAAAAGAAATTGGCTATCCGCAGCCTGAGAAAAGACTGGGATAAACCAATTTCATATTTCATACGGGTAATTTTAATCTTCAACGGTTTCTGCCGCTGGCGTCGCTTTACGAATCACGATCTGATCGTTCAGATACAACTGAATCAAGGCGAGCGCTTCCTGACAGACACCTTCATCCTCAAACATCACATGATGACCATTTTCAATGATAAACATCTGTTTCTGCGTTGCCGGCATCCGTGAAAACGCGATTTTGGAACTCTGCGGGGAGACAATCCCATCTTGAGAACCATGAATTAACAACACCGGGCAGGTGAGCCGTGAAGCATAAGGCCGGAATTGAACGACCACGTCGATCAGCGTCTGAAAGAAATTCGCAGGCAGGCCGTTGAAGTTGGCGATCTCCTGCGGCGAATCCAGATGCGTGAAATGCGTGATCAGCGACGCCAGAATATTTCCGGTATTTTTCAGATTGATCAGATCGAAGGCTGGCGCGACCAGAATCAGCTTTTCCACCGGAAGCATCGAGGCGATCCAGCTGGCGATCACGCCGCCCATCGAAAATCCGCCCAGGATGACCTGACGTTGTTTTAACAGTTCCTTCTCAACGACGTGCAGCGCCCGGTTGGCCCACAGGATTCCGTTGGAATCCCTGGGATCTTCGGGATCGAAAAGCTCGGGCATGAGAATATCGTAATCATGTTCAAACGCTTTTTGAAACGCCTCCAGCTCGCCTGTCCGTTTTCTTCCAAAGCCATGCAGGAAGATGATGACCGGCCGTTTGGCGCGCGTTCCTTTCAGCTGTTTTTCAAGAATCATTTTGTTTCCTCCAATTTTGTCCTATTATATCATACAAACATTGGGAATCCCTCTTTTTTGTGCTAAAATGAAGGTCGGGAAAAGGTCTTAACAGAAAGGCAGGAATGAGGGTTGAATTGTAACAACAAGTATGATGTCGTCATCATCGGCGGCGGCATCGGCGGACTGATGTGCGCTTATCGCATTGCCGAGCGGGATCCAAAGGCGTCGGTTTTGCTTCTGGAGCGAGGATTGGATTTAGAGCATCGCCAGTGTCCGATCATTTCAGGAAAGGCGGATAAATGCCTGAAATGCGAGCCTTGCGCCGTAATGGAAGGCATCGCCGGGGCCGGCGCGTTTTCCGATGGCAAGTATATCATTTCAACGGAATACGGCGGATGGCTGCCGGATTTCATGGAACCGGCCAAGGTCATGGATTATATCGAACAGGCGGATCAGGTGCTGATGCGCTTTGGGGCGCAGAAGGAACGATTTGTGCCGAACGATGAATTAAAGCAGCTTTGCCTGCGCTACGATCTGCACATGCAGCAGGCGCAGCTGAAGCATTTGGGAACGGACGCCAACCTGAAGACGATGCAGCGCTTAGTCGACGATCTGAAGCAGCGCGTTCAGATTGAAACGCTGTGCACCGTCACGGATGTCAACAAGGAAACCCACGAGGTCTTCTTTACCCACCGCGGCAAGCAATACAGCGTCGTCGGCGATAAAGTGGTCTTTGCGGTTGGCCGGGCGGGCAGCCGGGTTTTCCTGGACTGGTGCAAGCGCAACGGCGTGGCCTGCGCGAACAATCAGGTCGATATCGGCGTGCGCGTCGAATTGCCGGCGATGGTGTGGGAACACTTCTCCAGGAAAATTTATGAGCCGAAGATCCTGTACCGCTCGAAAGCATATGGCGATACGACGCGGATGTTCTGCTTCAATGAGCGTGGCTTGGTCGTTACGGAGAATACCGACGGCGTGCTGACGGTCAACGGCCATGCATACAAGGAGCTCGACCGCAAGACGGACAATTCCAACTTCGCTCTGCTCTGCACGATCCGGTTTACCGAACCGTTTAATGATCCGATTGATTATGCCCGCTACGTCGCCTCACTGGCGAATAAGATTTCCGGCGGCAGCGTGCTCGTGCAGCGCTTGGGCGATCTGGAAAGCGGCCGGCGTACGGATGAGAAACGCTTGAAGCAGTCGACGGTCAGACCGACGCTGAACGCCGTGCCGGGCGATCTGAGCCTGTGCATGCCGAAGCGCCAGCTTGACAACATCATTGAAACGCTGCACGCGCTCGATAAAGTTGCACCGGGTACCGCAAACTATGATACGCTGCTGTACGGCGTGGAATGCAAGTATTACTCCGCCCGTCCGGACTGCGTTGACTTTGAGATCAAAGACTGTCCGGGAATTTACGCTTTAGGCGACGGCGCAGGCTTTACCCGCTCGCTGTCCCAGGCGGCGGCCAACGGGCTGATCATCGGCGAAATTTTGACTAAAAAATAAATCAATTCCATTGCCGAAGGCCCATAAATTGACTATAATGAACATGAAAGAAAGAGGGAGTAAAATTATGTCAGAAGAAAAAGTATTAGTTGAAGTTTCCGCACGGCACATCCACCTGACCGATGCCGACGTTGAAGCTTTGTTCGGTCCAGGATACAAATTAACGGTCAAGAAAGAGCTGTCTCAGCCAGGTCAGTTCGCTTCCAATGAGAAGGTAACGATCAAGGGTGAGCGCGGCGAAATGAAGCTGTCCGTTCTGGGACCAACCCGTCCTGAAACGCAGGTTGAGCTGTCGTTGACGGATGCGCGCACGGTCGGTGTGAAAGCGATGATCCGCGAATCCGGCGATATCGAAGGCACACAGGGCATCACGATCATCGGTCCGGCCGGCTCGATCGAGGTTTCCAAAGGCGTGATCGCGGCGAAGCGGCATATCCACATGACTCCGGCCGATGCTGAAAAGTACGGCGTAACCAACGGTCAGATCGTTTCCGTTAAGATTGATACCGACGGCCGCAGCCTGACCTTCGGCGATACGGTTGTCCGCGTTTCTGAAAAGTACGCGCTGGCGATGCATATTGATACCGACGAAGCCAATGCAGCGGCGATTTCCGGTTCCGCCATGGGCGAAATCATCAAATAAGGCATCAGGATTTCAATTTTGTCTATCCCTTGAAAAAGCGGCGAGTCCGCTTTTTTTTGTGTGATTGGATGTTTGTCTGATCCTGAGCTTGCGCGTTCCCTCCGCAGCAGCGCCGCCTGCTCTGCCAAACAAGGTTCTGCACAGACAATTCCCATAAAGTGCGGCGAAGCAAAAAAAGAAAACCGGGATTTCCGGTTTTCCATGAGGAGGATTGTTTTACTGGGATGGTTGAGCTTTGCTTATTCCGTCTCCATCTCCGTCTCTGTCTCTGTCTCTGTTTCCGGCTGGCTTTGATTGGCGATCACTAGATTGCTGCAAAGCCATTTGCCGCTGACGTTTAAGAACGTCATCTGATACGTGTTGGAATAAGTCTGTGACTTCTCGCCTTCAATCGTGACGACGTAGTCGAATGAGATCGTGCCGGTGAAACCGACGTCCTCGCCATAGCTGATCAGATCGCTGATATGCATGTTATCGAAACGATACGAATCATGGGTGGAGAAGTACCGGTTGACAAAGCTGGAGATCGCTTTGTAATAATCTGTGCGGCGGTATAAATACTGCTGCAGATCAGAGAAGCGGGTGTCCTCGGAAATGTACTTCGCATAGGTCATCGCGGTGTCGCGGATGCGTGTCCGCATAATCTCTTCCATCGCTCCGCCCGGTTTTTCGGCGATATAGAAGCGATCCTGCAGCGCGTCCTTGACGACGCTGTATTTTGTATCGTCCTGAGTCGTAACGGCCGGGACGGTGACCAGATTGTCGATGTGATAACGGGTAACCAGCGGCGCCTGATTCAGATCGAATAAATTGGAATAGGCGTCGGAGCTGACGTTGCGCTCACTGATGTAATGCTCATTCAGCCGGATTCCGTTGACATAAACCTGCGCATCGCCGAAGACCTCGATGTAGAAATTGCGCGCGTCGATGACCGTCCGCACATTCCATTGCCGGGCCTCTTCATTGTAGATCAGCTCCAGCGTCGAGATTTTCTGCTTGTCGACGATCATGTCGTAATAGAGGAAGGTATCATTGGAGTAAGCCTTTTTGGAGAATACCGCCTTTTTCAGATTGACGTCCTCATAGATCGACTTCAGATACTCGATATAGGGCTCTTTCTCATTGAACTGCGTGAAGATCACGGTTGAGTTTTCATAAATCTTATCATAGTTGTTTGCCTGAAGCAGGTGAACGTAAGCGCTCATCGCGCCGTTGGGCGTACTTTTTTCGTAGTTTTCCAATACCTTCCACGTCAGAAACATGATCGCGCTGCCCAGAATCATCAAGGCTAAAAACAGTTTGAGCAGAAAGTAGAGGAACTGCTGGTTTGAAGAATTGATCTTCCTGCGCTCACGCTCGGAAGCTTCGCGAATCCGCTCGACCGATAAATGCCACAGATCGGTGGTTTCCTGTTTCCCGCCGATATGGCCTTCGGGACTGTGATGCAGGACGGTTTCGGTTTTCTTCTTTTTTTTCTTAACCGGCTGATCGGCCGCTTTAGCCGGTTTTGCCGGCCGCTTGGCGGTCGGGCTGCCTGCGGGTCTTGTCTTTTTCGGCGCGGCCGCGGGTTTTTTTTGTTCGTCGTTGTTGCTCATGAGGCCCTCCTGTTATTTCACGATAAAGGCGGTCGGCACTTTGCGGTCGCCGTTCATGGAAACCACGTTGTTGATAATCTGACCGTCGTAGACCATGACGGACGAAGAACCGCCGTCCAGGTTCGCCGCATTCATTGCGCCGTATTGGGTCATGATGTCGATGCAGTCGGAATAGGAAGCGCCCAGACTGGTCGTCTGCCGTCCGTCGATGACTAACAACAGCACCGCGCCGTCTTCCCGCTGGCCGATGACAGTGCGCGGATTCACGCCGCCGCCGGTGCCGGTAACTTCAACCGGAACATAGTTGACGATGAAGATCGGTTTAAAAGTAACGGCGTCGCGCAGGCCGTATTCCAGCGCCTGCCGCCCTGTCATGTTGCCCACGATCAGTTTGTTCTGTTCATTGAAGCCGATGACCGAATTGTAATCATCCAGACTGCCGCTGACCAGCTCGCCGTCCTGAATGACGATGCCGTAAGGAATTCCGCCGGTTCCCTGACCGTTGGGATCGTCGAAGCCTCCGGCGTTGATGCCGGCGATCGCGTCGTTCGCCTTGACGTATTCCTCCACGAAGTACCCCTCGTTGCCATTGCCCAGGTCGGAATTGACCGCCAGATGGATTCGCGAAGGATCGTAGACGATCATCAGCTTCCCCTCATAGGTCGGACCCTTGATATCAATAATTTCAATTTTATCTTTCTTGCTTTCGTCAATCACGAAATCCGTTTCCGAATCGGTGATTTCATCCGTGTCGCTGACGGAGTTGCGGTTCATGATCGTTTCCATTTCCTCTTCCGAGAAAAACAGCCGGGCGATACTCTTTAACGTCCGGGTTTCCATCATCGTGCTCGTCAGCAGGTTGCTGACGGTGACTGACGGCCCTTTCAGCACGATCATAGCCGAGCCGTAAACCGTGATCATGCCGGCCAGGACAAAAACACCGGCGATCATATATGTTTTCTGTAAAATCGTAAAGGGTTTGATTTTCCGCGTGCGGTTTCGCTTTCGCTTTGCCACCCAATCCCACCTTTCTATCTGTTGGAACTTTTAGATTAATTGATCCGGCGAAAGTTTACATTCCGGCTCAGATCAGGCTTTTTAACAGATTCGTGTATCATTATAGTATAAAAGAGAGAAATTGTCATAGGAAAAAGCTTTCATTCCGCGAACACTTTTGTAAGGATCGGGCTATTTCAGAAACGGCAGCCATTTGCGGATGATCGCCGTCATGATCATCGTCAAGGGGAAAACAAAGCAAAACCGCACCGCGCCGTTGGTTAAATACAAGGAACCCAGCAAGATTTCGCCCAGCTCCAGAAACATCGCATGACAAAAATAAATGACGGTGCTCGACTCGCGCAAAGCTTTGAAGTTCAGTTTCCAGTTCAGTGGGATCCGTAATAATCCCGCGAACCAGTATAACGTAAACGGCACTGTCATGAAATACATGTTGTAATCCAGCGCCCAGTGAAAATGCCGCACGGTAAACGCCTCGATCACCAGCAGCCCAAACGCCGCGGCCGCCTTGGCAAACGGATGGCGGATCGCTTCTACCCGGTTCTGATCAGCCAGCGCCATGCCCAGCGCGACAAACAGCACACCGAAGAACAGGCCGTTGCGGGTCGTGAACATCAACAGAAAGTACGTGTTGACTGACTGCAGCAGGATTTCATTAGTGATCAGTCCGTGGTAGGTTTCGATCAAACCGAATAAAAACAACACGCCGCCGGTGATCAATAAAGCCTTCATTGAAAATTTTTTTAAAAACAGATGACAGAACACCATCGCGAAGATCAGCGCCGACATATACCACAGATGAAAGTAGGTGCCGATGTTGAACAGCGCGATCGGCAAGGCCGCCAGCCACAGCGCGCCGCTGATTTCCATCATGGTGCCCAGCTTGTGCATGCCGAAGGGGATGTAAATCACACTCCAGATCAGATACAGCTTGACTAACCGCTTGATATAGCTGCGGAAGTAATTCTCATCCTTGTGGCAGCGGCCGATCTGCATGAAATATCCGGCCGAAATAAAGAAAAACGGAATGACGATTCTTCCTAATATATTGCTTGTCACAAAGCCGAGATCCGGCCAGACTTCATAGAAGGGATAAGTGTGAACGACGATGACGAGGAAAGCACAGATAAATTTCATCATGTCGACGGCAGGATACTGACGGGTTTTGGCAGAGGTCATGGTATCGCTCCTTTAATCTACTCTGTTTTCATTAGGATACCACATTTAGGAAACCGGTGGGAATAAAACCTTCAGCTCTGAAAGAAAGATGAAAGAATTAAAGCCGGAAAGCGTCTGAATTGACTTTCTGCGCCGCTTTCTTTACAATGAATTCATAAAGTTAAATAAATCTAACAAACTCAAGGAGGAGTGAAGATGAATGCAATAGCTTATGCGGCCCTGGGCACCGGATTTACGTTTCTTCTGACTTCGGCCGGCGCGGCGGTCGTCTTCTTTTTCAAAAATCAGGTAGGCGGGAATATCCAGAAGGGATTTCTTGGCTTCGCGGCGGGCGTGATGGTCGCGGCTTCGGTGTGGTCGCTTTTAATCCCGGCGATCAGCGAGGCGGAGGCGATGGGCTTGATCGGCTGGGTTCCGGCGGCGATCGGCTTTGTCGCAGGCGGCGTGTTCCTGTATGCTCTGGATCATCTGCTTCCGCATCTGCATCTGGAAGAGAAACAGCCGGAAGGGCTGAGCAGCAGCTGGAAGAAGACGACGTTGCTGGTTTCCGCGGTGACGCTGCACAACATCCCCGAAGGCATGGCCGTCGGTCTGGCGTTCGCGATGGCGGCCCAGCATCAGGATCCGGCGATGATGTCGGCGGCGATGGCGCTGGCGATCGGCATCGGGATTCAGAATTTTCCCGAGGGCGCGGCGATTTCGCTGCCGCTGCGGCAGGAAGGCTTCAGCCGTTTTAAAGCATTTCTGTACGGGAGCTTGTCGGGGATTGTCGAACCGATCTTCGGGATTTTGACAGTGCTGGCAGCTTCGCAGATCGCCGGATTGATGCCGTGGCTGCTTTCGTTTGCGGCTGGGGCGATGATCTTTGTCGTCGTCGAGGAACTGGTTCCTGAAGCCCACCTGAGCGAGCATACTCATATTGGCACGCTCGGCTTCATGCTTGGCTTTCTGATCATGATGATTCTCGACGTCGCGCTGGGCTGAGCGAAGAAATAAAGAATGCTCGACAAGGCAGGAACGCTGACTTTTTCATTGCAGAAATAACCGGCAGGACAACCCCGGCGGCTGATGATGCCGTCCGTCCTGTCTTTTCTTTTTTGTTTGCGGTATAATGGAAAAAAATAAGGAGTGAAAAGATATGGATTGCGAATGGAGTAAAAGAACCTCGGATTTTTTAAGCATGACGCTGGCGAAGGACTATACGTCGGTTTCGTATGCTTTGCAGGTCAATGGCGAACTGGTCGCTGCGGACGCCCTGGGTTGGCAGGATCAGCCGGAAAACGTGAAGGCGGACACGCGCTGCACTTACAACGTGGCTTCGGTATCGAAGATTTACTGCACGGCGGCGGTGATGGTATTAGTCCAGCGGGGTCTGGTGGATCTGGATACGCCGGTCGTTCAGTATGTGCCGGATTTTAAAATGCTCGATGACGATTATAAGAAAATCACGGTGCGGCATTTGTTAAACCATGCCAGCGGTCTGCCGGGAACGCAGTGGAAGGGCTTTTCCGTCACCGCGCAGACAGAGCGGGATTATTATAAAGAAGTGCTCGACTATCTGGCGGTCAGTCATCTGAAAGCGCAGCCGGGCGAATATTCGGTTTACTGCAATGACGGCTTCACGTTGGCGGAAATTGTCGTGGCACGCGTCAGCAATCAGCGCTACTGCGATTTTCTGCGTGAGAACATCACCGCTTTAATCGGCGCCGAATCAACCCGCACGATTGAAGACCGCAATCCGGAATATCCGTTGGTCCATGAAAAGAAGAAACCGGCCGAGCTGTTGTTAGTCGAAGGCGCGGGCGGATTGACGACGTCGATGATCGATTTGTGCAAGTTCGGTCAGCTGTTCCTCTCTGAAAATCCTATTCTGACGGAAACGTCCAAGCAGGAAATGGCAAAGAAACAGGGCGTTTCCTTTCTGCCGCAGGATCAGAAAAGCCCATCTTATGGCTTAGGCTGGGATACGGTGTGTTTCAGCGATCCGGATTTTGACCTGGGCGAAGGCGTGCTGCGCAAGGGCGGCAACAGCTTTCAGTTTACCTCCCAGCTGATCGTCATCCCGAAGTACAACGCCGTGCTGGCAATCAGCGAAACGCATGACTGCAAGATCGACGTCACGCAGGCCGCGCTGCATATTTTAGCGCAGTGGCTGCTGGAAAAACGGGGAATTTCGATTTACCGCCGGGCACAGGCAATTCCGCAGGCAATTTCCGACGCCTTCAGCGGAACGTATCTGATGCCCAGCGCGATTGCCAAGGTCGCGATGCGGGGCGCCATCGCTCACTTTCAGGACACGCCGTTAAAAGCTCAGGCCTATCCGTGGGAAACCTACTTACGCTATGACGGAAGCCGCTGGATCGCCAGTGAAAAGGTGAATTATTTCTTTGCCGAAGCGCAGGGCGACCTGTATCTGATGAGCGGGATGAACGGTCAGACCTATCCGGTCGCAATGAAGGCGAAAGCCTTCAGCCCGTTAAGCGAAACATGGAAACAACGGCTGGATCATCCGTATGTCGTTGTCAATCCGACGCCGGAGGATTTAGTCATCGGGGAGATCATGACCGGTTTTCGTCTGCAGGCGCTGCCGGACTTCGACGGCGTCCTCGTCGCTTCATTCAGCGGACGGCAGGGCAGTGATGTGTACAGCGGCGGCTTTGACGGCAGCTTTATACCGGCGGACGAAAATCATGGCCGGGGTTTCCTGCGCACCCCATGCAACGGCAGCCGGGATCTGATCGATCCGTATTTCTTCACGCAGAAAGAGGCGGAATTCTGCGATGTCGCGTCCTACCGCTATCAGCGGGCAGACACGCTGCCGGTCTATGAAGGGCAGGGCTTTGCCGATCAGCCGCAGACGTTCCGTCTGGATCATCGCTTTGATGGTACGCTGAGCGTTCCGGAAGGCCGGCGTCTGATGGTGCTGGATAACGATCTCAACGTAATCGGGGATACCTTAAGCGATGAAAAGATCCAGCCGGCAGAGGCGGGCTACCTGCTTTTGATCTGATGCTCAGAATTTTCACAATTTTCTTTTTACGTAAAAGGACAGGCGGAGGATTTTGTCAGCCATGTGAGGCTGGCGGTGAGAAAGGAAAGTAAAACGCTGAGCGGCAAGGTTCATTCCAGCCGTTCAGCGCTTTTTGCATTGTTTTTTAGCGAGTGAGATTTTTTAAATTCTTATGAAAAACAGACGATATGCCTTCTTCTCATTAAAATACTTGTTTTTTATGATCTGCTTTATATAAGGCGGTCTTGAAATTTGAAGGCATTCGCCTGACCATCAGGCGGCTCGCTGTCTGCTTGCGGCAGATAAACTGGTTGGAAACTTGCACCATCCGTCTCACATCAAATTCTGAGTCTTAAGCGTGCGCAAAGCCGCCGTCGTGAGTTGTTTTGGCTTGGTACAAGGCGGCGTCCGCGGTTTTCGCCAGCTGAGCGTAATTGCTTCCCCGGCGTGCGATCACCGCACCGGCGGATAAGGTGATGTTCGGCATGTGCCGGCGGGCGGATTCTGCTATCAACGTCGCGTTGATATCGCCGACGATCTTTTCGGCAACGGTGTAATCCTGCGTATTCGCGATAAAGATTGCAAATTCATCGCCATGCAGACGCGACGCAGAGTCCACGGTTCGAATACGGCCGATGATCATCTGCGCGGCCAGCTTGATTACCTCGTCGCCCATCTGATGCCCGTAATTGTCATTGATCGTCTTGAAGTGATCGCCATCCAACAGGATCAGAATACCGCTGTCGGTTTCCTGCATGCTCTGAATCTGATCTGTCACGTTCTGCCGGAACGATTTAAAATTCATCATGCCGGTCAAGTCGTCGATGGCCGCCGCTTTCTGCGCGGCTTTCAAGGCGATTTCCAGACGTTTCTGCGTCTGGCCCAGCTCGACGTAGGCCTGCTGCAGCTCGCGGGTGTTCCATTCCTTGCGGATGCGGCTCAATCCGTAAACCAGCACCAGTTCCAGCAATAAGAACGGAAGCAGCCAGACCTGCGCGGTTGCGGCGAGCATCGCGCCCAGCGGGACCAGAATCAGGATCTGATAATCTTTCCCGGGACTCAGATAACCATAAACCTGTTGGGAACCCAGCTTGATCAACATGGCCTGCTGCGGCCGGGCGAGCAGCTTTTGGAAACCGGCGTCCCCTTGTTGGCGGAAGTGGGCGAAGGCTTCGGCGGCGTCGGCTTGTTCTTTGGCTTTCTGCCACGCTTCAGTGCCTTCTTCCAACGTTTTGACCGCAGCCTGCGCCTGCTGCAGGGCAGCGGGGGCAAGAGCGGCGTTTGGACTCAGTGTGCTGCCCAGATATGTTTCTTCCGTACTCCCGATAATCGTGCCATTGGCGTCGTAGACCAACAGCTGTTCGTGCGCATAGCTGCCTAGCTCGCTGACTAACCGCTGGATATTGCCCATTTTGATATCGTAGGCGAAGACCGTTTTCTGATCCGGCTGCAGCTGCGAGATCGTCGAAAGAATATAATGGTTGGCATAGCTCATGTAGGGTGGCGTGAAGACGATCGCGCCCTGACCCTTGACGGCATTCTGATACCAGGGCCTGTCCTGCGGCCGGTAACCGGTGCTCTCATATTGCGAATACGGCGTATCCCAGCTGTAAAGATAGCGGTCCTGATACACCATGTAAACACCGTCGAAGGTGTCGCCCTCAATCGCCGCCAGCGGCCGGTCCAACGTTTTCAGATGGTCCCAGATGAAATCAGGATCCGGATGATCGCTTACGGTTTGCTGAAGCAGCTGCGCAAACAACTGGAATGAATGAGTGTAATCTGCCATGACGCTGCCGAGTTTTTCCTGAGCCTGCTCCCCATGATGCGTTAAGACTTGCTGAACGTGGCGTGATTCCTGAACGGCGATTAAACTGCCGGCGATCAGATTCACGCCGAGGAAAAACAGAACGAGAACAAGCTGGCGGTGCTGTACTTTGCTTTTTGACGCTTTCAATGAAACTCCCCCTTATTATAAAACACAGAAACGGCCCGGTTCGCGAGGCGATGCAGGAAAACGACAGCCATCGACATCCGGACGGCAGAAAAACAGAAGATGAGATATTGTATAAAAATCGAAGGGATCAAGATAATTTAATCATAGACCTTTGTTAGAAAAAAAGCCAATTTATTCTTACGTTATTTGAAATTTGTTCGATTACGAGCACAATTTAGCTTTTTTAAGGAAGTCAAAGAGACTGGATTACAAAATCCCCGGTCCCCGCAAAGAAAAAAGTAAACGCTTTCTTCTATTCCCTATATCTAACCCTTCCTCATCTAGTGTTTATCCATAATAGTTCTATGTTAATCCATACTGTGTGAAGCAAACGGCTGTCCCGCCCCGCTTCGACATGCTATGCTAAAAACATCACAGGGAGGAAAAATTATGAAAAAATGGACTCGGCTTCTGGCCGCAGCCGTACTGTTGATATCCGCAGCGGCGTGCAGCACTCCGGAAGCCAAAACCGAAACGTTGGAAGGCAAAGGCAACGGGTTCGGTGGTTTGATCACCGTCACTGTAACGCGCAAAGATGGCAAGATCACAGACGTCAAGGCGGTGGGCGATCAGGAGACGCAGGGAATCGGCTCCCAGGCGATCGAACAGCTGCCGCAGGCGATCGTCAAGGCGAACTCCACCGACGTCGATAATGTCAGCGGAGCGACGTTCTCCAGTCAGGGAATTAAAGACGCAGTCAACAACGCGCTGGATCCGCAGGCCTATCCGTATGTGGCAAAGGCGGAAAAAGAAGAACAGCCGAAGGAAGTCGTGGCATCCGATCTGAATCAGGGACTTGCGATCGTATCCAACGGCCGGTTAGGTCCGGGCAAGGATGATCAGGAAGTCTCCGTTTACAGCTTCAACGAAGTGGTGCTGAACGCTTTATTTGATAAGGACGGCAAGATTCTGGATCTGAATATCGACGAGCTGGAAGTTGCAACGCCGAATTATGACGGTGCGGATATGCCGCAGTTCTCCGGTTTCCCGGGTCAGGGTGGCTATAACTATGATGAAAATCACGATGGCAAGGTCGAAGGTAAGACAGCTGACAGCGAGGAACAGTTCTTGGCTGAGTTTGATACCTGGAAGACCAAGCGCGAACGCGGCGAGAGCTATAAGCTCAACAGCGGTACCTGGGCGAGTGAGATGGATGTTTTTGAACAGCTGTTTGTCGGTAAGACGGTCGCGGAAGTGGAAGACTGGTTTGCCAAGTACACCGATGCCAACGGCCGGCCATTGCAGGCGGAAGCCAAGAGCGATGAGGACAAGGCAAAATTCAGCGCGTTGAGCGATGAGGAAAAGAAGATGCTGGAAGACGTCCGCACCGGCGCGACGATCTCTTTAAAAGATGCGCACGGCGATTTTATTACGGCATTGAAAAAAGCGTATGAACTGCGCCAGCCGTTAGACGTCAGGGAAGCCGCGGCGGAAGGGCTGGGCGTCGCTTCCAACGGCCGTGTCGGACCGGGCAAGGATGATCAGGAGGTTCAGGTTTACAGCTTTAATACGCTGGTGGCCAGCGCGTTGTTTGATGCGGAAGGCCGGATCGTATCGTTGAAGCTGGATGAACTGGAAGTCGCGACGCCGAATTACGACGGTGCGGATATGCCGCAGTTCTCCGGATTCCCGGGTCAGGGCGGATACAACAATGATGAAAATCACGACGGCAAGGTCGAAGGCAAGACAGCCGACAGTGAGGAACAGTTCTTGGCTGAGTTTGATACCTGGAAGACCAAGCGCGAACGCGGCGAGAGCTATAAGCTCAACAGCGGCACCTGGGCCAGCGAAGCCGATGTGTTTGAGAAGTTGTTTGTCGGCAAGACGGTCGCGGAAGTGGAAGACTGGTTTGCCAAGTATACCGACGCCAACGGCCGGCCATTGCAGGCGGAAGCCAAGAGCGACGAGGACAAGGCAAAATTCAGCGCATTGAGCGATGAGGAAAAGAAGATGCTGGAAGACGTCCGCACCGGCGCGACGATTTCCTTAAAAGACGGTCATGGCGACTTCATCCAGGCGATTAAAAACGCTTACGAAAACCGTCGTCCGATCACATTGAAAAGCGAATAACAACCAACGGGAATCATCAGCTGGAAGTTTCAAATCACCCCTTTTAAACACGGGTATGATGGTTATTGGCGCAAAAAGACGAACTTCAATTTCTTCGTCTTTTTTACTTCTGTCCTGACCAGCCCGAGGTTTGATCAAAACTAAGGATCGAAATTCTATCCCGCAATGAAGAGTGAGAATGGAATGAGTGTGGCGGCGATGCGAGTTCAGGCAGCCTTAGGCGCAATGACGTTTGATCGGGACTGCCGCCGCATAAACAGCGGTGGATAAAAAAGAAAAATATAAAAAAGGAAAATCTGAAACACGATTTTCCTTTTTTCCTTTATTTAGAACGAAGGAGATCGGCAACGAGCATACCACTTTCCAGCTGCACGCCGATCAGGCTGCGGATCGGAACGACAGAATAGTCGATGTCGTTTTCAAGTGCCGCCGCCAGAGTGTCAAAGCCGGCCTGTGCCTGATCCAGCGCGGTCTTGGCCAGGTGCGGATCAATGTCGGTGTGCTCGATTGCGTAATTGATTGCGCGGACGCTCAGCCCCCAGCTTAACAGTGTGTAGAAACGGGTGATGTCCAGACAGTCGAAGGCTTCCGATTCCTTGCACGGCTGCTGGTAAGCTTCCGTCTTTTTATAATAATCAATCTGCGCCTGCGTGGACGCGTCGTTTTTATCGACGGAAAGCAAAACGATCTTCGGGAACGGATTATCCTCGGTCAACCATGGTTTAACCGGTTTTAGGATCTTGCCGATCTGTTCGATCTGATCATGTTTGACCTGTTCGCCCTGGATCGCCGCTTCCGCCCGGGTGAACGGCATGATCGTATCGGATACAATTTTGCGGGAGAAGAAATACGGCAGCTCGGCGACCAGCGTGTAAGTGCCGTATTGCGAAGCATAATCGTCGGAGCTGGTGCCGCAGCTCATCATCGCTTCCGGATGTTCCATGCTTTTCTCATAATAGTCGTAGGAATCCTTGGAGCCGGTCATTTTGTAGCAGGCCGGGGCGTATTGGGTGACGTAAACCATTTCCGGTTCGCCCAGATTCAGCGGTACATTCTGCTTTTCCGCCGCCTTGTAGAAGCCGTCCCATAAGCTTGGCTCATCGCCGGATACATACCAATATGCGCCGCCGAAGCCGGCATTGTGCAGCGAGTACATGAATTCCGGTTTGACACGGTCGATGATGTTCATCAGCACCTGAGTTTCCGGGATCGGCGTCGTCCAGCTGTAATTTTTGTAAGTGAACGGGAATGTCCATTCTGCCTGTTCCGAACCGACCGGACGGAAGAAATTCCGGGCGTAATTGGTAATCGTAAACGGTCCCTTGAACCATCCTTCATTCAGCTTTGTGCCGTCGACGTCGATGCTTTTGATCAGATACCAGGTATACCCCAGTTCACTGCGCAGCGCTTCATCCTCGCATAAGCGGCGTGAGAAATATTCCAGCATCATCGCGCCCATTGGTTCGTTCGGATGCGGACAACCGAACATAAAGGCGTTCTTCGGGCCGTCGCCGATCTTCAGACAATAGATCGGATGGCCGCCGCGGGAAGTCCCCTCCTTTGTGACCGTGACCAGATCCGGATATTCTTCGGCCAGCTTCAGGGTGCTGGCATCCATTTCATCCACGGTCAGAAAATGATCGTAGGCCGGGATTTCGTCGATGAGTTTTTTAAAGTCCATACTTTGTTTCTCCTTTCAGCAAGTAGATTCATTTTATCATGGGTCATTCAGTTTGGGCGGCGCTTTCTGAAAAAAGAAAGACGAAAAAACGAAAATTCTCCTTTTTCATCTGTAACAATTTTCAATCTGAAGTGTTAAGGAATTGCTAGCACTGCGCCCAACGCCGCGGCATAGACGGCATGTGTGGGAATCAGAAAGTTCACATTGTAAATCTGGCTCATTCTTTCATAAAGCGGTTTGGCCTGCGGCAAAGCCGTCAGAGCACCGGTCAGCACGATCGTCTGAGTGGTGTCCCGGCGCAAAGCCAGAATCCATGACGCCGATGGTCTCCAGAATCATATTGATCACGCCCGCTGCCTGATCTGCGGGACTGCCGATGGAGTTCAGCTTTCCCAAATTGGCGGCCGTCAGATCGGCGGTCAGCGACTGTGTTTCATCGCGGGTCAGATCGCCCACCTTCAGATCGACATTTTTCAAATTACCGGACCCGGCCAGCTCAATAAAATCGGCCAGCACGGCAGTTCCGTTTAACCGCAGCGCCAATCCCGCCAGGGTTCCTCCGCCGACGCCGGTTCCGCCGATGTGGCTGATCTTTTCATGATCAGCCCGAACCAGCGCTGTCCCTGTGCCCATACTGACGGCCAGAATGTCCCGCTGCTTTGCCAAAGCCTGCGCACCCCGGCCCACTGCCTGCATTTCGTCGATTTTCAGCCAGCCTGGCCGATCTTCGATAAATGAGCTGCCGACTCCTGTTAAAGCAATTCCGGATACCGTCTGATTGCCGCAGTGTGACGCCAGAAAATGACTGAGCGCAGCATCCAGTTTTACCGGACTGCGCAATGCGGTCAGCTGCGTTTCGGCCACAATTTGACTGCCGGGGTGAACAGCGATCAGTTTTGTTGTGGAACCACCAAGGTCAATTCCGATTCTGATAGTCATAGGTTATCCCCCGTTTCTGTTCTCTTATAATAAGTTAGTTATATCGTGGACTGTAAAATTTCGCAAGCGTGAATAACTGATTATCCACTAAAGGAGAAATTAATTTATTTTATTTTTTCAATCTTTCTCCCTGCAAAACCAGATATCTAACCATTTTATAACCGCCTGCTGATAGAATGAAAATGTCTTGGAGGTGTAGCGTATGCGGAAAAAGTTAGTTCTTGGGTTAATGGCAGCGATGTTGGTAATGAGTCCGATACAAATTTTAGCGGATTCTGCGACACCGGAGCCGGAAACTGAACAAATTGACGATGAAGAAACACCGCGGGCTGCCCGCAGAAATCAGGACTCTGCGCTCCTCTTTGCTTTCCTTGGCGCCGGCATCGTTGTGATTGCCGCAGCCTGGAAAACAAAAAATCAGAATCTGAGTTTGTTTGTCAATCAAGTGGATTCCAATGGAGACGGCAGTTATACAGTCACCTGGGGTTATAAGAATCCCAAGCATTCCAAGATCAAATACGACAAGGATGAAGCCGGTTTGAAAATAAAACGAGGCACTGCGATCGTCCTGAAAAAAGCAGAGCCGACAGAATTTGAACCAGGTATCCACAAAGACGCTATCATTACGGTCATTAACGACGAAACTGAAATCGAATGGATTGCGGGAAATCAGAAGGTCGGCGTTAATGGAAGAATGATCAAAATAGAAGGGAGGAACGAGAATGAAGATTAAAAACAGGTTTGACAGAGTATTAAAGATGTTGACCGTCTTCGCGATGACGATGTCCTGCTTTGTGGACATGCCGATTCGGGTTGTAGCGGAAAGCTTTGACGTCGATTCTGTAATCAGCATTGAATCACACAACAACGAGACCGATGTGAATGATAGCGAAGCGAGCTTAGCTGTAAGCGTTACTGTCAATGGTCAGACAGCAACAGCGCAAAAATCAGTCGCATCGGGTACTCTGACCGTAAGGGCCAACGATGGTTTTGAAATTGATTCAATGATTTTGGACGGCGTGGAATTTAGCGAATCCACAGACGTTCAATCGGGGGAACATTCTCTTAACATCACGGCTCACACAACAACTTCTCAGATTGATAAATCTAAAGAAAACCAACAGCCGGATCCGACGGTGGAACCAACACCGACGATTACTCCTGATCCAACACCAGAGGCGAGTGAGGAGCCAAAGACCACGGAAACTCCAGTGGTTACGGAAACACCGAAGGTAACGGAAGGACCAACGGAATTTATTCCTCCAACAAGTAACGCCATTATTCAAAATATTGAAGGTGATGATGTATATCTTCTCACTATATACTATGTTTATGGGGAAGATGCAGCTCCAGAAATTGCGAACACGGCAGCGCAAGCAACGTATTATGCAGATGTAATTGCTGGAAATGAATACAAAGTTACTTCTAAAGAAATTCAAGGATATGAGGCAAGTCAAAGCCTTGTAAGTGGAATAATGCCGTCGGAAGATCTGACGATTACCGTTACGTATCATCCTACTGAGACTGCGTATACTGTTAATCATAAATTCATACAACTTGATGGTTCATTTATTACGGAGTCAGAAACTTTGTATGGCAAATTTGGAACAGAAACTCAGGCAGTTGCCCGGCAAGTCAATGGCTTTGAAGCTGGTGTAATCGAAAACACTCTAATTTCGGCGAACACAGTTGTTGAAATTGAGTATACACGAATCAATTATACAGTGCGATTTGACTCTGATGGAGGTAACTATATCAGCGCTGTGGAAGCACCTTTCGAAACAGTAGTTGATTTATCAACGAAAGTACCGACGAAAGCAGGCTACGATTTTGCTGGATGGTATAATGGAGATTCTAAAGTTGAAGGATCTGTTAGTTTGACGGAAAATATAACTTTAACTGCTCATTGGACATTAAAAGCAAATCAGAAAGCTGATTATCAAGTTATTTTCTGGGTAGAAAAAGCAGAATCTAATGAATATGATTTCTTATATAGTCAGACCATTCATGATGCAATTGTAGGCAGTGAAATTAAGAACTATCCTACATTTGATAGTACTAAACTTTCAGATATTGGATTAGATGAAGCTGGATTTGAAAAGCCTGACATGGAATCTGGTAAAACAGTTGCGCTAGATGGCAGTACTGTTTTAAATGTTAGATTAAACAGAAAAATTTTTACAGTTACCTTTTATGTAAAAGAATCTTGGTATTCTAATTGGAAAATTCAACCCAAATTAACTATAACGGCAAAATATGGTGCGGATGTTTCTTCAGTTTGGAATGATGTAGATCATAAAGAATACATGTGGTATACATCATCAAGTTGTAAAACGAGTGTAGGTGCAATGAAAACCATGCCCGCTGAAAACTTATCGCGTTATGGTAATAAAGTTAATACAACGAAGATTAAATACCTAACACAGAACTTATCTGGTAGCGGCTATTCCACTTATATGGAAGGGGTATTACCTGATGGTTGGACTATAAATGAGGGAGATATTATTCAAATAGAAGGTTTCTCTTATGAAAGAATGGATACGCGATATAAAACATTGTATTATACAAGAAATAACTATACTCTAAGTTATAATGCAAATGGCGGATCTGATATTCCATCACCAGAAACTAAAAAATTTGAAAGTATCCTTAAAGTTCCGGTAAAACAACCAGTTAAAGAAGGCTATGAGTTCACAGGCTGGTATTATGATCCAGGAGCTCAAGAAAAAGTTAATTTTGATAAAGATAAAATGCCAGCTCATAATACAGTATTGTATGCAGGGTGGACAGTTAAAACTTATCAAGTTGAATTTGACGTGAATTATGAAGGCGGAACAGGTTTTGCTGTAAATGCTAATTATAATACTCCTGTCAAAATTCCTGATACTCCAGAACGTGATGGATATACTTTCTTAGGTTGGTCAATCAAATCTGACACTTTGGTTAAGTATGATTTTGGGACACCAATAAAAGATAACATCACACTTTATGCTCATTGGCAGGCTAAGAATTATACCTCTTATAATATTCGTTATTTATTAGAAGGTACTGATACGGAACTTGCTGATTCGATAAAAGTTGATAATCAAAGAGTAGGTAAAACAATTACTGTTTTTGCAAAGAGTATTGAAAATTATATTCCTTTATTGTCAAGTCAAAGCTTAACTTTAAAACAGACAGATAATGAAATTATATTCTATTACTCTCAGGCAAAAGAAAGAGGATATACGATCATTGCGATGGATGTAAGTGATCCTGAAAAACCAGTTGAGTTAATTCGTAACGGAGATAACAAAACAGATCGTGCTGCAGTAGTAATTGATGCCCCTTCAATTAATGATTATATTCTTGCTGATGGAGAGACTGCTCGAAAAACATTAGTTGTTTCTGATAACGAAACAGAAAATGTTGTAACATTTAATTATGTAAAACGCAATGTTGGTTATACTGTGAATTATTACAAAGATTCGACAGATGAATCAAATTTACTCAAATCTGAAACAGGAACTGGGAGAATAGGAACAACCATTCCTTATGAAAACGGCAAGTATTTACCTAAAGGATATGTTGCTCCAGGAACTGTAACAGGACCGGAAAAGATAACTAATATTGCCGCAAATAATGTCATTAATATCGTTTATGCAGAAGCTGCAAAAATAACGATCAACTACGCAGCAACAACAGGTGGAAGTGTGGATCGTTCAAGTGAAAGCTTAGCACCGGCAACGGGCGAAGCTCAGGGCTCGACGGCAACAGCAAGCGCAGGATACCATTTCGTGAATTGGACGAATGCGGAAGGCACAGAAGTCAGCACAGACGCTCACTTTACACCAGAAAAAGTTGATGGATTGAATGTAGCGGCAACGTACACTGCAAACTTTGCGGAAGATGCGAACGTAACGATCAACTACGCAGCAACAACAGGTGGAAGCGTGGATCGTTCAAGTGAAAGCTTAGCACCGGCAACGGGCGAAGCTCAGGGCTCGACAGCAACAGCAAGCGCAGGATACCATTTCGTGAATTGGACGAATGCGGAAGGCACAGAAGTCAGCACAGACGCTCACTTTACACCAGAAAAAGTTGATGGATTGAATGTAGCGGCAACGTACACTGCAAACTTTGCGGAAGATGCGAACGTAACGATCAACTACGCAGCAACAACAGGTGGAAGCGTGGATCGTTCAAGTGAAAGCTTAGCACCGGCAACGGGCGAAGCTCAGGGCTCGACAGCAACAGCAAGCGCAGGATACCATTTCGTGAATTGGACGAATGCGGAAGGCACAGAAGTCAGCACAGACGCTCACTTTACACCAGAAAAAGTTGATGGATTGAATGTAGCGGCAACGTACACTGCAAACTTTGCTGTCAACTCCTATAACTACAAAGTTTCCCATGTCTACCGTGATGCTGATAACAATGTTGTTGAAGAACTGACAACGACGGCAGCTGACGAGAAACGTGATTACCTGTCTGCTATTTCTGAATCTCCAAGAGGTCCAGAAAATGCAAATGGCAATTTCGTTCTGTCGAATATCGAAGTTGACAGTGTTGATGAATCGACATTGCAGGCAGATGAAGAAGGCAATATTACGGGAACCATGCCAGCTGAAAATCTGACAATCACGTTCTACTATGATGCAGATAATATCGGTGAGAAAGATCCTGAAGAAGGAGATGGAATCGCAGATAAATATCAAATCACGGTTACGTATGACGCTGTAAACGGCAAAGTTGTTGCTAATCAGGGGCCATTTGTATTGACGAAATACAATGCCAATCATGAATATGCAATGGATGGAGTCGCTTATCTGGCTGAAAATCAGATCGCAACAGTTGAACCTTATTCAGGTTATCATCTGGCAAGTTGGGCACCAGAAGAACCGACAACAGAAATCGCATTGAATAAAGATACGGAATTCGTAGCGACATTCGTCATTAATGAATACCAAGCGACAGTGAAGTACGTTGATGAAGATACAAAGGAAGAAATCGGGACAGCGAAGGAAGTCACAGCGAAGCATGGGGAAACGATCAATGGTGCGGATCATAAGATCAACATCGAAGATTACGTTTATACCTATGCGGAAAGCAAGGAAATCACGGAAGACGGAATGATTGTCAACGTTTATTACAGCGCAGATAAAAATCATGACGAGATTCCGGATAAGTATCAGATTCACGTATACTACAATGCGGTGAATGGTACGATCACTGCTAACCAGGGTCCGTTTACCTTGAATAAGGTCAACGAGAAAGGCGAATATGCGGTTGATGGCATCGCTCATCTGAGCGACGATCAAATTGCGAAGGCAAGTCCGAATAACGGATATCGGGGTGGTACTTGGAGTCCAATGGCTCCGACGACTGCACTGGATCTGACAGAGGACATTACTTTCACGATTACCTTTACAGCAAATCCAGTCGATCCGGATCCTGTTAACCCAGGCTGTCCGGCAGGAACGGAATGGAACGAAGAAGCCCAGGCTTGCTTAGCGCCAGTCGTTCCGCCAGCACCAGTTGTACCTCCGGGACCAGGTCCAAATAATCCTGAACCGGAAGAAGAAGTCATTGTTGAACCGACAACACCGGAAGGCGGCGGAGAAGTAACGCCAACACCGACGCCGGAAGTTGAAGAGATCGAAGAACCGGAACAGCCGCAGGTCAGCCACAAGGGTTCTTGGGCTCTGATCAACCTGATCGCCAGCTTGCTTGGCTTGTTAGCGGCGCTGTTCCTGATTTTCGCGAAGCACTCGAAAGAGGATGACGACGAGGATGATCAGAATCAGACCGCAGCGATGAATGAAGAAGAAGATCCGGAACAGCTGAAGCGCAAGAGAATCTACAAGTGGATCTCGGGCTTAACGGCTGTCATCTCAGTCATCGTCTTCGTTCTGACCGAAAACATGCGGCTGCCGATGGTCTTGGTAGATAAGTGGACGCTGTTGATGGTCGTCTTCTTCCTGATCAATGCCGTAACGCTGTACTTAGGCAGAAAATGGCATGAAGATGAGGATGACGAAGAACAAACACAGGCGTAATTATCACAAAGTTAACGGAAAGGTCGAGCATACGCTCGGCTTTTCTTTTGCTTTTCAAGCTTGGAATAACCATCATTAAAATGAAAACGCATGTCAGTCATCAATCCGGTTTATGGAAAACTGAAAATGATTTCAAGATTAGAAGGGGCTAACCTGTCAAAATCCGCCTGGTTAAAGGACTTAGCTCTTTTGAGTGAACTCAGTCGAAATCTGAATAAAAAATTCAGGAGAACAAGGCTTGATGGAGCAGGTTATACGTGCTATCATTTCAATAGTTGAGTTTCCAACTAATTGAGGTGAGGGGATGAAAAAGACAGGACGGCTGTTGACGGACTCGTCTATTTTGTATCGCTGTTCGCAAAAATACTACGATAAAGTGCTGGACGCCTATCAGCTGGGTTCCGGACAGCTTCCGTTTTTAATTTTCATTTATGAGAACGAAGGCATTACGATGAACGGTCTGGCGCAGCTGGGCTGTTATGACAAAGGAACCGTAACCAAAGGCGTTCAGCGGCTGGAAGAAGTCGGATATGTCACGATCGAGGTCAGTCCAACGGATAAACGCGTGCGCACGCTGCGAACGACGGCGAAAGCGAAAGAGATTATCGGTCAGATCTATTTGATTCGCCAACAGTGGTGGGATCAGATCACGCAGAATATGAGCGAGGATGAAGCGGCGCTGTTTGAAAAGCTGCAAAGTAAGGCGGTTGCCAACGCATTAGATTATCTGGCGGAAGAAGAACAGGAATCGCAGCGGGTGGGAATTTTCGGCATTCAGAAAATGACGCTGCTCGATTATCCCGGCAAGATCGCATGCACGCTGTTTACCGGTGGCTGTAATTTCCGCTGTCCGTTCTGCCAGAACTCTGATCTGGTGTTTCTGGCGGAGAATATGGCACAGATTCCCAGGGAAGAACTGTTCGACTTTTTAACCCGCCGTCAGGGAATTCTGGAAGGAATTTGTATCAGCGGCGGGGAACCGCTGCTGCAGCCGGGGATCGAAGCTTTCTTACGCCGGATTAAGGAATTGGGTTATCCGATCAAATTGGATACCAACGGCAGTTTCCCAGATCAGCTGGAGCATCTGATCGACGAGGGATTGATTGATTACGTGGCGATGGACCTGAAAAACTGCCGTGAACGCTACAGCGAAACGGTCGGTTTGACAAAGCTGGATCTTGCGGCTGTTGAAAAAAGTGTCGCGCTGTTAATGCAGGAGAAGATTCCGTATGAATTTCGAACGACAGTAGTCAAGGAGCTGCATACCGCTGAGGATATGCGGCGTCTGGGCGAGTGGATCAAGGGCGCCCGCAAGCTGGTTCTGCAGCAGTTTGTCGACAGCGAGCGGGTGATTCAGCCCGGCTTGCACGCCTGCACCAAAGAAGAAATGGAAGCGTTTCGGAAGATTCTGCTTTCGTGGGTACCGGACACCGAGCTCCGGGGGTTATAGAGGAAAGAAAGGTAGAGACGTATGTATAAAGTAGTTAAACGCGACGGCATGATTACGGAATTTGATATCAGCAAGATTTCACTGGCGATCACCAAAGCCTTTGAGGCTCAGCAGAAACAATACCATTCCAGCGTGATTGATATGCTGGCGCTGCGGGTAACCGCGGATTTTGAAAGCAAAATCAAAGACGATCTGATCCAGGTGGAAGATATTCAGGACAGCGTGGAATCAATTCTGATCCAATCCGGATATTCCGACGTCGCCAAGGCATACATTCTATACCGCAAACAGCGGGAAAAAATCCGCAATATGAAATCGACGATTCTCGATTATAAAGAACTGGTCGACAGCTACGTCAAAGCGACGGACTGGCGCGTGAAAGAAAATTCAACCGTGACTTATTCGGTCGGCGGTTTGATTCTGAACAACAGCGGTGCGATCACCGCCAACTACTGGCTTTCGGAGATCTATGACGAGGAAATCGCCAACGCACACCGCAGCGGCGATATCCATCTGCACGATCTTTCGATGCTGACGGGCTACTGCGCCGGCTGGTCGCTGAAGCAGCTGATTCTGGAAGGCTTAGGCGGCGTACCGGGCAAAATTACCTCCAAACCGGCGAAACATCTGGCTTCGCTGTGCAATCAGATGGTCAACTTCCTGGGCATCATGCAGAACGAATGGGCGGGCGCACAGGCGTTCTCCTCGTTTGATACGTATCTGGCGCCGTTTGTCAAGGTCGATCAGCTGAGCTATGACGAAGTCAAGAAATGCGTCGAGTCGTTTGTCTATGGCGTCAACACACCGAGCCGCTGGGGCACGCAGGCGCCGTTTTCCAACATCACTCTGGATTGGGTTGTGCCGGCGGATTTAGCGCAGCAGCCGGCGATTATCGGTGGTCAGCCGCAGGATTTCACCTATGGCGACTGCCAGAAAGAAATGGATCTGGTCAATAAGGCGTTTATTGAAGTTATGATCGAGGGCGACGCCAACGGCCGCGGCTTCCAGTATCCGATCCCGACGTATTCGATCACGAAAGATTTCGACTGGTCGGACACGGAAAATAATAAATTGTTGTTTGAGATGACCTCGAAGTATGGCACGCCGTATTTCTCCAATTACGTCAACAGCGACATGCAGCCCAGCGACGTCCGCAGCATGTGCTGCCGGCTGCGGCTGGATCTGCGCGAACTGCGGCGGAAGTCCGGCGGCTTTTTCGGCAGCGGCGAAAGCACCGGTTCGGTTGGCGTCGTGACGATCAACCTGCCGCGGATCGCTTACCTGGCCAAGGACAAAGATGATTTTTATGCCCGGCTGGATCGTTTAATGGATATTTCCGCGCGGTCGCTGAAGGTCAAGCGTCAGATCATCACCAAGCTGCTCAATGAAGGGCTTTATCCTTATACCAAGCGCTATCTTGGATCGTTTGATAACCATTTCTCAACGATCGGACTGATCGGCATGAACGAGGTCGGACTGAACGCGGCCTGGCTGCGCGCCGATCTGACGCATAAGGAAACGCAGGAATTCGCCAGGGAAGTGCTGAACCACATGCGCGAACGGTTAGTCGTGTACCAGGAAGAATACGGCGATCTGTATAACCTGGAAGCCACGCCGGCGGAATCGACGACCTATCGCCTGGCCAAGCATGACAAGCAGCTGTATCCCGACATCATCACCGCGACGGAGGACGGCAACACGCCGTATTACACCAACAGCTCGCATTTGCCAGTTGGTTATACCGAGGATATCTTTGAGGCGCTGGACGTTCAGGACGAGCTGCAGACGCTGTATACTTCCGGTACCGTCTTCCATGCTTTCTTAGGCGAAAAGCTGCCGGACTGGAAAGCCGCCGCTTCCCTCGTCCGCAAGATTTCCCAGAATTATAAACTGCCTTATTATACATTGTCTCCGACATATTCGATCTGCAAAGACCACGGTTATATCGCGGGAGAGCAGTATGTCTGCCCGATCTGCGGCCGTACAACTGAGGTTTACAGCCGGATCACGGGTTACTACCGGCCGGTTCAGAACTGGAATGCCGGCAAGACGCAGGAATACAAGGAACGTAAGGTCTATGATATCGGTCATTCCGTCCTGAAAGGCCGTCAGGCGCTGAAAGAAGCCCCGGTCCAGCCGGAAAGCCGCGAGGAAAAGAGTGTGCCGTCCTCTTCCGCGGAAGGCCGTGTCCTGTTGTTTACGACGAAGACCTGCCCGAATTGCAAGATGGCCGGCCGGCTGCTGGAGAAAGCCGGGATCGCCTATGAGCTGATCGACGCCCAGGAACAGGCGCAGCTCAGCGAACGCTTCTCGATTATGCAAGCGCCGACGCTGGTCGTCGTAGATCAGAATTCCAACTGCGTCTACAAGACGAATAACGTCCAGGAATATATCACGCGGCAGCGCTGAGGAACAATCCCATTTTCCAATGTCAGGAGGATGGGATTTTTTATTCTGAAAATTGAGTCAATCTATGAATAATACTGGCATTCGTGAAAGCGCTTCGTTATAATGAAAGCAGACAGAACGGAGATTGAAAAGAAAGCGAGGAACAGGAAGATGGAAGAAAAGTTGGAAGCGCAGCTGCGCGAATTGGCCGGGATGATCGACCATACGATACTCAAGCCGGACGCGACAAAACAGAAAGTGCTGGAGGTTTGCCAGGAGTGCCGGGATTATCATTTCAAGATGATCGCGATCAACTCCTGTCAGGTGACGTTGTGTCACCATGCCTTAAAGGGCAGCGGCGTGCATGTCGGAGCGGCGATCAGCTTTCCGCTGGGCCAGACTGAACTGAACGTCAAGCTGCTGGAAACGGAGCATGCCATCCGCCAGGGCGCAGACGAGATCGATTATGTCGTCAACCTGACGGAGCTGAAAAGCGGCAACTGGGATCTTGTGCGCAAGGAGATGGATCGGATCACGCGGCTGTGTCACCAATATGGCAAGATCTGCAAGGTCATCTTTGAAACATGTTATCTGAGCGAGGAAGAAATCATTCGCCTGGCGCAGATTGCGCGCGAGGTGAAGCCGGACTTCATCAAGACCTCGACGGGTTTCGGTCCGGCTGGAGCGACAGCCAAGGACGTGTTTATCATGAAGCATGAAGCGGGCGAGGACGTCCAGGTCAAGGCGGCCGGGGGCATCCGTTCCTTAGCGGCGCTGCTGGAAATGAAGAAGGCGGGAGCGACACGTTTCGGCACCTCCTCGTCGATCAAGATCATGGAAGAAGCCCGGAAGCTGCTGGAAGAAGGTGGTACGCTGTGAAAACGCTGATCCATAACGCGCATGTGATCGCCGACGGGTTTCGCGAGATTCCCTGCGGCGCGGTGCTGGTCGAGGAGGGAAAGATCGCCGCGTTGATGCCGGAAGCGGATTGGTCTGCGCAGGCGGAGAACGCGGACGAGGTCATCGACGCGGAAGGGTTGATGCTGACGCCGGGCTTGATCGACATTCACATCCACGGGGCGGCCGGGGAAGATCTGATCAGCGGGAAGGCTGAGGCGGCGGAAGCGGTGAGCCGCAACGTCGCGATGGACGGCTGTACGGCGTTCATGGCTTCGCTGACGGTCGTTTCGCATGAACGATTGTTGGAAATTCTGCGCGGCCTGGCATCGGTGGCGGACTTGCCGGGGGCCGCGATGCTGGGCATTCATTCGGAAGGCCCGTATTTAAGCCCGGATTATAAGGCGCTGATGGATGAACGCTACCTGCGCGATCCGTCGTTAAAGGAACTGCGGGACATGGTTGAAGCGGCGCAGGGACGCTTGAAAGTGATGACCGTCGCGCCAGAGCGGGCGGGCATGGATGGCTTTATTCAGGCCGCGGTGCAGGCGGGAATCACGGTGATGGTCGGCCATACCAACGCGACCAGCGCCGACGTTCACCGCGCCAGTCTCGCCGGGGCTGCCGGCTTCACCCATTTATACAACGCGATGAGCCAGCATCTGCACCGCGATCCCGGCACGGTCACGGGCGCGTTTTTAGAGGAAGGCATGAAGGCGGAGCTGATCGCGGACGGCTTCCATGTCGATCCCGAGGTTGTCCGGATGACGTGGAAACATTTCGGTTCACAGCGGCTGGTGCTGATCACCGACGCGATGCTGGGCAAAGGGATGCCGGACGGCGACTTCGAATTCAGCGGGCTGCATTGCCGCAAGCACGGCCAGCATGTTCAGGTAGTGGAAACCGGCCGGCGCGCGGGATCGGCGATCGGCATGAACGACGCGGTGCGGATGATGGGTGAGATGTGCGGCTGCACGCCGTGCGAGCTGGTTCAGATGGCCTGCGTCAACCCGGCTTCCTTAGCCCAGGTCGGAAATCGTAAAGGCCGTCTGGCAGCCGGTATGGACGCCGATCTGGCGCTGTTTGACAAGCAGTGGCAATGTCGGGGAACCCTGGTGGAAGGGCGTTGGGTTTACCGCCCTTGATCACAGCGGAACAGTCTGGCGAACTCCGTGTCCAAAGAAAGTGCTTCCCTTGGTAAAAAATTAAAATTTCGGGTTTAAGATTGGATATTCTTTCCAGCTTCGGGTATAATACAAACCACTGGAGGCATAAAACTATGAAAAAAGCGATTTATTGTTATAACATCGACGACGTCGATCAGCATATTTTAGAGACGATTACAGCCCCGATGAACATTGAGCTGGGCTTGTTGGACGACGGCATGCTGAAGCTGACGGTCGAGGAAATCCTGCAGCGGCAGCCTGCCAGCAATCAGGACTGCACGCGGTTCGATATTTCGTTTATGCTGATGGATGAGCTGAGCGACGAAGAGATGAAGCAGATTCTAAGCGCTGGCGAACAGGCGCACTGGCACTTTGATCCGATCAAAATGTTCGTGACTGAGCACAATCGTTCGTGGACGCTGGAAACGCTGTTTGGCGAAGTGATGAAGGAACATCACCTGTTTGCCAAAGCCGAGCAGGTGGCTGCGATTCTGCGCCGTGCGGATCAGCTGGATTTGAAAAGCTGGCCGTCTGAGCAGGCGGAACGCCTGAACATCGCGCTGATGAAAGGCTATATGTTGTTAAAGAGCGGCCGGTTTGACGAGGCGCAGCTCGATCAGACGCTGAGCGAACTGACGCAGGCGATGGGGGAGTGAATTTCATTCTCCCTTTTAATTTGACTTAAAAACTCGCAGGCAAGCTACCAATCTTGAATAAATTATGCTAAACTGGGAGAGCAGAGGTGAATAAATATGAAATATAATTTTGATCAAGTGACCGACCGCAGCCATACCGACGCCACGAAGTGGTTTGTTGTACAGGAAACGCTGGATATCCCGGATGTGACGCCGTTGTGGATCGCGGATATGGATTTCGCGGTTTCCGATCCGATCCAGGCCGCGCTGAAAAAGCGCATGGAGTGCCCGGCTTACGGATATACGGAACGCGGTCCGATTTATACGCAGGTCATGGCCGACTGGTTCAACCGCCGCTATCAATACGGCGCGGATCCGGAAATGATGATGATGTCGACCGGCGTCATGTACTCAGTGTCCGCCGCGATCCGGCTGTTCAGCCAGGAAGGCGATAAGATCCTGATTCCGACTCCGGCGTATGAGCCGTTTGTCGACAAGACGCTGTCCAACCGCCGCGTGCCGACGCTGTGTCCGATGCACGAAGAGGATGGGTATTATACGCTGGACTTTGAGGACATGGAGAAGAAAATTGACGAGCAGACGAAGATTTTCATTCTGTGCAATCCGCAGAATCCGACCGGCCGCGTTTATACGAAGAGGGAACTGGAACAGATCGCCGCGTTCTGCGAGAAGCACCAGCTGAAGATCATCGCCGATGAAATCCATGCCGATTTCATCTTTGACGGTCAATTTACGCCGATCATCAATATCAACGACTACACCCGTCAGAACACGATCGCCTGTGTCTCCTGCACGAAGTCGTTCAATCTGGCCGGCTTGAAAATTTCCGGCGTGATCATCAAAAATCCGGAGCTGTTCAAAGCGTTTAAGGCCGAGGCGGTCAACGTCGGCATCGCGAGCATCAACATCTTCGCACTGGAAGCGATGAAAGCGGCGTATCAGTATTCCGAAGACTGGATGGATCAGCTGCTGGAATACATCAAGGCCAACCGGGATTACGCTGATGACTTCTTCCGCACACGGCTGCCGATGATCAAGACGCGCAAACCGGAAGGAACGTATTTCTTCTGGCTCGACATGCGGAATTGCGGCATTGCGTGGGACAAGCTGAACCAGACCTGCATCGAGGAAGGGCATGTCTATCTGTCCGAAGGCAAATTCTTCGGCGAAGACTATCTGGGCTTTGAGCGGCTGAACCTGGCCAGTCCGCGCGCCCAGCTGCAGACGGGTTTGGAAAAGTTGGAAAAAATGGTGCTGGCGCATCAGAAATAACAACCTTACAACGAAAGCGGTGAACGCCGCTTTTTTTTGTTTCTTTCATATAAAGTTTGTCTGCGGACACTGTATGGAATAAACAATAAAGAGCACTGTGCGGCGCGATGCCAAAGCAGGGGCTGAGCTGGTGATGGCGAAAAAGGCAGGCGCTGCGGTGGATTTGCGATCCGAAGGTTTCCACGCACTTTTTTCCTTTTCAATCAGGAAAAACATTGCCTCGAAAAGCAAAAGCGTTATGATAAAATGGAATTGTCATCCAAAGGATATGCAGTCAGAGTCTCCTCCCTTTCTCTGAGGGCATATCTTTTTTTGCGTCTGTTTCCATCGTGCTTGGCGGAATGGGAGAGTTTTTCAGCCCCTGTCAAAAATGTGTTGGTTCGGTTCATCTGCGCTTGTTTAAATAGCGTGTTTTTCGCCCATACTGCTAAAAAAGAAGGGCGGGATCACACATGAAAAATAAACTGACGCCGCGGCAGGCCGCCATGGAAGCGTATTTGTCGGCGCTGCGTTTGCGGGATTTGGAGACTTGCCGCCACAGTCTGCGCGTCAGCCGGCTGGCTTACGAAATGGCGCAGGAACTGGCGTGGTCCGAGGATCGCTGCCGCAAGCTGAAAGAAGGAGCGCTGCTGCACGACTTGGGCAAGCTGGCAACGCCCGACGCCGTGCTGTTAAAACCAGATCGTTTAGACCAGGGGGAATGGCGGCAGATGCAAAAACATCCCGCTGAAGGCGCGCGTCTGATCAGCGTAACGCTGCTGAACGATCTGACGCCGATCATCCTGCAGCATCATGAACGTTGGGACGGCGGGGGATATCCTTATGGATTAAAAGCTTCTGAGATCTGTGAGGAAGCCCGCGTGCTGGCGCTGGCCGACGCGTATGACGCGATGATTTGCCGCCGCCGCTATCATGACCCGCTGCCGCAGCGGGAGGTTCTGCGCCGGATTGAAGAGGGCCGGGGAACGCAATTTGATCCGGAGCTGACCGATTCCTTTTTGTCGCTGCATCGGCTTCTGCGCTGATCTTTTGAAAAGTAAATGAATAAAAATGAAAGTCGGCTGATTCAGTTTGACATCGCTTTCATCCCATTGTAAACTGAGGATCAGAAGGAGAATATCGAATGGAAAAATTTGAACTGAACGACTTTAGAAAACTTCGCGAGTTGAGCGACGTAACTTTCTCCCCCGACGGCCGGCACATTGCCGTCGTCGTCAAAGCCTGCAACGAGCAGGACGGGTATGATTTTACGATCTGGGCGCGCCCTGAGGATGGGGAATTCCGCCAGCTGACCAGCTTCGGCAAGGAAAGCAGCTATCTGTGGGACGATGCGAAAACAATGATGTTTTTATCGCTGCGCGATCCGGCGGATCAAAAGCGCGCTGAGGCCGGCGAGGAATTGACCGGCGTTTACCGCCTGAGCCTGGAGGGCGGCGAGGCGATCAAGGCGTTTACGCTGCCGATACAGGCGGGAAAGCTGGAAAAGCTGAAGAATGGCCTGTATCTGGTCACGGCCCGCTGCGATGCGAACGTGCCGGATTATTATAAGATGAACGCCGAGGAGCGCAAGCAGGTTGCCGAGGATAAGAAAAAGAACGCCGAGTTTCACGTATTGGATGAAACTCCGTTCTGGTCTAACGGCACGCCGGGCTTTACGAGCAAAATGCGCACGCGCTTATTTGTTTACGACGAGAAAAAAGCCGAGCTGACCCCATGCAGCGAACCGCTGTTTCAGGTCGAAGCCAGCGCTGTCGTGGGCCGGAAGATCTATTATTCCGGCTGCGCGTACACATTGCGCACCAAGCTGCAGAAGGACGTCTGGTGTTACGATCTGGATACCGGTGAAAACCGGCAGGTCTACGTCAACGAAGGCTTCGGCAACCGCAGTCAGAACGTTGCGACCGACGGCACAAGGGTGCTGTTCTGCGCTGCCAAGGGCGAAACCTGGGGACAAAACGAGCATCCGAATTTCTACGAACTCGATCCGGCATCAGGAACGCTGGCGCTGTTGGCGGAAGCGGATCTGTCCTACTATCTTGCCAAACCCAAAGAAGGCGCGCTGTGGATCAACGGCAGCGACCGGATTTCGAATAATCTGTTCTGCTTCGGCGGGGACAATGAGTTGAAAAAGATGTCCGACTGGAGCGGCGATATCGGCAGCTTCGATATCTTTGGCGATCAGGCTGTCATCGCCGGCAAGCAGGGAACCGATTTTGACGAGGTCTGGACGATTGATCTGAAAACGCAGAAAGCCTGCTGCCTCAGCGACTTCAACCGTTCATTCTTACAGACCAGACAGGTCAGCAAATGCGAACCGCTGACGATTGCCAGTCACGATTGGGACGTCGACGGCTGGGTCATGAAGCCGGCCGACTTTGATCCGGAAAAGACCTATCCGGCGATTCTGACGATCCATGGTGGGCCGAAGGGCGCCTATCACGGCACGTTTGGGGTCGATATGCAGACCTGGGCTTCCGCCGGTTACTTCGTCTTCTTCTGCAATCCGATCGGCTCTGACGGCCGCGGCAACAAGTTTGCGGAAATCCGGGAAAAACACGGCACCATTGATTATGAAGACATCATGAACTTCACCGACGAAGTGCTCAAGCGCTATCCGCAAATCGACCCGCAGCGGATGGGCGTCACCGGCATTTCCTATGGCGGCTACATGACCAACTGGATCATCGGCCATACCGACCGGTTTAAGGCGGCCTCCAGCCAGTGCTCGGTTGTCAACTGGGTTTCGATGTACGGCGTGTCCGACATCAGTATGGAATTCGTTCCGGATCAGATGGGCGGCTCGATCTTTGAGAAAACGCAGACGTATTGGGACCGCTCGCCGCTGAAATACGCGTGCAACGCGGTGACGCCGACGCTGTTTATCCAGCCGCTGGCGGATTTCCGCTGCCATCTTTCCGACGGCCTGCAGATGATCACGGCACTGATGGACAAGGGTGTGGAGACCCGTGTCGTCTGCTTTGACGGCGATCATCATGGACTGAATCATTTCGGCAAGCCGTCGCACCGCGAACGCTCCTATTCTGAAACGCTCAACTGGATGGACAGCCATCTGAAATAAGCAGCACACCGGCCGCACACGTCAAACTGTGCGGCTTTTTCGCGTCAGAAATAAAAATTTTGAACTTTTTTAACCTTTTTGGCAGGCATTTTGGAATTTTCCGCAATATTAATAATGGAGATATGAATTCCAAAGAAAGGTAGGGATTAAACATGCACGAAAAAAACACGGTGGAAAAGGATTGGACGATCAAGCTGCTCAAGGAGGTCATGCGTCAGACCGGCATGGATGAAGACGAGCTGTGCCGCAAAGCCCGGCAATCACCCGGCTGGATGGGCCGGCTGAAACGGAAGGAGGAGGAAGCGACGCTGCAGGATTGTTTCGCTCTGGCGAGCGCTCTGGACCTGTCTTTACATGAATTTTTTATCCGATTTGATGAAGATGAACGGAATAAAACTTGTCAAATGATGAAATAGTATTTATTTCCGCAAGCTTAAAGGATTAAAAAACGATCGAAACTTCCAGAAAAAGAATACGAGGTTTGAAAAACGACTTTTTAATCTGATCTGACAGGCTGAAAAAGTGACGGCTGTCACTTTTTTAGTCTTTTCTCGCTGTAAAAACAAAACAATTACCGTAATTTGTTATTTTCATTCTCAGGGGTTGCTGATATAATTTATCTGGCGTTAATTATAATTAAAGGAGTAATGGAATGGGAGCTAAAATCACAGATTACAAATCGCTGATTGAGAACCTGAAAACCGAGGCGGCTCAGACCGGCGATTCTTATTTGGAATGCTCGGCGAAAGAACTAATGGGCAAGCTGAATGAAGGCAATGCGACGCTGATTACCTGCTGCAGCGCGATGCGCCAGTGCATGCTCAGCGGCGACGAAATGATCGTTGCGCCGACCGGCAAGAAGAACGTCAGCACCAAGATGAAGATTCGTTATTACCTGAATGATCTGGACAGCCGCGAAAGCGCGTATATTCCGAAAAAACGCGGCCGCAAAGCCGGATCCACATTGAAGAAAACTCCAGGTCTCAAGCGTAACCCGAAGACGGGCAAGCTGGAAGCAAAGTTTAACAAGGCCTATATGACCCTGTCCCTGCAGAACTGGCTGGATAAGAAAAAGCTGACTTATAAAGAATTGGAAGACGCGTACCTCGTCGATACTCCGGAAGGAAAATGGCTGATCGAGGTGGATTATGAAAAGCGCGGCAAAAAGCAGACGTTTAATTCGAAAATGTACTCGCTGATCAAAAGGATGGATCCGGCGATCGCCAAATATTCGATCCTGATGGAGTCTAAGATTTCCTCCAAGCAGGAATGGAAACAGTTGAGCGATTATATGAAAAGCCGCCTGGGCATTTCGTTGATTTTTGTGAATCATCAGGGAAAAGTGAAAGAATATCGCTAACCATAACGACAATCCATCGACGGGGAAATCCATCTCCGTCTTTTTTATAAATCCGGCTGCGGATAAAGGAGGAAGTTCGATGCGTTTAGTCACGATGAAATTCAGCGCTTCTCAAACTACGGCAAGGGTCGTTGATCAGCTGTGCGCCGGGTTAAGACTGCCGCGGAAAGATCTGAATCTGAACGAGGGCGTCAGTCTGGGGCCGCAGGATTGCCTGATTGCGGCATTTCCGGTATTCAGCGGAAGGCTGCCGGCGTTTTTCCAAGCCTGGATGAATCAGATTCAGGGACGAAACACGCCTGCGGTTGCGGTCGTCGTTTACGGCAACCGAGCGTATGAGGACGCGCTATTGGAACTGAGCGATGCTCTGAGTGCCGCCGGGTTCACCGTGGTCGGCGCCGCTGCGGTCGTCGCACAGCATTCGATTTTTCCGACGGTCGCAAATGGCCGTCCGGATGCCGCTGATTTCGCTGGAATTGCCCACTTTGCCCGAGCTTTGCTTGAAAAGGGGCTGGATGCCGCGCACCCGATGATTTCCTCGATTCCCGGTCAGCGCCCTTACCGGAAAATTACGGCGCTGCCGCTGAAGCCCCAGACGAATTCTCGTTGTCTTCGCTGCGGTCGTTGCGCTGTGGTCTGTCCGGTTCAGGCCATTGACCCGGCCCAACCGCACATCACGGATAAGGCGCGCTGCGTGTCCTGTACAGCCTGCATCCATGTCTGTCCTGCCGGTGCACGTCAGTTTCCGCCGGCGCTCTATTACCCAGCGCAGCTTGTTTTCCGGCAGAAGATGAAACAACGCCGTCAGCCGGAGTGGTTCCTGTAAGCACGCTTTTAAATGGAGGATGTAGAACCTTGGGGATACGCTGAAGAGGCGGAATATCCGCTTACCGGTTTCCTGGAGATGGAAGAAAGGGAAACCTGAAAATGTAAAATTCTTGCAAAAAATAAATGAAAGTATTGCTTTCAATTTGAAAGTCATGTAAACTAAGAAGCAGGGAGTGATATTCCATGTTAAAAATCAAATTGAACCACTCTTATTATTATTATTGATAGACCAATGTAACCCAAGATTCCTTGGAATTTTCGCGTTATATTGGTTCAAGAAAACATCAAAGCGGATTTGATGTTTTTTATTTTTTAACGGAAAAGAGGAGAAAACGTATGATTTTAACCGTAAAAAAAGATTGTGATCGCAATGAACTGCAGCGGCTGATGAATCAGCTGGAGAAAAAGGGGCTGGAACTCAATTTCAGCGAAGGCGCCAACTATATCGTTCTGGGATTGGTCGGCGATACAACCGCGCTGGACGTCGACTGGCTGAAAAGCTTCACCTGCGTCAAGGAGGTAACCCGCGTTCAGGCTCCTTATAAAAAAGCCAACCGGCTGTTCCATCCGGAAGATTCCGTGATCGACGTCAGCGGCGTCAAGGTCGGCGGTCATGAAAAGATCGCCGTGATCGGCGGCCCCTGCTCAGTCGAGGGCGAGGCAATGATCTGCGACATCGCCCAACAGGTCAAAGACGCCGGCGGCGTGATGTTACGAGGCGGCGCGTACAAGCCGAGAACCTCACCTTACGCTTTTCAGGGGATGGGCACCGAAGGGATTCTCGCGATGGTCAAGGCGCGGGAAAAGACCGGTCTGCCGATCGTCAGCGAATTGATGAGTGCAGATAAGATCGACGAATTTGTCGAGCATGTCGATCTGATTCAGGTCGGAGCGCGCAACATGCAGAACTTCGATCTGTTGAAAGCGCTGGGCAAGATTGACAAGCCGGTGCTGTTGAAGCGCGGGCTGGCGAATACGATCGAGGAGTGGATCATGGCGGCGGAGTACATCATGGCCGGGGGCAACAAGAACGTGATCCTGTGCGAACGCGGCATTCGGACGTTTGAGAAATACACGCGCAACACGCTGGATTTGAGCGTCGTGCCGATCATCAAGGAACGCACGCATCTGCCGATCATCATCGACCCGTCGCATGCGACCGGGGATTGGAAGCTGGTGGAAGCGATGTCCCTGGCGGCGATTGCGGCCGGAGCGGACGGTCTGATCATCGAAGTCCATACCTGTCCGGAATGTGCTTGGAGCGATGGGGCGCAGTCGCTGAAGCCGGCGAAGTTTGCCTCCCTGATCGAAAAGGGCCGCGCGATTGCCAAGGTCATCGGACGCGAGCTGTAAGCCGGAATTCACAAATATCTGCAAAGCGCTGCCGCAAGAAGCGGGGGCGTTGATATTCGCAAGCTGTGAAAGTATAGACCTGCAGGACTTCACAGCGGCGTCAAAACCAGACAAAAAGCTGTTTCCCATCGGGTTTTCCAAATCCCGCAGGGAAGCAGCTTTTTTTATTTCTTATCTTTATTCTTTTCCTTCGGCGTCGGCTTGGTTTTCAATTCGGTGAAATCATCCGTGTCGAAGAACTCTGCCAGGGTGATTCCCAATCCGTCGCACAACCGTTTAATCGTGGCGATCGTCGGGGAACTCGTTTCCCGGTTCATCAGATTATTGACCGTCGACTGGGTCATACCGCTGATCTGGGACAGCTGGTAGAGGGACATTCCCTGTTCTTTGGCCAACGCCTGAATTCTGAGCTTGATCGTATGGGAAAGCTCGTTGCTCATCTTCATCTCTCCTTTTTTCCTATCATTAATTCTTCCGTTTTTATTTTACCAGAAAAGCCGCACGGTGGACAGCTTTTCTCATGCGAAATTACCCGGAAATCCTCAATCAACAGGAAATGGCGCCGTCATCCGCCAGCTGCAGGATCTCTTTTAAGCCCCCTTCGGCATGCGGACCCAGCGTCATTGCCGTCAGGGCGCCGCAGGCGGAGGCGAGCCGCATACACTCCTTGAGCGTTTTTCCCTGCAGCACTGATGCGGCGTAACCGGCGAAAAAGGCGTCGCCGGCGCCGTTGGAATCGGCCAGTTTGATCGGCAGGGCGGCAAAGCCTTGCGTTTGTTCCGGTTGGATCAGCTGCGCTCCCCGTGAACCGCAGGTCACGACGATCGCCTGCAGGCGATGTTGAAAATAAGTAGTCAGCGGCTGGCCCAGCACGTGTTCTAAAAGCTGACGCTCCTCTTCGTTGACCTTCAGATGCGTGCATAACCGCATCGTCTTTTCCAACAACTCCGGATCGATCTGATCGCACAGCGGCCCCGGATCAAAAAACAAATCCCGCCCGCCGCGGCAGAACTGATGCAGATAGGCAACAGCGTTTTCACTGTCCGCGCCATAGATCAGATACAGACCCGTCAGGCAGCAGGCCCGGTAATTCAACGCCGGAATCCGCGCCGGATCAAATACTCCTTCACAGCCGCGGTAGGTCATGAATGTCCGTTCCTTCTGATCATCGAGCAGGATCATGCAGAAACCGGTCTTCTGATCCTCGATCACAAACAAACCGTCCATCGCCAAGGCGTTGCGGTGGAAGAAAGCCCGGACCTTTTCGATCGACTCCGCTCCGACCGCAGAATATAAAACCGGATCCAGTCCGAATTTTTTCAGGGTGAACGCGGCGTTGATCGGACAGCCGCCGATCCGTTCAAACGTATCCTGAATCAACGTGTCCTGGCCCTTGACAGGAAACTGACTCAGCAGGCAATACCGGTCCAGACACAGTCCGCCCAGCATTAATACAGGGTTCTCCATGGTTGATTTCCTCGCTTTATTTTTACCATAACGGATATATTATAGTGAACTCAGGCATGAAAGTCCATTGAACCCGAGCGGAAAACGACGAAATTTGGTACCATTGCGCCAACGTTCTATGATAAAATGAAGATGTCGAAAACCCGCGGCCTTTCCGGCTTGCTTTTTTCTTCCGGTCAAGCCGCTGTCAGGGATTTCCACCTTTCCGGTTTCGCCGCTTTTTTCAGGGAAAAAGGTGGGAGACAAAACTAAAGCGAGGTCATAAAATGAAACAATCTGAACAGGAAATGAAAGAATGGGCGCAGCAGCTTAACGCCGTCCATCTGCCGCGGTGGGAGGAGCTGCCGGATATTGACTTGTATATGGATCAGGTCATGACGCTGATGGACCGGTATCTTGATCTGCTTTTAGGTCAGAACCATGAAAAGATCATCACACCGGCGATGGTCAACAATTATGTCAAGCTGAACCTGATCCCCGCCCCGCATAAGAAACAATACAATCGTGTCCATCTGGCATATCTGGTGGCGATTACAATTTTAAAACAGGTTGTGACGATCAAGGAGGTTCGCGTCGGCATATTGTATCAGGCCCATTTAAGCGGCACCCGCAACGCGTATAATCTGTTCTGTTCGCAGCAGGAATACGAATTGAAGAAGGTCGCGGCCCAAATCGATCCGCAGCTGGTGTCCAAGGCTCAGTCAGAACCGATTTCTTTTGATAATCTGGCGCTGAAAATGGCGTCCGGGGCGTTCGCGCAGAAGATTGTCGCTGAAAAAGCGGTTGCGCTGCAGGAGCGGGAATTGAAGCAGATGCAGGAAGAGCACAGCCGCAGCCTGCAGAAATGAGCCGCTTCGTCGTCATCGGCGGAGCGAACGTCGATATCATGGGAATTGCCGATCAGGCGCTGCGTTCGCAGGATTCCAATCCCGGAACGATCCGCACGACGCTGGGCGGAGTCGGCCGCAACATCGCGGAAAATCTGGCGCGGTTAGACGAGGCGGTCAGTCTGGTCAGCGTGGTTGGGGACGACAGCTTCGGCCGCTGGATTTTGAAACAAGGCCGCGAATGCGGCGTGGATATGCGCTGGGTCCGATCGCTTCCGGGACAGCGGACATCGGCATTTCTGGCCATCCTTGATCCTGATCACGATTTGCACAGCGCGATTGCGGACATGAGCATTCTTCATCAGCTGGATCAAGCCTCCCTGCAGCCGGTGCTGAACTCACTGAAGCGGGGGGATCTGTTAATCTGCGATACCAATCTGGATCCCGAACTGATCCGCTGGATTGTGACGGAAGCTCCCTGCCCGCTGGCGATGGATCCGCTCAGCGCATCCAAAAGTGAGAAAGCGCGGCCGATTTTAAATCGGCTGACATATTTCAAACCAAATCGGGCGGAAGCGGAACGGCTGTGCGGATTTCCGATTCAGACGCCCGCAAAAATCCGTGCCGCTCTGGACTGGTTTGTTAATCAGGGGGTTAAGGAAACCGTGCTTTCCCTGGGGGCGCAGGGAACTGCAGTAGCAGTCGGACAGCGGCGGCTTTTGATGACGGTGGATCCGCTGACCCCCGTCAACACTACCGGCGCGGGCGACTGCTTCTTTGCGGTGTATCTAAGCTTTCGCGCGCAGGGTGCGGCGGTTGAAGACGCGATTGAATCCGCGGCGGCCGGGGCGGCGCTGACCTTAAGCGATCCCTTGTCCGTCAGCCCTTTGCTGAGCCGGCAGTCGCTTGCGCTGCGGCGCGGACGGCAGTCTTGCCGCTGGTTTGACCTGAACCAAATTTAACCTTCTCTTTCGATATTCGCGCGTAGCCGCAATCGAAACCTAACTCCCGATGAAGAAAGAAAAAGGAGCATGATTATGGAAGAAGTATTGAATATTATTCGCGATGAAACGCTGACCTACCAACAACAGCTGCTTGCCTTAGCCCGTCTGGCGGAGAATATGGACGACACGCTGCAGCGTTCCCCGGAATATCGGCAAGGACAGAAAGACGGCATTTTCTGCGACCTGGGCGAGGGGCTGGCGCCGTATCGGCCGCGCTATATCTGCCCGGATTATACGCAGTTGATGGAAAAAGGATCCCGATTTCTCGATCTGACGCCGCCGCAGGATCTGCTGGAAGCGACCAACGCCCTGCTGATCATGTATCATCACGTACCTTCGATTACCTCGTTTCCAGTCTATCTGGGCAATCTCGACCAGCTGCTGGAACCGTTTGTCCTGAAGGAAACACCGCAGCGGGCGAAGCAGATCCTGAAAATGTTTCTGCTGCATATCGACCGCACGCTGACCGATTCGTTCGTGCATGCCGACCTTGGCCCAGAGGCGACTCGCACTGGCGAGCTGATTCTGCAGCTGAGCGAGGAAATGCAGTGCGCGATGCCGAACCTGACGCTGAAATATGATCCGCTGCTTACCAGTGATGATTTTCTGAAGCGCTGCGCGCTGTGCATGTTAAAGACCGCCAAGCCCTCGTTTGCCAACCACGCGATGTTCACCCGCGAGTGGGGCGAGAACTATGCGATCGCTTCCTGTTACAATGGCTTGAAAGTTGGCGGAGGCGGCTTCACGCTGCCGCGGATCCGGCTGTACGAATGCTCGCTGAAAGCGAAGGATCCGCAGGATTTCCTGGACAACGTGCTGCCGCACTATGTGCAGATCATGCTGGAAATGATGGAAGACCGAATCCGCTTCATCGTTGAAACCAGCGCGTTCTTCAAGGCCAATTTCCTGGTCACGGAAGGGTTTGTCAAGCTTGAGAACTTCACCGGCATGTTCGGCATGGTCGGCCTGGCGGAGTGCGTCAACCACCTGCTGGGGATTGAGGATCCGCGGCGGGGTTATGGCAACAACGCTGCTGCGGATGATCTGGGCGTCAGAATTTTACAACGCTTAAGCGATCTGGTCGCGGGTTTTACTTCGGCCTATTGCGATTGTACGAATCACCACTTCCGTCTGCACGCGCAGGTTGGGATTGATTCCGACGGCCGCGAGAACTCTCCGGGCGCACGGATTCCAGTCGGCGCAGAACCGGGCATGCTGAAGCAGATTCAGCATGCGGCGCGGATGCACGGCTTTTTCCCGACCGGGATCGGCGATATCTTTAAGTTTGAGGAAACCTGGCTGAACACGCCGGAAGCTTTGGGCGATATCATCAAGGGCGCAATGGCCAGCAGAATGCGCTATTTCTCCGGCTATCTCGAGAACAACGATGTCGTCCGCGTGACCGGCTATTTAGTCAAGAAAAGCGAACTGGCGAAGCTCGATCAGCATAAGCAGTCGCTCAACAACGTCAGCATCTTCGGCCAGGGCGCCCGCGACAAAGGCAATGCGCTTGACCGCCGGGTGGAAAAGCGCGGACAATGAAGGCGTTGATCAACCGGATCATTCCCTTTTCCAACGTTGACGGACCCGGTAACCGCTGCGCGATTTTTTTCCAGGGCTGCCCGCTGCATTGCGCATACTGCCACAATCCGGAAACCTGGCAGGTCTGCGATCATTGCGGTCAATGCGTCGCCGGCTGCCCAGCCGGGGCGCTGGCTTTGCGTAAAGGAAAAGTGGTTTGGGATGAAACCCGCTGCGCAGGCTGCGATCAATGCATCCATGTCTGTCCCCATCACGCTTCCTGCAAAGTCAGCGAGCTGACGCCCGAGGCCTTGTTTGAGAAGATTGCGGAAACCTTTCCGTTTATTCAGGGAATTACGGTCAGCGGCGGGGAATGTATGCTTTACGCTGATTTTCTGACGGCGCTGTTTCGCCGTGTCAAGGCGGCCGGGAAAACCTGTCTGATCGATTCCAACGGCGTCATTGATTTTGGGCAATATCCCCAACTGCTCGCTTTGTGCGACGGCGTGATGCTTGATATGAAAGCCATCGACGACGACTTTCACCGCCAGCTCACCGGCGCGTCCAATCGACAGGTACTGGATAATCTGACACTGCTGCTGGAGGCTGGGAAGCTGGAAGAAGTCCGTACGGTGCTGCTGCCACAGTTTCCCAAACAAAATCAGAAGACGGTCCGTGCGGTAAATGAAAGGCTGCAGGGAAAAATTCGTTATAAGCTGCTGCGCTATCGGCCGTTTGGGGTGTGCGAGGAAGGACTGCGGTTCTGCGGCCGGACGATCACGCCGTTGGAAGAAGCCGAGCGTCTGGCGCAGGCTGAAAGCGACCGCGGTTTTCATAACTGTGTCGTTATCTGAACAAAATCAGGGTGCAATTAGATGAATTTGTAAGAGGAAGTCCGTAAGGGCTTCCTTTTTGTCGGCTGTCCTCTTTATAAAACCAACGCGCGCGTGATATAATAAGAAAGCAAGTCAACAAAGGAGATCGGGCGGGATGAAAACACCACAAAAAGCGATATCGCAGCTGATAACGCAGAAGGAAATTTTAGAACAGCTTAAAGAACTCGGCGTCGGCGCCGGCATGATCCTTGAAGTTCATGCGTCGCTCAGCGCGTTCGGATATGTCTGCGGGGGCGCCCAAACGGTCGTTAACGCGTTGATTGAAGCGGTCGGCTACTCTGGTACGCTGCTGATGGCGATGCAATGTTCGGACAACACTGAACCCTCGGCCTGGGAAAATCCGCCGATCGAACGTCATTTGATCAAAGCCGTGCGCGAACAGATGCCGGCGTTTAATAAAAAAGAATCGGATACCCGGGCAATGGGGGCGATCGTCGAGAATCTGCGGCGGCGCGATGGGATCGTCGTTTCTCATCATCCCAACTGCGCTTATGTCGCCTGGGGTAAATATGCCAAGCTGCTTTGCAACCATCAGTCGCTGCATTTTCCGCTGTCTGAGGAATCCCCGGCCGCCCGGTTGTATGAGCTGAAAGGCTCGGTGCTGTTAATGGGCGTCGATTATACCCGCTGTACGGCAATGCATTTAGCGGAATACCGCAGTGAAATCCGGCCGGTGATCCTGCGCGGTGCGGCGGTCGAGCTGGAAGGCAAGCGGATGTGGAAGAAATATCTGGATCTGGATATCGACAGTGAGATCTTTAATAAAATAGGCAAACGCCTGGAGGAAAAAGGCTTTGTCAAAAGAGGCAAGGCCGGTATGGCTGAATTGCGGCTGTTCAAAGCGGACGCCGCGATTGATGAAGCCATGCGCTATCTGGCCAAGGAACACCCGTATGCCCGATATCTTCAACCTGCGCTTTTTTGAAGGTAAACAAAAAGCGGCAGTCCCGTTTTCATAACTCTGTGATAACAGAACACTTTGGCAAGGGTGAATTGGAAAACGACGATGACAAGAATGAAAAAAGCAGCGGATGTCTTATGCCGTTGCTTTTTTACGAGATGTTATTTTGAAACAGCGATTCAATTTCTTTTGAAACAAGGCTTTGCGGCACGGATCCGCCAAAGTCAGATCAGCGCTCATGCGGGTTCAGTGCAAATAACTCGCCAATCCAGGCGCCAAGTTCGCACAGGACAGCTTCATCTGCCGGTTTGAACCGATCCGGGATCGGGGCGTCGATATCCAGCACGCCGACAACTTCGGACTGATAGACCAGCGGGACGACGATTTCACTGCGGCTGGTCTGATCGCAGGCGATATGGCCGGGAAACTGATGAACATCCATGACGACTAAGCATGTATTTTTCTGCGCCGCTGTTCCGCACACGCCTTGCCCTAAGGCGATATGCGTACACGCCGGTTTTCCCTGAAACGGACCCAGGATCAATTCACCCTGCTTCATCAGATAAAATCCTGCCCAGTTGATATTGGGAACGCTCTGCATGATCAGCGCGCTGAGATTGGCCAGGCAGCAGATCAGGTCCGTTTCCTCAAAACACAAGGCTTTCGCGTTATCCAGCAGCGTTTCCATGCGCATTGTTAATTTTTCTTCCATCCTTTTTCCTCCGCTTTTCTCTATTTTAACGGAATCGACAGAAAAAAGGAACGCATCCTGAAAGAATGTGCTATAATATTTCTCGTGAACAGGGGAGCAAATGCTGAGATCCAACGATGGAACAAACCCTTATCACCTGATCTAGGTAAAACTAGCGTAGGGAGTTTACTGATTTTTCCTTACGCCTCACACTTGGAGGTGTTTTTTTATGAAATGGACAACCAAAGATCTCGTCTACATGGCGCTGTACGCTGCATTATTCATCGTACTCGACGTCGCCGTCAACACCCTCGGAATTTTACAGATGCCCAACGGCGGTTCGCTTGGCGTCTCGGTGATTCCGCTGTTAATGGCCAGCTATCATCTGGGCTGGCAGGAAGGCACGGTCGTCGCCGTACTTTCGATTCTGCTGCAGTATGTCACCGGTCCGATGTATACTCCGGACCTGATCGGCTTTCTGCTCGACTATTTCTTCGCCTTTTCCGTTTACGGACTGGCGAGTCTGTTTCCTAACTACAAATGGTTTTACTCCGGCGTGCTGATCACCAACCTTGTCCGGCTGATCTCCAGTACGCTGTCCGGTATTCTCGTCTGGGAAACGGCGCCGTGGGCCTCGCTGGTCTACAATGCCACTTACATGATTCCGACAACGATCCTGTGCCTGGTTCTGCTGCCGTTAGTCATGCCGCGCATCAAACCGTTGATGAACAAGAAATAAAGTCCTGTCTGCAATTAGATCAGAATCGAAAAACTCAGCAATCAGCCGCTTTAATTACAAAAAGACGCAGATTCCAGGAGCCTTTCAGAAGACTTTTGGATCGGCGTTTTTTTATTTCAATAAGGGAGAGACTGGCGGAATTCAGCTCAGCTGACTTTCTTCTGATTTGAAGGTTTGGTGCTTCGTGTCGATCTTTTGCGCCTGTTCATTTTCCAGCTTGTACCAACCCTTTTCAAACATCAGGTCGTAGTTCTTCCGCTGCAGCTGGCTGCTTTCCTGAAACAGACCGAACAGTTTGGTATATAACTCGTTGTTGCTGGCTTCCTGACAGGCTAAGGAATACATATAGGTGATATGTTTGATCGAGATCAGTAAATCATTCAGCCGGTCGCGGTCGTTAAAACGTTTCTCATCCGGTAAAATTTCAGACTTCGGATTCATAACTTCCGGACTGTTCATTCGTTGACACTTCCTTTCAATTCGTCAGTCAGAATGGAATACTGACTTTTCAGAGTTTCGTAGTAATGAGCGGCGAAGTCGCTGACTTGTTTATCTTCGATTTTCCGGCTGTAATTCTCCGCTTTTTTCGCTGTGGTCAGCAGCGTTTCCAGCATATCTGCCAGATAAGAACAATCCTTCGGGGAAAGCATTTTTGGCGGTGTTTTCATCATCCAGCCTCCTTTCTTCTGACAGTATGGTCAGACAGGATGGGTTTATGCGTATTTTCCTGGCGAATCAAACGACTGGATTCCCCTCTTTTCGTTCAGACTAAAAAGAGGTATAATAAATAAGATTTTGTAAAAAAGAAGAAATGAGGTGAATCTCCATGCTGCCTGAAGTGGGATCGCAGGTCTACATTCAGAGTTTCAAGCATGACGGTTCGCTGCATCGGACATGGGCTAAAGGCTTCGTTATTGAGGCTGGGGTGCGCCGGGTGATTGCCGTTACCAATAAAACATGGGTCACCGAGGCGGATGGCCGCCGCTGGTTTACACGGGAACCGGCGATTTGCTTCTTCTATCCTGATCACTGGTATAATGTGATCACGATGATTCGGAAGACCGGCATCTATTATTACTGTAATCTTGCTTCTCCAAGTTTGTATGACGGTGAGGCAATCAAGAATATTGATTATGATTTGGATGTCAAGCTGTTTCCGGATGGACGCATTGAGATTCTGGATGAAGATGAATATGAGCAGCATGGCCGTGAAATGGGATACAGCGAACCGCTGAAGCATGCCGTAGAAAAAGAGATGGACGTGCTGATCGGCAAGATCAAACGAAAAGAATCGCCGTTCAATCAAAAAGAAATTGAATGTCTGTACCACGAATATCTGGAATTGCTGCACACGGCACTGCAGGATTCAGAACGTGAGAAACTTTGACTTGATAAAATCGGTCAGAGTTTTTTTGTTTGTCGGGACAGTTTCTGACAAGAGGGCAGTTAGGATGAACTGCTTTCACGGAACGCCGCTGAAATGATCAGAATGAATATGAGGAAATCAGAAAACAGGAAAAGATGGAAAAGTCAAATCTTATGAAGCGGAATGGATTAAATCGTTGGGCAATGAAAAAAGAATCGAAGTTTTAAGAAGACTGTATATAACTGAAAAAAACGGGTACGTTGGAAATGAGCAGAGAGGGAAAAGCTTAAAAAGCCTTTAAAATAAGGGGGAAACAAAGTGAGGGGAGAAAATGCAAAAAAAATAAAAAAAGATGTTGACAGAAAAGGGGTGATTTGGTAATATTAATGAGCACCTCGCGAGAGGGCGTCGATCTTTGAAAACTAAACAGGAAGAAAAGCACAAATACAACGTCAATTCATAAAGCAGCTATTCTAAGGAATAGTGAAGATAAAACAAAGAGCTAACAAACTCTGACAAATGGAGAGTTTGATCCTGGCTCAGGATGAACGCTGGCGGCGTGCCTAATACATGCAAGTCGAACGCTTGCTTGAGGACTTGTCTTCAA